>NZ_JAPJDA010000001.1 GCF_026241755.1 Salinimicrobium profundisediminis
TACGCCGGGGCCGATGGGCATACCACTTTTGCAGGTATTTTCAGGAGTCAGTGGAGTGGTGTGAAAAATGCCCCCGAAGCCCAGGCTTTTTCCTTTGGCACCTATGCCGGGAAAAATGTGGGAGTGGGACTTTCGGTAGAAAATGACCGCACTTTTGTGGAGCAGCAAACCTTTGTGACTGCCGATTTTTCCTATAGGCTTCCCATGAACGAGCAACTTGACCTTTTTCTTGGGTTAAAAGCGGGTGGAAATTTTTACAATGTAAATACCTCCGAGCTTGAGACCTGGAATTACGACCTGGATCCGTCGCTGGTGGGCCTTAGCCGGTTCAACCCTAACGTGGGGGTGGGTGCTTATTTAAAGCATGAGAAATACTATATTTCTCTATCGGCCCCAAAGATCCTCGAGACCAAGCGGGCACGAGAAGAGGAAGGCATAGTAACTACGGCGGCAGACAGGGTGCACATGTATTTAAGTGGAGGATATGACTTCAGGCTGAACAGCACGTTGGAATTAAAACCTTCTGTCATGCTGCGATATGTGCATGGCGCCCCGGTTTCGGTAGATTTTACAGCCCTTATGAATATTCATAACAACTTTGAGATTGGAGCAGCTTACAGGACCGATGAGGCCATTAGCGGCCTTGCTTTGATCAAGGTGATCGACTGGTTTGATTTTGGTTACGCCTATGAATCTTCCCTGCGTTCGGAATTACAAAATGCAAGCAACGGCACCCATGAGCTGTTTGTGAGGTTTACACTGAAGGATTAGTAGATAGTTTCTGATCTTGATTAAGCTTCAGGATTTATTTCAGAAATAATAAATAAGAATCTGCTGTGGTAGAAATACCCGGCAGATTTTTGTTCTTTAAGGCTGAAGCAAAAAACTTCCAGATCACTCAGCACTATGCAAAAATTTTAGATAGAAAAATCAGTGATGATATTGCTCTATGAGAAAGGTTAAATTCCTCTTTGGACGCGTTAAGTTTGAAATAGGGATTTCACTAATATTAAGCATCGAAAAAAAGTTTAGCTAAGACAATACATTTTCCCTAAATGAAAATAACGTAAAAAACAGATGCTAATTTTCAGATATAAGAATTAATATTTTAGGAAGTTCTTCATCTGTATTTTAATTGTGAGAGTCAAATCCACTAAAATTTTAAGATAATAAACAACCAAAAAAATTAATTATCATCCATTACCAGCGCCATTCAAATTTTATGACGGCAGTAAACAACAGCTAATATTTTTTTAATAGGAATTCAGCATAGCGTAAGCCTGAAACAATCTTATTATTACGGTTTTTCGCTTTGTCTTCAAAATTATCCAGTGTTCTTTTCTCAATTTTTCTTCCTTTGATAAAAAGCATGCGTATATTTTGCAATGAATTAAGGTTAACAAAGGGATTATCATCTAACAGGATTAGATTAGCTTCTTTTCCTATTTCTATACTCCCTGTATTTTTCAAGAATGCATGTGTTTTAGAAGGATTTACTGTAGCAGTCCTTAAAACATCATAATTGCTTAGGCCAGCCAATTTGTACAATTCCAATTCTTGATGAATAGAAAAACCAGGTAAGGTAATTCCAATACCTGCATCTGTTCCGCAGACAATGGTCACCCCTACTTCAGCTAACTTCCTAATTGCCAAAAGATGGAAATTATGCTGAGCTTCAATTGCTTCAGATATTCCTGGATTCTTGAGTTTTTCAGCACTCCACCTGTCATATTGGGCTTTACTATCTACCATTCTTATCAAAGGATTCATATAATCCAGTTCATTACTGGACATAATATCCTTTTCCCCGAGCAAATGATAAATATTACGATATACAGCCAATGTAGGACATAATGCTGAATTTGAATTTGAGGCGTACAAATTTACTACCTCTTGAAGTTTCACGGTATCTAATTTATATTTTAAGGGTTGTTGCACAATATCTTCAGCATGTTCAATGGTCTTAACAGGGTTTGTAAAATGGGATGCATAAGGTAATTTTTCGCTGGGATGAGCCACTATATCGATGTTTTGTCTCCTGCTCTCGTCAATAATTGCATCAAATATTTCTGGTGTTAGTCCATTGTATATTTTAATAAAATCATATCCTTTAGCTTTACAAGCAACTACCATTTCCCGACCTTCTTCCGGAGTAAAAATTTGGAGGTTGTCATCGCCTACATATTCAGGGCCTGTCAATTTGGGGCCAGAAGTGTAGAAATTTGGAGCAAGAATTTTATTTTCTAAAATGTCCTTTTTCAATCGAAGGTGCATGGGCTGCCCCCAGAGATTTCGGACAGTTGTAACGCCTTTTGAAAGATAAAGTCCCAGCTCATATCTGTCCCACACATGCACATGCATGTCGGTTAGCCCGGGCATTAGAAATTTATCCTTTCCGTCAATATAGTCAAGGCTGGGATCTTTTAAATTCACCCCGATTTTTGCAATCTTCCCGTCGATTATTTTTACGTCCTTATTAGTTAGTATAGTATCGGCCGTCATAGGAATAACGTTAACATTTTTAATGAGGTAACTATTAAATTCAGTACCTGGATTATTGTTAATTTTCAGGTATGAAATATTCCTGTTATCTATTATAATGGCCGATAAAAGGATAACAACACAAAGGGCAATAATCGTGAGAAGCGAAACCAAAGTTTTTTTAAAGAATTTCATTCTTAAATAATTACGTCAGAAAATACTTTATTACAATTTAAGCCATAATAAATTTGGCTGTAGATCTATGGGTTATTTTACGATATTTTTCACTCTAATTTTATTAGGTGTTTGAAATAACAACATTGCCTGTTTTATGCCCTTTTTCAATAAAGCGATGGGCTTCTGATAATTCTTCTAAAGGAAACTGTTTGTCAATTATTGTTTGAAGTTTTCCAGCATTGTAAACTTTTAGAATTTCACTTAATAAATCCCGAAGTTTATCATTGCTTTTGGTTCCTGTTGCCTGAAAGATAGCCTTCTTAGAAGATAAAGTTGTCCTCATCATGTTGAGTAAAAGAAATATTCTCAACACCGGCGAGATGTAAACTCCTTTTTCAGAAAGGATCTTTCTGCACTTTCTAAAAGAAGACTTCCCTACTGTATCAAATATTATATCATATGTTTTATTACTGTTAGTGAAATCTTCATGGTTGTAATCGATCAGTTTTTCTGCTCCTAGAGACTTGACCAAAGTGAAATTTTTAGCACTGCAAACGGCTGTAACATGACAATTTTTCTGGTATGCAAATTGAACTGCTGAAGTGCCGAGTGCTCCTGAAGCTCCGTTTATTAAAACTTTTTGGCCAGGTTTCAGCTTTGCAAGCTCTACTAGGAAATTAAAGGAGGTTAAATGACCGTCACAAAAACACGCTGCTTCAGTAAAATCTAATGAAACAGGCATTTTTAATATCACAGCATTTTCAGAAATTGTAAGATATTCTGCATTAGCCCCAAACCCCAAAGTAGTTTCCCCAAACACGCGGTCTCCCTGACAAAACTTTGTTACTTTTAAACCGACCTGCTCCACTGTTCCACTAAAGCCTGTACCAGGAATGGAGTTTTTTGGCTTTCTTAATCCCAAAAACAACCTGGCGAAACTGGGTTTCCCCTGGCGCATCAAAGTGTCAGCAGTTGTAGCTGATGAATTTATAATTTTAATCAGCACTTCATCCTTTTTAGGCTTCGGGGTTTTGACTTCCTGAAATTGAAAGACATCGGGGGAGCCATATCCTGTTGCTACTATTGCTTTCATTTTTTTATCACTCATGAGTTGCTGTTTAAGATCAAAGAAAACAAAGGATCAAGAATTCAAAATTGATTCTCTTTATTGGGTTGTTTTATTTTGGATGTTTTACCTTCTTTCTTAGAATTTTTACAATTCGGCTATAAAAAATCTCTGATAAATTCCAGTTATATCCGTCAAAATTGGTGGTATTCGTAAATTGAATAACAACTGTGTCTATGTCTTTATGATATTTAGCAATTGTTTGATATCCAGGGATAAGGCCTGTATGTTCATATTCATAGATTGAAGAATAAATTTCCTGCTCTCTTTTATTCTTAAATACAGAGCTATCATTTAAAGCTCTAATAAACTTTCCCAAATCCTCTGCTGTAGCAAGCATTGCATCATTATTGTCTGCTTTTAAATCATATTCGTAGCCCACATAGTACCCACTCATGACATCATCCAAATTTACATCTTCGATAGATCCATAAGTATTTTTGAGGTCAAGAGGATCTAAAATCACCTCGTGGATATACTGAAACTGGTTCTCACCTGTTACTTTTTCTATAAGTTTACTCAGGAGTAAATAATTTGTATTACTGTATTTATAATTTTTCCCCGGCTCAAAGTCTGCGGGTTGATCAAGAACTAAAGCCAACTGTTCATTTTCACTTTTTTTTGGATGAACCCAGTAATTCTTGGTGTCGGTATAATTGGGAATACCACTTCGATGCTGCACCATCATTCGCACGGTAATTTTATCGGCATTCTCTACCCTTCCCACAAGTTCAGGAAAATAATCAGCAAGAGTATTGTCCAAAGCCAGACTTCCATTGTTAGCTAATTTTGCAATAGCCACAGCAGTATATAATTTACTTACACTGGCAATTTTGAACAGTGACTGAGGATCGGCAGGAATTTTGTTTTCCCTGTTTTTGTAGCCTGCAGCATAATAGGCAGGTTTTTCTCCATTTTGATCTACATAGACGATCATGCCGTCAAACCCGTATCCAATTGCATCATCAACCTGTTCCTGAACTGTATCGGGCAATGGCATAATCCAAGCCTTAATTACTATCCATGGGACAAAGTATAATGAGGAGATACTTGCAATAATTAATAATATTCTAAACATGTTTTTTAATTTTTGTGATTTCATAATATCCTGTTTAACGGTAAATCATTTTTTTTTGATTGATTAGAAACAGGGTTTCCGCACACTGAATCTTCAATGATTTTTTGTTTCTCAATGCTTAATTCTTCTTTCTATTAACAGCCTATAAATTTAAGTAATATGGTCGCCGTAACTATCATTCCTACTCCCAATCCAATTAGTGTCCCAGACCAGGTTTTTTTTCAAATAATTTCCCAAGACCAAGCAACGTAGAGCCGGTCGTAACAATGAGCAGCATTACATAAAATATGACATTATAACCCCATTTTTTTGTTATTTCACTTTGTTGATATTCCATTACTTAGTCTTCTTTATGAGTTCCTTACCGGGATTTCTAAAATTTCTTTCTTTTTAATTTTTTTATCAATTCCTAAATTCCTGCCCGCTTTAGATTTCCATTTAAGTCCAAAAAACGGACTAAGAAAATAAATCCTTCTAATCCCAAATTCGTAAATAACAAAGCAGCCTATTCCTGTAAATGCGACTATGGTGACAAATTTCAGGAAGACCGGGATATCAAACGGCAGGATGATCATTGAAGCCGCATACAACACGAACATGTGAATGATATAAACGGGATAAGCTGCCCGGCTAAGGTATGTTAATGTGTGACCGGGCTTGTTGAGATATTTAAATCCAAGCCCAAAAATGGCAAAGATCCAGCAATTAGATTCCAGGGTCAATAAATAGGCTGGGGGCACTAAATTGAATAGAGTAAAACGGCCTAAGCAAAGAGTGAGGGCAAGACCCAGATATAGCCATTTCCACTTAAGCACGGTTTGCCAGAAGGTTTCTCCAATGAATACGAAAAAGAAACCAAAAAAGAAGGCAATCATTCCAAGAAAGAAGCCGTGCCAGGTCTCCGCGTACATTTCAAATACCTGTGGCTTTACTAAAAGAACTTCCAGCGCAAAAAATATGGTTACGGAAAGTGGCCCTGCCGGATACCTCATCCAGGAAGAAATTTTTCTTACAAACCTGCTGTCCCTTATTTTCTTCAGATAAAAAAACAACGGAAAAAAAATGAGTATATAAACGAAAATATTGGCAAGAAACCATAAATGACCCTGATGGGCATAGTATCCCAGAGGAAGATGATAGTACTTCTGAAAAATGAGAAAATGCAATGGAACAATAGCAATAACTCCAAAAATATAGGGTAAAAGAATTCGTTTACTCCGCTCCAGTAAAAGTTCTTTCCAGTTGCGTTTCTGCACTGCAAAATACACTCCCATACCAGAAACATAAAACAATAACGGAATACGCCATATGTTAAGCATACTCATGGGCTTCCATAAGCTTTCCATCAATTCATCACTTCTTATAAAACCAATGAACATTGCCCAGGGCTGAAAAACAATCGCAATATGATAGATTAAAAGCAGTCCTATCGCAATCACCCGCAACCAGTCTATATCGTACCTTCTTTGTGTTTTCATTTTTCTTTAGATTAAAGCGTAATTACTGTAACATCATGGCAATAACAGGGCGATTTTTTTGAATTTGTTCCATGTTCAATTGCAGGCCTAAAGGGGCCATCTGTTGTTGTATCATTTCATAAACAGGTTCAATTTCTGAAAATGGTCCCGACACGGTTTCTCTGGGAGTGGCTCCAAAATTATTCAGCAACGTCTTATCTGCGTGGGCATCTATTAACAGTTGTACAATTTCCACACGGCCAAAGAAGGCAGCGGTGTGCAGGGGAGTAGAACCGTCGTTGTTCTTTAATGAAAGATCGGCACCAGCATCGATAAGCTCCCTGGCAATTCTGGTTTTCCCAAATGCCGCCGCAGTGTTTAATGGAGTGGAACCGCTAAACTTATCTTTTGTATTGATATCGGTTCCACTTTCAATATGTTGCCTAACCACTTCAATGCTATTAGACATAACTGCGGCATGAATATCCATTTGCGGTTTCTCAACTACAAATTGTTGAGTATCCTTCTTCTTGTTTTGGCTACAGGCAGGGAATAGAACCATTATCATTACCAGACTCAATAAACTTCTTACCACATTTACTTTAATTGCTTTCATAATTTAAAATTTTAGATTTTGATTATTAAATTTTGTTTGGCACAAAGATGCTTACATACCTCTTGGAAGATATACCAGTGATGAGGCTAAATGCATAAAGTTTTAAAAGAGAGATATAAATTATGAGGCAGAAGTATAAATTATGAGGCAATTCGGGTTTAAGGTGTACCCTTGTGAAGAAATAAAGCGAAAAGAAGGTTAGATATTTTTTCATTAATTTAACCCTGTTATTTAATGCAATGTCAGCTAATAAAACAGACAGAGTAGATTTTCTTGACAAGGCAACCGAAATAATCGTAAAGAATGTTTCTAACGAGCGTTTTGGAGTCTCTGAACTGGCGGAAGAATTACATATAAGCCGCTCTAATTTGCTAAGAAAAATAAAGTCGGCTACAAATTTATCTGCAAGTCAGTTCATTCGTAAGGTACGGCTAGAAATGGCTATGGATATGCTGAAGGACACCTCCCTGACGGTTTCGGAGATTTCGTATAAAGTTGGTTTTGGCAGTTCCTCATATTTTATCAAGTGTTTTAGGGAACAATATGGCTATCCACCCGGAGAAGCAGGAAAACAAGAAGCGGGAACACCGAAACCCGAAGAACAAGTGGAGGAAGCTTTCGAAACTTCAGCCAGAAAGTCCCGGTTATTTTCCAACCCCATTCTGATACTTGCAATTTCAGCTTTAGTTGTTGCAGCTATTTCCTTCCTGATTTTTTATGACCGGCCCCTGGAGCAAGAGCTGAACTTGCAGCCAGAAAAATCTATTGCAGTTTTGCCATTCAAGAATGAGAGCAGTGATTCTTCAAACCTGTACTTTGTTAACGGGCTGATGGAATCTACATTGAACAATCTGCAAAAGATCAAAAACCTGCGGGTACTTAGTAGATCTTCTGTTGAAAAATACAGGAACAGTGTCAAGACAATTCCCGAAATAGCCCAGGAACTTAATGTGAGCTATCTGGTTGAAGGAAGCGGGCAAAAAGTTGGCGATCAGGTTTTACTAAATATTCAGCTCATTGATGCTTCCGGGGACAAACATCTTTGGGCAGAGCAATATAACCGTGAAGTTGTAGATATATTTGCCATTCAAAACGAAGTAGCGACCAAAATTGCCAAATCTGTTAAAGCAATTGTTACCCCGGCCGAACTCAGGCAGATCCAAAAGCAGCCTACAGAAAACATGCTGGCATATGATTATTACCTTCAGGGGCTGGATCCTTTTTTATCCAGGACGAGGGAAGGTCTTGAAGAAGCAATTGATCTTTTTAAAAAGGCTATAGATGAAGATCAGGAGTTTGCCCTTGCTTATGCTAATGTTGCAATATCTTACTACCTGCTCGAAATGTTTCAAACCGAGAAACAGTATACCGAAGAAATCAATAGTTACTCCGACAAAGCTTTGCTGTATGATTCTAAATCGGCTGAGAGTCTAACGGCAAAAGCCTTTTATTACATTCAAACCGGGGAATATACCCTAGCACTTCCATATCTTGAAAAAGCATTGGAGTATAACCCAAATTCCTCCCTTGCCATCCAGATGCTTGCTGACTTCTATTTTCGGTTAACTCCAAATACTGAGAAATACCTGCAATATGCCTTAAGGGGCACTCAGATAGACGCGATGGGTAATGATTCCGTCACTAAAAGCTATGCGTATGTGCAGCTTAGTAATGCTCTTGTTTCAAGCGGATTCATAGATGAAGCCTTAAAATATACAAATATGTCCCTTGATTACAACCCAACAAATTATTATGCACCTCACTTAAAGGCATTTATACTTTTTGCTAAAGACGGAAATGTGAACCGCACTCAAAAACTCTTGAACAGGGAATGGAAAAAAGATACCACCCGTCTGGATATTTTACAGGATCTAGCCAAAATGTTTTATTTGAAAGAAGATTATGATAGTGCTTATTATTATTTTCAAAAATTTGTTGAGGGTAGAGAAAAGAGAGGACTGGATATTTATAAGCAGGAAGATGCTAAAATCGCAATGGTATATGAGAAGGTGGGGCAAAAAGAAGAAGCAAAAAAATATTTTAAATCCTTTTCAGAATATTGTGAAAAGGATCAGTCGGTTTACAGAAATGCAAATCTTGCTGTGAAATTTGCTTATGAAGGGAAAAAGGAAGAGGCAATAGAGCAGCTTAAAATATTTTCGGGTACTGACAATTATCCCTATTGGTTTCTCATGATCGAACAGGATCCCTTATTTAAGAACTTAAAAAATAATCCGGAGTTTAAAATAACCGTGGCAAAGATCAAAAGGAGGTTTTGGAGGGAACATGAAAGAATGAGTTTAGCTCTTGAAAGTGGGGGGTTATTATAATTCCCAGTATAGAAAATATAATGAAATTCATCCTGAAATCTCTACAGCAGTGAACGGAGTAAATTTATTCTATTATAACTCAAGGGTATGACCATCTGGAGCCGTCAAAAATTTACTACACAGAAAAAGCCGGAAATGATCCGGCTTTTTTAATATTCGGTTCTTATAAGAGTCCTTCATCAGCAAATGAAAAGTACTTGCCTTCCGGAGTAATAATCAAGTGGCCAGGAGCTTTATATCGAGGTCACTAAATAAAATCCCAATAAGCTCATTATAAAGCTGTTGTGGTTTTTTGTTTTCACACTATCTCCAGATCTACAATTACAATCCGGAATAACTTATATTCTTCTTTCCTTCTGAACAGGTCATTTCACCCTCTCTTTACAGAAATATGAAATCCTCTTCATCTGTCGTTATATTTTATTTATCTGATGTTTTTTTAACAGAACTAAATAGTACATTTGATCGTGAAAATGATCAAAACCCTGTTTATCGTCAACCATAGGATTTTCCTGCTCCTGCTGCTTTTAAGTAGTAGTAACAGCCTTTTTTCTGCCAATTGGGAAGATCTTATTCCGGAGGAAAAAAACATTCCGCAGGAAGTTTTAGAAGACTCTTTTGAAGAACAGGTAGACGATCTTTTTGAGTCAATCCTGCCAAACCATAAGAACCCGGTTTTTGTAATTGTAGGGTTTGGAGTTGCTGAAGATTTTGATGCCCGCATTCACAATCACACTGTAACCTCCCTAAGTTATATTAAACGCTCCCGCTATATTTTTCCGGGACTGGGTCTCAAAAAGGTCATTTTTCCTTTCCATGTTTTTCTTTAAAATTTAAGCTTCAGTTTTACGGAAGGAAACCTTCCACCTTTACAGTGTTACCAACCGGCAGACACTCTAAATCAATACCTGAATTTTAAAAAATAAAGAAAATGAAACTAGATATCATCATTGTAGATCTTGCCCTTGTGGCAGCAATTTTTGTCCCTTACCTCCTATTTATATTGATTGGAAGAAAGGAAGTAAAAAAACTAAAGGATAAATTTTCCGAAGAGGCGAAAAGACATCAGTTAAGCTTCGACGAAAAAACTCTATGGAATAACAACATCATGGGGCTGGATAGAAAAAGTGCTAAAATCCTGTTCGTTCAAAAAAGGAAATCAGGAATATTGGCAGAAATTATAAATCTCAGGGAAGTCACAAAATCTGAAGTTCTTAAACATGTGCAGACCGTAAAAGTCGACCAACGGACAGAAGATATCCTACAAAAGCTTGAACTGAGATTACAATTTCATAATGGCTGTGAACAGATTTTAGGCCTCTACGACTGTGAAGAAAGTTACGCGCAGGACTATGAACTAAAAAATGCGGAGAAATGGAATGCAATCATTAATTCGATCGTCGTCTTTCGTCCAACAATTAATTCTGCTGCATAACGCATTCAGGAGAAGAGAACTTTTGAGAAGGTTCTCTTCTCTTTTTGCTAACTTTTAGGAGCTAACTTAATTTTAAATATTAATGATACTACAGTTTTTATTATTGATTGCCGGACTTCTGTTACTGATCAAAGGCGCCGACTGGCTTGTGGAAAACTCTTCTGCCTTTGCCCGCAAAAAAAATGTTTCTGATCTTGCCGTAGGCCTCACCATTGTTGCTTTTGGCACCTCGGCACCCGAACTTGTGGTGAACGTGGTTGCAGCGTATCAGGGTCATGATGATATTGTGTTTGGCAATGTGATAGGAAGCAACAACTTCAACCTCTTTTTTATACTTGGGGTAGCAGGACTCATTTCCCCATTGCTGGTACAACAGACCACAGTTTGGAAAGAGATCCCAATTTCGCTTTTGGCTGCAGTCGTCCTTTATTTCCTGGTCAATAACTTCTTTTTGGATACTGAAGGAATTTTAGGAAGAGGCGATGCTTTTATCCTCATCCTGTTCTTTCTGGCCTTCCTTTACTATGTATATACCCAGTTAAAGGATGTACCTTCAACTTCACCTGCAGCGGTAAAAGAGATCTCCAATACCAGGATCTTTGGTTTTATTGCTCTTGGACTTGCGGGGCTTATTATTGGAGGAAGACTTGTAGTAGAAAATGCCATGGATATCGCCTCAAGCCTGGGAGTGAGTGAAAAGATAATCGGGATCACCATAGTTGCTGCCGGAACTTCTTTACCCGAACTCGCCACTTCAGTAATTGCAGCCTTTAAAAAGAATAATGATATAGCTGTAGGGAACATCGTGGGTTCAAACATCTTTAATATTTTCTTCATTTTAGGCTTAAGTGCCCTGGTTAAACCTATTGGGTACGATATAGTTTTCAACACAGATCTTTACCTGCTGTTTGGCGGTACTATTCTGCTGTTCCTGTTCATGTTCCTGGGCGGTAAAAGAAAACTCGAAAGATGGGAAGCCGGGGTTTTGCTGCTGTTGTACCTCGCCTACACTACTTACCTGGTACTTAACGAGCTGTAGATCTTTAGCACTAAAAATTAATTATTGAATATGAAGAAAAAGAAAATGCCAATGCACTGGAAGATCCTTATTGGGATGAGCCTGGGCGTTATTGCCGGCCTGGTTTTATCACAGTTCAACTGGGGGCCTTCTTTTGTGCGGGATTGGATAAAACCTTTTGGAAACATCTTCATTAACGCACTTAAACTTATTGCCGTACCGCTTATCCTCGCCTCTTTGATCAAGGGAGTATCTGATCTTAAAGATCTCACTAACCTCTCAAAAATGGGCTTTCGCACGGTCTTTACTTTTATTCTAACCACTGTCACCGCAGTAAGTATTGGCCTGTTACTGGTCAATCTTATCAAACCTGGGGCTTCAATTTCTTCGGAAACAAGAACAGATCTTTTGTCCAGCTATGAAACTGAAGCCACCTCAAACATTAATAAGGCTTTTGCACAGCAGGAAACAGGGCCTTTGCAGGGATTGGTAGATATAGTTCCTGAAAATTTTATGGCTGCCGCCGCCGATAACCGAAACATGCTGCAGGTGATCTTTTTTGCACTTTTTATTGGTGTTGGCCTTATCCTTATTCCCACAGAAGCGGCAAAACCTGTCAAGGATTTTTTCGATGGATTTAATGAGGTCATTTTAAAGATGATCGATATTATCATGCTCGCGGCACCATACGGAGTATTTGCACTGCTGGCAGCATTGATTATAGATTCTCCCAGTACCGACCTTTTTGCCGCACTGGGAATGTACGCTCTAACGGTAGTTTTGGGCCTCATACTTATGGTGGGCGTGTATGGACTCATAGTCTACCTGTTTACCAAAAGATCTCCTTTAGCTTTTTACAGGGGAATTGCCCCTGCTCAGCTTCTGGCATTTTCTACCAGTTCAAGCGCAGCCACACTTCCGGTTACTATGGAAAGGGTGATAGATTATCTGGGAGTGCCAAAGGAAGTAGCAAGTTTTGTGCTTCCTGTAGGCGCCACAATAAATATGGATGGTACCAGCCTTTACCAGGCGGTGGCGGCAGTTTTTATCGCCCAGGCCTTTGGTCTTGACCTTTCCCTGGCTACACAGCTGGGAATAATTGCAACTGCCACCCTCGCCTCCATAGGATCGGCTGCTGTTCCGGGTGCCGGAATGGTGATGTTGGTGATAGTACTCGCACAGGCGGGAATCCCCGAAGCCGGACTTGCCCTCATCTTTGGAGTAGACCGCCCACTCGATATGTGCAGAACAGTGGTGAACGTTTCGGGAGATGCGGCTGTTTCCTGTGTCGTCGCACAATCTATTACTAAACCCGTTGAGTCTATCAAAGTTGTACCAAAATTTAACCCTTAGATTATTTGCCGGGGATTCAGTCTTGCTGCTGCTTACTGAACAAAAAGCCCAGGGGTTTTAAGATGCCTACATGATTAAAAATGACTGTGACCATAGCCATTACGGGAATAGCCAGCACCATTCCTACCAGGCCCCAGATTGCTCCTCCAAGAATAACAAACACAATAACAAAGAATGGGTGCAGCCCAACTTTATCCCCAACCACATAAGGCTGGAGCACGTAACTTTCCAGGAATTGAGAAACCGTAAAGGTAACCACGATTCCCCAGAGTACGTCAATATTTCCCGAAGTAAGATATCCAAAAACCATAGCCATGGCAAAACCTATTATATTGCCAACCCACGGAATGAGAGTGAGCACTGAAGCAATAACACCTACCAGCAGGTAGTTATGCACACCCGACAATCCGAGGCCCACAGAGTACAACACCGCCAGGATAGCCATCAATATCAACCTGCCTATAAGGTAATCCTGGACCCTTCTTGCAGAAGACTCCAATATCTTTCTGGCCTTTATTCTCTTTTGCCCTTCAAAGTATAAAAGTATAAACTCAATAAAATGCCTCCGGTAATAAAGAAGAAAGAACATATAAATAAAGGTAATGAGGTAAGTTCCCATAAAGTTGAGGGAAGACCTTAAAAAAGACAGCGCTTTAGCCGCTTCTACCATCTGGTCTTCAAAAAATGGTAAAGAGCCGGCTGAATAATAATCCTGAAGAGAAGTCTTATTAAGGGGAGTATGCTCAAACAGGAAGCTCTTAAAACTTTCAATCTCGGGCGCCATTGCCTGCTTTATTACGGGCCACTCATTAAAAAAACCCTGTACCTGCATAGAACAGAGAACTAAAAAACCCAGCGAAAAAATGAAGATAAGCAGGGTACCAAGCATAGAAGAAACTCCTCTATGGTGAATTATTTGTTCCAATTTCCGGGTGGCAGGAAGTACCACTAATGCCAGCACCAAAGCAAGAATAAGAGGAGCCAGAAAACCCTTCGCAGCTGCCAGTCCCAAAAAAAAGAAGTAGAGCCCTAACACGAGCATAAATACTTTCATCCCAATCCTAAACCCTCTACTCATAAAATCTAATTTTTAGTCTGCTCCTTTTCGTTTTTCTTGAAAATCTATCCCTCTTTTAGCATCCGCTCCCAACCGTACTATAATTTAAAAAACTGTTACTAGTGAAGCTAAGCTAGAAAAGGATTTGCGTTATAATCATGATTTTACATTTTATTAACTACTTAAATATCATTTAATTAAAGAACAAATCATCGCCCCCGCCTCTGCCTGTTAATTGAATATTATTTTCCCCTAATTCTTTCTTAAACTTCTTGCAATCGGCCATTGTAGCGGGTAAATTTAAACGGAAATGAATTTTTAACCCCCAGGAATTTTATTCAGAAACACCTTTTTTGAATGGTAAAACAGGGAATGACCGAATGAGAATTGAACACAATGGAAGTAAAGATTAAAGAGCTTGAACAAGTAAGAACTGAGGTTGAGAAGCTTCAGGCCGGTGATGAGAACTTCACCAATAAACTCATGCAGCTTCTCGACAAAACCACCAGCCAATTAAGTGAAGTTGATGACCAGCAGGAGATCAACTGGACAGCTAAAAGTTTCGATATTCTTATGGACATCAGGAACCAGAAAGTTCAGGAAAATGAGACCGATCAAAAAGATCTTGCCCTTACTTATTTAAAAGAAGCCCTTGATTCGGTGATCATTCGGGAGAAAAACTACCTGAAATAGCCCAGCTTAAAAGTTCCTTGAAAAATGCTGCAAAATGTCATTTTGAAGAAGTATTTCAGTAAAAAAATAAAATCATACAGATCATGAAACATATAAAAATCCTCCGGCTGGTATTAAGCCTCAGCTTTATTGTAATCTTCAGTAGTTTAGCTACTGCACAGGACCTTACTCAGAATTCAAATAACCCGCAATTGGAAATGGCGGCAAAGGAGAGAGTGCAAAAATGGGAAAGAGAACTCTCTTTAAGGGCTAAGCAGGCTTTACTCATGGAAAAGAAATTTGTGGAATTCGATATTAAACGCAAAAAACTGTGGAAGGACAATATTTCAGAAGAAGAAAGGCTTGACCGACTTAAAAACCTGAAGATACTGGAGACCCGGGAAGTAAGGGATATACTTACAAAACCACAATTTGATCGCTATTTACTCGTCCTTGAAGAAGAGGCCGAAAGCACCGCTCCACCCCAAGACGACGGAAAATAATTTCTGAAGTTTACTTCGGAAAAAATCAGTTTTCAGTAATAAGACGGAGGAAAACAACAGCAGACGGAGTCTCAAAAATGCCATTTTTGAGCCCTTTTTCTTTCAGTAATAAATTTTCCTCTCACAACTTTCATCCTTAATTTTGAAGAAAACCCAGCTCATGCAGAAAAAGAAACTCGGAAACACCAATTTAGAAATTTCACCCATAGTCTTTGGCGGAAACGTCTTTGGCTGGACGCTTGATGAAAAAGAATCCTTCAAAATTCTTGACCAGCTCTTTGAAAAAGGCTTCACTACTATAGACACTGCCGACTCTTATTCTCACTGGGCACCCGGAAATAAGGGCGGTGAAAGCGAAACCATAATTGGCAACTGGCTTAAAGAAAGAGGTAACCGGGAAGACCTTATTATTGCAAGTAAGGTAGGCTCAAATCCCGGGAAAGAAGGAAGAGACGTTTCCAGAGATTACATTATCAAAGCAGCCGAAGATTCTCTACAACGCCTGCAAACAGACCATATTGATCTCTACTTCACACATTGGGACAATGAAAATACACCCGTAGAAGAAACGCTTCGGGCTTACGAACAGCTTATTGAACAGGGCAAAGTGAGACATATAGGTGCTTCAAACCTCTCTCCTCAAAGGATCTCAACTTCCTTAGAAAAAGCCGGGGACAGCGGACTTCCAAAATATGAAGTCCTGCAGCCCGAATACAGCCTTGTTGAAAAAGCCAAATTTGAAGAAGAATACAAGCCCATTGCAGAAAAGAATGAGCTGGGCGTAATCACTTATTTTTCGCTCGCCAGCGGCTTCCTCACTGGGAAATACCGTAAAAAAGAGGATCTGCAGGGTGCACGCGAAGAAATGGTGAAAAAATACTTCAATGAAGAAGGCCTTGGCAAACTAAAGGTTCTTGACGAAATTTCTAACAACCACGGAGTTTCTAATGCAGCGGTGGCCCTTCGATGGCTAATGCAACGCCCGGCAGTAACCGCACCCATTGCAAGTGCCACCCGGGAAAGTCACTTAAAGGCTTTTGAGGAAGCAGTAAACCTGCAGCTTTCAGCAGAAGAAATGGAAAAACTGAGTAAGTAACTTTCAAATTTTCCTACATATCATCAGGTTCAAAGATTTCTGAAGCCGGCATCTTACATGATGCTGAATGGGAGCAATTCTTAGAGAAAATCTTTTTCTTCTTCCGAAGAAAAAGATTTTATAATCCAGGTTTTCTTAAACAAGATTTACTGCGGGATTTCGTACCTTTAAAAGAAGAATTTGACAGCCGAATCAAATTCTTTTATTAAAGTTTTTCGGGAGAAAAATTTATCTCTTGAACATTATGAAACCCATTGCTTTACTTTACTCGACAGTAGATGGACAGACCAAAAAGATCTGTCATTTCCTGGCGGAATATCTACAACAAAAAGATCACCCCATCTACCTTTGTCCTCTCGACTCGTTTGAAGAAGAACTTTCTAATTTTAAGTCCGTCGTTATTGGAGCCAGCATCAGGTATGGAAAACACAGGCCTGAAGTAGGAAAATTTATTTCAGAAAACCAGCAAGACCTGGAAAAGCTGAATACTGCTTTTTTTTCGGTTAACCTCGTGGCCCGCAAGGAAGAAAAAAACACGCCCGAAACCAATCCATACTTTATCAAATTCCGGGAGGAAGTTCCCTGGAAACCTGATCTTGCCGCAGTATTCGCCGGAAGTCTTGATTACAAAAAATACAGTTTTTTTGACAGGATAATGATCAAAGCCATCATGAAATTCACCGGCGGCCCCACCAAAACACCAAAACCTATAGAATATACCAACTGGAAAAGGGTTCAGGAATTTGCAGAACAGCTTAGCGCCCTACAACAGAAAAACCAGGTGCATTCCACGGAAGAAGTCGAAGGTTAAAGCAAAATACCTTTCAAAAAGGGTATTCAAAAATGTCATTTTTGACACCCTATAAATTCAGAATTACACTTTAAGATGGAAAAAGTCAGTCGATATTTTTTGTCTAACTCCCGATTTTCTCTTTTAGCTCCTGCAGGTTCACGGTAGATTGTTCACCGCTCTTCATGTCTTTAAGGGTAAACTGCCCATCTTCAATTTCTTTGGTTCCCGCCAGCACTACAAAAGGAATTTCCCGTTTGTTGGCATGATTCATCTGCTTCTTCATCTTGGCTTCTTCAGGATAGAGTTCGGCTGCAATTCCGGCAGCGCGCAATGCTTTTATGGCCTTAAGACAATACAGGCTCTCTTTATTTCCGAAGTTAATGAACAGTACCCTCACATTTCCGGCAACGGTTTCAGGAAATAGATCGAGTTCTTCGAGCACAAGGTAAATACGGTCAAGCCCAAAAGAAATTCCAACACCACTCACCCCGCTCATTCCGAAGATCCCTGTGAGGTCATCGTACCTTCCACCTCCGCCAATGCTACCCATGGCAACACCTTTTGGCGCTGAGACTTCAAAAATGGCACCTGTATAGTAATTTAAGCCGCGGGCAAGGGTAACGTCAAGATCGAGATTTGCCTCATAAAGCCCAAGTTCGGCAAGGGCATTATTGATGAATTCGAGTTCTTCAATTCCTTTTTTGCCAATTTCAGAAGTTGCTAAAATGTCTTTTAGCACCTCAATTTTTTCTGAAAAACTTCCGTGTAAATCGAAAACCCTCTGGATCTTTTCAATTGCTTCCGAAGAAATTCCTTTCTCCTGCATTTCCTTCTTTACACCATCTTCCCCTATTTTGTCAAGCTTATCTAGAGCAACCGTGAAATCTATAAGTTTATCAGATTCGCCAATGACTTCAGCAAAGCCTGAAAGCACCTTGCGGTTGTTCATTTTTATGGTCACTCCTTTTAAGCCCAAAGAAGAAAAAACGGCATCATACAGCTGCACAAATTCTACTTCCTGCCACAGGCTGTCACTGCCCACCACATCGGCATCACACTGAAAGAACTCTCTAAAACGCCCTTTTTGAGGCCTGTCTGCCCGCCACACCGGCTGAATCTGGTAACGCTTAAAAGGAAATTCGAGCTCATTTCTATGCTGCACCACATAACGGGCGAAAGGTACAGTAAGGTCGTATCGCAGGGCTTTTTCGCTTATAGAAGAGGTGATCTTAAGGCTGTCTTTTTGGTCAAAAGCCTCCTGATTTGCTTTTTTAAGGAAATCTCCTGAATTAAGGATCTTAAAAATAAGCCTGTCGCCTTCATCGCCATATTTCCCCATCAAGGTCTCACTGTTTTCAAAGCTGGGGGTTTCTATAGGCTGAAATCCGAATTTCTCGAACTGCTCCCGAATTGTTTGCATTATAAAATTTCTTTTCGCTACTTCGGAAGGAGAAAAGTCACGGGTTCCTTTGGGTATAGAAGGTTTTTGGGCCATTTTTGATCTTGTTCTTTAAGGCACAAATATCTGAAAAATAAAAAGAATCCCGAAGAAGGATTTGCTCTGTGTTTTGTAACAACAGCCAACGAAATGCGTCTAACTCCTAAACTGAAACTTCTGTATGTTTCCACTTTTTAAAGAAAACTTTCGAATTGCCTTCTTTTCCATTAAAAGTCAGGTATTAAGAACTGTGCTCACCGTGATGATCATAGCTATTGGGATCACTGCACTTGTAGGCATTTTAAGTGCGGTTTCGGCACTTGAGAACACCATAACCAGCGATTTTGCTTCTATGGGGACCAATACTTTCAACCTGCAACGTTACGATTCCCAAATACGGGTGAATGGCGGAGAAAGAGAGAAGATAAACCCGATTATAAGTTATCGGGAAGTGAAGGAATTCAGGGACAATTACGAATTCCCACAAACGCAGGTGTCTATTTCATTTACCGGAACCTCGCGGGCAGAGCTTAGGCATGAAAGTGAAAAGACTGATCCGGAAGCCAGTGTTTTGGGGGTAAATGAGAATTATGTCTCTAATTCGGGGCTTAGCGTAGAAGAGGGGCGGGATTTCAGCATTTTTGACATTGAGAACAATAACAATGTAGCTATTATTGGCGCCGACGTTAAAAACGGAATCCTTGAAGGCATGAATCCGCTGGATAAAATCATATCCATCCGCGGGGTGAAATTCAGAGTGATTGGGGTGCTGGAGTCAAAAGGATCTACCTTTGGAAACAACCAGGATCTTAGGGTACTTATTCCGCTGCAGGTAGCCAGGTCTATGTTTACAAACTCTAATATTAACTACAATGTGAGTGTGCGTGTGGAAGACCAGGAGATGCTCGAAGGCGCCCAGGACGAAGCAATTATTACCTTTAGAAATGTTCGCGGACTCAACCCTGTAGAAGAAAATAATTTTGGTATTGCCAAAAGTGACGATCTGCTTAACCGCATTTTTTCAATCACCCAATACCTAAATATTGCTGCGTGGGTAATCTCTATCATTACTATTTTTGGATCTTCTATTGCCCTTATGAACATCATGCTCGTTTCGGTAAGTGAGCGAACCCGGGAAATTGGGGTGCGAAAAGCTTTGGGAGCCAAGAAGAATACCATTGCTTTTCAATTCTTCATGGAAACCCTTATCATTGGGCAAATGGGGGGAATTATTGGTATTATCCTCGGGATTTTAATTGGCCTGGCAGTATCTACTTCGGTTGGCTTTGATTTCACAACGCCGTGGATGGCTATTATTTGGGCTACCGCAATCACTATTATCGTTGCTGTTTTAGCCGGTAGTTACCCTGCAGCCAAAGCAGCCAAACAAGATCCTATAGAATCGCTTAGGTATGAATAAATTAAGTTTTTGAGTTATGAGTTGTGAATTATGATAAACTGCGAACTCCGAACTCTTTAACTCTTAACTAAGGTTCAGGTGTTTTTCAAAGAAGTTGTACAGGTCTCCTTTTGTGATCACTGCTCCCTGCTGAATAAGCGTAAAAATATCCCTGTTGCGGTCGTCACTGATATTCTTTGAGGAAGTATATAGGGAAACACGATCATCCATCAGGTTTTGCTGCAACCACGCATATCCATGTCTTGTAGTAACATCAACTGCTTCGTTCTTTACCTCTATGGCAATAAGGTTTATGGTGAGTTCGGTAACCTTGAACAAGTAGATCTGGTTAGGCGAGAAATGCTCCAGGTATTCAGCTTTATTGAGTACTCCTTCCCACACCAGGTCACTAAACATATCCAGCTCCTGCTCTGCCACTTCAGGTTTATTGGTTTTTATCTCCGTCCACTCCTCTCCTGTTATGGACTGGCTGGCCAAAAAGTTGATAAATTCCTGCTGCAACTCTTCAAATTGCTCTTTTGTTAATCGGGCGTACTTCATTCTGAGGGTTTAATGTGTAAGGTTTAATTTTCTAAGATCTTTTTATTAACTCTGAAATTTTAACCATTAACCAAATAAAAAGCCCACTTCGTTAGAAGCAGGCTTTATATAATATTTGTTCAGCAATTAAGCTTGTGCTTCAGCTACAACTTCAAAGCTGTAGTTAGTAACTACTTCACGGTGAAAACGCAAAGTCGCTTCGTACTGACCTAATCTTTTGATGTTACCACCTGCAATAGAGATGTATTTCTTGTCGATATCAACACCTTCTTTTGAAAGCGCTGCAGCAAGATCGGCATCGGTTACAGATCCATAGATCTTATCACCTGCACCAGCTTTTGCTGTTAAAGTGATCTCTATGCCCTGTAGCTTAGCAGCCTGAGCTTTAGCCTCGTCAATTTGTTTTTTCTCTTTGTATGAACGCTGCTTCAAAGTCTCTTCAAGGACTTTTCTTGCAGAAGGGGTTGCCAATACAGCAGCACCCTGAGGGATCAAAAAGTTTCTGCCGTAGCCCGGTTTTACCGATACAACATCATCTTTAAATCCTAATTTCTCTACGTCTTTCTTTAATATCAATTCCATAATAGCCCCTTTTTATTTTAGTAAATCGCCAACATAAGGCATTAATGCTAAATGACGCGCACGCTTAACGGCTACAGCCACTTTTCTTTGATACTTCAAAGAGGTTCCGGTTAAACGACGTGGCAACAATTTACCCTGCTCGTTTACAAAACTCATTAAGAAATCTGGATCTTTGTAATCAATATACTTAATCCCAGATCTTTTAAAACGACAGTATTTTTTTGTCTTGCTGGTCTCGATATTAAGAGGAGTAAGATATCTTATCTCTCCGTCTTTCTTTCCTTTAGCTTGTTGTTCAATTGATGACATACCTTACGCTTTTTCTTTGTTTCTGTTTCTTCTCTTTTCAGCCCAGGCTACAGCGTGCTTGTCTAACTTTACAGTTAGGTAACGCATCATACGCTCATCTCTGCGAAATTCAACCTCTAGAGGGTTAATAGCTTCACCAGGAGCGGTGAATTCGAAAAGGTGGTAAAATCCACTTTTCTTGTGCTGAATAGGATAAGCTAGTTTTTTTAGCCCCCAATTCTCTTTTGATATCATCTCGGCACCGTTAGAAACAAGAAAATCTTCGTATTTCTTAACTGTTTCCTTTATCTGGTCATCAGATAAAACGGGATTCAAGATGAAAACAGTTTCATAATGATTCATAAAAATTTACTTTAAATTTAATTGGCTGCAAAAGTAACACTAATCTTTAATATAACAAAAAAGAAACTGCTGGGGTAAACTGCTTTTTTAATCGATGAAATGAGCTTTTTCTTTTTTTTATAATATTTTTTATTTATTATTGCTAATACTAACCTAATAATAAGTGTTAACCAAAACTAAGTGGAAGAAGTTATACTCAAATGTGCGGTCGTTGATGATTCCAGCTTGCAAAGACTATCTATTGTAAAGCTAATTAAAGATCATCCCAATCTCAAGCTTGTGGCCGAATATAACAATGCCATTGAAACTAAGAACGGCCTCCTGGATACCGAAGTTGACCTTATATTTCTTGATATAGAAATGCCCATTCTTTCAGGATTTGACCTGTTGGATGACCTTCCTAATAAACCACAGATTATTTTTGTTACCGGAAAAACAAAATACGCATTTAAAGCTTTTGATTATGATGCAGTAGATTACCTGCATAAACCCATCTCTAAAGACCGTTTCCTGAATGCTGCCTCAAAAGCAATAAATCTTTACAGGCTTAAACATGATGGCACCCCGCCAGAAGATGAAAACTACATCTTTGTAAAAAGCAATTTAAAGAACCGAAAAGTTTTTCTCAATAAGCTGAAATATATAGAAGCACTTGGCGATTATGTGAAATTTGTAACTGAAAAAGATAATTTCGTGGTACTTGCCACTATGAAGTCTTTTGAGAACCAGTTACCCTCAAATAAATTCCTGAGAATTCACAAATCCTACATTGTAAATCTCGACAAAATTGAGCGTTACAACAGCAGGAATATTGAGATTGACAAACAACAGATCCCGCTTAGCAGGCATAAAAAATCAAACCTTATTGAAGCCTTAGCCGCAAATCAATAAGGATCTACATTAATTACTGTTTTCACACCCCTGTAAGCCCCTATAGCTTTAAAGCTCTGCAAGATCCTGCCAATTAATTTCTTTGTCTTTGATAAAGACTGTCCCTGCGGAATTTTCACAAGAATATTTTTATAGTACTCGTTCCTTATTCTCGCTACCGGCGGAAACTCCGGTCCTAAAACATGCTCCCTAAAGGTATTTTTCAAGGAAAGTGCAAGCCAGTCTGCCCCCTCGTTTACTCTAGAATAATCCCTGCCTTTAAGCGAAATCTTAATAAGCCTGTAAAATGGCGGGTATTTATAATTGCGCCGCTCTTCTAGCTGCTCTTTGTACATTTCGTGGTAACTATTGGTAGAGACCTGCTGAACGATTTGATGATGAGGATTAAATGTCTGGATAAGAACCAGACCTCGCTTTTGGGTTCTTCCTGCCCTGCCTGCCACCTGCAGCATTAACTGGAAACTGCGCTCATGAGCCCTGAAATCGGGGAAGTTTAGGAGCGTATCGGCATTCATGATGCCCACCAGCCTCACATTTCTAAAATCGAGCCCTTTGGTCACCATTTGTGTCCCCACCAGGATGTCGATCTTTTCTTCTTCAAAAGCCGAAATTATTTTCTCATACCCCTGCTTTCCACGGGTGGTATCAAGATCCATCCTACCTATTTTATGATCGGGAAAAAGTGCCTTCAGCTCAGTTTCCACCTGCTCTGTCCCCAGGCCTTTGGTAGAAAGTTCAGGGCTGTCACAGGCCATACATTTTTGCTGCATAGCCATGTGGTAACCGCAATAATGGCAACGCAACTGGTTGCTATGACTGTGATAGGTCAAACTCACATCACAATTAGGACATTGCGGCGAATGGCCACAGGTGTTACATTCTAAAATTGGACTAAATCCACGTCGGTTCTGAAAAAGAATTACCTGCTCCTTATTCTTCAGGGTTTCTTTGATCTCCTCCAGCAGCCTGTCCGAAAAATGACCTGTCATGCGTTTTTTACGGTGCTTCTCCTTAATATCCACGATCTCTATTTCGGGCAGCAGTACATCACCATAACGACGCGCCAGGTTCACCAGTCCGTATTTAGAGTGATCGGCGTTGTAGTAAGATTCCAGCGAAGGCGTGGCCGATCCCAGCAGCACTTTCGCATCCTGCAGTTTTCCCAGTACCACAGCGGTGTCCCGGGCATGATATCGTGGCGCAGGGTCATATTGTTTGAAAGTAGATTCATGCTCCTCATCTACGATAACCAAACCTAAATCGTGAAACGGAAGAAAGATACTTGAGCGCACCCCAATCACTATACGTGCTGTTTCTTTGTTTTGCAGCACACTTTGGTACACCTCTACCCTCTCATTGACCGAATACCTGCTATGAAAAATAAGCACCTGCTCACCAAAATAATTCTGAAGCCTGGCAATAAGTTGAGCAGTAAGAGCTATTTCAGGCAGCAAATACAGTACCTGCTTTCCCTGAGAAATGGCTTTCTCAATAAGCTTTACATAAATTTCGGTTTTGCCGGAGGAAGTGATTCCGTGGAGCAAACATACATCCTGCGATTCAAAAGAAGATTCGATCTCCTGTAAAGCCTTTTCCTGATATTCATTAAGCTGCAGGTTTTTTCCGTGGTTTTCGAGATCAAAGCTGAAGCGGGAAATTCCTATTTTCAGCTCTTCTAAAACGCCTTTATCTATAAGCGATTTTATTACTGAAGCTGAAGCACCGCTTTTCTTAGCCAGTTCAGAAACTTTTACTGAAGATTTCCCCTTGGCCGATTTTGCTGAGATCCCAAAAAGGGTAAAAATCACCTCCCTTTGTTTTGGAGCCCTGTTTAGCTCATCGAGCAGTTCGTGCATGGATGCATCCTCTAGATACCGGTCATGAAGTTTTACGAAGCGCTCAACTTTAGGCTTGTACTGCTCATATATTTCCTGGTTCACTACCGCCAGCTTTTTCTCCACCAAAGAATTAATTATAGGGAGCACGGTCTTTCTATCGAGCAGCTGGATAATTTCGTTGATCTTTAAAGATGATTTGGTTTGCAGGGCTTCCACCAGCAAAAATTCGTCATCACTCAGCGCGTCGTCATCAATTTCGACATCCTTTGCAAGCTGCACTATAGTTTCACTTTCCAAAAGAAAGGGACCGGGCAAAGCCGCCCGAAGCACCTCCCCTTCTGAACACATATAATAAGACGCCACCCAGCTCCACATTTTCAACTGGCTCGCTGTTACCAAAGGGGTTTTGTCGAGAATTTGCTCTATAGGTTTGGCCTCGTAGACTTCAGGAGGTCTTTGATGTACTTCAGAAACAATTCCCGTATAAATTTTTGATTTTCCGAAGGGAACGGCCACGCGCATCCCCGGCTTTAGAAATTGCGCCTCGTCTTTGCTAACGCTGTAAGTAAAATGCTTCTCCAGCGGAAGGGGTAAAATAACATTGATGAAAAAAGGCATTTTTAAGGCTTGTGTTTTAAGCAAAAATAAGAGGAATTAACTGCAAAAATAAACCATCCTGAAAAGAATGGTTTATTAGGTATTTTTTAATCAGAAAAAATTATTCTGCGGCAAGAAGATCATCTTTAAGTCCGTCATCGGCTGGCCTGTTAGATAACCAGATGCCAAAAAGGGCTTTTTTAAACTC
The DNA here is from genome assembly GCF_026241755.1 of Salinimicrobium profundisediminis. Taxonomy (GTDB): domain Bacteria; phylum Bacteroidota; class Bacteroidia; order Flavobacteriales; family Flavobacteriaceae; genus Salinimicrobium; species Salinimicrobium profundisediminis. Next base: position 25,358 of record NZ_JAPJDA010000001.1, read on the forward strand.
TTTTCCTGTAACTACACCGCGCTCTTTACCGTTCTTGTAGGCTACCATTCCTTTCCCTGGAAGGTAAACCAGGTCAAAAATGTCATTTTTCTGAATGTCTTCCTTGAAGAAGCCAAGCAGTTTGTCAATTTCACTTTTAATAGGGGCAGTATTGCCGCCGGTAGAATTCTCAAAACCTTCGGTCACTGCATCTACCATTTTATCACTGGTAATCAATTTGGAGACGATGTGAAGCCTTATAGCCATAGGCTTATCGGCATTTAATATTTCCTGGGCATTGTTGTTCTTTTTGTCGAGATAAAGTGCGGCAGCATAGAGGTCTATCCAAAGTTTCTCCCTCACACCGGCCCCGTTAAGGTAGAGTGTGTGGTCCTGGAAATTTTGAGTGGCGGGAAGCACTACTCCTCCAACCTTTTTTTGAGCCACCGCTGTAGAGGATACCACTACAGCTACTAATAATAAAAGCAGTTTTTTCATAGATTCTTGTTTGTTAAAGATTACTTTTTGTTCCTTTTCAGCTTCATCAAAGAAGCATTGAGTTCAAAACCCAGCAACAATATATTAGAATTTATCCATATATAGAACATTAAGATCAATAATGCTCCAATAGAGCCGTATAATTCGTTATAAGCTGAAAAATTTTCAATATACAACCCAAATAGATAGGTATTCAGTAAAATAAAGATCGTACAAAAGAAAGCTCCTATCGAAAAGAAACGGCTTAGCCTACTTTCTTTGGTTCCAAAATAATAAAGTATGGCTATGGCCAGATATATCATTGTCGTGAAGATCACATACCTCCCCAAATTCGCCCAAATCACTGCATCGTTTACTACCTGCAGCACTTTAAGATCTTCGGTTAGGTAGGTAAGATAAACCCACACTACTACAGTAATAAGCAATAATAACGCCAGAATTAAAGAAACCCCCACTGCAATAAAGTACTGTCTTATTATAGAACGGTTCTTTTTGGTGTGGTAAGAGAATTCAAAACCGGTAAATACTGCGTTGACGCCATTTGCCATTAGAAAAATGGACAACAAAAAAACTATGGAAAGTAACCCTCCTCTTTTCCTGGCCGCGATATCGTAAAAAATATCATTAAAAAATTCACTGGTTTCGGGCGGAAGCAGGGAATCTACAAACGCCAGGAACTCGAGTTGAAAGTCGTCAATAAAATCTATGAAAGGAATCAGGTTTAGAATAAAGAGCAGGAACGGGAAAAGTGCCATAAAGAAGCTGAAAGAAATAGCACTCGCCCGCGCCGAAAAAGTTCCCTTTACAATACCTGCATAAAAAATAATGTAGAGATCGTAAAGAGACAGGCCTTCAAGCCCGGGCAGGACTATCTTTTTCGCATGGCTCGTCCACCAATAGGTAAAGCCTTCCTTTTTTTTAGCACTTGTTTTCTCGCCCTTACTCATTTACTACACAGCTTTTAAGCTGAGATCGAGGTTATAGACAGAATGCGTCAGGGCCCCGCTCGAAATAAAATCAACACCGCAATCGGCATATTTCCTGGCGGTTTCAAGGGTGATGCCGCCGCTAGATTCGGTTTCACAACGTCCTGCAATTAAGGCAACAGCCTCCCGGGTTTCGTTGTAATTAAAGTTGTCAAGTAAAATTCTATCCACTCCCCCTGCTTTAAGGATCTGCTTTATCTCCTGGATATCCCTGGCCTCCACAATAATCTTCAAATTCAGGTTATTGCTGGCAAGGTAGTCCTGAGTCTTTAGCACCGCAGTTTCTATACCTCCCGCAAAATCTATGTGATTATCTTTTAACATGATCATATCGTAAAGCGCAAAACGGTGATTTTCTCCCCCGCCAATCTTTACGGCCCATTTCTCAAGGGCTCTTATCCCGGGCGTGGTTTTTCTCGTGTCGAGTATTTTGGTATGAGTACCTACAAGTTTATCGGCAAAAGTGCGGGTTTTAGTCGCTATGGCACTCATGCGCTGCATGGCGTTGAGCACAAGCCGCTCGGCCTTGAGAATAGACTGCGAAGCCCCATCAATGTAAAAAACAACATCCCCGGGCTTGATACGGCTGCCATCCTGCATCAATACCTCCATTTTTATTTGAGGGTCTACCTTCTCAAAAACGCGGCGGGCAAAATCAACTCCCGCAAGGATCCCACTGTCCTTAACAAGTAATTTCGCTCTTCCACGGGCATCTGCCGGGATACAGGCCAGGGAACTGTGATCGCCATCTCCTATATCTTCCCTTAAAGCATTTTCAATAATTAATTCAATTTCCTTTTCAAATTGTTCTTTTGAAATCATTGGAGTACCTATTTTTGCTAAAGTTACAAAGTAAACACTTAAATTTTACCATGACTATAAAATTGCTGACAATAGGAAAAACCGATGATAAGGCTTTGCAAAACCTCATTGATACCTATGTCAACAGGCTGGGGTTTTACAACAAGTTTGAATTTGAGATCATCCCCGATCTCAAGAAGACCAAAAACCTTTCTGTAGACCAGCAAAAAACTGCGGAAGGTAGATTGATCCTCGAGAAAGTGACTACTTCAGATGTTGTGGTATTGCTTGATGAAAACGGAAAACAGTTCTCTTCGGAAGCTTTTTCAGAATATATTCAGAAGCGTTTAAACAGCGGCATGAAGCAACTCATTTTTGTTATTGGCGGCCCTTATGGTTTTTCCGAAGAAGTCTATTCGCGCGCCGACGGAAAGATCTCCCTCTCAAAAATGACATTTTCACACCAGATGGTAAGGTTGTTCTTTGTAGAGCAGCTATACCGTGCTTTTACCATTCTTAAAAACGAACCCTATCACCATAAATAACAGCTTATGAAACTGGTTTTTGCCACTCAGAATAAAAACAAAGTAAAAGAAATACAGGCCCTGATGCCAAAAGGAATTGAGCTGCTTTCGCTCGAAGAGATTGGCTGCAGCGAAGATATTCCTGAAACTTCTCCTACTATTGAAGGCAACGCCATTCAAAAAGCCGATTATGTAAAGGAAAAATACGGCTATGACTGCTTTGCCGATGACACGGGGCTTGAAGTTGCAGCTTTGAACGGCGCGCCGGGGGTTTATTCGGCCAGGTATGCAGGTGAAGAAAAAAGCAGCGATGCAAATATTGAGAAACTACTGAAAGAACTTCAGAACAAAGAAGATCGCAGTGCCCGCTTCAAAACTGTCATTGCACTTCATTTTGAGGGGCAGCTTCACACCTTCACCGGAATTTGTTCCGGAAATGTCATTTTTGAAAGGAAAGGTTCACAGGGTTTTGGCTATGATCCTGTCTTTCAACCCGAAGGAAAAGAGGTGACATTCGCTGAAATGGAGCTTTCAGAAAAATCTAAAATTAGCCACCGTGCACGCGCAACCCAACAACTCATTGACTTTCTTGCCTCCACGAAGCTGTAAATATAAATGTAATAAGCTGCTAACTAATCCTTACCTTTGCAGCTTATTAGATATGTATGAATAATTTTGAATTAATAGGATTGAATGATGCCCTGTTACAGGCAATTAAAGACATGGGTTTTGAAAACCCGAGCGAAGTACAGGAAAAAGCGATCCCAATTTTATTGCAGGAAGACACAGATATGGTGGCTCTTGCACAAACCGGAACCGGAAAAACAGCAGCATTTGGTTTTCCGCTTATCCAAAAGATCAATGTAGACAGTAGAAAGACACAGGGCCTTATTCTTTCTCCAACCCGAGAGTTGTGTTTACAAATTACCAACGAATTAAAGAATTACTCCAAATATTTTAAGGGCCTAAATACCGTAGCTATATACGGGGGCGCCAGCATTACAGATCAGGCTGCGCAAATCAAGAAAGGTGCACAAATCATTGTTGCCACTCCCGGCCGTATGCAGGATATGGTGAACAGAAGGCTGGTAGACATTTCGAACATCCAGTATTGTATCCTTGATGAAGCCGATGAGATGCTTAACATGGGATTCTATGAAGATATCACTGAGATCCTTTCGCACACACCTTCAGAAAAAAGCACCTGGTTATTTTCGGCTACCATGCCTAAAGAGGTTGCTACCATTGCAAAGAAGTTTATGCGCACTCCGGTAGAGATCACTGTAGGAACCAAGAATATGGGGACTTCAAATGTCTCTCATGAATATTATATTGTTAATGCCCGTGACCGTTATGCAGCTCTAAAGAGACTTGCAGACGCTAATCCTGATATTTTTTCGGTAATTTTTTGCCGTACCAAGCGCGATACCCAAAAGGTTGCCGAGCAGTTAATTGAAGATGGCTACAACGCTGCAGCCCTTCACGGCGATCTTAGCCAGAATCAACGTGACCTGGTGATGAAAAGCTTTAGGGCGAGACAAATCCAGATGCTGGTAGCTACAGATGTTGCTGCCCGCGGAATTGACGTTGATGATATTACGCACGTGATCAACTATCAACTTCCCGATGAGATTGAAACTTACACCCACAGAAGTGGGCGTACCGGTAGAGCCGGAAAAAGCGGGGTTTCTATGGTTATTGTTTCCAAAAGCGAAGTTCGTAAGATCAAAGGCATAGAACGCATTATTGGGCAGTCGTTTGAGAGAAAAGAAATCCCCGACGGAAGGGAGATTTGTGAAGTACAGCTCTTTCACCTTGCCAATGAGATTAGCAAGACCGAGATCAACCACGAGATTGATAAGTACCTGCCAAGCATAGCCGAACTTTTTGAAGGCCTTACCAAGGAGGAATTACTGAAAAAATTCTTTTCGGTTGAATTCACCCGATTCTTCAACTACTATAACAATGCGCAGGATCTAAATGCAAAAGGTTCTACTGAAGTTTATGAAGATGAAGGCGACAGCACAAGATTCTTTATCAACGTAGGTGCCAAAGACGATTTTGACTGGATGAGCCTGAAAGATTTCTTAAAGGCTACTCTTGATCTTGGAAGAGACGATGTAAACCGGGTGGAAGTAAAAGACAGCTTTTCATTCTTTAATGTAGACAGTTCTAAAGCCGAAGAGGTGCTTCGCATCTTCCAGGACTTTAAGCACCAGGGGCGTCACATCAATGTAGAGATCACTAAAAAAAGTGCCGGAAAAGAACGCAGCGGTGGCGGCGGTCGTAAAGGCGGTGGTTATAAAGGAAGAGACAAAGGAGAACGCAGCTTTGACAAACCTTCAAGAGGAGGCGACAAAGGTCGAAGACGCTCATCTGACGCTCCTTCCGGAGGAAAAAGAAGATCATCTGATGCAGGATCTGGCGGACGCAAGGGAAAGAAAAGCGGTAGCCGCAGCAGCAGCATTGAAAGTTCAATAAAAAGGAGAAGATCAAAAAAGTAATCTCGAAATAGCTTTTTTGGTACAGTTTTTTCAAAGTACCAAAAAAGCTTAATCCATAGCATGAAAAAGTTTTTAGCCCCTCTCTTCCTGCTTTTCAGTTTCGTGGCCTTAGGCCAGGAAACTACTGTGGTCTCAGGTAAAGTTCTTAATGCAGCCAACGACGTTCCTATTGAGAATGCACATATTGTAAACCTCAACCAGGTAATTGGCGCCGTCTCTGCTGAAGATGGACATTTTAAAATCCAGGCCGAAGTAAATGACACCCTGTATTTCTCTTACCTCGGATTTAAATCGATACGGGTAAGGGTTACCAATGACTGGCTTAAGTACGGGGAGGTAAAGGTAAAAATGACCGAACTGGGGATCGCTTTAGAAGAAGTGGTTGTAAACCCAATACAGTTAACAGGTTACCTGGAGATTGACGCTAAAAACATTCCAATCTATGAAAATTACCGCTACAGCATCTCTGGGTTAAACCAGGGATATGAAGGAGGAGAATACAGCCCTAATGCCATTTCAAGAGCTTTGGGTGCCATCTTTAATCCAGCCGATGCGCTGTACAACATCTTTGGACGCCAGCCCAAACAAATGAAAAAGCTACGCGAAATGAAGCAGGATGATAAGATCCGGAATCTTTTGCAAAGCAAGTTTGACAGGCAAACCCTTATGGCCGTTCTGGGAATAAACCGAATGGACATAGATGAAGTTCTGCGTCGCTGCAACTACTCTACCGACTTTATAAATAACGCAAACGACTTGCAGATACTGGATGCGATGAGCGGCTGTTACGAAGAATACAAGGTTTTGAACCGATAGTAAATTCAAAAAGAGGTTCCAAAAATGACATTTTTGGGACTTCTTTTTTTATACTTGATTTGTAACATGCAGGAAGAAACTTTAAAACACCTCCTGTAAACCTTCAGTTTTAATTTAATTTGTTCCTTTCCAGGTGAGTCTTCAGGTTATACAAACCTGCTTCAAAATGCTTCCCTAAAGCACGTTCCATTCCGTAGAAAAGCATAATCACAGAAGCGGGAAATTTATGAACTCCTTTTACTCCCCACACCATTTTAGTGCGGTTAGAATCCATTTCTTTAACGGCTACATAAAGAAGGGATAAAGATTTATAGGGTTTAATGAACAGCAGTTGGGTCTCCAGGACCTTTCCTTCCTTTATCTTCACGATCTTTTGTATGCCTTCAATGTTATTGCGCCCTTTCCAGTAAGAAGTTGCTCCCACTTTACCATCTTCCCCTTTAAATTTAATTACCACTTTTGGATCATCAAGATACCAGGGAATCCACAGCGGTTGTTTTTTTAACTGGCGTACAAATGCATACACTTCAGCTTTAGGGCGATTGATCACCACCGTGCGGCTTACGTTGTATTCTTTCTTTGCCCACGCATGTAAAAATGCCACAAAGGTGATAATGCCAATGATGACATAAAAGAAAAGAGTCATATTCTTTAACTATAGGGACCTAAAAGTAAATAAATTTATTGTGTTGCCTTGAAGCGTGAAAGAATTTCGGCATAATTTTTCAAATTCTTCCTTGCCCAATCAATCTGTTTTATCACCTGCTCCTCCTGTGTAAGTTGCCAGTTGATATCGCTATTCCTTAATCTGGAACTTAAACTTTGTAAAATGATGGCTGCGGAAACCGAAATATTCAGGCTCTCGGTAAAGCCAACCATAGGGATTTGTAAAAATTCATCGGCTTCTTCCAGAACTTCCTGCGAAAGGCCTTTAGTTTCGGTACCAAAGAAAAGTGCAGCGGGCTGTGAAATGTCAAAATCCTGAAGTAGTGTGCCTTCATGAGGAGATGTGGCAATGATCCTGTAACCGTTTTTCCGCAGGGTTTTAACGCAGCTTTGAGTAGAGGTATAACGATTAATATCCACCCACTTTTGTGCCCCCATAGCAATTTCACGATCAATTTTTTTAACGTTCACCTCCTCTACCACATGTACATTTTGCACCCCAAAAACGTCGCAGCTGCGTATCACCGCACTCGTGTTGTGAAGTTGGTAAACATCCTGGGTAGCCACAGTAAAATGATTGGTGCGCTTTGCAATAACCTTCTTAAAAAGCTCTTTTCTCCTTGTAGTAAGAAAAGACTCCAGATATGACAGCAGTTTAAGATGCTCTTCCATGCCGGCGAAAGTAGCAAATACTTCGCGATTTTACCCTTTTTGAGAGGTAAGGAAATAGACTTTTACGTTATGATTTCTCAATAAAACTGCTTACATTTTAGAAATCAAATCTTTCAGAAATGAAAAAAATCGTAGTGCTTACAGGTGCCGGGATAAGTGCAGAAAGCGGAATCAACACATTTAGAGATGCAGACGGGCTGTGGGAAGGCCATGATGTAATGGAAGTTGCCTCTCCCATGGGCTGGGAACGCAACCAGGAGCTTGTGCTCGATTTTTATAATAAACGCAGGCGGCAACTACAAACGGTAGATCCTAATCCTGCTCACAAAGCGCTTAAAGAACTCGAAAAGAATTACGAGGTGCATATTATCACCCAGAATGTAGACGACCTGCATGAGCGGGCGGGCAGCAAAAATGTGATCCACCTTCACGGAGAGCTAAAAAAGGTACGCAGCACTTTTGATGAAGACCTGGTGCTGGATTGGGAGGGGGATTTGGTGGCTGGAGATTTTTGTGAACATCAACGCCAGCTGCGGCCACACGTTGTTTGGTTTGGTGAAGCTGTACCCATGATGGAACCGGCTATACAAATCACTATGGAAGCTGATATTCTTCTTATTATTGGCACCTCCATGCAGGTGTACCCTGCTGCCGGACTTTTACATTACGCTCCCGAAGGAATTCCGGTGTATTTTATAGATCCCAAACCCGCTGTAAAAGAAACCAGGCACCTGAAGATCTTTTCAGAAAAAGCCTCGACAGGAGTTCCAAAACTGGTGAAAGAACTGTTGCAGGATTCGGAGTGAACTTAAAGAATAAATACTTTTTACGGTTGCACCTTAAAATGTATCTTTAGCCTTTAAATTTTTAACCAACACTCATGACTTCTCTTCAGGCAATATCTCCTATAGATGGCAGATATTCTTCCAAAACTCAGCAACTTGCAAACTATTTTAGCGAACAGGCACTGATCAAATACCGGGTACGGGTAGAAATCGAATATTTTATTGCCCTAGCCGAACACGGGCTACCACAATTACAGGGAGTTGATCAATCAGTTTTTCTGGCGTTGCGTAAAATTTATTCTGAATTTTCTACTGAAGATGCCCTGGAAATAAAAAAGATAGAGAACACGACCAATCACGATGTTAAGGCAGTAGAATATTTTATTAAAAATAAATTCGATAGCCTGGACCTTTCGGCTTATAAGGAATTTATCCACTTTGGCTTAACTTCCCAGGACATTAACAATACGGCCGTGCCTCTTAGCATTAAAGAAGCACTCGAGAAAGTTTACAATCCGGCGCTTACGGGGCTTGTCGAAAAACTGGAACAACTGGCTACCGACTGGAAGGAAGTGCCCATGCTGGCGAGAACCCATGGCCAACCGGCCTCTCCCACCCGCCTTGGCAAAGAAATAAAGGTCTTTGTAGTGAGGCTCAAAGAACAGATCAGGTTTTTGCAGGATATTCCCAATGCAGCAAAATTTGGAGGAGCTACCGGCAACTTCAATGCCCATAAAGTGGCTTTTCCACATATCAACTGGAAAAACTTCGGAAAAGATTTTGTTGAAGGCTCCCTTGGCCTGTACTATTCTTTTCCCACTACCCAAATTGAGCATTACGACCATATGGCCTCTCTTTTTGATGCCTTGAAGCGCATCAATACCATAATTCTCGATTTAGACAAAGACGTTTGGTCTTACGTTTCGATGGATTATTTTAAACAGAAGATAAAAGAAGGAGAAGTAGGTTCTTCGGCAATGCCGCATAAAGTAAATCCTATTGATTTTGAAAACAGTGAAGGAAATTTAGGTATCGCAAATGCCCTTTTTGAGCACCTATCGGCTAAATTGCCTGTGAGCCGTTTACAGCGCGATCTTACCGACAGTACTGTGCTGCGCAATATAGGAGTGCCATTTGGCCATACCTTGATTGGTTTCGCCTCTACCCTAAAAGGACTGAATAAACTGCTGCTGAATGAGGCTAAGCTAGATGAGGATCTTGAAAAGAACTGGGCTGTGGTTGCCGAAGCCATCCAGACGATCTTGAGAAGGGAAGGTTATCCCAATCCTTACGAAGCGTTGAAAGGACTTACCAGAACCAATGAAAAGATCGATAAAGACAGTATTTCAGCATTTATTGGGCAACTGGATGTCTCTGAAGAAATTAAACAGGAGCTGCGACAAATTAGTCCGCAGAACTACACGGGAATTTAGTAGTCGGTAGTCGGTAGTCGATAGTCGGTAGTCGGTAGTCGGTAGTCGGTAGTCGGTAGTCGGTAGTCGGTAGTCGGTAAAAACTGAAAAATTCTACTGAAACTAAAATACACTTTAAAAAAAGAGGTCTCAAAAATGACATTTTTGAGACCTCTTTCCCTTTGCAGGATAAGTTTTTAATCGAGGAAGCCTTCTAATTTTGGTAATCCGGCAACATTGAGTTCTCCTTTTTCGAAAGACTTCAGGAGACGTATAAGGGCTTCAGGATTCATGTCATTTCCGGTAAGGCGTGCTATTCCGAAGCCTTTTTCATCATCGCTTCCAAATACAATCAGTTCGTCAATGGCATCTTCTTCGCCCAGGTAGTAAAGTTCAGCTTTTCGTGTGCCCCCGCCGTACCGCATAAGCTGCTGGTATTTATCAGCCTTCAGAATAGACGTTAATCGCTCTTTTTCTGCTTCATATTCTCCCTTGTTCTCTCCTTTTAATGGAAACCCAAGAATGTTCACTTTCTTAATAGTTTCCATAGTAGCCTTTTGTTCGGCGGTAAGGGCAGAATTATCACCTGTTAGTAAACTTACAGGAATGTCGAATGCCAGGTACTGGTTATCATTTTGATGCTCTACATAAAACTCCTGAAGACTGGTTTCATTGTTACAGGAAACAAACCCAAGGCATAGTAGTACCAGTATAAAAACTGAATTTTTCATCTTATTTTGTTTCTACTTTTTCGAGTTCTTCTCCTCCCGGAATCTTGAAGTCGTTGGCAAGTTTTGACACCTGCGCAAGGTTGATTTCTCCGGTAATGTTAAGGATTACCGACATGGGTTTATTCTTGTCTTCACCTTCCATGAACATAAACAACTGGCTCACGTAATCGTCATTTTTGCCGGGTTTGTAATAAAAACGCACTGTTTTGCCGTCTTCGGAAACTCTCATAAGCTCCTCCATACTGCCTTTTTTGATGTATGATGCCACATCAAGAGCCATTTGCTGCCGAATGTTCTCTTTGGTTGTTGAAAGCACTTTCATCTCCTTAAGGTTCTCAATAAGATCAATGTAAGCCTGGGTTTCAGGATCATCGGCATTAAGGTCAATTTTAGTGAGTAACTTGAACATTTTACTTGTTACCACTACCGCGTCTACTTCTTTCATGCCCTCATATTTATCAAAGGTTTGAGCTCCCGAAAGAAAGGGTAATATAAGTGCCAGTAAGGCTAAGCTGAACTTTTTCATGATTTTGATTTTTGGGTTATTTTACAATTTTATCTTTAGTATTATTAAATTCTTCTATGTAGCTAAGATCTTCGGTGCCGGCGTTCATATACAGGGACATCATCTCAAGGGCTTCCCTGGTTTTTTGCATAGCCAGTTCGGGATCTTCGTAAGTACCAAACTCGCTCACCTGGTTTTCCTGCTGTATTACAACTCCCAGGAAGATCACAATAGAAGCGGCGATTGCTACCCACGAATACACTTTTTTCCTGCCCGGCTCCAGCTTGTTTTTATGAGGTGTGTAAGCAACTTCCCTGTCAAGCTTTTCGGTCTTTGCCTGGTCAAAGTAACAGAACATGGGAATGTACTGTTGCAGGTGTGGCGCGACCTCTCCCGAACTAAAGTAGTTCTTTAGGCGGGCTTCTTCTTCTCCCGTGGTTTCGGCTTCGAAGTAGCGATCTAGCAGTTTCTCAATTATTTGCGATTCCATAGCGGTGTCTTTTAATCATTTCTTCTTTTATTTTTTTTCGGGCCCTGCTTAAAGCTACCCGTATAGCTGTCTGGTTCATTTGGGTCATTTTAGCTATCTCTTCATATTCATACTGCTCCACCTCCCTTAACTGGATGAGGATCTTTTGCTGTTCAGGTAGCTCGGCAATGATCTTCTCCACCCAGTTCAGGTCATCCTGTATCTCTACTTTGTGCTGCAGTGAAGTTTCACCACACTCGTAATTGCTGTGAACAATGCGCAGGTTATTGTTCTGTTTCAGCTTAAGTTGATCGAGACAATGGTTCCGGGTAACGGTCATGGCAAAGGCCTCTACATTGTTATAAGAACTCAATTTCTCTTTACGGCTCCAAAGCTTCAACATCACTTCCTGTGTCGCATCTTCTGCAGCCTCTTTTGAAACAAGTAGCCTTAAGGCAAGCCTGTACATCTTGTCCTGCACCGGTTTCATGAGACTTATAAAAGTATGCTGTTTCATTTTTGGTTTGGTTGGCAGGGCTTTTTTAGGGCCCTTTCCTTTACGACGACGTTGAAGGTACTTTGTTACCAATAAATATTAAAAAGTATATTTATTCGTATTACATTTAAAGTGATAAATATGGATAAAACTATGAAATCTACCCCGAAATTACTCCTCTCTTTTTTCATGTTGCTGTTTATCTATGGTTGCCATGACGACCGTGATGACGTACTTGTAGCTTCGGGCGAGCTGGAAATTAAAAATTTTATTTGGCGGGCTATGAACGATATGTATCTCTACAAGGCCGATGTTCCCAATCTTGCCGATGATCGTTTTGCCAACCAGGAAGAACTCAACGAATTCCTTAGAAGTTATTCATCTCCCGAAGAACTTTTTTATGAAGGCCTGGTAGCCGATTTTGATGATTTCAGTTTTTTGGTGCAGGATTACAGGGCTTTGGAAAAGTTGCTTGACGGCATCAATACTTCAAACGGAATGCAGTATGGCGTGGTGGCCTATCCTCCAGGCTCCCAAAACGTAGTGGGTTATGTGCGGTATGTTTTGCCCAATACTTCAGCTGAAGAGCAGGGAGTAAAGAGAGGAGATTTGTTCAACAGCATAGATGGCGTAGAACTCAACCGGGAAAATTATTCAAGACTGCTGCAACAGCAAAGTTACACTATAGGTATGGCAGAGTTCACTGAAGGTGAGATCATCGCTACAGGAGAGACCATAAACCTGCAAAAAGAAGAGTATACCACCAATCCTGTTTATATCGCCACAACCTTTGAAACAACAAATGCTACGGTAGGCTATCTCATGTACAACGGATTTACAGGCACTTTTGATGATGTTTTAAACAATACTTTTGCATACTTCAAAGCCGAAGGAGTTCAGGAATTGATTGTAGACCTGCGATATAATGGCGGGGGTTCGGTTGAGACTGCCAGCGATTTGGCCAGTATGATCACGGGACAGTTCACCGGGGAGATCTTCAGCAAAGAACAGTGGAATGAAGAATACCAGAACCTATTAGAATCTACCGCCCCCGAAAGTCTGGTCAATCTTTTTGACGACAAAATAAGAACAGGAGCAGCCATAAACAGCCTCGGACTGGGAAAGGTATATTTCATTACTACTTTACGGACTGCCTCGGCCAGCGAGCTGGTAATCAACGGACTTAAGCCCTACATCGATGTGATTCAGGTAGGGGAAAACACTACCGGAAAATTTCAGGCTTCCACTACGCTATACGATTCGCCAAACTTCCGTAGAAACGGAGCAAATACTGGGCATTCTTACGCGGTACAGCCCCTTATTTATAAGAGCCTGAACGTCAATAATGTCACCGATTATTCCGAAGGGCTTTCTCCCGATGTAGAAATAAAAGAAGATTTTACAGATCTCGGAGTATTGGGAGATCCTAACGAGCCCTTACTGGCGGCGGTGTTAAGCCTCATAGAAGGACGCACTTCCGAAATGAGTGTCAAAAATGGCATTTTTGAGGTGTTAGGAGAAAGCAGTAATTACGACCTACTTCACCAAATGATGTATACCGAAGATCCTGATTTGCCAGGCACCTCGAAAGTGGAATTTTAACATATATTTTGCATTTTTCTTTGGTACTAATCGCGATTATCTTAGTTTTAGCCACCACTAAATGTATTTTACATGAAGAGATTATTTATGCCGCTATTCCTGCTGGGAATATTTTTCACCTCCTGCTCCAAAGATGACGATGTACAGGAAAAGGAACCCGAAATAACTCCCGATGCACGGGATTACACTGTTGACCTATTCATACATCGCGCAATGGCCGATTGGTACCTTTATGAAGCCGAAGTGCCCGAATTACAGGAAGGTTATTTCAAAAACCTTCAGGAGAAAAAAGACTTTTTTGCAGATTTTGACGAACCTGAAGAAACCTATGAAAATTTAAAAGCCTCACATGACAGGTTCAGTTTTATGTGGGATGATTATACCGAGCTGGAAAAATTGCTTTACAGCGGGATAGAAAAAACTACAGGGATGGTTTTTGCCTACGGAACTATTGGAGGTGGAAGCGATGCTTTTATAATTACAAGATATGTAGTGCCCGGTTCTCCTGCAGACCAGGCAGGGATCAAACGCGGGGATATTTTTCTTGAAGTTAACGGACAGCAACTGACTGTTGGTAATTTAGGCCAGCTTTTGTCTCAGGACAGCTTTAGCGTTTCTTATGCCGAAATTAATAACAATACGATTGGTTTAAGCGGAAAAACAGCACAGCTTACAAGTGTAGAACTGGCTGAAAATCCGGTGCACGTAGCCAAGGTTATAAAACATAACGACCTAAATGTTGGGTACCTTATGTACAACGGATTTACTTCAGATTTTGATCCGAAACTCAACGAGGCTTTTGGTTTCTTTAAAGCTGAAGGCGTTGATGAACTTGTAATTGACCTTAGGTACAACGGAGGAGGATCGGTTGAAACGGCCTCCGACCTTTCATCAATGATCACCGGTGGATTTAAAGGCGAGTTACTTGCCGAATTGATTATGAATGAGAAATGGAAAGCGATCTATGAAGCAGAAGCTCCCGAATATGTTAAATTCAGGTTCAATGACAAGATACATACCGAGGAAGACATTAACAGCCTGAACCTGGCGAGGGTTTATATAATTGCCACCCGTGGCTCTGCTTCTGCCAGTGAACTTTTGATCAATGGATTGGATCCTTACATCGAGGTGGTTCATATTGGAGATAATACTGCAGGAAAATACCAGAGTTCAAGAACCCTGTACGACTCAAGTCATATCATGTTCGCCAAAGAGAACGTTAACCCTTCACATAAATATGCCATCCAACCGCTCATTTCAAAAGTTGCAAACTCAGTAGGAAAAAGCGATTACGACAACGGTTTAACTCCCGACATCAAAGCATCAGAAGGCCTTAATTATCTTCCCCTTGGAGACCCAGAGGAACCCTTATTAAAGGTTGCTTTAAATGCCATTTCAGGAGAGACTGGCGGAGAGGCGGCAACTGCTGCACAAAAAAGAATGCTCAATGACAGGTTTAAGATTGAAGGAGAGAGCGATATGTTTCAGCCTACCTACCAAAGAATGTACACCAATGAGTTGCCTTAAAAACGCAACTAGATCTATATACATACCATAAAAAAATCCCGCAAAAGCGGGATTTTTTTATTTAAAACATATTCTGTTTTAGTCATTGAAATAAAATCCGTTAGGCCCCACTCCAACATTAATTTTCTTTACAAACTCACCGGCAGTGGTATACACCTCAATAAACCCGTTTGAAGCAAAATCACCTGCATCACCAATGTAAATCCTGCCGTCTTCTACTTCAAAACCATACATTTTTCCCCATTGAGACTCACTGGTGTACTCAATAATAGGAGCAGAAGGACTGGTTGTAGCCCCAACTTCCATAGCATAAACTGCGTTGTCTAAAGTAAAATAAACTGTACCGTCTTCAACCTCTAAATTAGACGCTCCCTGTAGATCATCAGTTAAAACAACTTCCGATACTTTTTGCCCTGTTGTAAGATCAATAGTTTCAATGCTTCCTGTGCCCAGCACGTAGAGATAATCATTCTCGATCTCCATATCTGTAAGTCCGTCATTTACCTGGATGGTCTTTACTACGTCTTTGGTAGCTGAATTTATTACAGTTATAGTATTACCCACCCCATAAGAAGAATTCTGAACATAAACGAAATCATCTTCAGCTATAATTTTTGAAGCAGGACCGTCAATTTCTATGGTACCGGTAACCTCTAAAGTTTTAAGGTCTACCAATGCAATATAATCATCATTAGGTGTATCTATTACTTCAGCCAAATTTGTTACGTAAGCTGTTTCACCAACTACTGCTGCATAATAAGGAACTTTAAGACCACTGTCTACCTTTCCAACAACTTCAAAGGTGTTACGGTCTACCGCGGTGATAAGATTTGAACCATTAGAAATTATGTAAGCATTGTCTTCGTGGAAAAACATTGATTGTAGAAACATTCCCAGGTCGTCATTATTGTTTGCCTGGTAAATTTCGTTCTCTACAGTTTCCATATCATCACTAATATATGTTACTGTACCCGCAGCCTGTGCGCCTTCATTAAGCACAAAAAGACCTTCGGAATAAACTCCGACTTCTGGTTCGGGTTGTGGATCTACATTGTCATCATCGCTGCTACACGAGTTGAAAAATAATCCTCCAAGGAGTCCAAATAAAAATAGTTTGCTAAGCTTCATAAATTAAAAATTAAGATTTAAATAAATATTGAAATTGACGCCAGGCATCCAGCGGTCTTCTACGTTTTGATAAGCCTCATCAAAAATATTTCTCACCCGAGCTCCCAACCTGTAGGACTTTTCCTGGCCAAAAGCATAAGAAGTAGAAATATTTGAAATTGTGTAGGCGTCAAGATTGTAATTTGGATCATTGTCCGATCGTGTAAATACCTCTCCATTAAAGAGCAACTGGTAATCAAAATTCCACCTGCCATAAGCATAGCCGGCGCTGCCCGTTACTTTGTGATAAGGGACATAGATCAATTGCTTGCTGGTCTTTTGATTTTCAGATACCGTGTAAGAGTATATTCCTTTAAGCCTTAAAAATCCGTTACCAATATGCTTCTCCCAACCTAAAAGACCTTCCAATCCGTAAGAGCGTACTTCATCTTCGTTCTGCGGCCGCCAAATTCCGCCACTTGCCGGGAGCCACCTTATCATATCTTTTATATCTATATAGTAAGCAGTAAGATCCAGATCAAAATTTTGCCATCTAAAACTGTTACCTATTTCTCCCTGGAGCGAAGTTTCTGGTTTTAAATCGGGATTTCCCCCGGGATTCCAGTAAAGGTCGTTGTAAGTAGGGATCTTAAAATTTTTGGAGGCATTCAGCTTCAGTGCGTAGAAGGATGAAAACTCGTATTTTGCTCCTGCGGAAAAGAGCACGGGGCTCTCATAATTATTTGTCAGTTCCTTCCGAAGCCCTGCCTCATACGAGAATCTTTGAGTTGCGTGATGCTTCAGAAGTAATGCTGCGGAAAAAATATTCCTGCTGTTGTCATCAATTCCGGAGCCCTCGCCACTGGTGTGGGTATTTGAAAGCACCGAAGCTAACTTAACATCTTTAAAACCAGTGTATTCAAGGTCATTGCGGGCTATAAAAGTCTCTGCCTGCCCAAACGAATACTTGTCGGAAGACAGATTCTCATAATACCTGAAGCTTTCATCTAAAAATGCCAGTTTGGTAGTAGATTTAAAATGCGAGATCCCTGTCTCCCACTCCAGTAAATTCCTGCTGTTAATGTCCCTGTATTTTGTTGGAGTTTCTGAAGGTCTTATGAGTGAAAAGTGCCTGCCTGCATGAGAAAAACTACTAAAAGCCCGTAAATAATTTTTAGGAGCGATCTTATATGCCAGCCCCACATCAAGCGTATTATTGAAAAATTGCCCATTCAGGTTTTCACCATTGTCGGGATATTCATAATCATTGTCTGAACTGTTTCTTGCTCCCGCTATAGATAAACTCCACAGCTCGCCCGAAGCTTCCGTTTTATATCTCGCATCTACAGTGTTATAGCTGCCATACTGAAGAAAAAGTTCATTTTTAAAGCCCTGGTTAAAGTGAAGCCGATTATTGAGGTGAACAGTACCGCCAATGGCGCCCGTACCATAAACCACACTTCCGCCACCGCCGCGTACAGTAATCTCGTCTATGCCTACTGTACTAATTATATTGAAGTTGACCTGCCCGTTAAATTGAGAATTAATATTGATCCCGTTCCACAAAACTGCGGTTTGCGACGCTGTGGTGCCGCGGAAAGAAGGCGAAGAAACCATCCCCAGTCCATTCTCCTTAAAATAAATGGGAGAGTTGAACTCCAAGACCTCTCCTAGCGCAGAACGGCTGAGTTTACTAACAGAATCATCAATTTTGATAAGGGTTTGGCCGGTTGAAAACTCTCGAAGTTTAACATCGCTTACAAATACCTCTTCGAGATAATTGATAGAGTCCAGTTGGGCAAAAGAGGCTGTCCAATTTAGCAGGGCCAGGAATAGAAGGTAGAAAGTGCTTTTTTTCATCATCCGCAGGCTTTTTTCCCGAAAGCCAAAGGTTTTTAATTAATGAAAAATGGCAGGTCTCCTGGCTCGCGTCCTTTTTGTTAACCTTCCCATCCTAAAATCAGGACAGTGGTATGAAGTGTACAAAAGGCATTCCGACGCATCGGAACTAAGCTTACAGTTGCGGGAACAGCTCAGGCTTGTTTGAAGTTAGAGTTTAGAAGTTAGAAATACGAAGTAATTCTTGCTTCAACTCTCTTCGGAAGTTAGTGTCAAATTTCGTACTTCGTACTTCTAACTTCCCCTGATTCCCTTTTAATCGATGTCTTTACTTTCTGAATTTTTTTCAGAAAACAATCGAACCAAAATTCAAAGCGAAAGTAAACATTTTAGGGCTTTTTACTTCAAAAATTTTAAATAATCTTACTTTTGAAGTGCCAATGAAAAATACCCTCTACACATACAGCCTGTTACTTCTTATCATCTGCTTTGGATGTAAATCTGACAAAAAGGAAAAAGCCCCGCTCTTATCAAAGCAGGGAAAAGAAGTCGAAATACAATATGCCTCGGGTCTCAAAATCACCGATTTTGGAGATCATAAGATCATTACTGTAGAAAACCCGTGGCCCAATGCCGACAGGACCTATAGATACCTGCTGGCAGAAGAAGGAGCGACCGTACCACAGGATGTAGAATTTGATCAACGGATTCAAATTCCGGTAAAAAACATAGTGGTTACTTCCACAACCCATATTCCGGCGCTTGAGGTACTAAATTCCGAAGAACTGCTCGTGGGCTTTCCCGGTCTGGATTATATTTCTTCTGAAAAAACCCGCAAGCGCATTGATGCTGGCAAAATCAAGGAAATAGGTAAGAACGAAGCCCTTAATACCGAAAGCCTGCTTAACCTCCAGCCCGATGTAGTCATTGGTTTTTCGGTAGATGGCAGCAACAAGAGCCTTGACCTGCTCCAAAAAACCGGAATCCCGGTGGTGTTCAACGCCGACTGGACAGAGCATACCCCTTTAGGAAAAGCCGAATGGATCAAGTTCTTTGGCGCCTTTCTGGGAAAAATGAATGAAGCAAATGCCTTTTTTGAAGAGGTAGAAGAAGAGTATCTCAGCGCCAAAGAACTGGCCAAAAAGGCCAAAAACAAACCCGATGTGGTTGCCGGTGCCATGTACCAGGACCAGTGGTACCTGCCCGCGGGTAACTCCTGGCAGGCAATTTTTATAGAAGATGCCCATGCCAATTACCTTTTTAAAGAGACAGAAGGCACAGGCAGCCTTTCCCTTTCTTTTGAAAATGTACTAACACAGGCCGCACATGCCGATTTTTGGATGGGGCCCGGCCAGTTCACAGCTTATACCCAAATGCTACAGGCGTCTCCCCACTATGCAAGGTTTGAAGCTTTTGAGAACAGGAATATCTATACTTTTGCCAGTGAAAAAGGGAGTACCGGCGGGGTGATTTTCTATGAACTCGCTCCTTTGCGGCCCGATTTGGTTTTGAAAGACATGATCTCTGTTTTTCACCCCCAGCTGCTCCCCAACTATACCTCCACTTTTTATAAACCCCTGGAATAGTTGCAAAATACACGTGCCTATACTATCGTTTTATTTCTCTTGTTGGGAGCAACAGTAGCGGCATGGCTTTTAAATATTAGCCTTGGATCGGTAAATATTCCTTTTGAAGAAGTGCTGGCAGTACTTTTTTCTTCGGAAGCAGACAGTACCAACTGGCATTACATTATCATGGAATACCGCCTGCCAAAAGCTTTTACCTCCATTTTAGTAGGTTCAGGCCTTGCGGTGAGCGGGATGCTGATGCAAACGCTTTTCAGGAACCCTTTAGCCGGGCCGTATGTGCTGGGATTGAGCAGCGGCGCCAGCCTGGGCGTAGCTCTTGTACTCATGGGCGCTACTATCTTTGGAGGTGTGGCAGGAGGCATTGTTTTCTCCCAATGGGGCGTGGTAATTGCGTCCAGCCTGGGGAGTTTACTCGTGCTTATGGCGGTAATGCTGGCATCGGTCAAGCTAAAAGATACCATGGCCATTCTCATTATTGGGCTCATGTTTGCGAGCCTAACCTCGGCGGTGGTAAGCGTACTGGCATATTTTAGTCCGGCAGCACAGCTGCAGCAGTATGTTTTTTGGTCCTACGGAAGTGTGGGTGATCTCAGTTGGAACGAACTGGGTATTCTTAGCCTTTTCTGGTTATTTGGGGTGATGATTGCCCTCTTCAGCATAAAAAATCTCAACTCCCTGCTTTTAGGAGAGCAATACGCCCGAAGTCTGGGAATGAACATTGGCCGAAACCGTACCGTGCTCATTATTTCCACCAGTATTCTGGCAGGTAGCATCACAGCCTTTGCCGGGCCGGTAGCCTTTGTGGGCATGGCAGTTCCCCACCTTATTAGACAGGTAATACCGGTGAACGATCACCGTATTTTATTGCCGGCAGTGATCTTTGGCGGTGCCATTCTCATGTTGCTTTGCGACACCGTGGCGCAAATGCCCGGCAGCGACTATACTTTACCCATAAATGCAGTAACTTCACTGGTAGGTGCCCCCGTGGTGATTTGGCTCCTGGTAAGAAAAAGAAAATTCCTCTTCTAAAGATTCGGAACATAGAAGCAGAAAAGAAACATATCATCCTTAAAACTGAAAACCTTAGCATAGGTTACAGGAAGAAACAACTGGAAAAAGTAGTTGCTTCAGGAATTAATATTGAAGTTACCGAAGGTGAACTGGTGGCTGTGATAGGTATAAATGGCGTAGGGAAATCGACATTTTTGAGAACCGTAAGCGGTATTCAGCCAGAGCTCTCAGGACACATCGAGATCAACGGAGTGAACAGGAAGAATATTTCTTCGGAAAGACTGGCAACCATGATTAGCCTGGTGCTCACCGAGCAGCCCCTGTCAAAAAACCTTGGCGTAGCCGAACTGGTGGCGCTTGGAAGACAACCTTACACCAACTGGATAGGAAGACTTAGCCCGGGCGACCTAAAAATAGTAAAAAACGCACTGGCCCTGGTTAAGATTGAAGAAATACAGGAAAAGAAATGTCATGAGCTAAGTGACGGACAGTTACAAAAAGTGCTTATTTCTCGTGCCCTTGCACAGAATACGCCGCTGATGATCCTCGATGAGCCCACTTCCCATCTCGACATGTACCACAAGGCACAGGTACTCAAACTCCTGAAAGACCTAAGCCTGCGCACAAGAAAAGCGGTGATCTTTGCAACTCATGAGATTAACCTAGCGCTGCAATTGTGCGATAAGATCATTTTGATGAAGCCCAATGAGGTGGTACAGGGGAAGCCACAACAGCTTATCCAAAAAGGGCATTTTGAGAGCATCTTTCCATCAGACCTCATTGTTTTTGATACCGCTACCGAATCTTTCAGAATAAAAACCTGAAAATAGTATCTTTGAGCAAACCTGCAGCTCATGACAGATCCTATTATACTGGCAACCTCTCTTATTATCCTTATTTTTGGAGGGCTTTTGGGTTATTTGCTGGCCAATTTTAAGGGCAAAAGTGTTCAAAATGTGCTTAAAGAGCGAAATGAACAACTTAATAACCAGTATCAGGAGTATAAGGTTCAAAGTCAGGAGCAGCTACTTCAGCTCAAGGAGCAGGCGCGGGAGGAAAAAGAAGGCGTCAACAATCAATTAATTGAAGCCTGCCGGGAACGTGAAGAAATAAGGGGCAAAAAAGACATTTTAAGCACCCAATTGACCGAAAGAACTTCAGAATTAAAAAACCTTCAGGAAAAACTGGAAGAGCAAAAAGGGGAACTGGAAAAACTTCAGGAAAAATTCAGCAAAGAATTTGAGAACCTTGCTAACAAGATCCTCGAACAAAAATCGGAGAAATTCACCAGCATCAACAAAGAAAACATCAACCAGATCCTCTCCCCGCTTCAGGAAAAGATCAAACTTTTTGAGGAAAAGGTGGAGAAAAATTCTAATGATTTTATTGAGCGGCACGCACAGCTGGGCAAGCAGCTTGAATACCTGCACGAGCAGAATGTGAAGATCAGCGAAGAAGCCAATAACCTTACCAGGGCACTAAAAGGCGAAAATAAGACCCAGGGCAACTGGGGCGAATTGATTTTGGAGCGCGTACTTGAGAAGTCGGGGCTGGTAAGGGACCGGGAATATTTTCTGCAGAAATCCCACGAGACCGAAGAAGGCAAAAAACTACTGCCAGATGTGGTTCTACATTTACCCGGAGACAAGCGCATGGTCATTGACTCAAAAGTTTCGCTTGTAGCTTATGAAAAATACGTAAACGAAGAAGACCAGGAAAAAAGGGCGCGTCATCTCAAAGACCACTTGCGATCTCTTAACAGCCATATTCAGGATCTTAGCTCGAAAAAATACGAGGATCTCTACAAAATGGAATCGCCAGATTTTGTGCTGATGTTCATCCCTGTAGAACCTGCCCTGTACCTGGCACAAAACCTTGACAGTTCTTTCTTTTACACGGCTTTTCAAAAGAATATTTTACTGGTAAGCCCCACCACCCTGCTTTCTGTACTGCGAACTATCGACACCTTGTGGAGCAACGAAAAACAACAGCAAAATGCCCTTGAAATCGCCAATCATGCAGCATCTTTGTACCACAAATTCAAGTTGCTGTTAGACGAACTGGAAACTGTGGGGAAAAGGCTTAAATCTACCAACACGGCCTATGACGATGCCATGAAAAAACTTACAGGCCAGCAAAACCTCATTAAAGACATAGATCAACTGGAAACCCTGGGGATTTCCCCCAAACAAAAATTGTCTCAAAAATGGCTTTCCCGGGCAAACGGGGAAGAAAATCAGAACCAGTTGAACTAAAATTATGAAAATTTCTCCGGGTCTTTTCCAGGAGATTTTATAAACCTACTTTACCAAAACTTTTAGAATGACCAAAGATTTTAAAACTGTTGCCGAATCTCAAGTAACCATTTCAGAACTTATGTTGCCCTCACATTCCAATTTCAACGGAAAAATACATGGAGGTTACGTATTGTCCCTGCTCGATCAAATTGCTTTTGCCTGTGCTTCGAAACATTCGGGGGCCTATTGCGTTACAGCCAGCGTAGACACCGTAGATTTTCTTAAACCTATAGAAATCGGGGAACTGGTAACCATGAAAGCTTCGGTTAATTTTGTGGGCAGCAGCTCCATGCAGATCGGGATTCGGGTGGAAGCCGAAAATATCCAGACAGGTGCAGTAAAACATTGTAATTCCTCGTATTTTACCATGGTTGCAAAAGATGAGAAAGGACAATCGGTCAAAGTACCGGGACTCGTTTTAAAATCCAGGGATGACATCAGAAGGTTTGCGAAAAGTATTAAGCGGTACGACAATAAGAGGGTGCGCCTCAAAGAATTTACCGAAACTGATTTTGTTTCTGAAGAGCATCTTCACATCGTGGAAACCTATAACGTGAAAATTGAGGCGTAGTGAAGTTTAACGGATTCATTGCGGCGCTGCTTTTTGCTATCCTCATTTCCTGGTTCTTCCCGCAAGGCCCCGAAGTGCTGCCCCTCAAGCTCATTACTGATGTGGGAATAGGATTCATTTTCTTTTTCTACGGATTAAAATTGTCTCCTGCCGAGTTTAAAGCCGGGCTGTACAATTACAAGGTCCACATTTTGGTGCAGCTTACCACATTTGTGTTTTTTCCGTTACTCGCACTTGCGTTTGCGCCATTTTTTGAAGGCGGTACGGGTTCATCGCTTTGGCTTGCGCTGTTCTTTCTGGGAGCGCTGCCCTCTACGGTAAGTTCTTCAATTGTCATGGTTTCTCTGGCCCGCGGGAACATTCCCACAGCAATCTTTAACGCCAGCCTTTCGGGACTTCTGGGAATCATTGCCACTCCGCTCTGGCTCAGCTTTTTTATGGCTTCATCTTCTCAATTTGAATTTGCGACAGTAGTACAGAAACTGGTACTCCAGATTATTTTGCCGTTGATAATTGGTCTATTCCTTCAAAAGTTTTTGGGGGATCTCGCCCGGAAAAATTCTAAAAAGATCGCCCTTTTTGACAAGTCGATCATCGTTCTTATTGTGTACTCGAGTTTTAGTACAGCATTTTCTTCAGAATTATTCAGCAGTGTAGGCCTTTATGATCTTCTTAAGCTGTTGGCAATGGTGAGCGTATTATTTTTCGCAGTTTATTTTGGACTGGGAGCAATTTCCCGCTGGTTGAATTTTTCTACGGAAGACGAGATTACCGCGAAATTTTGTGGTACTAAAAAATCTTTAGTACACGGCTCGGTAATGGTTAAGGTGATCTTCGGAAGCTCTGCCTCAAACGCTTTGTACCTACTGCCCATCATGCTTTACCACATCCTACAGCTATTGGTAATTGCCGTTTTTGCTGAAGGGTATCGCAAGCGACAAGAGAGAGAAGATCTACCGGTTAGCTAGAATAAGAAGGGTTTGGTATGAAGATCTAAATGGCTAAAGCCATTATTTTTCACTAATTTCCCTATAGCCACGGGTTTAAACCCGTGGCTATAATAGCACATAAAAATAAAAACCGTTTTAATGGTTTAATTTTCATTCTTTTAAATGGGGCATTCATATAATAAAATATGGGTTCATGCCATTTGGTCAACCAAAGATCGGCGTCCTTTAATTGAGCTTTCAGTTGAGGATAAAATTCATCAGCACATCAATCAGCAATTGCGTGAAGCAGGTTGCCCAGTAAGAATTATAAACGGCATGCCAGATCACATTCATTGCCTGTTTTTACTCAATCCACAGAGATCAATTTCAGAAGTGATCAAGCAAATCAAAGGAAGTAGTTCTCATTATGTTAATCAGACAAATCTAATATCTCAAAAATTTGCATGGCAAACGGGATATGCTGCTTATTCTGTTTCCGAATCTGTTTTAGAAAAGACATTTTCCTATATCCAAAACCAAAAATCACACCATCAGAAAAAGTCATTTCAACAGGAATATGAGGATTTTCTGAAACTTTACGGATTGAACAATTCATAATCTCTCCAGTTGACACCAGTTTATAATGGCTTTAGCCATTATACTCTCCCGGAGATCCAATATAGCCACGGGTTTAAACCCGTGGCTATAGAACCAATTGTTCATCAAACCGTTTTAACGGTTTATGGATTAAAACGAGTCCACAACACCCGCAACATTAATAGTAAACAGGATCCATCCCATTACAAGCAGCAGTCCGCCTAACGGAGTAACAGGTCCCAAAAATGCTATTTTTCGCCCCTTTGCCGAAGACAACACTAGCCCGTAGATACTGAAGGAAAATAATATGATACCTACAACAAGAAACCAGCCCATGAGGTTTTGAGATAATCCTTGAAAGGGAAAGATCACTCCAACAAGGATGAGCAGCAAAGCGTGGTACATCTGATATTTGACGCCGGTCTCAAAACTTTTGAGTTGGTCGTTATCAAGGTAGTTCTTTAGACCGTGAGCTCCAAAAGCCCCAAAGATCACTGCCAGCGTACCAAAAACTCCACCGCATATTAAAATAAATTCTTTCATAAACTCACATTTTTGAAACCTCTGTAAATAAGAATGCCATCTTAAAAAGATGGCATTCAAAAATAGCATTTTTGAGACTTATTTTGTCAAATACATTTTTCTTCTGGAGTACAATTCATAGAAAGTATCGTCTCGCAGGCTGTCTATAAAGAGGATGCTTTCGCCGGTACTCTTCATCTCTGGCCCCAATTGTTTATTAACGTGAGGGAACTTATTGAAAGAGAATACAGGTTGTTTAATAGCGTATCCTTCCAGTTTTGGTTCAAATTTAAAGTCGGTCACCTTATTTTCTCCCAGCATCACTTTGGTAGCGTAGTTTACATAAGGCTGCCCGTAAGCTTTAGCTATAAAAGGCACGGTACGGGAGGCTCTTGGGTTTGCTTCTATGATGTAAACTTTGTCATCTTTAATCGCAAACTGAATGTTGATAAGACCCACAGTATTTAAAGCCAGCGCAATTTTTTTGGTGTGGTCTTTTATTTGCTGAAGCACAAGATCTCCCAGGTTGAAAGGAGGAAGCAGGGCATTTGAATCTCCCGAGTGGATTCCGCAGGGTTCAATATGTTCCATGATCCCGATGATCTGGACAGTTTCGCCATCACAAATCGCATCGGCTTCAGCCTCAATGGCCCCGTCTAGATAATGATCGAGAAGCAGCTTGTTATTTGGGATCTTTCTTAGCAGGTCTACTACTGTGGCCTCAAGTTCTTTTTTATTGATCACGATCTTCATTCCCTGACCTCCAAGTACGTACGAAGGCCGAACAAGAATTGGAAAATCGAGTTCATCGGCAAGGGCCAGCGCTTCTTCAGCAGTTTCGGCTACCCCAAATTCAGGATAAGGAATATCATTTTCCTGAAGTAGTTTAGAAAAAGATCCTCTGTCTTCAGCTAAATCAAGAGACTGGAAGCTGGTACCAATTATTTTGATTCCGTAGCGATCCAGTTTTTCAGCAAGTTTTAGAGCTGTTTGGCCTCCCAGCTGTACAATGACACCTTCGGGCTTTTCATGCTGGATGATGTCGTAGATATGTTCCCAGAAAACAGGTTCAAAATAAAGTTTATCGGCCACATCAAAGTCGGTCGAAACGGTTTCAGGGTTACAGTTGATCATGATGGTTTCATAGCCGCATTCTTTTGCTGCAAGCACCCCGTGTACACAACAATAATCGAATTCTATTCCCTGCCCAATCCTGTTTGGACCTGATCCCAGTACTACAATTTTCTTTTTATCTGATACCTTACTGTCGTTCTCTACATATTTCAGGCCTTCTTTAGTCTCGATTTCGGCTTCAAAAGTGGAGTAATAATAAGGAGTTTCCGCTTTAAATTCGGCTGCACAGGTATCAACGAGTTTATAAACCCGGTTAATGCCCATTTCCTCCCTTTTATTGTAAACCTCGCTTTCGAGACAGTCTACCATATAAGCGATCTGCCTGTCGGCAAAACCTTTTTGTTTTGCTTCGAGAAGAAGGTCTTTAGGAAGAGAATCTATAGTGTATTTTGAAATTTCAACTTCAAGGGTGTACAGCTCCTCATATTGCTTAAGGAACCACATATCAATTTTTGTGATCTCGTGAATCCTGGTTAGCGGGATGCCAAGTTGTATAGCATCATAGATCACAAAAACACGATCCCAACTGGCAAACTTCAGTTTCTCAAGAATAACATCGTAGTTGGAGTAACCTTTACCATCGGCACCCAATCCATTCCTTTTAATTTCGAGGGACTGAGTGGCCTTATGAAGTGCTTCCTGGAAAGATCTTCCTATTCCCATCACTTCCCCAACAGATTTCATTTGGAGACCAAGGGTGCGGTCACTACCTTCAAATTTATCAAAGTTCCAACGCGGAATTTTTACGATCACATAATCTAGCGTTGGCTCAAAAAGTGCCGAAGTTGATTTTGTAATTTGATTCTGAAGTTCATCAAGCGTATAACCTATTGCAAGTTTAGCTGCAATCTTGGCGATTGGATATCCTGTAGCTTTTGAAGCAAGAGCCGAAGACCTTGAAGTTCTAGGGTTGATCTCAATGGCCATGATCTCTTCCTTTTCGTCGGGGCTTACTGCAAACTGCACGTTACAACCTCCGGCGAAATCTCCAATATTCCGCATCATTTTGATGGCCAGGTCTCTCATTCTTTGAAAGCAGGAATCACTAAGGGTCATAGCCGGGGCAACCGTAATAGAGTCTCCCGTATGGATTCCCATAGGATCCATGTTCTCAATAGAACAAATAATCACCACGTTGTCGTTCTTATCACGCAACAGTTCCAGCTCGTATTCCTTCCAGCCTAAAAGGGCTTTATCAATAAGCACTTCATGAATAGGAGAAGCTTCGAGACCTGCTGTTAACAGTTCATCAAAATCTTCTTCTTTATGCACAAAAGAGGCACCGCTACCACCAAGGGTAAACGAAGCGCGTATAACCAGTGGAAAACCAAATTCCTGCGCCACTTCCTTTCCTTTTAAGAAAGAAGTTACGGTTTGTGCAGGAGCCACACCTACGCCCAGGCGCACCATTAATTGCTTGAATTTTTCCCTGTCTTCAGTAATATTGATTGCATCAATATCTACACCTATTAACTTTACATTGAAATCGTTCCAGATTCCTTTTTCTTCGGCCTCTATACATAAATTCAATGCTGTTTGCCCTCCCATAGTAGGCAGCACTGCATCAATATCGGGATGATCTTTAAGGATATCAATGATAGATTTTGTGGTAAGAGGTTTTAGATAAACATGATCTGCCATTGAAGGATCTGTCATGATGGTGGCAGGGTTGGAATTGATAAGGACTGTTTTAATCCCTTCTTCCCGTAATGATTTGAGTGCCTGTGCGCCGGCATAATCAAATTCACAGGCCTGGCCAATTACAATAGGTCCAGAACCTATAATTAGTATTTTCTTGAGGTTTTCGTTCTTTGGCATAAGAAAGTCTTTGTATGGAGTTTGTAAAAATAGGAACCTACAGGGTATAAAAAAAGGCGTTACTTAAAAAGTAACACCTTTATTATTTTGAGGAATTATCATCTAGTGTTTATGCCTTTGCTCAGAGGAAACAGATAATTTCTTTCTACCTTTTGCTCTTCTACGAGCAAGCACCTTTCTTCCGTTAACACTTGCCATACGCTCTCTGAAACCGTGCTTATTTTTTCTTTTCCTCTTAGATGGTTGAAACGTTCTTTTCATGATAATTATCTTTAATCTTCTTTGAAATCGCTTTGTAAAATAGCTTTAAGACCTCCTCTTAAAACTGCGGGCAAATATACAAAGAGTTTTTACTTAGGCAAACCCTAAATTAAAATAATTACCAATTGTTTTTCTTACCTTTGCAGTTTTCAAAATTTACTGCAAATGTTCAATAAAATCTATAAACTAATTCTTACAGCCATTCTTGTTATTGTCGCAATCTGGCAATTTTTTGAAGGCAATATAGGGAATGGACTTTTCCTTTTACTTCTGGCAGGTATCTTTGTTTTTCTTTACTACAAAAATGAAATGATACTTATGGCCTTTTTGAGGCTTCGGAAGCAGGACTTTGCAGGAGCTAAAAAATGGCTGGATAAAATTAAAGATCCCGAGAAAGCCCTCACCACAAAACAACAGGGATATTACTGGTACCTACACGGTTTAATGGTTTCGCAGACCAATATTACCCAGGCCGAAAAATTCTTTAAACGCGCCATAAAACTGGGCCTCTCCATGAAGCAGGACCTGGCCATGGCAAAGCTGAACCTTGCAGGTATTGCTATGACCAAGAGAAGAAAAAGAGAGGCGCAAATGTTACTCCAGGAAGCCAAAAAACTGGACAAACACAACATGCTTGACGAGCAAATCAAGATGATGAAGCAGCAGATGAAAAAGATCTAAAACTGCCTTTTTTGGCACCTCGTTTTAGAGATGTTTTCCCTTTTCTTTA
This sequence comes from Salinimicrobium profundisediminis, assembly GCF_026241755.1. GTDB lineage: Bacteria > Bacteroidota > Bacteroidia > Flavobacteriales > Flavobacteriaceae > Salinimicrobium > Salinimicrobium profundisediminis. Next base: position 54,736 of record NZ_JAPJDA010000001.1, read on the forward strand.
CTTGCTGTATTTCAACTATTTTACCCGCAGTTAAACGAGTTTATTTGAGCCGGGACGCTACATTCTGTAACTTAGTGCAGAATTTGGATTTCCGGCACATGCAGCGAGCTTTACTACTTCTTTTTACTTTATCTTTTTTCTTCCTGTCACATGCACAGGAGGACAAGATAAGTTTTTCTGAAGCTCTTGCCATCCACCTTCCCAAGTACAACAAACACGCCGATAAAGCTTACCGCGATAAAAATATAGCACGTGCAGACGAGCTGTTCGATTCTCTTGTAAATTACGGACTTAAAGGAGCGGTGCTCGATAATTTTAAAGTAACAAACCTTAAAAAGAAGAAGGTTTATCTCAACGAGTTTATAAAACCCGTCTATCTTACCACCTATGCCTCCTGGATCATTCCCACTGAAGGAGAAGTGCCGGCACTGAATAAATTAGCTGAAAAATACGGAGAGCAGGTTGATTTTGTTATCCTGTTCTGGGATAACTATGAGACCACTAAGAAACTGGCAAAAAAATACCACAGCAACATCCGCATACTTTATGTGGATGAACTACAAAACAATAGCCCTTACGTGGTGAAAATGATGAAGCATTCGCTGGGCCTTCCAACTTCCTTCCTACTCAACAACAACAAAAAAATCCTGGATATTAGAAGGAAACCTTCACATCCATATGGAATAGAATTCGAAAAATCTTTCGCCCTCAATTATGATTCGTTGTCGAGCGCTATTTCCCTTTTGTTAGTAAATAACAGCAGCCGCTATCTTACTGCGGAAAAGAACGTTTCCCCTTAGTAAAAACAGCCTAAATGAATTGTTTTTTTGAATTTGCCTTAGTCCAGACAATTCCAACTTCATACCGACTTTAAGGAGCGGGCGAATAATAACCTTCTTCCGGAAGTTCAATAAGATATTCTTTACGGGACCTGTTATTGAGGTGCGCCTCCCTTAACCACGGATTGTGAATTTTGAGGATCTTATAATTGATTCCAAAATTTTGAGCAAAGCGGGCAAAATCGCTCACTGCCGTATCTACTTTTACCTTATAAGAAGGTATATGCGGGTAAAGATCTTTTTGCCTGAAGTTGAAACCATACTGCGCCGGATTTTCCATAATCTCTTTTAATGCCAGGATCCTGAAAATATATCTCCCGGTCTCCTCCCCAAGCAGCAGGTCGTAGTAATTCTGCACATCCTGCCGTTCCCTTTGCCGGTCTACACCATAATTTCCTGCATTATAGGCAGCCGCCGCAAGCGTCCAGTTTCCAAATCGCTCTTTGGACTTTTTAAAGTATTCGGCAGCAACATGGGTAGATTTCTCAATATTGTAACGCTCATCAACATTGTCATTGATCTCAAGGCCATACTCTTTCCCTGTGCTTTCCATGATTTGCCAAAAACCCCTTGCTCCTGCCGGAGAAACTGCATTGGTAAGGCTGCTCTCAATCACGGCTAAATACTTAAAATCGTCCGGCACCCCGTGTTCAGCAAGAATTGGCTCTATTACGGGAAAATATTTATTTGCCCTCTTAAGCAACAAAAGCGTGTTAGATTGCCAGTAGGTATTTACTAACAGCTCCCGGTCCATCCTTTCATGAACATCGGGAATTTCAACAGGCACCTCTTCTCCTGCAAACTCGAGGTCCTCGGGCATGGGCAAAGCATATACATTGTAGCCGTTTGCAATCTTCTTCTCCTGGTTTTCATCACTGGGTGCCTCCTGGACAGCATTGATACCCAAACCACAAACCACCAGCAAGCTTCCTCCTATTAATATGTTCTTCAGTTTCATCTCAAGTAAGTATTTCTTTTTCTTTATTTTTTTCCAGTTTCCCTGTATCGATGATTTCTTCAAGATGATCATTGAACCACCTGAACCTGTTAATAATCATCACATGCGTTCCTCCCTGCACGGTTATACAACCCTGTATGTACCTGTACGGAAAGATCTCATCTTTATCTCCATGTATATGGACAACATTGGGATAAGGCTCTTCCCTCTCCCAGCACACCATTTGCTTTATCGCCCAATCCAGATATCGCGTATCGGTAACAGAAAGGTATTTTTTGTAAAGCTTTGCTCTTTTTTTGGTAAAATCTCCTACCGCAATTTTTTCCAGGGCATCTACGTAACGCACAAGGGAAGTGGGCAAAATTCTAAAAGCCCCGGTACATCGTGCAAACCTCATTCGCCTGGGCAGCTCCTTTTGGCTTTTTACGCTCGAGATGATAATCACCCTTCGCACCTCTATGAGCTGTGCCATTTCCTGAACAATAATCCCGCCAAAAGACACTCCTATCAGCACCGGGTTTTCGTGTTTCACTTTCTTGCACAGGCGCTTGCTGTATTCCCTTAAACTTTCTTTTGGCTTTGGGAGCACCCAGTCAAGCCAGTGAATCTCAAACCTGTCTTCAGGCAAGGCGATCATTTCAAAAATAGTAGGGTTGGCTGCCAGGCCGGGCATACAATAAACGTGAATAAGTGAGTCTTTCACCATACTTTAGCAGGTTCTAGAGCCGTAATGTGCTCAAAAATCGTTAACTTTACGTTCAAATTTAAGGGAAATTACGCGCTTCAGATCAACATTTAATTATAAAATTTCCCTCAAAGGCTTCGGCCCTCTCAGCCAGTATAAGCTCTATAACTTTTAAAAGTGGCTGATATTTTGATACTCTAACTAAAAACATACATATGGACCCTCAGCTATCTGTTAATGACAATGAATTTCTTCGTCAATTTGAACTTCAGGTCGAAGGAGATTTAGCCAAAATTGAATATGCGAACCAGGATCGCAAGATTTTTTTGACCAAACTCGAAATGAGCGAAGAGCTCAAAGAAAAAGGATATTTAGAACCTTTTATAGAAAAAGTTCTTGACCTCATAAAGGAACGGGAAATAAGGGTAATGCCCACCAGCCCCACTATTGCTCGATTTATGCGTAAAAACCGCCGAAAGTACAAAGGTATGCTGCCCGTGGGCATTAATATTTAAACTACTGCCTTTTCTTCGACATAAGAGAAACGAACAATTCCATCTTCTCCTATTTCCTGCAGCTCTACCTGGTGAAGCGTATTTACCAGTGCAGGATCCCAGGGAGTTTTTACCTTTACATAATTCTCGGTAAAGCCATGGATATACCCCTCTTTATTCTCTCCCTCAAAAAGTACGGTTTTTGTCTTGCCTAATTGGGTCTCATAAAAGGCGCGCCTTTTTTTAGCAGAAAGTCCGCGCAACATTTTACTCCTCTTTTTGCGCACCTTTAAAGGCACCACTGCATCCATTTCGGCCGCCGGAGTATTTTCTCTTTCTGAATAAGTAAACACGTGGAGATAAGAAATATCCAGCTCATTCAGGAAATTATAGGTGTCAATAAAATATTCATCGGTTTCTCCGGGAAATCCAACGATCACATCAACCCCAATACAGGCATCGGGCATTACTTCTTTGATCTTTGTTACCCGGTCTACATAAAGCTCTTTCATGTACCTGCGGCGCATTGCCTTAAGCACTTCATTGCTCCCGCTTTGAAGCGGAATATGAAAATGAGGCACAAATGCTTTGCTCTGCGCAACAAAATCTATAGTTTCGTTCTTCAGTAGATTGGGTTCTATTGAAGAAATTCTAAGTCTTTCTATTCCTTCTACAGTATCCAGACCTTTTACCAGATCAAGAAAAGTATGTTCATGTTTCTTGTTCCCGAATTCCCCTTTTCCGTAGTCTCCAATGTTAACGCCGGTGAGTACAATCTCTTTAATACCTTTCTCACTTATCTTCTTTGCATTTTCCAGCACGTTCTCTAAAGAGTCACTTCGGGAAATACCCCGTGCCAGTGGAATTGTACAGTAAGTACATTTGTAATCGCAGCCATCCTGCACCTTCAAAAATGCCCTTGTGCGATCTCCAAAAGAATAAGAACCCACATAGAAATCTGCTTCCTCTATTTCACAGGAATGCACCTCTCCCATGTCATTTTTGGTAAGGTCATTAAGGTAATTGGTAATCTTGAATTTTTCGGTAGCACCCAGAACCATGTCTACTCCATCTACAGCCGCAAGTTCTTCGGGCTTTAACTGGGCATAACACCCCACAGCAATCACAAAAGCGTTTTCATTCGCTTTTTGCGCCTGCTTCACAATGGTTTTGAATCTTTTATCGGCATTATCGGTTACCGAACAGGTATTAATCACATATATATCGGCCGCTTCACTAAAATCTACCCGTGCAAAACCTTCATCTTTAAAAGATCGGGCAATGGTAGAGGTTTCAGAAAAATTCAGCTTGCAACCCAGGGTGTAAAAAGCAACTTTTTTGGGATCTTCCATTTCTTCTCATTCATCATTCCGAAGTACAACCTTCAGAATTTCAGTTAAATATAAAAGCCTCTAAAAATGACATTTTAGAGGCTGCAAAGATACCAACTTTAATTCAATGAACAATTCCCTGAATCAATGATCAATTAACAGGAATATACAATTACAAGTACTGATTATGAACACTAAATACTGATCATTAAAAATTAATCCCGCCTGTATTGTTTCGTGTCTTCAAAGACCTGTTCTAAAATAGCCTTATCCTCTTCTGAGAATTCCACCTCTTTTCTTTCCATTACTTTTTCGGCTACTTCAAAGGCTTTTGAGGTTTGGTAAGTAGTTGTGCCCCCGCTTCCACCCCAACTAAAGCTGGGTACAAAATTCCGCGAAAAACCGGCACCAAAGATATTGGCACTTACACCCACCACGGTGCCTGTGTTGAACATGGTATTGATACTGCACTTACTGTGATCTCCCATCATGAGTCCGCAAAACTGAAGTCCTGTATGCGCAAATCTACCGGTGGCATAATCCCACAGGCGCACTTCAGCATAATTGTTCTTTAGGTTAGAAGTATTGGTGTCGGCCCCAAGGTTGCACCACTCCCCCAGCACCGAATTGCCCAGGTAGCCGTCGTGCCCTTTATTTGAGTATCCAAAAATGACAGAATTATTCACTTCTCCCCCAACTTTAGAATGTGGCCCCACTGTAGTTGACCCGTAGATCTTTGCACCCATCTTCAGCACAGCATGATCTCCTAACGCAAATGGCCCCCGCACAATACTGCCTTCCATAATCTGGGCATCAGCTCCAATATAGATAGGACCTTCAGAAGCATTTAAAATAGCACATTCTACCTTTGCCCCCTCCTCTAAAAAGACATTTTCGGGCGCTATTACCTGGTTTGTAGAAGATAACTTCTGACTGCTACGATCCTGTACCAGCAGTTCAAAATCGGCAGTAATAGCTTCCCCGTTCAGTCTAAAGATGTCCCATGTATGCTCCACAACCACCGGCTTTCCTTCAAGCTCAATATGTTTGCAGTCGTTAAAATCTACTTCCTGTTCTTCGTAGGCATGAAATGCCACAATATCTTCTTCGTGAAAAATCCCTTCGCCGGGTTGCAGGTTCTTTAACTGCTCCACAAGCTCGGGTGTGGGTATAAAGGAAGCGTTTATCATAACGTTCTCTTCCATCTCTACCATTGGCCACTTTTCTGAAAGATAATCTTCGGTAATTGTAGAAGTAGTGGTATTTAAATATCTCTCCCATTTTTCCCGAATGGTCAAGATGCCCACTCTTATTTCGGCTACGGGGCGGGTAAAAGTAAATGGCAGCAAATGGGAACGGGCAGAACCGTCAAAGAGAATATAGTTCATTTGTTTTCTTTTTGAGCCAAAAGTACAGTTTTTTAAAAAAACACATGAAATTTTAAAAAAGTATAACAAAAAAAAGCCTCCCTGTAAGGAGGCTTGTAAATTATAATGACGCTAAAATTATTTTTTGAATTTCGCGTATTTGTTCTTGAACTTGTCAATACGACCGGCAGTATCCAACAATTTGGCTTTCCCGGTGTAGAAAGGGTGAGAAGTTCTGGAGATCTCCAACTTCACCAAAGGATAATTCTCACCATCAACTTCAATAGTTTCTTTTGTGTTCGCGGTAGATTTGGTGATAAAAACCTCGTCATTTGACATGTCTTTAAAAGCTACCAATCTATAATTTTCCGGATGGATTCCCTGCTTCATCTCTTTATTCTTTAAAATCTTGTAATTTTTTCGAGCTGCAAATTTAAATAATTTTTCTAAATCAACAAGTATTTCTTCTCTAATTTTCAGCCTTAAAGAAAACCAAGTGCACGAGTGTAACGTTTTGTTATCTTTGCTTACTAACCGTAATTAACCAACAAATCTAACAATAATGGAAACACAACAAGCAAAAGCGGGTAAATTTGTTCTTAATTACGGTCTTCTTCTAGGGATTGCCCTGGTAGTTGTAGGCGTTATTATGTACGTCACCAACAACCACCTCGCTCCCCACTGGTCTTTCACCGTTATTACCCTGGCACTTCTTATAGCATTTATGGTGTATGGAATTAAAGCATTTAAAACTGAAAATGGCGGCTTCCTTAGCCTGGGTGAAGCTATTAAAGTTGCAGTAGGTATAGGACTTATTGCCGCTATTATTGGCGGTATTTGGTCTATTGTTCTTTCTACAGTAATTGAGCCCGACTACATGTCACAGATGATGGAAATGCAAAGAGAGCAAATTGTAGAACAATATCCTGGCATGAGCGAAGCTCAAGTTGATAATGCCTTAGAAATGGGTGCTGCTTTTCAATCTCCATGGATTATCTTTGCCAGCGGCCTTGTACTGTATATGCTGGGAGGATTAATTATAGGGTTGATCGCCGGTCTCATCATGAAGGAGAACAGGCCTTACGAAATATAAACACAGCTTAATGCAATTATCTATTGTCATCCCTCTTCTTAACGAAGAAGAATCTTTAAATGAATTATATAATTGGATCGCATCGGTGATGCGGTCCAATTCTTTTTCTTACGAGATCATCTTTATCGATGACGGTAGTACAGATAATTCCTGGAAAGTCATTAGAAAAATTGCTGCGGAAGATGCAGGAGTTAAAGGAATAAGGTTTAATCGCAACTACGGAAAGTCTCAGGCGCTCCATGTGGGATTTGAAAGAGCCGAAGGAGATGTGGTGATCACCATGGATGCCGACTTGCAGGACAATCCTGAAGAAATCCCTGAATTATATCATCTTATCACCAAAGAGAATTTTGATCTTATCTCGGGCTGGAAAAAGAAGCGTTACGATGCCGTGCTTACTAAAAACCTCCCGTCAAAATTGTTCAATGCAGCAGCCAGAAAAACCTCTGGCCTTAAGCTGCACGATTTTAACTGCGGACTAAAAGCTTACCGCAAACCTGTAGTAAAGAATATTGATGTGTATGGCGAGATGCACCGTTACATTCCGGTACTGGCTAAGAACGCCGGCTACTCGCGTATAGACGAAAAAGTAGTACAGCACCAGGCAAGGAAATACGGAAAAACAAAATTTGGAGCCGAGCGTTTTATTAACGGCTTTCTTGATCTCATCACCATTTGGTTCCTGTCAAGTTTTGCCCGCAGGCCCATGCACCTTTTTGGCGCCCTGGGCGTGCTCATGTTTTTCTTCGGCTTCCTTTCTGCTGTGGTAATTGGCGCCTCCAAATTATACAAGCTTTACCAGGGCTTACCCAGTATCCTGGTGACCGATAATCCGTGGTTTTATATCTCCCTTACCACCATGATCCTGGGTACATTGCTCTTCATTGCAGGCTTTTTGGGCGAATTGATCTTAAGAAGCAGTAGAGATAAAGAACGCTACCGCATTAGCGAAACTACAGGAGAGATTTAACGGGCTTTACCACATAAATCCTTATTTTTGTTACTGAAAAAAAACTTTTAGCATGAGCTATTACGATATAAAAACACGAGCAGAATCATGGTTAAATCCTGAATTTGATAACGAAACCCAACTTCGAATTAAAGAACTCCTTGAAAAAGATCCCGATGAACTAAAGGAAAGCTTTTATAAAGACCTTGAGTTTGGAACAGGAGGAATGCGTGGTATTATGGGTGTTGGCACCAACAGGATCAATAAATACACCCTCGGTAAAAACACCCAGGGACTTTCAAATTACCTTAAAGCACAATTTCCCGAAGAAGATATTAAAGTGGTAATTGCATACGATTGCCGCCAAAACAGTAGGGAACTTGCACAGGTGGTAGCCAATGTCTTTTCGGCAAACGGAATTAAGGTTTTTCTTTTTTCTGAATTACGCCCTACGCCCGAACTTTCTTTTTCTGTAAAATATCTCGATTGCCACTGCGGAATTGTTCTTACCGCATCACACAATCCGCCCGAATATAACGGATATAAAGTTTACTGGCAGGACGGCGGCCAACTGGTGCCACCACAAGACAAAGAGATCGTGGAAGAGATTGCCAGCCTCCAGTATTCCGAAATAAAATTTGAAGCCAATAAAGATCTTATTGAACTTATAGATACCAAAATTGACAAGGCTTTTGTGGAAGCATCTGTCAAAAATGGCAGTTTTGACACCTCACAGGAAGCCAAGGACAATCTCAACATCGTCTTTACTTCTCTTCACGGTACCGCCATAAAGCTCAATCCAAAAGTTTTGGAAGCTGCAGGTTACAAAAATGTTCACATTGTGCAGGAACAGGCCGAGCCAGACGGGACTTTCCCCACTGTTGCATCTCCAAACCCCGAAGAACCTGCAGCCCTAAAAATGGCTTTAGAAAAAGCTAAAGAAATTAATGCCGATATTGTTATAGGTACCGATCCCGATGGCGATCGCCTTGGAGTTGCCGTAAGAAACCTTGATGGTGAAATGGAACTCTTAAACGGAAACCAGACCATGCTGGTCATGACCTGGTTCCTGCTTGAGCAATGGAAGAAGCAGGACAAAATTAAAGGCCGTGAATTTGTAGGTTCAACTATTGTGTCTACGCCTATGATGAGAGTGGTTACCGAAAGTTATGGCGTGCAGTACAAAGAAGGGCTTACCGGCTTTAAATGGATTGCAAAAATGATCAAAGACAACCCCGGTCTCAACTATATAGGAGGCGGCGAAGAGAGCTTTGGGTTTATGGTGGGAGATTTTGTACGCGACAAAGATGCCGCTACCTCTACCCTTCTGGCTTGTGAAATAGCAGCTCAAATGAAAGCTGAGGGAATTTCGTTCTACGAAAAACTACTCGAACTTTACACAGAGTTTGGTTTTTATAAAGAAGAATTGATCTCCCTTGTCAAAAAAGGTATAGACGGCGCCGAGCAAATCAAGAACATGATGGTGAGCCTGCGCGACAATCCGCTGTCTGAGATCAATGGCGAGAAAGTTGTGTTGGTTGAAGATTATGAGAGCTCAAAAGCTTTTCATTATGACCTTACAGACACCAGGATGGAGACGCTTGATGTTCCGAAGTCTAACGTGTTGATATATTACACTGAAAACGGAACTAAAGTAGCTGCCCGTCCTAGTGGAACCGAGCCTAAAATCAAGTTTTATATAAGCGTGAATGCTCAGTTGGATAGTGTAAGCGATTATGAAAAAGTTAAACAAAACCTTTCAGAAAAAATTGCTGCTGTAAAATCAGATTTAAAACTGGCTTAAGCCACCCTACATGAATTACTTTAAGAGAATTATGAGGTTCGCGATCCCCTATAAGAGGTTCGCGATCCTCAACATTATTTGCAACATTTTCTATGCGCTCTTTAGCACCATGTCTTTCCTGGCACTCATTCCTGTTATCCAGATCCTGTTTGACAAGACTAAAAGAGTGGCAGTAGAACCGCGCTGGGCCGGGTTGGGAAGTATAAAAGATTATGTGGTTGATTTATTCAACTATGAAGTAACCCGTCGCGTTAATGAAGATGAAGTCACTGCCCTATTATTTGTCTGCGGAATTGTTGTAATCCTTTTCTTCTTAAAGAACCTTTTTGGATACCTGGCTGCATTCTTCATCACTTTTCTTCGGAATGGGGTGCTGCGCGATGTAAGAAACGCTATTTATGATAAGATCCTGGTGCTACCGGTTTCCTATTTTTCTGAAAAACGAAAAGGTGACACCATTTCCCGAATTACTGCCGATGTGAATGAGGTGCAAACCTCCTTTCTATCAATCTTAGAACTGGTTGTTCGTGAACCCCTCACAATTATCTTTACCATCACGGCCATGCTTATCATGAGCCCTACCCTCACGGTTTTTGTGTTTGTTTTTCTACCTATATCGGGATTTGTAATTTCTGCAATTGGTAAAAAACTTAAAAGCAAATCCAACCAGGCACAAGAGGAGAATGGCTATTTTCTTTCTCTGGTAGAAGAAACCCTGTCCAGCCTCAAAATTGTAAAAGGTTTTAATGCTGAAGAAAAATTCAGGTATAAATTTCACGATTCCACCAACAGGCTTAAAAGGATACTTGACAGCTTGCTAAACCGCCAAAACCTCGCCTCTCCTACCAGTGAGTTCCTGGGGATCTTTGTAATTGTTATCATACTCTGGTTTGGTGGAAATATGGTACTGGTTGAGGGCACCCTTGATGGCGCCACCTTTATAGCCTTTATGGGGCTGGCCTACAACATTCTTACCCCGGCAAAACAAATTAGCAAGGCGAGTTACAGCGTGAAAAAGGGAGACGCCGCGGCGGAAAGGATATTTCAGGTTTTGGATACTGAAACAAATATCAAAGATGCCAAAAATGCCATCGAAAAAAGCCATTTTGAAGAGGTAATAGAGATTGATAATGTTTCCTTTAGGTATGAAGAAGAAAATGTACTGAAAAATTTCAGCATTTCTGTGCCTAAGGGATCTACTGTTGCTCTGGTAGGACAATCGGGAAGCGGAAAGTCTACCATTGCCAACCTGGTCACCCGCTTTTATGACGTAAACGAAGGATCTATCAAGATCGACGGGATTGATATTCGGGAAATGACAAAAAAATCCCTGCGGAATTTAATGGGACTGGTTACTCAGGATTCTATCCTCTTTAATGATACCATTCGTAATAACGTGGGGCTTGGAAAAGACAATGCGACCGATGAAGAGATCATTGATGCCTTAAAGATTGCCAACGCATGGGAATTTGTCAAAGACCTGCCCCAGGCCCTTCAAACCAATATTGGGGACAGCGGTAATAAATTGAGCGGTGGTCAAAAACAACGGCTTTCTATTGCACGTGCAGTATTGAAAAATCCGCCAATCATGATCCTGGACGAAGCCACCTCGGCCCTTGATACCGAAAGCGAAAGACTGGTTCAAAAAGCCCTTGAAAACATGATGAAGAACAGGACTTCTATTGTTATTGCCCACAGGCTTTCAACCATCCAAAATGCCGATCACATTGTGGTGATGCAAAAAGGCCAGATTGTGGAGCAGGGAAAACATGAAGAACTGTTGACCAAAAAAGCTGTTTATCACAAACTGGTAGAGATGCAGTCATTCGAGTAAAAGCTTTTAAGAATATTAAAAAAGGGTTCCAAAAATGGCATTTTTGGAACCCTTTTTTATTTGTAGGATACATTTTAAAACAAAAAAAATGGATGAGTAGGTCATCCATTTTTTAAAATCTCCGCACCACTTGGGGGAATTGTGGTATAACGGTTCTTAAATCGGGGGCAAAAAAGATCACTTTTTCACGATGTGAAGATACTACAAAAAATGATATAAAAAAATATTTTGTGTATTTTATCCTATATTTTGTGTATTTCATCGATATTTCTGTCTTTCCTTATAACTTCAGCCTTTTGTGGTAATTAAGGATTTCCTGCTATCTTTACCGGCTTAAAATTGTGGTGCCTTTTGAGTTCTTCCGAAGAAAAATTAGTTTCCCAACTTCAGGATCCAGAGTCCAGAAATGCGGCGTTTCGGGAGTTACTGCAACTCTACCAGGAACGCCTGTACTGGCAGTGCCGCAATATTGTGAAGAATCACGAAGATGCCGATGATGTTTTGCAAAACACCTTTATAAAGATCTTCAGGAACATTGATAAATTTAAAGGAGACAGCCAGTTATTCTCCTGGATGTACCGCATTGCCACTAATGAGTCCATTACCTTTTTAAACAACAGGGCCAAAAAGCAACAAATAAGTTCTGAAGATCTTCAGCAAAAAATCATTGACAATCTTGAAAACGACGTCTTCTTTGAAGGCGATGAAATTCAGTTAAAGTTACAAAAAGCCATTGCCACCCTTCCGGAGAAACAACAACAGGTTTTTAACATGAAGTACTTCCAGGAATTGAAGTATAAAGAAATTTCTGATATCTTAGGTACTTCCGAAGGTGCTTTAAAGGCTTCATATCACCATGCCACCAAAAAAATTGAAGAATTTTTAAAACAGGGTTAAACCTTTGGGAGAATTTTCAGTCAAATAATTAAATGAAAAAGAACGGGTTACCATATCACAATACATCAGGATTCAAAGTTCCGGAAGGTTATTTCCAGGACTTCGAAGCCCGTATGATGTCTCGCGTGACCGAAGATGAAAAGAGCTTTGGCGACAATCCTTTCAAGGTGCCCAACGATTATTTTGAACATCTTGGCGACAGGGTATTTGAAAAGATTGAAACTCCAAAAGAAGGAAAGGTCATTCCTCTTTTCAACAGGAAGATTTGGTCTTATGTTGCCAGTGTTGCAGCAGTGGTGGCCATTCTTTTTAGCACCGTGATCTTTAACGATAACAGTGAAGTAGGTTTTGAAGACCTCAACATTACTGCCGTTGAAAATTATCTTTTAGAATCGATTGATACAGATAACCCAAACGAGACCGATTTTGCACCTTATGAAATAACTGCTTCGGCAAACCCCAATATTGATAAAGAAGCCCTGTATGAATACCTAAATGAGAATATTGAAGAACCGGCGCTTCTACTTAATGAAAACTAGCATGAAAAATATTTTGTTTATGATCCTCTTCCTTACTGCCGGCTTTTATGCCAAAGCACAGGATAAGGATGGGCACCGCGAGAAGATAAAAGCGCTCAAAACAGCCTATATTACTGAAGGGCTTAATTTAACGGCTCAGGAAGCCCAAAAATTTTGGCCTCTTTACAACGAATATGTTGATAAACGCAGGGACCTGTACCGCCAGGAGAGAGCCGAAGTTGAAAACATTGAGTGCATTACCGAAGACAGGGCAAATGCCAAACTCGACGAGTACGTGTCTCTTGAACGTGAAGATTACCTGTTAAAAAAGAAATATTACAACGATCTCAAACAGATCTTTAGCGCCCGCAGAATTATGCAGCTAAAGAAGGTTGAAGATGAATTTAATCACAAGATGATGCTGGAGTATCGCCAGCGGAAGGATTCAAATAATAAATAGTTTTTTGGTTGGTTAGTTGGAATGATCCGGTTGCCGAAAGGCGCCGGATCATTTGGTTTTACCTGAATTTTAATTTTGCCAGCCTGTTCTTTCCTGCCGCGTAAGCCACGCTGTCATTTAGAAATCTGATAGTGTAAAAACCTTCGGGTGAAAGTTCTTTCCAGCTCTGGCCGGCATCTTTGGAATACGAGATACCTGTAAATCCTACAACCACCATTTCCTTGCCATCACCACCGGGAACGTAACGCACACTACTCTTGTAACCGGGATCCTGGCCATCGGCAATGAGGTTCCAGGTCTTTCCGCCATCTGTAGTCAGGGCCTTATTGGCAGTATTTTCTTCGGGAGCCGTGTAATCTCCTCCAATGATCACGCCTTGTTGTTCATCATAAAAATCCATAGCGTAGCCGCCCTGGGTGCTTTTTCCCTGCACCAGTGGCGTATCGAAGACTTCCCAGGTTTTTCCTTTATTGGGTGTGAAGTAAACTCTTGATCTGGCTCCTCCCGAAAGTATCCAGGCCTTCTCCCCTTCTACCGCAATGTTTGCATTGCTCGCTGCAAAGGCCGCTTCACCTTCGGCTGCTTCAGGGAGTTGATCGCAGGGAAGTTTATTCCAGCTCTTCCCGCCATCGCGGGTAATTATAACTGAAAGACAATCCTCCACCGGATCTCCCATCGCTATACCTTCTTTATCGTTCCAAAAGGTCATGGCATCATAAAAGACTTTTCCACCTTCTTCCTTATACACCAGTTCCATTTGTCCGCTGTCGCCAGTTTTGTACAAAAGCGCCGGATTTGCAACGCTTAGCATAAAAAAATCTTCGGAAGTCCCTGCCACAGCCCTAAATTCGGGAGCAATGGAATCATACTGTTGTCGGCTTACCCGCACCTCATCTTTAGCCGAATTGTAAATACCATAAGCCCCGTTTGATCCCGCAAAGGCCAAATCTTGTCCCATGACCTCAATAGCCCTGATGCTGATGGAATCCTCAAGCAGCAAGTCAATCTCAACTTCAGTAAAAGCTTGCCGCTCTCTGGTCACAACTTCCTGCTGTTGTTCATTTTTAGGATCTGATTTACAACCGATTATTAATATAAATAGAAGAAAAACTATACGCTTCATAACCTGAATTTGAAGGTAAAGATAGATTTTTCCGAAGTTTAAAAAGCTTACCTTTGCGCCTTTAAATAAAATTTATGCGCTTATACAGAAATTTGGTCTTTGCTACCGTTGATGCTCTTGGTGAAATATTTAATGAAGGAGCTTATGCCGATAAGGTGATCGAAAAAACACTAAAACGCGATAAACGTTGGGGTGCCCGGGACCGAAGCTTTATTGCTGAAACTACATACGACATTGTTCGCTGGAAGAGACTTTACTCAGAAATTGCTGAAGTTAAAGCTCCATATTCCAGGGAAAATCTTTTCAGGTTATTCGCTGTTTGGGCCACCTTGAGAGGTATTGAAATTCCGACTGACTGGAAGCAGATAGAACCTGTTCCTACCCGCCGTATCAAAGGGAAATTCGACGAATTAAGTAAGATCAGGAAATACAGGGAATCTGTGCCCGACTGGCTGGATGAAATGGGCGTGCAAGAGCTGGGAGAAGAAACCTGGGAAAAGGAAATCCATGCCTTGAATGAGCAGGCTCCCGTGATTCTTAGAGTTAACACGTTAAAGACCACAAAAGAAAAACTGCAACAGGAGCTTCAAAAAGAGGAAATTGAAACCGAATTTTTAGAAGGCTATCCCGATGCCCTGCAACTCAAAGAAAGAAAGAACGTGTTTAGGACAGAAGCCTTCAAAAATGGCTTTTTTGAGGTCCAGGATGCTTCTTCCCAACTGGTTGCCCGTTTTCTTGGTGTAGAACCGGGAATGCGTGTGGTTGATACCTGTGCCGGTGCCGGCGGAAAGTCTTTGCACCTCGCAGCCTTGATGGAAAATAAAGGCCAGTTGATCGCTACAGATATTTACGCCAACAAACTGAAGGAACTAAAGCGCCGTGCCCGCCGGGCAGGAGCTCACAACATTGAGCCGCGGGTGATCGACTCTTCAAAAGTGGTGAAAAAGCTCTACGGAAGTGCAGATCGTGTTCTTATAGACGCACCTTGTAGCGGCCTGGGCGTTTTAAGCCGAAATCCTGATGCAAAATGGAAGCTGCAACCGGAATTCATTGAGACCATCAAACAAACCCAGGAAGAAATCCTGAAGCAGTATTCAAAAATGGTAAAAGGCGGCGGTAAAATGGTATACGCCACCTGTTCTGTTTTACCTTCAGAAAATGAAGCGCAGGTAAAGAAATTTTTAGCTTCCGAAGAAGGAAAGGATTTCAGTCTTGCCAAAGATCAGAAGATCTTATCGAGCGAAACCGGATTTGACGGCTTCTACATGGCACTTCTGGAAAAGAAAAAATAATTCAGACCCCATTAATATTCCTATTATCCTGCATTTTATTAAACGAAATGCAGGATTTTTTATTTAAACTGTTTCCAAAATGCCGAAAAGTTGGGGAATTTTACCATTACTTAATATAATGAACGGGAAATAAACTTTAATTTTGCGACAATCGAAAACCAATAACATTTAAAAAACTAAGATGAAAAAATCATTTTATTTACCTTTTTTAAGCATTCTTTTTCTGATTGGCTGTAGTTCTGATGATGATGTGAACTCTCCTGTAGATCCAGATCCAGATCCAATAGAAGAAACTCCTTACTACGAAGTTCCTGATGCTCTTGCAGATTACTATGAAGCAATAGACTTTTCAGAAGAAAACGAGGAGCTTTATGATGATCTTGCGGCCCTTACCATTGCCAAACACAGCAACATGCTCGATTATACCGACAGGCATGATTACCTGTATAAGGCAGATGAAGACCCAGCCAAGCCAGACAATGTTGTTCTTATTTATACCGGTGAAAGCAGGTATTGGGAAGAATATCTATCTGGAGGAAATAATTATGAGCCGCAAACTTTTAACACTGAGCACGTATATCCACAATCTTTAGTAGATAATACAGCAAAAGGAGACCTACACCACCTTCGTGCAGCAGATGTGCAGGTAAACCAAACAAGAGGAAATTACCCTTTTACAGATGGGGAAGGATCTTATAAGTTGGTAGACGGGAATAAATTCTTTCCTGGTGATGAATGGCGAGGTGATGTTGCCCGAATGATCATGTACATGAACCTGCGTTACGATGAGCCTTTTAACGAAATAGGTGGCCTGGAGCTTTTCCTTGAATGGAATGCCGAAGATCCTGTTTCTGCCTTAGAACTTCAACGTAATGAGGTTATTTATGATGCACAGGGCAATAGGAACCCGTTTATTGATAACCCGCATCTTGCAACAAGATTATGGGGAGGTGACGAAGCTCAAAACCGCTGGAACGGAGAACCTGTAGAGGAAGACAATGAAGCTCCTTCTGCCCCGCAGGCATTGACTGTTTCAGAAATTGGTTATGAAACCCTTGATCTAAGCTGGGAAGCAGCTACAGATAATATTGGTGTGGTTAAATATAATATTATGTTGGATGGAGAAAGCGTAACCAGTACGTCTTCGACTTCTATTACACTTGCAGATCTAACTCCCGGAACTATTTACTCCATCACTGTTGCCGCAGTAGATACCGCCGGAAATGTTTCCGAAGAAAGTGACGCAGTAGAAGCTACGACCAATGAAGATACAGAAGCACCTACCACTCCTGCCAATCTTGCTGTTGGTACTGTAACATCTAATAGTGTAAGCCTTAGCTGGGACGCTTCAACAGACAATGTGGAAGTAAAGGAGTACGATCTTTTTCTAGATGGAGAATATAATGCCACTACCACAAACACCGAATTTACTATTGCAGGATTAGAGGCTGAAACTCAATATTCTTTCACAGTACTTGCAAGAGATATCTACGACAATGAATCTGCACAAAGCGCAGCCGTAGAAGCTACGACTACAGAAGAAACCGGAAATGGAGGTGGAACTTCTGCCGAACTTTTCTTTTCTGAATATGTTGAAGGAGGCGGAGTTAATAAAGCTGTAGAAATTGCCAATATCACAGGCGAAGAGGTTGACCTTTCTGCATATTCAATTCAGAAGCAGGTGAACGGAAATGGAGAATGGAGCGATGCATACGCTCTTGAAGGAACTTTAGCCAGCGGAGATGTATTTGTGATTAGCAATGGTGGTGCAGATATCCAGGCAATCATTGATGCCTCTGATGTTTCGTTAAACGGAGCGCCAGTGGATTTTAACGGAGATGATCCCGTTGGGTTATTTAAAGATGGCGTTCTTATAGATATGATTGGTGTTGACGGGGACGTTGATTTTGGAAAAGATGTTACCCTAAGAAGAAAATCGACCGTGACCGCACCAAACACAACCTACACAGAAGATGAGTGGGAAGTTCTTGCCAAAGATACTGTTGACGGATTAGGAACTTACTAGGTTTAAATTTAAACCAGTTGGAAAAGCCACGAATTCAAAATTGAATTCGTGGCTTTTCATTTTCCACACAATCGATATCTTCTAAAAAAATGTAAATTTGCTTCCTAACAAACAACACAAAACCCACAGAATGATCTTATTCTTCGGAAATCGTCCAAACAAGGTCTATGCGGTTGAAACGCATAAGGCACTTTCGGCCGAACACATCGCTAAGTTAGACTGGCTTTTTGGAAACGCACAATATTTAGAAAAATCTGCCCTGGCAGATTTTTTTGTTGGCCCCCGTGCCGCCATGATCACCCCCTGGAGCACCAATGCGGTAGAGATCACGCAAAACATGGGCATTGAAGGCATTCGCAGGATTGAAGAATTCTACAAAGTTGACGAGCATTATCACGATTTTGACCCCATGCTTTCTCAAAAGTACCAGGGGCTTGATCAGGATATATTTACCATCAACATAGAACCTGAGCCTGTAAAGGAAGTAGATAACATTTCTGCCTACAACCAAAAAGAAGGTTTGGCACTCAATGATGAAGAGGTAGAATACCTGGATAAACTTTCAGAAAGGATCGGGAGAAAACTTACCGATTCTGAAGTCTTCGGATTTTCACAGGTAAACTCCGAACACTGTCGTCACAAGATCTTCAACGGAGTTTTTGAGATAGACGGTAAAGAAAAACCTGTTTCGCTCTTTAAGCTCATCAGGAAAACTTCCGAAGAAAACCCGAACGATATAGTTTCGGCTTATAAAGATAACGTGGCTTTTGTAAAAGGGCCAAGAGTGGAGCAGTTCGCCCCACAGTCGGCAGACAAACCCGACTTTTACAGGAAAAAAGATTTTGATTCGGTAATTTCCTTAAAAGCCGAAACTCACAATTTCCCAACCACGGTTGAACCTTTTAACGGGGCTGCAACCGGTAGCGGCGGGGAGATTCGCGACAGGCTGGCCGGCGGAAAAGGTTCTCTTCCGCTCGCAGGAACTGCCGTTTATATGACCTCTTACTCAAGGCTGGAAGAAAACCGGCCCTGGGAAGACGCTTTCCCGGCAAGGCCATGGCTTTATCAAACGCCAATGGACATCCTGATCAAAGCTTCTAACGGGGCTTCAGATTTCGGAAATAAATTCGGGCAGCCTCTAATTGCAGGTTCGGTGTTCACTTTTGAGCATTCAGAAGATAGAAGGGCACTGGGTTATGACAAAGTAATTATGATGGCCGGCGGAATTGGCTACGGCAAAGCAGAACAGGCAATTAAAGGAGCACCAAAAGAAGGCGATCAAATCGTGGTTCTTGGAGGCGAGAATTACCGCATTGGTATGGGTGGTGCCGCAGTATCTTCGGCAGATACCGGGGAATTCAGCAGTGGTATTGAGCTTAATGCCATCCAGCGTTCCAATCCCGAAATGCAAAAACGTGCTGCAAACACTATTCGTGCGATGGTGGAAGCAGATGAGAACCCAATTGTTTCCATTCACGACCATGGGGCCGGCGGGCACCTCAACTGCCTTAGTGAACTTGTGGAAGACACTGGTGGAAAAATCGATCTTGATAAACTTCCGGTGGGAGATCCTACCCTTTCAGCAAAAGAGATCATTGGCAATGAATCTCAGGAGCGAATGGGATTAATTATTTCAGATAAAGACCTGCAGCACATGCAGAAGATCGCCGAAAGAGAACGAACGCCACTTTACGCCGTGGGTCATGTAACCAATGACAGACAATTCACTTTTGAGAGCAAGACAAAGGGCGACAAGCCGATGGATCTTGCCCTTGCAGATATGTTTGGCAGTTCTCCAAAAATGGTGATGAAAGATAAAACCATTGAAAGAAAATATGCCGAAGTTGAATACAACCCGCAAAACTTCCAGAAATATCTGGAGCAGGTGCTGCAGCTTGAGGCTGTTGGTTCAAAAGACTGGCTTACCAACAAGGTAGACCGTTGCGTAACCGGAAGGGTTGCAAAACAACAAACTGCGGGTCCCTTACAGTTACCACTTAACAACTGCGGGGTGATGGCACTTGATTATAAAGGTAAGGAAGGCGTGGCAACTTCAATTGGCCACTCCCCTGTTTCGGCGTTGATCGATCCTGTTGCCGGGTCGCGCAACTCTATTGCCGAAGCGCTTACCAATATTGTATGGGCACCTCTTGAAAAAGGCTTAAAATCGGTCTCTTTGTCGGCTAACTGGATGTGGCCGTGTAACAACGAAGGGGAAGATGCAAGGCTTTATGAAGCGGTGCAGGGAGTATCAGATTTTGCGATTTCCCTCGGAATAAATGTTCCTACCGGAAAGGATTCCCTATCTATGAAACAGCGTTATGAAGACGGAAACGTTCTGGCGCCGGGTACGGTGATCATTTCGGCTGCGGGGCATTGCGATGAGATCACAAAAGTAGTGGAGCCTGTGTTGCAAAAAGACGGCGGAGCTATTTACTACATCAATTTTTCACAGGATGAATTTAAATTGGGAGGTTCTTCTTTTGGCCAGATCCTGAATAAAGTTGGGGCCGAGGCACCTACGATTAAAGACGATAAACATTTTGCTGCCGCATTTAATGCTGTGCAGGAGTTGATAAGGAAAGATTTGATTCTGGCGGGTCACGATGTGGCTTCGGGCGGATTGATCACCACCCTTCTCGAAATGTGCTTTGCAGATGTTGATCTTGCAGCAGAATTTAACCTCACTAAACTTGGGGAAAAAGACAGCGTAAAAATGCTATTTTCGGAGAACTCGGGAATTGTGTTTCAGGCAAAAGATGCTTCCGTAGAAGCCATTTTAAAGGAAAAAGGGGTAGCATTCTTTAAGATTGGAAAAGCTACTGAAGGTAAGACCCTAAAGATCAAAAACGGAGATCAAAACCTGAAGTTTGATGTTCCGAAGCTACGCGATACCTGGAGCCGCACTTCGTTCCTGCTAGATGAGAGGCAAAGCGGAATAGACAACGCTACCGAACGTTACAAGAATTACGCAAAACAGCCGCTGCACTTCAAATTCCCGGAAGGTTTTAGTGGAAAATTACCTCTCGACTCCGCTCGAGGTGACAACCAACGAATTAAAGCAGCGATCATTAGAGAGAAAGGCTCAAATTCTGAAAGGGAAATGGCCTATGCCATGGATCTTGCCGGCTTTGATGTGAAGGATGTTCACATGACCGACCTGATCTCAGGTCGCGAAACCCTGGAGGATATACAATTTATTGCTGCAGTAGGCGGATTCTCAAATTCAGATGTTTTGGGAAGTGCCAAAGGCTGGGCCGGCGCTTTTTTATACAATGAAAAAGCAAAAGCAGCTTTAGATAATTTCTTTGCAAGAGAAAACACGCTTTCCCTGGGCGTTTGTAACGGTTGCCAGCTGTTCATGGAACTTGGTTTGTTACATCCAGACCACAAGGAGAAACCAAAAATGCTGCACAACGAATCTCATAAATTCGAATGTAACTTCACCTCTATGGAAATTGCTGAAAATGATTCGGTGATGATGCACTCTTTATCGGGTAGCAGACTCGGAATATGGGCGGCCCATGGAGAAGGAAAATTCAGTTTCCCGTATGAAGTGGAAAGGTATAAGATCATTGGAAAGTACGGCTATGAAACTTATCCGTCTAACCCTAATGGTTCCCACTACAACACCGCGATGATTGTGAGTGACAATGGTCGTCATTTAGCCATGATGCCGCACCTTGAACGCTCTACCTTCCCATGGAACTGGGCACATTACCCAAAAGACAGGCAGGATGAAGTAAGTCCCTGGATAGAAGCTTTTGTCAATGCCAGGAAATGGCTTGAAAAGCAGGAGAATTAAATGAAAAAGGTCCGGAGTTTCTTCCGGACCTTTTCTTTTTTATCTTTGATTACAAATCTTAGTTGTTGATTGGATACTCTTCAAAAATGGCATTTACGAGATCCCTTATTCCCTGAATATTGCTTTGGCTGCTCAGGCTCTCTGATGCCACACCTTTCCAGACTGTATTTTTTTGTTTCGCGGTCTACAAGGTTAATAACCACGGTACCTTCTTCATAGGCATACGTATCGGTATCGTAGCCAACAATATTATTGTATCCGGCATATCCACCGTAGTAATAGTTATTGTAAAGCGGGTTTATTGTTCTCACGCCGGTGGTGTAAGGGTAAGTGGCATAAACAGCGTCTGTGGTGGTTTCTATTTCAGTATCTGTTTCGGTACTTATAAGAACAAGTAAATCGGGATCCTGGCGATCAAGGTTGTATCCTGCTTCCCTCATGTTCATATTTACCGCTTCAATTACAGCCCTGCTCACATCTTCAGAATCCATTGGAAGGTTTTGGGCACTAACGTTAGAATTGGGTAAATAGGCAAAAGAGTCATAATTACCGAGATCTTTTGAGGTGGTTTTTTGCGTTGCCACTCTTGGGCCACACCCCAGAATAAATGCTCCTATAAATAAGAAAACAATAAGATTGAGTTTTTTCATAGCTGTTGATTTTTGTTTTTTACTTCTTTCTTTTAAATTTAAACATTTAATATCCTGTATATTAATCATTTAACTGAATTAATACATTTTTAACCCGCTTGTAGGATTTTTTCTTCGGAAAATCACAAATCAGGCGCAGGCATTTCACCTTTCTATAACAGAATTTCGGCTGATGATTCTTAACTTAAGAGGAAAAACCTAAGGATGAATAATACAGATAAAGACGAGCCGTATTTTGGGCGCGGGAATCCTGCCATGCAACTGGAAGTTGTAAAAGCAATGGGCAGCTACGTCTATGATGCAAACGGAAAGAAATATGTGGATTTTCTGGGAGGCGCCGGAGTCGGAAATCTTGGCTGGGGCATTGAAGAAATAGAGGAAGCCATTCGGAAGAAAGACCGGCCGGCTTATGTTTATCCTAATTTTCACTACAAGCCATGGAATGAACTGGCCGAACTCCTGGCTGAACTGGCACCCGGAAAACTTCAGAAAGCCTACAGGATGACAGGAGGATCGGAAGCTGTAGACGCTGCTCTGGAAATGGCCACCATGTACACCGGCAGAAAAAAGATCCTCTCCGTTGAAGGCAGCTACCACGGGAATACGATGGGCGCTTTAAGCATAGGCGCTACAAAAAAGCGAAAATCTTTTCCGAATCTTTTAGAAGGATGTGAAAAACTGGAACTGCCGCTAAACAGGGAAAAACTGGACCGGGTGAAAAAACTGCTTTCAACAAAAGATTTTTCGGCAGTCATTATGGAACCCGTCATCATCAACCTCGGCGTAGTAATTCCCGAAGCTGAATTCATGAAAGGCCTTGATAAAATTTGTAAAGAAACAAGCACTTTACTGATCATGGATGAAGCCATTACAGGTTTTGGAAGAACCGGAAAAATGTTTGCTTCTGAACACTTCGATATTGAACCCGACATCTTGTGCATGGCTAAAGCCATTACTGCCGGACATGCCGGAATGGGCGCAGTAATGACCACCCTGGCAATTGATGAAAAAATCGGTGGAGAAATCGGGTTATATTCTTCTTATGAGTGGCATCCAATTTCGGTAGATGCGTCCCTGGCTGCGCTACACTACCTTCAGAAGGACCAAAAAAGACTTTTCCAGAATATAGAACAGCTCGCAGAAACCTTCAAAAAGGGCATTCCCGAAGTAAATTTCAGAAAAAAACCGGAAGTGCGAATTAAAGGCGCTGCTATTGGTGTAGAGGTTCACGAGGAAGATTATGCTTTAAATATCAAACAAAAAGCCCTGGAGAAAGGCCTCTTAATGAACACTGAGGGATCTTCCCTCCTGTTTCTGCCAAATTTTCAAATGACGCAGAAAACCGCCCTTGAAGGTCTCGATTTATTAAAATCATGCGCCTAAATAAGAGATTTTGTAAATTTTATTTGAAATAGATGCTTCTTTTGCTATTTTGCACAGACTATTGTAACAAATCAATAAATGATTGAAATAAAAAGACTTTTTGATTTTCCTTATTTCCAATTAGAAAACGCACCACGGGAGAAATCCCTGGTCACCAAGTATAATGGGAAATGGGAAGCCCTTTCTTCTCAGGAATATGTAGACCAGGCCAACGCCATAAGCCGCGGATTGCTACGACTGGGTATTCAGCCCAATGACAAGATCGCAGTGATCTCGACCAGTAACCGGACTGAATGGAACATCATGGACATTGGGATCTTACAACTGGGTGCCCAAAATGTACCTATCTATCCTACTATTTCTGAAGAAGATTATGAATATGTGCTCAATCACAGTGAGTCTATTTATTGTTTTGTATCAGATAAAGAGATACTTGACAAGCTCAACACCATTCGCAGTAACACCCAATTAAAGGGTGTTTACACTTTTGATGAAATTCCCGGAGCCGATAACTGGAAGGAAATCCTGAAAATGGGGGAAGACCAGTCTAATCAGGATGAAGTTGAGGCGCGAAAAAAGGCAGTAAAGGAAGATGACCTTGCTACACTAATTTATACTTCGGGAACTACCGGAAGACCAAAAGGGGTAATGTTAAGCCATAAAAACATTGTTAGCGATGTACTGCTGAGTTCAGACCGTGTACCATTCGAGTTTGGGACCTACACTTCTCTCAGTTTCCTTCCCGTATGTCACATTTTTGAGAGGATGATCCTCTATCTCTACCAGTACTACAGCGTTTCTATACATTTTGCTGAATCTATAGACAAGATAAGCGACAACCTGAAGGAGGTGAAGCCACATGTGATTTCGGCTGTACCAAGGCTGCTGGAAAAAGTGTATGACAAGATCATCGCTAAAGGATCTACCGTGGGCGGTGTTAAGCAAAAGCTTTTCTTCTGGTCAGTTGAACTTGGACTGGAATACGAGCCTTACGGAGCTAATGGCTGGTGGTATGAAACTCAGCTTAAAATTGCCAGGAAACTGGTGTTCTCTAAATGGAAAGAAGGCCTGGGTGGTAGAATTGAACTTATTGTATCGGGAAGTGCTGCACTGCAGCCAAGACTTGCCCGTGTATTTGCAGCTGCAGGAATCCCGGTGATGGAAGGCTACGGTTTAACCGAAACTTCTCCTGTAATTGCTGTTAATGACCAGAGAAACCACGGTTTTAAGATTGGAACGGTGGGGAAAGTACTTAAAGATGTAGAGGTAAAGATCGCTGAAGACGGCGAGATACTTTGTAAAGGCCCCAATGTAATGATGGGTTACTACAAAGAACCTGAGAAAACAAAACAAGCCATTAACGGAGACGGATATTTTCACACCGGAGATATTGGAGAGCTTGACAGCGAAGGCTTCCTGAAGATCACCGATCGCAAGAAGGAGATGTTCAAAACATCTGGCGGAAAGTATGTGGCACCCCAGGTGATAGAGAACCAAATGAAGCAGTCGCGTTTTATTGCTGAATTAATGGTGATTGGTGAGGGTGAAAAAATGCCGGCTGCACTCATACAACCCGATTTTGAATTTGTTCGGGAATGGGCAAAAAGAAAACACATAGAAGTAGGCCCGAGTAACGCCGACCTTATTCATAACGCGGAGGTTAAAAAACGTATCCAGGAGGAAGTAGACTTTTACAATCAAAAGTTCGGAAGCTGGGAAAAGATCAAGAAATTTGAACTTACGCCCGATGTATGGAGTATTGAGAGCGAACACCTCACTCCTACCATGAAGCTAAAACGCCGAAATATCATAAAGTTATATCAGGATCTATATGACGGCATCTACGAGAAGTAGTAGCATCTTGAGATAGAAAATTAAAAATGTCCGGTGGAAAAATTTCCACCGGACATTTTTTTTAAAATAATATCAGCATTTGAAAGAATTGGTAAATAAGGATCTGTAGGAAAACCGTAAATTAGGGTCTCCAAAATAGCAAAAAATGCGCCTCCTTATTTTATTTATTTCAGCGCTACTTCTAAGCAGCTGCAAATTGGAACAGGAAGTTCCAAAAGACAAATTCTTTGAACCTCAAAATGAAAATTTCACCTACTCCGGACGAATTCAGCCGTCAAGCGAGGGAACAAAACTTATTGCTTCGGCATCTTCGGTAAAAGCAGATGTTTTTGGCGATACGGTCACCGTTTTTCTCAAAAGTGACGGTGCAGAGCACCATTATGTGGCGGTTGAGTTGAATGACGAGTACAAAGGCCGCTTCAGGATTACCAAAGACAGCCTTAAGTTTGCACTTCCAAAGAAGGATTCAGCCAACACCCTGGCGATCTACAAAGAAACCGAAGCCTCTAACGGCCTTTTAATCTTTAATGGCATAAGAGCAGAAAAGATTGAAAAAACTTCCGAAGAAAAACGTGCGAAGATCGAGTTTATAGGCGATTCCATCACCTGTGGGATGGGTGCCGATACCAGTGAAATTGATTGTGAAGAAGGAGAATGGTATGATCAACACAGTGCCTACATGGCTTATGGGCCACGTGTAGCACGAATGCTAGATGTAGATTTTGAAGTAAACTGCGTCTCGGGCATGGGCATGTACCGAAACTGGAATGACGAAGACCAGCCTGTAATGCCGCAGGTTTATCCTTACCTGCATCTTAATGGGGAAAAGGGTAAACGGGCAGAAATAAAAAAAGAAGATGTGCCAGACATTGTAAGCATAGCACTTGGCACTAACGATTTTTCTCGTGGAGATGGAAAAAAAGAACGTCTTCCCTTTAAGGAAGAAAGCTTTAAAGAGAACTACACAGGTTTTATTAAAGCTTTGTATGAGGTCTATCCCGATACTCAAATTGCGCTTATCTCCAGCCCAATGACCGGGGAAAAAGAAGGACAGGAGCTAATAAGGATTCTGAATGACATCAAAAATGAATTTCCTGACAGATCTATTGCTGTCTTTGAGTTTGAAAAAATGAATGCTTCAGGTTGCACCGGACATCCTGCCCTGGAAGACCATGAACTTATGGCTGAAAAACTTCTGCCTTTTTACCAAAACCTTCTTAATAAAAACACACATGAATAATTATACTGCTGCCGAAGACCGATATGAAAAAATGACCTATCGCCGCTGTGGCAAAAGTGGCTTAAAACTGCCGCTGCTTTCCCTTGGCCTGTGGCACAACTTTGGCAACACCACCAGCTTTGAAAATTCGAGACAGCTGCTGCGAACAGCATTTGACAACGGAATAACGCACTTTGACCTGGCCAATAATTACGGACCTCCATACGGTTCGGCAGAAACTAATTTTGGGAAGATCTTTAAAGAAGATTTTCAGGCGTACCGTGATGAGCTGCTTATTTCAACCAAGGCCGGTTGGGATATGTGGCCGGGGCCGTACGGGAACTTCGGGTCGCGCAAATACCTCATTGCCAGCCTCGATCAATCTCTTAAGAGAATGGGACTGGATTATATGGATATTTTCTATCACCACCGCCCCGATCCTGCCACCCCGCTGGAAGAAACCATGGGCGCCCTCGATCAAATCGTGAGGCAGGGAAAAGCCCTGTATGTGGGCGTTTCACAATACTCGGCAGGACAAACGGCAAAAGCAGCAGAAATTCTCCGGAACCTGGGCACACCATTTATTATACATCAGCCCCGCTACAACATGTTTGACCGGTGGGTTGAAGATGGGCTTTTAGACACCCTCGAAAAAGAAGGCCTGGGCAGCATCGTCTTTTCTCCCCTGGAGCAGGGCATTCTCACCTCCAAATACCTGGATGGTATCCCTGCCGATTCCCGGGCAGCAATTGAAGGCGGTTATCTCGACAAAAACAAGATCACTCCCAGACTTTTAGAACAGGTGAAGCAGCTCAATGAAATTGCTCAAAACCGCGACCAGTCCCTTGCACAAATGGCTATAGCCTGGCTGCTAAAAGATGATAGAGTCACTTCAGTTTTAGTGGGTGTGAGTCGCGTTTCACAACTTCAGGATAATATCGACGGATTAAAAAATCTCGATTTTACTAAAGAAGAACTCGAAAAGATTGAAACAATCTTAAAAAAAGAATAACATGCGAATCTTAATTTTACTCATAGCTATCTTCTTTATGGCCCCTGTTGACGCTTTCTCGAACATCTCGCTTCCTTCAGTATTTTCAGACAATATGGTGCTACAGCGCAATTCGGATGTAAAAATCTGGGGTTGGGCTAAACCGGGCGAAGTGGTGAAAATTTCGACTACCTGGGGCAATGATACGTTCCAAACCAGAGTAGGAAAGAATGGAAAGTGGGAGATCATGCTTCCCACTCCCAATATTAGAGGTCCGCAGCAAGTGAGCATTATAGGTTATAACACTGTAGTGCTCAAAAATGTGCTTTTAGGAGAGGTTTGGCTGGTGAGCGGCCAGTCGAATATGGAATGGACTGCAGCTGCCGGAATAGACAATGCCGAAGCTGCTATTGCAGATGCAGAGAATGACCAGATTCGTTTCTTCACGGTATTGAATAGAACTGCCTCCTGCCCTCAACAGGATCTCGACGGAAGCTGGGTAGCCAGTAAGCCCGAAACCATGAAACACTTTAGTGCTGTGGCCTATTTCTTCGGAAAGAAGATCAATAAAGAACTTGGTGTACCGGTGGGGCTTATCAACTCCAGCTGGGGCGGTACTCCGGCTGAAGTATGGATGCCTTCTGAAGTAATAGAAAATAGTAAGGAATTGACTGAAGCAGCCAAAATGCTCCCCAAGACAGAATGGGGACCACGGGATCCAGGCCTGCTCTACAATGCAATGATTGCCCCATTGGTGCCGTTTGAACTTGCCGGTGTGCTGTGGTACCAGGGAGAATCAAATACAGATAACGCCAATCATTACGAGCAAATATTTTCGGCGCTTATCAATTCCTGGCGTCAAAAATGGCATAAAGAACTTCCGTTTTTCTATGCCCAAATTGCGCCTTACGAATATGGTGACAATTTCTCGGGAGTGAAAGTGAGAGATGCCCAACGCAGGGTGCTTAAAATGCCAAAAACCGGAATGGTTATGACCAGTGACATTGGAGACATTAAAGACATTCACCCACGCAACAAGGAAGATGTGGGGCTGCGCTTTGCCGCACTCGCACTAAATGATGTCTACGGAAGAGAAACCGCTGCACATGCCCCGCTTGTTTCAGAAATTAAAAAGAATAAAAATAAGCTTCAGATAACTTTCAGTAATGCCGAAAAATTAAGCCTGGATAAAGAAAATCCTGCCACTCAGTTTGAAGTAGCAGGAAAAGACGGAAACTTTAAACCGGTAAAATTCAGCATTAAAAACAATACCATTGAACTGAATGTGAGAGAAATAAAAGATCCGGTTGAAATACGCTATTCATGGCGCAACACCGGCACTTCAAATATTTTTAATGAAGCAGGCTTACCAGCCTCCAGTTTTGCTGAAGAAATTGAGTAGGATTACAGCAGAATCTTGAAAAACATTTACCTTCACAGCGTTCAAATTAAATATAGTTAATGAAGATTCTCTACACTTTTTGTGCTGTAATTATCATGTTCAGCATTTCGGGAAAAGCCCAGGAAAACAATTTGATTGCCGAAGGCGCCGAACTAAAACTGGTGGCCGATGGTTATGAGTTTACTGAAGGGCCTGCTGCCGATGCCCAGGGCAATGTTTATTTCACCGATCAACCTAACAACAAAATTTACAAATGGTCTGCAAATGACGGCCAGGTCTCGGTTTTCATGGAAGAATCGGGTAGAGCCAATGGTCTCTACTTTGATGCTGAAGGCTATCTTTATGCTGCAGCCGATAAATATTCGGAACTATGGCAAATAAGCCCCAACAAAGAAATAAAAGTGCTGCGGGATAATTTTAGAGGCCAAAGGTTAAACGGCCCCAACGACCTTTGGGTGGCGCCGGATGGAGGAATATTTTTAACCGATCCTTTTTACCAGCGGTCTTACTGGAGTAACAGCAAACAACCTATAAAAGAGCAACGGGTCTATTACATGACTCCCGATAAAAAGGGCTTTTTTATGGCTGCAGACAGTCTTGTAAAACCTAACGGAGTTATTGGAACGCCCGATGGTCAATCTCTTTACGTGGCCGATATTGAAGACAACAAGACCTGGAAATACAATATAGGAAAAGACGGAAAATTAGAAAACAAGACGCTCTTCACCGAAATGGGATCTGACGGTATGACCATAGACGAGCAGGGTAATATCTACCTCACTGGAGACGGCGTTACGATTTTTAACAGTGCCGGAGAAAAAATACTTCACATTCCCGTAAATAAAGAATGGACAGCCAATGTCACTTTTGGCGGAAAAGACAAAAGGACCCTGTTTATTACAGCAATGGATTCTCTTTTTAGCCTGGAGATGAACGTAACCGGGCAATAGAATCATTAGGTAACTAATAAAAAAAACTCTTCAAAAATGACATTTTTGAAGAGTTTTTTTACTGTAATTCAATTTATTGAACAAAAACCTCGAGCAGCTCTACGCCTTCGGAAGTAATTTGCACCTCCTTAACTTCTGCCGGAACAAGTAAGGTTTGTCCCTGAACTATTTTTTCAGAATTTCCACTGACACTAATTTCAGCATCACCACTAACACACATGTAGATGACGAATGAATCCAGTTGCGCATAATCTTTTACAATCTCCCCTTTAACCGGAAGAAAATTGGTAGTAAAGTATTCACAGCTGGCTATATTGGTAGAATGATTTTCTTCTCTTTTATAAGTCCTTTTAAAATCATCTTTCTTCTCAAAGTCTATCGCATCAAGAGCAAGATCGGTGTGCAGTTCGCGAGAATTTCCTTCAGCATCTACCCTGTCCCAGTCATAGATCCTATAAGTAATATCTGATGTCTGCTGAATCTCTGCCAAAAGGACTCCGGCGCCTATGGCATGAACCTTCCCGGTATTGATAAAAAATGAATCGCCTTTTTGCACTTTTTCAAAGTTCAGCAATTCGGTGATCTTCCCGGTTTCGAGATGTTCCAGATATTCTTCTTTGGAAATGCTCTTTTTGAAGCCCACGTTGATCTCTGCGCCTTCATCGGCCTGCATGATGTACCACATTTCGGTTTTTCCGAAGGAATTGTGGCGCTTTTTAGCGATATTGTCATGCGGATGCAGTTGCACTGAAAGTTCGGTTTTAGCATCAATGAACTTGATTAAAAGCGGAAATTCTGCTCCAAACTTTTTAAAGTTCTTCAGGCCTAAAAGCCCTTCCTTATACTCCTCTAAAAGGGCATTTAGCGTTTGCCCTTTTAAAGCACCGTTTTGCACTACAGAAATATCACCTTTCACTCCCGAAATTTCCCAGCTCTCACCAAGATCTTCGCGATTGGAATCTTTGTTTAATATGTTAATTAACTTATTACCACCCCAGATCTTTTCTTTAAGGATGGGTTCGAATTTTATAGGGTAATTCAGCATTTATAGTTGGTTAGAAGTTGTAAAGATAAGAACGGAATAATTAAAGGTGAAATTTAATTCCAGATACTAATCTTTTCTTCCCTACCGGTACGATAACTCTCTATGATATTAATAGCTTCTTTTGCCAGTGAAACCGGATATTTACAGGTTTTATTCTGGCATACGTAGATCAAGGTCTCCCCTTCTACAAGCTTTTTTTCCAGGAGAGGTAAGTTTTCATTCTGGCCTCCCATAAATATAGAGGTTGGCAAATACTCCCTTTGCATACTAATATTTTTTTGCATGGCGTCATTACCTAGAATTGCAACTTCATAAGCACCAAAGGCCCGGGTGCCTACTAGTTTTGTCCAGTTAGCATAAAATGACGGATCTTCTACAACGAGATTGTACATTTGACCCAACATCTCCTCACTCATGGTTAAGTATTCCTGATTTTCCAGAAGCGTTCCTAAAGCAAATAGGTTATGAGCCATAACGGAATTTGATGAAGGCATCACGTTATCATCAAGTTCAAGTTTTCTCGCCACCAGATTCTTATCATCATCTGAGGTATAATAGAACATACTGCTTTCTTCATCTTTAAAATGCCTGATTGTATAAAGCATTAGTTTTTCTGCCTTTTTAAGCCACTTAATATCAAAAGTCACCTGGTAAAGGTTAATGTAAGCCCTGCTTAATAAAGCGTAATCATCAAGAAAAGCGTTTATCCCGCTTTCACCATCTATGTAGCTCCTGTGTAATCCTGAATCTGGTCTAAGCATTTTGTCATCTATGAATTCGGCACACTTAATGGCATTTTTGAGATATTTAGGTGTTCCAATGGCCAGATAAGCATCGAGATAAGCATCTACCATAAGGGCATTCCAGGAGGTGAGGGATTTATCGTCAACAGTAGGTTTATTTCTGCCTTGCCTCGATTTGAAAAGCTTTTTTTTCGCAGTAGCCAGTGTAGAGGTAAATTCATTATTTGATATTCCTTCTTCCCGGATGAATTCTTCAGGAGAAAACTGTCGAAAAAGAATATTATTCCCCTTTTCCCAATTTCCGTAAGGTTCAATATTATAGAATTTGGTTACCAGTTCAAGTTCAGAAGTATTTAAGACGTTTCTCAGTTCGTCAATGGTCCAGATGTAATACTTTCCTTCTTCCCCATCTGTATCTGCATTTAAAGAGGAGTAAAAGCCTCCCTGGCCATTTGACAACTCTCTTTCTACAAAGTCTATACTCTCCTCTATAATTGCTCTATATTCATTTGAAGGAATTACTTTATAAGCTTTGGAATAAAGACTAATCAATTGTGCGTTATCATACAGCATTTTTTCAAAGTGCGGGATCAACCATGTCGGATCTGTAGTGTATCGTGAAAATCCGCCCCCAAGTTGGTCATAAATTCCTCCCCTGGCCATATTATCAAGAGTGGTCTTCACCATTTGCAATACTTCTTCATCTTGAGTAAGATAATAATGCTGCAAAAGAGCATCCCAGTTTACAGGCAATGGAAATTTCTGTTCTCCCTGATAGCCGCCATCTTCTGTATCAAATCTTGGCTTCCAGCTTTTCAATAAAGTGAGATAATCGGCTTCAGAAATTTCATTTTTTTGAGTTCCTAGATCGGTTAAGCTGTTGGTGTTTTTAATCCCTTCAGTTAAGGCATTAGCAGTTTCTACTAATGATTGTTTATCTTCCTTGTAAACTTTCGTGATTTGAGTTAGTACATTTTTCCATTCTTCAGGCGGGAAGTATGTTCCCGCAAAAAAAGGTTTTCCATTAGGAAGTGCCACTGCGTTTAAAGGCCATCCACCACTACCATTTAAAAGTTGGGCAGCATTCATGTAGATCTTATCAATATCTGGCCGTTCCTCTCTGTCAATCTTAATAGAAATAAAATCCCGATTCATAATCGCAGCGACGCTAGTATCCATAAAGCTTTCTTTCTCCATTACATGACACCAGTGACAGCTGGCATACCCCACACTTATAATAATAGGTTTATCTTCGGCTTTGGCTTTTTCAATAGCTTCGCTTCCCCATTCGTACCAGTCAACAGGATTATCTGCATGCCCTCGTAAATAAGGGCTACTTGCACCTGCCAGGCGGCTCTCTTTACTGCCTTCTTCTTTTGAATCTTTCTTACAACCTACCAATAAGCATGAAAGAATTAAAAGCAGGCTGATAAGAAGCGGAAGTCTAATTTTAATTTTACCGGATATTATTTCCATGAGAAAGCAAATTCGTGAGGGTAAATATATTAGATATAAGATTTAAATAAAGATTTTAATGCAATACAAATAAAAAACCCTTTCAATTGAATTGAAAGGGTTTTTAGTAATTCAAACACATTAATTAAAATCCCGGATTTTGATCTGCCTGAGTTATGTTCTCATTAGACGAAATTTCATCATTCGGAATAGGCCAAAGCTCATTTTTACCAGCCTGAAAACCATATGGTCCAAGATAATCGGCAGCAAGGCCCCATCTTACCAGGTCTGGAAAACGCACCTGTTCCCCGGCTAATTCTACCATTCTTTCCTGAACAATAGCATCAAAAACCTCTTCTTTGGAAAGACCATCTGGTAATGGATCCAGTTCTGCTCTTTCTCTAACCTCATTAATATAATCAATTGCCTGGGACTGATCTCCTAATTCATTTTCGGCTTCTGCCATCATTAATAGTACATCGGCGTATCGTATAACTTTGAAGTTTATTCCAGAAGCCATGTCTTCATTTACGTCTTTGTAGTAATTCTGGTATTTTCTCCAGGCTGCCGTACGTTCAAGTGGAAGTTCTTCTATAACCCCTCCTGCAAACGTATCTCCCACAGTATAGAATGTTTCTTCAAACCTAATATCCCCATCTTCATATGCATCAAGAAGAGCTGGTGAAGGATAGGCGTTGAACCAGTCATTAAAACCATACTCCTGGCCACGGAAGGTTACCTCATTTGCATCTTCCCCAGAGGAGTTAGAATTCCAAACTGCAGAATTACCAAGATCATCGTCAAATTGTACTTCAAAAATAGACTCAGGTCCAAACTCATCCTCTTCCCTGAAGTTAGCGAAATAATCATCTTCGAGAGAATACTCCCCGTAAATATTGTCGAAAGCAGCCAAAGCTTTCTCATACTCCTCCTGATACAGATGCGCTTTTCCAAGAAGAGCAAAGGCTGCACCCTGGGTAGCTCTACCATTCTCTGTCGCCTCTTTATCAAGCAAAAATTGAGATGCATCGGTCAAATCCGATTCAATTAGATCGTAAACCTGTTCCTTTGGAGAGCGGGGAAATCCTTCGCCACTCTCAGGAACTGTAGTAATAAGTGGGATATCCCCAAAACGGGTCACCAACATAAAATAGTACAGGGCTCTTAAGTATTTAGCCTCCCCAATAAATTTATCCTTCTTCTCATCACTCAAAAGAGTAGATGGTATCTCTCTAATCTTCTCTTCATTACTAATTACAAAATTGGCTTTGTTTATCCCTCTGTAACATGAATCCCAGTACCAGGCAATTGGAGGATGACTTGCGTCAAAAGACCATTCAAGATAAACCCTTTTATCTGCTTCCAGCTGAGGGTTCCCTAAAGCTTCGCGAGACATAAGATCCATGGCGAAGAAATAAGTCCGGGTATATAAACCAATAGTCTGTAAATTCGCATACACAGCATTTACAGCCGACTGCACCTGAGCTTCTGTCCTGAAATATGTTTCAGGGGAAAGTCCACTCGGATTGGATAGTTCAAGATCTCCTTCATCACACCCATTTATAGCAAATACTGTGATAAAGACTGTTAAAAATATTTTTATTTTTTTCATAATTCCTCTTTTTAAAATCCTAATTGAACACCAAAAGTTATTGAAGTTGGCTGGGGATATAATCCTCTGTCAATACCAATAGCCCCGGTTCCCTGGAATAACACATTATCAACACCTATTTCGGGATCTAGTCCGGAATAGTCGGTTAAGGTAATTAGGTTCTGTCCACTCACATAAATTCTAAGGTTGGCCACCGAATCTCCAAACACATCTTCGTCAAAAGTATATCCTATGTTCAGATTTTTTAATCTGGTATAAGATCCATCCTCTATGAAACGATCTGAGGCATAAAGGTTTTGAGGAGCACCCAAAGCACGGGGAATGGTGTTTGAAGTACCTTCACCAGTCCATCTATCCAGGACAGCTACGCCACTGTTGAAAAGTCTTGGCATACCTTCAAGGTCATATAAATTTGTATTATAAATATCCTGACCATAGGCTCCCTGAATAAATATGGAAGCATCAAAATTCTTATACTGGGCGCTTATATTAAGCCCCATAGTTAGTGTTGGGTAAGGATTACCTATTACCGTTTTATCTGCAGCAGTTATATTCCCATCTCCGTTAATATCCACAAAGCGAATATCACCCGGTTGTATAGCGGTTTGATCTGGATTCGCTGTAAATACTGCATCAACTTCGGCCTGGGTCTGATAGATACCATCGGTTTTTAAACCATAGAAATGGAATAAAGCCTCTCCCGGTGCAATCCTGGTGAGATATTCGTTTTCAAAAAATCCTCCTGGAACTTCAGGTAGGTTTCCTATTGAAAGCACCTCATTTTTGCTGGTTCCCAGATTTAAATTAGCAGACCACGTAAATTCACCTTCATAATCATTATAGCCAAGATCGGCCTCAAAACCCTTGGTTTCCACAGAACCCACATTGGATGCTATAGTAGAAATATTATACCCTAGACTAAGCGGCAATGGTAAATCATAAAGAAGATCATCACTACGGTTACTATAATACTCAAAGGAAGCTGTAAATGTATTATTAAAGATACCAATGTCTACCCCAATATTCTTCATTGTAACCTCTTCCCATTTCAGGTTTGGATTACCAAGACCTTCAGCGGTAGTACCCTCAGCGGCTGAACCTGCAATTGGGTAAAGGAAACTTGTAACCAGGGATGTAGAATAACGGTAGTTATTAATTAGGTCGTTACCCGTTGTACCCCAACTTCCCCGAATTTTCAGGTTATTAATGTTTGAACCTTCCATGAAACTCTCTTTGGCTACATTCCATCCTGCGGCAACAGACCAGAAATCACCCCAACGATAATTGGCACCAAAGCGTGACGAAGCATCTCTACGGAAAGATCCTGCAAGAATATATCTTTGGTCATAATTGTAGTTCACACGACCTAAATATCCAATTCTCCTATATTCAAAAGAAGCTGAAGACAATCCCGCCTGGTTCAATGACAACTCCTCTACCTCATCGGTAATATTATTCTGGCTGCTTGCATCCAGGCTTTCACCATCGATTCTTTGATCTTCTGCCAAAACCAGGATTTCAAAGTTATGCAAATCGGCAACATCGAACTTGTATGTTAAACTATTGGTAAGCGTAAGAGATTGGTTTGTACCACTATTCTTAGTGATTTGTGCATAATTTATTGCTCCGGTAGATCCTGCACTGTCATCGTTAAAAGAAGGAATGAATATGTTGTTATTATACTTGTAATAATCTAAACCTGCCTGGCTTTTAAAAACCAGCCCGTCAATAATTTCATATTCAGCAAACAAACTTCCCAAAAGAGTAATCCCTTTATTTTCTGCACTTCCCAATGTCTGAACCCGAACAGGGTTTGCAGCATCCTGACCATCTATGACAGTGTTTGGTCCCTGAAAGCCACCCCTGTTGTCGGGATTATAAACAGGTAAATAAGGAGCTGATTTTATAGCGTGTTCCAAAACTGATCTACCGCCATCTGATCTTTCAGGATTTTGAACAGTAATTGCAGTATTTAATGTTTGTCCCAAACGCAGTTTCCCAAAAGTAAAATTACTATTAGATCTAAAATTAAACCGCTCGTACTCAGTTTCAATAAGAGCTCCTTCCTGATTTAGGTAGCCACCCGAAAACCTGTAATTACTGTTTTCATTACCTCCGGAAAGACCGAGGGTAACACTTTTCAAAACTCCGGTTCTAAAAATTTCATCCTGCCAGTCCGTTTCATTATCTAAAAAATCGGAGTATTGAGGATCTGTAATACGCGGCGGAACAGTTTCTGATATTTCTCGGGCGTATTGTATGTATTGATCTGTATTTAGCAGATCGTACCTATTTGAAAGAAACTGCACTCCAGAATAAACATCAAGACTTAGCTGTGCTTTTTCAGAAGCTCTTCCCGATTTGGTCGTTACCAAAACCACACCATTTGCACCTCTGGAACCATAAACAGCAGTAGTTGAGGCATCTTTTAGAACCTGTATGTTTTGAATGTCATTGGGGTTAAGACTACCCAATCCACCTGCTATAACACCATCTATTACATATAGCGGATCATTATTGTTAGGGGTAGCAAGCCCCCTAATCCTTACTGCAGGAGAATTCCCGGGAGCACCAGAGTTTATAACGGTTACACCTGAAGCCCTACCCTGCAAGGCCTGCTCAGCAGTAGCCACCGGCAGACTATTTATCTCTTCTGTATCTATACTGGAAATAGCTCCAGTGACCTCAGCTCTTGACTGTGTACCGTAACCAACTATGATTACATCATCCAATGCCTGTGCATCAGAAACCATGTTAACATTGATTACAGACCTGTCGTTTATGGCTATTCGTTGTGTTTCAAAACCAACATAACTGAAAATTAGCCTCGCATCTGGACCCGGATCCTCATCTAATTCAAGTGTGTAATTTCCGTCAAAATCTGTAACTGTTCCCGTGGTCGTTCCCTCAAGAACCACATTTACCCCGGGAAGAGGGCCGGTTGCATCAGTAACTGTTCCCGAAATGGTCTCCTGGGCAGACATGAATCCAAAGCAGAGAAAGCATATCAAAAACAGACTACTTCTTAAGCGATTTCCTATCATTTTAATTGGTTATAAGTTAGTTATGGATAAATGTATTAAAAACATTTCCAATTCGCAATCGATTTCGAGTAAACTTTAACAAAAAAATAAGTTTTTTTTTGTTAACTCTCTCTTAAAACCTGGGTGAAACAACTAAAGGCTTCCAAAAGGAATATTAATTATTTACTGATATGAATTGTAAAACATCATCATTTTTAACAGCAATAACCATATCTCTGTTACCAACTTTCATCTTCAATATATCTTTCACATCACCTGGAATAAACAACCCGCTTTCTGAAGCAGTAGCTTCTTTAAAACCACCTTTTCCATCTCCTTTTAAAAACAATCCATAGCCAGCGTCATTCCTTGTGGTTTCAACTTCAGACCAAAATAGGTTCCCCGCCACTAAGGCATCCAGGTTTCCATCATTATTGTAGTCTTCGATAAGAATTTGGTTTATTGAAGAAATTTGAGCTCCGGAAGGTAGTTTATGGATCATAAATTTCCCATCTCTGTTCTCAAGATAGACACTTGCAAAAGATTTCACCTGGTAATGAAGGGAGTTATCCAATTCCTCTTTAGTGTAGACGTCCTCCAGGGTTGCAGTTGAAAAAGATTGATAATCGGGGAACTTACTTTTAATTCCGGGAATTTGCTGAGAAGAACATTCCCGGCCTCTCAACGGGAACTTCTTACCATCATTATAATAACTAAGAACAATATCCTGCCTGTTGTTGGCATCAAAATCTTTGAAGTATATATCAAAAGTTTCCTCTTCATTAGCTTTGTATTTATAGTTCTTGCCAAGATTACCCACCACAAAATCAAGGTCTCCGTCATTATCAAAGTCTCCAGATTTGATACTCCACCACCAGCCGGCAGTATCTGCTAAGCCCAAATCTTCAGTAACCTCTGTAAAGCCTTTTTCTGAATTTTTAAAAACCCGAATGGGCATCCATTCTCCCACTATAACTATATCCTGCCATCCATCCTTATCAATATCCACTACTTCTGCACTCGTTGCCATTCCTAAAGATTGAAATTCAGGAGCAATATTCTTTGTGATGTCCCGAAATTTCGCTTCTCCATTTTCACCTATATTTTTCAGGATGTAAGATTTTGCAGGCAAAGGATAATTCCCCGGAACCAGGCGACCCAGCACCAGCAAGTCCTGTTTTCCATCCTTATCAAAATCGGCTTGATATACTCTGGAGCCGCTGGTCAGCATTTCAGGTAATGCCGCTTCATCTCTTTGAAAGTTACCTTTACCGTCATTTATATACAGCCTGTCCTGCAGAAATTCTGAATCGGGTTTAAACTCATTTCCACCACTTACCACATAGATATCGTTGTGTCCATCTTCATTAGCATCAAAAATCAATGCCCCCAGGTCTTCATATTTTTTATCCTTTTTAAAGGCAGCGCTTTCCTGCTTTATAAATCCGGTGGCAGTCTGGAAGTACAATCCTGCTTCATAAGTGGAAGCAGCTCCAACAAACAAATCCTCCAATCCATCTCCATTTAGATCCCCGACCGCTGCACCCGGTCCAAAAGTAGAGGTACGGTGAGGCAGAAGGACCTCCTTTGTGAAGTCGTTATACTCATTCTCAATATGTTTGTGGTTTGGAAAAGATAGAGTATCTCTTACGGTAGTAAAAAGGAACTCTTTGTCTGGAAAGTCTTCTTCTAATAATTCTGTAGCATTGTTATAACTTATCTTAAGTCGCTGATTGGCCTTGACATCATTCAAAATTTCAGCCTTTCCGTCT
Source organism: Salinimicrobium profundisediminis (assembly GCF_026241755.1). Classification (GTDB taxonomy): domain Bacteria; phylum Bacteroidota; class Bacteroidia; order Flavobacteriales; family Flavobacteriaceae; genus Salinimicrobium; species Salinimicrobium profundisediminis. The sequence goes on from NZ_JAPJDA010000001.1 coordinate 94,310, forward strand.
GGCCATACGACCTTAATTTGATCTACAACATCGGCTTTTGCCAATCCGAAGTGTAATTGAGGCGCAACAGAGGACTGAAAGCCTCTTGTTAAAGTAAGCTCCTGCATTTGCTCCATCCCATTTGCAGTTACATAAGCACGGGTCCCTAAACCAAAAGCGTTCCCCCTATCACCTTCAAATTCTATTTGTACATAATTATTGTGTTTTGAACTGCTGTTCTCAAAAAGAGAAGCTTTATCATCAATATTATTAGTGACAATTTCCAGATCCCCATCATTGTCCAGATCTGCATACACTACTCCATTAGACCATCCTTCATATTCAATTCCCCATTTTTTGTTGGCTATTTCAAATGACAGATCTCCATGATTCTGGAACATGAAATTATCAATTTTTTCAGAAGGGATATTCAGGCTCTTTTCCAGTTGATCTTCTACTACCCTGGTATCGGCAAGATTGTTAAAATAGTCGTTGTTATTGATCTCTCTTCTTGTGCCATTACTTACAAAAAGATCTTTGTGACCATCATTATTAAAATCTGCAAAGAGAGGCCCCCAACTCCAATCTGTAGAAGAAGATCCTGTGATTCGGGATAGATCGGCAAAAAATGGATTATCGTCTTCAAATACTCCGGTATTGGTTTGCAAAACATTTTGCATGTATTGATAATGAAAACCGGCATCAACTGTGCTCCAGAACAAATCTGGGTTCATACTTGCCATATTGGCCTTCTTTCGCCGGTTGTCTTTTGCCGACATATCTACCTGATAGATATCCAGGTTCCCATCATTATTATAATCGGCAATGTCCACTCCCATTCCAAAAAAAGAAGTGTGAGAAGTGGCCTTTTTGACAACCTCCCTAAAGGTGCCGTCACCGTTGTTCATGTACAGGAAATCGGGAGAACTAAAATCGTTGGAGACATAAATATCTGGCCAGCTGTCATTATTAAGATCGGCCACAGTAGCCGATAATGTAAGTCCAAAACTACGAACTCCTGCATCGTCTGTGACATCTGTGAATTTGCCTCCGTCGTTGCGCAACAAGTGATCTGTTTCCAGGTCACTTACATTCTTCATCTTATACTCGTAAATGAAATTTGGGGAATCGAACCGGGTAGGAGGATAATTGGCGATATAAGCATCAAGATCACCATCTTTATCATAATCAAAAAAGGTAGTTTGTATGCTATTTCCCGGATCATCCAATCCATATTCTTGGGCTTTTTCCGCAAAAGTTCCGTCGCCGTTATTAATAAAAAGCTGATTGTTTTTGGGTTCAAACTTGCCTCCAACAGAAAGATAAATATCCAGGTAGCCATCGCCGTTCACATCGGCCATTGTAACTCCGGTATACCATCTGCTATCTCCTGCCACGCCGGCAGCTTCAGTAATATCTTCAAATTCAAGATTGCCTTTATTTAAGTAAAGCTTATTGGGCACCTGGTTTCCTGTAAAATAAAGGTCCTGTAAGCCATCATTATTAATATCGCCTGCAGCCACACCACCCCCCATATAGATATAGGAATAGCTAAAGTAATTGAGGGAATCATTTTCGGTTAGGTTATTACTGAAATCAATGGAAGAACTTTCCGAAGATACAGTCCGGAAAATCTTAGTTTCAGAAGGTTCGGAGGCGGCAACCTCCTTATCTTTTTTACAACTACTAAAAACTAATAAAGTAGCAACTACGGAAAGTCTAAAAAAAATCTTCATTGAAAATACTATTTTTGGAAGGTGTGATTAACATTAATTAACATGCAATGTAGAAAATTCTTGTTTTTTTTCAATATAAATTACATTTTCATAAAATAATCGGGTATAAGTAGTGTTTTCACCAGTTTATACAGCTTCTCTAAACCTCCTGTCTTACACAATGGCTGAAGCAGCTACTCAAAAACAGCTTTTACTCCTCCTAATTAACACTAAACTCTTTTTCTGCCCAAAAATGCTACAGTTCAAATTGTATCCTATATTTGTTTGAAGCAACTGTAAAGTTTTGTTTAATAATAATTTAAACTGCATATTTTTAAAGGTGTAAAATACACATTTTATAACATGAAGTACTTAAAAGGCTTTTTTTTCTTCTCTTTTTTATGTCTTCTCTCGTGTGAAGAAAAGCAGACAATGCCTGAAATCATTCAGAGAACGGCTGAAGAACAATTTTACATTCCAGAAAACATTTACGCCTCTTCTATACGCATTGCTTATTTTGACAGTCTCTCCAGAATAGCTCCAAAAGGCCAAAAAGAAAGATTTAATCTCAAAAAGGCAGATGCATTATTATATGCAGGCCGCACGGTAGAAGCCATAAAGATTCTGGAGGATTTATGGGCAAAAAGCAATAGAAGCGCCTTGCGGTATGAACTGGATGCACATGAAGAAGAAAAAATTGGTCCACTACTGGCTGTTGCCTATATGCGCCTGGGAGAGCAACAAAACTGCATTCATCATCACAAAGCTTCAGCATCCTGTATCATCCCAATTGATCCTGAAGGATATCACCAGGCACCAGAAGGCTCAAGAAAGGCTATTGCTCTTTATGAGAAATTTTTAAGTCAGGATTATCATGATTATAGCAGTCGGTGGCTTTTAAACATCGCTTATATGACCCTCGGAGAATACCCTGAAGGTGTTCCTGAAAAATGGCTGATCCCGGAAAGTGTGTTTGAATCTGAATATCCATTGAAGAAATTTGAAGACATCGCTCCAAAACTTGGACTAAATGTAAATGATCTTTCGGGTGGAAGTATAGTAGATGACTTTAATAATGACAACCTGCTGGATGTGCTTGTTTCCAGCTGGTTCCCCTCAGGGAAGCTTAATTTTTTCATCAATGATGGAAAAGGTGGTTTTATTGAGAAAACTTCAGCCGCAGGTTTAGAGGAAGTCCAGGGCGGATTGAACATGTTGCAAACCGACTATAACAACGATGGATTTATAGATGTATTGGTTTTACGTGGTGCCTGGATGGAAAAATTGGGCAAACACCCAAATTCCCTGCTTAGGAACAACGGGGATAATACATTTACAGATGTAACCATAGAAGCAGGCCTGCTTTCTTTTCATCCTACCCAAACCGCCACCTGGGCCGATTTTGACAATGATGGATGGATAGATCTGTTTATTGGAAATGAGTCGGGTAAGGATAACTTTCACCCTTCAGAATTTTACAGGAATAACGGGGACGGCACCTTTTCAAATCAAACCGCCAGCGCAGGATTGAGCGTAAGTAATGAACAAGAATCATACTTTGTGAAGGGAGTAACCAGTGCAGATTTCAACAATGACGGGTGGATGGATATTTACATTTCCACCCTTCATTCTTCAAGAAATTTGTTGTTTATAAACAAAGGAATAGACAAAAAGGGTAATTTAAAATTTAAGGAAGAAGGGGCTCAAAGGGGATTGGAGGAAAAAATCTCCAGTTTTCCTACCTGGTCTTTTGATTATAATAATGATGGCTGGGTAGACCTATTTGTGGCCGGGTATAGAAGAAGTAACTTCTACAACATAGTTCCCGATATTGTTAGCGATTACCTCAAAGAACCTAATAGAGCAGAAACTATGCGGCTTTATCAAAACAATAACGGCTCTTTTACCAATGTTACTTCGGAAGTTGGCCTGAATAAAATAGGCTATGCCATGGGCGCCAATTATGGGGATCTGGACAACGATGGTTACCCGGACATCTATTTGAGTACCGGGGAAGTTAGTTTTGAATCTATAATCCCAAACCGGGTTTTCCGAAATGATTCCGGAGAAAAATTTCAGGATGTCACTACTGCAGGAGGCCTGGGTCATGTGCAAAAAGGACATGCCGTTTCCTTTTCAGATATCGATAACGATGGGGACCAGGATATTCAGGTGGTCCTGGGAGGAGCCTATGAAGGGGATAACTTTTTCAATTCGGTTTATTTAAATCCTTATCAGGATGAGAACAACTGGATCACCTTAAAACTGGAAGGAACAAAGGCCAACAGGGCAGCAATTGGCAGTAAAATAGAAGTGACTGTTATTGAAGATGGCAGCTCCCGCACAATTTTTCATACGATAGGTTCCGGAGGTAGTTTTGGAGCCTCTACATTGAGAGCACAAATTGGACTTGGAAAAGCTTCGGAAATAAAAGAGGTGAAAATTAAATGGGCAGGCAGTGGCACTACCCAGGTATTTACAAATCTTAAACTCAATTCTTTTTATAAAATAACTGAAGGAAATTCTGAAGCACAAGAACTGCATCTAAAACCTATAGTGCTTTAAAAGAAAGATCTTTAGCATATATACAAAAAAATACCCGTCAAAAATGGCATTTTTGACGGGTATTTTTTTCTTCTTCAAGAAATTCCCAGTACGCCCCGGGCTATTCCTCAAAATTCGTTTATCTTATTATTCTTTGCCAAGCATAAAAGAAGCCTTTAAAGTTTCAACAGAATTCCCACCGACAAATACTTCAAATTCTCCCGGTTCCACCACATATTCTCCCTGATTATTAAAGAAGCCTAACTCAGCTTCGGTGAGGGTGAAATTCACAGTTCTTTTTTCGCCTTTTTTAAGGTCTACCAATTCAAAACCTTTCAGCTCTCTAACAGGCCTAACTGTGCTTCCGTAGAGGTCTCTAATGTACAGCTGCACTACTTCTTTCCCGTCATAATTTCCGGTATTGGCAACATCAACAGAGACCTGCACCTCCCCGCCCATTTCAAACTGCTCTTTGTTGAGCTTGAGGTTATCATATTTAAAAGTAGTATAGCTTAAGCCGTATCCAAACGGATAGAGCGGCGTATTCTCAACATCCATATAATGCGACCACCATACCATGTCTGCTCCCGGATTGGGATCTTCAGGTCTGCCGGTATTTTGATGATTGTAGTAAATTGGCGTCTGACCAATATTTCGAGGGAAGGTCATTGGTAACTTCCCGCTGGGGTTGTAGTGCCCGTAAAGCACCTGTGCAACGGCATTTCCTGTTTGGGTACCTAATTGCCAGGCCTCCACTATTGCAGGAATGTTCTTTGCGGCCCAGTCTATAGCAAGCGGTCTACCGTTGTTTAAAACTAAAACTACATTTTTATTGGCTGCAAAAACCTCTTCCAGAAGTTCCTGTTGTACGCCCGGAAAGTCAAGATTTGTACGGCTTCTGCCTTCCCCACTTTGGAATCCATGTTCCCCAAGAACCATCACTACTACATCGGCATTCCTTGCGGCTTTAACAGCTGCCGGGAAGCCACTTTTATCTGTAGTATTGAATCTCACTTCAGTTAAAAAAGACTCTGCTCCCACTACCAATTGTGCTCCCTGTTCAAAAGTCAATTTATTCCCCTTATACTGCTGCATACCTTCAAGAACAGATATGGCAGTATTATCATCTGAAGCTATTCTCCAGCTCCCAAGCGGACTGTTCTTATCGTCGGCAAGATCTCCGATCAAAGCAATTTTTTGTCCATTTTTCTTCAGCGGAAGTAGATTCCCTTCATTCTTGAGAAGGACGATCGATTTTTTTGCCATGTCCAGAACAGCTTCATGGTGGGAGGAACTACCCACAACTTCTTTTTCCCGCTGCGCATCAAGATACCTGTATGGATCATCCATTAACCCCAGCTCATATTTTACCCGAAGAATTCTTCTTACAGCATCATCTACAAGAGATTCGTCCAGTTTTCCTTCATTCACCAGGCCTACAATCTCATTCACATATGAATATGCCTCCATATCCATGTCTACCCCTGCTTCCACGGCTTTTTTAGCAGCCATTTTTTCATTTTTTACAAAGCCGTGAACCACCATTTCTTCAATAGAAGCATAATCTGAAATCACAAAACCATCAAAGCCCCATTTCCCTTTAAGGATATCCCTTAGAAGAAATTCATTCCCAGTCACCGGGATCTCGTCCAGGGTATTAAAACCTGTCATAAAAGTTCTCACTCCCGCTTCTTCGGCAGCTTTAAAAGGTGGCAGGATCATATTGTATAAGGTTGACATCCCAATATCGGCTTTATTGTATTCCCGACCAGCTTCAGCGAATCCGTAGCCGGCAAAATGTTTTGCCGTGGCAGCAACAGTAAGCGGATTAGAAAGATCATCCCCCTGGAAACCTTTTACTCTTGCAGCGGCGATCTTACTCCCCAGATACGGGTCTTCTCCCCCACCTTCCATCACACGACCCCAACGGGCATCTCTGGAGACATCTACCATTGGTGCAAAAGTCCAGTTGATCCCTGAAGCAGCAGCTTCGGCAGCACCAACCTCAGCCGATCTTCTTATAGCCTCCATATCCCAACTGGCAGCTTCGGCAAGCGGAATAGGGCTCAATGTTTTATATCCGTGAATAACATCAAAACCAATAATGAGCGGAATTCCCAGTCTGGATTCATTCACCACGATCTCCTGAACAGCCCTTACCTGGTCTACACCACGCACGGTCAACATTGAACCAACCCGGCCATTTCTTAAATGTTCATATTTTAAAGCTGCATCCCCGTCTTTTGGCGCAGGCCCGGTAACTTCCCAAAACCCGTTGTACTGATTCATTTGCCCGGCTTTTTCCTCCAGGGTCATGATACTTAGCAAAGAGTCGATTTTCGCTTCTATACTATCGTTGGGTTGTGAATTGAGCTTCATATTACGATCTTGTTTTATGGAAAACCCTGTAAGTATCAATACTGATACAAGTAGCAGGGCAGTGGATGTCATTTTTCTCATGTTAAAAAAGTTTTTTTAGTTTAAATTTTTGAGAATCAGGAAGAAGCACAAGTAACCAATCATTACCTCTACCAGAAGTTGGTGGTTTAAAAATACCATTTTTAAAACTCTTCCCGGCTAAAATTTCTTCAGTTATCCCCTGGCGCGGATTAAACCAATAGGCATTTGATCCCAGAAAATTTAATTCCTGAAGATCTACCTCTATAGACCGACCTTCCGGCGAATAGAACAACGCAAAGTCTGGTGCCTGTGAGGCCAGGATGTAACCTTCATCTTGAGGATTGGAACCTGAAATAAGTTCGGGTGCCGGAACCATATTCTGCCATTCCAAAGAGGAAAATAGTTCCCGCAGATATTTCATTTGTTGTGCACCCGGAAGATTAAGGGCTGTTTTCCAGCCAAGCCTAGCCTCTAAAGATGGTATTTTGCCCTGATCGTACATTTGCCAGATATCGTTACTACCATAAGTATAACCTGCCCCACCTCCTAAAAGGCTCCAATATGCAGAGACCCTCACATCTGTCTCATCCAGCCGGCCGAAATCTTTGTTTTCCCAAAACCGGTCCGGGATATCCTCATATCTGGCTTCTCCATTGATAACAGGTCTCTTGATATTTTTATCCCTGCTTCTTTCAGAATATTGATATTCTTTAGCAGTGCTGGAATGCCCACTTTGATACATATCTATATCCAGCCAACTCTCATCTACAAAGTCTGAAGCCAGTTTTGCTCCCGAAGGATGATAGCTTATCAGGTGATTCTTATCCTCTTCTGAAATGCCCTGGGCAAGTGCCCGGATGATCTCAAAGTGTACATTCTTTTCAGGGATCCTGTCTCCCCCCAATATCCATATGATGTTTGGATAGTCTTTATATCTCTTACCCAACAATCTACCATATTCCCTGGCATTTTGAGGTGTGAAAATTTCCGGACCCACACCCCATCTTTTATTGAACTTGTCTCCCCAGGCAGGTAAAAGCCCCACGTAAAGACCATGTTTTTCTGCCTCTGATATTACAAAATCCAGGTATTTAAAATATGCTTCATTTAGCCGGGTAGGATCCTTATCAATTAAGGGTTTATCGCCATTGGCATTGGGAGTATTAAGTCCGTCCATTTCTGCTAAGATCACCGTTTGTATGACAGTGAACCCTTTTACCTCCCGGTTTTCTAAATATTTTTTCACCTCCTCACGATCGAGACGATGAACCAGCTCCCAGGCAGTATCTCCCAGCCATAAAAAAGGATCTCCTCCTGCAGTCTCAATATAAGATCTGTCTTCACTTAGCTTCAGGAAAGGCAGCTGTTGTGCAGTTAATTGCAAACCTAAAAACAAAACAGGTAAAAGTGACAGTAAACTACTTTTACTGTATTTAAAAGGTATTGAAATGACATAGCAGGTTATCATCTTTTACTCTATTTAGAGCGTCTAATCTTGAACAGCTTCTGGATTAATCATTTTATTGTAATCTCTGATCAATTTGAGAGTAGATTCATCCTGTGCAAAAACCGTATTTAATCCTTGTGGTTCTTGTGGCGGATCTCCACTGAAATCGTCTCCCACTTCCCATTTTCCACGTTTCTGGTCAGTTTTGGCAAATCCGCCAAAGCCCCAGAAATTTGCTCCTGCTAATTGCCCCTTCTCATTATGGCTTTCCTTCAGCTTTAAAAATAAGGCTTCATAAAATTCATTCCTATTCTCTACAGAGGCAGTTAAAGCCAAACTTTCTTTTTCTCTAGGAAAGCCAAATTCTGAAAGAACAATAGGCTTATTCAACATTTGAGCTACTTCTACATGCTCACTAATATAATTGTAAGCATTATCAATAGAAACTTTTAAACTTCCTTTTTCATTTTCAATATCATACCAGCCCCAATTCTTTGGCCACATATGAGCAGTTAAATAATCTATCTTTGGGTTGGAATGCAAAGATTCATACTCATTGAGGTCCTGAAGATAACTGGCTTTCCCCTCGGCTCCTGTAGAGATAAGAGTATTTTGATCCAGATTATCCAGAAGGTCAACCACTTCCTTTAACCAGATTCTAAATGGCTGCCTGTCCTCTTCAGTAAAAATTCGAGGCTCATTAGCTACCTGCCATGACATGATGGTAGTATCATCTGTATATTTTAAGCCGGTGTACTGATTTGTTCTACCCACAATAAATTTCACGTGATCTATAAAAGCTTCCCTACAAGGGGTACAGGTGTGAAATTGTTGGGTGTACTGAAAATAATCTTCCCAGGAATATTTATCAAGGAATGGGTTGGCAACTTCTCCATATCCATTCCATTCAAGATAGGCTGACATTCCGCCTGACCATATCCAGTTATTGTTTAAATAAAGTACAGCATACATTTCTCTCTTTGCCATTTCGGCTAAAAGGAAATCAAGACCATCGAGCAGGTCCTGATTATACTCCCCCTGCTGGGGCTGCAATGCAGGCTTGACTTGAAAATCCTGAGTACCACCTTCTGCCCCAACAAGGATCCTCAAGTTATCAATACCCTGGCTTTTCATAAGATCAAGCTCTTTGATGAGTCTTTCTCTATCTCCAATATTTTGGGCTCCTATTAATGGTCCATACCAGTAATTGGCACCTATAAAATAGTAAGGTTCACTGCCTTTGTAAAAGATTCCATCTTTAACACTAATTGGAGCAGGTCTTTTTTCTACATTTTTTCCACTACTGCAGGATATAAGAATAACTGAAGCCAGTGTTAACAAAAATATTTTTTTCATCTTGATCTATTAAAGTTTTAATTGGGTAGATTATACATATTTGGCATCTCATGAAGTAAGAGAGGTTCCTCTTTTTGAACGAATTTGAGAAAGTCTTCTTCACCTTCAAGTCCCGGCACCGGTACAGTGTAAACATTTTCAGAATTCTGCCAGAACATTACAAAACCAATCTGAACGTCATTGTCTGTAAGAACGTTATAAAGATTCTCAGAATAAAAATTGAGCGGTAAGGAACTATCTGGTATAAACAACCCGGTTTCAGTCATGGCTGCAATTTTGACTTTATCTTTTGCGAGCTCTGAAATCATTTTCAGTTTTGCATTTGCAGCTGAAAGTTTTGATGCATCCCCGGGAAGAAAATCGCCGTAATTATCCATTCCCAGTATATCTACGTATTCATCTCCCGGATATCTTTGCAAGTAAGTAGTGGCTGTTGAGTAAGAATTATCGGGTGCATAGGCGTACAGAATGTTGTGTACATTAAGTTCATCTTTCAAGAAATCTACAGTGAACTGCCAAAGGGTTTTAAACTCCTGAGCGGTAGAATAAGGAGCTCCCCACCAAAACCATCCACCGTCAAATTCGTGGAAAGGCCTAAAAATTATAGGTATTAATTTCCCGTCACTCCCCTTAAGATTTTTAACTACTTCAGCAATCTTCTGAAGTTTTTGTTTGTAGTGTTCATGATTAGCTCCACCAGGCAGTATGCTCTTAAAAGCATTAGCCTTTTGAAAGTCGGTCATTTCCACGGTATAAAAATGGTCTCCTTCATAAGGCTCACGTAAATGCCAGGTAAAATGGTTGACCATTCCTTTGTTGTAAGAATCTACAGCATCTGCTATAATTTGTTGCTCTTGTTGATAGAACCAGTTATCTGGCTGCCCATTATTATTTTTATCTGTTATAAACATAAAATCTGACCCCAATAAACCTGGATCACTGCCTGTGAGTTTTTTGATATCAGAATCTCCTGCATTATTTCCGTAGAAGGCATTGAACGCATCCTGTTGTCCTACTATAAAATTAGTTCGTGAAAGATTTTTTAAACGATAAAAGAAGGCGACAGTCTCTTCAGTAGCCGAGGCATCAACCATATAGGTTCTTGTATCTTCAGGCTGAAGAACAAAATCCTCCTCTTCAGGTGGATCAACGGGATCTACAGGATCTACCGGGATGGGATCAGGGTTTTGAATTGGATCTTCATCTTTGCTACAACTCGCGAAAATCAAAGACATAAACATGTACAAAAGAACTCTCTTCATAGTTTATTTTGTTAAGATGAGACACGCACGTGAATTGTGGTAAGGACATTTCCACATGCCCAGTTTATCTTCCTGCGTATAAGGTTGAAGGTTTTTATCGATTCTAAAGAACCATTCTCCGTTTTGATGGTCTATAATGTGCTTTTGTGTAAAGGTCCAAATATCAAAAATCGCATCTTTAAACTTTTCCTCTCCGGAAATCTGATATGCATATTCCAGTCCTACCATAGCTTCGGCATGAGGCCACCAATGCCGGTCTAAATCTGTTTTCCCGGAGTCCAGATCCTTCTCATTGATTACTCCCTGTTTTTGAACATGGGCTTCTTTTAAAAAAGTTTCTGCCACAGGTACAGCAATATCCTGAGTCCTTTTGATCAAATCCTCATTTCCTGAAGCTTTTGCAGCTTCGATCATTAACCAGATTGCTTCAATATCGTGACCGTAGGAAATCACATTTCCTTCCCGGTTCCACTGATTATCAAAAAAGAGCTGAAAATGCTGATTTTTGGGATCATAGAATTTCTGAAGAAAAAGTTCAATCAGATTGTCAAGAGCTTCTTTGACAGCTTCAGATTTTGTGATTTTATACAGTGTGGTGTAAGCTTCAAGCACATGCAAATGAGTATTCATTGTTTTGGCTGAGTTCTTATCCTTCTCACTGAGCCTCATGTCTTCTATGGGAGACCAATTCTCCTGAAAAGCTTCTAAATAGCCATTAAATTCCTTCTTTCTAGCATGTTGCTCTACCAGTTCAAATAGTTCAACTGCCCAATTTTTGGCATCTTCAGCTCCTGAAAGAATGTAATATTCAGAAAGCGCATAAATAGCAAAGGCCTGTGCGTAGATCTGCTTTCTTTTATTAAGAGGTTTACCCAGGGCATCCAACTCCCAGTATACCCCTTCAAAAATGTCATCTCGAAATGCCTTTTTTAGATACCCGTAAGCCCGATCGGCCAATGACCTCAAGTCTCCAAATTTTTCTCCTTTCTGATTAGCAACGGCCGAAAAAGTCCAGAGTATACGGGTGTTAAGAATTACTCCTTTGGAAGCTCCAACAACTTCTTTATTCCAATGATCTCGCTGACCTACAAATCCTCCATTCTTTTCATCAATGCTGAACTCCTTCCAGTACATCAGAATATTTTCCAGTTCTGCAGAAAGTTCAGCCTTGAGTTGTGATGTGGAATTTGTCATTACTCCAATTCTTTATTCCTATTTATTAATTCTATTATAGTATCTACCGATGCTTTTGAAGTTAAACCGTCCTGCGGAGTATTCATTACATAGTCCAGCAACTTATCGACTGAAGAAACTGCCACATGGCTTCGGGTATCGGAAGAAGCATAGTAAATGAAAACTTTACCATCTTCATCTTTGATCCAGCCGTTTCCAAATAACACATTAGGGACATCACCAACAGTCTCTTCATAATTTGGTGCCATAAAATAACCGGCAGGTTGATGTATTACTTTAGAAATATCCTGAAGATCGGTCATGAACAAGTAAAGCGTATACCTTAAACCTCCAGCTGTGTTTCTTACACCGTGAGCCAGATGTAGCCAGCCTTTTTCGGTCTTAATAGGTGCCGGTCCCAGACCGTTTTTTAGCTCGTACACGGTATGGTAGATTTTATGGTTGATGATCTTTTCATCTTCTAAAACAGGATTTGTCATATCTAAAATATACCCCAAACCTATACCACCACCTTTTCCAACTTCAATAAAACCATCCTGTGGTCGGGTGTAAAGTGCATATTTACCATTCACAAATTCGGGATGCATGACTACATTTCGTTGTTGACCGGAATTGGAAATAAGATCGGGCAATCTTTCCCAGTTTAGAAGATCTTTGGTTCTAACAATTCCCGCATTCGCAACTGCTGCGCTCGTATCGGGATTGGATTTATCTTTTCTTTCTGTACAGAATATACCGTAGATCCATCCATCTTCATGCTGCGTAAGCCTCATGTCGTAAACATTGGTGTCGGGCTCTTCTGTTTGTGGCAGTTCCACAGGTTTGTCCCAGAACTGGAAATTATCAACGCCATTAGGACTTTCGGTCATTGCAAAATAAGATTTGCGATCGTTACCTTCCACTCTTACTGCCAAGACATATTTCCCGTTCCACTTTATAGCGCCCGGGTTAAAAGTGGCATTTACCCCAATCCTTTCCAGACCAAAAGGATTGGTTTCAGAATTAAAATCATACCTCCAGTGAAGTGGTGCGTGAGCTGCTGTAACAACGGGATTTTTATAGCGCTGTACAATTCCATTAGATTGTTGAGAAGGTATATTAGGAATTTGAATAAACTCTTTATGTTCTCTTATGAGTTGCTCGTATTGAGGTATTTTACTCATTAATTCTTTTTGTTTATTTGATGACATTTTTTGTAGGGTTATTTAATATTTACTCCAGTTTCTTTTTTGATATGGTCCCACCAGTTTTTCTTCAAGATGAAAACACAGATCACGAGTACTGCAATTGAAATTATCATTGAAATATTTTCATGTAAAATGAGGTAAAGTGGAATGAGTACCAGAACAGTTTGTGCAATTACCCCTATTAAAACATTAAACATGTCTCTTGAGAAATTCTTGTTTCGGGTTACTTCAGGATTCTCCTGTTTTACTTTTTCCAGAATAGGCTTCCAAAATCCCCATGGTCTTGTCTTCACGTAGAAATCTTTAAGAATTCGCTCATCGGTTGGAGGAGCGGTGAAAGTTCCAATGATGCTTCCAATAATGGAGATTAGCAGAATGACAGGAAAATAATAGAGATCGAGAGTATCGGTGATGAGCGGGAAGATCATAGCCGGAACAATACCGGAAACCATTCCCCAGAAATAGCCTTCACCATTAAAACGCCACCAGTACCATTTAAGGGTATTCGAAATAACATAGCTACCATAAAGTGCTGAAACAATCCATTGTAATATAGAATTAACATCAAGCACAAAGAAGCCCAGGATGATACTTATAAGGACAACCACCATTCCACTGCCATAGTTCATTTTCTTCACTTCCTTCTGGGAAGCATGAGGTTTATGTCTCAAGTAGATATCATTAACGAGGTATGCCTGAGCAGCATTGAGAGTACCGGCAAAAGTAGACATGAAAGCAGCCAAAAGTCCTGCCAGGAGCAAACCAAGCAGCCCTACCGGCACGAATTGACCAATTGCTGCAGGCAAGATCTTCTCAAAGTCGAGAATACCCGCAGTTTCAAGTCTTAGGTCATCATAAAAAAGAATGGCGAGTACCGAAAAGCCCCCCACCATTAAATACCTTGTAGGAATTAAAGCTGCAATGGAGAACGCACTCATTTTGGCTGCTTCAAGAGGGCTCTTAGTGGAAAGAATTTTCTGCATATCGTAATTGGGTGCAGGCCCTGCTATGCTGGAAAGAATTCCTTTAAAGACCATTAACATAAAAAACAGTCCAAAAAGGGAATATTGGTCTGACGCAATTTTCTCATTGACTTCATCAATAATTCCGGTCCAGTCAATATCAAGTTCCCATCCAAATAAGGGGTTCATCCATCCCTCGGGGACATTCATACTTCCCTCTCCCATCGCCTGCCATGCAATTACTGCAATAGCAATTGAGGAGACTGTCATAATTGAATACTGCAGAAGATCGGTCCAGACTATTCCCGACATCCCTCCTAAAACTGAATAGAAAACAGCGAACATTGTAAAGATCACACCGTAGAAGTGCGGAATATATTCAGCAGGAACATTAAAGGGAACGTAGGCCGAAACCATTTCCCAGGGAATAAATATTTCTACAAATTTCCCCAATCCTATAAACCCGTAAGCTAAGAATCCAAGGCAGCTTAAGATGGCAAAAATGACAATTATGGTGTGAGATCTATTTCCACCCTGACCTTTACCAAAGCGAAAGTGTATCCACTCTGCACCTGTAGTTACCTGTGACCTACGAAGCCAGGTGGCCAGAAATACCATTAAAAACACCTGATTAAAGACAGGCCACAGCCAGGGTATCCAAATACTTTTTAACCCATAAACAAAGGTGAGTGTTACCAGCCACATTGTTCCAGAGATATCGAACATTCCAGAAGCATTGGACAGCCCCAGCATGTACCAGGGCAGATCTTTTCCTCCTAATAAATAGTCATCTTTACTCTTTTGAGCTTTTTTCCTCAATGCCAGACCAATTAAAATGGTACCAACCAGGTAAGCTAAAATTATCGCAATATCTAAACCTTGTAACATAGGGGGGCTCTTCAATTAATTAGTAGTTAATTCCTTCACCTCATCCAGAAAAATGATCTCTTCGAGTTCAGCAAATTCCTTAAAGTTCTCTTCTGAAATTTCACCGGGATATGTAGAAAAATAATGGGATGGCCGTGCATTTCTCCAAAGTAACATCCATGCGGCGCCCGAATCTTTAATCCCGGGATACAATGTCTGAGTCCACCAAAGAGGATCTTCTCCGAAATTATTATTCCCGGTTTCGGTGAGCGCAAAAGGTTTATTGGCTAATAATGCCTTTTCTTTTACAATTTCTAAATTCCTCTTCACATCTTTGGTAAAAGCTTCATTACAGCTGTGGTTATAGATGTCAACCCCAAGAATATCCACAAAATCATCTCCGGGATAATATTTCTCAAATTCTTCCTCACTACCAATGGTGTTAGGAGAATAGGCATATAATAAGCTATGTACGTTGTTTTCCTTTAATAATTGTTGAGTCTCCTTCCATAGCTGCTTATAATCTTCTGGAGAGACATTGTCTCCGCCCCACCAGAACCAGGAACCATTCATTTCATGAAAAGGCCTAAATACTATGGGTATAACATTACCTTGTTTATCTTTCAGAGAATTAAAAAATTCTGCCAGTCGTTTTACCCAAAGAACATACATGTCTCTTTGCTCCCCTCCTTCTAAAACTGCAGGAACTGCCGGGGTTTTATCCCAGGAACTTCCACCGGTCACAGGATTATCCAGATGCCAGCTCATTGTTATTATAGCACCCTTGTCGTATAGCTTCTGAATGTGATTTCGCATGAGATCAAAAGAAACTGTATCAAGGTTATGAACCTTTCCAAGTTCTATATGCCCAATATCATAACCATGAACTACAGGTAAAGCACCTACTACTTTCTTAATATCACTTTTTAAGACTTCAGAGTTTTCATCGTGCTTCCAGCCAATCCCATAGGCCGTAGCATCCTGATGACCAAATGCAATTGCTTTCCTGGAAATTCTTTGAATGTTATGGTAAAGCAATTTAGTAGAATTTGTTGCCTGGATATCTGAAACTTTAATTGCGTTATAATCTATACCTGATATAGATTTACAACCAACATTCTGAACTAAAAGGGATAAAACTATAAGGTATTTGATAAAATCCTTTATGCCTGGTGTAGATTTCATACTTCTGTTTTGACAAAATATTTTATATTAATAAATATTGGCTTATCTTTAACTACCAGAATTTGATAATCCCATTTATAAGCACAAAAAATTATGATGTTCAAATTTACTCCAGCAAAAGGATATTGGTTAATATGATTTTGTCATTTAATAATGAAATTTTTTCCAGAACACAAAATTTAGAATAAATGACTGCACAAGCTCATAGGGAAATCACCCCCTTATCCCCTGAAGATAGTTTTCTTGTTTTTGATAGAATTAAGGATGATTTCGATTTTCCAATACATTTTCATCCAGAATATGAAGTGAATTTTATTCTGAACGGGAAAGGAGTGAGAAGAATTATTGGTGACAGCATGGAAGATATAGAAAACATTGAACTGGTTTTGGTAGGGCCTAACTTGCAGCATGGCTGGGAACTTCACAATTGCAGCAATAAGAACATTCATGAGATAACCATACAATTTCACAATGACCTTTTTGACGAGAGACTCTTGAGCCGAAGAATAATGAAGCCTATTAAAGATATGTTTGATCGTTCTGCTCATGGAATACTTTTTTCTGAAAAAATATCACAAGAGGTAACTCCAAAAATTTTACGCCTCTCTAAAATTGACAGTATTGATTATTTTCTAGAGTTAATTTCCATTCTTCAGGATCTGGCGATCTCCAGAAATCAACGTTTGCTTTCTTCCTACACTTCAGATAATAAAAATTTTGAGAACAGCGATAAAATCAAGATTATTTATGAATATGTTCAGGAGAATTATCAAAATAAAATTTCACTAAACAAGATCTCTGAACTAGTTAACATGAGTCCTGTTTCCTTCAACCGCTTCATTAAGAAAAGGACAGGTAAGACATTAATAGAATATGTGAATGACACTCGTATAGGTTTTGCTTCCAGATGGTTAATAGAAAAAGATCTAAGTATTGCAGAGATAGCATTTAAATGTGGCTTCAATAATATAGCCAACTTCAACAGAGTGTTCAAAAAGAGCAAAAATTGCACTCCTTCCCAATATCGAGAGGAATTTAGCGGAATAAAAAGAGTACTCTAAGCCAATTTATTTCTATTATGAAAAACTTAAAACTACTTTCTCTTCTCCTGATCCTATTTTCTTTAAACAACAACTGTTCCTCAAAAAAAGAAATTCAGAATTCACCTGAAGAAAATGTTACTCCCGTAGCCACCCATTCGCAATTAAAAGTAAAAAATGGACAAATTGTTGACGCTTCAGGCCAACCTGTACAATTAAAAGGGATGTCCTTGTTTTGGAGCCAGTGGCAATCACAATATTATAATCGCGAAACTGTAGAGAATCTCGTAGCAGGATGGGATATTCAACTCATAAGGGCAGCCATGGCGATAGAACATGAAGGATACCTTGACCACCCGGAGAGGGAAAAGGAAAAAGTTAAAAAAATAATAGAAGCAGCAATAGACCTGGATATTTATGTAATTGTGGACTGGCATGATCATCATGCTGAAGATCATTTGATAGAAGCCCAACAGTTTTTTTCTGAGATAGCGAAAGAATATGGAAATTACCCAAACCTCATTTATGAGATTTACAATGAACCTCTTGACGTCTCCTGGCCACAAGTATTGAAACCATATCATGAAAAGGTTGTAGCTTCTATTCGCCAACACGACCCAGACAACATCATTGTCCTTGGTACTCCTAACTGGTCTCAACGGGTAGATATTGCTGCAGAAGACCCGGTAGAAGGAGAGAATTTAGCCTATACACTTCATT
The DNA here is from genome assembly GCF_026241755.1 of Salinimicrobium profundisediminis. Taxonomy (GTDB): domain Bacteria; phylum Bacteroidota; class Bacteroidia; order Flavobacteriales; family Flavobacteriaceae; genus Salinimicrobium; species Salinimicrobium profundisediminis. The sequence continues at coordinate 112,168 of NZ_JAPJDA010000001.1, forward strand.
TTTATGCCGGGACGCATCGACAGGAACTTAGAAATACAGCCTTAACAGCAATAAACAAAGGCTTAGCCATTTTTGTTACTGAATTTGGAACTACAAATGCCAACGGAGATGGGCCTGTTTACAAACAGGAAACGGGGGAATGGATGGATTTTATGGAGCAACACAATCTATCATGGGCTAACTGGTCTATAGCCGACAAGGATGAGTCTTCTGCAGCGCTTCTACCCGGGACCAAACCTTCAGAAATAAACCAGGAAAAGAATATTTCAGCTTCAGGAAAACTGGTGAGATCACATCTAACCTCCCGGAATTAATCCCTCTTAAAAAAGTCTTTTCCACACCCTATTTTTCTCTCCACTACTAAGGCACTCTATTATACAGACTCTGCCTCTGTAACATATTCTTATAATAAGGAGAATCTTTTTCGAAATAGGGAAAAAATATCATCATTAAATGATAAAATAATATTAACAACAGCTTAACATGTGCTTTAAATTTGACTAAGGAAATTTTTCCAGTTCTGAAGATATAACAAATATTCGGTTGGAAAGCTTCCGAAATCTTTAGCGAGTTAACCACAAATATTAACAACACAAATTCTTATGTACAAAAATCCAAACAAGAGCGAAAACGTTTTCTATCGCTATGGCAAGATTTTACTCATGCTGATCTTTTGTTCGACCGCAACTATGGCACAGGCACAAGAGAAGGTGAATGGTACTGTGACCGACAGTAATGGAATACCCCTTTTGGGAGTAAACGTAATCGAAAAGGGAACGACAAATGGTACCACAACAGATTTTGACGGAAATTTTCAAATTACTGTAGAGGGACCAACAGATCTCGTTTTTAGCTATGTAGGTTTTGTAACCCAGGAGTTAAAAGTAACTCCGGGACAAAATTTCAATATCTCATTAAATGATGATGCCCAGGCACTTGAAGAAGTAGTAGTCATTGGATATGGGGCTCAATTAAAAGAAAATATTACGGGCTCTGTAGCAAGAATTAGTTCAGAAGAACTGGAGAACGTACCACAGGTAAGCGTAGACCAACTTATGCAAGGTCGTGCCGCCGGGGTAGCTATTTCAAAGAACTCGGGACAGCCCGGTGCAGCTGTGTCGGTAAGAATACGCGGGGTAAACTCTATTACAGGTTCTAGTGAACCACTATACATCATTGATGGAGTGCCCACTTCGGGAGAAGCAGGTGCCGAAGGGCTAAGTCCCCTGGCTGCTTTAAACCCGAATGACATCGAATCTATCAACATTCTTAAAGATGCTTCAGCTACCGCTATTTATGGTTCAAGAGGATCAAACGGTGTAGTGTTGATCACCACTAAGAAAGGGAAATTAGGCAAGAGCAAATTAAGCTACAATACTTATGTTGCATTACAACGTCCAACTAATAAGATGGACGTTATGAACCTACAGGAATATGCTCTCCACCAAAACAACATTGGAGAGATTTACAACCTAAATCAACAAATAGAGTTCCTTAATCCAGACCTTCTTGGCAATGGAACTGACTGGCAGGCACAAGTTTTTGATGACGCAATTTTACAAAACCATCAGCTCGCATTTTCAGGAGCAAAAGAAGGAATCAATTACTTCCTCTCCACCTCCTATACCGATCAGGAAGGTACTGTTATTGGTTCTGGATTTGACCGTATGACGGTAAGAGCAAATATTAATGCCGATATTAAAGACTGGATATCTACAGGAGTAAATATTTCTGCCAGTAGAACAAATGATAAGATCACATTGAACAACGAAAGTAATGGGATCATTTCGCTTTCGCTTCTCAACAATCCCGCCACAGCAGTTTACAATCCAGACGGATCTTTCGCCGGACCTGTAACTCCGGATGAAATTGCCTACGGAACCCGTAACCCTATTGCTGAAGCGTTAAGTATTCAAAACAATGTAGAAAGAAACAGGGTATTAGGTAATATTTTTGTAGAACTTGATTTGCCTGCCAATTTCACCTTTAGAACAGAAATAGGTGGCGATGTTGGCAATAACCTGAGAGATTACTTTCAACCTACGTATTCTTACGGAAACATCGAAAGCGGACAAAACCGTTTCCAGGCTGTTCGGGAAAACAGCACCTTTTGGATCTTAAAGAACCTGCTTACTTATAACAATTCTTTTGCTGATAAGCATGCGGTAACTGTTCTTGTGGGGCAGGAAGTACAGGAATCCAGCTGGGAAGGCGTCACCGCAGTAGACGGACAATTTGTGAGTAATAAGCTACCGGTACTCGGCCAGGGAAATGCAGATGACCTTGTAGATCAATACATAGGTAGCTCTGCTTTAGAGTCTTATTTTGGACGTGCGATTTACACCTTTGATGATAAATATAACTTAACCCTCTCTTTAAGAGCAGATGGTTCTTCCAAGTTTGCAGAGGGCAATAAATGGGGTTATTTTCCCTCAGTAGCTGCTTCATGGATACTTTCCAGAGAGGCATTTATGGAAGGTTTCACTACTCTAGAAGATGTTAAAATCTATGGAGGATATGGAGAGGTAGGAAATCAAAACATTCCCAACTTTGCCTATGGTGTAGTTCTAAACCCGATGAACACGGGATTAGGTACAGGTTTTGAATACGCTAACTATAAGAATGAAGATCTAACCTGGGAATCATCGGTTATGGCCAACTTTGGACTGGACTTCTCTGCACTTGACCAAAGGTTAAACACCACCGTGGAACTTTGGCATAAAACTTCTAAAGACTTTTTATTCCAATACGCTGTAACAGACTTTGTAACTGGAGGCCAGTCACCGGGTGCTATTGCCGCCCCATGGATCAACCTTGGAGAAATGGTGAACAAAGGGATTGATTTGGCGATAAGCTATAAAACTTTAGGAGAATCAGACTTTAATTATGGTGGTACACTTACCTTTTCTCATTATAAAAATGAAGTTACAGAGCTTCTGGGAGATCTAAAGATTAACCAGGCGCTTTATATAAGTGACTCTAATATGAACGTCACTCTTACCCAGGTTGGAGAGCCTGTGGGTATGTTCTACGGATATAAAGTAGCAGGAATGTTCCGCACTCTCGAAGACCTTGAAAATGCACCTATCCAATTTGGAAGACCTGTAAGAGACGAACTCTTTGGCACTACCTGGTTAGGAGATATCAAGTATGAAGACATCAATGGTGATGGCGTTATTAATAGTGAAGACCGAACTGTTATTGGTAACCCTCATCCCGATTTCACTTTTGGTTTCCAGAACAACTTCAGCTATAAGAATTTTGAATTAGGAGTTTTCCTTCAGGGATCCTATGGTAATGACGTCTTTAGTGGTGTAAAACGAACCCTTACAGCAGGAAGCAGTTACTATGTTAACCAGGATCCAATCGTTCTTGATTACTGGTCAGTAGCAAACCCAGATGGGCAGCAACCTCGTCTTGTAAGGGGTAGTGAATCAAACCCAAACATCATCATGTCTGACAGGTATATTGAAGATGGTTCTTATATAAGAATTCAAAATGTAACTTTAGGTTACACACTTGAAAGAGAGACTGCTAAAAAGTTTGGTATGGATAACCTGAAGGTGTACGGAAGTATCCAGAACCTTTACACTTTTGACAATTACTACGGCTACGATCCGGAAGTTGGAACATATAACCAAAATACTCTCTTGATGGGAGTTGATAACGGTCGTTATCCTTCCCCAAGAACATTTACGCTTGGAATAAATGTTGAATTATAATATTGATATGATGAAGAAATTATTTAGAACCAAAAAAGTACTCGTGCTGGCAGGACTCACTACAGCACTGATTCTGAGCTCCTGTTCCGACGATTTTCTGGACAGGACCCCAGAAGATGCCTATAACGTTGATGATTTTTATCAAACCGAAGCTGAAGTAGAAGCTGCAGCCAATCACCTCTATTCCCGACCCTGGTTTTCATTTATAAGTAATGTTTCATGGGGCATAGGAGAGTTGGCCTCGGGTAACGCCCGTACCTGGGATGCCCGAAATTCAGAATTTCAAACTTTCGCTATTACCGGAGAACATGGAACATTGACACAGGCATGGGAAAGTCTCTATGCAGTTATTGCTCAATCTAACTCGGTGATCAATACGCTTCCTGAAAAGGTAAGCCCAGAGGTTCCTGAAAATGTTGTCAATAACTCTATTGCAGAAGCCAAAATGATTCGTGCTACAGCATATTTTTATCTCGTTCGCATCTTTGGAACAGTGCCTATTCTTGAAGATAACACCAAATATGTACTTGAACCCGTAGTTCCAAGAAATCGTGTAGAGGATATTTATGAATTTATAAAGCGTGACCTTGAATTTGCTGTGGAAAATCTACATGATAGAACCCAGACTTCACAGTACCAAACCGGGAGAGTAGACAGCAACTCAGCCAAGGCTATGTTAGCTAAAATTCATCTTTATCAGGAGAATTGGTCTATGGCTTATCAACTTGCAAACGAAGTGATCAACTCGGGCGCCTTCAGCCTTATGGAAGATTACAATGATCTATTCCTCGTACAGAATGATAATAATGTAGAATCTGTGTTTGCTTTACAATGGACAGATTCTGGAGTGTATTCAGAAGGAAATTCCCTTCAGTCTTTTTATGGTTCTTCAGGCATCTCTGGATTTGCCGATGGCTGGTCTGCTTTAGGTCCTTCCATAAGCCTGCAAGACGCCTACGAAGATAATGACGCGCGCTATTATGGTACTATCATGGCTCCCGGTGCAGTATATCCAAATATCAATGGCGGTTACACAGTTCCCGACAACATCGACTTTCAGGGAACTAATGTAGGAATCAAAAAGTATGTGGTGGGCAAAGTTGGTGGAGGAATGATGAGTTATCCCAACAACACTTATATCATTCGTTATGCTGAGGTACTCCTAATTAAAGCTGAAGCAGCAATAATGGGTGGAGGTCCTGTCGATGAAGGTCTCAAAGCCCTTAATAAGGTACGGGAAAGAGCAGAACTTGAAGCTCTTGAGTCTTACACTCGTGAAGATGTTTTCCAGGAAAGAAGAATTGAGCTTGCTCTTGAGGGAGAATTTTGGTACGACGTAATTAGAAGAGGACCAGAGTTTTCAATTCCATTCCTTGCAGCACAGGAAAAAGGGACTTTTGATGATTCTACTACTCCTCCTACTATTTTTTCAGAGAAGTTCACTCCAACCATGGATGACCTGTTATTTCCTTACCCCAGTAACGAAATTCAAAACAACCCGGCATTATTAGAACCGCCGGTACCCTTTGACTTTGGTGATGAAAACTAATTCTAAAGCTTAAAACAAAAACTATGAAATTTAGTAGTAACACAAAATTCCCCCTTCTTTTACTTCTCCTGGTAATATGCTCTTTTACTTCCTGTGAAAGCGACTTTGACGTCGAGGAGATAAAGGGTGGAAGTGAACCTCCGGTGATCACAAGTGTAAGTGAAGCTAGAGAAGATAATCCTGTTACACAGGGAGTACTTGAGAACACCTATATCATTAGAGGTAAGAATTTTTCTTCCCTTACCGAAATATGGTTTAATGGCGTAAGAGCCAGCTTTAACCCTGCACTAACCCAGGATGATCTTACATTCACTTCTGTACCAAGAAATGCTCCTTATGTAGGGCAGGAAAATACCCTGAGACTTGTAAATCTTCACGGGGAGACCACTTATGATTTCTCGCTTCTCACTATTGAAGATTTTACTGAAGCTACCACCACTGAGGGTATAAAAACCGTAACACTCATTGGAGGTGATTTTTCTGAAACCAGTAAAGTTACTTTTGTTTCGGGTACTGCCGAAGATGGAAACCTTGTAGAAAGTGAAGCAGAAATCCTTTCTGTTTCTGAAACCCAGGTAACAGTTAAAGTACCAGACGGAATAGAACAGGCATACATTTACCTGGAAACTGCCAGAGGAGCAGTAGCACAATCAGAGTCTTATGGCTTTAGTTACTCCATTTTCATTGATGCGCTTAACCCCGATTGGGAAATGAGCCAATGGGGCGGAACTTTTGATGTAGAGAATACCGATCCGGCACTTGGGCAGTACTCTATTGCCAGTTATCGTGAAGGATGGTCTGGTTTAACCTTTTTATCTACAACGAACATCCCTTACTCCGATTATCAGGCGCTCACTGTTTCTTTGTATGGAACAGTAGAAGGCCAACTGGTGAATATCGCTCTAAATGATTTTGCAGCTTCTGTGCAGGTAAAATTGATCAAGGGACAATGGACTAAATATGTTATTCCTCTTAGAGACTGGTATCCAACAGGTGGTGCTCCTGCACTTATTACCAGAATTGATTTCCAGGAAGCAACTAACACAGCCCTGCCACAGTACATCTTTTATGTAGATGACTTTGGATTTCTGTAAACCTAAATAAAAAGGAATAGACAATGGGACCGGAAGGAGGTTTAGCGAGCTACTTTCCAATCTTCAAAAACCAAAATTCCGGTTCCATTTAATCAAACCATAATCAGATGAAAAAAGTAAAAATAAACTCTCTTTTAATTTTACTGGCAGTAGTGGGCTTCGTTTCCTGTGAGAAGGAAGATGACCTCTATCCACAGTTGGGGGATGATCCTCGCAACCTCAGTGAAATTATTTCCTCCACTCCTAACCTATCTTCTTTCTACGGAGCTATGGGGGAAGTGGAAACGAATATTGATTCTATTCTTAGACAAACTACAACTTATACCGTATTTGCTCCACAAGACGCCGCTTTCTCCAGTGTAGACTCTGAAGTTACTCAAAACCTCGTGCTAAATCATATGATAAGCACACTAACGGCTGACTTTAGCCATAACCTATCTACAGGATATGCACCCACAATGGCTACAGGTCCCGAAGGTGAATTTCTTGATCTCTTTATAAACACAGAAGGAGGAATTTCTCTCAATGGCATGGCTACAGTCCAGCCCGGCACATCAGATGTTGGTGCTACCAACGGAGTGCTGCATGTAATTGATGGAGTTTTAGTTCCTCCTACAGTAGCCGATCACGCAGAAGCAAATCCAAATTTTTCAATGTTGGCAGCTGCCATAGAAAGAGCAGGATTAACCGAAACGCTCTCCATTAGAGACACCGAAAATGAATCCTATCCTATCACCTTTTTCGCTCCCACAAATGCAGCCTTTGAAAACTTGATTAGCCGGCTCAACGGAGCTTTTGGATGGGCCACTTTAGAAGATGTACCGGTTGAAACGCTTCAGGAAATCCTGATGTATCATGTGGTACCAGGGGACAATACACTTTCTGCACTGGTTCCGGGTTCTGAATTTATCGCTATGGATGGAAACAGCTTTGCTGTAGACGATAATTCAATAATTTCTGATGCCAGTTATGATACCGCGAATATTGTCCTTACAGATGTACAGGCCGTAAACGGAGTAATGCACGGAATCGATAAGGTTTTGTTACCTGAAAATGTTTTCCAAAGCATTTTGGGTGCAACCCTGGATATCAAAGCCCGGGCTGAAGACAAAGGTTACTCTTCCTTCCTTGCTGCTGCAGAAAAAGCAGGATTATCCACAATGCTGGCAGAAGATGAGCTAACGGCATTTATACCTAACAACGATGCTTTTACTGCGCTTTTTGCTGTCATTGAAAATTTTGAAAGCCTGGAAGATTTTGACACTCCGGAAGAAATAGCACTTCTAAAAGGTCTTTTAGAATATCATTTACATTCCGGTGTTATCATGTCCAGTCAACTTAAAGACGGACTGAGTATTTCTACTCTACATAAAGATAATTTCACCGTAGATCTTTCAGGAGATAATCCACGATTACAACCCACCTATGAGGATGCTATTCCATCAACCATAGTGATGATTAATATTGGAGCTACCAATGGAGTTATTCATGAGATCAATAGGTTACTTGTACCAAACGAACTGGTGAAGGCACTTGGCTTCCCTTCAGATGAAGGCGGGGTATGTCCTGTTGGTGATCCTGAGCTGGTATTCTTTGACTGGGATGACAAAGGTATTTACTGGGGTAACGTAGCAGCCGAAAATGATGCTTCTATAAGCCTTGATGGCAGCAGTTATGGCAGGGCTAATTTCCAGACAGGCGGAACAGGATGGCAGGATCTTTTCTGGAGAAATGGCGGTACCCTTAATGGAGGCGCTATTGTTGGAGATGATCTTCAGGGTTACTCTCTAAAGTTCGAAATTAATGTTATTGAACCTATCAACGACGGAATGTTTAGAATCAGGTTCAAGGATTCAGACGGGGTGGATGCCATCTATAACTGGCAGCCCTGGGAAGAAACAGGTGAACCTTTTAGTACAGATGGATGGGAGACTATTGAGATTCCGCTTTCCGTGCTGGGGGTACCAGATTTTAGTCTCATAGATGCTGAATTCGGAATGGCTTTCGAAGGTGCAGATGTACTGCTAAACTTTGCCATAGACAATGTTCGTTTTGACACTCCGGGAGGATGCGGAAGCGGACCAGACCCTGTTGCAGATACCGATGCTGTTTTCTTTGACTGGGATAATAAAGGTAAATACTGGGGAGCTGTTGAGCCCGAAGATAATCCTGCTGTTTCTTTAGACGGAAGCAAGTACGGAAGAATCAACCAGCAAACAGGATCAGACGCATGGTTTGAGCTGTTCTGGAGAAACGATGACACTTTCTACGGAGCAGATATGGTTGGTTCCAATGTGGATGATTATGTATTGAAATTCGACCTAGCCACCTTTGAACCTATCAATGACGGTATGTTCAAAATTAGGTTTAATGCCTCTACGGGAGTAGACGCATTTTACAACTGGCAGCCGTGGGAAGAAACAGGAGAAGCTTTTGATACTCAAGGAAACTGGGTAACGGTAACGATTCCTGTTTCAGCGTTAGGACAACCAGATTTTGGTCTTGTAGATGCCGAATTTGGAATGGCTTTCCAGGGTGCCGATATCCTTCTCAATTTCGCCATTGATAATGTAAGATTTGAAAAAAAATAAATAAAATGAATTAGCCTTAAAATATTCCCTGTTCGATCTTCGGCAGGGAATATTTTTAAATTATAAAGCATGAAAAATAACATCATATTACTCCTATTTCTCACGATTAGCCTGAATACATTTGCACAAAAATTTGACGGGCTCGCAGAAACGCCTCCTATGGGCTGGAACAGCTGGAACACATTTGCCACAGATATCAATGAACAACTTGTAAAAGATATTGCCGATAAATTTGTGGAGTTGGGTCTAAAGGATGCCGGTTATGAATACATCGTTCTAGATGATGGTTGGATGACCAGGGAAAGGGATGAAAATGGAGACCTCGTTCCAGACCCAGAAAAATTTCCAAATGGTATGAAAGCCGTGGCAGATTATGTACACTCCAAAGGGCTTAAGTTCGGTTTGTATGGTGATGCCGGCACTAAAACCTGTGCCGGATATCCTGGAAATCGAGGATATGAATATCAGGATGCCAAAAAATATGCTGAATGGGGTGTGGACTTTTTAAAGTATGACTGGTGCAGCACCGGGAAGCAAAATGCTGAAGCTTCCTACACAACCATGCGTGATGCTCTTTATAAAGCAGGAAGGCCGGTAGTGCTTAGCATTTGTGAATGGGGAGATAATGAGCCATGGAAATGGGCTCAGGATATTGGCCACCTTTGGCGGGTTACAGGAGATATTATTAACTGCTGGGATTGTGAAGTAGGTCATGGCACCTGGTCTTCATGGGGTATATGGCCCATCATAAATATGCGCAGCAATATCCGGAAGGCAGCAGGTCCCGGGCAATGGAATGACTATGACATGATGGAAGTAGGAAATGGATTTACTGATGCCGAAAACCGATCTCATTTTGCAATGTGGAGTATGCTCACTTCTCCTTTAGTTATGGGGAACGATCTTAGAACAGCTTCAAAAGAAACTGTGAAGACGCTTGCCAATAAAGAAGTAATTGCAGTAAATCAGGATAAATTGGGGATACCAGCTTTACGCTTCACCAATGAAGGAGACTTTGAAATTTGGGTAAAACCCCTTGCAGACGATGAATGGGCCATGGTGATTGTAAATATGGCAGATGCACCCAGAACTATTGATTTCGACTGGAATAAACATCAAATAGGTGACGATTTACATAACAGGCAGCTGGATATAAAAAACAAAAAGTATAAGATTCGAGACCTTTACAACCACAATGATATTGGTGATACCAGTAAAAATTTAAAAGCCACAATAGACTCTCATGATGTTCTCATGGTACGACTAAGAAAATAAGTCCATCAAAAAGAGGTGTCAAAAAAGGTATTTTTGACACCTCTTTTATTTTATCCCTGTTCAATTGCACAGCTCATCTTTAGTTAACACCAATGAAATTCTTATATCTCATTTCTTTTCTGATTCTATTATCCTGTGACGAAAAACAAAAGGATTACAGGGCTCTGCAAAATTTAGAAGGAGAATGGCAGTTTGCACTGGATAGTGCAAACCTTGGGATTGATGAAAAATGGTATTTAACCAATTTTGATAATTCAGTTCAATTACCGGGGACAACAGATTCAAATGAGAAAGGAATACGCAACAAAGACACTACAACAGCACATTTAAACAGGCTTTACAGATATGAAGGGGCTGCCTGGTATAGAAAAAAGATCACTGTACCTGAAGAATTTCAAGGCAAACATATCAACTTATTCCTTGAACGAACCAAAACCTCAAAAATATGGATCGACAGTACACTGTTGGGAGGTTCGCAGCTGTTACAATCCCCGCAGGTCTTTGACGCTTCACAGTACCTGTCTCCGGGAGAACATTATATAACAATAAGGGTAGATAACTCCCTTGATCTTACGCCGTACGGGAATGTACATATCTATTCAGATGACAGTCAGACCAACTGGAACGGGATTTTAGGAGATATTTACCTCGAAGCCTCATCAAAAACCCGTCTTTCCAATATTCGGGTATATCCTGATGTTGCAGATCAAAAAATCAAAATACTTCTGGAGGTAGACAATCCGATGCTACATGAAGAGCTGGAAGTGGTACTTAAAATCGAAAAGAAATTCCGTGGAAAAACAAAGGAGTTACCAGCCCGAAAAATTACAGTTAAACCGGAGCCAAGAATAGAATTGGAGTACGTCTTTGAGGAACCGGCAGATCTGTGGGATGAGTACGAACAACCCCTCTATCACTTAACCGCTATAGTCTCTGGCGGCGAAGAAAAGGATGCTCTAAAAGTTCCTTTTGGTATGCGGGAGTTCAAAACTCAAGGCACCCAATTTGTTATCAATGGGCGAACTACCTTCCTGCGAGGAAAACATGATGCCGCTGTGTTTCCGTTAACTGGTTATGCACCAATGAACGTTGAGGATTGGAAAAGGGTGTACAGGATTGCAAAAAAGTACGGGATCAATCATTACCGGTTCCATTCCTACACGCCCCCCAAAGCTGCTTTTACTGCAGCCGATGAGGAAGGAATTTATTTACAGGTAGAACTACCATTTTGGGGAGGTTTAGAATCCGATTCAGTTGCCGAAATGCAGAGAAAAGAAGGACTCGCATTGCTTAAGGCCTACGCTAATCATCCCTCATTTGTACTTTTTCCCCCGGGAAACGAGATTTGGAGCGGCCATGAGAATGTTGAAAAGAACATGCTGGACTTAAAAAAACATGATGATCGACCATTATATACTATGGGTTCTAATAACAATATAGGTTATGTGGCACCACGTGATTACTCTGAATTCTACGTAGGTTCCAGAACCCCTTCAAATGGTGACACCATTCTCACACATACCAGACTCACCCATGCCTTTGCCGATTCAAATGATGGAGGTATTCTCAATACCCAAAAACCTTTGACGCAGGTTGATTATTCTTATGCTGTTAATCAGCTGGACATTCCGCTTATAAGCCATGAAATAGGGCAGTATCAAATCTATCCCGATTATGATGAAATAAATAAATATACCGGAGTTTTAAAGGCGTGGAACCTTGAAAAATTTCGGGAAAGTCTGAAAGAATCCGGAATGGAGGGTATGGACAGTATTTTTCAGAAAGCTTCCGGCGCCTGGTCTGCCATTTGTTACAAAGCTGAAATGGAAGCAGCCCTGAAGACTGAAGGCATGGCCGGCTTCCAATTACTTGACCTGCAGGATTTCCCTGGTCAGGGCACAGCTATGGTAGGCATCCTGGATTCTTTTATGGACAGCAAGGGAGTAATAACGCCAGAAACCTGGAGACAGTCCTGTAATGATGTAGTTGTTTTACTGAAATTCCCAAAGTTCACCTGGACCAGTGGTGAAATTTTTCAAGCTGAAGCAGTCGTTGTAAATTATTCTAATACCATTATCAACAGCGACCTGGACTGGAAGTTAAAAAGATCAAATGGAACACCTCTTGAAAAAGGAACATTTAAGAATCTAAAAATGGTAAATGGGGGACTCTTTTCCGTAGGGGTTATAGAGGTAGATCTTTCTTCAATAGATAAATCTGAGAGACTGGATCTTGAGGTGGAAATCGCTAATACCACATATACTAATTCTTACCCGCTATGGGTATACCCTTCAGCTAATCAGATAGATGTTCCAGAAGAAATCATTGTTTCAGAAAAATTGGATCTGCAGACCATTGATGTATTAAAAAATGGTGGTAAAGTGCTATTATTTCCCAAGACGGAAGATGTAAAGGAACAAAGTGTTTCGGGACATTTCCCACCAGAATTTTGGAATTACGGTATGTTTAAAAGTATTAGCGAACGCATAGGTAAACCTGTCTCTCCAGGCACTCTTGGAATTTTAACTAAACCTGAGCATCCGCTATTCAACTCTTTCCCAACAGATTTTCACACGAACTGGCAGTGGTTTTCTATATTGAAAGCCAGTAACTCATTGATCCTCGATAGCACAGAGAACAATTACTCACCCATCGCACAGGTCATTGATAATCTTGAAAGAAACTACAAACTCGGTTTGATCTTTGAATTTAAAGTAGGGAAAGGGAAACTGCTGGTATGTATGTCGCAGCTCAACAAGTTGAAGGGAATCCCTGAAGCTGATCAACTTTACACCTCTATTCTTCGATATATGAGTAGCGATATTTTTAATCCTGCTTATAAGATCAATACTGAAAAATTGGTTGAAATATTGTAGAAATAGATAATTAATAAGTTTTCTACTCTTGTTCTACAGGATAGATCTTTGCAGCCCAGCCACCTCCGGGTGCCATGTGAATTTTGAAATGTTCCCCAGTAGAAAGCTTTGATACTTCCCGAACATAATCTGTGGCTTCCCTGTCTGCATTTATGCCGTCTTTGAAAATTACCGCCTCATAATCTCCCTCTGGTAAAACGACAGATCAAGCTCAAGATCACGTGCATCCCAGTTGGTGATTGCACCAATATACCATATATCTCCTTTCCTTCGACCTATTGCTGCATACTCCCCCACTCTACCATCTAATGCAACAGTTTCATCGAATGTAGTGGGCACAGAAGCAATAAACTCCATGCTTTCAGATTCCTTTTTGTAGTTGGTGGGATTATCGGCAAGCATATTAAACGGGGCTTCATAAAGTACATATAGTGCGAGCTGGTGCACCCGTGTACCCTGGCTCATTGGTGCAGAATGCACAGCCCTAAAGTTTGCCTTATTAGCATTTTTCATAGCTCCGGGAGTATAGTCCATAGGACCTGCTAACATTCTTATAAATGGGATCCTCGTATCATAAAGTGGAAAATCAGTTTCAGACCATTTTGCATTCTCCAGCCCCCGCACACCTTCAAAGTTTACCACATTAGGATAGGTACGTTGCAGCCCGGTAGGTTTGTAAGAACCGTGAAAATCCAACATCAACTTATGATCTGCAGCCTTTTCAGCAAGATTGTAATAAAAATCTACCATTTTTTGATCATCCCTGTTCATGAAATCTACTTTGAGTCCCTTCACTCCCATTTCAGAATAAGTAGCCAGGGCTTTATCCATATTCTGCGCAAGCGGCAGATATCCCGACCATAGCCAGACACCTACATCTTTATTTCCGGCATATTCAATAATTTCTTTAAGATCTATCTCAGGAATTGTGTTGAGAATTTCTCCTTTTGGTGCCCATCCTTCATCCAGAAGGATATTCTCAATGTTTTGTTCAGCAGCAAAATCGGTGTAGTATTTATAAGTTTCCGTATTTATTCCGGCACGAAAATCCACTCCTGAAATATTCCAGTCATTCCACCAGTCCCATGCTACTTTTCCGGGTTCAATCCAGGAAGTATCATCTATTCGTGGCGCAGCAGCAAGCTTGTAGATCATATCATTATTGAGAAGTTCTTTATCTTCATCACTTATGATCACAACACGCCACGGAAATTTTCTTTTGCCTGAAGTTTTAGCAATATAGTCTGCCCGTTTCGTTACAAAAGATTGTAAACCATTATGTCCTCCCTGTTCTTCTTCTAAGGGATAACCGGCAAATTCTCCTGTTAAAGAATTTCGTTTTTTTCCAGCCTTTAAGAACATTCCGGGATAACTTTCCAAATCGGCTTCGGTAATTGCAGCTTTCATTCCATTTGGTAATTCAACTAATACTGGAGCAAAAGCCACCGTGTCTTTAACTACCTCAGATAAAGGAATATGCTGATAATTATTTTCAAAAGAGATCTGGTAAACATCATATTCGGGATTATTGGCGTAAGGTATATACACCATATGATCACCTGAAAAATTGAAGTTCACCTCTTCAGAAACAACAGTGATATTTTTTTTCCTACTGGTGGTGAAGCGGTACGCCACACCTGAATTATAAACTCTAAAGATCAAGCCATAATTACTGCGGAATTTTAATGTAAGTTCATTGTATTTGTCTTCAACAACATCTTTTTTATAATTGATGGCTTCGATTGTAGTATTTATTTCCTTCTTTTCTGAATTGATTAGTTTCGGGTTCACTCCCAGTACTTCATCTTTCAACTGAAGTGCAATAGCTGAAGAAGAAATAACCTGCTGCGAACGATTCGTAACGGCCCAGGTAATACTGTCGTCAACATCTACCTTTACTTCAATTTCTGAATCAGGCGAAAGCAGTGTGAAGTTTTTGCCTTGTTGTGCAAAAAGATTACTACTTACTGCAAAAAAGACAGTAATAAATGAATATTTAAGGAAGTTCGTTACTGTTGAAGCTGAAAGACGAAAAATATTACTGGTAGAAATCATATATCTTAATTAATTAAATCCAAATTATTTTAGGTTGCCGGGGTATGGCAACGGCTTTTCTTCCCTCAATATCTTTATAACATTCTGCAGGGCCCGGAAATCATGATAAGTTGCTTTCCAGACATGCCCTTTCAAATCTTCCTTTGCTTCGGGATCTTTATCCAGCCCCCACTCATACCAGCCCCCAAATTCATCATCTATAATATATTTTTTAATGTAACCCCACTGCTTTTCAAAATAGTCTCTGTAATTCCTTTCATCTTCAGGAAAATACCGACTCATAATTAACAGAGTATTCAAGCCTTCTGCCTGTGCCCACCAGTTCTTCCTGGAATTCAAAATGCTTATTTGATCTTCTCCCTTAAAATAATATCCTCCGTCATAAAAGCCTCCGGTTTCCTGATCCCACCCATTGCGGAGAGAATGATCTACCATTTTTTTCCCTTTTTGGAGAGTTAGCGAATCGTTATCCATTCCAAGAGCATGAGAAGCTTCCAGCATCAGGTAAGCGGTCTCTACATCATGGCCAAAAGAAACATGATCCAGATAATAATGCTTATTTACTTCCTCCCTTGATCTATCCTGAAAACTCACCGGCTTCCAGTTTGGCTCAAAGAACAGGTTCATATATCCTTTTTCAGTAATGATCGTATCCCGAACAAGGATCAGCATCTCCTCCAGGCGCTCCCTGAGTAACTCATCGGGCCAAACCTCATAAAGGGTAGTGAAAGCTTCAAGAATATGGATAGAACTATTTTGATCCTTGTATCCTACATCAGATGTAGACGGCCATTCCGGAGTTCTTGCTATGGGTTTCCCATCAGTCCCCAGAACATTGAAGTAGCCTTTATGAACAGGATCGTAAGCCATCGCTTCTAACCAATAAAAAGTATTTATAGCAAGTTCCAAAGCCATTTGATTTCCGGAAGCACGATAATATTCTGCTAAACCGTAAATGGCAAAGGCATTTCCATAGGCTGTTTTTTCCTGTCCCGGTTGTAAAACAGGTTCGCCATCTTTGGTTACAAAATTATAAAAACCACCATGCACATAGTCCCACATCTCATCCTGCAAAAATTGAAACCCGTGTTCTGCATTGTTTAGATACATTTGTTTTTCAGGATAGATATCTCCAGCTATTGCATTGGTCCAGATGTGCCTTGCCTGGGTAACGATCATCTTATCCTGCTTTTTCCCTAGCTTAAAGTCCCGGGTAATTTGGCTATAATATCCCCCATTATCATGATCTAAAGACAGAGGGTACCATTTATTAAGAAGCTGCTCTTTTGCAGCAATTTCAAAATCCTCAACCAATATCTCGTCATCTGCACCTTCAGGATCCTGTGTACTAACGCAGGCGGTAAAAATTAAAGCGGAAAGAAGAGAATAACCAAAGACTCTCATGGAAGATCGATTTTGAAACCTAAAGATAAAATATTAGCTTGAATCCTGCGCCTGCTGAAAGAATACTATCTGAAAACGACAAAAAAGTATTAAGTCAAAAATTCATTAAAGGGCTATTTTTAAGGTTCAAATTCCATCCTATGAAGACCTACCTACAGTTTCTCCCGTTCCTGTTCTTTTTTAGTGCGTTTGCCCAGCAAAGCCAGGACACAACTAATACTTTCCGAATAAATGATCAGGAATATCTTGAAAGGCGGGGTGCAAATGTCATGCTGGCTCATGATTTTTATCCTGAAAGTCACCAGGGAGGTGTCGGACTTATCCAAAACGGAATTCGGGTGGCCACCAACGGAGATCTTCGACTGGAGCCTGCACCGGGGCAATGGCAACCGGTTCCAAAAGTGGGCGAGAGACAGGTAGACCGTCAAAAAGGGGAAATTAGCGTTCGCATGAGCTACCCAGATCCGTCGAAAGACAGAGTGGGTTTTAACCCTATTATATATCCGGAGCTTGACATGTCTTACACCCTAAAAGTGCTTCCGGAAGGAAAATCTTTCAGAATAGTAGTTGATCTTGATGAGCCGCTGCCCGAAGAATGGATTGGAAAAGTAGGGATGAATATTGAACTTTTCCCCGGAATTCTCTTCGGAAAATCTTACTACATGGGAGATGAATTCGGGATCTTTAACCGGCAGGCTAACGGCCCCGGGTTTTATACTAAAGAGGGTGAATACCGCCTGAAACCAATGGCCACCGGAAAGGAACTTACAGTAGCTCCCGAAGACGCTAAACAAACTTTAACCATTCGTAATCTTAAAAACAATGACCTGGAACTTCTGGACGGCCGGGCCATACACAGCAACGGCTGGTTTATCGTGCGTTCCCTGGTCCCTGCTGGCGCTACCAAAAATGCAATCGAATGGCTGGTAACTCCGAACGTTCTTGAAAAATTTACCTATGACCCTGTAGTGCAGGTTTCACAGGTAGGATATCATCCTGCCCAGGAAAAAATTGCGGTTGTGGAAACCGATAAGAATGACACTAATATAAAAGACATCAAACTTCTGAAGGTAAAAACCGATGGAGGTTTCACTGAAGTCATTTCCCAAAAACCTCAATTATGGGGAGACTTTATGAGATACAGGTATTATCAACTGGATTTTACCAGTGTGACCGATCCCGGAATGTATGTGGTGGAATACGGAGATTACACCACTGAACCTTTCCAAATTAATAAGGACATTTTCAAGAGGGACGTATGGCAGCCAACTCTCGAATATTTCCTGCCAGTTCAAATGTGCCACATGAGGGTGAACGACCGGTACAAGGTTTGGCACGGGCTGTGCCACATGGACGATGCCCGCATGGCGCCAGTAGACCACAATCATTTTGATGGCTATATTCAGGGCACCGAAACGCTCACCACATACGAACCAGGAGAGCATGTCCCTGGCTTAAACCAGGGAGGCTGGCATGACGCGGGAGATTACGATCTTAGAGTAGAATCTCAGGCAGCTACTGTTCAGGGTTTATCTCACATTTATGAAATATTCCAGGTAGATTACGATAACACCAGCATAGACCAGGAGACGCGGATCGTTGAGATCCTGCAACCCGATGGAAAACCGGATATTCTTCAGCAAATAGAACACGGACTGCTTTCCATTGTCAAGGGCTACGAGTCGCTAGACAGGTTTTACCGCGGAATTATTGTGCCCACCAAGCGGCAGTATATCCTGTTAGGTGATCCAGTAACCCACAGTGACAATGTTCCCTTCTCCAATAAACCTGAAGATAAAGATATTCCGATAGGACTTGAAGGAGCCCCCGATGATCGTTGGGTATTTACAGAAAATAACCCCCGCAGGGAACTGCAGGCTGCCGCAGGCCTTGCTGCTGCAGCGAGGGTAATGAAAGATTATAACCCCGATCTTGCACAGCGTAGCCTCAAAATTTCTGAAGAAATCTGGAATGTTATAAAACCTGATAATGAGCTTCAAAAAGTGATGCTTGCAGTAGAACTTTTGATAACTACAAAAGAGAAAAAGTATGCTGATTTTCTGGTTACAAACACAAATCTTATTGCTGAAAATATTTCACAAACCGGTTGGGTAGTTGGGCCTGCTCTTCCTTTTATCAATAATAAAAATTTCAAAGAGAAAGTAAGAGCCGCTGTAAAAGGTCATTTGCAAACCGTGCAGGAACAGGAAAAGAAAACGCCTTATGGAATGCCCTATGAACCCGATATTTGGGGAGCAGGTTGGGGAATTCAGGATTTTGGGGTAAAACAATACTTTTTCCACACCAGTTATCCTGATATTTTCCCTGCGAAGTACATGCTGAGTGCCATGAACTTTGTTTTAGGGGTCCATCCCGGCGTGAACACTTCTTCCTTTGCCTCAGGCGTGGGATCCAGATCATTAACTCAGGCGTACGGCGTAAACAGAGGAGATTTTTCACATATTCCCGGCGGAATTGGCTCGGGAACAGCCTTAATTCGCCCCGATTTTCCTGAATTGCTCGAGTGGCCTTTCCTATGGCAGCAAACAGAATACGTTTTGGGAGGCGGAACCACAGATTATCTCTTCCTGATCCTCGCTGCAGATAAATTATTGAATGAAAAATAATACCTGTCAAAAATGGCATTTTTGACACCCCACTTCAGGCATTATTCAGGGGGTGGAAGAAAATAATCATAACCAAATATGAGGAAATTCAGATTTGACTACAACCTTCAAAAATACCTCTTCAGGAGCTTAGCGTTTTCCGCAGTCACATTGCTTTCCTGGACTGCAAGTGCCCAGGCAGAATTTACCACCTGGGGGAATATGACAGGGATTCGCGTGGATAACCAGTTGATGGAATTTAACAGCAGTCTTGCGGTAGAAAATCAGTGGGGCGAGACATGGCGCACGCGAAAAGAGGGACAGGAGATAGATTTTAAAAGAGAGGGCCCACAAAAGGTCTTTTCCTACCAGATGAAAAATCTCAAATGGACACAGGCTATTGAAACCCTGGGAGACGCAAAGGCAGAGGTAGAAGTAACTTTTGTTTCTCCTAAAGATACTTTGCTCAATGCGGCTTATTTTACCATTGATCTACCTAAAGAGTTTGGTCCCGAAACGACTTTCAGCTTTGTTAATTCTGGAAAAGTGGGAATGCAAGATCTTCAAACCGGCGCTACCAAAGCAGATTATAAAGCTCCGGCGCAGGGTATGACCATTGAATCCCCTACCCGAAAATTGGTGCTAACCTTTGCCAAACCGGCCGAAGTGATCATCAACAGGGAAGAAACAGCAATAGGCAACATCAGACTGAATTTTGTCCTGGCTTCAGGTGAAATAAAAGCTAAGGATATCCATAGAAACACCTTTATTATTACAGCTTCCGGGGAGATAGACAGAAGTCCGGTAGTAATAAAAGTCTTTCCTGAGCAGGAAGGGAAAGCCTTTGACGGAATTGGAGGGAACTTCAGACTTCAAAATGCAGCTACAGATCCGCAGGTAATAGACTTTACTTTGAAAAATCTGAATGTGACCTGGGGAAGAGTGGAAATGCCCTGGCAATACTGGCATCAGAATGAAAATGAAGATCCGGCAGCACAGGCTCGAAAAGGGCAAATCCACCCTAAAGTAAAGGCAGCCATGGAAATGGCACAGAAGCTTGATCAAATGAATATTCCGGTAATGCTTGCCGCCTGGTTTCCGCCGGACTGGGCTATTATTGGGAAACGATTTAAGGGAAAACATCCTGACGGAAGTATGGGTAACAAGCTGGATCTCACTAAGAGCGATAAGATCTACCGTTCCCTTGTGTCATACATAAAATACCTCAAGGAAGAATACGGAGTGGAAACCGTAATGTTCTCCTTTAACGAATCAGATCTTGGTATTGATGTTCAGCAAACAGATGTGGAACATAATCAACTGATCAAAACAATGGGCTCGCTCCTACGGGCTGAAGGCCTGCAGACAGAATTTTTATTAGGCGATACCGCAGATGCCAACGGCTGGGATTTCACTACCCTTGCCTCAACAGATCCCGAAAGCCTCCCGTACATTGGCGGAGTTTCCTTTCATTCCTGGAGAGGATACACAGAGCAGAACCTTCTAAAATGGAAGGACATTTCTAACAGGGTTGACGAACCTTTATTTATTGGAGAAGGAAGCATTGATGCCGGTGCATGGAGATATCCTCAGATCTTTGAAGAACCTACCTATGCTTTGGAAGAAATAGATGTTTACATCAAAATGATGAATATCGCCCAACCAATTTCAATTTTACAATGGCAGCTAACGGCAGATTATTCGGTAATGTCCGGTGGAGGAATTTTCGGTAATCATGAGGACGAGTTGTATCCCACGCAGCGCTTCTTCAATTTGAAGCAACTCAGTAATACTCCCGAGGGTCTTTTTTATCTTCCGGTAAAAGTAGATAAGGAAGGGATCAGGGCAGCTGCGCTTGGGGACGAATCCAAAGGAAGTTATGTCATTCACCTGGTAAATAAAGGCGCTACACGAAATGTGAAACTAACAGGACTACCAAAAGGTCTTAAAACTATGAACCTGCACATTACTAATCTGGATTCTTCTTTTAAGAAACTCAAGAATGTAAAGGTGCAGAATGGAACTGCTGAATTCAGCCTCGAAGGCGCGAGTTTTGTTTCGCTTTTTAGTAACAAAAAATAATGTCACTTTGCAATATTAGAAATTGTATTCAAACATGAAAAGTTTCACTCTGCCCTTACTCTTGTTGATTCTTGGCTTCTATCCTTTAACAGGAGAGACTCAAACCAGATAACCCCTTCGGAAGATCCTCCGCAACTAAGTCGGGATATCTATGGTCATTTTTCTGAACTTCAGAATGGAAAACGGTCAGAAAAAATTATTGTAAAATCGGATATTGAAATAGAATGTCTTCAGGAAATTTTCTGTTTCGGGTACAATGGAATTTTTCAGCTGAACATGAAAGCAGGTAGAACTATTTTGTCTCATTCTAAGATTAACTTTTTAGTCCGCTCTTTAGGATTTTACTAAAAAAAAGGTTAAAATAGCTCGATATTAATCATCTAAGAAAATGAAAAAGGCAATTTTACTTTCGCTAACCATCTTTATTAGTTATAATGCTACTTCGGCAGATATCATTGGCAATAAAGAAATTTGCTCCATTCAAAAAGATTCTTCAAAGGCTGGTCAAAATGTTGCTTACCAATGGGGGAACATGGCTCTAACTGCCACCGCAAATGACACCGAAAAATTCAATCCCCGGCCTACAGTTACTTCCCGGTATTTAGGATTGATATTTACTTCAGTTTTTGACGCCTGGTCGAGATATGATGATAAGGCCATTCCGGTCTATTTGACTGGTGCTGAAAGAAAGCCCAGTAATGAGCGTAACCTCAAGAATAAGGAAATCGCTATAAGTTATGCAGCTTACAGGGCCATGAGTGAGTACTATTATTCAGATGTGAAGCTGTTCACCAATTTCATGCGGGAATTGGGTCTGGATCCAAATAACAATTCTTTAGATCCTACTACCCCAGAGGGTATTGGAAATTTGGCTGCAAAAGCGGTCATTGAAGCCAGAAAAGGAGATGGCTCTAACCAATATGGAGAAGAAACCGGCTCAAACGGGAGGGCTTATTTTGATTATGTCAATTACAAACCCGTGAATTCTCCAGATGAAAACGTTGACCTCAACAGGTGGCAGCCCAAGTACTTTTCAGATGGTAAAGATGGAAAGTTTGCTCCGGGATGTTTAACACCTTTCTGGAATAAAGTCAAACCTATTGCCTTACAATCGGCCGACCAGTTTCGCCCCGGTCCTCCACCATTAATAGGTTCAGAACAATTGGAAAAAGAGGTGAAAGAGGTGATTGATTTGCAGGCAAACCTCACAGATCACGATAAAGCATTAGTAGAGTTTATGAGGGATGGGCCACAATCTGTTCAGCAGGCGGGGCATTGGCTAAAGTTTGCTCAGGAGGTTTCCCTTCGGGATAATAATAGCCTTGATGAGGATGTAAAAATGTATTTCTATGTTCAGGTGGTCGCGATGGATGCTTTTATTGCTTCCTGGGATGCAAAAATGTTCTATGATTCTGCCAGGCCAAATGCGTTGGTACATCATTATTACAAAGATCAAAAGATAAAAGCCTGGGGCGGACCAGATAAGGGTTTTACTGAATTAAACGGCACCGAATGGAGACCCTATTCTCCCGACACTTTTTTATGCCCTCCTTTTCCTTCCTATGTTTCGGGTCATAGCACTATTAGCGGAGGCTGTGCTGAAGCTCTAAAACTGTGGACAGGAAGTGATGAGTTTGGATCTGAAGCCACACTGGTTGCAGGCGCGATGACGGAACCTGAGCATTTAGGAGATACTGTCACTTTAAAATTCCCAACTTTTACTGAAACTGCTGAAATGGCAGGAATTTCAAGGGTTATGGGAGGATATCATATCCAGTCAGATAATATAGCTGGATTGGAACTGGGAAGAGATGTGGCCCGGGAAGCCTGGAAATTCTACAAAAAACACATTGGTGAAGTTGTATATTAAAAACAAGAGGTTTACAAACCGGAACTTCTCTTTTCAAAAATAAGATTTGCTAAATTTTGCTGTCGTTAGAGCATTAATTTGATTCAATGCTCTTATTGAGCACGTGATTTTTTTAATAGATGTTAATTTAGTCAGATGGTTAAATCTCAGGATTAATATTTAGATTCCTCACGCGCAAAATAGCGCATTCTTTTAAAAGGCTAAATCCCTGTATAATTGCAATTTAGCACTACATAAAAATAGTGGAAAAAAAGATTTGTGTTATATTTACACTTCACCTGCCAATTCAGTGCAAATTTATTTAAATCGAGATGAGTAGAATAAAAATTTTATCGGCTGTAGTGCTACTATTAATGGCATCCACTATGACATGGAGCCAGACATTAAAACTTAATGACCTGGAGTATTTTGAGACACAAGGGGTCAATGTTCTTGTTTACAATAACCTTTTTACAGGAGGGTTTAATGATGAAAAAACTGCCGGAATTGAGCTCATTCATCATGGCGTAAGAACAGCTCAAGGTGGAGCAGTGAGGCTTTCCAATACTCCTGAGCAGTGGGACCTCGTTCCCAGTATACCTACGCGGAAGGTAAACCGTGCTTCTAATAGTATTGAGTCTGTTCTTAGCTATGATGATTTTGATTTTGAATCTAGAGTAGTGGTTACTGCTAAGGGTAAAGGTGTGGAAATTTCGGTTTACCTGGACAAACCAGTTCCTAAAGAGCTTGAAGGAAGCGTCGGGTTCAATCTAGAGTTTCTTCCCTCGCAATACTGGGCTAAAACCTACTTAATGGATGAGCGTATCAACCGTTTTCCCCGTTACGTGGTTGGTAACACTGTTACAAGACCAAATTCGGAAAAGCTCAAACAGTATAAAGGTTATGAAACTTACGACGACAGAGGTACCGGAGAATTCATCGATGTGCTGCCTCTTGAAACAGGGCGCACCTTACTTCTTGCTCCCGATGAACCCGAACGCATGGTAAAGATCACTTCGCAGGATGCCGATCTAATGCTTTTTGACGGCCGGGTACTTGCTCAAAACGGCTGGTTTGTGGTTCGGAGTTTGCTACCGGCAGGAAAAACCGGTAAAGTTTTAACCTGGACAGTAGAACCAAACGCCATTGACAAGTGGGTAAGAGACCCGAATATAGGTTTTTCACAGGTTGGATATCTACCCTCCCAGCAAAAAGTTTCAGTCATTGAACTCGACAAAAAAGCTAAACCGCTTGAGAAAGCATCTGTTCATAAAATAGATGAGAACGGCAAAACTACCGAAGTATTTAATGGCAAAATAGAACCATGGGGTGACTACTATAAATATCACTATGTGAAATTCGATTTTTCTTCAGTTAACACTCCGGGTATTTATTATATCCAATATGGAGACACTAAAACAAACAACTTTATAATTAACAAAAGCGTTTATGATAAAATTACTGACGCCACCAGCGACATTTGGATTCCAATACACATGAACCATATGTTCGTAAAGGAAGGATACAGGGTTTGGCACGGGGAACCTTTTAAAGATGGATATCTCCAGGCTCCGCCAAATACCGATCATTTTGACCTTCATGATCAGGGACCAACAACCGATACCGAATATGAAGCCCTCGAATTGATCCCGGGACTGAACGTAGGTGGTTTTTTTGACGCAGGAGATTTTGATATCGAGACGCACTCCAATATTAGCGTGGTGCAGAACTTTGTACAGACCTGGGAATCTTTTAAACCCTTACGCGACCAGACTTTTGTTGATCAGGAAGCAAGGCATGTTGTTCTTCATCGCCCAGATGGAACACCGGACATCTTACAATTCATCGAGCATGGCACCCTGAACCTTGTGGCGCAGGCTGAAATTATTGGACACATGGCGCAGACCCTTTCCAATTCGGTACTCTATAATTACCATCACCTCGGTGACGCCGCCTCATTAACAGACGGACTTCCATACAATGCCGAACTTGGCCCTTACGAAATAGCTGCTGACGGTGAGTCGAGCGGAGTTAAAGATGATATGTGGGCTTTTACTAGCCGCAATCCAAGTCTGGATCTTAGGGCCGCAACTGTGTTTGCTGCAGCAAGCCGGGCACTAAAAGGATATAATGACGATCTTTCAGAAAGAGCACTATTTCAGTCCAAGAGGCTGCTGAAGGAAGCAACAGAATTGCTTGCCAAACAGCCACAGGACAGTACGGGTAGGGAGTGGGCATCTGTAGCAGATATTTCAACTAATCTTCAGCTTTATATCTCAACAGGAGAGCAACAATATAAAGATAAATTTCAGGAGCTTTTGTGGCCTGCCCTAGACCGGAATGTTAGTTTTGTAATACTGACTGCATTACACGGGATACCGCACATGGAAGCATCTTATAAGGAAAAGCTACGACCATATGTGGTGAAATACAATGAATATATTGCCGGGCTTGAAGACGATAACCCATACGGAGTACCTATTGGTCTTGGTAACTGGGCAGGGAGTGGATTCATAGTAAATTTTGGTACTACCATTAGTTTTGCCAATGAACATTTCCCGGATATTATCGATGACAAGCATGCGTATAAAGCGACGGACTGGTTATTTGGCAACCATCCCTATCACAATTATTCTTTAGTGGCAACAGTGGGTGCAGCACGTCCCAAGGAAGTATTCTATGGCAATAACAGAGCAGACTTTTCATTCATACCCGGCAATGTTGCTCCGGGTATTTTATTTAGAAAACCAGACCATTTTGAAAACTATGACGACTGGCCATTCCTGTGGGGACAAAACGAGGGTACGATTGGCGGAAACACCAGTTATTTAATCTTTGGGTCAGCTTTTAAAAATCTGGTAATAGACAAAGATTAGATATATAAGTCTATTCAAAAACTGATAAACACCTTATAATAATTAAGCGCAAGCAGTAAGTTTTAAATGTAACTTACAACTTGCGCTTTTTCTTTTAGTTAGCAACATCTTTTAAAAAGATATTGACTTCTGGTTTGCCTCTCTTTAATCTTCAGCTCCTGCTTTGAGAAATTTATTTACTTCAAGCCAGTAAATAAAAGCATCAAACCAGCGATTGCTCGTGCGGTCAGGATTTCCAAGGCCGAATCCATGCCCTCCGTTCTGGTAGAGATGGAATTCAACAGGTATTCCGGCTTTATGCCAGGACTCAATCAAGCCAAACTCTCCATTAAAGAGAAAATCATCAGCAGCAATTACGTTGAACATTGGAGGAGCATTTTCCGGCACCTCCACTTCGTTCAAACCACCATAAACAGGCCCAATGAAAGCAAGATCCATAGTTTTTGAATTTAATGTAGAATGCATTGTAAGACCTGCACCGGCCGAGAAGCCAATCATTCCTATATTGGTAGTATCCACACCCCATTCTTCAGCACGTTCAACGATCATGGCATAAGCCGCCTCGGCATCTTCAAGTTGATTGTCCAGGTTCCATCGCGGACGCTCAGGTCGTGCTGCGGGTTCCCCATCTCCTGAAGCTTCCGCAGGAGGTGTCATAGGGCGATTCATCCAGGCACTAAAGTCATCAAGAGATTCGGGAGTTGGGTTCAGCCGGTATTTTAAGACAAAGGCGGCGATTCCTTTTTCGGCAAGGGCTTCAGCAACTTCCCAGCCTTCATTTCCCATAGAAAGCCATCTAAATCCGCCTCCGGGAGCCACAATAACTGTGGTACCTGTAGCTTTATCTGGATCGGGTAAAAAAGGGGTAAGCGTTGCAGTAGTAATATTTCGCGCCATAGGATCGCCCCATTGTCGAAACCATGTTTCCTGAGCAGGCTGATCTTCCACACCCCCGGTTCCTAACGGAATGGCATTTGGTTCTTTGGGATTTTCCATTGGGTAAATTGTACCATCCTGGGCCCATCCCGATGCTGTAAAGACAAAGACAAATGTCCACATGGCAGACCTGAGAAATTTAATTGGTGAATAAGTCATAATTATTGGTTTTAAGGTTAATAATCTAAAATCTATATTATGGTTGTTATTATTCAGTTTCACCTGTCATTTAACTTTCACCTGGCTTAAATTTCTCAGTCCACTTCACTTTTCCTTGAAACATGAAAATTATTCCCCGCTAAAGAATATCATTACTGCAGCCACTATTATTAGAATGATAACAGATACAACAATGTCCTTCCAGTTGTAACTATTCTTATTGTTCTTTTTCTCTTCCTCAGATATCGTTTGAAAAGTGAGATTATCTGTCTTCTCTTCAGGTGGAGCAGCAGTTAGATGACTCACCACTACGATTAGGATAATACAGAAGAGGAAAAACCATGCTCCAAAGGAAAGGAAATTACTTCCTCCCAAAACGTACAGGTAACCGTCTGGATCAAGTGAGTCTTTCATGATCTCAAGAACAATGCGTATCGCACCAACAATAAGGCCCGTTATTAAAGTTACAAAAGCTCCGGTTGCATTAATTCTCTTGTAGAAAATTCCAAGGAGAAAAACTGCGGTAATGGGAGGAGCAATATAAGATTGTACACTTTGTAGATATTCATACAGCACACCAGAAATGTTAGCCATAATTGGTATCCAGATAATTCCGATAATTACAATTACAACGGTAGCTATCTGGCCTGTTCTTACCAGTTTCTTCTCTGGGGTATTAGGCCTAAGCTTCTTGTAAATATCCACAGTGAAAAGCGTGGAACAGGAGTTAAATACCGATGCAAGAGAACTCATTAGTGCTGCCAGCAATCCTGCAGCGACCAATCCTCTTAAACCAGATGGTAACAGGTTACTCATTAAAACAGGAAAAGCCTGGTCTGGGCTATCCCAGTGAAGTTCTCCTCTCATTTTAAGAGTAAGTGCAATAATCCCGGGAATAAGAAATAAAAATACCGGCAGTAGTTTTAAAAGTGCCCCGAAGATCGTTCCTCTCCTACCCTCTTTAATATTCCGGGCAGTAAGAGCTCTTTGAACGATATATTGATCTGTACACCAATACCAAATCCCAACAATTGTACTTGTGATCAACAATGAAGGCCATGGGAAATCAGGATCTGTAGCAGGGCGCCACATATTAAAATATTCGGGACCTACAGTGTCTACCATACTCCCCCAACCTCCAACTTTATCGAGACCGATAAAGGTTAAAGCTGCTGCTCCAAGAACAAGAATGATAGCCTGCAGGGTCTCAGTGTAAACAACGGCTCTCATGCCGCCAAGTACTGTGTAAATACCCGTAAGGATTACAGTAGAAAGGGCTCCTGTCCAAAAATCTATTCCCAATAGCGCCGAAACCACAATTCCTCCTGCATAAATAGTTACAGAAATTTTAGTAAGAACGTATGCTATAATTGAAAAAATAGACAGCACCCAACGAGACCTTGCATCAAATCTTTTTTCAAGAAATTCGGGCATTGTGAACACCCCGCTTCGGGCATAGAAAGGGAGGAATACCCAACCAAGAATAAGTACCACCCAGGCCTGGATCTCATAGATCAACATGGGAAGTTTATTTCCGGCACCGGCCCCTGCCAATCCCACTACGTGTTCAGAACCTATGTTTGATGCAAAAATGGAAGCCCCAACAACAAACCAACCCACATTCCTTCCTGCTAAAAAGTAATCCTCTGTATTAGATTGTTTCTTTTGAATTACCCATACGGCAATCCCCAAAAGAATAGCAAAATAAATACCGATCGAAATCCAGTCAAAAGTATCTAATGTCTGCATATTATTTTACTGAAAATTTAAAGGAAGTTTTTGAAGTATATGTATCTCCCGGTTCAAGGATTACCGACGGAAAATTTTCCTGATTTGGCGAATCTGGATAGTGTTGTGTTTCCAGACAAAAGCCACTCCTTTTTTCATAATTCCCTTCCCCATACTGAAGCGGTAAAGTTCCATCCAGGAAGTTTCCTGAGTAAAACTGGATTCCGGGTTCGGTGGTGTGTACCTCCATAAAACGACCACTTGCCGGATGGTATGCAGAAGCAGCAAAACGCATCCCGCTATCCTGCTCATTCAGTACCCAGTTGTGATCATAACCTCCGGCTCTTTGAAGCTGCTCATTGCTTGCTTCTATATCTTTTCCTGCTTCTTTCGGCTCTCTAAAATCAAAAGCTGTGTTTGCAACATCCTGTAGTTCTCCTGTAGGGATTAAATTTTCAGTAACAGGTAAATACTGGTCTGCATTGATCTTGATTTCATGATCAAGAATAGATTCAGAAAAATCTCCTGATAGGTTGAAATACGCATGTTGAGTTAAATTAACCACCGTTTTTTTATCGGTAGTTGCTTCATAGTCCACATCGAGAGAATTATCATCATTCAAAGTATAGGTAACAATAGTCTCAAGCTTACCAGGGTAGCCTTCTTCCATATCCTCACTCACGTAAGACAGCTTAAGCATCCTGGGACCCGCCTCTTCTACGGTCCATATTACTTTATCAAAGCCTTTTTCCCCACCGTGTAAATGATTTTGTCCGTCATTTTGTGCAAGTGTGTATTCCTCACCATCAAGGGAGAACTTTCCATTTGCGATCCTGTTACCAAAGCGGCCAATTAAAGCTCCAAAAAAGGGATTATCTTCAAGATATTGTTCCAGCGAATTAAATCCCAGTACAACATCTTCATAATTTCCTTCTGCATCTGGCGCCGTTAGAGAAGTGATTCGCCCCCCATAGGTGATGATATTCACTTCCATTCCGTTTTCATTCCTAAGGGTGTATTGTTCAACCTGCTCACCATCGGGTGTTGTGCCAAAATCCTCTTTCAAAACTTCCTGATCTACCTTAGTAGCATCTTCATCTAAAGTTTGAGTTTCTTTATTTTCATTTTTGCACTGCACGAATGCAAGGGCTAATATCAATAACCCACAGTTTAAAAAACTTCTTTTTACAGTATTCATAATGAGTTGGTTTGGTTCTACATCCCGTGTTGAAACAGGTGATAATAAACTTCGTTAGCGTTGATTTTATCTTTGAATTCCCGAACATTTGTTTTTTCATCTATCACCAGTAATTCAATGCCGGCGATGTCGGCAAAATCTTCCAGAAATTCTGTAGTCAGCGCCTGAGTGTAAACAGTATGATGAGCGCCCCCGGCAAGTATCCAGGAGGTTGCAGCAATGTCTAGATCTGGTTTTGGATCCCAAAGCACCCGTGCGACAGGTAAATTTGGCAGGTCTGCTTCAGGTTTTACGGCCTCCACTTCATTTACTATTAATCTGAATCTATTACCTAAATCGATCAAGGAAGCATTGAGTGCAGGGCCTTCAGGGGAATTGAATACCAGCCTAACCGGATCTTCTTTCCCTCCAATTCCCAGCGGATGTACTTCACATGAAGGTTTAGCATCGGCAATAGTGGGACAGATCTCGAGCATATGCGACCCCAGAACATAAGATTTCTGCGGACTAAAATGATAGGTATAATCTTCCATAAAAGATGTTCCGCCCTCAAGACCTTGGGTCATTACTTTCATGGCTCGCAGAAGCGCAGCTGTTTTCCAGTCTCCCTCGGCTCCAAAACCGTAACCATCGGCCATTAAACGTTGTACGGCAATTCCCGGTAATTGTTTCAGTTCTCCGAGATTTTCAAAAGTATCGGTAAAAGCTTTAAAACCGCCTTCTTCTAGAAATGAACGAAGGCCAAGTTCAATTTTTGCAGCTTCCTTTAACGAGTCTCTTTTCTCACCATTCTTCTGAAGTTTTTCTGAAAGATTATATGAAGATTCATACTCCTCCAGCAACTTGTCTACATCTGCGTCTGAAACCTTGTTGATATGCGCCACAACTTCCGAAGAATCATAGCCATTTACAGACATTCCAAATTTCATCTGGGCTGCCACTTTATCTCCTTCAGTTACAGCAACCTCGCGCATATTGTCACCAATTCGAGCCACTTTAAGGTTCTGCAGCTCGTCCCAACCCAGCACCACTCTGCACCAATTGCCAATCTTTTGCTGTACGCGCTCTTCCTGCCAGTGACCTACGATCACCTTTCTCTTTTTGCGCATTCTGGACATCATAAAACCGAATTCCCGGTCTCCGTGTGCAGACTGGTTCAGGTTCATGAAATCCATATCGATCTTTCCCCAGGGAATCTCGGCGTTGAATTGTGTATGAAGGTGGCAAATAGGTTTCTTGAGAATACTAAGGCCTCTAATCCACATTTTGGCGGGGGAAAAAGTGTGCATCCAGGTGATGATACCAATACATTTTTTCTCGCTGTTGGCCAGCTGGAGAAGGTCTGTGATCTCATCGGGCGTCTTTACCGTCTCTTTGTGGACAATTTTTAATGGGATCTTATTTGATCCATTAAACCCATCAACTATGGCTGCGGAATTCTTTGCGACCTGGTTAAGAGTTTCTTCCCCGTAAAGGTGCTGACTCCCGGTTACAAACCAAATTTCCTTTTCTTCTGTACTGATCATTTATTCTGAATTAGGGGTTTTTTATATTTCATTAAAAAGACCTCACAGGTTTTAAAAACCTGTGAGGTCTGATTCGTTTAATTATTTCTGACCGTAATAGGCATTTTTGCCATGTTTACGTTCGTAGTGTTTTTTAATAAGTGAATCCTTTAGCCTGGGGGCTTCGGGATTTATCTGAAGGGTCAAAAATGCCATTTTTGACACCTCTTCCAAAACCTTGCTGTTGTACACCGCTTTGGCTGCATTCTTGCCCCAGGTAAATGGTCCGTGGTTTCCTATAAGCACCATTTGAACTTCTTCATAAGACAGGTTTTTATCCCTGAAGCAGTCCAGGATCTGTATCCCGGTATTGTGTTCATAATTCCCTTCAATGAGATCATCCCGCATTGGCGGAGCACAGGGAATATCGGTGGTTAGATGGTCGGCGTGAGTAGTTCCAAAGATTGGAACATCTCTTTGCGCCTGCGCCCATGCTACCGAGTAGGTTGCGTGGGTGTGTGCCACTCCGCCAATTTCCTTCCAGTTCTTATATAAGAAAGCGTGAGTTTTAGTGTCTGAAGAAGGCCTCATTTCCCCCTCAAGGACATTGTTATCAAAATCGAGGATCACAATATCTTCAGGTTTTAGATCTTCATAGGGCACGCCGCTGGGTTTAATCGCAAAAACACCTTTTTCGCGGTCTACGGCACTCACATTTCCGAAGGTATAGATCACGAGATTCAATGCATTGAGCTGCATATTGGCCTCATAACATTCCTGTTTCAATTCCTGATAAATAGAACTCATTGTTGGTTTATTTTTCTGGTTGCACTTTTTTCGGCAAAGGCGCCCAATTCTTTGTACTCCTGCATTAATTGGGCATAGATTTTCACCTCCTCTTTCTTCGGAAGATATTCTGCTTCAAAATCACTGCCCAGGGTTTTACTGGCTTCGATCACGTTTGGATAAAGACCTGCAGCAACAGCTGCATAAATGGCCGCCCCAAGGGCAGGTGCTTCATCTGAAGCTGCTACTTTAATAGGCATATTTAGCACATTTGCCAGGGTTTGCATGATAAAAGGGGATTTTCGGGCCACTCCTCCAATTCCTATCACGCTATTGATCTTCACACCTTCTTCTTCAAAACGGTTCACGATCTCTTTAGAACCAAAGCAAATTGCATTGATCAAAGCTTTAAAAATATGGGGGGCTTTAGATCCTAAAGACAGGTTGGAAATGGCACTTTTCAACTCCTGATTGGCATCGGGGGTTCTTCGGCCGTTGATCCAATCCAGGGCGATTGGCAGGCTCTCAAAAATGTCAATTTTCTCTGCCTCTTCAGAAAGTTTCCTGATGAAGTTCTTTTCGGCTTCTGCCTTTAGTTGCTCTTTTTGTTCTTCAGAAAGTATATCCGAATTATAAATAAGATTATCCAGGGGCCAGGAAAGTACATCCTTGAACCACGCCAGCACATCTCCAAAAGCGGACTGCCCTGCTTCGAGACCTATCATCTGCGGAATTACCGAACCGTCTACCTGCCCACAAATTCCTTTTACAGTTTTATCTCCAACGTTTTCTTTGGAAGATATAATAATGTCGCAGGTGGAGGTTCCCATTACCCGAACTAAAGTGTGTTTATCGATCTTAGCACCTACAGCGCCAGAGTGTGCATCAAAAACCCCTACTGCAATAACACAATCTGTACTTAATCCTAATTTTTGAGCCCATTTGGCACTTAAGTTCCCGGCAACCTCATCGGAGGTGTAGGTCTCGTTGTATAATCTTCCGCGAAGCTCACCTAAATAAGGGTCCAGCCTGTTGAGGAAATCTTCGGAAGGAAGTCCGCCCCAGCTTTCGTGCCACATAGCTTTATGCCCGGCAGCACAGCGGCTTCGTTTGAATGACTGCAAATCCTGATCTTCAATGAGCATAAAGGTCATAAGATCACAATGCTCCATCCAGGAATAAGCTGCATTTTTAACCTTTTCATCTTCCCTGATGACGTGGGTGATCTTCGCCCAAAACCATTCGGAGGAATAAATTCCTCCTTCGTATTTGGTATAATTCTCTCCTCCCCAATTCTCTGCCAGCTCATTGATCTCATTAGCTTCCTTAATGGCAGTATGGTCTTTCCACAACACCATCATAGCATTGGGGTTCTCTTCAAAACCCTGCACAAGTGCCAATGGAGTTCCTTCTTTAGTAACTGCAATTGGGGATGAGCCAGTGGTGTCTATGCAGATCCCTTTTACAGCCTGGCCATCAATTCCACTTTTTTCTACAACTCCTTTAATGGTTTTTTCAAGACCTTCAATATGATCTAAAGGGTGTTGCCGGAATTGATTTATCGCTGCGTTACAGTATTTCTGCTCCTTCCATCGTGGGTAATAATAAGTATCTGAGGCCAGTTCCTTCCCGTTTTCGGAGTCCACCAAAACAGCTCTCACCGAGTCGGTTCCATAATCAAGGCCTATAACATAATTCTTCATCTTAATAGTAATTGCTTAAAACAGATACTCAAATATAAGTTTCTTTTTGATTAAGTGTCATTAAAACACTTATAAATAATTAACAAAATTTTAAATTTAACAATCTTGCCAGAAAAATCTTCGTACTCCCGACTTAAAAACTCTATTAATATTCTACTTTTCGGGTTAGTCCTGTTCTTTATCCTTTAATAATCTAACATCGTAAATTCCTGCAGTACGAGAACCTGGGACTGCTTCAAATCTCAGCTTTAAGATACCATCGCTATTTTTTACCACTCCGGCAGGAAGTTTATAATCCTTTTCAAAGAACCTGTTTCCCTCCAGGCCATAAAAACTTTCTTCGGAAATGAGTTCGTCATTAATGAAGATTTTAAAATTGCGCCCTTCATCTCCTCCAAAGTAAGTGATCCTAAGTTTTCGTGCCTGTTTCTCCTTATCGACCAGGTTATAACTGAACCAGCCTTCTGCATCTCTCCAGTGCCTATCCCGATGCGTGCCGATGTTTGAATTCTGGCTTTCTATAAAATGATCGGCCTCCGGTTGTTGTTCGCCGGGAGCGACCCTGTCAATGGTTAAGGCCGCCAACATCTTTTCTTCCTCCTCCTTTTTCTCCAGTTCCTTCCTTATCTTCTCCACCCCTTCAGTAGTTTCCAGAGGAAGATAAATGGCATACCGGGAGTCATGGAGCTTGTAAAATGGTATGAACTCCAGGTCTTTAAATTGATTAGGATATAAAACCTCTGACGCCGAAAATGTCAGTTTTTTACCAGGCACTTTCTTCACCAGGGTTTCAACCTTTTCAGTTTCATCTGAAATAAAATAAGGCACTTCTGAAAGCGGAATGATCTCCCCGGCTGCAATATGACCTCCCCTACTATCATCGGCAAAAAGTCCATCCATATCCTGATCGCCTGTTTTAGCTGCCAATACAATGGGGCCGTATTTTAAAGCCTTGTAATCTGAACCATCGGGAAGTCTTTCAGAAGTAAGATGCATGGGCAACTTCACATCGACCCTGTCACCATCTTTCCATTTTCTTTTAATGCTGAAGTAATTCCCGGAAGTTGTATTCACCTCAAACGGTTTTCCATTTACTTCAACGTTGAACTCCCCCTGCGAAATCCAGCGTGGATATCTTATTTTTAAGTTTAATTCCTTAGGATCTTTAGTCTCGATGAGAAATGATGTGGACTCTTCTTCAGGAAAATTGGTTCTCTGAGTTAATGAAAAATCCTTCTCCTCCCAATTGAGAGTAGAAGGAATAAATAGATTCACATAAAGCTCATTTTCAGAATAGGCATATATGAATTCATTGTACTTGCCATGGTTTTCAATACCAGAGCCTACGCAACACCAGAAACTGGTTTCCGGCTGAGAATACACCCGGTAGTGTCCCGGACGCATAGGGGTGAAATAGACAAACCCTCCTTTTTCGGGATGTTGAGACGACAAAATGTGATTATACAGACCTTCCTCGTAATAATCTAAATATTTCTCCAAACCTTCTGCCTGGAAGAGCTTTTTGCTCAATTTGAGCATGTTGTAAGTATTACAGGTTTCGGGTCCCTGTACGTCGGTAATCATTGAAGCAAAATCGGTAGTTGGATGAAAATGTTCCCTTACACTATTCCCTCCAATAGCAACAGAGCGCTCTTCTACAACATTCTCCCAAAAATATTTAGCGGCCTCATGGTAATTTTCATCACCTGATATTGCAGCAACTGTTTCGAACCCAATAACCTTGGGGATCTGCGTGTTTGCATGCATCCCGTTTAAGACATCATTCTCCTGACTTAAAGGATCAAGCAATGCCTTCTGAGAAAATTGCCTGGCCAGTTCCAGGTATTTTTCCTCCCCTGTCAATTTAGCCACATCTGCAAAGACCTCATTTAATCCACCATGTTCGGAGATAAGAAGGGACTGGATCTGTTCATTTGAAAGGTTTGCAGTAAGATCGATCATCCAGTCGGTAAAATCGATGAGCATTTCCTTAGCCAAAGGATTTCCTGTATGTTGATATGCATCGAGTAATCCTGCGTAGGTTTTATGGATGTTATAAAGAGGCACCCACCTGTTATTCAGACTAAAACTAGCCGGCTTGAGTTCACCAGATCTTATTTCTGCCCATAACTCTTTACTTCCCGGAACACCTCCAATATAACCGGTGCCGTAAGCGTCCTGCGCACGTTTGAGTTCAGCAAGCATATATTCTAATCTTTCATATGCCTCTTCACTACCTGCAGATGCATACATTTGTGCCAGGGCAGTAAGATAATGGCCTCCAATGTGACCATCCAACCCGGAATTTTCCCAATTGGTATAGCTTGTAGTCTTTGGTTCCAAGCCCGCTTCCCGTAAAAAGGGCGCCAATAATTTATCTGGCTCCAATTCGAGAATGTAGTTGAGATCTGTAAGCATTGCCTGTTTAAAAGACCCTTCTCCCAGCTCTACGTCCTGAAGCTTAAAAAATTTAATGTCGCTCTTACTTTGAGCCCAGACATTAGGTCCAAAAGCAAAAGCTATTAGAAGCAAATTGAAAAGAATGTGGTGCTTGTGATCTTTAATCATCAACGCAGGTTTTTAGATTGTTAAATTATTTTTTTGAGGAAAGCACTACAACTGAGAAAGGAGGTAAGACCATTGATAGTTTGCCATTTTTCAGGTTGAAATCTTTAAAATCCTTAATAGTAATTTTATCAGGGTCATCAAAAGTATTATGATCCTGGATTTTTCCTGATCGAAGGATTTGTCCCTGCATTTTCTTCACATCCATACCTTCCAGATCAATTTCAACCTTATGTTCCTTTTGGGCATCTATATTGACGAGAGAAATGTTCGTGCTTCCCGCCTCACTTTTAGAAGCCGAAACAGAAATGGCCGGTAAAGATTCCCCGTTGAAAGTGTACTCAGGAGAATCAAAAGCCACCGGAAGCAACTTAGCATCGTGGTGCACTGTATACATTTTGAAAACATGATAAGTGGGGGTAAGGATCATTTTCTCCCCTTCGGTAAGTATTTGTGCCTGCAAAACATTCACAGTCTGGGCGATATTGGCCATTTTTACCCTCTCACTATGATTATTGAAGATATTCAAAGTTGCCCCTGCAATCATTGCATCTCGCATGGTGTTCTGCTGATAAAGGAATCCCGGATTGGTACCTTCTTCTACTTCGTACCAGCCACCCCACTCGTCTACTGCTAAGTCTATTTCATTTTCAGGATCATATTTTTCCATAACCTCTATATGCCCGGCCACAAACTCATCCATTTTAAGAGCTTCCTTCATACTCTTAAAATAGATATCTTCAGTATAATTTGTGGAAGGTCCTTTCGCTTTCCAATCAATTACAGCATAATGATGCAATCCTACTGCTTCAATAAGGGATTTTGGCACCTCCCGCATTAAGACCTCGGTCCAATGATAATCATCACCTGTGGCCCCTGCTGCAATTCTATAAAGATTTTCATTATTTTCTGAGGCGTTCATAAAAGTAGCGTACTGCTTATATATATTAGCGTAATATTCAGCGGTCATATTACCGCCGCAGCCCCACATCTCATTTCCAATTCCCCAAAATTTCACATTCCAGGGTTCTTCCCTTCCGTTTTCCTTTCTCAGTTTAGCCATAGGGCTACCTGCAGGATGGTTGGTATACTGTACCCAGTCGGCGAAATCCTTTACTGTTCCGCTACCAACATTTCCTGATATAAAAGGCTCGGCTCCCAATTCTTCACACAGATTTAAAAAGTTATGGGTTCCAAAGCTGTTGTCTTCGGTTACCCCACCCCACCAGGAGTTTACCATGGTTGGCCTTTCTTCTTGTGGACCAATTCCATCCTTCCACTGATAAGTATCTGCAAAACAGCCACCGGGCCACCTGAGGTTCGGGATTTGGATTTCCTTTAGGGCTTTAATAATATCTGTCCTAACTCCTTCTTTATTTGGAATTGCGCTGGTGTCCCCAACATAAAATCCGTCGTAGATAGAGCGACCGAGATGTTCAGCAAAATGACCATAAATGTGCTTGCTGATCTTTGGGGCATTTTGGTCTTCACGTACGGTAATCTTCGTTTCCTGTGCAAATACCACCGACTGGCACATAAAAAGAAAAATAAATAGGCTACTAATTTTTTTCATGATTTACTGTTTAATTTTTTACTACTCAAAAGTCACTTCTCAAATATTTCAGAGCTGAATTAATATGTCTTTATCCCAAAATTTCCAATCAAATTTATTGGAGTATATATCTCATATAAGCTTCTCTTCAGGTGTACTACATTTTATTTTTGTACACAACACATTGAGCTTTAAAGATCCACCTGAAGTTTTTCACCATGATACTTAATATTTTTTGAGGTAGATCCCTGTTTTTCTCCCACCAATTTAATATTAAAAACTCTCTCCTTCAGCATGCCCTCAAATTCACCTTTACGGGGATGAATTATTAACTGTTTTTGTTCATCCTTCCATTCAAACTTTATTTCAGAATAGGCACCATCTTCATAATTGTAATTATCATTTTCATCCTCATATAATATAAATTCACCATTTGCGCCCGGATATACTTTAACTTCCAGATTATTCCAGTCATGTTGAGTAGCATATTGCACTTTTGGTCCTATAGGAAGGATGGAACCTGCACGAACATATAGTGGCATAACATCTATTGGTGTTTCCTTTTCGATACGTTTTCCTCCATTGAACTTTCTTTCGTCCCAGTAGTCGTACCAAATGGCACCAGCAGGAAGGTAAATGTCCTTTGACTTCACTTCTCCAAAATTTTCTGATTTGTTTACTGTGTACATGGATCTCGTGACCGGGGCTACAAGAATGGATTTTCCAAACATATATTGATCGTTTAAATCATGCACCTTACTGTCACCAAGAAAATCCATTACTAAAGCCCGCATCATACTTGAATTATTATGAGTAATATCCCAGGCAGAAGAATAAATGTAAGGCAGTAGGCTATAACGCAGGTTTATAAACTTTTCTAATGCATCGTAGATGTCATCCCCCTTTTTTCCAAACTGATAGATCTCTCTTGGTGCATCTGCACCATGGGAACGCATCATTGGAGTAAAGGCTGCAAACTGGAGCCACCGGGCATATAATTCCCGATATTCAGGATCCTCGAGCTTGTCCTTGAATTTACTAAGGAAGAAACCTCCAATATCAGTATTCCAATAAGGTATTCCTGTAAGTGAAAAGTTTAAGCCGGCCGGAATTTGTTCCCCCAGGGCATCCCATGAAGCAGTAACATCTCCAGACCATGTGTTGGCCCCATACCGCTGTTGTCCGGCGAAAGCTGAACGTGTCAAAATAAAAACTCTTTTATCTGAAGTTTCTTGTCTCTGATTTTTATAAACTCCTCCCACACTTAACACGGGATAAGCATTACGAACCTTTCTAAAAGAGCCTAAATGAGTCTGAATATCCAGATCCTCAGGTTTAAATTCAAGATGATCGGGCTCTGTTGAATCCATCCACCATCCATCGATTCCCAGGGAATAAAGACCCTTCCTTAAATATTTCCAGTAAATATCTCTTGCCTCTGGATTGTAAGCATCATACACCCTTACGCCAGATGGATAATTCATATCTGGTGGCCATGTATCTTTTCCTGATAAAGGCCAGGTTTGAAATTCAAGAAGATCATTACCTGCTTTTAAATCTTTATAGGGTTGGGTCTCAGGACCAAAAGATGACCATATGGAAATAATGATATGAGCATTAAGATCATGAATTTGATCAATCATCTTCTGTGGCTCAGGAAAATTGGGATTTAAAAATTCCATAGCATTCCAATGATAGTTGTCTCCCCAATACTGCCAGTCCTGGATAATACCATCTAAAGGAACATTTAATTCCCGATATTTTTTGACTACCCCAACTGTTTCTTCCTGGCTCTTATATCGTTCTTTACTCTGCCAATACCCGAATGTCCATAATGGAAACATAGGCACTTCTCCCGTAAGATGTCGCATATTTGCGATTACCCCATCAGAATTTCCTCCGTCCATAAAATAGTAGTCAATCCCATCTCCAACCTCGGATTCAAATTGGGTCCTTTCAATATTATCCCTGAAAGTAGTAGGTGAATAATTATCCCAGAACAACCCATATCCTTTAACCGATTGAAAAAAAGGCACGAAATCCCAGGTGTTACCCTGTATCATTTTAACTTCCTGATTTCTCTGTGACATTTTTCCATTCTGAAGGATTCCAAGTCCGTATATAGCTTCCTCTGGATCTAACTTAAAAGATTGTGAAACGCTGTAAGTATCCTCCCCGGCATCATTGAATTTCACGAATGAGGCACTAATCTCCTGCAGGAGCACCCGCCCCCCTAATCTTTTAAAGGTAATATTCCCATTTCTAAGATCTAGTAGCACCTCAAGATCTTTTGAGCTTAAAGAAACATAATCACCCTTTTCCCTTGTATTGAAGCTTACATCTTCCGGATCCATAATTACTGAAAGACTTTCTTTTTTATAGGAAGATCCCTCAGGGTATTTAATTACCCGAACCAAGTCGGGCTTAAAAAATTGTATCTCAACCTCAATCGAGTCAATAGTTGCAGATATCCCACCTTCAGTTTCTTGAAATGATTGCGCTACAACTCCCCAACATGCCAGGAGACCAATAAAAAAACTAGAACAGATCTTCATATCTAAATTTAATTACTTTAAAATGCACTGAGCAACCTTGCCCTGTGAGAAACTTGTAGCGCAATATTCTAATAATTGAAGGCTAATACTGCGAAGCAATATCTTATTACATTTTTATTATTACTCAGGTATTGCATCATTAGCAGATGTTGCATACAAGCCTAATAATGCCCCGGTAAAACCTCCGGCAACATTAGTGGACAGAATATCTCCGGACACAGTACCACCTAAATTCTGAAAATCTTCTCCTTTCAAAGCATAACTGAACTGATAGTCATCTTCTTCTGCTTCTACTCTCAGCTGAACCTCATCTTTATATTCAATTTCCTTACTGGCCAGTATTTTGGAAGAACCTTTTTCAGTCCTCTCCAACACTAAATAATATTTGTTGTCTTTCCTGGTTACACCAAATACATAATTAAATTTTTCACTTTGAACAGCTGTGATACCGGCTAAATCTTTTTCAGACTTTGGCTTGTAACTCATAGTAGCAGTAAAGGAAAAATCTTTGTGCTGTTGACGATGAAAAAGTGTAGAGGTAGGTTTAACTTCCTTTATATTGGTTTCAAAAGGGTTAATTTGAAGACCTTTTTTGGTGAACTTAATGAAATCTTCACGAGGCCCTCTTAATCCAACCCAACGGTAATCTAATTTATCAGAACTAAAATCCTCGGTATAAGTAAAGTTTCCATTAGGGAAATAATCACCTTCTCCGGTTTTATTTTCAACACCTTCGGGCATTTTAAGTTTTGGTTCCATGGGAACAAGACCATTTATAAAAACAGGAAACTTTCCAGACCAGTCTACCGGTAAAATAAAAGTTTCTCTTCCGGTATTTACCCTACCTTTTTCATTTGGGCGTATTGCTAAAAATACCCCCCAGTATTCACCGTCGGGTCCTTCAACCAAATCGGCATGTCCAGCCCAGTCTACTTTGTAATCCCGGTTTTGCGAAAGATATCTTTGTGTTAGGATTGGATTTGAGGGTGCAGGCTCATAAGGTCCCATTGGCTTATCACTTACAAATATCACCTCACTATGCCAACCTCCTGTACCACCTTCGGCACACATTAGATAATAAAGACCATCTTTTTTATAGATATGAGGAGCTTCAATCCAGATGGGTTTATCTGCAAGATCGACTCCTCCATCTACAATTATCTTATCAGTTCCCTCAATCACCTGATCTTTTTCCAGATCATATTCCCAAATTTTAATCACGCGATGCCCCTGGTATAGTTCTTCTCCCTGGTTTGGAGCATCATTATGGACTACATAGGCCTTCCCGTCGTCATCAAAAAAGATCGCCGGATCTATACCCTGAAAGTTCAATTTGTACGGATCGCTCCAACCTTGCATAGGATCTTTGGTTTTAACCACAATGTTTCCAAAACCACCGGCAAACTGGGTGGTGATCATATAAAACGTATCATTGTGAGGGTTATACCGAATATCCGGAGCATAAATTCCCGCACTTATACCTGTATCAAATACTTTTAACTGTGTTTTTCTATCCAGAACGTGGCCAATTTGCGTCCAGTTCACCAGGTCATTTGAATGGAAGATTGGCACCCCCGGAAAAACAGCAAAGGATGAGGAAACTAAATAGTAATCATCTCCTTTTCGGGCAATTGCCGGATCTGGATACATTCCCTGTAAAATAGGATTATAGAATTCATCCTCCTCCAAAGGATTCTCATTATACACATCATCATTCCCTTCATAAACCGCTTTGGAAAATACAGGTACATTTTTCTGCGCACTACAGCCGGTAAAGACAAAAAGGGCTAAGAGAATGGTGATTAAGAACGGTTGATTTTTTTTCATTTTAAATATTTTTATTGTTATTTCCTTACGTATCTATTCTTAATTTATTTTTCAAATTTCCAGTAATCAAAAAAGAGGATCTCACTTTGAGCCTTTCCCCGGAACACAAAATAAATATCATGGATCCCGGTTACTTCTTCCACATCTACAGTCACCAATTCCCACCTATCACTACCTCCGGTTAATGGAACTTCAAGACTTCCA
Source organism: Salinimicrobium profundisediminis (assembly GCF_026241755.1). Taxonomy (GTDB): domain Bacteria; phylum Bacteroidota; class Bacteroidia; order Flavobacteriales; family Flavobacteriaceae; genus Salinimicrobium; species Salinimicrobium profundisediminis. The sequence goes on from NZ_JAPJDA010000001.1 coordinate 154,865, forward strand.
ATGAGTGGTCCGTCTACTGCGCCAATTCTCACCTCCATACTTACATTGCCGTTGTGAGTTGTTCCCACCCTGGCTGTAAATTGAGAAGCACCCTGCTCTCTAAAATCTACTTTTTTAACGCTAGAAAAGGCATTGTTGCGAGTGGACACAATAAAGTTCCCAACAATATCATTCTCTCTTGATTTTAAGCCTTCGGACCAGGCAATGGTCTCTGCTTCATTTTTTATGTAAGGGTTCAAGGGTTTTAGGGGTTCCTCTATACCTTTTGTCATTTGTAATTGCTGGATCGATCCGTCTTCATTGAATTTCAATTCCTCCACGGCTACAGAACGGGTAAAGCCACCTCCTCCGGGGAGGGCTCCATTGTGATAAAAAAAATAGGTTTTACCTTTATAGTCAATGACTCCGGGGTGATTTGTGAAGGCGCCTCCTTCCCGTGGCATCACCACTCCCTGATATTTATAGGGACCTGTGATACTGTTGCTTGTAGAATAGCCAATATGCTCGGGTAGAGGTCCGGCGGCAAAAAACAGGTAGTAGATATTGTTCCTTTTGTATAACCACGGACCTTCTTCATAAGTAGTGGGTCGTTGAGGATTTTCTTCACCCTCCCGTTTTCCAAATGCTTCAATTGTATTAGGGATCTTTTTAATTTCTCCATCATAGTTAATCATATCTTCATTAAGCTTTACATAATAGCATTCAGGATTTCCCCAGAAAAGATAAGCCTGACCATCGTCGTCAATAAATACAGAGGGATCTATATCTGCATTGCTATTGCTGATCAAGGGTTTTCCCAAAGGATCCAGGAATGGGCCGTACGGACTATCGGCTACCGCTACACCAATTCCATTCCTTCCATTCCTGGCAGTTATAGGCACGTATATATAAAACTTACCATGCCTCTCTTTGGCCTGGGGTGCCCAGGCATTCTGTTTAGCCCAGTCAAAATCATCATAGGCCAGTATCGTCCCATGGTCTGTCCAATTCACCATATCTTCTGTAGTGTATAACCGCCAATCATTCATAGTGAACCAGGTAGACCCGGCTTCATCGTGGGAGGTATATAAATATACTTTCCCATTATAGACCATAGGAGCAGGATCTGCAGTATAATTGGTCTGAACAATGGGGTTTTGAGAAATTCCATGATAATAAACCAATAACAGGATGAGACTCAAAACTGTTCTATTTGCAATCATAATTCTTAAATGTTTTATTTAAAATAAATTTAAATTCATCACCCCCTATTTTTCTATGGGAGACAAATATCCTGCAAACCCACCACGGCGCAAGAGTTCTACTTTTATGGAACTGGTTTTATCTACTACCTGGTGACTGATAGAAAATTCTTTATCATGATCTCCATCTGCAAATAAGCTTAGCCTGTACTTTTTATTTTCAGGTAAAAAATTAAAATTTAAAACCTGGTTCTTTACCTTTTCTTCTCCATTGATTCCGGCTATGTACCAGGTGTCCTCTTTTTTACGGGCCATGGTTACTCCCTGTCCGGGATACCCATCCAATAATTGTGTATCATCCCAGGTGACCGGTAAATCCATTAGAAAAGTTATGATTGCAGTCGGGAGGGAATTATATCCTTCTGGTCTGTCGGCCATGTGTTGCAAGGCAGATTCAAAAAGCACTCCCAGGGCCAATTCATGTCCATAAGAAGTTATATGAGGATATTGAGAGTTAGTGAAAGTTACCGGAGTGTAATCCATAGAACCAACAACATTTCTTGTGAACGGCAGGATAGTATTATGTACCGGAGCTTCATAAGTGAAATCGGGCACGTTGTTGTACCATTCGGCACCACGAACTCCTTCATAGGTCATGAGATGAGGATAAGTCCTGCCCCAGCCCCGTGGTACGAGGCTCCCATGAAATAAAACCATCATTTCAAAATCTGCTGCATCTTCCAGAATATCCATATAATAGTTGATCATATCCTGTTTTTCACTTTCAAAAAAATCAACCTTTACCCCAACAATTCCCATCTTTTTAAGTTTGGCAAACTCCTCCACCCTGTTTTCATGAGTCAACATCCTGTCTTTTGGCGTGGCTTCTACCCAGGTATGATCACCACCCGAATTATACCATATTAAAGGTTTTACTCCCTTTGAATGTATATATTCCAGGGCATCATCTAAGTCGCCGCCATTCTCCATAGCATCCCACTCCCAATCAAGTAAGGTATAAGGCCAATTCATTTCTACTGCCAAATCGGTGAATTTGCGCACCACCTGGTAATCTTTTGTTCCATGGTTATTAGACCAATAATTCCAGGATACCAGTCCGGGTTTTATCCATTCAGTATTTTCGACTAAAGATGGTGTAGAAACATCGTCTACAAGCGTTGAGGAAACAATATCATCCAGTCCGCCAATTATTATAAGTCTCCATGGAGATTTCCAGGGCAGGTTTATTGTAGGTTGGGATTCTCCCTGTTCTCTGCCATTCCAGGCGTCAGGAAATGTGAGCTTGTACTTAGAAGGTTCTTCATAATTAGTTAGTTTCGTCCCTGCATAGCTCCTCATTAAGTCAGCTTCATGAATTAAATAAAAGTAAGTGCTGTCTGGCGCCTGAAAAAGAGCAGGATAAGCCCAGTCTTTCTGCTCCCTTGCATCTTTCATTTCCCGGTAATAACCTTCATTCGCCGGATTGAATTTTTGAAGCCAGCGCCTGGAACTGTCGGGAATAGTATAGGCGGTCATTTCATCTTCTATTACAAATGAAGCTTGCTGCTTTTCAGGAAATTCATAGCGAAAAACCAGGCCGTCGTTATAGGCCCGAAGGATCAAATTCATTTTTGTTCTATCAGGCCGCTCGAAGAAAACAACTACTTCGTTAGCCGAGTTGGCTCGATGTAACCTTTTACCGTGTAGGGTAACATAATCATCATTAATTTGCTTTTTCCTCCCGGATCTTAAAAATTTCAGATCCTTTGAAAAATCCTGATCACTACGTACTAACCCTAAATCAATTTTAGGAATTACTGTTTTAACCTCCCCATTTGTCTCATAGTTAACTTCAAGATACCATTCCCCCAACTCCGCCTGCTCCTCATTCCACAACCTCACAATTACTTGTTCGTTTGGGGAGCTTAAGCTAAGTTTCTGGGAAAACGCACTTGAAGCCAGGAGCATCAAAGAAAGCAGAAAACTGGTTTTAATGACTTCTCCCCTTCTATTTATTTTCTTCTCTATCATTCAGGGTATTTAAAATTAGAGTTTTGTTTTATTGACACAATACGGCTGATAATGAAAATCATTTCTTCGGAAGAAAATTAAATCTATTCTATAGCTTCTACTCCTTCTTCAGTTTGTTCTACTTTCTGAATAGTACCGTCTTCATTGTAATGCATATAGTCTACCGCAACAGAGCGGCGGTAACTTCCACCTGTTGGCAACACTCCGTTATGGTAAAAGAAATAGTCTTTCCCTTTGTACTCAATAATCCCCGGATGAATGGTGAAACTATTCGGAGCGCTATCTGCTAATATTCCCTGATACTCCCAGGGGCCTACCGGACTATCTGAGGTTGCATATTCAATTCTTTCCCGCTCTTCTCCCTTGCTCGCATAGACCAAATAATAAATTCCTTTTCTTTTGTAGACCCACGGGCCTTCTATGAAATTCTTGGGATTATCATATTGAATAGGTCCATCTAGTTCGACCATATTATCTTTTAATTTAACAGTTTTAAGACTGCCATTACCCCAGTACAAATACGCCTGGCCATCATCATCTACAAAGACTGAAGGATCTATATCATCCCACCCATGCGGATTGTCGGTAGTCATTTCATTGTAAATCAATGCCTCTCCTTTGGCATCTTTAAACGGTCCTAATGGAGAATCGGCTACTGCTACCCCTATTGCTGCACCACCGTTACTCCTGCCGTCCTTTTTATGGAAGGTGGATACATAGAAGTAAAACTTCCCGTCCCTTTCTTCAACCTCGGCTGCATAGGCATCACCTGTTGCCCAGGAAAAATCTTTAGGAGATAATTTAGGGCCATGATTGGTCCAGTTCTTCATGTCTGTAGTAGAAAACACCAACCAGTCTTTCATTTCATAATTGGTTGAAGCTACAGATGCTGTATCATGACTGGTATACAGGTATAAAGTCTCATTATGTACAATTGGTGCCGGATCTGCCGTAAAAGGGGATTTTATAATTGGGTTTTGGGAAAAGCCTGAACCTATTGCCAAAATAAACCCGAAGCCTGTTAATATTTTTTGAATTTTCATAGTATAAATTTTTACCGTTAAACTTTTTTGATCAATTACTGCCTATCTATTGATTATTAAATATTTATGATCTAATTATTTTTAAATAACAACTGAGTGTATTGATATAAACTTCTTCTCCAGGTCAACCATTCATGCCCGGTTTCAGGTGACGAATAAAAAATATAATCGATATCCTGTCTGTCAAGCATATCTCGAAAACCGTTTACTGTTTTAAAGAATATTTCAGCTTCTTTAGTTCCTAAACTCAGGAAAAGTACCTGAAGTTTTTGCTCCATTTCCTCTGCATTACTAAAAGCACCATTTAGAAAGGTACCTGCATCCACTTCTTTATCTCCGGGAAAATTTGCTGTTCCACTAAACCCTCCGTAGTAGGCAAACTGGTCGAGATTATTCATTATAATGCTCATGGTTTGGCTGGCACCCATGGAAAGACCGGCTATAGCTCTGTGTTCACGATTGGGAATTGTTCTGAATTTCCCGTCAATTTGAGGAATGACTTCCTTTATTAGAACATCTTCAAAAGATGAACGGGGACGGTTTCCTCCAGCTTTTTCCAGATCTTCCGGTCTGTACGCATAGCCATTATCCATTACTATGATCATGGGTTCTGCATCTCCTGAAGCAATAAGGTTATCAAGAATTAAATTGGCATGTCCCTGAGAGGACCACCCGGTTTCATCTTCATAACTACCGTGCTGAAGATAAAGTACCGGATATCTCTTATCCAAATTTTCAAAATATCCGGGAGGGGTGTAGACAAAATTACGTCTCCACTGTCTTGTGATTTCAGAGAAATAAAGATTCTTAGAAACAGTCCCATGGGGAACATCTTTTAATGCATAAAATTCTTTATCCTTTGCAGGGATTTCGATCCCGCTGCCCCATCGACCCGCACCATAGTAATATTTCGATCCCGGGTCTGGCACCGAAGCACCATCTATATTTAGCTGGTAATAGTGAAAGCCTTCATCCTGTGGAGCCGATTCTCCTATCCATATCCCCTCTTCATTTTTTTCAAGGTCATACTTCACACCACCAATATCCAGCTGTACATTATTCGCTTCGGAAGCTTCTATCTTCACCCTAACCCGTCCTTCTGAATTAACTTTGGGAAATTCCTTCCCGGGTTGGTTTACCACAGAAGGTTCGAAATCCTCCACAATTTTCTCTTCCGATTGTGCAAAACTAAAGACACTGGAAAGGATAAAAGTAAACAGCAATAATTGATGTCTCATAATTACAAGATTTTGTGTTCCACAATTGCTCCTCTATTACTTAGCCTGGTTTTTAAACAGCACAGGTGCAAATCTATACAGGTCATTTCTCCACACCGGCCAGGTATGGCCACCGGGATATTCACTGTAGATATAGTTTATTCCCATATCATCAAATCTCTGCATCATAAGCTTGTTGTTCTTAAATGCTATATCTTCTTTGCCTCCCATAGATAACCAGAATACCCTAAGTTCATTATTGATCTTTTCTGAATTCTCACTCATATACTCATATTGTCCCTTAGCTATCTCATTGTCATTCGCAAACCATCCTGAACTGAACACTCCTAAATAGGAAAACATCTCTGTATTCTGTACTCCTGCATAGAGCGTTTGAAGACCTCCCATGGATAAACCGGCAAGGGCCCTGTTGTCTGCATTTCCTTTAACCCGATATTTATTTTCAACAAAGGGGATCAAGCCTTCTTTTAATTCCCTTTGAAACATTCGGAGGCCATTTTCACTAAACCCTGAACCAGGCATATTCCCGTCGGGCATGATCACCAGCATAGGTTCTGCTTTGTCTTCAGCAATAAGATTGTCGAGAATAATATTTGTCCTTCCCTGTTGAACCCAACCTCTTTCATCTTCTCCACCGCCATGATAAATATAAAGTGCCGGGTAATTTGTATTGGTATTTTGGTCATATCCAGGTGGAGTGTATACATAGAACGTCCTCCAGCTATTTAGAACCGGAGAAAAATACTGTTCCATTCTCACATCTCCGTGCGGGACATTTTTCATTTTATAATAACCATCTCCTTTAAAAGGAACTTCTATTCCGCTGGCCATTCTTCCCATTCCGAAAAACGTCTCACTATTAGGATCGGCTACTGATACACCATCAACTATAAGAGAATAATAATGAAAGCCTTCGCTCAAAGAATCGGTGGTAACTTCCCAAACACCTTCACTGTCCTTCCCCATATCATATTTACGACCTAAATCCAGTTTTACATCCCTTGCCTCAGGAGCTTTAAGACGAAAAACGGCACGACCATCAGGTAAAATTTGGGGATATTTTGAATTCCTCACATTTGTTGAGGCAGGGGTACCCAGCAAGCTGTATTCATTGAATTTTGATTCATCTACCGGCTTAAACAGGAGTTTGGAAAACATATATAGCCCGTTCTTCCAGACTTTAAAATCATGGCCTCCTGGTTCTAAATAATAAATATGCGGCACATCCTGTTTGACCAAATACTCATGCGTTCGCTGACTGAAAGGCAACAGGTTGTCATCGTCCCCACAGGAAATCCATAAAAGATTAAGTTTTTCCATAGCTTTTTGGGGCTGCGGAACTAATTCTTCCGGACTCTTAGTATTTGGCGCTGCGGAAAACGCCCCTACCCAGGAAAATGTATCCAGGTTGCCAAGACCAAAATTCAAAGTTTGACCTCCACCCATAGAAAGTCCGGCAATTGCCCTTTTTTGCCTGTTTTTGATCACCGGATAATTCTTTTCTATAAAGGGAATAAGATCATTCAGCAGGTCTTTTTCAAAATTTGCGAACGCAGCGACTTTTGTACTGTCAAAAATATTCCCCACGGCGCGATCGTCTTTCATCGCCCTTCCGTTTGGCATTACCACGATCATTGGTTCTGCCTTACCATCGGCATATAAATTGTCCAGGATCACCTGTGGATTGCCACCTCTAAGCCATTCCTTCTCATCTCCACCAATCCCATGTAAAAGATACAGAACCGGATATTTTTTATTTTTGGAAAATTTTGGCGGAGTGTAGACCAGAGCCTTTCGGTTAGTCCCTACTGTTTTTGATTTGTAGGTAATAGTATCGATCTTTCCGCGTGAGATGTTTTCTCTTCTTTGGTCAAAACCAGCAGGAGCTTCTTTTTCCAAACCTTTAAACCCCTGGGCTTCCAACATTTTCTTGCCATACCGTCTTCCAAGTTTCCGGTAACCTTCCGGTGTGAAGTGAAGATGATCATCCATCCCGTTACAACCTTCTGAAGAAACTACATAACTATTAGGAATAACTTCGGGTAACTTCGCAATGATCTCATTCATGCTGGCACATACACCCCCTTCTTCCTTACTCACCATTTCTCCGGCAAGCAGGGGCACCTTTGCAGGATCAAGGTTTAGATCCTGCATAAGATTATCATAAACCTTCTTTACCTTTTGAGGCCATAACGTGTCTCCTGTATTTGATTCCCCCTGATGCAGTAAAATGCCTTTTATTACCCCGTCCTGTTGTGCTATTTTGGCCATTTCTACCACCCGGCCATAAGGATTACCGTCATATTGCCTCACGGTATTTTTTAGCCAGTCAGGTGCAGATTCAACATACGATTCATAATTATCCTTGTCAAAAAGTTCTATTTTAGTGCCTCCTACAGAAACATTTACCACTCCGACTTTAATGTCATCCGGTAAATTTTCGATCATTTCCCTTCCGAAGTAATCGGTTGGGGTTAAGCCTGTGTTACATCTGGTAAGAGGTGGTTTAGCTGTGTACCACTCCCCTTTTTTTCGTCCTAATTCGGGGCAATCTACCGCCTGCAGCACCTTAAACCTATCGCTCAGAGCAACAGTGTCCTGGGGTTCAAACCTTGCATGTCCTTCCATATTTGACTGACCAAAGGCCAGGTAAATATGGAAATCAGAATCCTGCGCATAAGTCTGAAACATTGCAAGAAAGCATCCAATACAGAGAAGAATTTTAATTTTCATCTTTAAAAAGGTTATTTATCAGCATCAATTTTAATTATATACTTTCCTCCTTTCGAGGTGGCAAGATCATATTCATAAACTTTCATCAGGGTAGGTTTCTGCACATCAATATTTTGTGCAGTAATGGGATCTTTTATTTCTGAAACCTGATAGTAAGGATTGGAATTATTACCGGTAACATCTTTTAATCCTTCGCCAGACAATGGATGATAAGAGCGAATCCTGAAATTGCCACCCAGGATGGATTGTACGACCATAGTTTTTGGCTTGTTATTCTCCCATTCAAGATCTACTTCAAAACCTCCACGAGCTCTTAAACCTGAAACTTTTCCTTTGCTCCAGTCTGCAGGTAATGCAGGCAGAATATGAATGGCGCCATCATGGCTTTGCATCAGCATTTCGGCAATCCCGGCGGTGCAACCAAAATTTCCATCTATTTGAAATGGAGGATGCGCATCAAAAAGGTTGGGATAAGTACCGCCCTTTTCGCTATGACCTTCCTGCATTGAAGGGGTTAGCTGGTCTTTTATCAATTTGAGTGCGTGATCCCCGTCAAGTAATCTCGCCCAAAGATTCACCTTCCAGCCCATAGACCAACCGGTAGACTCATCTCCCCGGGCCACTAAAGAAGTTTTTGCAGCTTCAAATAACTCCGGATTGCGGTATGGGGAAATTTGGTTTGACGGATAGAGTCCGTATAAATGAGAAACGTGCCTGTGATCGCTATTAGGATCATCCCAGTCTTTTATCCATTCCTGCAGTTGCCCCCAACTTCCAATTTGCATTGGTGGCAATAGCTGAAGTTTTTCATTTAATTCGGCTATGAAAGCTTCATCATCTCCAAGTATTTTCGCCGCTTTTGCTGTTCTTGAAAAAAGGTCAAAGATGAGTTGATTATCCATTGTGGCTCCATAAGACAATGAGGATTCTGGATGTGCGGTTGGTGCGTGTTCCGGGGAAATGGAAGGAGAGACCACCAGCCAGTTGTTATCCGGCTCCCTGATCATAAAATCGAGGTAGAATTTAGAAGCCTCTTTTACTATAGGGTACACAGATCTCAGGAATTCTTTATCTCCTGAAAAATCATATTTATCGAATAAATGCTGGGACAGCCAGACTCCTCCCATTGGCCACATTCCCCAGTAGGAACCGTCTATTGCACCCGTCATTCGCCAAATGTCTGTATTATGATGCATCACCCAGCCTTCTGCGCCGTACATATCTTTGGCAGTCTTTCTTCCGACTTCTGAAAGCTCTTTCACCATTTGGATCAATGGCTCGTGAAATTCCGGCAGGTTCGTGATCTCGGCCGGCCAGTAATTCATTTCCGTATTAATATTTACCGTGTATTTACTGTCCCAGGCAGGAGTTAACTGGTCATTCCAAATCCCCTGCAAATTGGCGGGCTGAGTTCCCGGCCGGGAGGAGGTAATTAAAAGATAACGCCCAAACTGAAAATACAGGGAAACAAGGGCTGGATCATTTCCGGTTTTGAAATTTATGATCCTCTCATTGGTGGGTAACTTCGCAGCTTCCGTTTCACCAAGATCCAGTGATACCCGATTGAAATAGGTTTGATAATCTTGCAGGTGAGTTTTGTATATCTCTGCTGATTTCTTTTTTTCTATTGCTGAAAGATATTCCTCTGCTTTTGCTTCTTCATTAATATTTAGAACCTTGTAATTTTTAAAATTAGAAGCGATGGAAATATATAGTGTAGCACTATTCGCATTCTGAATGTTCAGAGCTTCATTTTCTGAAGTTATTTTTCCGCTTTCAGTCTGAATTTTAGAGATCGCCAGGAATTCAACTTTGCCTTCTATTCCTTCAAAATCGCTAGTTTTACCGTGTAGTTTTAATGTCCCATTTTCAGTTGAAACTTCAGCACCTCCGGGGCGATCCATCGTAGCTGTGAAATTTAATGTTCCAGGTTTATCTGCCGTAATTTCTACCACGATCACCTGATCGGGATGGGAAGCGAAAACTTTTGTTTCATAACCTACACCTCCAACTCTATAGCGAGTTGTGGTAACCGCAGTTTCCAAATCCAGTTCCCGGTAATATTCAGTGTAATTTTGATGATTCGGAAAAGATAATTTCAGGTTCCCTGCGGTTTGATAAGGCATTCCGTGGGAAGTTTTACTAATGAATTGCTGATTGACAAGCTCCTGGGCTTCTGCGCTTTTTCCTTCAAACAGAAGTTTTTGCACTTCGGGTAAATATGCTTTGGCTTCAGGATTATCATTCCGGTTAGGTTGTCCTGCCCAGATAGTATTTTCATTTAACTGAATAATCTCTTCTTGAGGATCTCCGTAAACCATTGCCCCCAATCGCCCATTTCCTACGGGAAGTGCCTCTACCCATTTTTCAGCAGGCTTATCATACCAGAGTTTCAATTGGGAATCCTGGCTCCGGGATTGAAATGGTGAGATCAAAAACAGTATTCCCAGGAATACGGAAAATCCAATACTGGAATAACTATTTGTTGAAATTTTGATCTTACCAATTCCCATATCTTCTATTTTTCAAATTGAACCCAGTCTACCTCAACTCCGGCACCGCTTTTCAGTTGTACTATCAAATCCTGAACATCCGTTATTTCAGGTTTAACCGGAGCTGAAAGAACCGCCCAATTTCCACCTTTTTGGATGGTAACTTCAGCAATCTCCTTATCGTTCTCACCGGCTAGTTTCGGCGCAATAGTGGCGCCCGTTAAAGATCTTGCCCTTATTTTGACATTTTTGGGACCTTCAGCACCAAAATCAACCCGGTTATATTTCACCCAAGCATCAGGTTTATTTAATACCACTTTCCAACCCTGGAAAGGATCAAGCCGGTCTAAAAACACCGAAGCAGCTCCATAGTTGCTTTTCGCGCTATAGCGGTCGATCTGAATTTTAGAAGTACCGGAGGTAATTCCTACTCCGCGTTTGGTTGGAATCACTTTTTTGATGTTTCCATTCTCTTCAAAGAACAAACTATCAGCGCGAATGGAACGGTTTTTATCGAAATCGGGTGAAAGATCATTATCGTGATAGAATAAGTACCACTGATCTTTATAATTTACGATGGAATGATGATTGGTCCAGGTACCCGAAACCGATTCATCCATAATGACACCCTGATGGGTAAAAGGCCCCATTGGATTATCGGAAGTGCCATATTCGAGCCTTTCAGTATTATTGGCAACGTGCGGATAGGTCATATAATAAATGGCATTTCTTTCGAAAACAAAAGGTCCTTCAATATGCCCTTTTTGAGGGATCTCCTCGAAGGTCTTTATTTCTGAATCCAGCTCCAGCATATTATCCTTCAGTTTTGCGCCATAAATTTTTCCGCGGGACCAATACAAATAAGCCTGCCCGTCTTTATCAATAAAAACATTAGGATCTATGCCTTCTACTCCTTGAATATGGTTTGGTTGTGGCTTATAAGGTCCTTCAGGTTTGTCGGCAACTGCCACACCGATTGAAAAGCCTTTTTCCCCATCTCCGGCGTCTTTGAGTCTGGTGGGAAAATAGAAGTAAAATTTGCCATTTTTGGATACCGCATCAGGCGCCCACATACTGTAAGCCTTAGGATCGGCCCAGGGAACATCTTTTTGATCCAGAATTTTTCCGTGGTCTGTCCATTCCGTAAGATCTTCCGAAGAAAACACGTGGTAATCGGCCATATTGAACCATTCGGCACGGCCTTCCCCTTTTGGTGGCACAATATCGTGGGAAGGAAATACGTATAGCTTCTCATTAAATACTCTTGCCGTAGGATCGGCAGTAAACTGATCCATAATCAGCGGATTTTGTGCAAAAGCATTTACTGACAAGAAAAATATAATCAGACTAAGAGCTATAGTTTTCGGCATTTTTGAATGTTTCATCTTAATTATTTTTTTCAGCTTCAATTTTAAAGTAATCGAAATCTACGTGACCACCTGCTTCTTTTGTGGCGTAGTTGAACAGCGCAAACCTGTAGCCCATAAAGTGCGGCAGGGTATATGACATTTTAAGCTCGTTGCCTATAGCTTTCCAGTTTTCGCCATCAAGGCTGTAGTAAAATTCTGCTGTATCTTTCCTGTCTTGAAAATCACCAACGGCCTTAAGGTAAAGCTCCTCCTGATTCAAAGGAATACTTTCCACCTCTACGGGTTCTTCGGAAGCTCCATTGACCATAATAATGTGCTTCTTGTTATTTAGCATTTTAGCCCCAACAAATCCGAAATTCTTCTGAAGTAGACCAAGCCCGGCATAATCTCCTTCCTTCATTCCGGAGAGATCAACTTTTGTAACTGCAGAACTCTTCGGACCAATGGTTCTTTGGGTAAGGGTGTTTCTGGTATTTAAAAATGAAGTATCTACCCTGTCTGTAGTTAACCTGAGAAAGCCTTCGCGGTCTTTAAGAGACCAGTAGCCATCCTGGGGATTATGGTTCCATTGCCACACCAGAGGCAAATCTCTGTCTCCTGATTTTCTGCTAAAATCATCTGAAGCCACAATTCCCGGGATCCATCCTTCATTTGCGGGTAGATCCAGGGTTTTAGGCACCTTGCCATTTTCACCTAATACAGGCCAGCCGTTTTCCCATTTTACAGGGACCAGGTAAGGAATGCGCCCCACTGCCCCGTAATCCCTAAATAAATAAGCAAACCAGTCACCTTCAGGCGTGTCGATCAAACCACCCTGTGCCACGCCTTTATCTTGAAAAGCGAGTTTCCCTTCATAAGATCCGGTAATTTTATCGGCCCGGTGAATGATCACCGTTCTCATTCCGTCTCTTGGCCAGGCGATATTGAACAAGTAATATTTTCCATTGGCCTTAAATAACTGAGATCCTTCGGCAGGTAAAATATAATTTGATCCAATAGGTTCAGTAGCGTTCTCAATAAGAACCCGCTCTGTACCTTCCTTCACTCCTGAAAGATCATCTTTAAGCTCTACTATATTTAGTTTACCTCCACCCCAAATGAGGTAAGTCTTTCCGTTGTCATCAAAAAATAAGGTGTTATCGTGAAGCGACGGGCTAAAAGAAATCTCTTCAAAAGTGCCATTTTCAATATCCTTTGTTTTGAAAATATAAGTTTTTCCTGTGGTGCTCGAAAAAGTGGAAACATAAAAATTCTCGTTATGGTAACGAAGGCTGCTTGCCCAGGATCCTCTCCCGTAGGCATTTTCTCCATTTTCCATATTCAGGGCATCAGAATCCCCCAAAGTATTGTAAGCGTAATTCACTATTTCCCAGTTCACCAAATCCCTGGATTTCATAATTGGCACCCCGGGATTCATATGCATCGTGGTGCTGCTCATATAATAGGTGTCACCAACCCTTATTATAGAAGCATCGGGAACATCGGCGTGGATGATAGGATTTTGAGCTTGCTGTTGTGCAACGACTGAATTTCCTATAAATAGACTTAAAATTATAATGAGGAGATTTCTCTTTTTCATATTCTTTATTTGAAATAGGGTTTGGCAAATTCTATAAAATATGGCCAGTTAGGGACTACAGTATGACCGCCTTCGTGTATTCTGAAAACGAGTTTACCTTCAGATAAAAACTCCCCAACTTGAGGAAATTCAGTTGTTGATAGCCCTTTTTCATCATAGATTTCATAAGCAGGGCTGGCGTAGACTCCGGCTAAAAACATCCCTTTGGCGTCTATCCAGTTTCCTTCAACTTTAGGATCTCCGCTACTGATAAAAACCGGTCGCGGCGCTGCAAGCGCAATCAAATGATGTGCATCTACCGGAAGATCTTTTGTTTCTAAAGGACCTCCGTATTTTATGAAATTCGGAGCAAACCAGTGATATTGGGAAGTAGAGACCAAATTCTCTACCTGTTCTCCAAAATTACGCCGCAGGATCTTTGTACCGCCTGCGCCGGCAGAACCTATGAATCCCACAGCGAAACGATCATCATAGGCCATAGTAACCATTGCAGCTTTCCCGTAGCGAGAAAGTCCTTCTATAGCCACATTTTCAGCATTGATTTTAGGATGATTTTCAAAATAATCAAGCGCACGGCCGGCACCCCACGCCCAGGCTTTAAGAGCGCCCCAGTCATCTAATTTTCTCGGCTCTCCTTTATTCACTAATCCGATAATTCCTTGTCGAAGTCCGGCGCCATTATCGGCCTGATAGCTTGTCGGGATCAGACTGGCATAGCCCCAATTCTGAGCCAGTAATTGTTCCTGCCAGGGTGTTTCCTGCTTGGGCTCAGGGAAAAAACCAGCCGGAAAATTCCAGTCGAATTTCAAGATTACCGGCACTTTTTTGTCTGTATTTTTAGGAAGGGTCAATGTCATCTCGATTTTAACCTCGATCTCTGGATAAGAAGAGTTATCTACCACTCCCAGAAGTTTCTCAACCTGCACCGGGTATTCACCAATTACTGAATATTTTCTGGAAACTACTTTCCAGTTTACAGCTGGGATATTTTTAGGGAATCTTCCATAGACTTCCGCATTAAAATCTTCTTTGATCTCCTGTCTCCGTTTTTCCCATTCAGAAACTGAAGTGACTTTAGATCCATCTTTAAGAACCAAAAGTTCGGGCAAGCTATAATCTACAACTTTAGATTCATCGCAATTTGCGGCATTAGGATCATTCGGATTTCCCGAAGGTCCGGGTCGCAAGGATGCTATTCCTAATTCCTTCAGCATCAGCTGATGGTCCTGCGCACTTAAACGATAAATACTGTCCCGCTCCTCCTGAGAAAACTGCGCCATCGATTGATTAACGCAGCCAAAAAAAACGATAATGACAAATAATTGTTTCATTTTAAATATTTTACAGGAGGAGAAACCTGTACTAATTTGTAATCACAAAGCCGCCCTGGGGTTGAATGGTTACTTCAAATTTTCCTCTTTTTTGTTTGATTTCTTTCTTTTCAGTTTTCCCTTTCTTAGAGTCATTAATAATATTGAATGTACTTCCTTTCAGTTCAGGAAGGGAAAAGCTCAGCTTTTTTGCTTCTTTTGACGCATTGATTCCAGCGATATACCATTGCTCCTTATGCCTTCTGGCTATTACGCTATACTCGCCCGGGTATCCTTCAATAAAAATGGTTTCATCCCAGGTGGTAGGAACGTTTTTCATAAAGTCCATGGCAAATTCCGGAGCGTCTTCTAGATTATTTGGTGTTAAAGCGAAGAATTGAACCGGCGTCTGAAATAAAACTGCAGTTGCCAGTTGAAAAGCATCAGAGGTTCTCCTAAAGTTTCCGCCGTCATTGGTTCGATTGTAGCGTTCGTTTAGAACAGTTCCGCCAAAATCCATACTTCCCACCGTATTCCTTATAAAAGGATGAATGGCAGCACTTCGGGCTTCCTGGTCATTTGCATACTGACTAAACATTAAATTTTCTGAAGCAAGAACAGCTTCAGTACTTATAAAATTAGGGTACATTACCTCCCAACCTCTTGGAATTGTGGCGCCGTGAAAGATCATCATTAACCCGTGATCATTGGCATCGGACATTATATCCTCGTAAAGCTGAATGGTCTCTTGTTTATCACCTCCCATAAAATCAACTTTCAGACCTTTTACCCCGCTTTCCTGCAACCACTGCATTTCCTTTTTACGGGTTATAGCCCGGTGCATTTTATTCCGTGGAGTCATAGGTGCGTCATTGGCAACGCCGTTGGAATTGTACCACAAAAAAACATCAACGTTCTTGCTATTGGCGTAATCAATGAGC
Source organism: Salinimicrobium profundisediminis (assembly GCF_026241755.1). GTDB lineage: Bacteria > Bacteroidota > Bacteroidia > Flavobacteriales > Flavobacteriaceae > Salinimicrobium > Salinimicrobium profundisediminis. Next base: position 170,783 of record NZ_JAPJDA010000001.1, read on the forward strand.
TCTTCTATCCTGTCGTAGCCGATATTCTGGTCCCAAAGCGCATCAATCAAAATGTATTCATAACCCATTTTAGCAGCGAAATCTATGTAAGTCACCTGGTCATCATAATTCATACTTGCATCCTGCCACATAATCCAGCTCCATACACCGCGCCCGAAATTATAATCCTGTGAGGCTTCGTAAAGCGGCTTCACCACATCAAAAGGAATGGTGGTTTCCACAATTGGCTTTAAACTTTCACCAATTGTGATAGTTCTCCAGGGAGTGCTAAACGGAAGGGAAATTGCGGCTCCGGTTGATCCAAAATCATTATTTTCAGTACTATCGGGAAAAGCAATCGTATATTCCCCTTCAGCATTTGGATCGCTGAGATGAGCGCCCACGTAGGTGCCGTCCACTCCGGTTTCAGAAAGTAGCACCCAATGATCTTCGGTTTTAAATAAACCCGGAAAGGTATAACCAAGATTATTGGCAGAAGCTTTCGTAATCTCCTGATCTAAATAATAGCCCTCTTCGTAACTGGGTTTGGTACGCTGAAAACCTACCATAGATTTAGACTGAGGCGTAAGGAAACTTTTTGCCGTATTTGGAAAATTGAATCCGGTAAATTCTTTCGTCACCACGTGGGCTATGGTATCGCTGTATTTTTGAAGATGGTATCTAAACGCGATATCATTATTACTAACCTGGAAAATTACATCCATTTTTTGCCCTTTTTGAGTGGTAAAAGTGGCGGTTAGTTCCTGTGCGTTATAATTAATCTCTGAATCTTTAAGTTTTTTGGATTCATAACTCTTTTCTACGGAATTGGTTTTACTCCCTTCAAAACTTAAACCTTCAGAATAATCTGAAATATTTGTTTTTAGTCCCAGTCTGGATTTTTCCAGCACCACTTTATTATTGTAGAAAACAGAATAGGTTGGTACTCCAGCTTCCAGGTGTACTTCTAATCTTACAGCATCATCGGGACTCTGGATGGTTGCTTCCTGTGCAACAACAAACGGAAAAATGCTTAGCAGGCAGATAAATAAAAAGACTTTTTTCATTTCTAATTTCAAATTTTGTAGGGTTATTTTGCTGCAGCCAGTTCTATAAGTTCCTTCACAACAGGTTTTGGATTATTTTCACGATCGAATAGCAACGGATAATCGGTTCTTCCTCTCACCGGCCAGTTATTCTTCCAGGAATTCCCGTCATTCACTCCCCAAAGGGCAACCCTTTCAATTTTATCCTGATGTTTTAGGAACAGTTCAAAAAATTCTACATATCTCTTTGTGAATTGTTGCTCAACATCGGCTGGCAGACCATTAGGAAAGGGATTCATTTTATCTTCATACTCATAATTATCTGAGATTTCTGCGCCGGCATCACCCCAGGGTGACGGTAAGACACTAAGATCTAATTCAGTGATCATCACTTTCCCCAGGTTTCCATATGCTTCCAGACTTTTTTCAAATTCACGAATATCAGGATGGTTTAATCCAATATGTCCCTGCATTCCTATTCCATTTACGGTAATGCCCTCCTTTTCCAGCTTTTCTACCATTCTCACTACCCCGGCACGCTTTCCTGGCATTGCCATAGAATAATCATTGTAATAAAGCTGGGCTTCAGGATCGGCTTCGTGTGCAAATTCAAAGGCCAGTTTTATAAAATCTTCACCTAAAATTTGATAGAACTTGCTATTTCTATAATTCCCGTCATCTTCTATAGCCTCATTAACCACATCCCAGGAATGAATTCTGCCTTTATACCTGCCCACCACGGTATGAATATGATCTTTCATTCTTTGGGTAAGCACTTCCTTAGACACCGTATTTCCATCTTTATCGACAAAAAACCAGTCAGGAGCCTGGGAATGCCATATCAAGGTGTGCCCGTGGATATGCATATTATTTTCCTCGCCTATTTTCACAAATTCATCGGCAAGTTCAAAATTGAACTCCCCTTCTTTCGGTTGAATTCGTGCACTTTTCATAATATTTTCGGCAACAATAGAATTGAAATTCTCTGTCGCAACTTTAAGTTCTTCAGGCTGCCTTCCCATAATTTGCCAGGCATTGAGCGTAGTACCTATATAAAATTTATCTTCAAAAGCTCCTTTTAATGTTTTAACTTCAGTCTGATAAGATAAAGAATCTTTTTCCTGGCTTCTGCAATTAACAAATGTTAAACTAACACTTATAAAAAAAAGAAAAGTTAGTGCCCTGTTATTTTTCATAACGCTTGATAATGGTTAAACTTTAGTTATAGATTCTTTATTTTTTACGGTAGTACAATATGTGTAACACCAAAATTTCGGGACCTTCTGTAATAACTTAAATAAAAATCATGATCATCCTGAACCCAGAATGATCATACCTTAAATATCCGTAATTTATCTAATATTTAAAATATTCTGAAATTAATTAATATTTCACAATTTAAGATAAAAAGTTACTCATTAAAGCTTATCTACTAAACTTTTTACCTTTTGTACAATTCATTTAATTACAACCTACACTTTCCTCAGCATAATCAGCAAACCACTTTTTTGCAGCATTGGCACATGCTTCGGGATCATTATTATAAGCCACTCCCCTATAAGGATCTCCCTCATGGATAAGATTCTCGGGAGCCAGCAAGTTCCAGCTTACATTGCCACTTTCATCGGCAAGAGCTTTAAAATTGGCTCCAAAACCCCAGGCCCCGGCTTCACCTGTTACACCGCCTTCCCCCCAGGCACTATATCCATCTGGCGCCCAGTCTATCTCTGTAATAGCTATGGGTGCAAAATCTGCAACCGGTTGAATATTTTCATGCCAGTTCTTCCTAAAGGTTCCCGGATCATTATTATCCATTCCCCAATATCCCGGATAGATATGTACTGAATATCCTATGTTATTTCCCTCAATAGGATTATTTGCGTAACCTTTATAATGAGACTGATATCCAGAACCGGGAATCCATATTACATTTTGAAATCCATTTTCTCGAATCATCTCAACTAAAGGCTGAAAAAACATTTTTAATTTATCAAAATGAGGTTGAGAATTGCTTCCCCATTCTCCATTAGTACCCAGTATGTGGATAGGTTCATTCGCCAGTTCAAACATTAAGTGGTCGTAACTCTTTAACTTTTCATGACTTGAGAGATAGTTCCATACTGTTTTAAGGTATTCATGATATTCATCTCCAACATCAATCCTTTCTGGGCATACTCCGGGTGGTCTAAGGATAATATACATTCCGCGGGATCTTGCATGCTCAATTAAAGGAATAATAACATTATTAACTCCCTCTACAAACCTGTCAAAATTAAATTGGGAAATGTCATTTTCGCCACCTACTTCAGCGCCCGGTTTATTTGACCAATAAGGATCTATGTGTAAGCGTACCATATTAAGATACCAGCCGTCATTATCCTTATTGGTCAATTTATCCATGACTTTCTTATTATACTCCAGTGCTCCCTGAACATCATAATTGTTCCATCTCCATTCCCCCACATGTCCGCCGTTAAACCAGGGATTGGGAGTCATAGCTACCCCATGAAGTAAAACTTCTTCTCCACAGGAATTTTTTAAAAACCTTCCTTCTACATTTAATTTGGATGTACTTAAGGGCCATTCAAAATTCACTGATGTATCTTCTTCTGTCTCATCTTCCCCATCATCTTCCTCTATGGGGTTTTCTTCGTTAGCCTCTTCTTTCGGCAGGGACGAATCATCAGTTGAACATCTCACCAACACAAATAGCAAAATGAATAGAAATATTCCTCTTTTAAATGGGCTGGTTAAAGACATTACTTCTTATAGATTTTGAAGAGCTTCAGCAAAACTTGCATAAGCCGGTTTTCTAGAAAAATTAAGATCCCAAAGACCCTGTCTTTCGCCAGGCATCCAGTTAGCATCATCAGAACTGTCCTGTACTCCCCATACGGTTACACCGTATCGTTGATTCGCCGGTACATTTTCAGCATAACTATCCACAACATACTTATACATTTCGGCTTGTTTTGCTAACATTTCTGAAGTGGGTTCGCTACTATTTACAGCTACATCGAGTTCAGAAACCTTTACAAGTTTTCCTGTAGCCGCAAGTAAACGGAACATCTCATCAATTTTCTCTTTTGAAGTATTAATGTTGATATGCATTTGAGTACCGATTCCATCTACCGTTGCCCCCTGACTTTCAATATATTCTACAAAATCAATGATACCGCGGGTCTTGTCCAGATTATATTCAAGATTATAATCATTGATAAAAAGCAGATCCCCTGGATTACCGTATTTACGTGCCAATTCAAAAGCCTTAACAGCATAATCCTTACCCAAATAATCCTGCCAGTAGAATTCATCTGCCGCTAGTTCTTTTCCAGCACCTGTTTTTAGTTCAAAGGGATTCCCATCATCCATAGGCTCATTTACTACATCCCAGGCATGTACATAGTCTTTGGAAACTTCCATCATGCCCGCAATCCATCTTTCCATTTCGTTTGTAATAATTTCTTCCTTTTCTTCAGGTGTTTTCTCTGTACCTCCAGGGTTTACACGGGAAAGCGTTACGTCATCAATATAAACTGTTCCTGCAAACTGACCATAGTCAATAATAAATCGCTCACGGTCCTCCTTGGTTATTGTTGTCTGCAAAGTATACTCCTTCCATTCTTCCGATACATTGAATGAGCCAAGCGGATCACTGGAGTAATCAGATGGCGATTGTATCGCGGCACTAAGAGTACCGGCAGTATTTGCCTTTACTTTAAAATTCAGTACATAAGTTGACTCCATTTCCAATGTAGGTAAATCATAGGCAATCTGTGCCTCCCAGGGATTTACAGCCGAAGGATTCGTAAAGGTAAAAGCATATCCTGTATCACCAAAGCCCCCACCTTCTGCCGAGCGCTCCCTTGTAGAACCATTTCCCCAGCCAGCCCAGCCGTCGGTACCAGTTTCAAAATCAGAATTGGTAATTACGCTTGGATCCAATCCGGGACCACCACTGCCTTCCTCGTTATATTTCTTCAGGCTTATGTTATCAAAGTAATAAGTAGTGGCAACATTACCGAGGTTAAAAGCAATTGTACTTGCCCCTGCAACTTCTTCAGAGACTACAATTTTTTTGGTAAAAGTAGTCCATTCAGGTGTGGCGCTAATAGCACCAAAAAAATCCCAGTGTTTATACTCATAAGGTTGAATATGAGCCTGGGTAGCAAAAGAGGCAGCCACATCTGAGCGAACATCCATACTAAGTTCATATTCTTCCCCTACCTCCATAGGCGGAGAGAACTTTAAAAAGAACTGGCTGTCCCATTCGTTTTCCCGAGCTTCTTCATTGGTCACTTTCAATGCCCTGCCATCACCACCTGAGCCTTCTCCGTCAGCCGTAAAAGAAACAATAGCATTAGCGCTACTCTCATAATTTGCTGCTTCATCTGTTTCAAAGTAAGCATCGGTAACCACCTCCCAGATAGGTCCACCTTCTGTTTTCGTTGGTGCAATAGTGCTGTTTAGATATTCAGCATTCTGGTTAGCATGCCATACAAGAGTATGCCCGTAAACAGATAAACCAGCCGCATTTGCAGTTTCGAGAAACTCTTCCACAGCAGCCAGGTTAAGGTTCCCGTTTTTTTGTAACACGGCCCCGTGTTTCATTCCATATCCCGGAGTAACTTCTTCAAAATTTAAATTGATCAAACGATACATTAGTCCTTCCGAATTATAATCTGAAATACTAACTGCTGCGCCCAAAATAAAGTCTGAAGAATCTTCTCCTAAGTATGTCTTTAAAGCCTCGTAACTATTTAACTCCTCCTGGAGCGCTACACTTTCCGGTTTTTCGACCTGAAAGTCGAGTGGTTCATAATCTGTACAAGAGGTCACTAAAGATAATCCCAGTACACAGATACCTATTTTATATAGACTTTTCATCCCATTTAGATCTTAAATATTAAACATTTATTCGAGTACAGGAGTAAAGAGCTCCATCTCTACACCTCTATTTCTCATCACTAAAGTATCTGTTGTTGAAACCCGAAAATCATCCAAATCAACTTCATAATTGAGATAAATGGCATCCCGGTCCTGATTTCCCCAACTGTTTTCTTCTCCATCTTTTACAAATTCTCCACTACCAGTAACAGAAAAATCAGTAGAATTAGTACCAACAGTAATGGTTCCATCTTCATCAAAAGTGAGTATAAGCGGCACTTCTATATTGGTTCCATCACTGGATTTAAAAGTCACAGGAAAAAGAACTTTATTTAAAGACTGAGTAGTAAGCAGTACCACTTCATCATCAACCACAAACTCTTCACCTCTTACAATAGTTTGATCAAGATTAGCATTCCCATTCTTACCAACAATAACATCTTCTCCTCTGCGAAGGTAATACCCGTGTAATTGATTAATATATTTTACAGCGTACAGTACAAAATCTTTAGGCTGGACAGACCAATCACTTGCCACGGTTCTTCTTCCATCTGCAACTAATGGTTTTCCTGACAAAATAGAATCTGCATTTTGAACATTGGTCATTCTCACCGGAATCACATAATTTCTATGAATAGCCAATGGATCTGCAAAAAAAGCTTCGGTGAGTTGAACCTGAACACCGCCCACAATTTTCCCTTTAGGAATTATAATTTTATCGGCTACGATGTTATAGTAGTTCCCAGGCATTGATAGAATATCTCCAGCTCCTTCAAACGCTAACCCATCAACAAGGCTGTTATCTACAGTGATATCAACGGTAACATCAGCTGGATTTTCATAGACTCCCCCGGTCGTAGCCATAATCTGGAATTTCCATTCATTATCTAATGAAGTATCAAAGATATCTTCTCCCAAGGTTATGGTCCTTACAGGATATTGATGAGCGAAGTAAACCGTCTGGTATTCAAAATCGGGGAATTCCCAGTCCTCATTCTCGCATGAAGCGAACAGAATTGAGATAAATAGGAACAAGGTTAATTTAGTTATATTTTTCATGAGTTTTCATTTTAATTTTATATACAATTCCTGTGCAACCAATTTAATTGATTCTTACCACCCCATATTCTGGATTAAACCAAATTTTAATACCTCGCTATACGGAATTGGCCCGTAGATCATATAATCTGAATAAAGTCTTGGTTCAACAGAAATAACCTCATGATTTCCATCCTCAATCCTGTCTCCAAATGCCATTTCTGAAAGGTCTTCATTCCATCTACGCAAATCCCAAAAACGGAAGCCCTCAAAACTTAGTTCCAGTCTTCTTTCATTTCTTATTAATTCCCTCATTGCATCCTGGTCTCCTTTTATAGACTCAAGATAAAGATCACCACCATTAGCACTTAATCCAGCCCGCTCACGAATTGCTCTTATCACATCATAAGCTGAATAAGAATTACCGCCTGTTCCCATTGGCCCCCAGGCTTCATTTGCTGCCTCTGCATAATTCAAATAAATTTCAGTATACCTGATTAACGGATTAATGTGCCTTTGCTGATTGACACTTTGAGGGTCAAGATTCACATCTTCCCTTAGCAGTTTGCGAAGGTAATAGCCTGTACGAGTAGAGGACTCGACTATGTTCAAACCATCAATGGTTCCGCCATCAACTGCGGTTATGATTGTTTCATCAAACGGCCCCATTTGACTACCATTCACTACTATAAAAGCAGTAAGACGGGGATCTCGGTTCACATATGGGTTTGCAGGATCATAACCACTATCGGGGTGATCAATTGGGTAACCATTTGCCATAGGAAATGCGTTGACCAGGTTTTGAGTAGGGTTTACCAGACCATCTCCAAAAAGTGAGGGTGGATAAAGTTGTTCTTCAAGTGTGCTACTTGGCCCTGGCATATTTGCTCTCCACAAAATCTCAGGGGGATTTAAACCGGCAGCAAGATTATCAATCACTCCTCCATCATTGTACCAGGTAAGACCGTCTGGATCAAGACCTCCATCTCCTCCGTTCCTGTCTAATACATCTGCCGCATAATTAGCCGCATCTGCCCAGGTTGTAGAAGTACCTTGATTAAAAGCAGGGCTTGCTGCAAGTAAAGCTGCTCTGGAACGGATACCAAGAGCAACTCTCTCGGTCATGCGTAAACGATTAGTTTTACCTAATACGCGGTTATAGTCATTGACTCCCGCTCCCATATTCACGTATTTTGCAGGAATGCCATCCTGATTTCCAATGTCTTCATAATCCAAGGGAAGCAATTCTATAGCCTTTTCTATATCACTATAAATTTGCTGTATACCTTCTTCAAAAGTAGCTCTTTGCAGACTTGAAAAATCTGTAGAAGCATCTTGTGGCTCTAACATAATTGGTACTCCCAAAAGTTGTCCCCCGGCCATTCCACCATGAGCCTGTAGCAATCTATGCATAAAGTAAGCACGTAGACCGTATACCTCACCTTTAGTACGATCTTTAAACATTTGGTTTACGGCTGGATTTTCGGCATATGTAACGGTATCTGCCTTAGATAGCATTAAGTTCAAATATTGGATTGCTGCAAAGGAATTTTGCCACTGGTCTACAGGGTTAAAATTTTCAGCCCATTGCCCTGTGGCCATGTTAGAGTAATTATTATCCTCGTCACTACTTACAGCGTCATCTGTAGCCATTTCACTAAATGACCATCCACCGGGCAGCCTGGTATAACCATTGTAAAGCAAACCAAGTGCAAAACCCGGCTCATCCTGAATATCGCTCAGATCCCGATTGTTTTCAATTGCCGGCTCAAGAAACTCCTTTTCACATGAGGAGAATACCAGCACAACCGAAACAAAAAACAGTATTTTCTTATACATAATTTAATTTTTAAAATTCATTAAAATAAGGCTTTAACACCAAGATTAAAAAAACGGGTCTGTGGAGCACCTCCTATATTTAATTCCAGAATATCTCTATTAGGAGCGATCGTTAAAAGGTTAGCGCCATTTACGTAAACTCCAAATTCTTTAAGGAAATCACCATTAACTATGCTCTCCGGGAATGTATAAGAAACCTGAACCCGTGCAAGATCAAAACGGTTGGTACTGTAAGTCCAGAAATCTGAATTTCTGAAGTTGTTATTACCTCCCGAAGTTGTTAAACGGGGAAAAGTAGCAGTATCCATAGTCTCTGGAGTCCAACGATCTCTAACAACCTCAGAATATTTATCCTGGCCATTTACCCAGAAATAATTATTGTCTTTCATACCTATTGCACCCGAACGGGCAACTCCCAGAGCAAAGAAGGTGAAGTTGTTCCATTTTGCTGTAAGGTTAACACCTGCGGTAAATGGCGAGCCATACCAGCCCCCTCTTCCAAGGTATACCTCATCCTGTGAATTAATTACCCCATCTGCATTTTGGTCCTTATATTTAATATCCCCAGGTTGAACTTCACCAAATGCTGGTTCTGGTGAATTGGCAATATCTTCTGTACTCTCAAAAAAACCATCACTTTCCAGACCCCAAATAGCATCCAGCGGCCTGCCCTGCCTGTTCTGGTATTCATCTTCATAGAATTCGGCTCGTTTGGAAGCTTCGGTAGTGAAATAAGTACCTACCAGTCCTAAAGACCAATCTACCTGCCCAATTTGCTTATTAAAATTTACACCGAAATCAAAACCAGAACGTAGATCTTCGTTATAATTTACATATGGGATAAAAGAAGAATTAGGCCATCCTGTTTGAAAATAACTAGGATACAAAACCGAGAGTTGATCTACAAGACCAGTCATCTTGCTCATAAAAACATTTCCATTCACTACCAGCATATTGTCAAAAAAGGAAGCATCCAGCCCCACACTTATTTCTTCCCGCTTTGGTAACTTCATATTTGGATTCGCACCACGACGGGAATCGGTACTTTGTGCGGGCGCAGATAAGTCTGCCCATCCATACCAAGCTCCGTCTGTTTGTGTATAGATAGCTTCATAAAGGTAGTAATCAGAAATATCAAGATCTGTATGTAATATACCTGCCGAAACTGACAGCTTCAGGTCATCTACAATAGATGAAGACGACAGAAAGTCTTCTTCACTAATTCTCCAGCCTAACGAGAGCGTTGGAGAAAAGGCAGTCCTGTTATCTTCCGGTACCATGGTAGAGTATACCATTGCACCGTTAAATTGCGCATAGTACTTGCTCCTAAAGTCATAGCCTAAATGTAAACCAAGGTTCGCGTTATTTGTGCCCTGATATACACCAGAAGAAGATCGTTGAAATCCGCCTGCTATTAACATTGCTGAGATATTATGATCATTATCAAGCTGGGTTTGATAATTCAATTGTCCTGAAAAAGCAATTGTCTGGCGGTAAGAACTGTTGCTCACATTTAGATCCCCGGAACTAGCATCCTGTCCATACCGGGTTAAGTTGCTTATAAGATCTGTTCCTGCATAATTATTCCAGGCTGGTTCAAAAACTGCATAACTATTATTGAAAGCCTGAGTATACGAGGTTGCATAGTCTATCCCAAATAAAGAACTAAAGGTCAATCCCTCAAGCACATTTTGTAAGTCGGCATCCACACCGGCATTAAATTGAAATTGTCGGCTGTTGAATGTGTTGGAACCGCCGGCATATACATCTGCAATAGGATTGGTTTGATCCAGTTGAGTGCCTCCTAACAGATACCGCCCATTAATTAGGTTATCGGTACCCTCGACCAGGTTCCATGAAGTTAAATCATTTTCCTCAAGAAAAGTAATGGGAATAAGAGGTGTAAACCGGTTAGGCCTTATATTAGCAGCACCTTCCCAATAATTTGTATTAACCCCTACATTACTGGTAAAAATGGCAGCTAAATCTACATTGGCAGATATATAATCTGTAAGTTTCATATCCACATTCCCGCGCACATTGAACCTTTCATTTTTGTTGTTCTCAGCTTCACCGAAATTTAAAAGGGAGCCTTCTCTCATAAAACCCATGTTAGTATAGTACCTGGCTTTTTGATTTCCACCGGCAATTTCGAGTGTCCCATCATAAAGACTGTAAGCTTCCTGAAGGTAATCGGAAGAATAAAAATCAACATTGGGATATCGGTAAGGATTGTCACCTACAGCGTGATAATAAATTTCTTCCTCAGAATATAAAGCTTCAAGCCCATCATTAATTCTTGCTTCATTATAGAGTGTCATATATTCTGCAGACCCCAAATACTTCGGAAAACCTTTTGGAATATGAAAACCGGCATTTACCCTAACATCAATTGTTTGTTCTCCAATATGGCCTCCTTTTGTAGTGATGAGTATAGCACCTTTAGCAGCCCGGCTACCGTACAACGCAACTGCAGAAATTCCTTTTAAAAAGCTGATCTGGTCAATTGCAGTGGGTTGTACACTATTTAAATCACGAGGTACGCCATCCACAAGCACGAGGTACTCGTTCATTCCCCACAAATTACCATGAAAACCAGGAACAAAGGCTTCCATATTTTCAAGTGGGTAAGTAATATAGTTTTTATCAAGTAATTCCGGCAAATTAACATAAGATATACCTCCTAAAAGGTCATCAACGTTTTCTTTTCGATACGCCACCTGAACGAGTTGTTCTACCTCTAGCACTATCTCTTGCAGTCCTGGTGTGGCGGTAACGAATTGGACTTCGTTACCCAAAGTGCTAATAGATAGTTTGGCATTTGGAGATACCTGCAGGGAAAAAATTCCCATGCTATCTGTCTGGGTGGAAATATTATCCTGCTCACTTGTAACAATAGCCCCTTTAACCGGCAAACCTTTTTGTGTTCGGATAAGGGTGGTTAAATCAAGTTTGGTGGCAGTTTGTGCGGAAAGTATCACAGGAAGTAAAACCGTAATAGCGCACAAAACAATTTTTAGTGTTATATGTTTCATTAGTTGGTGTTTCGACGTTAAGATCATTTAATACTTAAGAGTTAGGTCCTATTAATACCACTACCATCCGGGGTTTTGATAAAATTCAGGACAGATACTTACATCAGATACTTTTAAAGGCAACCAGTAATGCCTATCAGTGAAGTCACGTACAAGAATAACTTCTTCCTTAAGATTCACTACACGATTTTCTCGTGGATTTTCATAATCAAAGGATGCAGGTCTATCAAATTCATGGGAAGTTTTAATGGTATAAGGATATTCAGTCAACAATAACCAACGTCTAAGATCATTAAAACGATGTCTTTCAAAAGCTAATTCCACAGCACGTTCACGCCTCAATTCTGGCAAAAAGTCTTCTGCTGAAGCAGTAAATTTGCTATGAACAGGATCTACCCCCGCCCTGTCGCGAATAGTATTAACAGCTTCCAACGCTGTTTTACTAAAATTTGAAGATTTACCCGCGGGAGAACCATACCCTGTTAGGGAAGCCTCTGCATACATAAGGTATATATCTGCCAAACGCATATATGGCACCATAAGGTGAAGAGCATAGCCGTAATCGTACTCCCTATCATATTGATTTGCAGTAAGTGGAATAAATTTTTGGTTTACATAACCTGTTCGGCTTCCAAAATTCACATCTCGATAACTCCCTCCAGTATATAAATTTGCATAACGCACTGCATTTTCATTTACTTCGGGTGGTAATGATCCTTCTACAACCTGCACCCCATCATACAGTATATCATGATAAAATCGTGGATCACGACCTTCCCAGGGATGGGCAGGATCATATCCAGATTCAGGGTCAGCTTGAGTTATATCTTCTGGAAGAGGCATCCCATTCGCCATACCATAAAAACTTACGTAATTTGCCGTAGGTAAAAATTTGATATCCCCTCCTCCTACTACAGAAGGCAGATACTGTTTACTAATACCCCAGTTAGATCCATTTGCTTCAACATAAGGAGATCTAAAAATCGCTTCTGTACCTCCAGGAATAGCCCAGTTTTGGCCGGTAGTATAAAAGTTCTGGCTATATTCATCAAAAGGAAGAAGTGAATATTGGGTTTCGCCATTTTCAACCAGAGATAATAATTCACCAAAGGCAGATGCCGCCCGTTGACTATATTCATTGTTATATGAACGGCTTCCTGTAGACTCATAGTTCATTAAAGGGCTGGCAGCCCAAAGAAGGTTTTTACCCAGGTAACCCAGTGCCATTATTTTGTTAATGCGCAAATCATTCTTTCCTAGTGTACGTCTACCTACAACCGTATTGTCCCAGTTTACAGGCAAAAGATCGGCCGCCCTTCTAAAGTCAATCGCAGCCAATTCTGCAGTCTCATGGTAGCTAAGGCGGGGTTCGCAAATTTGCTCATCTGAAGGCAAGACTTCCTGTATATAAGGAAGACCTCCAAAATACTGGATCAATTGAAAATGAAACCACGCTCTAAAGAACAATAGCTGACCTTCAATTATATCTCTTTCTTCCTGCGTCGCATTTGTCATGAGATCCAAATTGGCAAGACCAATATTAGCTTTCCTAATTCCGTACCATGCAAGTGGCCATAAGCCCTTGTTCATTCTACCTCCAGCTACATTAGTATTGGCTCCATTTTTATCCATCCAGCCAGCTCCCCAGCCATCATGTTCTGCCTGCCAGCCCCAAAAGTTTCCGTCTTCAATTTTCACCCCAAAGTGGAAAGTATTTGCTGCAGATTGAATCTCATCATCTCCCCAATTGAATGAGGTGGTCCAGTAACTTGTAGTAAAGTTGGGAATAGCCATATAAAGCTCTTCAACAAATCCCTGATAGTTCTGGAAATTCTCAAAAGCGGCCTCTTCTGAGACAACCGATTCTGGTGTTCTCTCCAGATAGTCCTCACAGGAAACCATCATGAGCAATCCTATGAAAAAGCTGCTCTTAACAATTGTTTTTATATATTCTTTCATAAAAAACGATTTTAAAATGTAACGTTGAATCCTAGGTTAAACCTTTTAACTGTTGGGTATGCTCCTTGAGAAGCCCAACCTGTTCCCGCAAAGTTCGATTCCCTATCGTCTGGCATATCGGTCCACAGCAAAAGGTTATTACCATTTATATAAACACGAAGGTTTTGAAGACCAAAACTTTTTACCATATCGTGCTGAAAACGATAAGCAATTTCAGCATTCTTTAAACGGAGGTAGGAACCATCGTAGAAATAACGATTCCCAATATTGTATCCAGATACGACTGAATTCCAGCGTGGCATTGGTGTATCAGCATTAGGAGTATCTATTGACCAGTAAGTTCCCTGATCATAAACCCTGTTCGATTGACCAGCAAGGCTGTTGAATACCACCTGGCGGGTAACATTATTTACTCCATAGAACTGGGTAAAGATGCTAAAGCCTTTCCACTCAATCCCTACATTTGTGCTGTAGGTATTTTGAGGAACTCCCGAATATCCAAACGGAGCAGCATCAAAACTATCTATAACCCCATCCCCATTATAGTCAAGGATCTGGTAATTACCCGGAATTTTATTCAAGTTATTAGTATTATGAGTGGTACTCCCATAAAGTTCATCCCAGGTATTGTAGTACCCACTATTGATATGTGTGCGGGCCTGCCCCAGAGCATATCCTGCATCCTTTTGATAATCGGCTAACAATTGCGGATCATCTCTTTCCAGCACCTCATCTTCGGCATGGGTCATGGCAAAGTCTGCCCAAACATTCAACCCATTACTAAAGGTATGGTTCAAACCTAGAGTAATTTCATAACCCTGGGTTCTAACCCTTCCCAGGTTTGCTGCAGGAGCACCTGTACCAAAATAAGAAGGTATTGCTCTGTCACCCGACATTAGGATATCCTCCCGGTCATCTCTAAATATATCTACTGAACCATCTAAAAAACCTTTAAACAATCCAAAATCCATACCCAGGTTATACTTGTATACGGTCTCCCAGCGAACAAATGGGTTCCCTACCTGTTGCTGTATATACCAGGCATAAGGACTCAATTCACCTCCTTCGCCCACTAAACCAAGTTGAGAGTTCCCTCCGTACGCCCATTCATCCATATATAGAAAACGAGCACCTATATTATCATCCCCTACTTCTCCATAAGAGGCCCGTAACTTCAGCATGTCGAGGAAAGAAACAGATTGCATAAATTCTTCTTCAGTAATGGTCCACCCAATACCTCCGGAAGAGAAGAAAGCAAATCTGTATTCAGGAGCGAACTTTTCAGAACCATTGTAGGCTCCGTTATACTCCAGCATATATTTACTCTTATAATTATAGGTCGCCCTAAACACCCAATCTTCCCGATATGCGGGGATTCCGTTACCTCTTGCATCTTTTTGGCGGTTCATAAGTCCCATCAGGTTAAAATTGTGATCGTCTGCAATGGTGTTTGCATAATCCAACTTCAACTGATAGAAAATTTTACGCCATGTCAAATCATTATCTACAGTTCCGGTCGCAGGAGACCATCTTGGTCCAGGGTTATAAAAGTCAATTCCGGTTGTAGAACTAATTCCTTCTGCAAGGGTCACCTCTCCTGTTTCTGGATCAATCCACTTTTGCTGAGCATCGTTGTACAGGTCATTCACCCCTCTCTCATTTTCTATAAAGGTGTTATCAACGGCCAAAGTTCCATTGAACTTCAATCCTTTCAATATCATACCAAGATCCTGGTCCAGTACAAAGGTTGTAGAGATACGGGCAGTAGTTTCTTTCTCTACACCGCTAAGAGAAAGTATGCGCACAGAATTAAGTCCTTTTTGAGCATTTGGAGCATAGTATCCATAATTCCCATCAGAGTATCGCGGCATGAAAAGGGTTGGATCTCCATTATATGCAGCATCCCAGAACGGATACTCGTTACCACCACCCCATGGGCTTTTGCGAACCCCGTAGGTACCACCCAAATCTGTACGAAGTGTGGTTGTAGATGTAAGTTGAAAATCTAAATTACTTCGGAAGTTAAGACGGTTATATTCATAACCTGGATCATAACCCCGGTCATTTTCAAAATCTCTGAATAAATCCCCTTCATTCTGGAAATCGATAGTAGCAAAATATTTAACGAAATCTGTACCTCCACGGATGTTTACGTTAGCATTATAAGACATAGCATAATCCTTAAAGAGGGTCTTTTGCCAATTAACATCAGGATAACGCTCTCTTTCTGCCAGGTTGGCCGGATTACGATATTTATCCCTTATTTCTTCAGGAATCATTTGCCCCCAACTGGCGGGGTTAGTAGAAAGTTCATATTCGATAGCCCTGTTTCTTATACCTATAGCATCATAAGCATCATAGGTACCCGGTAACTTAGAAACCAACTTCATGGTAGAGCTAAAGTTTGCAGTGATTTCAGCCTTACCAGAAAGTCCTCTTTTTGTAGTTACAATAATAACCCCATTAGCCCCTCTGGAACCAAATACAGCAGTAGCCGATGCATCTTTTAAAACAGACATGGATGCAATTGAACTAATCGACATGTTATTAAAAAATTCGGGGCGCTCTACCCCATCCACCAGGATAAGGGGAGAGGTGCCATTCCAGCTATTCTGCCCCCTTATTACAATTTGAGGCGCTTCCCCACCTGGTAGCCCTGTACTGGCCGATGTTATTAACCCCGGCAATGCACCAGTTAGCGCAGAACCAACATCAGACACCCCTCCGGTACGCTCCAAAACTTCACCAGTAGTTTGAGTAACAGCTCCCACTACAGTTTCTTTTCTTTGTGTACCGTAGCCCACAATTACAACTTCTTCAAGCGCATCTTGATCTGGCTCAAGCACCACATTAACAACAGATTGTCCTGCCACTGATTTTTCTACAGTTCCAAACCCCACATAACTAAAAACAAGAACTGCATCTACAGAAGAAACCTCTAATGAGTAATTTCCATCAATATCTGTAGCAGTACCTTTTTCAGGAAACCCTTTTTCAAAAACATTAGCCCCAGGAAGACCAAAACCATCTATAGACGAGGTTACCGTTCCTGTTACAATAGCCTGTTGCTGAATTGGATTCTCCAATCCAACACCAAAACTGTCTACTCTATTGGCCGCTAATAGGGAGCCAGAAAAGAAAAATTTTAAAAATATCCCTAAGAAAATATATCTTATCAGATATGAAAATTTAAATAGATGTAAAGTCATATTGCCAAAGTGTTAATTTATGTTATAATATGAGTCTTTAGAAGTTTCTGCTACAAAACAAATGCACGAAAACGATTGAATTATAGTTTAGAATTAACCTCGATTTATTAGTGTAGATTTTACACTTAGTAAAAGTCATAAAGATTTTTAGATTTTCCAAATTTATTTTCACACAATTTTAACTACATGTAAACAACTAGTACATGAAGAATTGGAGTTATGAGGTTATGATTAAATTCAAATATGATAGAAATGTTAAATAAGTTTTATAATATTGCTTATTAAATACAAACTATGATTCACGATTACAGTTTTGAAGATAAAGTCTTACTGGCTGTAGATTGTATAATTTTTGGATTTGATGAAGAAGATTTACAAATCCTTTTGATCAAGAGAGATTTTGAACCTGAAAAAGGTAATTGGTCCCTTATGGGAGGATTTCTAAAAAAAGACGAAGATCTTGACCAGGCTGCTAATAGAATTCTTCATCATCTTACCGGAATTAATAATGTCTATATGGAGCAGCTTTACAATTTTAGTAAAGTAAATCGTGATCCCGCAGAAAGAACATTGTCGGTGGCTTACTATGCCCTCATTAATATTGCCGAGCACAGACAGGAGTTAACAGAAAATTATTCGGCAAAATGGTTTAAAATATCCGACTATCCCAGCTTGATTTTTGACCATGACCAAATGGTTCAAAAAGCCATCGCCAGGCTTCGTTACAGAACCTCAACCAATCCTATTGGTTTTGAATTGCTTCCTGAAAAATTTACAATGCGTCAATTACAGAAGTTATACGAGACCATCTTAAACGAAAAGTTAGATAAAAGGAATTTTATTAATAAAATCAAATCTTTGGATATTCTGGTGAAATTAAATGAAAAAGATATGGTTTCTTCTCGCAAAGGTTCTTTCCTTTATAAATTTGATGCAAAAAAATATAATGCAAAAGTGGAAGAAGGTTTTTCTTTCAGGTTATAATAAGTTTATTTTCTTTTGTTATTATCCCTCACTTTATCCAGGCTAGGGTTCTGAAGCTTTACTGAGACTAATTTCAGCGTCACCACTAACACACATGTAGATGACGAATGAATCCAGGTGAGCGAAATATTATTACTATCAAATCTTTTCTTTCAGAATGAGTTCAAATTTTACAGGATAATTCAGCATTTAAGTTTCTTTTGTTCCTGATAAGATAAAAAATCCACCTACAGCTTATTATTCCGAAAGCACAAAAGAAACTTTTTAAATCTTACACAGCATTACCGCCAACAAAAAATCCAAATTCTTTAGGCTATACCATAAAACAAATAACCTCTGCTTCAATAATATTAGGAATCAGCCTTGACCTTCAACCTTACACATTTATTTCAATTAGCCCTTTTCTTATCTTATCTCTCCTAATTACTCAGACAAATACTTCGGAATAAAAGTAACATTTACTCGCTTAATTCAAAATTATCCTTCTAAAATGCCATTTTTGAAAGGTTTTATTTCAGAAAAGTTTATTTTGGTGCAGATTTGATATAAGCTCCGGTGAAATATTATGTAATCATTTTTTTTTTATGTTCCTGCTCCTCCCCCTCCAGGCACAGGAAAGATCCCCGGTTCAGGGAATCGTGAAAAACAATGATTCGCTGCTTAAAAATGTGCACATCAACAATGTTTCTTCAGGAAAATTTTCTGTTTCGGGGGAGCAGGGGTTGTTTCAGCTAAAGATAAAAACCGGTGATACTTTGGTATTGTCTCATGTAGGAATGAATGACCTTATAAGCTTCATAAAAGCTGAAGACCTTCAGAAGTCACCATTGTTCTTTCAGATGATTGAAAACTCCCAGGAATTAGGAGAAGTAGTAATTGATGAAAATTCAGAAATTAATGCGGTAAGCCTGGGAATCATTCCGAAGAAAATAGAAAAGCTCTCCATGAACGAGAGGAGATTGGAAACAGCCGGCGATTTTAAATTTATTCACCTGCTGGGCCTGCTGGGAGGTTCTTTAGAGATTGATCCTATTCTAAATGCCATTAACGGCCGTACAAAAAAGCTGAAGAGAAATATCAGGATAGAAAAAGAACAGCGCAATATCGCATTTTTGGAGATCCACTACAAACCTTATATGCTGGAGACAATGCAATTGACCAGCGGAGAAGTCACCTTGCTCATCGATTTTGCCTTGGAGAAAAAAGAACTACAAGCCTTGTTGGATGAAAAAAATGATGCTGCTATAAAACTTTTTCTTCACGATTGTTGGTTTCACTTGAGCAAACGAATGGAATCATCTAATTAGCATTTTCCAACAACTATTAAAATTGCTGTTAAACATGGCTAATAGCTGCACTTTTATTGCATTTTTCTAATAAATTTAAGACCCATGATTAACTAGCTGAATAATTTTCTTTCATTTGCTATGCGTGCATAATAAAATTTTCTTAACTTTGAAATTGTATGAAAGAAAAAACCATTGATTACGTTCTTCGCGCGACCTGGATTGCTATTGCTAAAATGTACAATGAAGAGGCCGGAAAAGAAGGAAGTACAATGGCTACAGGCTTTGCTCTTTTGAGTATAGATCCCGAGGAGGGCACCCCTTCTACCTCCCTGGGCCCAAAAATGGGAATGGAAGCCACCAGTTTGTCGCGAACCCTTAGAACCATGGAGGATAAAGGTCTCATAAAGCGGAAGAAAAATCCGGTAGACGGGCGTAGTGTCTTAATTTACCTCACCGATTTTGGAAAAGAGATGCGCGATTATTCTAAGAAAGTGGTACTTACTTTTGACCAGGCGGTAAGAAATGAAATCCCTCAAGAAGATCTCGATAAGTTTATTGAGGTAGCTTCAAAAATCATGGATCTTATTGCCACGCGTAAAATTTACAATGAATCATAAAATCGTTCAGGCGATTATCAAAATAAATAACAACATGAAAAGACGAATCAACAAAGTTGCAATTATAGGTTCGGGGATTATGGGAAGTGGTATTGCCTGCCATTTCGCCAACATTGGCGTAGAGGTGCTACTACTAGATATTGTTCCCCGGGAACTGACCGAAAAAGAAAAAAAACAGGGTCTTACCCTGGAAGACAAACAGGTGAGGAACCGTATTGTTAACACAGCACTGCAGGATGCTTTAAAATCGAAGCCCTCTCCTATTTATCATAAAGACTTTGCCAATCGCATTAAAACCGGAAACCTGGAAGATGATATCTCGAAGGTATCGGAAGTTGACTGGATCATGGAGGTTGTTGTGGAGCGCCTGGATATTAAAAAACAGGTTTTTGACAATCTTGAAAAGCACCGCAAACCGGGAACATTGATCACCTCCAATACTTCAGGAATCCCAATTCAGCAAATGAATGAAGGCCGAAGTGAAGATTTCCAGAAACACTTCTGCGGAACACACTTTTTCAACCCTCCGCGATATTTAAGACTGTTTGAAATTATTCCGGGGCCAGATACTTCCGAAGAAGTTTTGGAATTCCTCAATGAGTATGGAGAGAAATTCCTTGGAAAAACTTCGGTAGTCGCAAAAGACACTCCGGCGTTTATTGGGAACAGGATTGGCACTTACAGTATCATGAGCCTTTTCCACATGGTGAAGGAGCTTGATCTTACTATTGAAGAAGTTGACAAACTTACAGGTCCCGTTATAGGAAGACAAAAATCTGCCACTTTTAGAACTGTAGACCTTGTAGGACTTGACACGCTTAAACATGTTGCTGAAGGCCTGCATAAAGGAGTGCCTACCGATGAAGAGCACGATCTTTTTGCCATGCCCGACTATATTAATACCATGGTCGAGAATGAGTGGTTTGGAAGTAAAAGCGGACAGGGTTTCTACAAAAAGATCAAGAACAAAGACGGTTCAAGTGAAATCCAGTCACTTGACCTTAATACACTTGAGTACCGGGCACAAAAAAAGGCAAATTTTGCTACTCTTGAATTAACGAAAACGATTGATAAAGTTTCAGATAGGTTTAAAGTTCTGGTTGACGGTAAAGACAAAGCCGGGGAGTTCTACCGAAAGAATTTTGCTGCTATTTTCGCCTACGCCTCTAAAAGAATTCCTGAAATCACCGATGAACTCTACAAAATAGATGACGCCATGAAAGCCGGTTATGGCTGGGAACATGGTCCGTTTGAAATTTGGGATGCCATAGGTGTTAAAGAAGGTATGGAAATTATGAAAGCTGAAGGCAAAGAGCCTGCAGCCTGGGTAAACGAAATGCTTGAAAAAGAAAATAAAGGCTTCTATACCGTTAAAGACGGTAATACCTGGTATTACGATATTCCGGCAAAGGAGTACAAAAAGATTCCGGGGCAGGATGCATTTATCATTCTGGATAACATCAGGGAATCCAAAAAAGTATTCAGTAACAGCGGAGTTGTAGTTGAAGATCTTGGCGACGGCATCCTGAATGTGGAATTCCGCAGTAAGATGAATTCGATTGGCGGAGATGTTCTTGACGGACTCAACAAAGCCATTGATCTTGCTGAAAAAGAATACCAGGGGCTGGTTGTCGCCAACACCGGAAAAAACTTTTCTGTAGGAGCTAATATTGGGATGATCTTCATGATGGCTGTGGAGCAGGAATATGATGAGCTTAATATGGCTATAAAATATTTCCAGGACACCATGATGAGAATGCGCTACTCCTCTATTCCAACAGTTGCAGCACCACACGCTATGACTTTGGGTGGTGGATGTGAACTTTCACTACACGCAGATAAAGTTGTCGCTGCAGCCGAGACTTACATCGGACTTGTTGAATTTGGAGTTGGGGTAATTCCCGGCGGTGGAGGTTCCAAGGAAATGACCTTGCGTGCTGCCGATACCTTCCAAAAAGATGATGTGGAGTTGAACCGACTTCGGGAACATTTTCTCACCATTGGTATGGCAAAGGTTTCAACCTCAGCTTACGAAGCTTACGACCTGAATATTCTTCAGAAAGGAAAAGACATTGTGGTAATTAATCCAGATCGCCAGCTGGCAATTGCTAAAAAGCATGCGCTGCTCATGGCAGAGAATGGTTATACCAAACCTGTAAAGAGAACAGATATTAAGGTATTGGGTAAACAAGCACTGGGTGCCTTCTTAGTAGGTACAGACCAGATGTACGCCGGTAAATACATTAGCGAACACGACAAGAAGATCGCCAACAAACTGGCTTACGTAATGGCCGGAGGTGACCTTTCTGAAAACTCTTATGTGAGTGAACAATACCTGCTCGATCTGGAAAGAGAAGCATTCCTTTCTTTAACAGGAGAAAGAAAAACCCTGGAGAGATTGCAGCATATGTTGCAGAAAGGGAAACCGTTGAGAAATTAGTATTGAGTAGTAAATAGAGCTAGTAATGCACAAACTGAGCGACCTTAAGATCTGGAACAAAGCCATGGATGTGGCTGAATTGACATACTTACTTTCAGCTAAATTTCCTTCAGAAGAAAAATTTGGCTTAACAAGTCAAATAAGGCGCAGTGCAATTTCAGTTCCTTCTAATGTTGCCGAAGGAGCTGGTAGATCTACAAAGGGAGAATATAAAAATTTCTTAAGTATTGCTAATGGATCTTCTTATGAACTTCTAACTCAACTCATTTTATCTCATCGACTCAATTTGGTGCCTGAAGAAGATACCAGAGAAGTTATTTCGGAGGTGATTGAAATACAGAAAATGAATTATGCATTGATAAAATCGTTAGAAAAGTGAGTAGTCTCAATACTCACTACTAACTACTAAATACTGAAAAATGAACAAAACAGCTTACATCGTAAAAGGATACCGAACTGCAGTGGGAAAAGCGCCGCGGGGGGTATTCCGATTTAAAAGGCCAGATGAATTAGCGGCAGAAACTATCCAGTTTATGATGGATAAGCTGCCCGAATTTGATAAAAAACGCATCGATGACGTGATCGTTGGTAATGCTATGCCCGAAGCCGAACAGGGACTTAACGTAGGGCGTTTTATCTCCCTCATGGGGCTAAACACAGAAGACGTTCCCGGGATGACGGTGAACCGTTACTGCGCCTCAGGTCTCGAAACCATTGCTATTGCAACAGCCAAGATCCAGAGCGGAATGGCTAATTGTATTATTGCAGGTGGTGCAGAAAGCATGAGCTATATCCCAATGGGCGGTTATAAACCAGTTCCCGATTATAAACTGGCTAAAGCCGGAAAGGAAGATTATTACTGGGGAATGGGATTAACTGCGGAAGCAGTTGCTCAAAAATACAAGGTTTCAAGGGAAGACCAGGATGAGTTTGCATTCAACTCTCATCAAAAGGCTCTAAAAGCCCAAAAAGAAGACCGCTTCCAGGATCAGATCGTACCAATCACCGTAGATCAAACTTATGTGGATGAAAATGGTAAAAAACAAACGAAATCTTACACCGTCAATAAAGATGAAGGACCTAGAGCCGATACTTCAAAAGAAGTTTTAGGAAAACTAAGACCTGTTTTTGAAGAAGGTGGTAGTGTGACTGCAGGTAACTCTTCTCAAATGAGTGATGGTGCCGCTTTCGTCATGGTAATGAGCGAAGAAATGGTGAAAGAACTAAACCTGGAGCCGGTGGCAAGACTTGTTAGCTATTCGGCTGTTGGGGTTGAACCAAGGATCATGGGAATTGGACCCGTACATGCCATTCCTAAAGCAGTTAAACAAGCTGGGATTCAACTTAATGACCTTGAGCTGATCGAGCTTAACGAAGCTTTTGCATCTCAGTCTTTAGCAGTGATTAGAGAACTTGGACTTGATATGAACCGCATGAACCCTAACGGAGGCGCTATTTCGATGGGTCACCCGTTGGGATGTACAGGAGCCAAACTATCAGTGCAGTTGTTCGATGAAATGCGCAAACGTGACCTGAAGAATAAATACGGAATGGTAACCATGTGCGTAGGTACAGGACAGGGAGCCGCAGGAGTTTTTGAATTTCTGTCGTAAAAAAAGAGACTAGAAACTAGAGTCTAGATACTAGACTTTTCAACTAAAATAAAAACCAGTCTAGACTCTAGGTTCTAGAAGTCTAGGTTCTAAAAAAAACAAAATGAGCACACAAACAGATAGCAACAAAAAAGACCTTCTTCGCGGAGGGCAGTTTCTGGTAAAGGAAACAAAAGCAGAGGATATTTTTACTCCCGAAGATTTTTCGGATGAGCAAAAAATGATGCGCGAATCGGTACAGGAGTTCGTGAATCGGGAAGTAATGCCGAAGAGAGAAGAGTTCGAAAAGAAGAATTACGACCTCACAAAAGAGTTAATGGAAAAGGCCGGGGAAATGGGCTTTTTGGGAGTTTCAGTTCCTGAAGAGTACGACGGGCTGGGAATGGGATTTGTAACTACCATGCTGGTAGTGGATTATATTTCAGGGGCTACGGGATCATTTTCGACTGCTTTTGGAGCCCATTCGGGGATTGGAACGCTTCCAATTACCCTCTATGGTAATGAGGAACAAAAGAAAAAATATCTTCCGAAGCTCGCTACTGGAGAATGGTTTGGGGCCTATGCATTGACCGAGCCGGGAGCTGGTAGTGATGCAAATTCAGGAAAGACAAAAGCAGTTCTTTCTGAAGACGGAAAGTATTACAGCATTACAGGTCAAAAAATGTGGATCTCCAATGCCGGGTTCTGCAATATGATGATCGTCTTCGCACGAATTGAAGATGACAAAAATATCACCGGATTTATCGTGGAATATGATCCTGAAAATCCAAATGGTATTTCTCTTGGGGAAGAGGAAAAGAAACTTGGTATCCACTCCTCCTCTACCCGTCAGGTATTCTTTAATGAGACAAAAGTGCCTGCAGAGAATATGCTTTCAGAAAGAGGAAACGGATTCAAAATTGCCATGAACGCCCTTAACGTGGGCCGTATCAAACTTGCAGGAGCCTGTCTTGACGCCCAGAGAAGATCTATTGATGCTTCAGTAAAATATGCAAATGACCGCGTGCAGTTTAAAACTCCAATCTCCCAGTTTGGTGCGATACAGTCTAAACTTGCAGAGATGGCAACTTCAGCTTACGCAGGGGAATCGGCTTCATATCGTGCTGCAAAAGATATTGAAGACAGGATTTCTATCCGTCAGGAAGAAGGAAATTCCCACCAGGAAGCCGAATTGAAAGGGGTTGAAGAATACGCTATTGAATGTTCTATTCTTAAAGTGGCAGCTTCAGAAGATCTTCAGAATTGTACCGATGAAGGTATCCAGATCTTTGGGGGAATGGGCTTCTCGGCCGATGCTCCTATGGAATCTGCCTGGAGAGATGCACGTATCACCCGTATTTATGAGGGTACAAACGAGATTAACCGAATGCTTTGCGTAGGGATGCTCGTAAAGAAAGCTATGAAAGGCCATGTTGATCTTTTAGGGCCTGCTACCAAAGTTGGAGAAGAACTCACTGGAATTCCCTCTTTTGACAAACCTGATTTTTCTGAACTTTTTGCTGAAGAGAAAGAAATGGTCAAAAAGTTGAAAAAGGTATTCCTGATGGTTGCCGGTAGTGCAGTTCAAAAATTTGGACCTCAGCTGGAAGATCACCAGCAGTTGTTATTGGCTTCTGCCGATATTTTAATAGAGATCTACATGGCTGAATCCACGATCTTGAGAACTGAAAAAAATGTGAACCGCTTTGGTGCCGATACTCAAAAAGAGCAAATTGCGATGGCAAAATTGTACCTGTACCACGCTGTTGACATTATTAATCAAAAAGCCAAAGAAGGAATTGTTTCTTTTGCTGAAGGTGATGAACAAAGAATGATGTTGATGGGACTAAAAAGATTTACAAAATATGAAAATCAGCCAAACGTCGTAGAATTGCGTAAGGTGATTGCCGATAAAGTAATTGGAGAGAATAAATATCCTTTCTAAATTAATTCTGCATCAATTAAATCTGATCAAGGTCGCCAATGGCGGCCTTTTTCTTTTGTTATTTCTTTAACAGGTTATTTCCTCTTCATTTTATAGCTTGAAAAGAAAGGAAAGACAAATCCTATGGGAGACACAACAAGGAATATTCTCATCTTTTTAGTCGCTTTACTGGTTCTCTATTTCCTGGTTCACTTTCTACTGAAGAAACTTGGAAAAGACCCTGCTAATATTCTACCTCACAATATTGCAAGTCGCCTGAAGGTTCCCATAATTGTTCTCTTTCTTGCAGTTGCAATTCAGGCAGGGCTCATAAACAGGGAAATTATAACAGATGAAAACCAGATAGATTTATTCCAGCAAATAAGGTCTATCCTGCTTATTTTCAGTTTCACCTGGTTTATTGTAGTTGCTATAAGAATTGCCAAAAATCAATTTTTAAAACAATTTGATGTCAATACGGCCAATAATCTTCGTGCCCGTAAATTTTACACCCAATTCAACATAATAGAAAGGATAGCCATCTTTGTTGTTGTTCTTTTTGCCCTTGGTATAGCTCTCCTCACTTTTGATGGGGTAGAGGAAATTGGGGTAAGTATTCTAACTTCTGCGGGGATTGCAGGTATAGTGCTGGGGCTTTCTGCACAAAAAGTGTTTGGAACCATATTCGCCGGAATTCAAATAGCCATAGCTCAACCTATACGTATTGATGATGTTGTTATCGTGGAAGGGGAATGGGGGCGTATTGAGGAAATTAAACTCACTTATGTAGTTGTACAAATTTGGGACAAACGCCGGCTGGTACTGCCTACCACCTACTTCATTGAAAAACCCTTTCAAAACTGGACCCGTAATTCATCGGACATTCTGGGGACTGTCTATATTTATACCGACTTTGATCTTCCTATTGATAAGTTAAGAGAGGAACAGACACGGCTTTTAAATGCAACCGAGCTTTGGGATCGAAAAGTTGATGTGATCCAGGTGACAGATCTTACTGAAAAAACCATGGAACTAAGGGCATTAATGAGTGCAAAAGATGCTCCTACCGCCTGGGACCTACGGGTGTATGCCAGGGAAAATCTCCTGAAGTTTATTCAGGAAAACTTCCCCGACAGTCTGCCGCGTACACGTCTTGAAGTTAAAGAAGAGCGTCCTCGTCAAGAAGGGCCTTCAAATTTGCCTCAGAAGTAATATTCTGAGAAAAATTCATTGCCGTCTCAATCAACGCCAGGTGTGAATATGCCTGCGGAAAATTACCTAAAAGACGCTTGGTTTTAAAATCAAGGTCTTCACTAAACAACCCAAGGTGGTTACTGTAAGAAAGCAATTGATCAAACATTTTCATTGCCTTTTCCTTTTCTCCAATTTTGTAAAGGCTGTTTATAAACCAGAAAGTACAAATAGTAAAAGACGATGATGGGGTTCCAAAATCATCTTTGTTCTTGTACCTGAATAAAAGTCCGTTATAGCTGAGTTCTCTTTCAGTCGCTTTTACTGTGCTTATATAGCGTGGATCTTTAGCTTTTATAAATCCGTAGTTCTCCATTAACAAGGTAGAAGCATCTAAGTCTTTAGAACCATAAGATTGGGTGTAAGCCTGTACCTCCTCGTTCCATCCCCGGTGATAAATATCATCATAGATCTCCTGTCTCAGGTCTTTCCACTTTTGGTCATTAATCCCATTCCTAAGGATTTCCCCGATTTTTACTGCCCTGTCTACTGCTACCCAACACAGCAATTTAGAAAAGGTAAAATGTCGCTCTTCTGTTCTAAACTCCCATATTCCTTTATCGGGCTGTTTCCAGTGTTCCTCAACAATTCGTACAATCCCTCTAACAATCGTCCACAGTTCTTCACTGTTCCCAAGACTGGTTTCAAACCTTAAGAACTGCTGGTAGATCACCTCCATTAGAATACCATAAATATCATTCTGCTTCTGAATGTAGGCTGCATTCCCAATCCTAACAGGCTTTGATCCTTCATAGCCTTCAAGATGAGTAAGAATATGTTCGGTCAATTCTTTTTCCCCGTTAATCCCATACATTATTTGCAGCTTCTCATTTTTATTAGGAATAAGGTCGATGATAAACTGAAGGAAACTTTCTGCCGATTCCCGGTGGCCCAGGCTTGTCATAACCTTTATAACCATAGAGGCATCACGAATCCAGCAGAAACGGTAATCCCAGTTACGCACTTCCCCGATAGTTTCAGGCAAAGAAGTTGTCACAGCGGCAAGCACTGCCCCGGTTTTTTGATAGCTCATAGCCTTTAAGACAAGAGCACTGCGATTTACAGCTTCGTCGTAGAATGGAAATTTGGTGGTAGATTCGCTCCAGTTCATCCAGTACGTCTTGGTGCGCTGGAATTTCAAATAGGCTCTTTCCAGATTCTGTTCCCTCAGTTTTTCATGATATCCCAGTAAGAAATATGCATTATCTTCAAGAGTGATTTCCTCCCCATTCAACACCCTGTCAAGATCAAGGCTGGTGTAGAGATAGAGGGAGTCATAGGTCCCTTTTTTGGTAAAGCTCTTCAGGTAGTACCGGTGATTTTCAGTAAAGGTTTCCTCACGGGCATAATCAAGGCGGGGCTGATAATTGACCTTAATCTTCGGTTTCCCTTTTTGAAGGTGAATATATCTCACAACATCGGGTGGCGTATAAAAAGTTCCATCCTCCTCGCGGTATCGGGGCATAAAATCAATTACCTGGAAAGCTGCTGCTTCCGAAGTAAAAGTGGTACATAAAATATTTGTTTTCCGAAGGTACTTTTGAGTTACAGTATATTCGGGCGATACTTCAAAAGAGAAATGACCGCCTTTATTCTTGTCGAGCAATTTTGCAAAAACCGAAGCCGAATTAAAGTTGGGCAAACAACACCATTCCAGCGAGCCCGATTTCGATATTAATGCGGCACTTTTACAATTGCCTATCAATCCATAATCCAGTGTATTCATTTAGTCTTAAAGTTCTTTTAAAAAGGTAGGGCACTTATTTTAAATTTCGGAAATTTAAGCAAAATGAATAAGATAGAACCCGCTTAAAATTTACTATGGGCAAAACAATAATTATCTCTAATCGCCTACCCTTACAAATAAATATTACCGAAGATGAAAAATTAGAAGTTACACCCAGCGTTGGTGGGCTTGCAACGGGACTTAAGAGTTTTCACCAGGAGGGAGACAGTATATGGATTGGATGGACCGGACTGGCTGCGGAAGATATTTCGGAAGGTTTGGAAGAGGAAGTGAAATCTGAAGCCAGGAAACAAGCCTGTGTACCTGTTTCTTTGACTACCGAAGAAATTGAAAAATTTTACTACGGCTTTAGCAACCGCACAATATGGCCTCTGTTCCATTACTTTATGGAATACACAGAGTTTCAGCCCGACCACTGGGAGGCCTACAAACAAGTGAATGAAAAATATGCCGAAGCTGTTGTTGAGCACCTCGATGATGATGATGTAGTGTGGGTGCATGACTACCAGCTCCTGTTACTGCCCGAGTACATCAGGAAAAAGAACCCGAAGGTTACCATAGGATTCTTTAATCATATCCCCTTTCCTTCTTCTGAAGTATTTCGCACCCTGCCGTGGAGGGAAGAAGTATTAAAAGGTATGCTGGGAGCCGATCTTATTGGCTTTCACACCTACGACTATGAAAGGCATTTTCTGCGTTCTGTAAACCGTATACTTAGGTATGACATCAACTTTAATAGTGTAAATATTGGAAGCCGCATCGTACGGTCTGATTCATTTCCTATGGGAATTGATTATAAGAAGTTCCGCACCGCAGCAAAAGAACATTTTAATCAGCCGCGAAGTGAGAATTCAGATATTCAGAAAAAGCTGGACTACCACAAATACGTGACCCGCAACACAAAGCTTATACTTTCTATAGACCGGTTGGATTATACCAAGGGTATAGCCAACAGGATAAGAGCCTTTGGTTATTTTCTTGAAAAGTATCCGGAATATCAGGAAAAGGTTAGACTTATCATGCTGGCGGTACCTTCACGGACCAATGTACCGCAATACCAGCTTTTAAAGAGGGAAATTGACGAACTGGTAGGCCGCATCAATGGAAAATTTGCTACTATCAACTGGACACCTATATGGTACTTTTACCGTTCTATGCCCTTTGAAAATCTTATAGATCTTTATACATCCAGTGATGTTGCGCTTATTACCCCAACCCGTGACGGGATGAACCTGGTGGCAAAAGAATATATCGCCACAAGAACAGACCAAACCGGAGTTCTAATTTTAAGTGAAATGGCGGGGGCAGCGCATGAACTCAATGAGGCACTTATCATCAACCCGAATAATTTTGAACAGATTGTAGATACCATTAAAATGGCTCTCGAAATGCCCGAAGAAGAGCAGGTGCGCCGCAACAAGATCCTTCAGAAGAGACTTAAGAGATATAACGTAGAAAAATGGGCCAAAGATTTTATGAAAAGCCTGAAAGAAACAAGAAGTTCCAGAAAAGCTTTTAAGGCAATACAGCTTTCAGAGAATGTAAAAAAAGACCTTTTTGACAAGTATAGTGCAGCCCAGCGCCGCATTTTGTTCCTAGATTATGACGGAACTCTTCGGAAATTTGTCGATAAACCCGAAGAAGCCATGCCCGACCCTGAGCTGCTCGAGTTGATTACCCGCCTTGGAGAACAAAAAAACACACGCGTAGTTCTTATAAGCGGAAGAGATAAAGAAACCCTGGGAACCTGGTGGAAAAATGTTCCTATAGAATTAATTTCTGAACACGGGGTATGGAACCGGCCGGTAAACGAGAAGTGGCAACTCACCGAGAACCTCAACAATAACTGGATGGCCTCGGTAAGACCGGTGCTGGAAACTTATGTAGACCGCACCCCCGGAACTTTTATCGAAGAGAAAAACTTCTCTCTTGCCTGGCATTACAGAAAAGCTAACCCCGAACTGGGCGAAGTTAGAGCCAATGAACTATCTGCCGTTCTTAAAGACATGATTGCAAATCATGGTCTTACCGTACTACAGGGGAATAAAGTACTTGAAATAAAGAACAGCGGTGTCAATAAAGGCAAGGCAGCCAACAAGCTACTGGTAGAAAAATACGATTTCATATTTGCCATTGGAGATGACTGGACAGACGAATATTTATTCACCGAACTCCCCGATCAAACAGTAAGCGTGAAAGTAGGACGAAACAAAACTGAAGCCAAATACTACATTGAAGATGTAGATGAAGTACGGGAACTCCTGGAGCAGTTTGTGAGCCTAACACATTAAAAAGCTCACTTTTTTTGTTAATAATGAGCAAAAATTGTTACTTAATTTAAATCAACCTTAACTGAACGATTTACTGCAAATCACCTTTATAGACTATCTTAGTAGTTGGATATAACACCATTATCAATTTAGAAAAAACTCAACATGAAAACAGGAAAAATTTTAGCAGGCATACTATCAGGAGCCGCAGTTGGTGCCATAGCAGCTTTATTATTTGCACCAAAAAAAGGATCTGAAACCCGTAAAGATATTGCTGACAGAGGTAACGAATATCTTTATGGAGCAAAAAGCAAATACAACGATCTCAGCGATAATCTTTCCCACAGGTATGATTCTGTAAAATCAAAATTAAAAGGAAAGCAGGAAAAGCTTGAGGCAGAAATGAATGGAGACGACAAGATCATCTACTAAGTTTTTCTTAGCACCACTAAGAGGTTGCTTTAAATGCTATAAAAAGTTTGTCTAAAATTGTAGACCTATCCCTATAGGTCTGTTTATCAGAAAAGGGATACAAACCAGGTTTAGATCAACGAAAATGGGGCTTTAAAACAGCCTCTTTTTTTTGCGCTATTTTCACTATTTTGCCTTTTAGAAATTTAAAAAATTATGTTCAAAAATGCCATTTTTGCCACCCTACTATTTTGCGGTTTATCCACTTATGCTCAAAAAGTAGCCCCGCCACAGGTAGATCTTCGAATCTATGATATCATCGAAGAAGTTTCGGCCAATGAAATTGAAGCCGACATTCGTCGCCTCGCAGGTTTTGGCACCCGGAACACCTTTAGTGACACCGTTTCTAATACCCGCGGTATAGGTGCTGCCCGCCGATTCATAAAATCTGATTTTGAAGAAATTTCCAGAAACTGTAATGACTGTCTTGATGTATTTTATCAAAAAGATTTTGTCACCAAAGAAGGAAATGACCGTGTTCCAAAAGATGCATGGGTGGTAAATGTAGTTGCGGTGCAAAAAGGTTCAAAGTATCCCAATCGGTATATTATCATGAGTGGTGATATAGATTCCCGTGCCAGCAATACGATGGATTTTACCACAGATGCTCCCGGCGCCAATGACAACGCCAGCGGAATGGCAGGAGTTATGGAAGCGGCCCGTGTACTCTCAAAATACGATTTTGAGAACAGCATCATTTATCTGGGCTTGTCGGGAGAAGAACAAGGGCTTTTTGGCGGCCGCGGATTTGCAAAAATGGCAAAAGATAAAGGCTGGGAAATCATTGGAGTGCTTAACAATGACATGATAGGTAACATTGAAGGAGTAGACGGCGTTATTGACAATCGCACTTTCAGGATCTTTTCTGAACCCGTGCCTCCTACCGAAACTGAAAGGGAGCGGAATATGAGGAGGTTCTATGGCGGTGAAGTAGATGGTATTTCCCGTCAACTGGCAAGGTATGTACACCGTACTACCCAAACCTATATGCCCGAAATGAACCCAATGATGGTCTACAGGCTGGATAGGTTTGGCCGTGGTGGGCACCACCGTCCTTTTAACGATCTTGGTTTCCCCGGAATCAGAATAATGGAAGCCCACGAAAAATACACGCAGCAACACCAGGATATACGTACCGAAAATGGCATTGAATATGGAGATGTTATTGAGCACGTAAACTTTTATTATGCTGCCAAACTCACTGCAGTGAATGCAATTACCATGGCCAGCCTTGCCTGGGCACCTCCTGCCCCAAAAAAGGTAGCTATTGGTGGGATTGTTGAACCTTCAGCAAAATTAAAATGGGAAAAAGTAGTGGGAGACAATGTTGCCGGCTACAAGGTTTACTGGAGAGACACTACTGCGCCACAGTGGGAGCATTCAAGATTTGTGGGTGATGTAGACAATTTTACTCTTAAAGGCATTGTGATTGACAACTTCTTCTTTGGCGTCTCAACAGTGGGAAAAAACGGAAATGAAAGCGTGGTGGTATTTCCATCGGCTACTTTCTGATAAAAAATAATGCTCTAAAATGTCATTTTTGAGTAGGGATCACACGATCCCTATTTTTTTTGAATGTGCAATGGCTTTTCCGCTATCGGCAAAATAGCAGGTAGCCACCCCAAGATCCTCAATGTTCTCCAGGACTTCTTTCACCTTTGATTTTTGTTTTTTTGAGGTTTGCCGAATATAAATGGCCCTAATGTTCATAGGAAACATTTTGGTGACCCGCTCATAAAGGTGAGGGTCCTGCTGGGAATCATCTCCCATTAGCACATACTGAAGCTGAGGATAAAAAGAAATAATGTCTTTTATCTTAATAAATTTATGGTCGTGCCCGCCCCTGCCGGTAAATAGAAAATCCCCTAGACCGGTTTTGATACTCTTTAGTTTAATGACGGCTTTTGGCAGTCCATGTTTCCGGGCAAACTGCAGAATGAATTCGTAGAGGTTCCATTCACTGCTCGAAACATAGAAAAAAGAGTTGAACTGCCCTTCCTCCTGCCCTGCACGGCTCAAAGCCCGGTAATGTGGCACCACATCATCAAAAACTTCCCTGTTATCAATATTCTGGGTAAGAATTACATAGAGTTTCTTGAAAAAATTCTGGGTATGGGAAATCAGAAAAGTATCGTCAATATCCGATATAATTCCCAGTTTACTTTTGAAAGGCTTCAGCAGCTCCCCCCGCTCAACCACCCCTTTTTCCCCTATTTTACAGGAAACTGAATACTCATGCCAGCCGCTCTCTAAAAATTTATTATACGGAAGGTTAAACCTGAAGTAACCGTCATCTGTAGTTTTGGTAACAACTTCCAGCTCTTTAAAATTCAACTGGATAGTGGCATTTTTGATGGGGCTGATGGTAAACATTTTATAAACAGATTTGGCATGTCTGTAACCCCTGCGGTCTATTTCATATTTATCTGGTGCCCACGATTTAAAAACATGGCCGAAGACTACCAATTCCTGATCATTTACATAGCCGCGATAAAGCTTTATGTCTAGCTTCATATTACATTATTTTTAACTGCCATTCCTTCCCAAATTACTTATTTTTGAGCACAAGCTCAATAAAATGGCCGAATTTAGCAGGGTTTTAATGGTTGTTAATCCTATTTCGGGAGGAAAAGATAAATCTGACATTGTTGAAGAAGTAGAAAAGCAGGTGTCGGGGAGAAATCTTGAACTCGAAATTTATTATACCTCCGGAAAATGGGATAAAGAAGCTTTATTTTCTGTCATTGAAGAGTACGACCCTCAGCGTATAATATCGGTAGGAGGTGATGGTACGATTAAATTGATTGCAGAGCTACTTACTGATGATTCCATTCCCATTGGGATCTTTCCTGCCGGTTCTGCTAACGGGCTTGCCGAAAACCTCAACCTGGACAGGAATAATGCCGAATTAACCCGCATTGCCCTGGGAGAAAAGTTTAAATTAATAGATGCCATCCTCATCAATGATGAACTATGCCTTCATATTAGTGACATTGGCCTTAATGCAGCTTTAATCAAAAATTATCAGGAAGGAAATATCCGCGGAAAGCTGGGATATCTCATACAGTCTATACCTACCCTAATTAAAAGCGATTTCCCTTTTCAGTTTAATATAGAAGTAGACGGTAAGGAAATTTCCCGTAAAGCTGTGCTCATCGCTGTGGCCAATGCAAAAAAGTACGGAACAGGATCTAAGATCAACCCAAACGGCAGGTACGACGACGGTAAATTCGAGATCCTCATCTTTAAAGAATTCAACATCCCTCAAATTCTTCAAACCTTCAGGGAAAATGTAGAAATCGATGAAGATTTCCTTGAAATTATTTCAGCAGTAGAGACCCGCATTTACAGCCAAAAAAATATCCCTTTCCAAATTGACGGAGAGTACCGGGGAGACGTTAAAGAAGTAACTGCACGAATCTCTCCCATCAAGATTAAAATTGCAGTTCCGTAAAAATATTTTCATCTATCTTCTTCTACACTGGCATTAATGCAATTAATTTGCTCTTTTAATGCTTAATTAACAATACTTTAGGCTGCCATTAATTAAAATAGCTTTCAAAATCAGTAATTTAGAGATCAATCTAACTAATAAAAAAAAGAAGAATTATGGCAGAGATCAAGATCGAAAAGAAAAAACCAATTTGGCCCTGGATCATCCTGGTTCTTGTTATCCTGGCAATCTTATACTTTTTAGTATTTGCCGATGACGACAACGATTTGGATGATGTACAAACCGAACAGGTAGAAGAAACCACCTGGGAGGAAGATGCTGAAACCACCACCTGGGATGACCAAACCGACACCACAGGATGGGAAAATACCGGGGATACACTTTCCGGAACAGGAGGAGTATCTGGTTACCTGGCTTACATTGGAGATGAAAGCAAAATGGGTATAGACCATGAGTATACCAATAAGGCTATCATTCACCTTATGAATGCAGTACAGGCAAAAGCTGATGAAATGAATTATGACATTAGTGCCGACATGCAGGCTGTAAAACAGGATGCTCAACAAATACAGCAAGATCCTATGGCATTGACCCACGCAGACAAGATAAAAACAGCCGGAACTAAACTGGCAAACATTATCGAAAAGATGCAAAAGGAAAAATATCCAAATCTTTCCGACGATGTTAATGAAGTAAAAACTGCAGCACAAGACATCAATACCTCTACCCCAACCCTGGAACAGAAAGACCAGGTCAAGGAGTTCTTTGATGAGGCAGGTGATGTTTTAAGAAAAATGAGCTAAAAATAAAAAAGAGAGATTATGACAGATAGAAAAGAAAATAAAAAGCATTTATATTACCTCAACGAACTTTCCGATTTTAAAGTGGATAGTGACGATCCCGATGTAAGGGGTTGGCCCGTCAAAGATGTGGACAACAGAGTGGTAGGAAAGGTAGACAACCTCCTGGTAAGCAAAGAAAAAAGGAGAGTAGTGTATCTGGACGTTGAAGTGGATAAAACCATTATTGAAGCTAACCACGATCCTTACGGGAAACCGGCATCTGGCAATGTTCATGAGTTCATAAACAAGGAAGGTGAAAATCACCTCATCCTGCCTATAGGGCTTGCAAGATTAAACGTGGATGACAAGTTTGTATATACAGACAAAATTGACCACCGCACTTTTGCAGAAACCAAGAGGTATGAAAAAGGTTATGACATTGACCGTGATTATGAAATAGTTGTCTTAGAATCTTATAACAGGGATGACAACTATGATCGTGACAATGACAGAACTGTAGATCGCAATAATGATCTGGATGAGGAAAGAAGAAGAATGAGAGAAGGAGATCGCGATAAAGATCATCACGGAGAAGGAAAAATAGCCGGTAGAAGCGGAAGTATTGCTGATAGTGATAGCAGAAGCGTAGACCGCGACCGTGATGCCCTTACAGGCAATGAAAGCGGAAAATACTCCGATCGCCGCTCCAGCGGAACAATTCCTGAAGACGACTCTTTCTATGACAGAGGAGAATTTGATAGAACCAAGTATCGCAGATAGTAAACAGAATCTGTAAGAAGACAAGGGCTTTTAAAAAGTTATAAGTATTCCATATTTTAAAGAATCTCGAGAAACCTTTATGGGATCTCCAGTGTACAAATGGAATCCTGAACTGCTTTTTAAAAGCCTTTTTTTAATTTGATTTTTCACCTATGAACTACAAAAAGATAAGCTTCACCAATTCTGACGGTCTGGAGCTTTCAGGTTATCTGGAACTTCCTTTAAACACGCACCCTCACAGCTATGTGCTATTTGCCCATTGTTTTACCTGCAATAAGAATTTCTTTGCGGTAAAGAATATTGCCAGGGCTTTATCGGCTAAAGGTTACGGGGTACTGCGTTTTGATTTTTCGGGTCTTGGTGAAAGTGATGGCGAATTTGCAAATACAACATTTTCAGGAAACGTGGAAGATCTACTGGCAGCTGCCGATTTTCTTGCTTCAGAATATGCAGCCCCCGAGATGCTTATAGGTCACTCCCTTGGCGGGGCAGCAGCGATCTTTGCTGCCAATAAATTGCCTTCTGTAAAAAGTGTAGTTACTATTGGCGCTCCGTCTTCTCCCGTACATGTAAAACATTTGCTGAGATCAAATCTTGATGAGATAGAGAAGAATGGTGTGGCCGAAGTCAACGTAGGCGGCAGAAACTTTACGATTAAGAAAAATTTTCTTGAAGATATTAATACCCATGACCTCAGTCATTTTGCCCGCGATCTCAAAAAGGCCTTTTTGATCATGCATTCTCCTCAAGACACGGTGGTTAATATCAGCAATGCCGAAACCCTTTACAAAAGTGTAAAGCACCCTAAAAGTTTTCTTTCTTTAGACGGTGCAGATCATTTACTTACCAATAATGAAGATTCAAAATATGCGGGAGATGTAATTGCCTCCTGGGCCTCACGATACCTGGAAATCCCTGAAGATAAAGAGCTAAAAACCGACCACCAGGTAGTAGCCAACCTTGGCAAGGAAGGTTTTACCACTCAAATGAGAGCAGGAAGGCACTATTTCACTGCCGATGAACCTAAATCTTTTGGAGGAGAAGATTTTGGCCCTTCTCCCTATCAACTCCTTTCAGCAGGTCTTGCTTCCTGTACTTCTATGACCATCCAAATGTATGCCAGTCGCAAAAAATGGCCTCTGGTTAATGTAGAAACTCATGTAGACCACAAGAAAACTCATGCTGAAGATTGTGAAAACTGTGAAAGAAACACGGCTAAAATTGACATTTTTGAGAGGGAAATTGTTCTTGAAGGTAACCTTGATGAACAGCAGCAACAAAAATTACTGGAAATAGCCGATAAATGTCCGGTCCACCGAAGCCTTTCCAATAAAGTAAATATTACCACCCATCTTAGAAAAATATAACATCAGGGAGATGTATTCTGAAATGTGGGCATAAAGGAAAATCAGAATTTAGTTCAGGAAATACAGGCGTTTTGAGACCTCGGGAAATCTGTTTTTCTATGAAAGAGCAATAGATTTCGGGAGGGAAGCTTTACTGCTCGCAGTGTTAAGCTCTCCTTAAATTTTTGGCTGTCCATTGTCCATATTCTATTTTAGTCGATTGTTACTAACTTAAACTAACTAATATGAAACGTATAGGAATATCTGCAGTTTTGGCAGCAGCTTTAGTGCTCACCAGTTGCAAAAACGAGAATCAAACCGCTGATGAACGTGTTGATGAGCACACCAACCTCACTCAACAAGAAGAAGAGGCAGGACCTGGTGATACCTATGTACAGGATGAGTTAACACTACAAATGGAGCCAAGAAGCGGCAGTAATGTTTCGGGAACCATCACTTTTGTTCAGGAAAACGACGAGGTGACTATGACCGCCGAACTTACAGGTCTTGAAGAAGGAATGCACGCAATTCACCTTCACGAAAACGCCGATTGTTCTGCCGAAGATGGTACCTCTGCAGGAGGTCACTGGAATCCTACATTTGAAGATCATGGAGAATGGGGTGATGCAGGAGGATATCACCGTGGTGATATCGGAAATTTTGATGTAAACTCTAATGGAGAAGGTAGTGTAACTTTCACTACAGATGAATGGTGTATAGGATGTGATGATGAGAAAAAGAATATCTTGAACAAAGCCGTTATCGTTCACGCGGGAGTAGATGATTATACTTCACAGCCCAGCGGAAATGCCGGTACCAGAATAGGTTGCGCAGAGATCAAAATGTAGATCTTTTTTATTCTAAAAAAATAAGAGGCTGTCTTAAACCATTTTAAGACAGCCTCTTTGCATTAAATCAACACTTAAACTTCTATCAATCTTTAAGATCAAAGCGATCAAGACTCATTACCTTATCCCAGGCTTTTACAAAGTCTTTTACGAATTTCTCTTTTGAGTCATTCTGTGCATAAACTTCGGCCAGGGCGCGAAGTTCAGAGTTAGATCCAAAGATAAGATCTACACGGGTTCCCGTCCATTTCACTTCTTTAGTCTTACGGTCGCGACCTTCAAATACTTTTTGAGAATCATCTTTGGCTGCCCAGGTAGTGGTCATGTCAAGTAAGTTCACAAAAAAGTCGTTGGTAAGCTGCCCGGGACGTTTGGTATAAACACCGTGCTGTGACCCGTCATAATTAGCCCCCAGTACTCGCATTCCTCCTACCAGCACAGTCATTTCTGGCGGAGTAAGAGCAAGCAATTGTGCCTTATCTACCAGCATTTCTTCAGCCGAAGTTGAAATATATTCACTTTGCTTCACATAATTTCTGAAACCATCTGCTCTTGGCTCAAGTGGTTCAAAAGCTTCAGCATCTGTCTGCTCTTCTAAAGCATCGGTTCTACCCGGTGCAAAAGGAACACCCACATCATAACCTGCCTCTTTAGCTGCCTTTTTCACAGCAAGATTTCCGGCAAGAACGATAAGATCTGCAAGGGATATCTTTTTATTCCCTTTTTGAGCTTCATTGAATTGCTTCTGAATTTCTTCAAGTTTATTCAACACTTCCTGAAGCTGCGGCGGATTATTAACTTCCCAGTGTCTTTGTGGTGCAAGACGAACACGGGCTCCATTGGCTCCCCCACGCTTATCAGAATTTCTAAACGTAGAAGCCGATGCCCAGGCAGTCGAAACCAATTGAGATATAGTTAATCCTGAAGCGAAGATCTTTTTCTCCAGTTCAGCAATATCTTCACGGTCTATCAATTCGTGATCTACTTTTGGAAGCGGATCCTGCCAAATTAGTTCTTCAGAAGGTACTTCAGGACCAAGATACCTTGAAAGAGGTCCCATATCGCGGTGCGTCAATTTATACCAGGCTCTGGCAAAAGCATCTGCGAACTCCTTCGGGTTTTCATGGAAATGTTTCGAGATCTTGTAATACTCAGGGTCTTCCCGTAAAGCAATATCCGAAGTTAACATGAAGGGTGCATGTTTCTTGTTAGGATCGTGAGCATCGGGGATCACTCCCTCTCCAGCCCCGTCTTTTGGTTTCCATTGCCATGCGCCCCCAGGCCCTCTATAACACTCCCACTCGTAACCAAAGAGGTTATCAAAGAAGTAATTGCTCCATTTGGTAGGAGTTTGTGACCATGCTCCTTCAAGCCCACTTGTGATAGTGCTTCCGGCATTTCCGGTACCAAATTTATTCTTCCAGCCCAATCCCATTTCAGTAATATCGGCACCTGCAGGTTCTGCACCTACATGCTCTACAGGATCGGCTGCCCCGTGGGTTTTTCCGAAGGTATGCCCTCCGGCAATTAGTGCTACGGTCTCATAATCGTTCATTGCCATACGGCCAAAGGTCTCACGAATGTCCTGTGCAGAACCCAGCGGATCTGGATTTCCGTTTGGACCTTCAGGATTCACATAGATGAGCCCCATGTGAGAAGCTGCAAGAGGTTGCTCCAGTTTATTGTCTTTGGCATAGCGTTCTTTATTTCCTACCCATTCTCCTTCAGAACCCCAGTAAATATCTTCTTCAGATTCCCAGATGTCTTCCCGGCCCCCGGCGAAACCAAAAGGCTCCAAGCCCATAGATTCCAGGGCCACATTTCCGGTAAGGATCATAAGATCGGCCCAGGAGATCTTTCTTCCATATTTTTGTTTGATAGGCCACAGTAAAAGACGGGCTTTATCAAGGTTGGCATTATCTGGCCAGCTGTTGAGCGGTGCAAATCTTTGAGAACCCGAACTAGCGCCCCCACGGCCATCACTTATACGATAGGTCCCGGCGCTGTGCCAGGCCATCCTTATAAAAAGTCCGCCGTAATGCCCAAAATCGGCCGGCCACCAGTCCTGCGAATCGGTCATTAATTCGTGCAGGTCCTTTTTTACAGCCTTTAAGTCAAGGCTTTTAAATTCTTTGGCATAATCAAAATCCGCATCCATAGGATCGGAAAGATTGGAGTGCTGTCTTAATATATGTAGGTTTAACATATTTGGCCACCAGTCGCGGTTTGAAGTACCGCTTCCGGCAGTTTTGTCTACCGCCCCCCCAAGGAAAGGACATCTGCTGGATTCGTTCACTTCCCAGGCTTTGTGAGTACCCGGAGAATTACGGTGTTCGTTCTGTGCCATATTTAATGATTTTTAGTTAATATTTGAATATAAAAATACAATAATTTGACCTTATAGCTTTCATGAAACCATTGGAAAAATTGATAATCACACTCAAAAAAATCGATAATTGGACAAAAATTTACCCATAGAAAATAATTATGGTATTTTAAGAAGCTATAGTAAAACACTTTCACTTATTCTTCTATTTAGGTTCCAAAGATGTTTATAAATTTGTCTACTATGACAAGAGCTCTTTTCCTAATTATCTTCAGCCTTACTCCGGCAATTCTTTCTGCACAATTGGTGAACATTGAATCCAAACGCATGCAGACCGACTCAATAAGGTTTACCCTCAACGCCGATTTTTCTTTCAACCACACCAATAATGATGGAGAACAGGTCAATCAAATTGATGCTGCGCTTAGCACACAGCTTAAATCGAAAGACCTAAAGAAGATCTATTTTTTCCTGGGCAACTATAAGGTCATAGATTCCGAAGAGGGAAACCTACAAAATGCCTGGTTCCTTCACGGCAGGTTTAATTATAAGTTGAATGACCTATTAAGATTAGAATCGTTTTTACAGGGGCAGTACAACCAGTTGCTGGTGGTAGAACAACGGAACCTTATAGGAGCAGGACTCCGGTGGAAATGGGTAGATAAAGAACGTTTCACCGGCTATGCAGGTAATAGCTATATGTATGAAGTGGAGTTTAGCGAACAGGCGGGAACCACTAATTATAATCACCGTAACAGCACATATCTCACTTTATCGTACACCCCAAAATCCCAAAAATTTTCTATTGCCAATACTGTTTATTATCAGCCGCTGTACAGAGAACTGGGTGACTACCGAATCCTGGAACAATTCAGGCTTGATGTTCCCCTGTCTTCCTGGCTAAAGGTATTTACTCTTTATAACTATTACTATGACAGTAAAACTCCACTGAAGACCGAAGAATACACCTCAGACCTTAATATTGGGGTAGGGATTGGTTTTTAAAGGCTCTTGCCTCCTTCTACTTAACAATAAAATTCAGCTGGTCTACTCCCGTATTGCCACTCATGCTGTCATAAGCATAAATCAGCAGCTCGTACATTCCCGGCTCCAGTGTAGTTTCCGTAGAAAAAGTACTGGGCTTCTCCCCTGCCTTAAGCTGCAGCTCTTTCACTTCTCT
Organism: Salinimicrobium profundisediminis; assembly: GCF_026241755.1. GTDB lineage: Bacteria > Bacteroidota > Bacteroidia > Flavobacteriales > Flavobacteriaceae > Salinimicrobium > Salinimicrobium profundisediminis. Next base: position 213,076 of record NZ_JAPJDA010000001.1, read on the forward strand.
GCCTTCACTGCTTAGCACGGCAGTAATCTCGTATTGATCTGCATCCCAAATGCCGCCGGGAGTAATGGGGCAACCACACATCATCACCACATTTGCTTTAATTTCTACATTTTCGCTGCTTATCCGCTCATGGGTTTGAGGAGAGAGTATATCTACCACAAAACCCGGCACCTCCAGCACAAGCCCATCTCCGGTAATATCTTTGCCGGGCAGCAGCCACAACTGGGTGCTGCTCGTAACCCGCGCCTGCTTCTTGTTGTAGGGTGCAATAGCTTCAACGGTCACAAAAACCGGTGCTTCCAGATTCAATTTCGCCAGGAACCCTGCAGTGTTTTCGTCGGTTAGCCGTTCATGCCTGGAATGGGGCTGCTGCATAATGAGCCGGGTGTCTCCGGTGCTGCCACTGGTCATGCCACTTGCCAGCAGCTCCCCGGTTTCAGCGTTTTTGATAATGATCCTGGCTCCTCCAATCGAGCTTCCAATAAATTTGGCGTCTTTAGACCTCACCCTTACCATCACTTCGGTTTCCTGTGCCTGTAGTGGGGGAATGATCAAAAGAATTCCCAACACCAGTATTAATTTAGAATACAATGTTCCCATTTTGCAGTTTTAATCCTCCTAATTTACATTAACGGGCTGAGATGTAAAAAAATACCAACAGGTTTTGAAGCTTTCCCTTTCGGTTTTAGCAGTATTTAATTTTCTAAGATCCCTGCGGAAAGTTACCTTTCAAAAATGGCATTTTTAGCTCCTCTTTTCCTGCGGAAATTAATCCGAGAAAAGCATCTTCCGAAGCCAATTAAAAAACTGCAATTGCATGTTTAGTGCATCAAATACCTGAAGTTTTCGAAAATCTGAAACCTTTTGCGCCAAAAATGCTCTTGATAGCGAGTAAAATCTTCAAAAAGGTGATTCCTAAGCTTTATTTCTCCGGAAAAATCTGCTTTCAGGATAATTCTACTGACGCCTGATGGGCAGGGAGACCTTCAAAAAATACTATCTTTATATTCTGAATTTCCCATCATGAAAAAGCTCTTTTTCCTCTCCATATTATTAGTATTTATCGCCGCTTGCAGCAAAGATGATGATACTTCTAAAAGTCCGGAACCCACACCTCCCGTTTCAGAAGAGGAGTTGCCGGTAAGGGCGGTTGATATTTCGGCTTTTCCCGAAATCAATGCTGCCGGAACCATTTTTTATAATACAGCAGGTCAAAAAGAGGATTTTTTAGACATTTTAAAGGCATCTGGAGTGAATACGGTGCGGCTTAGATTGTGGATTGATCCTGCCCAGGGACATTCTGGTTTTGAAGAAGTAAAGTTGTTTTCCCAAACCCTTCGGAATAAAGGATTCGCTGTCTGGCTCACCTTACATTACTCCAATACGTGGGCTGATCCGGGAAATCAAACAAAACCTGAAGCCTGGAAAGATCTTTCTTTTGATGCTCTCAAAAAGCAGGTGCATGATTATACCGTCCTGATTTCAGAAGAAATTAAGCCCGAATATATACAGATAGGAAACGAGATCAATTCCGGAATTCTTTTTCCGGAAGGAAATATTTCAAAGCACCCCAACCAGTTTCTGGAGCTTGTAGCAGCAGGAGTAACTGCTGTGCGAGAGACCCATCCCGATTCAAAGATCATCGTCCACTTCGCCGGACTCGACAATGCCGATTGGTTTTTTGGGCAGGTTGCAGGCATCGATTATGATATTATTGGTCTTTCTTACTATCCTATCTGGCACGGCAAAGACCTCGATCTATTAGAGAACAGCATAAATTCTCTGGCTTCAAAGTACAACCGCCAGGTAGTCATTGCAGAAACAGCCTATCCTTTTACCCTCGATTATAATGACTGGACCAGCAACATCGTAGGCCTTAACGAGCATTTGATACCGGGATATGCCGCTTCGGCACAGGGACAAAAAGAATATCTTGAAACCATTGTTCAAATGCTGAAAGGATCTGACGCAGCCATCGGATTTTCTTACTGGGGTGCCGAACTCGTCGCCTGGAATGGTGCAGAATCTACACAGGGATCTCCCTGGGAAAATCAGGCCCTATTTGATTTTAACAACAAAGCCCTGCCTGTACTGGAAGTTTTTAATCTTCAATAAATGGTTTAGGCTATATGCTTCAGAAAAACGCCAAACTTTTATTACGATTCGCCTTTTTCATATTTAACCTCCTGATATACAATGAAAATAACAACAGATTAACATTACTTCAGAAGAAAGTGCTCTAAATTAGTGAATACTAACTTTTAAAATTAAAAAGTAATGAGAGTACTTAAGAAAAATCTGTATACAACCCTTCTGGTACTGTTTGCACTTGTTTTAGCAAGCTGCGGATCGGCCAAAAAAACCGGTGATGACCTGGTTACAGATGCCCAGCAGGAAAAAGCCATGATAGAAAGAGAATTTCCAATGATGACCAGTTATTTTGACGAGGCTGCAGGCTATGCAATTTTCCCTAACGTTGGTAAAGGCGCATATATTATTGGAGGAGCTTCGGGGAACGGGGCAGTTTATGAAAACGGAAATCTTGTAGGCTACGCCGATCTAAAACAGGTAGATGTGGGGTTGCAACTGGGAGGAAAAGCTTTTGTAGAAGTCCTCTTTTTTGAGACTGATGAAGCCCTGGAACAATTTAAGGACGGAAGTTACAAACTGGAAGCAAATGCTTCTGCAGTGATCCTGGATAAAGGTTTTTCTGAAGACCTCAACTTCAAAGATGGCGTAGCCGTAGTAACCGTTCCTAAAGGAGGTGCAATGGCCGGAATTTCGGTTGGAGGTCAAAGATTTGAATTTAATCCTGTACAGTAGGAAATATTTTCAGTAGAAATATAAAGCTGCCTCAAAAGTCTTTACACCTCATAATCTCAAAATAAGAAATGGAGCGTGGCGAAAAAAAGGGTTTTTGAGGCAGCTTTTCTTCGTTTAAAAGTATATGATTTGAATAAGTTTACTCCTGAATAAAGCGAGTATTAGCTGCCACTGTCAAGCGCTGCTGTTTGTAACCGCTTTACAGGTAGCTCCCCGTTCTCTATCATTTTCACGGTGTGATCGTATCCCACTTTAATGATCTCTGTAATCTTACTGAAATCTAGAAGGGTATAATTTTGCATTTTTGGAGGATCTATCACCACATCGCACAATTCCATTTCAGGTTTGGTATTTTGGGTGATTCCAAGGTTGATGGCTCGCTCCATTATACTGCGCGGACCCGAAAAATCACTTTTTGGGCCGGCAAAATTAACGTGAGAGCCTATCAAATACCGGCATTTTTCCCTGATAGCCGAGGCAGGAAGATTGCAAAGGAGTCCGCCGTCCACATAGTTTCCCTCTTCCAGGACTATAGGCGCAAAAAAACCGGGAACAGAGCAACTGGCTATGATATAGTCAAACAAGGCTCCACTACTCCGCATTTCCCCACAGCCCTTGTTGAGGTTTGAAAGCGCCAGGTAAAATGGCTTTTTCAGGCTTGAAAAATCATCTTCAGGGATATATTTTTCCAGGGCCACTTTCATTTTTTCCAACTTGTAAAGTCCGGTTCGCCTCCAGGAGAAATTGGTCATTTTTGAGAAAGTCTCTTCAGTAAGGATGGTCTGGATCTTTTCGGGGGAATATCCTGCTGCATAAAGTACCCCCACAACCGCACCCATGCTGGTACCCGAAATGATTTGTGGTTCAATTCCGTGTTCGTGAAGGGCTTTTAACACTCCTACATGCGCATAACCGCGGGCACTACCGCCGCTAAGGGTAATCCCAACTTTGTACTCGTATTTTTTTCTGAAGGGAAAGATTTCCGATAAGTTCAAGCGCTATGTTTTAGGTGGTTCAACGCCTGCAAGATACTATTTTTGATAATTGTTCTTTTGATATAATTAAAAGGTCCTGCCAAATTCTCTTTCAGGAATAAAGACCTGACACCGCTCTTTAAAACTCAATCCAAAAGTTAATACCTGGAAGATTTCAGAAGTAAAAAGATCACCTCCCAAAAATGCCATTTTTGACACCTCGCTAAACTATTGTATGCAAATAAAAAAGCTGTAACTTTAGAATTCTTCCTCTTTAAAGCTGTAAATCACAGATTAAGACTGGAATTTTAACCTAAATACGAAGAATAGCTGAAGCCAAACTTTATCAAATATAGTTCCCCTGCCTGTTTTCAAACTCTATCTGCGGGTTGGGTTCAGATAACTGTTTCCTCATTTCTCCTACTCCTTTCCTCGTGCACGCCTAAGATCGCACCCCAGGAAGCCCCCATTCCTCAACCTGAAGCATTTACAGTTTCAGGAACAGTTCCCGTGCCAGATGAATGGTGGCGCAGTTTTGAAGACCCTGTTCTTGATTCCCTTGTACAACAGGGGCTTCAGGAGAATTTATCACTTGCTGGAAGCTGGCAGGAATACCAGGCTTCTCTCGCAGTTGTAAAAAGGGAAAAATCCTTTCTTTTTCCGCAGATAGATGCCTTTGCAGGAGTTGCAAAAGACAGGGGTCGTGAAAATTTTTCTGAAGATTTACAATTACAAACCGGTCTTGCCGCTTCTTATGAACTGGATCTATGGGGGCGGGTTCGCGCCGGGGTACAGGCTGAAAAGTATACTGCTGAAGCTTTTCTTTACGACTACCGGGCTGCTGCCATGACTATTTCGGCCGGGATTGCCAATACCTGGTACCAACTCCTCACTGCCCGAAAGCAACTGGAGCTTGTAGAAGAACAAATAAATACCAATGAAGATATCGTAAAGCTGATTCGTGCACGGTTTGCGGGCGGCCAGATACGTGCGGTAGACATTCTACGACAGGAACAGTTGCTGGAAAGCACCCGTGATCAAAAAATTCTTTATGAAACAAATCTCGAATTATTAGAGAATCGCCTCTTGGTTTTGCTGGGTCGCCCTCCGCAGAACGCAACATATTTAAGAAATGGAATGCTACCCGCCCTGCCACCACTTCCGCAGACTGGCCTACCCCTGGAACTCATTCGTCGCCGGCCCGATCTACAGCAGGCTTACAACCTTGTTTTGGCTGCCGACAGGGAGATGGCATTTGCCGTAAGAAGCAAATTCCCGGTGATCTCTCTTGATGCCAGTGGCAGTTTTCGGGCTGAGAATGTAAGCAATCTTTTTGAAAACTGGACCTACAGCCTGGCAGGAAACCTCCTGGCGCCGCTTATCTATGGCGGAAGATTATCGGCCGAAGTAGACCGTGCAGAAGCGGTTAAAAATCAGCTACTCTATGAATATGGGCAGGCTGTTCTTATCGCTTTTGAAGAAGTAGAAAATGCGCTGCTCCGGGAAAAGAAGCAAAGAGAAAGACTGGAGGTACTCGAGCGAAGGCTTGAACTGTCTACCAAAACATCGGGGCAGTTAAGAATAGAATTTTTGAACGGATTAAGTCCGTATCTTGATGTACTACTGGCACTTGATGAACAACAACAATTAGAAAGAGAAATGCTTGAAGGAGAGCAGGAGCTACTTGAAATACGTATAGGACTATACAGGGCTTTGGCAGGAGCCTTTGAAAATCCACAAGAAACCGACCTTTAAATAAAGTTTATGAGCACCAAAAAGATCGTTCTTATTTGCGCAGGCATCGTAGTCCTGGCCATAGCCGTGACCGCCTTTATATTTATGAGCGAACCCACAGCTCAAAGAGAAGGAGCCACCCGGGAAATGGCAATGCTGGTAAGCGTTACCCGTGCCGAAGCTGGTAATTTCTCCCCCTCGCTGTTGGCCACGGGCACAGTAGAGCCGGTAGAAGATGTGATTATTAGTGCCCGGGTGGGCGGTGAGGTGGTGCGTCGCTCCCCTGCCTTTGTACCGGGCAGAACGGTAAAAAAGGGGGAACTGCTGCTACAAATTGACCCTGCAGATTATCGGAATCAGCTTGAGTTACGGCAAAGCGAGTTACTCCAGGCGCAGACAGAACTTGATGTTGAAATGGGAAGGCAGGAAGTGGCCCAGCAGGACCTTGACCTGGTAGGTAACCAAACCCTTACGCCACAGGAGCGGTCTCTGGTGTTGCGCCAACCTCAGCTCAACGCTGTAAAGGCAAGGATAAAAGCTGCACAGGCAGCAGTAGATCAGGCAAAACTCGATCTTGCCCGCAGTACCATCCGCGCTCCTTTTGATGCACATATTATTACACAGAATGTGACCACCGGTTCGCAGGTGGCTCCGGGGGAAGATCTTGGTCGCCTTGTGGGCACAGAAAAATACAGGGTAATCTTAAGTATGCCGGTCTCCCGCTTAAGATGGTTGCGATTTCCTGATTCAGAAAATGAGAAAGGCTCTTCAGTGCGCATAAGGAACACCGCTGCATGGCCACCGAACACCTTTAGAACAGGCTATCTTGACAGTCAGGTGGGCGCACTTGATAACCAAACCCGAATGGCGAGAGTTCTTGTGGAAGTTCCCGATCCACTTGCACAAACTACCGCCAAAGGAAAACCGGAACTCATTATAGGCACTTTTGTGGAATCCCTGGTGGAAGCAAACGAAATTACAAACGTAGTGCGGCTTAACAGAGATTATCTGCGTGAGAACAATAAGGTATGGGTTATGGAAGATGGAAAACTCTCAATAAAGGAAGTTGAAGTTCTTTTAACCGATAATCAATATGTTTATATAAGTAAAGGGCTGGAGGGCGGAGAAAAAGTGATCACCACCAATTTAAGTACAGTAGCCGAAGGAGTAGCTGTGCGCACCGAAAGAGATTCAGCTTCCCACAACAACCCAACCCAAAATGACAGTTTAAATTAATGGGCGCAAAAGAGTCAAATACCCGCAAGGAAGGAGTCATTGCTTATATGGCGCGCAACTCTATTGCCGCCAATTTGATGATGGTTCTTCTTATAGCAGGCGGGATTTGGACCATGTTGCAAATTCAGAAGGAGGTTTTTCCGCAGTTTCAGCTCGATTATGTAAATGTGAACGTACAATATCCCGGTGCTGCTCCTGCCGAAGTTGAACAGGGAATCCTGCTACCGGTGGAAGAGGCCATTCGCGGAATACAGGGAATAAAAGAGATCGTCTCCACTGCCAGGGAAGGTTCGGGTCAGGTGGAAATTGAACTTATAGCCGGCAGTGATCGCATGAAGGTCTTTCAGGATATAGACCAGGCGGTAAGCCGCATACGCACCTTCCCAGATGATATTGAACAGCCCCAGGTTAGCCTGCAGCTGCAACAACAGGACGTGATGGAGATCAGCCTTTATGGACAGGTAGACATCTGGACGCTGCGGCAGCTGGGGGAACAACTGCGTAACATCCTGCTGAGTAACCCTAATATCACTCAGGTAGAACTGGGAAATGTGCCCAACTATTTTACTCATATCGAAATTCCGCGGAATAATCTGCGTAAGTACAACCTTACATTAGATCAGGTAGCACAAATTGTAGCCGAATCAAGCGAAGATGTTCCGGCGGGAGCTGTGGAGACCGCTACAGGTGAGATCCTGCTCAGGATGAAGGAAAGAAAGCAATGGGCAGACGAATTCAGAAAAATTGCGATAATAAATTCCGATTCGGGCGCAAAGGTGACCCTGGGGGAGATCGCTACAGTAACAGATGGTTTTGAGGAAACCGGGTTCCATGGCCAGTTTAACAGGGAACCGGCAGTAAGCCTGAGCATTTACCGGGTAGGCGATCAATCTCCTCTTGACATTGCCGACGAGGTATATACGATCCTTGAAGAATATCGCCTCCCGCCCGGAGTGAAATACCGCATTGACAGCAATCGTGCAGAAGATTATAATGAACGCCTCTCCCTGCTCACAGAAAATGGTCTTATGGCAATAGGGATTGTGCTTATCATCCTTACGCTTTTCCTGGAGTACCGTCTCGCCTTTTGGGTAATGATGGGAATGTCTATTTCTTTTATTGGTGGGATTATTTTTCTTCCACTTGTGGGGGTAAGCATCAACATGATCTCCATGTTCGGGTTCCTGGTGGTACTGGGAATAGTGGTCGATGATGCCATTGTTGTGGGTGAGAACGTTTATGAATACCGTAAGAAAGGTCTTAGCCCCATAAATGCAGCAATAGCCGGGACCAAAGATGTCTCCCGCCCGGTGGTTTTCAGTATAGCCACAACCATTATTGCTTTCGTTCCTTTACTGCTCATGCCGGGGGAAACAGGTAAATTCTGGTGGCCGCTTCCGGTAGTTGTGATCGTGATCCTCGCCGTCTCCCTGCTTGAGGCACTTTTCATTCTTCCCTCCCATCTTGGCCATTTAAAAGAGAAGAAACCTAAAGGCTGGGCCTTAAAACTTGAAAACCTGCAGCAAAAATTTGCCAATGCCTTTGACAGGTTTGTACAAAATTATTACCGCCCTCTTCTGGACAAGTCTCTAGAATACCGTTATATCACACTCACAGTTGCCATTGCACTCTTGATCATGGTTGGAGGATATGGCTACAGCGATCACATGGGTATGATCATGATGCCTGAAGTAGCCGCAGACGAGATTGAAGCCGGAGTACGCCTTCCGGAAGGCACCACTACCCAACAAGCAGCAAAAGTAGCAGAACAGATCACCAATTCTACCTTCGAAATGTTTGAAGAATATGATCTCTATGAAGTAGCCGAAGGCGTAAAAACTAATGTAAGGGGGCAGAATTTTATAGATGTTGAGATTGTAATGAAACCGCCTGATGAACGCACTACCACTGCGAAAGAAGTGATTGCCCTTTGGCGGGACAATATTGGAGAGATAGAAGGGGTAGATCAAATAACTTTTGAAGCCGAAAGAGGTCCCGGAGGTTACCAACAGGCCATAAGCGTTGATCTTAGCCATACCAGCATTGATGTGCTGGAAAAAGCCAGTACAGCTTTTTCTGAAAGACTTGAAGCTTTTGAAAACACACGGGACATTAGTGACAACTACAATAAAGGAAAGCAGCAGTTTGATTTTAAACTCCTTCCCGAAGGCCGTAATCTTGGCCTCACCTCCAACGAAGTGGGGCGGCAGGTAAGAGATGCTTTCTACGGTGCGCTTGCTATGAGGCAAATGCGAACTACCAATGAAATAGAAGTGCGCGTAAAATTACCTTTAGAAGAAAGGCGGGATATCCAAAATCTTGAAAACTTCCTCATTAGAACACCTCAGGGCGTAGAAGTACCTTTGCTGGACGTGGTGCGGATTGAACAGGATGAAGCCTTTAGCAGCATCAACAGGCGCGATGGCAGGCGCGTGGTAAGTGTGGGGATGGACGTGGAGCCGGCCAACACAGTGGGCCAGGTGCTGGCAGCAATCCAGAATGAGGTGCTACCTCAGCTAAGGGCTGATTTTCCCGGGCTCACCTGGACCTTTGAAGGTAGCCAGGCCGATATGCGCGAATCTACAAATTCCCTGTGGAGCACCTTTTCGATGGCTATGTTAATTATCTATGTACTTCTGGCTATCGCCTTTAGCAGTTACGCCCAGCCGCTCATCGTTATGGCCGCTATCCCGTTTGGAATAGTAGGTGCCGTGATTGGGCATATTTTACTGGGTTACGACCTTTCACTGGTAAGTCTTATGGGGGTTATCGCTTTGACCGGCGTCGTTGTGAATGACAGCTTGATCATGATAGACTATGCCAATAAAAAGCGGGAAGACTGTTCGGTTTATGAGGCAATTCACGAGGCGGGGCTCAGGCGTTTCAGGCCTATTATACTTACAACACTCACCACCTTTGGAGGTTTGACCCCCATAATCCTGGAGACATCCAGCCAGGCATATTACCTAATTCCAATGGCTATTTCTCTTGGGTTCGGGATCATTTTTGCCACTTCCATCATTTTGTTGATCGTCCCCTGCCTTTATCTAATCTTAGAGGATGCCAAATTATATATGAAACATCGGCGTACCGTAGAGCGGAATATTTCTTCGGAAAATACCTGAAATGCCTGTAAATCTAAAAGCTTCCTTAACAGCCTTAACAGCTCGCCTGAATTTTCTTATCTTTAGGTCTACACTATTGAAACAGAATAACAGATCTCAAAAATGCCATTTTTGGCACCCAATACAGCAGAACCTTCAGCCGGACAAGATGACTAGAATACGCTTCCAAAATCCTATTTTTAAAACGAACTACTTCATTCTCTTCAGTTTAATCTTGAGCCTTCAGTTTTGGCCCGCTACGATGCATGCCCAAATCCCCGGAATGCAATCTGAAACAGAAGAACCGGCAGAGCCGCAATGGCCCGATGACGCTCTTGAACGTCGCACCCCACGAGGTAGTATTGCCGGATTTATCTCGGCCGTAGCCGAAAAAAATTACGAAAAGGCAGGAGAATATTTTAAAGTAGGCGAAGGAGAAGCCGAAGATGCCCGAAGTGCCGAACTGGCCCAGCATCTGGAGATCTTATTGAATCAGGGTGGGCAAATCATGCCGTACTCATGGATTAGCAGAAGTGTGGAAGGAAGAACAGACGATGATTTACCCAATCACCTTGAACGCGTGGGAACCATTGACTCTTCCAGGGAAGATTTTGATCTCCTGCTTGAAAAGGTAGAAGGCCCGGAAGGAGGTCCGCTATGGCTTTTTTCAGACCAAACGATCCAATACATCGAAGAACTCTCTGCACTTGATGAAAACGTACTGCTACTTAACCGAATCATGCCCGACATCCTGGAGCGCTACGAACTCTGGGGAGCGACCGTAGGCCAGTGGCTCGCTATAATTTTGCTCGCAGCTTTCTCTTATGCAGTAGCCTGGCTGCTTACCCATTTCTTTTTATACATCATTCCGCTGGTATGGAAAAGAGCCCGTACCGAACCTACTGCAGGTGTACTAAAAGCCTTTGCACTGCCAGTCAAGCTTTACCTGGCAGTATGGCTCTTCGTAATGCTCTCTACAGAAATAGGCATTTCAATAATTCTGCGGCAGCGGTTTAGCGGAATAACCATTGTAATTGGCCTGCTGGCTTTTCTTATCCTTTTATGGCGCTTATCAGAATTTCTGGGAACATTCAGTACAAATAAAATGAGCTCCCGCGGAAATTTATCGGGAGTCTCTGTTGCACTTTTTCTGAAAAGAGCTGCAAAAATTGCTATTGTAATCTTTGGGATTATCGCCATTCTTGGTGCTATAGGAGTAGATATTACCACAGGACTGGCAGCACTGGGAATAGGTGGTTTAGCCCTTGCACTGGGGGCACAAAAGACCATAGAAAATTTTGTGGGCAGTGTGACCCTTATTACAGACCAGCCTATACGCGTAGGAGATTTTTGTAAGGTAGGTGATACTTTGGGAACTGTAGAGAAAATTGGAATGCGCTCTACCAGGATAAGAACGCTGGATCGCACTCTTATTACCATTCCCAATGGAGAGTTCTCTTCGAGTAAAATTGAAAACTATGCTCATAGAGACCGGTTTTGGTTTCATCCCACTATAGGCCTGCGATACGAAACCACACCCGATCAAATTCGGTATCTTCTTGTAGAGCTCAGGTCTATTCTTTACGCTCACCCCATGGTCACTTCCGATCCTGCCAGGGTAAGATTTACAACTCTGGGAGCCGACTCCATAAATCTTGAGATTTTCACTTATGTAAAGGTGTCTACCTTTGATGAATTTCTGGAAGTTAAGGAAGACCTCCTGCTACGCATTATGGATGTGGTAAACGAAAGCGGTACTGGCTTTGCCTTCCCATCTCAGACTATTTACTTTGGAAAAGATACAGGGCTTTCAAAAGAAAAATCCAAATCGGCTGAAGATAAGGTGCGCCAATGGAAAGAGAAGGGAGACTTACAGCTTCCAAAATTTGATCCTGAACATATTAAAGAGATCGAAGACAAGATCCCGTACCCTCCCGAAGGCTCAGCTGAACAAAGAAATAAAGGCACCGGCACCATTCCGGGGCTATAGTTTCCAAAAAAGGCTTTTTCAGAAGTAATTTTCAGAGACCCCTGCATTAATTTTCAGATTGTGCAGCAGTGGCCTAATATTTGTTAAAATTTAAATATCTTCTATTATCCACTTAAATTTTAACCAAATGAATATCATTTTACTACTCTTTGTCTCCACATTATTGAATATTTCTGTTGAAGCCGAAGTAATTTCCGGAACGGTAACAGATGAGAACAATCGCCCGCTCCCGGGTGTTAATATCACTGTAGAAGGCACTAACACTGTGACCCAAACAAACTTTGATGGTAAATACACTATTAAAGCCGAAGAAGGTGATAAACTGGTCTTTAGCTATATTGGGTATAAAACCGCAAAAATAAAAGTGGGTGACAAAAAAGTAATAGATGTTGCCCTGAAACCCGATTTTACAGCCCTCGAGGAGCAAATAGTAGTAACAGGCATCCAGAACTCACAGTTAAGGATTCGCGGGGTAGCCACCCACCTTCCGCCACAGCGGGAATCTTATAACCAGATTGAAGAAAATATCTTCAAAAGTACAAACACCACTCCCCTCTCCACCTTTTCAATAGATGTAGATAAAGCTTCTTACAGCAACGTGCGTAGAATGATCAATAATGGCCAGAAAGTTCACAAAGATGCAGTGAAAATTGAGGAAATGCTTAACTATTTTAATTACGATTACGCACAACCTGCCGGAGAGCATCCTTTTGCCATACATACGGCTGTAGCAGAAACTCCCTGGAATAGTGATACCCGACTGGTAAAAATAGCGCTACAGGGCAAAACCATCCCATTAGATGATGTGCCTGCATCAAACCTGGTATTTCTCTTAGATGTATCGGGATCAATGAATTCCCAAAATAAACTTCCGCTTTTAAAATCGGCTTTTAAGCTTTTAACCGCTCAATTAAGGGAAGAAGATAAAGTTGCCATAGTAGTTTACGCAGGTGCAGCCGGTGTGGTATTACCCTCAACAAAAGGAAGTGACAAAAAAGCCATTTTTGAGGCTATAGATAATTTATCGGCCGGGGGTTCAACTGCAGGTGGAGAAGGCATTGAATTAGCCTATAAAATTGCACAGGAAAATTTTATTGAAAATGGAAACAATCGCGTGATCCTGGCTACCGATGGAGATTTTAACGTTGGCGCCAGCAGCGACCGCGCCATGGGAGAACTTATCGAAGAAAAAAGGGATACCGGAATTTTCTTAACCGCTCTTGGTTTTGGAATGGGGAACTATCAGGATTCAAAACTGGAAACTCTTGCGCAAAAAGGCAATGGCAATCACGCTTACATAGACACCATGCAGGAAGCTAAAAGAGTGCTGGGAACAGAATTTGGCGGCACCATTTATACTATTGCCAAAGATGTAAAGATACAGGTAGAGTTCAACCCCGCGAAAGTCCAGGCTTATCGCCTAATCGGATATGAGAACAGGCTGCTCAATAACGAAGATTTTAACGACGATAAAAAAGATGCCGGCGAACTGGGCAGCGGCCACACGGTTACTGCACTTTATGAAATCATTCCGGCAGGGGTAAATAGTAAATACCTGAAAGATATTGATGACCTTAAGTACAGCGACAGAAAAATAAAATCTTCTTCGGAAGAATTACTCACAGTGAAATTCAGGTATCAAAAACCTGAAGGTTCCAAAAGCATCCTGATTACCAAATCCCTTAAAGATGAGGTCGAACCTATGGACGCCGATTTCAAATTTGCTTCGGCTGTAGCCCTCTTTGGTATGCAGCTCCGGGAATCTGAATTCACCAATAATGCACCCGAAAGTCTTGTAATTTCTCTTGCCGATGCCGGAAGAGGCGAAGATCCTGAAGGTTATCGTGCAGAATTCATTCGACTTGTAAAAACAGTGAATACAGGGCAAACAATGAATGAAGAGTGAAAAGGAGAGGATCAATAAAGATCATCATCAACTCATTTTATGTACTAATTAATAAAGAGAATGAACAAATGGGCTGAAAGCTTATCTTCCTTTATAATTTCACTTTAAATAACAAGCCTTTAAAAATGCCATTTTTAGAAGGTATAAATAAACAACTACAATGAGTTTTCAGGACAATATAAGATTAGGAAATACTAAAGAGTTAGAACGTCAAATTGAAGCCGACCCGGCTTTAGTAAACCTGCGGGATGAAAAGGGCTTTCCTCCTATCATCCTCGCCACCTATTTTGACCAACCCCAAGTTACCCGGCTACTGCTTGAAAAAGGAGCCGAAGTTGATGGCCGCGACGCCGCCGGCAATACTGCTCTTATGGGAGTTTGTTTTAAAGGAAATATGGATATTACCCGCATGTTGATCTCTGAAGGAGCCGATGTTAACGCCCGAAATTCTGGCGGCACCACTCCCCTCATTTTCGCAGCTATGTTTGAACAGCTGGAGGTTACTCAACTTTTATTACAAAACGGGGCCGATAAGACCATGAGGGATGCGCAAGGCAATTTCGCTTACACCTATGCCGAAAAGAAAGAAAATCAAAACCTAATGACGCTACTTAAAGAATAAAAGTTGATGAGCTAAAACACAGCTATCGTTCGGCTCCGTGAATATTAAAGTTTACATAATTCGTTGTTTTTGAGCTCATTTTCTTCTAATTTAGAAGGAAACCAACTAAAATTATGATAGACGAAAAGATTAAGAAAATGGCCCGCACAGGGTTTGTAGCTAAGGGAGTGGTGTATGGAATTATTGGTATTTTAACCTTTAAAGCTGCTTTTGATATGGGCGGCAAAAAAGCGGGACAGCTTCAGGTTCTTGAATTCCTTGAAAAACAAACTTTTGGTAACATTCTGCTTGTTCTAATGGCCCTGGGGCTAGCCTGCTATGCCGCCTGGAGATTTGTACAGGCAATAAAAGATCCCGAGAATATAGGCGATGACAAAAAAGGAACTGCAAAACGAATCGGTTTCTTTTGCAGTGGCCTGCTGTATTTGGGAATAGGAGTACTCGCAGCACTTAAAGCCTTTGGCGCCGGCCGTGGAGGTTCGGGTTCTTCAGGTTCCATGCAAAAATCTTCCTTCCTGGCCAGTGAGACCGGACTTTGGATTATTGGTATTGTAGGAGTAGGAATTATCATTGCCGGAATATTTCAGTTCGTGAAGGCGTATAAGAATGACTATTACAAAAAGTTAGGACTGGCATCTTTGAGTGAGAAGAAAAAGAGGGAAACCGTCAAAAAAACTGCTGAATTTGGCCTTAGTGCCAGGGGTGTTATCCTGGTAATCATCGGATTCTTTGCAATTAAAGCCGCTGTAAATTCCAATCCTTCAGAAATAAAAACTACACAAGAAGCTTTTTCATTCCTTCAGGATTCGGCTTACGGCCCCTGGTTAATGGGTGTGGTAGCTGCAGGCCTGGTTGCATATGCGGCTTACATGTTCCTCATGGCAAAGTACAGAAGGTTTCATGCATAAAAATTAGGGGATTTCCCCTATATGTAATGATAACCATTGAGTGATATATTTACCCTACCAATTAATAGGCACGCGCTTTTATTAAAGGGTATTTGTAAATTTTTATAAAGAAGAGAGATTGGGGGATCTCTCTTCTTACTTATATACCCTCCTTATCTCTTTGAAAAATATAATCTACAGCCATTTTTGCATGTAGATTGGTACTTTGCAGCAAAGGAAGATCGGTGTCTTCATCATTCACGAGGATGGGCAGTTCTGTACATCCCATAATTACAGCCTGAGCCCCTTTTTCCTTTAGTAACTGAATATGATCTAAAAAGAATGACTTTGCAGACTCTGTGAATTTTCCGCGGGTGAGTTCGTGAGCAATATAATAGTGTATCTCGTCCATAAAATCATCTTCTGGAACGATGACTTCAATACCAAATTTCTCTTTAAGTCTTTTATGAAGAAAATCTCCTCTCATTGTAGGACGGGTACCTAATAAGCCAAGTTTTGTCAATCCCTTACTGCGCGCTTCAAGCCCTACAGCATCTGCAATATGGAGAATGGGAATAGAAATTTTGTTTTGCACATACTCATAAACAAGGTGAGGTGTGTTGGCACATATCACAATAGCACGGGCTCCGGCGATTTCCAGCTTTCGGGCTATATGCAGGTAGGTTGTCTTTATTTTATCCACATTGTGTTCCCTCATCAATTCTACATTGAGACTGTAAAGCATAAGGGGTGGGTTTGAATGAGTTCCTGTTCGTTTCCCGGCCATTTCATTAATGAGCCGGTAATAGACTATGGTAGAATGCCAAGAAGTGCCGCCGATTAATCCTAGAGTACGCATGAATGGTAAGTTTTTATAAAGGTACTTATCTACCCTTGGAGCAATGGTGATCAAAATCATTAAAACCCAAAAAAGCATCCCGAAGGATGCTTTTAAGATAATAAGAGAAATCTTAATGAACAGAAATTGGATCTGCATCACCATCGGGATCGCCAGAAGCGTAACCACTGGTCGAGATATTCCCTAATAGCCAAACTCCGGCAGTGTGTGGTGCAGCCATTGATGTTCCGCTGATTGTATTGTAACCTCCACCTTTCCAGGTAGATTTTATACTAACTCCCGGTGCCGCATAATCTACCGGAGGATTACCCCAGTTTGAAAAAGATGCAAATGTATCACTGGAATTGATGGCAGAGATAGTTACCACATTAGAATGATTAACCCGTGCAGGTGATGAATCATTAGCATCTGTGCCTTCATTACCTGCAGCCAGTGCAAACTTAATACCTGCCTGGGCAGCTGCTAGAACAGCATCATCAAGGGCCTGTGAAATTGGGCCTCCCAGACTCATGTTCGCTACATCTCCCGGTTTCCCGTTTGCCGCCACATGATTAACCCCTGCTACAACACCAGAATATGATCCGCTTCCACGGCTGTCAAGTACTTTTACTGGAATAACTGTCGCTCCGGCCGCTACTCCAATAACTCCTACATTATTATCAATTGCAGCAATAGTTCCGGCAACATGTGATCCATGACCATTGCCGTCGTCAAGAGACTGTCCGTCTTTTCCCGAAGTAAAGGCATTGTAACCCCTGGAGACATCCACATTCAGATCTTCGTGATCAAGATCTATTCCTGTGTCAATTACCCAGGCTACGCCAGAACCGGTATAAGTTACACCACCATTCACACGACTAATTCCGTAAGGCGTTTCCTGAGCAGATGTTCCGCCGTCATCACCTCCCCCGTCTCCGGGGTCGTCACATGGTCCGCCATTGGGTGTGCCGCATGGAGGCGCAAGAGCAACAATTCTATCCTGCTCAACATAGGCAACATCTTTACTTTTGCTCAATTTGAGGGCTGCATCCTTAGACATCTTTAAAGCAACACCCGAAATTGCTGCGCTGTAAACCTGCACAATTTCGGCACCATCAACAGCATTAACCGAAAGGACTTCCTGTGTTTTTTGCTGAATCTGCAAGCTGTTAAGCCGGTGGTCACCTTTCATCTTGCCATTTTCCCTATACACTACAATGTATTGCCCGGGAATAACTTCAGAATAGGATTGAGCCGTCTGGGGCTCTTCTTGAGTGGGTAAATTGGTCGTTTCCTCCTGTGAACACGACACCATTGCGGTTAAAGCTAGAGCAGCCGCAAAACCTGAGTAGTACTTCTTAAAATTCATAAAAATAGTTTGGGTTAATGTTAAAAGATCTTCCGAATCTATATGATTAAATCTTTTAAAAAAAGTATTTAACATCAACTCCTACAGCTTTTTATGAAATTTAACATCGAAAAATCCTGAAAAATATCAGTATAATTATTGTTAATTTTTCTTTACAGCGACTGCTGCTACTGTAACTCCCATAAATGTAAAAGGGCAGAATTTGCACAAATTCTGCCCTTTAAGTAGAATATAAAGTTTGTAAGATTATTCTGTTGTTTCGCCTTCCCAGTTTGAGAATCCTCCAATGAGGTTATATGTATTGCCAAACCCTTTTTGATCCATTATAGCGCAGGCTTGACCACTTCTATTGCCACTTCGGCAGTAGACATAATAATTTTTATCCTTATCTAACTTTTCAATTTCATCGATAAATTCCTGCCCTTTATAGATGTCTATCATTTTAGCTCCCGGGATGTAGCCTTCCTCTATTTCTTCTTCGGTCCTTACATCAAGGATCACAGCTTTATCATCCTGAGCTATTTTCTCTCTCCACTCTTCCTGATTTAATTCTTTCATGATTTTTTCTCATTTAAGTTATGTTCACAAATATAAGAATCACCTGCTCTTTTTTAGCCCCTTTCGATTCGGGGATTGCGTGGAAAGCAGAAAAATTTTCAAAAAATATTTTTTTAGAATAAATTCCCTTCTATATTTGCTATTCAAATGAACCTGATCAACAAAAATAACTGGTGGTGGAAATTCTTACGTCAATCGTCGTGAGCAACACCTCCTGTAATAATATACAAAGGCTTGTCAATCACGACAAGCCTTTTTTTATGCTCATAATTCAGTAAAAACAATGAATATGTACAATCTTACCACTACTTATAAAAAACTTCTGGCAGATACTTTTACTCCGGTAAGTGTTTACCTGCGGCTGCGGGATATCTTCCCCAACAGTCTCTTGCTTGAGAGTAGTGATTACCACGGTAACGAGAACAGCTTTTCCTACATTTGCTGCAACCCTGTAGCAAGCGTAAAGGTTGAAAAAGGGCAGTTTATTGAATCATTTCCCGACGGCACTTCCAATGAAACTCAAATAACTCCCAAATTTGACGTGCCTGCTGCTATTCATGAATTCTCACAAAAATTTAAAACCACGGGTCCCGACTTTAATTTTATTAATGAAGGCCTCTTTGGATACATCGCCTATGACGGGGTGCAGTATTTTGAAAAACTCGACCTGTCAAAAAAGAAAGATGATCTTGAGATCCCCGAGATCAATTACTCTGTTTATCAAAACATCATTGCGATCAACCACTTTAACAATGAAGCATATATTTTTGATCACAGCTATTCCGAAAAAACCTACCTCGATCAAATAGAACAGCTCCTAAAGGTGAAGAATTTCGCCTCTTATCCTTTTTCTACGGAAGGGGAACCTGCTTCTAACGAGACCGATGAAGGTTACCGCAACATGGTGATAAAAGCAAAGGAACATTGCCATCGTGGAGATGTCTTTCAACTGGTACTCTCCCGAAGGTTCTCTCAGGGCTTCAAGGGTGACGAATTCAATGTTTATCGTGCCTTACGCAATGTGAATCCTTCGCCATATCTCTTCTATTTTGACTACGGAAGCTTTAAGATCTTCGGAAGTTCGCCCGAAGCACAATTGGTAGTCAAAGAGGGCAAAGCAGAGATCCATCCCATTGCCGGCACCTTTAAACGCACCGGAAATGACGAACAGGATGCAGCCAGTGCTAAAGACCTGGCATCCGATGAAAAGGAAAACGCAGAGCATGTAATGCTGGTTGACCTTGCCCGCAATGATCTTAGCCGAAGCAGCAAAGAAGTAAAAGTGGAAAATTATAAGGAGATCCAGTATTTCTCCCACGTAATTCATTTGGTAAGTAAAGTCACCGGACAAAAAAATGAAGAGGTGAGCACCATGCAGATGGTTGCAGATACTTTCCCTGCAGGAACCTTAAGCGGAGCACCAAAACACAGGGCTATGCAGCTCATAGAGCAATATGAAAATGTGAACCGGGACTTTTATGGGGGCGCCATTGGGTTTATGGACTTCAACGGAAATTTTAATCATGCCATTATCATCAGGTCGTTCCTAAGCAAAAACCACAGGCTCTACTACCAGGCAGGTGCCGGAATAGTATCAGGATCAACTCCCGAAGGTGAACTTCAGGAAGTGTACAACAAAATAGGAGCATTAAAAAAAGCATTGGAGCTGGCTGAAGAAATCTAAGCCTCACCAGACCCCTCCAAACGAGGGAAATAAAAAAAAGAAGAATGGAAAATAAGCAATATAATACCAGCAATTCCCACCCCTCAGGGGAGGGCCAGATGGGGGAGAAAAAAACTCCTTCCGTGTTGGTGATCGACAACTACGATTCCTTCGTCTACAACCTTGTACATTACCTGGAGGAGCTGGATTGTAAAGTCACGGTTCGTAGAAATGATGAACTGGAACTGGAAGAAATTGAGAAATACGACAAGATCCTGCTTTCTCCCGGCCCGGGAATACCAGATGAAGCCGGACTTTTAAAAGAGGTCATCTCTACCTACGCCGCCAAAAAGAGCATTTTTGGAGTGTGTTTGGGTCAGCAGGCCATTGGTGAAGTTTTTGGAGGAAAACTCATCAATCTAAAGCAGGTGCACCATGGGGTAGCTTCAAAAATTAAACTCTGTGTGACCGATGAACCTCTTTACAGCGAATTGGAAAATGAACTGGAAGTTGGCCGTTACCACTCCTGGGTAGTAGACCGGGCACTTCCCGATTGTCTGCAAGCCACTTCTTATGATGAAAACGGGGAAGTAATGTCCCTGCGCCACCGGGATTTTGATGTGCGCGGAGTACAGTTTCACCCCGAGTCGGTTTTGACCCCACAAGGGAAAAAGATGATCGCCAACTGGATCAATAGTCCGGTGAAGAAATCTACGGAAGAAAAGAATGACCAGCAACCTGAAACAATTTAGCAGCATGAAAGACATTTTAAACAGGTTGATCAACCACGAAACTATTTCAAAGGAAGAAGCCAGGAATGTGCTGGTAAACATTTCTGCAGGAAAGTACAATCACAGTCAGATTGCCGCTTTTCTTACCGTCTATATGATGCGCAGCATCACCCTCGAAGAGCTCGAAGGTTTCAGGGATGCCCTACTCGAAATGTGCCTTTCTACAGATCTTGCACAGTATGATCCTATTGATCTCTGCGGAACAGGAGGCGATGGCAAAGACACATTTAATATTTCAACTTTGGCCTCCTTTGTGACGGCAGGTGCCGGTGTAAAGGTTGCAAAACATGGGAATTACGGCGTTTCTTCAGGCTGCGGCAGCTCGAATGTGATGGAGCATTTGGGAATAAAATTCAGTAATGAACAGGATTTCCTGAAGCGCAGTATGGACGAAGCCGGAATTTGTTTTCTTCACGCTGCACTTTTTCACCCGGCCATGAAAAATGTAGCTCCTATACGTAAGGAACTGGGTGTAAAAACATTTTTCAATATGTTGGGACCAATGGTGAATCCCGCATTTCCAAAAAATCAGGTGGTTGGGGTATTCAGTCTTGAACTCGCGAGAATGTACGCCTACCTGTACCAAAAAACTGATAAGAATTTTACCATTTTACACGCCCTTGACGGGTACGACGAGATCTCCCTTACCGGAAATACCAAATTGATCACCAATAACGCCGAAGCCGTTTTACGCCCGGCCGATCTTCAGCTGAAATCGATTAAAGCATCTGAAATTTCGGGAGGGAATACTGTGGAATCGGCGGCAGAGATCTTTATGAACGTGCTTAAAAATCAAGGTACGGCCGCCCAGGAGAATGTGGTTTGCGCCAATGCTGCCGTAGCGATAAACACTGCAAAAAACACAGGCCTCGAAAATGCCTTTTTAGAGGCTAAAGAAAGTCTGCGGTCTGGTCGCGCCCTTACAGCCCTTGAAAAACTTCAGCAATTAAATTAAAGCTTAGCATGAACATACTTGATAAAATAGCAGCAAGAAAAAGAGAAGAAGTAGCGTTTTTAAAGGAAGAAGTGCCAGCAGAATCCCTGCAACTCCTGCCCCACTTTAACCGGAGATGCATTTCTTTAAAGGAAAATCTTAAGAATTCTTCCACAGGGATTATTGCCGAATTTAAACGTCGCTCCCCGTCTCACCCCGAGATCAACCTGGAGGCAGATGCTGCCACAGTCACGGCAGGTTATGAAACTGCAGGCGCTTCGGGGATTTCGGTGCTTACAGACGAAGAATTCTTTGGCGGAAGTCTTGACGATCTTGCCATAGCACGTGAAACCGTTAAACTACCATTGCTTCGGAAGGATTTTATGATCGATGAATATCAAATCATTGAAGCAAAAGCCATGGGTGCCGATGTGATTTTATTGATCGCAGCCATCCTGAAGCCTGACGAGATCAAAACCCTTTCAAAAAAGGCAAAAGATCTTGGCCTTGAGGTATTGCTGGAAGTTCACAATGAAGAGGAGCTCAAAAATGCCATTTTTGACACCGTAGATATGATTGGCGTCAATAACCGAAACCTCAAGACTTTTGAGGTAGACCTGCAAACGAGCAAAGATTTAGCTGAAAAGATCCCTAATCAATTTGTGAAGATCTCTGAAAGTGGGATTAGTGAAACTTCAGCAATTACAGAGCTTCAAAAAAGCGGATTTAAAGGATTTCTTATCGGCGGAAATTTCATGAAGACCGAAGATCCGGGAAAAAGCGCTTCAGAATTTATTCAGAAATTAAAATAAAAACCCATGAACCTGAAACTGAAGATCTGTGGCATGCGAGAGCCCGAAAATATGAGCAGGATTGCGGCTTTACATCCCGATTACCTGGGACTCATCTTTTTTGAAGGTTCTCCGCGGAATGTTGTTGGGGAAATCTTTCAGGGGGATCAAAAAATTAAGAAAACAGGAGTTTTTGTGAATGCTTCCGAAGAAAACATCCTGGAAAAGATTGAAAAATATCAACTTTCGGCACTTCAGCTACACGGAGAGGAAAGTCCGGAATTTATCAACAACCTGAAGCAGAAGATTTCCGAAGAAATTGAGCTAATCAAAGTTTTCAGTATTGGAAATGAGTTTGATTTTGAGAAGCTGCAGCCGTATGAAGGTGTTGTGGATTATTTCCTTTTTGACACCCTGGGAAAAAGTAAGGGTGGCAACGGCATCAGGTTTAATTGGGATGTACTGCAGGATTATCCTTCTACCACTCCATTTTTCCTTAGTGGCGGGATTGGACCCGATGATGCAGCCGCAGTAAAAGAACTTTACCATACCTTCCAAAAAAGGCAAAAAGAAGAGCTCTTTTACGGCATTGACATAAACAGTAAATTTGAAACTGCCCCGGCAGTAAAGGATGCCGAAGCTTTGAAGACCTTCAGGGAACGGCTATACAATTAAAAATTATGAGTTATCAAGTAAACGAAAAAGGATATTACGGAGATTTTGGCGGCGCCTTTATTCCCGAAATGTTATACCCAAATGTGGAAGAACTCCGTTCCCGCTATTTGAATATCATGCAGGAAGAGAGTTTTCAGAAGGAATTCCGCCAGCTGCTGAAGGATTATGTAGGGCGGCCCACCCCGCTTTATTTTGCTGAAAGATTTAGCGAGAAATTCGGCACTAAAATATATCTGAAGCGCGAAGATCTCTGCCATACGGGGGCACATAAAGTTAATAATACAATCGGGCAGATCCTTATGGCAAAGCGCCTGGGCAAAAACCGAATTATTGCTGAAACCGGGGCAGGCCAGCACGGCGTTGCCACTGCGACGGTTTGTGCTTTAATGGGCATTGAGTGCGTGGTGTATATGGGCGAGATTGACATTAAAAGGCAGGCGCCAAATGTGGCCCGGATGAAGATGCTGGGCGCTACGGTGGTGCCGGCAAAATCGGGCAGCCGAACATTGAAAGATGCCACCAATGAAGCCATCCGCGACTGGATCAACAATCCGGTAGACACGCATTACATCATTGGTTCGGTGGTGGGGCCTCATCCCTACCCCGATATGGTAGCCCGTTTCCAGAGTGTTATTTCTGAAGAGGTGAAAAAGCAGTTGCAGGAAAAAGAAGACCGTGAAGCACCAGATCATGTGGTAGCCTGTGTGGGCGGAGGCAGTAATGCCGCCGGAATTTACTATCACTACCTCGACAATGAGAAAGTAAATATCATCGCTGTGGAAGCCGCCGGGGAAGGAATACTTACCGGAAAAAGTGCTGCAACCTCGGCTCTTGGCCGCGAAGGGATTATTCACGGTAGCAAAACCCTGCTGATGCAAACCGATGACGGGCAGATCACCGAACCTTATTCCATCTCCGCCGGACTGGATTATCCGGGGGTTGGGCCTATGCATGCGAACTTATTCAGGACCGGCCGCGGGGAATTTATTTCGGTTACCGATGAAGAAGCCATGGCTGCCGGGTTGCAACTTTGTAAGCTGGAAGGGATCATTCCGGCGATTGAAACAGCCCATGCTTTAGCCATTTTTGACAAAAGAAAATTTGAAAAAGATGAAGTGGTTGTAGTGAACTTATCGGGTCGCGGGGACAAAGACCTGAATACTTATATAGAACATTTTAATTTGTAAATAAAGCAGACCTCACAGGTTTTAAAAACTACCGTCATCCTAAACTTATTTCAGGATCTAATGGAAGCTGAAATTCCCGACAGTTAGGGACAGCTTAACGTAGAAATAAATCAAACCTAACAGGTTTTGAAAACCTGTTAGGTTTAAATCAGAATAAATGAACAGAATCAAACAAAAACTCCAGGAAAATTCTTCAAAAAAGCTGCTTTCCATCTACTTTACCGCCGGTTATCCTCAACCTGAAGATACAGTTACAATTTTAAAGGAACTACAAAGCAGCGGTGTAGACATGGTTGAAATTGGATTGCCCTTTAGTGATCCTTTGGCAGACGGGCCGGTAATTCAAAGAAGTTCGGAGATTGCGCTGGAAAACGGCATGACCACCACAAAACTTTTTGATCAGTTGGAGAACATCAGGGAAACCATTAATATTCCGTTGTTGATCATGGGATATTTTAATCCGATACTTCAGTACGGGGTGGAGAAATTCTGCCGCAAGTGCAGTGAAACAGGTATTGACGGACTTATTATTCCCGATCTTCCGCTGGAAGAGTATCAGCTGCATTATAGAGAGATATTTCAGCAGTACGATCTGCTTCCGGTGTTCCTGATCACGCCTCAAACTTCCGAAGAAAGAATAAGAGAGATTGATGAAGCTTCCGAAGGGTTTATCTATATGGTGAGTACCGCCGCGGTGACCGGAGGAACAGGAGGTTTTGGAGACACGCAAAAGGAGTATTTTACCAGGGTGTCAAAAATGGCATTAAAGAACCCTCTTATTGTAGGATTTGGAATAAAGGATCGCGAGAGTTTTGAGCAGGCTACGGCGGTGACGAATGGCGCAATTATTGGCAGTGCTTTTATCAAGCAGCTTACTAACGGAGGCACCTCCGGGATTTCGGATTTTATAAGTTCCATAAGATAATTAACCCTCTTATTAACAAGTATTTAATAGAGCTCGGGTATGAATTTTCGTATCTTGAAGTGAATTCAAAAAACGAAATTATGGGACGTATAGAAGATAAACACGATAAAAGAAAAAGAAGTAGTGATAATGATCCTCTTAGTGGCCAGATAGGAAACCGCGATAGGGAAACGAACGAATTTGATCTTGAAAAAGACAATATCAAAGACCAGCAGAACAAAAAGTAATGGGCAAGGGTGAAAAAAAGACCAAAACCGGTAAGAATCCGCTCAATACCTTCGGAAAGCTGCGACCCAAAAGAGGGAAATTTACCACGAAACCACAGCAAATAAAAAATCCGCTAGAAAAAGAATCCGTTTAGTCCTCAAAAAACTGACGGTATTGCAAGACCCTGAAATCAATTGTATTGAATTCAGGGTCTTGTTTTTTTAAGTGTTTGTACAGCTCCATACTTCCAATAGCCCTGTTCGCAGATCCCGACGGTGCGGTGAGTGATACCGTATTGATTGGCCGCCCATCCAGCAGGAACTGGTGTACCCTGGGCACATCATTGGAAATCACCTTGATCTTAATATCATGATGCTTTAGGAGCTTTCTGAAGAAGAACTCAGGGCCGTTTTTACTGTTTCCGCCGGTAAATAACAACGTATCTATTTCTGGATGTTTCCGAAGGATTCCGATAAGATCCCGCAACTCTACGTGGAGCATTCCGAGGTCTGAGGCGTCTATTTTGTCCCTCCTGCAACTTTCTACCGTATCGCAAATCCCAATCCCCTTACTCGCCAGGAAATCCTTTCGCTGTTTTACGGCTTCGGGAGTATTCTCAAATTTGAGATCCAGATCAAAGATCCTGTCGATGATTTGCCACAACATCCCGTCCCTGCTGCCATAGCAAAAATCCACATCATCTTCTTTTAATTCCCCTGTTGTAAACCGGGGTGGTGGCAAGGTGCCAACAATGAGTTTCGTAGCATTTTCGGGAATAAATGGTTTGTAGGGATGTTGGTGATGAAACAGGTTCAAGGTTTAATGTTTAAGGTTTATCTCACGATCCAGGTTGCAGGTTACAAGTCTGACAAGGTGTTGCGGGTTGCGCAAAAATCAATATTGGAATTTGGTGCTTGAAATTTGGTGCTTTAATCTCAATTCTCAGTACTAACTTCTCAATACTTTTATTGCGTAATAGGCACGGATTGCAAATCCGCGCCATCTATTTCTCAATACTCAGTACTAACTTCTCAATACTATTTAAGCACAACCACCAGATCATCGGCATACACCATGTCTCCTTCTTTGAGCACGATCTTGTCTACTTCTCCCGCAGTATTGGCGGTGATGGTAGTTTCCATTTTCATAGCCTCGATCACAAACAGCGGCTGATTTTTCTCCACTTTTTGCCCCGGCTCCACCTGGATATTTGACAGGGCTCCCTGTAGTGGTGCGCCTACCTGCTTTTTGTCGTTTTTATCGACTTTTTGATGTACTACTTTCTCTACCTTAACAGATCGGTCTTTAACTTCTACTGCCCTGGTTTGGCCATTTACTTTAAAGAAAACTTTTGCCATTCCGTCTTCATCGGTTTCTCCAATAGACAGGAATTCGATAAGCAGCGTTTTACCACGGTCAAGATCTACAATGATCTCTTCTCCGGGTTCCATCCCATAGAAGAAATTCTTTGTAGGCACATTCATTACTTCTCCAAATTCTACATGGTGGTTATAAAAATCTGTAAATACTTTTGGATATAATTTATAGGAAAGGAAATCGGTGATCTCCACGTCCCTGCCCATTCCTTCACTGAAGGTTTTTTCAAATTCGGCAAATTCCTTTTCAAAATCTATGGGTTCCAAATGTGCGTTTGGCCTTTCGGTATAAGGTTTTTCATCCTTGAGGACGATCTTCTGGATCTTTTCAGGAAATCCTCCATGAGGCTGACCAAGATCTCCTCTAAAGAAACTTTTTACTGACTGGGGAAAAGAAATATTTTCTCCTTTTTCAAGCACATCTTCTATTGAAAGATTATTACTAACCAGGTACTGCGCCATATCGCCCACCACTTTTGAGCTGGGTGTAACTTTGATGATGTCGCCAAAAAGGTCATTTACTTTGCTGTACATTTCAGTGATCTCGTGAAAACGATCGGCCAGGCCAAGGCTTTCTGCCTGCGGCTTGAGGTTGGAATATTGTCCACCGGGAATTTCATGCTTATAAACTTCTCCCGAACCTGCCTTTAAGCCAGATTCAAAAGGATAGTAGTAGCGCCTTACAGCCTCCCAGTATTGGGAATATTCATTTAGTTTATCTGTATTAAAAGCCCTTCCGCGGTCATGGAACCTCAACATTTCCACTATAGAGTTGAAGTTTGGTTGCGAGGTAAGGCCCGAGAGACCTCCAAGGGCAACATCAACCACATCTACCCCGGCTTCTATGGCTTTAAGGTAAGTTGCCGCCTGAATGGAGGAGGTGTCATGCGTATGTAAATGGATTGGTACATTAATTCTGGATTTAAGAGCCGATACCAGTTCAAAAGCTGCATCGGGCTTCAGGATACCCGCCATATCTTTGATCCCGATAATATGTGCCCCGGCATTCTCAATATCTTTACCGAGCTGCACGTAATAGTCGAGGTTGTATTTTGTTTGTTTCGGATCCATTAGATCTCCCGTATAGCAGATGGTTCCTTCTGCCAGCCCGTTAGTTTTATTTCTAACATGTTCAATACACGGAGCGATGGATTTCATCCAGTTAAGACTGTCAAAGATTCTGAAGACATCAACTCCATTTTCCCAGGCCTGTTCCACAAATTTCTCAATCAGGTTATCGGGATAGGCCGTGTAGCCCACACCATTAGAACCACGCAAAAGCATTTGCAGGAGCACATTGGGCATTGCCGCGCGAAGCCTTCTTAACCTTTCCCATGGATCCTCTTTCAAGAATCGCATACAAACATCGAAGGTGGCACCTCCCCAAACTTCCATACTGAAAACTTCAGGGTGGTTTCGGGCAAAACCTTCGGCTACTTTTTCCATATCATAGGTACGCATACGCGTAGCCAGCAGACTCTGGTGTGCATCACGCATGGTAGTGTCGGTAAAATGCACCTTCCCATCATGTAAAAGCCAGCGAGAAAACTTTTCGGGACCGTATTCCTTTAGCAAATCTTTAGTGCCCCTTGGATAACCGTTATCCTTAAAAGAGGGAACTGCAGGCTTAATAAATTTCTTCTTTTCAGGGTTTTTCACATCCTCACTTCCATTGATGATCACATCTCCCAGGAACTTTACCATTTTTGTCGCCCGGTTGCGTGTCTTCCTGATCTTGAAAAGATCCGGATTATCTTTAATGAAATTCACAGTCACATCGCCCTGCCTGAAGGTTTGATGCGACAGGATATTATCGAGGAAACCAATATTGGTCATCACACCCCTTATCCTGAACTCGGCCAGTGCCCTACGCATTTTTCGGCAGGCGCCATCAAGAGTACGGCTGCTGGCCGACACTTTCACCAGCATAGAATCAAAGAAAGGAGAAACTTTTACACCCTGGTAAATACTACCGGCATCCAGTCTAATCCCAAAACCTGATGCACTTCTATAAGTGGTGATGGTACCGTAATCTGGTTTAAAATCATTTGTAGGATCTTCGGTAGTGATTCGGCATTGCAAAGCATAACCGCTTATCTTAATAGATTCCTGAGATTCAATTTTGATTTGTTTGTCACTCAGTTTATAGCCACCGGCAATAAAGATCTGCGCCTTAACGAGGTCAATATTCGTAATGATCTCGGTGACGGTGTGCTCCACCTGAATCCTGGGGTTTACTTCAATAAAGAAGATCTCCCCGGTTCTGTCTACCAGGAACTCTACAGTCCCAATATTGTTGTAATCTACGGCCTTACAAAGTTTAACCGCATAATCGTAAAGGTTCTGTTTTACTTTTTCATCAAGCCCCATCGAAGGAGCAAATTCAATTACTTTCTGGTATCTGCGCTGTACAGAACAATCCCTCTCAAACAGGTGCACCAAATTACCATGGTGGTCACCCACAATTTGTATCTCGATATGTTTGGGATCTTCCACGAATTTCTCCAGGAAAACGGTGTCATCGCCAAAAGCATTTTTCGCCTCCCTTTTAGATTCATTAAAGCCACTTTTTAGATCATCTTCTGAGCGTATTACCCGCATACCGCGGCCTCCCCCGCCCGATGCAGCCTTAAGCATGACCGGATATCCAATTTTTTCAGCTTCTTCAAGCGCAATTTCAACTGTAGTAAGGTCTTTTTCATTACTCCGAATAACCGGAATATCATTTGCCACCGCAACTTCCTTGGCTTTTACTTTGTCTCCTAAAGATCTAAGCACAGAAACTTTTGGACCTATAAAAATGATCCCGTTTTCTTCACATTGTTTAGCAAATTCGGCATTTTCAGAAAGAAATCCGTAGCCGGGATGAATAGCATCTACGCCGTTCTTTTTGGCCACCTTTATTATGGCTTCTATATCTAAATAAGGTTTTAAAGGATCTTTATCTGCCCCTATCTGGTAAGATTCATCAGCCTTGTAACGGTGTAGCGAATAGCGATCTTCATAGGTATAGATCCCTACGGTTCTCAACCCAATCTCTGTACAGGCCCTAAAGATTCGTATGGCTATTTCTCCTCTGTTTGCTACTAAAACCTTTTTAATTTTCATTTTACGAACTTGCTTTTTTATTAATTTTATTTACTTCTGAAGACTCCTCAAAATATGACATTTTTGGAACCTTATGCAGGTTCAGAAATTAAAAAGAAAAAAGCGGTGAGACACCGCTTTTTTAAATACTTTAACAATTCCTGCTGCTGAAGCTATCTGGTAAAAACCGGCTCGTTTTCATTGGTAGTTTCTTCCGCCGAAAATCTATAGCCATCGCCATCAAAAGCTTTGAGCTGGTCAAGTGTCTGGGCTTCAGATTCAATTAGAAATCTGGCCATAGTACCACGGGCTTTTTTAGCAAAAAAACTGATGATCTTTAATTTTCCATTCTTGAAATCTTTAAATACCGGTGAAATGACCTGCACCTTTAGTTTTGAAGCATCTACAGCTTTAAAATACTCCTGACTGGCAAGATTCACAAAAAGTTCATCTTCTTTAAGTTCATTGTTCAAATAACCGGTCACCTTCTCCTGCCATACCTCATAAAGGTTCTTCTTTCGGTTTACCGGCAATGAAGTTCCCATTTCCAGGCGGTACGGCTGAATAAGATCCAGCGGCCTTAAAATTCCGTAGTAACCCGAAAGGATCCGCAGGGAATCCTGCATAAAATCGATTTTTTCAGTAGGAATGGTATAGGCATCAAGCCCCGTATAAACATCTCCGGCAAAGGCGTAGACTGCAGGCCGGGAGTTTTGTTTGTTATGTTCTTCAGAAAATTCCTGATAGCGGCTGTAGTTAAGATCGGCCAGCTTATCGCTAATGCTCATGAGATCGGCGATTTCTTTTTTAGACATGCGCGAAAGCTTCCGGTTGATGCCGGCTGTAGTTTCCAGAAATGAGGGTTGTGTTCCTCTGGTGGTTGGCAGTTTAGATTTGTAGTCGAGGGTTTTGGCGGGTGATACAACTATTTTCATGGAATGCTCTTAAGAAATTTTCTATTACCCCTCAAAAATATCAAATCCCGACAAGATTTCCTGCCGGGATCGTTTATTCCTTTTGATAGGTCTATCAAAAAAGCTTATTCATCAATGAATTCTTTCTGATTTTTAGCATAATTCCTCCATCGCTCTATACAATCCTGCATATCTTGTGGTACAGGAGAATCAAACCTTAGCCACTCGCCTGTTTCAGGATGTTTGAAGCCCAGGGTTTTTGCATGCAGTGCCTGCCGGGGCAGCACTTTAAAGCAGTTGTCTACAAACTGTTTGTATTTTGTGAAGGTTGTACCTTTCAAAATCTTATCACCACCATAGCGCTCATCATTAAAAAGCGTGTGGCCAATGTGCTTCATGTGAACCCTTATTTGGTGGGTTCTCCCGGTTTCAAGTTGGCAGGAAACCAAAGTCACATATCCCAGCCTTTCCAGGACCTTGAAATGCGTTACCGCCGGTTTTCCTTTATCTTCATCATCTCCCAGATACACGGTGTTTTGCAGTCTGTTTTTGGGGTGGCGGCCAATATTGCCTTCAACCGTACCTTCATCCTCTTCAACATTTCCCCAAACAAGAGCCACATACTCACGCTCGCTGCTTTTGTCAAAGAACTGCTTTGCCAGTTTGGTCATTGCCTTTTCGGTCTTTGCAATAACGAGAAGTCCGCTGGTATCTTTGTCAATCCTGTGTACAAGCCCTGGGCGCTCATCGCTGTTTTGTGGCAGATTTTCAAAGTGGTAAACCAGCGCATTAATAAGTGTGCCGCTGTAGTTCCCATGGCCGGGATGCACCACCATACCTGCTGGTTTGTTGACCACAAGCAGGGAATCGTCTTCATAGACAATATCCAGCGGAATATCCTCTGGCGTGAGCAGGAATTCGTAAGGCGGATGCTCAAAAAGCACCTGTATCACATCTCCCGGCTTTACCTTATAATTAGATTTTACGGGAACTTCATTTACGTGAATATTGCCTTCTTTAGCCGCAGTTTGAATTTTATTACGAGTGGCCTTTTCGATATAATTCATCAGGAATTTATCTACCCGCAATGGCTGCTGGCCTTTATCGGCTACAAACCTGTGGTGTTCATACAGGTCATCATCGTTCTCTTCGGGTTCGGGGTTATTATTTTCAGAAATCATATTCTTCGTCTTCCAGGTCGTTCAAAATTGGGTCTTGTGCGGTACTATCCTCTTCTTCTTCCATTCCATATCTCCTGGAGCCATCGGCAAGCACAAGGTCAATTTTTGAAGTTTTCATCAGTTTCATTCCCGGTTCCAACAGTTGCCCTCTGTGACGCATTTCAAGCACCACATCTTTAGCTACATCGGGTTTATAAGTAATTGTTCCTATTTCAAAACCAAGGGAACGCAAGGTTGGCTCTACCTGCCTGCGCGTTCTTCGGATAAGATTTTCAGGGATTTCAACTTTCGTAAATCCTGAAGGATTGAGCGTCAAATAGATCTTTCGGTTCTCCTTCACCTCTTTCCCCGGAAGCGGCACCTGATCTATCACCGAGTACGGCGGAAAGTCGGGGTTATAATTGGCAGAATCCAGAATTTCCCTGCGCAGGTCTAGTTCCGCAAGCTGCTCATCAACCTTATCCAGGGACAAACGTTCCAGGTTGGGTACGGTAATTCTTTGATCTTGATTTGTAGAATAATCGAGCCATTGAAGTATAATAAAGGCGATCAAAACTACCGCAAATACAGCCAAAACCAATTGAATTAGAAAGGTTTTGCTAAAGAGAAATCGAAAGAAACTCATAGTTTAATTTAAAAGGCAAAGATATAAAATCAGGCGGTTTTGCAGACATTCATTTATTAGTCGCTATTTTTGCTAACGAAAATAATTGGGCGATATTTAATTATGAAGAAAAATGTAGCCATAGCCATGGGCGGCTTCTCCAGCGAATACCGTATATCTATCAACAGCGGTAATGTTGTTTACAAAAACCTTGACCGCAGTAAATACAACCCTTACCGGGTACATATCCTGCAAAAAGAATGGTTTGTCATTGGAGAAAATGACACACCATACCCCATAAACCGCAGCAATTTTACAGTCACCATTGATGGGCAGTTAATCACTTTTGATTGCGTTTTTAACACCATTCACGGTACACCTGGTGAAAATGGCCTTTTACAGGCCTATCTCGAGTTGCTCGACATTCCGCAGACTTCCTGCGATTTCTACCAGTCGGCACTCACTTTTAATAAAAGAGACCTTATTAGTGTGCTCAAACCCTTCGGAATAAAAACTGCTGAAAATTACTTCGTCGATAAAGGAGATGAAGTTGATCCCGATGAAATTATTGCCAAAGTTGGTTTGCCGTGCTTTGTGAAAGCTAATAAAGCCGGAAGTAGCTTCGGAATTACAAAAGTGAAATCGCGTGATCAAATTATTCCTGCCACAAAATTTGCTTTTAAGGAAGATAACGAGATCATTATTGAATCATTTCTCGATGGCACCGAAGTTTCGGTTGGAGTGATCACTCACAACGATGAGATTCTCGCGCTGCCAGTCACCGAAATTGTTTCTGAAAATGAGTTTTTTGACTATGAAGCCAAGTACCTCGGAAAATCTCAGGAGATCACCCCTGCCCGAATTTCAGAAGAACAAACCAAAAAGGTGCAGGAAATTGCAAAATTGATCTACCGCAAGCTGAAGATGAAAGGCTTTTCGAGATCTGAATTTATTTTCCACAACAACGAACCACATTTTATTGAAATGAATACTAACCCGGGGCTTAGTGAAGCCAGTATTCTGCCGCAGCAGGCCCAGGCAGCAGGCATTTCTTTAAAAGAGCTTTTTGGCAGCGCTATTGAAACTGCCTTGAAATCTTAGGTATCAAAAAATGACTATTTTAGAGTAAATTTTTTCAGCATGAAAACAGCAGTTTTTCCCGGTTCTTTTGATCCCATCACCCTGGGACATGTTGATATCATTAACCGCGGACTCCCACTTTTTGACCAGGTCATCCTCGCAATTGGTACCAATTCAGACAAAAAATATATGTTCTCTCTCGAAGAGCGGGTCAGGTTTTTGGAAGAGACCTATAAAGATGAACCAAAGATCAAGGTGATGACCTACAAAGGCATGACAGTGGATTTTTGCAGGGAACAAAACGCCGGATTCATTTTACGCGGCCTTCGTAATGCCATTGATCTGGAATTTGAAAAGAGCATTGGCCAAACCAACTTTAAAATGAGCGGAGTAGAAACCCTTTTCTTTATCACTTCCTCCGGAAAAAGCCATATTTCCTCAACCGTTGTTCGCGATGTGATTCGCAATGGCGGAGATTATCATTTTATGGTACCAGATGCCGTTTCAAAGGAATAAGGAATATTGTTTATTGAATATTTTATTATTATTTATTTTTTGTGGTTTAAAAGGAATACTGCTTACTATTGATTGATAATTGCTGATTGCTAATTGTTCATTGATTTAAAACTTATATCCAACCGCAAGACCACCATAAAACTTACGGGGCATTCCGGGATAGAAGTAGCGCGGGGCATTACCGCCAAATCCTACTGCATTTGGTATTACCGAAGCCGCATAATGTTCATCAAGCGCATTGTTCACACCCCCAAAAATTTCCAAATCCCAGTTCTTATTTATGGAAGTATTGATCATTTCCAGTGGTTTCAGGGCGAGTTTGAAATGCAGGAGGTCATAATGACTCCTAAATTCGGTATTTGCATCATTTAAAGGCATTTCCCCTTCAAACTGGTAAGTAGTTCGCAGGGTTAAGCCAAAGGAAGTGATAATGTCAAGCCCGGCATTGAGGGTTTCCTGCGGCACTGCCGGAAGATCGTTGCCGGAGAAATCTTCTTCCTCATCTATAAATTCGTCAAATTTGAAGGAGTTGTAGGCTGCATTGACAAAGGTGCGTGCCCGTACATTTGCTGAAACAGGGAAATTGTAATTGAGCAACAATTCGATTCCGTTGTGGTCAGTTTTTCCGGCGTTGCGGCCAATATACCGGTCTTCGGCCACTCGTTCGGCTACTAACAGATTTTCCACCTGGATTGAAAACGCGGCAATTTCAGCATAGAGTCGGTTGTTTAGGAAGTTTCCTTTGAAGCCCAGCTCGTAATTAATTCCGGTTTCGGGTTTGAGATTAGTATTGATCAAACCTTCCGGAGTAAGTGTTTCGGCTACCGTGGGAGTAGAAAATCCGTGACTTACCGAAGCATATAAATTCTTACCCGGGGTTACTGTGTAAACGGCACCAATCCTGGGTGACAGCACTTCCTTAAAACTGTAGGCTCCACTTTGGTCTACATCGTCTTCCTCATAAAGGTCACTCAGCTCGTAAGAAGAGGCGTTGAGATTTAATCCGGCTTCCAGTTTAAGTCGCGAGGTCACCTCCTGGTTCCATTGAAGAAATATATTATAGTAACGCCTGTCCTGCTCGTTATGGCTCAAATAACTACCGGGCACACTGCCCTCATCTTCAAACTGCTCGTACAGGTTCTCAAAAGTGGCAGTATCATACCACTCGTTATAGAATTCCACACCAAAGCTCAATTGTGCAGGGGCTCCAAAAATGTCTTTTTCAAGACTGAATTTTGTCCTTGCCCCCAAAGCTGACTGCCCTTCGTTAAGGATATCAAAAGGCCTTGGCTCATACGCATCTCTAAAACTGCCGTAAACACTGGTGATATTTGAAAATTCTTCCGAAAAACGATAGTCATAGGAGAACCCAAGTAGACCTTTGTCGTAAGATTCGTAGCCTTTGGCCGCAGCCCAGGTAAAAGCCGCCGAAGAAGGATCTTTAAGAAAAGTCTCCCGGTTTACCGAACTCGGAATAAATGCTTTTAAGCGCACAAAGTTCCCCAGTACCGACAATTCTCCGTTTTTTCCTGCCAGCACCTGCCCAAAAAGGGTAAAAGAATCCCTGTCATAAGCCGAATTATCACGCCAGCCATCGGTTTCCACATGATTGTAAGTGGCAGTGATGTTGGCCGATTTTGAAGCGTGAGATGCCCGGGCAGTTCCCCTAAAAAGGCCGTAGCTTCCAAAAGTGCCTTTTACATCAGCCTTTGTTCCCTGCTCCATGGCACGGGCAGGAAAAAGAGTGATCACCCCGCCAAGACCTGCGCCATAAACACTTGATGTAGGTCCTTTTATAATTTCTATCCGCTCCAGGGCGGCAGGATCAAGGTCGTCTAACGTTGTCTCCCCTTCGGCGCTAGTTATTGGAATTTCCATAAAGTAAGCCTTTACCCGGTTTGTGCTGTACTGAGACCGTGCACCCACCCCGCGAATGCTCATTTTATTGGTGTTTAAAGCCCCCTGGTGCACATTCACGCCCGGCACGGTACTTATATTCTGCATCACATTAGTTTCATCAAACCTTTGCAGCTCTTCTTCGCTTAATACTGAAACCGACGACGGAGTTTGCAATAATTGCTTCGGAATTATGGTACTTCGCAGCACAACTTCAGACAGGGAACCTTCGGAAGGTGCAAGAACAACAAAAAGATCTTCGGAAGAAGAATTGGCAAGCAGGATTTTTCGGCCGTAGCCGGGAGCTTCAAAAATGAGGTTTACAGGCAATCCTTCCACAGAAAAATTGAATACGCCTGAAGCATCTGTAAAAACAGCTTCAGAAGATTTTCCTGAAGTAATTTTGACATTTTCAAGAGGTTTATTGGTAAAGGCATCAGTTACTTTTCCGCTAATTTGCTGTGCAGAGAGCTTTCCGAAGAAAAATATAGCGAATACCAGGAATAGATATTTTTTCAAGAGTTTCGTTTTAGTTAGTGACCGGGAAGGGGCGTCAAAAATGCCATTTTTGACACCTTTTTCTTCCGAAGAAATGGGCTTTACGAATTTAAGCTTTTTATCATGTTCTGGAAAACCTGCTTTATTCTTAGCAATACTTTATGCTTTTGAAGTTTTTCTTTATGTTTACGGCGGTTAAAATTCCCTGCATGAAAAAAATACTGGTTTTGGCAGTAATTGCCATTGGCCTTAGCTCCTGCGATTTTTCGAACTATATACTGGAGCAGGATTATGATTTCACCACTGTTTTTGAAAAATCGGGAGGAACAGAGACTGCTACCTACCCCGAGATCATTGACTTTTACGAAGATCTTGCCGCGGTGTACCCCAGCATTAATCTGGAGCGCATTGGAGAAACCGATAGTGGCGAACCCCTACACCTGGTGACTTACAGCCTTAACAAATCTTTTGATTTTGAAAGCCTTCGCGAAGACCATAGCATAGTAATGATCAATAACGGCATACACCCGGGCGAGAGCGACGGGATTGATGCCACCATGATGTTATTTAGAGATCTTGCACAAGATTCTATAAGCCTGCCTGAAAACACGGTGATTGCGGCTATCCCGGTGTACAACGTTGGCGGCGCGCTTAACCGCAACTCCTTTTCCCGTACAAACCAGAATGGGCCTAAAGCTTATGGTTTTCGGGGAAATGCAAGAAATTATGACCTCAACCGCGACTTTATAAAAGCCGACACCCGAAACACCCGTAGCTTTTACGAGATCTTTCATAAGGTAGACCCCGATCTTTTTATTGACACCCACGTGAGTAATGGCGCCGATTACCAGTACACCCTTACCCATGTAATTACACAGCACGACCAGATGGGAGGAGCTTTGGGAAATTATATCAAAAAAGATCTAAGGCCCGCCGTTGAAGAGGCCCTGAAGAAAAAAGACTGGGAAATGACCCCTTACGTGAATGTGTTTGGAGATGTGCCCGACAAAGGTTTTACGCAGTTTCTTGACACCCCGCGCTACTCGACCGGGTATGCTGCCCTTTGGAACACTCCCGGAATAATGCTGGAGACGCACATGCTTAAGCCTTATGACAAGAGGGTTTATGGCTCCTATGAATTTCTGCGCTCCATGATAGACATTGCCGATAAAGATACCGAACTTCTTAAAAAGCTGAGGGCTCAGGACACCAAAGCATTTAAAACCAAAAGTACTTATGCTTTTGATTTTAAGGTGGACAGCAGCAAAGTTTCGGAACTACAATTTAAGGGGTATGAGGCAGAAAGGTTCCCGAGTGAAGTCACCGGATTTGAAAGATTAAAATATGATACTACCCGCCCTTTCACTAAAAAAGTAGATTACTATGATAGTTTCACGGCCTCCCAGAAAGTGAAGATTCCCCAGGGTTATATTGTGCCGCAGGCGTGGTGGCCAATCCTGGACCTGCTTGAACTAAACAATGTGGAGATGGTTCCTTTTGAAAAAGACACCAGTATGGTGGTAGAAGTCTACAGGATAAAAAACTACGAAACCAGAACTGCACCTTATGAAGGGCATTACCCACATTTTAATGTAGAGGTAGAAAGCAGCAGGAAAAAAGTAAATATTAAACAGGGCGATCTTTTTATTCCTATTGAACAAAAAGCAGCAAAGTACTTGCTGGCAACACTTGAGCCCCAGGCACCGGATTCCTTCTTTAACTGGAATTTCTTTGACAGCATTCTGCAGCAAAAAGAAGGCTTCTCCCCATACGTGTTTGAGGAGGTAGCAAGAGAATTTCTAGACGATTATCCTGAAATTGAAAATGAATTCCTGGCTAAAAAGAAGAACGACCCCGAATTTGCTGCCAACTGGTATGCACAACTGGACTGGATTCACAAGAAGAGTGAGCACTATGAAGTATCACATTTGCGATATCCCGTCTTTAGAGTGAGCCGGTAAAATTTCTTCGGGAAAAAGGAGTTTAATATTGGCGTAAGACTTTTTCAAAGCTTTTTGCGCCTTTTCCATACTTTTCCATTTTACCTTCTCTATACCTTCACTCTCTTCGGGGATGAGTTCGCCGTCATAATCGGTCCTCATTTCATACCAGTAGGTAACTTTAAGCCTGTACCGGCCTTTTCTTTGAAACACGTGATAAGTAGTTTGCAGGAATTTAGAGATTTCGAGGTTTTTCACCCCCGTCTCTTCTTCTACTTCGCGAATAGCCCCTGTCTCTATACTCTCTCTCTTTTCAACTTTCCCTTTGGGTAGATCCCACCGGCCGTTTCTAAAAATAAATAACACCTCATCCTTTTGATTTAGTACAAATCCTCCACCGGCTGTGACTACAGGTAACTTCTTAAAAAGGTGCTTTAGAAGCTTCTCTTTTTTCTGGTGATAAAGATTAACGTAGAGCAATTTTCCCTTGTTGATCTTTTTGATAATCCTTTTTAATTTAACCTCCTTTAACGGAATAGATACATATTTCTCTCCCAAATCCTTTTCTGTTGAGAGAATAATAGGAACATCATTTACAAAAACTTTATACATTTGCAGTATGATTTTAGACAAGGAAACGGCTCGCAAAACTGCTGAGTTATTATTGCAAATTAAGGCAATAAAATTAGATGCACAACAAGGCTTTAAATGGGCCAGCGGTTGGAACTCTCCAATTTACTGTGACAATCGCATTATCTTATCCTATCCTCCCATCCGCAACTTTGTACGGGAACACATGGCCCGCCAGGTAGAACAGCTTTACGGTAAAGCCGATGTTATTGCCGGCGTTGCCACAGGAGCAATAGGAATAGGGATGCTGGTAGCCGAATACCTAAGCCTGCCATTTGCTTATGTGCGCCCGGAGGCAAAATCTCACGGCCGCCAAAACCAGATTGAGGGCAAAGTTGAGGAAGGGCAAACCGTTGTGGTGATTGAAGACCT
This sequence comes from Salinimicrobium profundisediminis, assembly GCF_026241755.1. GTDB lineage: Bacteria > Bacteroidota > Bacteroidia > Flavobacteriales > Flavobacteriaceae > Salinimicrobium > Salinimicrobium profundisediminis. The sequence continues at coordinate 252,384 of NZ_JAPJDA010000001.1, forward strand.
CATTAGCACCGGTAATAGCAGCTTAAATGCCGTAAAAGCACTACAGGACGCCAACCTTCAAATAAAAGGTATGCTGGCCATCTTTTCTTATGGCTTTGATACTGCAGACCAGAATTTTAAAGATGCGAATATTGAGCTACACACCCTTAGCAACTATGAATATCTATTGGAAGTAGCCCTAAAAACAAATTATATCAATCAAACCGAAAGCGAGCTACTAAAAAGCTGGAGAAATGATCCGGCTAACTGGAAAAAATAAGATATGGAATTACAGAGCGACAAAGTAACAGTACAAAAGAGTCAGCAGGAATTGTTCAATTTCCTTACAGACGTGAACAATTATGAGCAGATCATGCCAGAGAGCAAAGAGAAATTTCAAGTGAAAAGTCAGGACACTTTTGCTTTCGCGTTGAAAGGAATGCCAGAGATCGCACTGCAGATAAAAGAAACCCGCGAGCCAGAAAATATTAAACTGGGTTCTACTTCAGACAAGTTTGATTTTTCTCTTGATGTGGAGATCCAGTCTTTGGGAGACAATCAGAGTGAAGCCCAGTTGTTTTTCCACGGAAAATTCAATACCATGATGGCTATGATGGTAAAAGGACCTTTGAAGAAATTCATTTCGAATTTAGCTGAAAACCTCGCAAAGATTTAATAGCAAAGACTAATTTCTTTTAGGTCGTATTCGGCAACCTCTTCCTCTTCCCCTTTTTGCACCAGGAGCTTACCTGTTGGGCTAACATCGAGGATCATTCCTGTAAAAAGGTTGCCCTTGGGATCTTTAAAGGTAGAGGGAACTAACCTGCGAAAAAGAGCATTTTTATAAGTGTTTAAAATTACTTCGGAGCTTTCTTCGGAAAGTTCCGAAAATCCTTTTTCAAGCTCCGCAAGTACAACATTAAGCACCTCCTCAAGACTGAATTCCTTTCCGGTGGCAGTCTTCATGGAACCGGCCTGGGGCAGATCTTCAAAGTTTTGCTGATTAACGTTTAGCCCAATCCCAATAATAGACCCCGTCACTTTACCTTCAGAAATAATATTTTCAATAAGTATACCCGCCAGTTTTCGATTAGCTGACAAGATGTCGTTTGGCCATTTTATTTTTAATCGTGGCAGGTCAAATTTTTCGAGAGCCGAAATCAGAGCCGTTGCAATAGCGGCACTCAGCACAAACTGATGGGCCGGATCTATATTTGGTCGGGGTAAAAACACCGAAAAAGTGAGGTTTTTACCATCTTCAGCACTCCAGGAAGTACCACGTTGCCCCCTGCCCAGGGTCTGTTTTTTTGCAACCACACAGGTAAGAGGTAAGTGAGGATTTTCTTTTAAAAGCTCTCGCGCAAACGAATTTGTGGAGTTGATGGCACTAACTTTGATAAGGTGCATACGAAGGATAGATAATGCAGGCGTTAAATGTTATGAAAACCAAGGTTCAAAAAACCTTAAAAAGTAATAACTTTGCGCAAAGAAAATAAATTTAATGATAAAAAAAGAAGCTAACAACGATATACTTATAGCACACATAATCAAAGGAATCGAAGAAGTTAAAGGGAATGACATTGATATTCTTGACCTTAGGGAGATAGAAAATACTGTATGTGACTACTTCATCATCTGCAATGGTACCTCAAACACACAGGTAAACGCCATTGTTAATTCCATTCAAAAAACCGTTAGTAAATCGCTTAAAGATAAACCCTGGCATATAGAGGGATCTGATAATGCCGAGTGGGTACTAATGGATTACGTGAGCGTGGTAGTACATGTTTTTCAGAAGCACATTAGAGAATATTATGACATTGAAAGTCTTTGGGGGGATGCAAAATCCACTTCAATCAATACAAATTATTAAGAGTTAAGAAAGAACGCATGGCCAAAGAGCAACCTAAAAATAAAGAGCCAAAAAAACCAAAGTTTAGCGCATACTGGATTTATGCAGCTATTATCCTGGTGTTTTTGGGGATAAACTTCTTCAGTGATAGTGGGTTTAACGAACCTACCAAGACCAACCCTGCCGAATTCCTGAACTATTTAGAACAGGGAGACGTAAAGAAAGTGGTTATTGTTAACCGCAATCAGGCAAAAGTATTCCTTACCGAAGAAGCCCAGGCAAAAGAAGTACACCAAAAGGCAGTACAGGATGAGCTATTTCCAGGTGGAGATTCTCCGGCCTATACGTTTGAATTTGGTGACCTTCAAAACCTTGAGGATGACATAAGAGAGGTAAAAGCTGAAAGTAATGTTGACACCCCTGTGGTTTTTGAGACCCATCAAAATGTTTGGGGCGATATATTACTTACCCTGTTGCCATTTATTCTGATTATTGGAATCTGGATCTTCATTATGCGTCGTATGAGCGGTGGAGCCGGTGGCGGTGCAGGCGGACAGATTTTCAACATAGGAAAATCAAAAGCCAAGCTCTTTGATCAAAATACCGACGTTAAAGTTTCTTTTAAAGATGTGGCCGGTCTTGAAGGAGCCAAGGAAGAAGTACAGGAAATTGTAGATTTCCTAAAAACTCCAGATAAATATACCTCCCTGGGAGGAAAAATACCAAAAGGTGCTTTACTTGTAGGACCTCCGGGTACCGGTAAGACCTTGCTTGCAAAAGCTGTGGCAGGAGAAGCCAAAGTTCCTTTTTTCTCACTATCAGGATCCGACTTTGTGGAGATGTTTGTAGGTGTTGGAGCTTCGAGGGTAAGAGACCTGTTTAAACAGGCAAAAGAAAAATCTCCAGCTATTATCTTTATTGATGAGATTGATGCTATAGGACGTGCCCGCGGAAAAAGTAATTTTTCGGGATCTAACGACGAGCGTGAGAACACCTTAAACCAGCTCCTTACAGAAATGGATGGTTTTGGAACGAACACCAATGTAATTGTGTTGGCAGCTACCAACCGTGCCGATGTGCTTGACAAAGCCCTTATGCGCGCCGGAAGGTTTGACAGACAGATCTATGTTGACCTGCCTGATGTTAGGGAGAGAAAAGAAATATTTGAAGTACATCTTCGCCCGCTAAAGAAAGTGGCCGACGAGTTAGATACTGAGTTCATGGCAAAACAGACTCCTGGATTCTCGGGTGCCGATATTGCCAACGTATGTAACGAGGCTGCATTAATTGCTGCACGTAATAGTAAAACCGCTGTTGGAAAACAGGATTTTCTGGATGCAGTAGATCGTATTGTGGGTGGTCTTGAGAAAAAGAACAAGATCATCACTCCAGAGGAGAAGCAAGCCATCGCTTTCCACGAGGCAGGACATGCAACCGTTAGCTGGATACTGGAGCACGCCGCTCCTCTTGTAAAGGTTACCATCGTACCTCGCGGGCAATCGCTTGGAGCTGCATGGTATCTCCCTGAAGAAAGGCTTATTGTGAGACCAGAACAGATGCTTGATGAAATGTGTGCAGCCCTGGGAGGACGGGCAGCCGAAAAGGTAATTTTCAACAAGATCTCTACCGGAGCTCTTAGCGACCTGGAAAAAGTTACCAAACAGGCCCGTGCCATGGTGACCGTGTATGGATTAAATGAAAAGGTAGGAAACCTCACTTATCACGATTCTTCAGGCCAGAGTGAATATAATTTCACCAAGCCTTACAGTGAGAAAACTTCAGAATTAATAGACAAGGAGATCTCAAACCTTATTGAAGAGCAGTATCAAAGAGCTATTAAACTTCTTGAGGACAATAAAGACAAGCTTACCAGGCTGGCCGAGATTCTCCTGGAAAAAGAAGTTATATTCAAAGATAACCTCGAGGAGATCTTCGGAAAAAGGCCTTTTAAGAGCCGTGACGAGATCATGAATGGCAACAGCCAGGAAAAAACTGTGCCTGTACAGGAAGAAACTGTTACCGAAAAAACAATTCCCGGTAGCACACCAGGTTCAGAAACGCAGGACACTTCGACTTCCGAAGGAAAATAATCTACAATCCTATCAGTAAAAAATCTTAACTTATCTTAATCTGTAAGTTAAGATTTTTTACCTTTGGGTGAAATGCTACCTTGAGTAATCAGAAACCTATATGAGTCTATTTAGAAACTTTTTGAACCCTAAATCTAAATCAGACAAAGGTCAGGATAAAGTAGAAAGTTCTGACCGTAGCAAGTATATGCCAGATGTTAAGCTCCCTACCGATGAGCGTTTTATGCTCAATTTCAAAAACAACGGCGGCAAATTTCTTTATTGTGAGAGTAATGAAGAATTGATAGAGACGTTTGAAAACATCATGTTGGAGAATGATTGGTATGAAAAAGAAACTTGTTGTTTTGATCAGAATTTACGGGATAAATTTTCCGACCAGAATTTAGAATTCACTAATTCCGGCGAAGCAGCTTTTTTTCTTAGCACCTGCGAATATCTAATTGCCAATGATGGCTCTATTCTTATATCTTCAAATCAAATTAAAGAGAAGAAGCTTAAAGAATTACCCTATAATTTTGTTATCCTTGCCTCTACCAGCAAGCTCGTTGACGCCATTGGCGAGGGCTTAAGAGGCATTAAGTTTAAAAATAAAGACCGTATTCCTTCAAATATTACCACCATCAAGAATTTTGAGAACAACAAAGAAGGGGATTTCATGAGCTACGGAAGTAGTACAAAAAACCTATATTTGCTGCTTCTGGAAGATCTGTAATATGAAGGAAAATATTATTCGGGGTTTATCGGGGGTCATGTATGTATCCATTCTTGTGGTCTCCATATTTGCATCCGAATTCGCCTTCACCACACTTTTCCTGTTATTTGGTGTTATTTGTCTTCGGGAACTTCAAAGACTTTTACATTTAAAAAGTTTCCTGGGATATTTTCTTCTCATCGGGTTGTTCTATATTTTCAGCTATATGCGCTGGAGCCCATATGGCACTTCCCTCCTCTTGCTCATCACCATATTTGTGAACCTGTTTCTTGTAAAAGATCTTATGCTGGTGAACAAAATTCCCCTTTTTGAGAAGAAAAAGTATGTGATCATCATTTTTTACCTCATAGCTTCACTCATCTTTCTCACACTCATACCCAGCTACACAGGAGATTTCACACCCGAACTGGTAGTTGGTATATTTTCACTTATTTGGATAAACGATACTTTTGCCTATCTTGTAGGTAAGAATTTTGGAAAGAAAAAGCTCTTTGAAAGAATCTCCCCTAAAAAAACAGTCGAAGGTTTTTTGGGAGGATTGGTCTTTAGTGCGATTGCAGCCTATTTGGTATATTTCTTCACCGGCCTTCTAAGCGTCAATGAATGGGTGGGACTGGCAGTGATTTTAAGCATTTTTGGCACCCTTGGAGATCTTATACAGTCAAAGTTTAAAAGACAGGCAGGAGTGAAAGACAGCGGCAGGCTAATGCCCGGTCATGGAGGTTTGTTTGACAGGCTTGACAGCATCATTTTTGCAAGCCCTTTTGTTTATGCCTATTTACAACTAATTAACTATGTTTCATAAAGAAGGATATAAAATAATGGGAACCGCAATGATCTTATTGATCATTGTAAACCTGTTGGCACAAACTTTTATTTTCACCTATTGGATTAGGGTTGTTATCCTTATAGGATCTATCGTGCTTTTCTTCCTGGTTCTTCAGTTTTTCAGGAACCCGAAGAGAAATACCGTGGTTAATACCAAGCACGTTATTGCACCAGTTGATGGAAAAGTGGTGGTCATTGAAGAAGTGTATGAGAAAGAATACTTTAAAGATAAACGCTTAATGGTTTCTGTTTTCATGTCTCCCATCAATGTTCACGTTACGCGGCATCCTATTGGAGGGATTGTAAAATACAGCAAGTACCATCCCGGCAAATATCTCGTGGCCTGGCACCCAAAAGCCAGTGAAGAGAACGAACGCACCACAGTAGTTGTTGAAAATGATAGCACCGGAGAGATCCTTTACCGGCAAATTGCAGGTGCTCTTGCCAAGCGTATAGTAAATTACGCCAAAGAAGGCGAAGAAGTGGTTCAGGGTAGCGATAGCGGATTTATTAAGTTTGGCTCCAGGGTTGACGTATTTCTTCCTCTGGGCACCGAGCTTGAAGTTAAACTGAATCAAAAAGTAAAAGGTGGCATTAGTCTCATTGCAAAAGTTTCCTAATCCCGTAGCCATGACTCCCGAAGAAGTTGACAGGGAATTTTTAAGAGCTTATGAAAAAGCCAGCAGGACTTCCCAGAAGCTCCCTCCCGATCTTATGCTTAAGCTCTACGCCTACTATAAACAGGCTACAAAACATTCCCAGGCATATATCCCTTCGGGGAATAGCGACCTCAAAAATGCCTTTAAACTAAACGCCCTGCTACAGGTAAAGGGATTGACAGTTTTAGAGGCTAAAGAAGCCTACATCCAGCTGGTTGAGGAAAATATCCACGATTAATATTGATCAGGATTTTACTGAAGATTTTAGTTTAAACAATCAGTTTAAGCCACACCTGATTTCAATTAGCAGCAATATCTAAAAAAGCAAAAGCCTCAAAGATTTTGAAAATCTTTGAGGCTTTTGCTTTATATCCGAAATTATAATCTGTCTAAGAAAGCGCCTTTATACTGGCAAGAATTGCTTCAATTTTAGCTTCGGCATCAGCTTTTTTCTGCTTTTCCATATCTACCACTTTTGCAGGTGCCCCGCTCACAAACTTTTCGTTAGACAACTTTTTCTCTACCGATTTTAAAAATCCGCGGGTATAGTTCAATTCCTCTTCAAGCTTGGCTTTTTCGGCTTCAACATCAACTGCACCAGTCACAGGAATAAAATATTCATTAGACTTCACCCGGAAAGAAAGAGCTCCTTTTACTTGTTCCTGAGTATAGCCCAAAGATGAGATATTTCCCATTTTCTCAATGATAGGATCAAACGTGCTGCCAAGTTTCTCATTATTGAGTACCTGAAGTTCAATTTGATCTTTGTAAGAAATGTTCTTTTCTTTTCTAATAGTTCTTATCCCCGAAACCACTTCTGAAGCCACTACAAATTCATCTATAAGAGAAGCATCAAATTCCTCATTTTTGGGCCATGAGGAAATGATCAGGGCTTCTTTCTCATTTCGCTGCTTCATTGACTGCCATATTTCTTCTGAAACAAATGGCACGAATGGGTGAAGAACTTTAAGGTTGTTCTCCAGGATCTCTGTAACAGCATCAAAAGTTGCTTTATCCATAGGCTGCCCGTAAGCCGGTTTTACCATCTCAAGGAACCAGGAACAGTAATCATCCCATACCAGCTTATAAGTAGCCATTAAAGCATCACTTATACGGTACTTTTTGTAGTTATCTTCAATCTCGTGCAGGCTCTTCTGAAATTTCGCCCTGTACCATTCCACAGCAATCTTTGCAGCTTCAGGTTGTTCGGCTTTATCTGAAACTTCCCATGAATTTACCAGCTTGAACGAATTCCAAATTTTATTTACAAATGCTGCTCCCTGCTTACATAAATCTTCTTCAAACATAAGATCATTCCCGGCAGGGGAACTCAATAGCATTCCTACCCTCACCCCATCGGCGCCGTAAGCATCTATGAGCCCCAGAGGATCTGGGGAATTACCCAGGGATTTTGACATTTTTCTACGCTGTTTATCGCGCACAATCCCCGTTAGGTAAACATTATTAAAAGGTTTTTTATCTCTGTACTCATATCCGGCAATGATCATACGTGCTACCCAGAAAAAGAGAATCTCGGGCGCCGTTACCAGGTCATTTGTTGGATAATAGTAATTGATCTCCTTATTATCGGGCTCAAGAATCCCGTTAAAGACACTTATTGGCCAAAGCCATGAAGAGAACCAGGTATCAAGAGCATCTTTGTCCTGCTTAAGATTAGAGGCAGTTAATTCATTGTTGCCCGATTTTTCTCTGGCCAGCGTTAAAGCTTCTTCAGGAGATTCGGCTACAACAAAATCTTCGTAGCCCTCTCCATAATAATATGCAGGAATTTGCTGCCCCCAAACCAACTGCCGGCTAATGTTCCAGTCGCGAACATTCTCCATCCAGTGACGGTAAGTATTTACAAATTTTTCGGGTACCAGGTTCACCTCTTTCTCCAGTACGGCATCAAGTGCGGGCCGGGCCAGTTCTTTCATTTTCAGGAACCACTGGTCACTTAGTTTTGGCTCGATTACAGCGCCGGTACGTTCACTGGTGCCCACCTTGTTTAAGTGAGTTTCGGTCTTAACCAGTATACCTTTCTCTTTCAGTTCTTCAACTATCTTTTTTCGCGCCTCAAAACGGTCCATTCCTTCATAATGCATTCCGAAGGAATTAAGCGTAGCATCATCATGAAAAATATCAATCACCTCCAAATTGTGCTTATCTCCAAGCACCTTATCATTTTCATCGTGCGCCGGGGTCACTTTTAAACATCCCGTCCCAAACTCAATATCAACATATTCATCTTCAATAATAGGGATTACGCGCTCACAAAGCGGAACAATTGCCTTTTTACCTTTTAAGTGACTAAACCTTTCATCATTGGGATTAATACACACGGCAGTATCTCCCAAAATAGTTTCGGGCCTGGTAGTAGCAATTGTGAGCGTATCATTTGTTCCTTCAATTTTATACTGAAGGTAGTACAACTGCCCCTGCTGCTCCTGGTACACCACTTCTTCATCTGAAAGTGTGGTTTTCGCCTGCGGGTCCCAGTTCACCATACGGTAACCGCGGTAAATATGGCCTTTACGATAAAGATCAACAAACACTTTTATTACCGAAGCCGACATATCATCATCCATCGTAAATTTTGTACGGTCCCAGTCACAGGAAGCTCCAAGTTTTTTGAGCTGTTCCAGGATTATCCCGCCATGCTTATGGGTCCATTCCCACGCATGTTCCAGAAATTCTTCTCTTGAAAGGGTATTTTTATCTATTCCTTCTGCCTTTAATTTGGCAACTACCTTGGCTTCTGTAGCAATAGAGGCATGATCTGTCCCCGGCACCCAGCAGGCATTGTAGCCCTGCAGCCGTGCGCGACGGATCAACACATCCTGAATGGTGTTATTGAGCATGTGCCCCATATGCAGCACCCCAGTAACATTGGGCGGCGGAATTACGATAGTGTACGGTTCTCTTTCGTCAACTTCAGAATGAAAATAATTATTCTTCATCCAGTAATCATACCACTTGGTTTCAACTTCCCGGGCTACGTAATTTGATGCTACAGACATACTTTGGTGCGGTTTTTGGAATATCTGTGCAAAAGTAATTATAACTTCAGGATTATAAAAGGCGATGCAGCCGATTGCCTTTTTATTTGCTACAATAAACAGATTAGTAGTATATTTACAATTCTGAAAAAACTAAAAACCATGAAAAAATTAATTGCAATTGCCCTTTTTGTTTTTGCAGGCTACGCTGTACAGGCGCAGGAAACAGCAAAAATCGAATTTAAGTCTGAAGTAATAGACTACGGCGAAATAGAGAAAGGCAGTGATGGCGTTCGCGTTTTTGAATTTAAAAATACCGGAAATGTTGCCCTGGTAATTACAGATGTTACTTCAAGCTGCGGATGTACTATCCCCGAAAAACCAAAAGATCCTATTGCTCCCGGAGAAACCGGGGAGATCAAAGTGAAATATGATACCAAAAGAGTAGGCCCAATTAGAAAAACCATCACCGTTTATTCTAATGCCGATGTGCCTGCCAAATCAATAAAGATCAAAGGAAAAGTTCTGGAATAAAACTTTCCAAAAATGACATTTTGAGGAGGTTGTTTTAAAAGCTACCACTCCGTTTTCTGAAGCATTTCAGGAAGTACCTGTAACAAGATTCAGGTTCACGGAAACAGGCTTTTAAAGCAGCCTCCTTTCATTTTCAGTAGTTTTTTTAGCACAAAATACCATTTTTGAAGGGTTTGAAGCTCTACCCTTCTCCCCCTCATAAGTTTTTCTGAAAAAGTTTCGCTTTCTCTACTTCGGAAGTAATAAAAGGCAGCTTCAAAATGCCTTTTTTGGAAGGTAAAGCGCTCTTTCATATTCTCTTTTCGCCAGTTTTGCTGAAGTATTTCAGAAATACCTCATAATTTCAGCTTTTCAAACACCAATATCACTAAGAAATTTAATCTTCATCACAATTCATTGGCAACTCCTGATGCTTTACGCTGAATATCCTTCAGAAAGGATAAAAATCAGGAAAAATATTATTCTCAATTTAAAATTTCGCAACTTTGTAAGCCAAAATTTTAGATATGCCACATATTTCTCGTAAAGGGCAGGCTATGCCCGAATCTCCTATAAGAAAATTAGTTCCTTACGCAGAAGCTGCAATAAAAAAGGGCCGCACCATTTATCAGTTGAATATTGGCCAACCCGATATTAAAACTCCTGCAAAAGCACTTGCAGCAGTCAAAAATACCGATATTGAAGTGCTTTCTTACAGCCATTCTGCCGGTTTTGAAAGCTACCGCAACAAACTGGCTAAGTACTACAGGAACCACGACATTGAGATTACAGCTAATGAATTGATCATTACCACCGGCGGATCTGAAGCTTTACTATTTACCATGGGCAGCATTTGTGATGCTGGCGATGAAGTGATCATTCCAGAGCCTTTTTACGCAAACTACAATGGCTTCGCAACAGCATCGGGGGTTACTGTAGTTCCTGTAAAATCGAAAATTGAGGACAGTTTTGCGCTCCCTCCAATTTCTGAATTTGAAAAGCTCATCACTCCCAACACTAAGGCAATTCTTATTTGCAATCCGGGGAACCCAACAGGGTATCTTTACACAAAAGAAGAAATTGATCAACTGGCCGAGATCGTTAAAAAACACAGCCTCTTTATTGTCGCCGATGAAGTGTACCGCGAATTTGCTTACGACGGTGCAAAACATCACTCTATTATGAGCGTACCGGGATTGGAGCAGAATGCGATCATGATAGATTCTGTTTCAAAACGCTACAGCATGTGTGGCGCACGAATTGGATGTGTAGTTTCCAAAAATGCCGATTTTATGGCCACAGCCATGAAGTTTGCACAGGCACGCCTTAGCCCTCCAACCTTTGCTCAAATTGCCAGCGAAGCGGCCCTCGATACTGAACAGGAATATTTTGATGAAGTTATAGAAGAATACACTTCCAGAAGAAATACCCTGGTGCAGGGCCTTGAACAGATTGAAGGAGTAAGAGTAGCCAATCCAAAAGGTGCATTTTATTGTATTGCTGAATTACCTGTCGCCGATGCCGAAGATTTCGCCAAATGGCTCCTGGAAAGCTTTGAAATGGATAATGAAACCATTATGATCGCTCCTGCTGCAGGCTTTTACTCTACGCCAAATACCGGGACTAACCAGGTGAGGATCGCCTACGTTCTTAAAAAGGAAAATCTTATAAGGGCATTAGAGATCCTTAAAGAAGCGCTTAAGCAGTACAAGGGCTAATGAAAATGCAATCGGATATTTCCCTGAAGCCATATAACACCTTCGGAATAGATGTAAAGGCGCGCAATTTCGTAGAAGTAACTTCTGTAGAAGAACTTCGGGAAGTTTTGAAGAACACTTATGCTTCAGAATTATTCATTCTTGGCGGCGGAAGCAATATGTTGCTCACAAAAGATGTTCAGAAAACAGTGGTTTATATAAACCTCAAGGGCATTGAGATTCTTGAGGAAAACAAGAACGACGTACTGGTAAAGGCCATGGCTGGTGAAAACTGGCATGAGTTTGTCCTGTACTGTATTGACCATTCTTTTGGCGGACTCGAAAATCTTTCCCTGATCCCCGGGAAGGTGGGCACTGCTCCAATCCAAAATATTGGCGCGTATGGTGTGGAACTCAAAGACAGCTTTGAAAGCTGCACCGCATTGGACATCCAAACGCTGCAATTAAAGACCTTTACAAAAGAAGAATGCCACTTTGGCTACAGAGATTCTATCTTTAAGAATGAAGCGAAAGGAAAGTACATTATAACAAGTGTTAGCTTCAGGCTTAGTAAGAATAATCATAAACTGAATACTACTTACGGTTCTATAGATCAATTTCTGGAAGATAAAGGTGTAAAAACACCTACAATAGCCAATGTTTCTGAAGCCGTTATAAGCATCCGCCAATCTAAACTGCCTAATCCGAAAGAGTTGGGCAACAGCGGAAGTTTTTTCAAGAATCCTGTAGTTTCAAAAGAAGTTTTACAAAAGCTACAACAGCAATATCCTGAAATCCCCTTTTACGAGGTTGACGGGCAGCAGGTAAAGATCCCTGCAGGCTGGCTCATAGACCACGCTGGCCTTAAAGGCTACCGTGAAGGAGATGCCGGGGTGCATACCAGGCAGGCACTGGTGCTGGTAAACTACGGAAATGCCACAGGCCTGGATATCCTTCAGCTCGCTGAAAAGATCCAGCAGAAGATCTTGGATATGTTCGGGATCGAAATTTCCCCGGAAGTCAATATCATCTAAAATAAAAAGCATCAAAAAAGGGTTCTAAAAATGACATTTTTGGAACCCTTTTTCCTTTTCTGTTAACTACACCCCCTACTCTTCTGGAGTTATAGTCACTGTGTCAATTCCTTCAGGAAGTAATACTTTATCTATAATATAACCAGTACCGTTTTCAATTTCGAAGCTTTCGGTTATGTTAGCTTTTTCACCTGTAGCACCCGTTAGCACAATGTTATCGCCATCAAGGCTAAAGGTGATGTTTTCTCCTTCCAAAGTGGAAAGTATGAGAGTGCCATTCACATTTTCAATTTCCTGTTTCAGTTCTTCCCGTGTAAAATTACCTTTTACTATGTGGTACGGGATGACAGATTCTGGCGTGGTTTCTAAAATGTCATAGCCCTGCTGCCTGTAAACCCTGCTGTAAGCCCTGTTACTTGGCGCAAACACCATGTAAGGCTCGGTTACCAGGTCTAAAGTATCTTCCACATTCCAGGTGTTGAGACCGGTAGCAAACGTACTAAGCTCGGGGTTTCCTTCAATAGCATCTACTGTTGCGTTCCTTTGGCGTAAGTCTTCGACACCTTCTTCAAAATTCTCTTCCTGTACCTCAAGGCTTGCATCATCTGTCTTGGTTTCATTATTCTTACATGCGCTAAACAAGATCATTACAAATCCGCTTAACATCATTATATTTCTAATCTTCATAGTATTAATATTTTCAGGTTTTATTTAATTTATTAAAAAGCAGTGTAGAGCCGAACAATAAATTATAATCCTGAGTTAAAAATGTCTTCTTCCGAAGCAAGAATTTTTAACCTTCAGTTTCACTTTCACCATTATCCTGACGTTTTTCACCGGGTTGTAACACATTATCAATGATGTGGTAAACCCCGTAGTACTCGTCCATATTTGAAGTCACAATAGCAGCTTTATTGCCCAATACATCTGTAAGTACAATTTTGTCACCTTCAAGGGTAGCCCAGAGTTTTTCACCCAAAGCGGTTCTAAACTCGTACCTGTCATTTTTTGAAGTCCTGATCCTTTCCCGAAGATAATCTACGGTCATTTCACCTTCTACCATGTAATAACGCATAAGATCGGCGTTAGACGTGAGACTGTCGGTATCGGGATTAATTTGCCTGGCAGGGATACGGTCATACGCTGCGTTTGAAGGGGCAAAAATGGTATAAATACCTTCCTTTCCTTCAAATTCTTCTTCAAGCCCTGATCTCTGAAATTCTTCAGTAAAAGCAGAAAGCTCATCATTCTCGCGCATTTTGGCCAGCATGTAGCTTCTCGGCATCGGCCGGTCTGAGCTGCTAAGTTCATCTTTCTTTTCTTCCGCAGGGATAATATCAACTTCTGAATCACTTTTATTTTCTTTATCCTGACAGGATGTAAGCCCGGCAAAAAGAAAAATGATCAAAATTTTTGGTAATTTGTATCGCATATCGTGGGTTTTTTAAGCTTTACCTGCAATTTATTACCTTATAAATCCATTACCTCTCCCGCGGCACTAAATTTTAGTTAAAATTGTGGTAATGAAGCCTTAAGAAAAAAATCCTATTCCCTTCTTATAGTGGTCATTATTCGTTATTTTTGCACAAAATTCTATTTATGGAACTCATATTAATCACCATAGTACTTTTAGGACTGGCTGTTGCCGGGATTGCCATTAAGATTTGGGGAAAGAAAGATGGAAAATTTAGTGGGACCTGTGCCAGTCAAAGCCCTTTTCTCAACAAGGAAGGAGAAGCCTGCAGTTACTGCGGAAAACTTCCCGATGAAGCAAAAGATTGTGATCAACCTCAACCGGTAAAATAATTCCCACCACATAAATGCTAACCATCCTTATTGCCTTTGTTGTCATTGGCCTAATCAACCTATGTTATTACCTGGGATTTTTCAGGTTTGCCCTTGCCAAAAATGAAAGTCAGCCGGCTTATAAGGAGCTACCGGTTTCGGTAATTATTTGTGCCAAAAATGAAGCCGAAAACCTGCGAAATTTTCTTCCAGCGATCCTGTCGCAAGATCATCCCGATTTTGAGGTGGTGGTGATCAACGATGCCTCTGTAGACGAGACTCTTGAAGTGCTTGAAGAATTTCAGCAAAGTGACGACAGGGTAAAAATAGTTGACGTTCAAAACAACGAAGCTTTTTGGGCCAACAAAAAATACGCAATTACCTTAGGCATCAAAAAGGCTAAAAAACCTTACCTTTTATTTACTGATGCCGACTGCCGGCCCGAAACCAGTGAATGGCTTAAGGAGATGAGCGCCCACTTTGAAGACCAAAAAAGCATTGTGATTGGCTACGGCGGGTATTTTATTGAATCCCGCTCCCTACTCAACAAACTTATCAGGTTTGAGACGCTTTTTACGGCAATTCAGTATTTCTCTTATGCCAGTTGGGGCAAACCTTACATGGGTGTAGGCCGCAATCTCGCCTATACTTCCGAAGAATTTTTTGCCCAAAATGGTTTTGCCACGCATTTGCACATAAAATCGGGAGATGACGATCTTTTTGTAAACGGCGCCGCTACTAAAACCAACACCGCCCTTTGTTTTTCACCTGTGGGAATTACCCGCAGTGTCCCAAAATCTACGCTCAAGGCGTGGTTTACCCAAAAAAGGAGGCACGTTTCGGCTGCTTCCCATTACAAAAAAGAACACCGCTTAATGCTGGGTCTCTTCTACACTTCCCAGCTGTTGTTCTGGATCTTCTTTTTTATCCTCTTAAAAAGCCCTTTTTGGCAGGTAGCTTTATTCTTACTGGCGGTAAGATGGATTGTACAGGGAGTGGTATTTTACAACTCGGGCAAGAAGTTTGGAGAAACCGACCTTTTCTGGCTTTTTCCGTTTCTCGAATTGTTCCTGGTTTCGGCGCAATTAGCTATATTTATCTCTAATATTTTTTCAAAACCCACTAATTGGAAATAGAGCCAGACCTCCTTCAGCAACAAATTGAAAAGGCGAAAAAGGGGAAACAAGCAGCCTTTAATTATCTCTTAGACAGGTTTTGGAACGATGTTTACGGCTTTCAGCTTAAGCGCACCCAGAACGAATATGATGCCGAAGATATCACCATTCAGGCTTTCTCAAGAGCCTTCGATAAAATTGACACTTTTGATCCCAAATACACTTTTAAGACCTGGATCATTACCATTTCTAAAAATATTCATGTAGACCTGGTAAGAAAAAAGAACGCTTCAATACGATCTCGCACTACCGATGAAGAAGATGACCGGGTGCACCGAATTCCCGATGAAACGCCCAGTATTGAGGACACCCTAATTACCGAACAAAACCTGGCCCAGCTGCTCATAGACATTAAAAAACTGAAACCGCACTACCAGGAAGTGATCCATCTGCGGTATTTTCAGGAAAAGAGCTATAAAGAAATTGCTACCCATCTTCAGGAGCCTATTAACAACGTAAAAGTGAAGTTGTTGCGGGCAAAAAAGCTGCTGGCCGAGGTCATAGAAAAAAGAACGTCCTAAACGCCATTTTTGAGAAGTTAAGGTGCTTAAAATGCCATTTTCTTCGGAAGATTTTCTGCTAAAAGAGGCAAAACGCAACCGGTATTTAACGTTTGTTTTTAGGCATTCTAGTTGTACCTTTGCTCACCTATGGAAACACAGCAACTCCCTACACAAAGAACGCCTAAACCGAAGTGGTTAAGGGTAAAATTACCTACCGGAAAAAAATACACCGAGCTTAGAAGTGTGGTAGATAAGTATAACCTTCACACGATTTGCACCTCCGGAAGTTGCCCAAACATGGGAGAATGTTGGGGCGAAGGCACGGCGACCTTTATGATCCTCGGAAATATTTGTACCCGTTCCTGCGGATTTTGCGGCGTAAAAACCGGAAGACCCGAAACCCTGGACTGGGATGAGCCCGAAAAAGTTGCCCGTTCCATAAAGCTGATGAAGATTAAACATGCTGTAATTACCAGCGTAGACCGTGACGACCTTAAAGATATGGGTTCTATTATGTGGGCAGAGACCGTGAGCGCGATTCGCCGCATGAACCCCGACACGACTCTTGAAACCCTAATCCCCGATTTTCAGGGAGTGGAGAGAAATATTGACCGTATTATCAAAGTAAATCCCGAGATTGTTTCGCACAACATGGAGACTGTAAAGAGGCTCACGCGCGAAGTACGTATACAGGCGAAATATGAACGCAGCCTTCAGGTTCTAAAATACCTGAAACAACAGGGAGTGAACAGAACAAAATCGGGCATCATGCTTGGTTTGGGTGAGAAAGAAGATGAAGTGATACAAACGCTTAAAGACCTGCGGGAAGTTGATCTAGATGTTGTCACCATTGGCCAGTACCTGCAACCTACAAAACAGCACCTTCCGGTACACGAATTTGTGACTCCAGAGCAGTTCAAAAAGTACGAGACTATTGGGCTTGAAATGGGCTTTAGGCATGTAGAAAGTGGTGCTTTGGTAAGATCTTCGTACAAAGCTCAAAAACATCTTACATAATGGAGGGCGCAAGACCTTCAACCGCATCAAAAGAAAAGATCCGGATTGGGATCAACGGGTTTGGGCGCATAGGCCGAAATCTTTTCAGGCTGCTCTTAGATCATAAAGATCTGGAAGTAGTGGCAATTAACGACCTGGCCCCTGCCGCCACACTGGCTCACCTGCTTAAGTACGACAGCATCCACGGAGTACTCAAAAAAGAGGTTTCTTCCAAAGAAGCTTCCGTAGTAATAGACGGAAAAGAGATACCTGTTTATAATCATACCCACACGGCGGACATTAACTGGAGCCTAAACCGGGTTGACGTGGTAGTAGAGAGCACCGGGAAGTTCAAGAAAAGGAGTGACCTGGAGCCGCATCTTCAGCAAGGTGTCAAAAAGGTGATCTTGAGCGTGCCTCCCGAAGATGATTCCATAAAAATGGTGGTTTTGGGAGTCAATGAGCACATACTTGACGGCACAGAAGACATTATTTCAAATGCTTCCTGCACTACAAATAATGCCGCGCCTATGTTGAAAATCGTAAATGAACTTGCGGTAGTGAAAAAAGCATATATCACTACAGTACATTCTTACACCACCGATCAAAGCCTGCATGACCAGCCCCACAAAGATCTACGTCGTGCCCGTGCCGCCGGCCAGTCGATCGTGCCTACCACCACGGGAGCTGCAAAAGCCCTTACCAGGATATTCCCCGGGCTGAGTGATGTTATTGGCGGATGCGGAATAAGAGTACCGGTAGCCAACGGCAGCCTTACCGACATGACGCTTCATGTAGAAAAGAACACAAGTATCGAAGAAATAAACGCAGCCTTTAAAAAAGCTGCCGCAGGAAGTCTTCAGAATATTCTTGAATATACCGAAGATCCTATAGTGTCTATAGATATTAAAGGCAATCCCCACTCCTGTATATTTGATGCACAAATGACTTCTGTAGTGGGAGATACCTTTGTAAAGATCATAGGATGGTATGACAACGAGATAGGTTATTCCAGCCGGCTCATTGATTTAATTTCCCATGTATCAATTAAATAGTTATATTTATCCACAGTTATTTTGTCCCAATGAAGAACTTTACTCTTTTAATGGTGGCATTTCTTTACTTTTCCTTTTCCTATTCCCAGGGAAAAAGCCTACAGGAAGTAGATGAAATAAATGCCACTATTGAACAACTGTTGGAAAACGCAGAAGAGTCAATTAACAGTATACATTTTGATCAGGCTCTACGCGAATTAAACACGGCACTTGAACTTTCAAGATCTATAGATCATCCAAGGTTAATTGCCCTTTCCAGCAGTATTCTGGCCCAGCTCTATTATGTACGTCATGAACATGACCGTGCAGCAACCGAGCTGCAACGAGCCATATCCATTCAGAGGGAAATAGAAGATGAAGAAGGCCTGGCTTATAGCTATCTTAACTTCGGAAAGATCTTTACTGCGAAGAAAATTTTTGATCGTGCCACCGAGTATTTTGACCTTGCTGAAGCCCTCTACAAAAAACAGGAGGACAGCGAAGGAATTGGAGCTGTAGAGCTCAACCGCGGAATCCTCTACCTCAATACTGCCGAAAGACCACATGCGGCCCTCTCGCTGCTGAATTCAGCCGAAAAAAAATTGCGAATCCAAAACAACGAGTACGAACGTTCCCGGGTTCACTATTACAAAGCACGTGCCTATCAGGCTTCAGGACAACTGGCGGAAGCAATGGCGGAAGCTGAAAAAAGTTTGAAAACTGCCCAAAAAAATAATTTTGCCGGTATGATTCAGCATACCAAACTGGTACAGAGCCAGCTCCAGGAGGAAATGGGAAATTACCAGGAGGCTTTAATGCTGCTTCGTGAGAACAACAAAATACAGGATTCTTTATACAATTTAAATGCTGAGGCCCTTGCCGTAGATGCCAGTGCCCGCTATGGGGTTGATTCTATGAAGAGTACCATGAGCGAGTTGACCCGTAAAAAAGAAGAGGCTGAACGCACGCTTAAAGTCAACAAACTCACCACCATTCTTAGTGTGGCTTTGATCACCATCCTCTCGCTTTTAACGCTTTCTCTATACAAGAATAACAACCTTAGGGCGCGGGCGAACGATTTACTCCAGAAGAAAAATTCAGAATTAATTACCGCTAAAGATAACGCTGAGAAAGCATCACTGGCCAAAGCCCAGTTTCTCTCTACCATCACTCATGAGCTAAGGACACCTCTCTATGCAGTAACCGGCCTTACTCATTTACTGCTGGAAGAAAGCCCTACAGAAAATCAAAAGGAACACCTCAATTCCCTCAAATTTTCTGGGGAATACCTGCTTTCCCTTATCAATAACATTCTTGACCTCAACAAGCTGGAAGCTAAAAAAGTGGAAATGCTTGAAAGTTCTTTTAATCTGAAAAAGAGGATTACAGATGTTCTGATTGCTTTAAAGAATTCGGCCGAAGACAAAAAGACCAAGCTTCACATCGAGTTTGATCCTGAAATTCCGAAGAAATTGAAGGGCGATCCGCTTAAGATCTCTCAGATTCTTATCAACCTAATCGGGAATTCTATCAAGTTCACCGAAGATGGTGATATTTGGGTGCGGGTTAAACGCGTAAGCCAGAAAGACAGCAAGGTGCTGCTAAGGTTTGAAGTACAGGACACCGGCGAAGGAATTAGCAAGGAGAAACAAAAAGCCATTTTTGAGAACTTTACACAGGGTTCACTACAAATAAATCGAAAGTTTGGAGGTACTGGACTGGGGCTTTCAATAGTGAAAAACCTGCTCAATTTAATGGACAGTGAAATTCACCTGGAGAGTGAACTGGGAGAAGGTTCTCTCTTCCATTTTGAACTGAACTTCGAGGCGATGGAACCAGCCAGCCCGCAGGATCAAAAAAGTAACAACGAGATTCCCGAGCCGCTATCAAACGACATTATGCACAATAAAAAGATTCTTATTGTAGAAGACAACAAGATCAACCAAATGATCACTCGAAAGATCCTGGAAAAGAATAAGGTGATTTGTGATGTTGCCGACAATGGAACCACTGCTATTACAAAAGTAAAAGACAACGAATTTGATCTTATTTTAATGGATATTCACATGCCTGGTATTAGCGGGATTGAAGCAACCAGAGAAATACGAAAGTTCAACGAAAGCATTCCCATTATTGCTCTTACAGCGGTAACTTTAGAAGAGAGCCTTGATGAATTCTACCTCAACGGCTTTAATGATATTATACCCAAACCATACAAAACTGAAGAATTCTTTCAGAAAATAAACAAATATTTAAGTCAGCAAAAAGCCACAATTTAAAAATGTGGCACAAGGTTTGAGTACAGGTAGATTCAAGTTATTAAGATGATAGTTTGAATTAGCCAAAAAAAGATAAAAGTGAGACCTTACCGGGTCTCACTTTTTTTTCACATACTCCAAAACAAGTTCGTCAAACTCCTCTTTTCTTTGAAGGAAGCGGCTTTGAATAGGCAGGTAGAAAATTTTCTCCCTTGAAATCTCATTTTTGAGCCGCATATAATCCTTTTCGGTAGTGAGTATAAATTCCTCATGTTGCAGCTCCCGCAGTTCGGCTTCTGTAAAATTGTGATGATCTTTAAACTTCTTATGTTCAAATTTCAGCCCCAGCGCTTCGAGGTGCTCAACCATAGGCTGCGGATTTGCAATACCTGTTACCAGTGTAAAAGGGCTTTTTTGAAGATCCTTTAAAGCAAAAGATCCGTTTCTGCCCATCACTTTTTCACTATATGCTATAGTCGTAAAGAAAACTTCCTGCCCTGCTGTGGGTTTCAGTTTTTTTACGATCTCCATTTGCTCTTCCACAGAAAGGTTTGCAGGGCATTTGGTTACCACAATAACCCTGGCCCTTTTTGCACCCGATGCAGGTTCTCTCAGGTCACCTGCCGGAAGTACAAGGTCGTTCCGGTATAATTTTGAATATGAAGTTAATAAAATATAGAAACCGGCCTTTACCCTTCGGTGTTGAAAGGCATCATCGAGCAGCACTACTTCAGGCTTTGGTTTTACATTCAGAAGTTCTTCTATTCCATGACTTCGGTTCTCATCTACAGCAACCGTTACTTCAGGAAATTTGTATTTAAACTGCAGGGGCTCATCTCCAACTTCCGAAGCTGTTTCGGTACCGGTAAGCAGGATATAACCGCTGGTTTTTCTTCTGTATCCGCGGCTAAGGGTGGCCACCCTGTAGTTTACCTTTAGCAGCTGGGTCAAATATTCTACCATGGGAGATTTACCGGTACCGCCCATACTTAGGTTCCCCACCGCAATAACAGGCAGATCAAAACTGTGAACAGGTAAGATTTCACGGTCGTACAGCTGGTTTCGAACCCGCATCACAGTACCGTAAAGAATAGAAAAAGGATAAAGAAATTTTCTTGCCGACATGAATGCGAAGGTAATTTTTTTCCTGAAACGTAAAAGATCATTTTCAGCCACTTCAGAAAAAAAGATAGTTAAAATTTGCCATTTTTGACACCCTGGTGCAACCGACTTTGCCCCTGCTGAAATCAAAATAAATTTAATCTGAAGAGGAAGACTGAATAAGGTAGCCTGGCCAGATAATTTTTATCTTTGACAAACTCAGCAAAAAAGGAAAAATGTTAGTTAAGGAAATAATTAGGGAGTTAGAAAAATTTGCTCCTACCGCTTATGCCGAAGATTTTGACAATGTAGGTCTGCTCACCGGTTCTCCCGGCAGCGAGGTTTCAGGAATTCTTGTAACGCTTGATACACTGGAAACCGTGGTAGACGAGGCCATTGAAAAGAACTGCAATCTTATTGTCGCTTTTCACCCAATAATCTTTTCGGGGCTTAAAAAGCTTACCGGCAGCAATTATGTAGAGCGGGCTATTTTGAAGGCTATTAAAAATGATATTGCGATCTACGCCATCCACACCGCGCTAGACAATAGTTTCAAGGGAGTTAATGATATGATTTGTGAACAACTGGGATTAATTGAGAGGACAATTCTCATCCCCCAGCCCGGTACCATTAAAAAGCTAGTCACATTTGCACCCAAAAAGAATGCTGCAGAAGTTAGAGAGGCATTATTTGCCGCTGGCGCTGGCACAATAGGAAATTATGACCATTGCAGTTTTAATGTAGCCGGCAGCGGATCTTTCAGGGGAAATGAAGCATCCAACCCTGTGATAGGGAGAAAAGGCGAAACCCATTACGAGGAAGAAATGCAGATTGGGGTGACCTTCCCGAAGCATCTTGAAAAGAACATTCTAAATGCCCTTTTTGACAATCATCCTTATGAAGAAGTGGCGTATGAAGTGACGACCCTCGAAAATCCAAATCAGCATATTGGTATGGGAATGACGGGGATATTAAAGGAAGAGATGGAAGAAAAGGCATTTTTGGAACAGGTAAAAAAGACCTTTGGCAGTGGGTGTATCCGCCATTCGGCGTTACTGGGAAAACCCATCAAAAAAGTGGCTGTGCTGGGCGGTAGCGGAAGCTTTGCTATTAACCAGGCCATCGCGGCCGGGGCAGATATTTTTATCACTGCCGATCTCAAGTACCACGACTTCTATAAAGCTGAGCAAAGACTGGTATTGGCTGATGTTGGGCATTACGAAAGCGAACAGTACACAAAAACCCTTTTGACTACTTATCTTAAGAAAAAATTTGCTAATTTTGCAGTCGTTTTATCAAACACAGAAACCAATCCTATCAAGTATTTTTAACTATGGCAAAAAAAACCGATGTTACTGTAGAAGAGAAGTTAAGAGCATTATACGATCTTCAACTTATAGATTCCAGGGTGGATGAAATAAGAAATGTACGAGGTGAACTTCCGCTTGAGGTAGAAGATTTAGAAGATGAAGTAGCAGGCCTTAATACCCGTTTGGAAAAAATGGATGCCGACCTTGAAGTGATCGATCAGGGGATCAACACCAAAAAAGTTTTGATAGAAAATGCGCAGGCATTGATCAAAAAATATAACGAGCAGCAAAAGAATGTACGTAACAACCGGGAATTCAACGCCCTTTCTAAAGAAGTTGAATTTCAGGAACTGGAAATAGAACTTGCCGAAAAGCAAATCAAAGAGTATCGTGCTCAAATAGACCAGAAAAAAGACGTTATTGAGCAAACCAAAGAGCGGTTAGCTGAGCGCCAGAAGCACCTTGACCACAAAAAAGGGGAACTGGATGCCATCCTTGCTGAAACTGAAAAAGAAGAAAAAGCTCTACTGGACAAATCTAAAGAGTATGAGCAGCAAATCGAAGAGCGCCTGGTAAATGCTTACAAGAGAATCCGTAGCAGCGTGAAGAACGGTTTAGCCGTAGTTCCTGTTGAAAGAGGAGCCTCTGGAGGTTCTTTCTTTACCATCCCACCGCAGGTGATCATGGAAATTGCAGGACGCAGAAAGATCATCACCGATGAGCACAGTGGCCGTATTCTTGTAGACGAAGAACTGGCACAGGAAGAAAGACAAAAGATGAATGAGCTTTTCCAAAGCTTCTAAATTTCATCATATCAATTTTAAAAACCCTTCACGCAAGTGAGGGGTTTTTTGTTGATGGAAATCTTAAGTGAAGAGTTAGATTATTTCTTGATCTCTAACCTGAATTTCAATCTTCTTCTGCGTTAACATCTGTTTCACAGAAATCTATTTTGGATGGCTTATCTTTAAAGACCAAACCTACAACTATGAAAAAGTTACTTTTCATGCTTATTGCGGTGGTGCTTTTTTCCTGTAAAGACAGAAACAACGCTACTTCGGAAACTTCAGAAAGAATAGATACCCAAACAATTTCTGCCGACACCCTGCCGCCCGAAAACCTTCAGAAGGAACGGGACGCCCTGCAAACAGAAAAAGCAACAGCACAGGCATCGGCTTTACCTGCCACAGGATTTTCAGGAAAATATCGAAAGTCAGACAGCGATAAGGGCACAGATTGCAACTGCAACTGTATAGAGGTATCTTATGACAGGCCTACAGAGTGGTGTATAGATAAAGATAAAATGTACATAAGCGCCAGGTGCGAAAAAACTGGGGAAAATACTGCAAACGTCTATTTTATTGCGGCATCAAGAGAAAGTTCTCCCGACAAACCTTTGCCCTGGGACGAATTTGACACCAATACTCCGGTTGCTACCCTCACTTTTCAACCCGATGGCAGCACTGAGCTGGACTGGCTTGGTTTTTCTAAAGATGGGGAAATTATCACAGAATATGCCCTCTACGGAAAAAAATCACTAGAAGGAACCTACACAAAAGAATAGAATATTATGAAATACCTGCTGCTCACTCTTATTTTTAGTCTCACTGCCTGCGGAAATTCTTCGGGAGAAACAGTGACCCTGCCCGAAATTGCCAATGCCGAACCTGTGGAAGCTCCTACCCAGAACGGTCTCAAAAAAGCCTATTTTGCGAGCGGTTGTTTTTGGTGTGTTGAAGCTGTGTTTGAAAGCGTGGTGGGCGTAAAAGAAGCCATCGCGGGATATTCGGGTGGCCATACTGAGAATCCGACCTATGAAGAGAGCAATACAGGCCGTACAGGCCATGCCGAAGCCGTAGAAGTGATCTACGACCCCGAAATCATTGACTTCGAAACCCTTACCGATGTGTATTTTGGATCTATGGATCCTACTCAAAAAAATGGACAGGGGCCCGATATAGGTTCGCAATACCGCTCGATCATCTTTTACCAAAATGCACAACAAAAAAAGATCATTGAACAAAAACTTAAAGAACTGGCAGAACAATATAAAAAGGCCATTGCTGTAGAGGTCTTGCCTTTCCAAAAGTTCTGGAAAGCTGAAGATTACCATCAAAATTACAAGAAGTACAATCCCAATGATCCATATATCCGCAATGTTTCGGTACCAAGAATGAACAGGTTTAAAAATAAATTTCCGCAGCTCCTCAAGGAGAACCAACCTGACTAAGCCTTTAAAAAAGCTAAATTTTGCTTTTCTTTACGCCATCGGAACAAGCCTTCAATAAATGGATATTACCACAGAGAATGTACTCTTAATTGGTTCACTTTTACTTCTTATAAGCATACTGGC
Organism: Salinimicrobium profundisediminis; assembly: GCF_026241755.1. Taxonomy (GTDB): domain Bacteria; phylum Bacteroidota; class Bacteroidia; order Flavobacteriales; family Flavobacteriaceae; genus Salinimicrobium; species Salinimicrobium profundisediminis. The sequence goes on from NZ_JAPJDA010000001.1 coordinate 277,262, forward strand.
AGGAAAAACGTCCTATAAGTTTGGAGTCCCCACGCTTATACTTTTCCTCTCGGTAGGAATCCTGGCAGGATCAGAAGGTATTGGGAAAATTGAATTTGACGATCCTCAACTGGCCCAGTTTATTGGAATTGTTTCTTTGAATTTCATACTCTTTTCGGGGGGGCTTGACACCAACTGGCGCAGTATTAAGCCCATTCTCTGGCACGGTATTTCCCTCTCCACGCTTGGAGTGCTATTTACAGCAGTCTCCCTTGGCACCTTTGTCTGGGCGATTACAGATTTTACTATTTATGAAGGCCTGCTGCTGGGAGCCATTGTATCATCTACAGATGCCGCAGCCGTTTTCTCTATACTGCGATCTAAAAACATGGCCTTAAAAGCAAATATAAGACCCACGCTTGAGCTTGAAAGTGGTAGTAACGACCCTATGGCCTATTTTCTTACTATAGCCTTTTTAGGGCTGGTAGTAAACCAGGATCAAAGCCTGCTTTCTATAATTCCACTTTTCCTTCAGCAAATCCTGATAGGTGCTGCGCTCGGTTTTCTCTTCGGAAAGCTTAGCAAGATCATCATCAATAAGATCACGCTCGATTTTGAAGGCCTTTATCCAGTGCTGGCAGTTGCACTTATGTTCCTGGTGTTTTCGGCTACAGACAGGCTGGGCGGAAACGGATTTCTAGCCGTGTACCTGGCCGGGGTTTATCTGGGAAATCAGGATCTTATCCACAAAAGAACCATTATGCGCTTCTTTGATGGGGTAGCCTGGCTTATGCAGATTGTGCTTTTCCTTACCCTTGGGCTACTTGTTTATCCCAGCGATATTGTGCCTATTGTTGGCCTGGGAATTTTGATTTCGGTATTTCTCATTTTCATTGCGCGGCCCATTGGAGTGATGCTTAGCCTTGCACCTTTTAAGATGAAAATGCGCCGCCGCTGGTATATTTCCTGGGTGGGGCTAAGAGGTGCAGTTCCCATTGTTTTTGCCACTTACCCGCTTTTAGCCGGAATTGAAAAGGCGCACATGATCTTTAATATTGTGTTTTTCGTTTCCCTCACCTCAGTTTTGGTACAGGGAACAACCCTTTCAAAAGTAGCGCACTGGCTACATGTTGCACTTCCAAAAAAGGCAAAAAAGATCTCTCCTGTTGACGCATTTCTTGCTGATGGAACCAAATCTCTAATTAGGGAGATCACCATTCCTTCAGAAAATTTTTCTGTAGGTAAGAGAATTGTAGACCTTCATTTTCCCCGAAATGCCATCATTGCCATGATTTCCCGCAACGGAAAATTCCTTACCCCAAACGGGGCAACTCAAATAGAAGAAGACGACACCCTAATTGTGCTCATGGAAAATCAACGCAACATAGAAGCCGTGTACAACAGCCTGCACCTAAACTATGATCCTGAGACAGAAGACGAAAACAATTTGTAGCATCATTCCTGCCGGGGCATAAAAAAAGAGCACTTAAAAATGCCCTTTTTGAATGGTATGAATGAATGATTTAATCTTCGTCGTCTAGCATAAGGTTAAGAGTAACATCAATATTATCTCGCGTAGCTCTTGAATAAGGACAAATTTCATGTGCTTCGTTGACCAGCTTCTCTCCTGTTTCAACATCCACCCCCGGAATATATGAATCGAGAACTACCGAAAGCTCGAGGTCACCATCCTCTGTGGTTCCCAGTTCTACTGAAGCGGTAACCGAAAAATCGCCGAGGTCTACCTTATGTTTTTTTGCTACAATCTGAAGTGCACTGCCATAACATGCAGAATATCCGGCTGCAAAAAGTTGTTCAGGGTTTGTCTTTTCGGCACCTTTTCCGCCCATAGATTTAGGCATACTTAGGTCCAGATCAAGAATTCCGTCGTCACTTCTCACATTTCCTTCTCTTCCGCCTGTTGTGGTGGCAACACCAGTATACAATGTCTTCATAATGATCTTTTATTTTGTTATTTTAGTAGTTCAATATACAAATAAGATCTCCACCTAAAAACTAATCCCGGTTTGAAAAATAAATCTGCTCTACACGAATCTGAGGGCACTCATCCCTCTTCAGAAGTTAATGCTGTAATGGCAAAAAAGATAAGGGATTCCAGGAGAAAGGAAACCTCCATAGATGAAATCTTCACCCGCCTTAGGGCAGGCGACAAATCGGCTTTAAGCCAGGGAATTACGCTGGTGGAGACTAACCAGCCAAAGCAACAGGAAAAGGCTGCGCAGCTTATCGAAAAATGCCTTCCATACGCCAACAATTCTATAAGGATTGGGATCACCGGTGTGCCGGGAGTTGGAAAAAGCACTTTTATAGAAGCCTTTGGGGTTCACATGGCTGATGCCGGAAAAAAAGTTGCTGTGCTTGCTGTAGATCCCAGCAGCAGCATTTCGGGCGGAAGTATTCTGGGTGATAAAACCCGTATGGAGACGCTGGTAAATCATGAAAATGCTTTTATAAGGCCTTCGCCATCGGGAGATTCCCTTGGCGGGGTGGCAAAAAAGACACGCGAGACCATCATTCTTTGCGAAGCGGCAGGCTTTGATACGCTGCTTATTGAAACTGTAGGGGTGGGACAAAGTGAAACTACCGTGCACAGTATGACCGATTTCTTTTTACTACTGAAACTTGCCGGGGCCGGAGATGAACTACAGGGTATTAAACGCGGAATCATGGAAATGGCCGATGCTATTGTGATCAATAAAGCCGATGGCGAGAACAGGAAACCTGCCGAAAGAGCCCGTGCAGAATTCAGGAGAGCCCTTCACCTCTATCCCGCCAAAGAAACCGGATGGCAACCCAAGGTGTTGCTCTGTAGTGCCTATTACAAAGAAGGTATTTCTGAAGTGTGGGAACTCATTTCAGACTACGAGCAGAAGCTAAAAGAAAATGGAAACTTCAGCAAAAAGCGACATGAACAGAATAAGTTCTGGCTGCTACAAACCATTAATGAGCACCTTAAAAGCAGGTTCTACAATGAACCCGAGATCAAAATTCTGCTTAAGCAACAGTTAGAAGCGCTAGAAAATAATGAAACCACGCCTTTTGAAGCGGCAGCTTTTCTGCTACAGCGTTACAGGGAATTATGAATAAATTTTTTATACCACTCCACTTGCTGGCGCAAACCTTCTTTTAAGGTAGTTTTGGGTTCATACCCGAGCAATTTTTTGGCCTTTTGAATATTGGCCAAAGTCCTTGACTGGTCTCCCTGCCTTTTTGGCTTTACCTCAAGCTTAATCTTTTTCCCCAGGAGCTGCTCAACCATATCAATTCCCTGCTGGGTTTTGTGCTCATCTACCGCACCCAGGTTGATGATCTCCCCATCCAGAATCTCATGTTTTTGAATTGCTTTAAGGATACCCTCTACAATATCCCCCACGTAAGTAAAACTGCGAAGATGCTTTTCACTCCCTTCAAAAATAGGAAAAACCTCATCGTTCATTCCGCAGGCGATAAGTTTGGTATAAAGCTTTTCGGGTCTTTCACGCGGGCCGTAAACCGAGAACAACCTAAGGGAAGAAGCCTTAAGTTCTTTAGCGCGACTCTTTGCCAGTACCAGTTGTTCTGCCGCAAGTTTTGAAACTCCATACCAGGAAGCCGGCTTTGGAGCGACAGTTTCAGGGAAAGTTGCCTCCAGGCCATAAACTGAAGAAGTTGAGATATTAAAAAAATGCTTCAGGTTTGGATTCTTTTCTGCAAATTCGAGCAAATGCTGTGTAGCGCTCACATTATTGCTAAAATATTCATCAAAAGTACTTTCAGAAGAAATGCCGGGCTGGGCTGCGAAGTGCAGGATAAAATCGAAATCTGAAGGCAAAAGCTTATAATCACCGGTCTCCCGAAGATCCATTTTTATCACCTCTATACCTATTTCATAGAGAGATTCAGTATTAATTTTTTTCAGGGAGACATCGTAGTAATCAGAAAAATTATCTACTCCAATGACCTCATAACCTTCTTGTTGTAAACGTTCTGCAGTGTGAGATCCTATAAAACCTGCAGCACCCGTTACCAGTATTTTCATTCTCAAAAAAATTTTCTCCCTAATTATTCAAGGTATTTTACCTCTGCAAAGAAACAAATATTATTTCAAAGAGACTTCTTCACCATCTACCTCACAGGAAATGTAATATTATTACCTTTGCGCCGCATACCTCATATTTAATGAAATACGAATTTACCATTCTGGTCCCTCTGTACAACGAAGAGCCAAATTTGCTTAGAGTAGAGCAGGAACTGGATCTCTATATTAAAAAGGCACCGGTTAAGACCTGCGTGCTTTTTATCAACGATGGCTCTACAGACAATAGTCTGCAGCTTGTACAGGAGATTTCCCGCCGAAATGAAGCCTTTAAATTTATTTCTTTTGATCGCAATTATGGATTGAGTTCGGCTATCAAAGCAGGGTTTGATCATGCAGATACTCCTCTCATAGGTTATATAGATTCTGACCTGCAAACAGATCCCGAGGATTTTAACCTGCTCCTGCAGCACATTGGTGAATATGACCTGGTGACGGGGATGCGCACCAATAGAAAAGATTCGGTAAAAAAGAACCTGTCTTCCCTGATCGCTAACGGCATAAGACGCAGTTTTACCCAGGATGGGATGGATGACACCGGTTGCCCCCTCAAAGTGATCAAGGCCGATTATGCAAAGCGAATCCCTATGTTCAAAGGGTTGCACCGATTTTTACCTGCCATGGTTTTACTGCAAAATGGAAGGGTAAAACAGGTTCCTGTAAGGCACTATGCACGTATAGCCGGAAAAGCAAAATTCCACCTCCTTAACCGGTTGGCAGGCCCTCTTGTAGATTGTTTTGCTTTTTTGTGGATGAAAAGAAGTTACATCAACTACAAAGTAGCTGAAAAAAATGAATAGCTGGCTGGTCTACAGCATTGGGTTTACAGCGCAGATCCTGTTCTCAACCCGGCTCCTGCTACAGTGGATTGCTTCTGAAAAACAAAAAAAGGTGCTTACCCCTGCCCGTTTCTGGAAGGTTTCACTCTTTGCCTCTTTTTTGCTTTTTGTTTATGGCTACCTCCGAAGTGATTTCTCAATTATGCTGGGGCAGGCTCTTACCTATTTTATCTATATAAGAAACATGCAGCTGCAGGGAGAATGGAAAAAAATGGCAAAATGGTTACGCCTTTTCCTCTACTTCTTTCCGGTGTTACTGTTTATGTATTCATACAACAACAACACTTATGATATAGAGAAGTTGCTCTACAACGAAAATATCCCACTGTGGCTATTGGTGCTGGGGTCTTCGGCACAGGTAATCTTTACTCTTAGATTTGTATATCAATGGGCTTATTCTGAAAAGGTTAAAGAATCTGTTTTGCCTTTGGGATTTTGGCTGCTCAGCTTTTCGGGTTCAGTCCTTATCCTTATCTATGCGGTTCTTCGAAAAGATCCCGTACTTTTTGTTGGCCACATAGTGGGCAGCGTAATCTATGTTAGAAATATGGTTTTAATAAGGAGAGAACATGACTAAAAATCAGCAATACCTGCTTTACATCCTGCTTGTATGGGCATTGATCTTCGTGGTGCACCTTGATGTTATTTACATTAATATCATGGAAGCCCGTAATTTTATTACTGCCCGCGAAATGGTGACCAACGATAACTGGATTCTCACTACGCTCAATGCAGAAGCCCGATATGAAAAACCCCCTTTACCCACCTGGCTTACGGCCATAAGTGGAATACTCTTTGGCTTTACCAGTGTATTTGGGCTGCGCCTGCCGGCGGCACTGGTCACCTTGCTGCTGCTGTACACCTTCTACAGGTTATTGCCAAAACTTGAAGTTAGCCTAAAACAATCCTTTTTAGCCACTTTGATTCTCGCCAGCTCATTCTACATAATATTTATGGGCCGCAACGGGCAATGGGATATTTTCACCCATTCTTTTATGCTCGTAGCCATATACTTTCTATGGAATTTTTTCGGCAGTGAAAAAAACCTTCTCAAAAATGCCATTTTTGGAGGGATATTTCTGGGCTTCTCCATAATGAGCAAAGGCCCTGTTTCCCTTTACGCGCTGCTCCTACCATTTCTAATTGCCTATGCAAGTGTTCATAAATTTAAAGGTTTTAAAAAGAAGTGGAAATCTTTCTTAGTTCTCCTGGTTTTGGCCCTGGGAATTGGCGGCTGGTGGTTTATTTATGTAAGGCTGGCTGATCCTGTTGCTTTTATAGAAATTACCTCCCGGGAAGCCACCCGCTGGACGAATTACAATGTGCGGCCTTTTTATTATTACTGGAGCTTTGTTGTTCAAAGCGGCATTTGGACCATCCCTGCCTTTGTTGCCCTCTTATATCCATATTTAAAGAACAGAGTCGCAAATAAAAAAGCTTACAAATTTGCCCTTTTCTGGACCCTTGCAGCCGTTGTCCTTTTGTCAATTATCCCCGAAAAGAAGTCCCGATACCTCCTGCCGGTGCTTATCCCCATGGCTCTCAATACCAGTTTTTATATAGAATACCTTTTCAGAAGGTTTAAAGACCTTTCAAAAAAGGAGGGCTATGTTGTGTACTTTAATCACGGACTCATCGCTGTAATTGGCCTGGCTTTCCCCATTGCAGGATATTTTATGCTGGAGCTTGAAGGGCACTGGTTCTGGTATATTTCGGCTTCGGTGATACTGCTTGGGCTGGCCGTAGCTTTATTGTACTTCCTGAAAAAGAGGAAATATCCTTATGTCTTTTTTCTGACAATAGCCTTTATGTGCGGAATTATGAGCTTCGCCTTTCCGCTTTCAGATGCTTTTCTGAAAAACCCTGACTTCAGAAATTTTGATGAACTTCAGAAGTTTGCTGAAGCTGAAGAATTTCAGGTGTATGAATATGTTTCAGAAACTCCTGAAATTATATGGGAATATGGAGAACCAATTCCGAAGTTACACGCTGACGAGCTACGTTTACCCGAAGCAGACAGATTTGGTATTATACTTCAGGAAAAAGATTCGGCTTTTATAGATACTCTAAAAAGGGATTTTAGAGTGCTGTCTTCCAGGAGATATGACCTCAACTATGTAAGCCCCAAAGCCTCTACGTACAAAAGCAGGCTTATTAGGATGTTTTACCTGCTGGAGCGTCGCCGGGAGTAAAAAACCTACGCCCCAGGAACAGGAACAAACGATAGAAGGCACATCCAATTACAATCCCAAAGAACCAGCCGGTAAGCACATCGCCGGGATAATGCACCCCAAGATAAATGCGGCTGTAGGAAACCAGCAATCCCCAGAAAATAAGTACCGGAAAGATGTGCTTCCAGTAACTTTTAAGGATCATCCCTAAATAAACCACCAGGGCTGCCGAACTCGCCGCATGCGCAGAAAAATACCCAAACCTGCCACATCTCACAGCAACAAAGCGGGAATATTCCATAATACCTGCCTGCCTGCAAGGCCGGGGGCGTTCAAAATAGTGTTTAAAAAGGTTTGCAAGTTGATCTGTACAGGTGATCACTAATGCGACAAGCACCAGGGAAAGCAAAGTTTTCTTCCACCCTAAAGCCCTGTAAAGGAAAAACACCAGCAGTGCGTAAAATGGAATGGAAGCCCATTTATTGGTAATAAAATTCCAGAAATTATCCCAGGCAGGTTCGCCAAGATTGTTGAGAAATAGGAAAAGTTCGTGATCTAGTTCTACCAATTGCTCCATAGGCTATTCATCATATCTCGAAATTTCGCGATCATAAAAGTCGTTAGCCTGTTGAATGAGGCCTTCGGCTTCAGAAGCGAGTTCCTTTTCATCGGAGGCATCAAAATCTTCCAGCCACTCTACTTCATCGTCTTCAAGATTTAATATAAAACGCGGAAATTCAGTATGAATTATAAAAATAGCGTCGGGATAATCGGTATTATCACCTAAGAGGAATTTTGGAAAATCCATAGTTATTCAGATATTTTTTGTTTCTCCGGCTCGTTCGCAACAGCCGAAAAAAGTAATTTTTTGCTCAAAGAATTAAATCGAAGATACAACATAAAAGCAGATGCGCTAAGCCCGGCGAGTAATCCGAACCAAATTCCCATACTGCCAAGGCTGGTTTCCTTTCCCAAATACCAGGACACGGGGAAACCGATGATCCAATAAGCAATGAAGCAAATTACGGTGGGAAATTTGACATCCTGCAAGCCCCTTAAAGCGCCCAGGATCACCACCTGCAAACCATCACTTAACTGAAATAGTGCGGCTACGACTAAAAGTTGTGCTGCCAGTAAAATCACTTCTGCATTATCTATGTACAGCGTGGGCAGCCAATCTTTAAGAAGTATAAAACCTACGGCAAACACTGCTTCAATGAAAAAGACCAGTAAAAATGTGGATAATGCTATACGCCGAAGGTCGTGATAATTTGCTTTTCCCTTTTGATTCCCCACCCTGATTGTGGCGGTAACCCCAAGACCTACTGCGACCATAAAGGTCATAGAGGCAAGGTTGAGCGCAATCTGATTTGCCGCCTGCGGATTTGTTCCCAGGGTACCGGCTAGAAAAACTGTTGCCGTGAAGATAGCCACTTCAAAGAGCATTTGCAGGGCCGTGGGAAAACCAAGGGCAAATAACCTCTTAAAAATGTCAATTTTGAGGAGGCCTTTCCGGGACCAGACAAAATACTGCCGGAATTTTTTCTTCCTTCTTAAGATCTCCCAGATAAACCAGATCATAAAAAACCTTGAGATCAAAGTTCCCATGGCCGCACCTTCCAGTTCAAGGCGCGGAAAGATCCAGATTCCATAAATCAGCAAATAATTGAATACAATATTCACCACATTGGCTATCAAGGTAGCATACATGGCATACCGGGTTTGAGACAGGCCGTCGGCAAACTGCTTATAGGCCTGAAACAGCATAAGCGGGATCATAGAAAAAGCCACAATCTCGAGATATGGTATTGCCAGGTCTACCACTTCGGGTGGCTGGTCAAGATGATAAAGTATTGGTTTTGCCAGCAGGAGCAGGAGAAAAAGAAAAATCCCATTGATCCCACACATGATAATACCGTGGTGAAAATAGCTTTTTCCGGTCTCGATATCTCCCGCCCCATCAGCTTCAGCAATGAGTGGCGTGATGGCAAAAGAAAACCCGATTCCAAGGGAAAGCGCTATAAAGACGAGGCTGTTGCCCAGTGAAACCGCTGCGAGAGGTGCAGCACCCAGCCGGCCAACCATAATATTATCGGCCAGCCCAACCATCACATGTCCCAGCTGGCCCAGCATTACGGGATAGGCAATGTTTAAATTCTTTCCAAATTCTTTTGTGTAGGCAGTAAGTTGCACCCTTATAGTTTAAGGCTGCAAAGATAGAAAGTTTAGTTACCAGACAGCGTTAGCCGACCATACTTTTATTTAGGGATTTCGGGATCGTTCTTAATATCGTCAAATCCGTATTTATCTACAAGATAAACCAGGGAAGCCATAGTGGCCGCTCCAAGTTCAAGTTCGCGTTTATTCACCGATTCAAAAGTATCGGTAGCTGCGTGATGGTGATCAAAGTACCTCTGAGAATCGGGCCTTAGTCCTGCCAGCACCGTGCTTTCATTCCTGAGGGGGCCAATATCTGCCCCGCTGCCTCCTCTTGCAAAATAGTGAATAAGATAAGGTTCAAAAAGGGGTTTCCAGGATTCAATTTTTTCAAATTGTGAATCTCGTGCATCAAATGAAAAACCACGGGGTGTAAACCCGCCAGAGTCACTTTCAAGCGCAAAAATGTGGTTTTCACCATTCTGTTTGGCTACTTCGGCATATTTATTTCCACCTCTTAGGCCGTTTTCTTCATTCATGAACAGCACCACCCGAATAGTTCTCTTAGGCCGAACTCCTGCTTCCTTAAAGAGCCTTAAAACTTCCATTGACTGCACCACCCCGGCACCATCATCATGAGCTCCGTCGCCTACATCCCATGAATCGAGATGCCCTCCAACTACGATGTACTCATCTGGGCGTTCACTGCCTTTTATTTCACCAATAACATTGTAAGACTCTACATCTTCAAAATTACGGCAGTTCATTTTATAGTAAAAATCGAGATCTTTATTCAGCTTTAGCAAGCTGCTAAGGTATTCGGCATCTTTAGTACTTATTGCAGCTGCAGGAATCCTTTTACTGTTGGGCAGGTCTCCATAACTCATTGAGCCTGTGTGAGGATAATCATCTATTTTATGAGAAAGCGATCGCACAATTACTCCTACCGCACCATATTTTGCAGCCTCGGCCGCACCAGAATAGCGTTGATCTACACAACCCCCGTAGGCTTCAAAAGTATGAATGAGATCGGCTCGCATAGGCCGGTTATAAAAAACAATCTTCCCTTCAATTTGTTCTTTTCCATATCTCGCCAAATCTTCAATACCCTGCACTTCAATCACTTTAGCTCTAAGACCTGTATCGGGAGTAGCGACAGACCCGCCCAGAGCAAGTATATTTACTGTATTTGAAGGAGAACCGGGAGATTGGATATAGGCATATTCGGGATTACCGCGCGTCCACTTAGGAACCATCACCGGCTGTAACCACACCCGGTCAAGTCCCAGCTTTTCAAGTTCGGCTTTAGTGTAATCTACAGCGCGCTGTGCATTCACAGAACCAGATAACCGGCCTCCAATCTTGTTGGACAGGTGATCTAACCATGCGTAGCCCTGTCCCTGAAGCAGAGCCACATCATAAAGTTTGCGAATATTGAGAGAATCTGCTTCGGAATTGGACTGCGCTCCTGCATTTAAAGCCAGAAGTAGAATAAGGAAAAACGGAATTTTTTTCATAAGATTTTTACTGATCAAAAAACAAATGTAAAAAACCATTCCAAAACAGCTTCAAAATGAAAATATAATTAAGATTATTCTCTGAAGCTGTTTTCTTCGAGATTGAATTTTATTCTTCCGAAGAAGCCAAACTCAAGTCATTTTTCTATCTTTCGGAAAAATTTAACGTCCTTGAACAAGCAGAAAATAATAGACAACGTCTCTACTCTTTTACAGGAAGTCCCTACCTCAATGGAGATCGTTAAAGACGATAACAAACGGGAAAAGAGATTTCACTACCTGGCAACTTACATGGTAGAAAAGGCCATTGAAAAAGATGCGCTTATTACCTCTCCCGATGAAAAAGGCATAGCTATTCTTTTCAAGACAAACAGCAGTGACAAGAATTTCTGGAAAGATCTTATTATGGATCTCAAGCTGGCCATTAATGTGACCGGCATTAAAAAAGGACTTGCCGCAATGAAAGTGCAGAAGTATGTAAAATCTCAGCGGCCAAAAGAAGGAGATTACCTCTACTGCTGGTTTTGGGGAATATTGAGTGATGCCCGGGGAAGTGATGATGCAAAAATAGCGTATGACATGAAAAATAAATTTTATGCCATTGCGCAGGAACTACAACTTCCTATTTATGCTGAAACCAGAATAAAACGTATAAGCCTGGCTTACCGCCGGTATGGCTTTGAATTATTCAATGAATGGGATCACCCTAGTGGAGATAAGATGTACTTCTTAAAATATACTCCTCCTCCAAAAGATAATTCACAAAACTAGAGCTTCCCGGCTCCTGAATTTTTTTAATTAAAATTTTATGAACTCAGGGGCACAGAGAGCTCTGCCTTTAACCCTTTTCCTGAAGTGTCAAAAATGGCATTTCCTTTAATGGTTTTTAGCCGCTCCTTCAGGTTTTTAATGCCATTCCCGTTTTCGAGGATTGATGCATCTACCCCTACTCCATTATCAGAATAACTGATCTTAAGACATTTTTCTTCCGTAGAGAAAATAAGGGCTATGAGTTTGGCTTTGCTGTGTTTTCTCATATTCACCATCATTTCCTGAAGAACGCGATACACCACTATTTTCGTTTCACGGCTTAAGTTGCGCCAGTTGATGGTGTTCTCTCCACGTACAATTAATCGGGTTCCGGTTGGTACTGCACCAGAGAGCATGTTGAGCAGACCCGATAAATATTCTTCTCCTGTTGCAATCTCACTGTTTTCACGGGAAAAATCTCGGGTGCGCTGGTAAATATCCTCCAGCCGGTCTACCACCACTGCAGGGGCCACCGGTTCAATAGAACTCATTACATGGTAGATGTCATTTGCGAGTTCATCATGGATTCTCTTTGAGATCCTGCTTTCGGTAAGATATATTTGCTTTATTTTTTCCCTTTTTCCGCGCTGCCTCACGTTATAAAAAAATGTTCCGGAAATTATTAAGATCAAAAGGGCAGCAAGAGAACTAATGATATTGCGGGTTCGCATTTTCTCTGTTTGCAAATGCTGCGTTACATTTTCAGCTTTTAAAAGGTGGATTTGTTGCTCCTTTTTCTCTTCGTCAAATCTTATTTTTGCGAATTGGAACCTCAACCTGGTATCAGCTTCTTCAAGACTGTCGTTAAGAAAAAGGAACCTGTCTATATATGCCTCTCTAGTTTTCCCTTCAGTTAGCGGAATGAGCCTTTTTAGAGCATCAACCTGCGCTGTGGGATAGGAAAGCTGAATGGCCTTATCGTAATATTTTTCGGCATAATATTTTGCTTTGCCACTGTTAATATTCCTGAAGTAATCTGAAAGGTGAAAATAACTTGCTATTAAACCTGAATGGTCATTTATTTCCAGCCTTTTCTGCATCACCTCTGTAAGAACGGCCTCTGCGTTGGTAGTAGAATCCTGTAACCACTTTGTATACGCATGATTTTCACGATATCTCAATCGTGAAAGTTCGTCGATCTCATCAGATTTTAAAATTTCTTCAAAGATCTCAATTGCTTCAGAATAGTCTTGTTGATCTTTATGTAAGAGAGCAATATTGTGAAGATAGCTGATACTGTCCTCCCTATCTACAGCGTACCTTAAGGCCTGCTTGTACTCTTTGAGCGCTTCAGAAAAAAGCCTTTGAGTACCATAGGATAACCCCAGTACATTATATGCAGAACTCACATAATTCGCGTCCCTGGTATGGTCCAGATATTTTATAGCTTCGGTAGCAGTTTCCTGGCTTCCCACAATATCTCCTAAGCCAAGCTGCGCGTTAGCCATGTCAAGAGACCGCCTGCCTGCCATGCTTGTATCGCCATATTTAAGGTACAGGTTACGGGAATAAAAGGCATTTCTGAATTGTTCTTCAGGATTATTATTTCTGAAAATCTGGGATTTCCTGAAATAGCCTTTAGCTTCATAAAACAAATCACCCTGAAACCGTGCCGTTGTGATAAGGCTATCTATCCAGAACGGAACACTATCCATTTCGCCCAGGCGAAGAAATGCAAACACCTTCCCATCCAGCAGCGCTACCAGCGAGGTATCTTTTTTATCTGTAACGGCATCAAGGCCTTTATTGTAGAATTCAAGCTTCTTATGAGGATCTGAAGTATCCAGCCCCATTAGATAAAAATGGCCAGCGCTACCCGGTGCGGGCCGGGGCTCCTCCTCTTTCCTGTCTTCCTCCCCACAACCATTAAAGGCAGAGAAGCAAAGAATGAGTAAGAGACTGAAGATCTGCGCTTTTTTCATAACACAAACATAGTAAAAAGCATTAACAGAAGTTTAAGATTTACCCGAAAAACCTCATCATCCTTTCTAAAAAAGAAAATTTGTACCAGGCCATTAACTTTATCCTACTGGAATATCAATCTTACCGATTTCCTCTGATTTACCACAGTTTACACGAGTTTTAAATTTAGCTTCCCCTCTCAGAAAACTTTCCCGCACCAGCCTTTCCCCTTCTCTTTTTTACCTGCCCTCACAAAAAATTCAGGCATCTATAAATCATTCTAAAGAAGAAGTTAAACACCTGATTTTTATGATTTTAAATCAAAACGTTTATTAAATTTAAGCTACGGCTACTGGGGGTTATGTAGCTTTCTGTCCAAACTCAACAAGGGGCAGAATTTAAAAAAAAAAGATCATGGACACAGAAAAAAAATTCGAAACAGGGAAGTCATCCACCCTGCCAAAAAAACCAGGAGTGACAACTAAGGAATCAAGAAGAAGAGACTGGGGCTATACAGACCAATATCGCCGTATGATGCAAAGAGACTCACGAAAAAGAACTGAGTCTAAAGAGGAAAAATAATTCTTCACTTCTCTTGTAGAAAAAGCAGCAGTATGGTTTTTGGAGCAGGCATTTCTGAGCCAGGACCTAACCCTACTATTTAAAAATTCACTTAAACTCAGCTTCCGTTGAACTGGAAAGTTTCGGAAGGTGCAGAAAGAATCCCTGATTTTTGAACTACCAGAAATAATAAAGGGTAAGAATTCCGAAGAATCTTACCCTTTATTATTGAATTCAAAAGAAGTTGCTATACGATTTCTGCAGACAGGCCTTCTTCTAGAAGTTTTCCGCAGCGCGGCTCCAAATCTTTGTATGTTCCGGTTTTAACAGTACACTTACCTTTGTAATGCACCAGGAGAGAACACTGTTCGGCCTGCTCAGGTGTATGCTCGCACACAACAATAAGCGTTTCTATTACATGATCAAACGTATTGTAATCGTCATTATACAGGACGATCTCATAAAGTTTTGATTCTTTTGTTTCAACTTTCTTTTTTTCAAGAACTTCTTCTTGTGCACTCATAGTCAGACATTTTCATTTGAAAAAACAGGCTTAAAGATAAGAATTTCTTTTCAGTTTTTATGCTTTGTAAATTTTAAAGCGACCCAGTCTTCCCGTTCTTTATAATCATTGTATTCCATCCCGTACTTTTCACATTCCTTTTTG
>NZ_JAPJDA010000020.1:0-86192 GCF_026241755.1 Salinimicrobium profundisediminis
CCGTTTTCAGTAGCATTTTCAGAAACTTCATTTCCGGAATTAAGTCCGGTAATCAAAAAATCAGCTCCAAGGTCGGGAAGTGTGACCTTCATCTCCCATTCCGCATGATTTATAACTGCCAGGGTTTTGTCCAGGCTGTTATTTCCGAAGGGATTTTTAACCACAATAGCATCGGGCATTAGCTCAAGCCTCCACACGCCTTTTTCGAGCTTATCAAGAAAATAAGCTCCTTTGCCCTCATATTTTACTACAGGAGAACTTCCAACTCCTGCTATTTGCTTCAGTTTTTTGAGATTTTTCGGCTGACTTTCGGTGGTATTGGTATAAATAAATTTTTCATCAGAATTCATTTCAGCAAGATCCTTTTCATAGCTAATCCTGAAATTTCCGAAGTTAAGATTAGCAGGATATTTGCCCAGATCTTCATTCATTGGCAACTCATGAAAAATCTCACCGCTAATCATCAACGCCAGGGCTTTTGAAGGTGTGTAAGCGAGGTTCATGTAATGCGTGTCGTATTCGGTGTTATAGGGCGCCATGAAGGTGGGATCGTAAGCGAAATGAGTGCCAATCTGTATGCCGGCCTGCCTGATGCTACGTGCCATAGCCGAATACATATAAGATTTCATCACATCGGCCGCATCAAACTCATAGACCAGTTTTGCCAGTCCGTGTTCCTCCCAAACCTCATCAAACGGAATCTCATAATTATTCACGTTGGGCAGGAGATTGCCCTCCAGTTCTTTTCCAAAGCCTAAACCGGTGGGATACCACTGGAAAGTCCCGCCGTCTATCCCGGCTTTTGCGTAAGTTTCGGCCAACTGGATGCTATGGGTCACGTTATAGAAAATAGGCTTTTTTGTGCCGGTAGATTTCATGGAGGCGATCATCCTTTCAATAAATTCCTGCACTTTCTCCGGACTCTCCCGGTGGTGCGGCTCATTACTGACTTCAAAAGCAATCACATTGGGCTCGTCTTTATAAGCAATATCCGTGTAAGGGTTCACGTGCTCAAGGAACTGGGCCAGGTAATTCTCCTGGGCTTTAATGGCATCGGGATGAGTGAGGCTGCCCTCTTTTCCGTATTTATGAGAAAAACCGGGAGTTTCTGTATCAGGTTCCGGCCAGCCACCGCCCCAATAGGCAATGGGCGTGAGTACGAAATTGATTCGGCGTTGCTTAAGTTCGTTTATAAGGAAATCAAAATGGTCAAGATGCTCGTTTTTGAGAAGATTTCCCTCTACATCACTTATTTCGGTGTCCCAGATGTGAATACGGTACAGGTCAAAACCCAATCTGGAAAAATGGTAAACATCATTTTGCATCTCCTTTTTAAGATCCACTCCCATCTTCTTACCAGACCGAAAAGCATGGGCAAAAGGCACAGAATAATTCACCCCAAAACCTTTCACCTCCTCTTTATTATGCCCCCAGCGCATCACGCCGCTATCATCTACAAAAACATCTGCTTTTTTGCCATTTTTGACAGCCTGCGCCACAACCGGATTCGCAACTGCGATACTCAGGGCCAGGAAAATTTTAAATCTAAAATTCTTCATGATTGTTTATTTCAAAATGCTTGAAGTGGCCAGAAGTTGTAAAATTGTTGCTGTGTAATAACCTGGTGAAAATTCCAGCTTTGACATAAACGGAATCTTCATCAATAATTTTGTTGTTTTCTGCGGAAGTTAGCTCATAGGCTACCGGCAAAGGACTATTGTTTACCAATTTCCTTTTTTCATGTAAAAGTTTGGAAGATATGGAAACTACACCTGAAGTTTTTGGGGCGATATCTTTTGCTGAAACACCTGCTGAAAATGCCATTTTTGACACCTCTGCCAAAGTTAGAGTCAGCCGGGCCGCAACTTTTTTTGCACCAATCAACTCAAAGGCTTTCAATTTCCTCTGAAACAATTCAGTAATAAAAAAAGCACCAAATGGATGGTACATTTCATTTGAAAATGAAGGGGTTTCCGGTTTCTTTTTCTCTACCCGATTTGCTGTAAGATAAAAGGGCACTTCTTTAGTATTGCTGTAGAAGGTAATATCTATAGTAAAATTGGGCTGCCAGTAATTGGCCAAATAAAACATTACGACTTGTTAGGCTCCTGTAAAAATAAGAAAATTAAAGCGCCCTAGGGTTTACTGCGCCTTAATTACTTCAATATTTTTCTTTTTTAAGGCTTCCTCCATTTCGGGTTCAATCCCTGCATCGGTCACTATTTTATCTATTTTATCGAAGCCACAAATAAATGCAAGTCCAGATTTTTTAAACTTAGAAGAATCGGCCACTACAATCACTTCTTCGGCCACCTCAATCATGATTTGGTTGAGATAGGCTTCCTCCATATAATGTGTGTAAATTCCTGAATTTTCCTTTATGCCATCTACTCCAAGAAAGAGTTTATTACAATATAACTGCCTGAAGTTTCGCTCGGCCATGGGCCCCACTAAAGACATGCTGAATTCTTTTAAATAGCCGCCAGGCATAAAGACCTCCAGATTCTTGTATTGGGATAAATTATTTACAATGTCAAGGGCATTGCTAATTACAGTGAGGTTCTTAAAATCTTTCAGGTTTGTTGACAATTCGAAAGTTGTAGTTCCCGAATCTAAAATTATACTCTCGTCTTCATTGATGAGACTCACTGCTTTTTTCCCGATAAGACGTTTGTAATCGAGGTTTATTTTTTTCTTTTCCGAAACATTTAAAGCAATATTATTTGCTTTAAAAGCACCGCCATGAGCTCTTATTAAGAGTTTATTTTTTTCTAGCTTATCAAGATCATTGCGAATAGTAACTTCACTCACGTTGAGCAACTGACTTAATTCGGTAACATTCACCTGGCCTGCATCATCTAGCTTTTCTAAAATAAGAGATCTGCGATACGCTGTTTTATTCATAACTTTTACGATTGATTCTTTAAGAACGAAAGGATTTTGCAAAAATAATAAATTCCTACACTAATTTTAAGTTTCGGTAATTTACTGTCAATCTAGTAAATAAAGTTCTTCTTTCGAACAACTTTATTTAAATTTTGCTGATTTTTTTTAAAAGATAAAATTAATCCTCTCTTTCTTATGTAAGAAAACCGTAAGTTTTGATGGCATTATCACGAAAAATCTTTTCCAGAACTTCAGGTGGTAACGCAAGACCTTTAAAACTTCCGTCGAATTCGGGCGCAGTGAGCTCTTTAGAAGTGGCAAAAAAGTCCCAGTGGGCCTGCCACAATCCTTCAAACCTATTTTTAACTTCTTCATCAGTCATAGAACCATCTTCAATAACATCTGTACCATATATTATCCGGTCCTGATATTTGATGAAAAATTCTCTCACTTTTTCATGATCTTCCATAGCCTGTAATTGTACATGACAAATACGTTCGGCTAAATCGGTCTTAGAATTAGGGAATTTTTCAAGCCTTTTGGCAACTTCGTCAAGGCTATATTCCATGCTAAAAAGGTGTAATCCCACATATTTTAAATCGGGGTGCTTGATCAACACATTATCCCTTGCCTGCATTTGTGCCTGATAGGAAGGATAGTCGGGATTCTTAAACATATGATATTCGGGATGACCGGCAAAATAATCGCGGTCACTGTTAACCGTCATTTCTTCTAAGGGCAACCAGCAATTACGGGGTTCTCCCTGATGCCCAATAAGCAAAATGTCATTTTTAGCAAGATATTCGTAAATGGGATCAAATCTTTTATCATCAACCATAACAAATTTCCCATCCTTATCTTTCACCGACTTATCCATCCCGATGTTCTTCCAAATTTTCACACCTGCAGCACCATTAGCCAAACCAATCTTTATTTGCTGCATGGCATGAGGCAACCAGTCTTCAGTATTCCAGAATTTTGTATCAAAACTTGTGATGAATTTTATTCCCTGCGGATATTCTTTTTGAAGATCGTGAATAACTGCCTCCTGCTCCTCTATACTTTCAAAAAACGGAATATCAGTATTAATAGATAAGAACCTTGCATTCCATTTTTTTGCTGTATCGAGCTTAGCAGTAGAACGTGTATTTAAATGAACATGAGCATCTATAAAATTGTCTAACATAATGATATTTTTTACTGATCACTTAAGGATTCTCTTCACGTTAAGCCATCGGTTAATTCAGGTTTTGATTTTGACACATCTTTTCTTATCTTCTGAAGTAGGGCTTAAACGTTCTTTACCATTTCCAGTTTTTCAGAAACTAATTGAGTTATAGCCTGTGTTGCTATAGGAAATAATTTTCTAAGATCAATTTCTTCATTGGTAGCTAATCTTTCTTTTAAAGTATTCATAAATATATTCTTGATCTCGGTGGCCAGGTTGATCTTACAAATTCCGTTAGAAATAGCTTCCTGCACCTGTTGATGTGGCACACCAGAACTACCATGTAACACTAGTGTAGCCGCAGTACTTTTTGATATTTTTGAGAGTAACTCAATATCTAAATTAGGTTCTTCTTTATAAAACCCGTGGGCAGTCCCAATAGCAATAGCAAGAGCATCGACACCGGTAGCTTCTACAAATTCTTTTGCTTCCCCGGGTTGGGTAAAGCCCTGTTGCCCGTGTTCCTGGCCAAGCTTGGCAACAAAACCGAGCTCTGCCTCTACATGTGCCCCGTAACTTTTAGCCTTTTCAACAACTTCACGAGTAATTTTTATATTTTCTTCAAATGGAAGTTCGCTTCCGTCTATCATTACAGAATCAAAACCTGCATCAAGGCAACGTTGCACCAGCGCTACAGAACCACCATGGTCAAGGTGAATCCAACCTTCAACGCCAAATTGCTTCAAGCCCGCCCTACCAAGTTTCACGGCAGTATCTAAACCCATATAATCTATAGAGCTTTGGGTAAGCTGAAGTATTATTGGCTCCCCAACATTTGCAGCGGCCTGCAGCACCCCGTGCAGCGTTTCAAGATTGTAAAAATTGGTAGCCAGTAAACCTCTTTTTTGAGTGGTAAATTCCTGTAATTTTTCCTTTAGGTTCATACTTAAAGTTCTTTATTCTCGATTTGTTGTTTTTTTAATGCTATTTCTGAAGCGGTAGTAAATGCCGTGGTACCTCCTGCACAGGTTGTATTTAAAGACCCCATAAGGTTGCCATTTTTTAAACAGGCTTTCCAGGAAGAGCCTTTGAGATATTCATGAATGAACCCGGCATTGAAAGAATCACCTGCACCTATGGCGTCTTTAAAATACCGATTGATAAAGGGAGGTTCAATTATTCGCTCGTTTCCAGAGATCAAAAGTGATCCTTCAGTCCCCATTTTAATAGCTACAGTATTTACTTCAGGTTTTAAGGCTAAAATTGCCTCCTCCAGGTTGTCTTTTTTGGTAAGATTGAGCAATTCAGACTGGTTTGGAAAAAAGATATCTACATAGGGCAGGACTTTTTTATAGTCAAAATCCCATTTATCTTCGGGGTCTACCTGCAAGTCAAGAGATGTAGTAAGCCCGGCGGCTTTAGCTTTTTTGAAAATTTCTAAAATATCTGGTTTAATACCTTTCTGAAGGTAAAAATTGGAAAGGTGAAAGTGATCGAATTCATCTAATGCCCCCCACGGAATGTCACTAATTGTAAAATCTTCCATCGCCCCACAATAAGTTACATTTGCCCTGTCCTGGTCGTAGTTCATAACTATGGTAATTCCGGTTTTGTGGGTATCAGATTTCCTAATATAGCCGGTATCTACATTCTTCTTCTGAAGTTCAGTAAGCACAAATTCTCCAAACCTGTCTGCTCCAATTTTTCCGCAGAAAGAAGTGAGAGTCCCCATAGTTGCCACATTGGAAGCCATTATAGCTGAAGAACTACCAAGTGTAAAATCCATTTCTTCAGCAACAATTTCATCGCCTATTTTGGGAAATCCGTTGATGTTGTTTAAGATCAAATCAATATTCAACTCCCCTACCACCAATAATTTTTTACGCCTCATGTATTATTTCCTTTATATCAACTCTTTGCAAAAGACTTTTTACATCATTTATTCTTAACTGGCCCAGGTCTTCAAAAAGGCAATTTGCAGCGCCACATGCTACTCCATATGCAGCTGTTTCTTCGATACTTAAATTCCTGGAAATGACATGTGCCAGTCCGGCTGTAAGACAATCGCCACTGCCTACCGTGCTTACCACTTTGTCTATTTTTACATTTGCCGATAGAACCCTGTTTTGATATGCAAGCACCAGCCCGTCTTTTCCCCTGGTTAAAGCCACCATCTCTACCTTACCACTCAGAAATTTCATTACATCTTGGATATCCTCACTCCCGCATAAATTTTTGGCTTCCTCCTGGTTTAAATGAAGCCCAAAAAACCCTTTTTTAAGTGCCTCCTTCAGTTGAATCCCAGTACAATCAAGTATCACGGGAACATTTTGTTTATTTGCTGCTTCAATAAGCTGCGCATAAGCATCTACGGGGGCATTTTCAGGCCAGGAACCCGCCATGCAAATTATCCTGGTATTACCAATTGCATCCTGGAAAAACTCTTTAAAAAAATGCCATTTTTGAGAGGTGAATTCAGGTCCAGGTTCAAGCAGTTCAGAATTATTTATCTCACTTTTACCCGACCGAAACGTGTAACACTTTCTATTGTTACCTTCCAGCTCAATGCCTAAAGCAGCTACATTCTTCTGCGCACATTGGTCTTTAATCCAATTACCTGCACCTCCTGCCCATGCACCTATTAGGCTTGATGTATTACCTAACTCGGCAAGGGCAAGGGCCACGTGCACTCCCTTGCCTCCCGGAAATTCCTCCACCCGCTCTATGCGATTTACCCCACCTGCTTTAAAGGTGTCGATCCATGCATAAGTGTCTACAGAAGGATTTGGACAAACACTTAAGATCATGCTTTTGTACTATTTGGATAGTCATAAATCACCACACCCTCTACGACCCTGCTTATGGCACCAGATTTTGAGGGATTATCGGGGTCCAGGCCAAGCTCCAGGGAGGTGTATAATCCTAACAACTGCCCAACCAGGGCCACTGTTACTATATAAAGTTCTTTTCCTTTTTCAAAATTAAGATCGATATTAAGAAGCGGATTTAATTCAACCTCCTGCTCCCTACCTATAGTAACACAAGCTATATTTCGCTCATCGCCGGCTATAGATTTAGCAAGATCTAATTCATATTGATATGCGTGGTCGTTTGATGAGAATAAGTAAACCATCAAAGTTTTTTCGTTGGTAACCGCCCTGGGGCCATGTCTAAATCCAAGAAAAGAATCGTGTTTGCAAATAACTATCCCATCAGAAAGCTCCTGAAGTTTAAGAGCACATTCGCGCGCAATTCCTAATAAAGGTCCAGATCCTAAAAAAACTACCCGCTCGTATTTTGCTGTAGCTATTTCTTTTAAATCTTTCTTTTTCGCAAGTATATTTTGAGCCTGTCGCACAAGAGAGGCTATTTCGCCTTTCTTTTCTTCTACATTTTCTTTACTAAAGATCAATAAAACACTAAGCAACATAGAAGAAAAACTTCCAGTCATAGCCAGACTCTTATCATTGGCACCTTCAGGCAATAAAAAAGCAAAGGCTGTTTTTGGATGAGCCAAAGCGTACTGAGCCAAGTCACCATCTTTATTACAAGTAATCACCAAATGATAAGCCTCCTCACAGAACTGATTGACTAACTTCAGCGTTTCCAAACTTTCTGGACTATTCCCAGAACGGGCAAAAGACACTAGCAAAGTAGGACGATTTACACACAAGAAATTTTCAGGATGAGTCACAACATCGGTCGTAGCTATAGCTCTTGTATCACGATTTGTTTGTTTTTGAATAATACCCTGGGCTGCCTCGCCTATAAAAGCAGAAGACCCGGCACCAGCCAGAAGGATCTGCAATTCCTTTTTTGCCAAAATAGGCTGTAAATATTCATTTATTTCCTTCGATCTCTGCCGAATCAACTCAAAGGTTAACCGCCATATTTCGGGCTGCCCTGTAATCTCCTGTTGCGTGTATATATTCACAAATTTTATTTTTAAGATGGGTGATAAAGTTGACAATTTAACTGTTCAAGTAAAACTACAAAAAATTTGTCTTTACAAAAGAAATGAAATATTTCGGAAATTAAAAATATTCGTTTGCCTATTATTTAGCTAATTAATACTTCCGCATTTAAATTAATTTATATACACCTCCAATTTTACAATTTTTAAAATTTATTCAGAATAGAGGCGAAACCCTTATATTATAAGGCATTCATTACAGAAAATACATCCATAAACAGTAAAACACTCATAATTCCATAAATAATTATTAATATTTTGTTTGGAATTAATACGCAAAAACATAACTTAGCAGAAGTTATCGAAGAATAAATTCTTTCGATTACTGTTTAATTTCTGTTCAACTTCTTAAAACTAACCAAAAAACAACTCTAACAGACTTATGAAACAAATCGTATTAACCACTTATTTTCTACTCTTCTCCATCATTATGTTGGGACAAACTACAGTAGAAGTAAGCGGAAAAGTCGTAGACAATGATACAGGAATCCCTATTCCAGGTGTCAACATCATTGAAAAAGGTACTACTAATGGCACCATGACCGATTTTGACGGGAATTTTGTACTTGAGGCTCCCGCCAACGCAACTTTAGTTATTTCATACTTAGGCTACACCACTCAGGAAATTAATATTAACAACAGGAGCGAAATCGATATCGCGCTCCAGCAAGGTGCTGCTGCTTTAGATGAAGTTGTAGTAGTGGGTTATGGCACCCAGAAAAGAGAAAGTCTTACTGGAGCTTTAGAAACTGTTGGAGGCACAGAATTGAGAGATATTACATCCCCTTCTGTTGAAAATATGCTTAATGGAAAAGCCCCGGGGGTCTATGTGGCTCCAGGGTCTGGGCAACCAGGCTCAAGAGGAGGTGTGGTAATTCGTGGACAGGCTACTTTAAGCGGAACGACCAGCCCTCTTTGGGTAGTAGACGGTGTAATAATTGGATCTGATGCAGGAGAAATGGATCCAGACGACATTGAATCTATAACAATTCTCAAGGATGCAGCCTCTACAGCCATATATGGGTCACAAGGAGCCAATGGTGTGATTGTAGTAACAACCAAAAGGGCTAAAATGGGAGAGACAAAAGTAAGTCTGTCATCCAACATAGGCTTTAATGAATTAACCAATGGAAATTTAGAAATGATGAATGGGACAGAGCTCTATGACTATTATGCCTCATTTTCTAATTCTGACCAAATTTCGTTTCCCCGTTGGAATGCTGATTTGCGAAATAGTAACTTTGACTGGTGGAATTTGGCAACAAGAAATAGTTTTACGCAGGATATTAATGTCTCTGTTCAAGGAGGGAGCGAGACTCTTCGTTCTTATTTGTCCTTAGGTTTATACGATGAACAAGGAGCAGTCAAAGGATACGATTACACACGTTACAACTTCAGATTAAATACTGAGTACAGACCTACTGAATGGTTAACCATCAAACCATCTTTAACCGGTTCCTTGCGTGATGTCGAGGATCGTCAATACTCGACAACAGCTATGTACTCAAACCTGCCGTGGGATAGTCCTTATGATGATGAGGCAAACCTTGTATCTCACCGTTCCAGCAATTGGGTGAATAGTGCGAGCACAAATTATTTATATGATCTCCAATGGAATCACTCGTCAAATAAAAACTACCAGTTCATGGGAAATATGGATTTTGACATCAAATTGACCAATTGGTTAACTTTTTCTTCTGTCAACAGCTATCGTTACATTCATTATAAGGCTAATGGTTATACCGACCCCCGATCAAATGGTGGTGAAAGTGTAGATGGAAGAATAACAGATTACCGATCAGAAAGTACCCGCCGATATACTAATCAAATTTTAAGATTTGATCAAAAATGGAATAAGCATGATCTACAGGGCTTAATAGCTTATGAATTTAATGATTATTTAGGAGCATCTCTCGATGCCTACGGTACAGGTTTTATTCCAGGCTTTGAGGTTTTGGATGTCGTGGCCAAACCTGAACGTACTAAAGGAGGTGTAAGTGAATGGGCTGTACAATCAGTTCTTTTTAATTCTAATTATGCTTATGACCGTAAATATTTAGCTCAAATTTCTTTTCGAAGAGATGGCGCTTCTAATTTTGGTGAGAATGCTAAATACGGGAATTTCTTTTCAGTCAGTGGTGGATGGAATATTCATACTGAAAAATGGTTTCGGGTACAGCAGATAGACGCTTTAAAATTACGAGCAGCTTACGGTTCAGTAGGGAATAGACCCACATCTCTTTACCCCCAGTACGATTTATATTCCGTTTCTAGTGGTGCTAGTTATAATGAACAATCCGGAGCTCTTATTAGCCAAATAGGGAATAATGACCTCACTTGGGAAAAAACCTATACAAGCGGTATCGGATTAGACGCACGTGCATTTAAAAATCGTTTAAGATTTACTTTTGATTATTACATTAAAAATACAGAAAATATTCTCTACCGGGTTCCAATTACTGGTTTGACAGGTGTTACCAGTATTTGGCAAAACATTGGGGAAATGCAAAACAAAGGATTTGAAATTGGTCTTGGAGGAGATCTCATAAACAATGAAGATTTAATCTGGAGTTTAGATATCAACCTAGGTCATAATACCAATGAATTAACCAAATTGTACAAAACAAAAGATTCTGACGGAAATTACATTGTTAGGCCTATAATTATAAGTGATGGACTGGGCATTGCAGGTTCTGCACAACGCATGCTGGAACCAGGTCGCCCTGTTGACACTTATTACCTCAAGGAATGGGCAGGTGTAAATTCGGAAAATGGATTACCACTGTGGTATAAGGTGGAGAGAGATGGTGAAGGGAACGAACTGTCCAGAACTACTACAAGCAATTATTCAGAAGCTACTTTTGAAAAAACAGGAAAGGTATCTCCTGATCTTTTCGGTGGTTTTTCAACTGCTATAAATTATAAACAGTTTGACCTTAGCGCCATGTTCGGGTTTGCCATAGGAGGTAAAATCTATAACTATTCCCGACAAGAATATGATTCCGACGGCACATACACAGACAGAAATCAAATGAAATTAAGACCAGGTTGGAGTCGTTGGGAAAAACCAGGTGATATAGCCACACATCCCATTGCTAGATATAATAATCAAGACAAAGCAAATGCACCTTCTACACGTTTTTTAGAAGATGGAGATTTTTTGAAGCTACGGTCTCTAACACTAGGATATAATGTTCCTACCAGCAAATTATCAATAGACAATTTGCGTATTTCTTTATCTGGAGAGAATCTATTTGTAATTACAGATTACTCCGGAGTAGATCCTGAAATCCCAGCAGGTAGCGGAGGAGCTATTATGGGATCAACTGGTCCAGGTGTATATCCCTCCACTCGTAAATATATGTTTGGACTTAACGTATCATTTTAAATAGGAATATCATGAAAAAAATATTTACAACTTTCTTGGCCGCAATATTATTTCTAGCCTGTGAAATTGACCGCTTACCTCATGGTAGTATGGATTCTGGAACAATTGTAGATGATCCTGATGCTGCGCTTGAGGCATTGCTAAATGGAACCTATGCACAGTTAAAAGCATGGTCGGATCCCATGCACAGGATGGGAGAATATGCAGGAGACAATATGATGATACGTGGATCATCTACAGATGCTTTTTATGAATTTATCTCCTATGCCCGCACTCCCAACAACTATAGACTCACCCAGTTCTGGGATTCTGGTTACAAAGCTATTGCTCAAGCTTCTAATGTCATAGCTATGATTGACGAGGGGCAGAGTACAGAAATAGACAACAGTATAGGTGAGGCATACTACATTCGTGGAATGATGTATTTTTATCTTACCCGGGCTTTTGGCCGTCCATACTATCAAAATCCAGAAACAAACCTGGGAGTTCCTATTGTTAATGGCACTCCTGAAGATGTTATCAACCTCGAATTACCCGATCGCGCTACAGTAGCAGAGAGCTACCTGCAAGCCATTAAAGACCTGAAAAAAGCAGAGGAACTTTTAACTCTAGATAAAGAACCAATCTATGCTACAAAAGAAGCAGCTCAAGCCATGTTATCGCGTATATATTTGTACATGAGCGGTACTTATGAATCTCCAAACACAGAATTCGCTCAACTATCAATAGAGTACTCTGACAAAGTGATCAATTCTGGCAAGTTTTCTCTATTGCCAAGAGAACAGTTCATGAAATATAACACCTATATTCCTGAAAACAATCCAGAAACAATATTTGCAATTAAACGTGTAGCTTCAGAATTCTCGGGTTATGATCACTATTATGGTGTAGGGGGAATGTATGCCAATATAGGCGGAATGGGCTGGGGAGAAATGTATGCCAGTGCCAGACACCTCGAATTATTAAGTGAAACAGGACGAAATGACTGGCGTCCTGAAAGCTATCACATGAAAGATGCACGTGCAGCTTTCATCCGCCCTACTTATGCAACAAATGCTGAGACAGGAGAATACACCGAAGTTTTTCGTTTTATTAAGGAAGATGGCGAAGTTTTAAATTATGTACAGGCAGAGATTACCCGAAACGGCGGTAACCTTACTGCAACAGAAGGCTCTAACGATTATTCACTCACTCCCATTGACAGTGAACAGGGTATTTATTCTATTCAATATGGAAATAAATCTTATACGGGAGTTATAGACAACTATATAACACTCAACCGGGTTTACCCTCAATTTTACATTACCAAAGCCTCACTTGAAGGAGAGGAATCGCATTTGCACTCCCCTGTTATAAGCCGTTTAGGAGAGATCTATCTCAATAGAGCAGAAGCCTATGCGAAATTAGGAAATTATGGTGCTGCTTTGGCAGATTTAAATACTGTTAGAGAACGTTCTATTGTAAACGGAGGATATAATGAAATAAGCGATACAAACGCCAGCACATTAATTGATAAGGAGCGCCAATTGGAACTTGCTTTCCAGGCAGAACGAAGTTACGATGTTTTTAGGAATGGGAAAACTCTAAAACGGGAGTATCCAGGTCCCCACAACCAGCGTGAGGATATTTCAGCCACTGATTATAGAGTGATATTCTTCATTCCACAAGATGCAATCAATTCATACCCCGGAACTTTAACTCAGAACCCCACTCAATAATTACTGAATTTCTAAAATAATAGGCATAAGACTTCCCTAATTATAATTACCCTCTACTGTAAAAGCCCTGCTGAAATTTCAGCAGGGCTTTTACTATATTTTTGTTTCTGTTGCTCATATCCTGTATTAGGCTGTAGCTAATTGTATAACCCCTCTCCCAATTTTCATGAAAAATTAACTCTAATCTTTATTGTTGCATTAGTCCACTTCTGTGCTCTTGCCCAACATTCCATAAATATCGTCCCTGCACCCCAACAGTGGAATCCCACGGGAAGTCAAATACATTTTAAAGCAATACATGTAAAATTCCCTTCTGATATTAATAATAAAGAACAACTACTGTTACATAGATTTAAACTTGAACTGATAGATCTTGAGATTCCGCTTGTTGATGCTCCGGGAGATTCTGTTCTCAACCTGGAATTTGACACAGCGTATTTAAACATTAAAGCTCAAGAGGATGCCTACCAGATAGAACTGGGTATGAATACCGCTATAAAAGCCGACTCATACACTGGCCTGGTTCACGCTACCAGAACATTGCTGCAGTTATTCTCTCAGGCTAACCAAAATGGTAAACTTTCAGCCTGCACAATTATCGACTCCCCACAGTACGAAAAACCCATACTAATGATTGATATGGCCCGAAAGTTTTTTACTGTAGATGAATTGAAGAATTTTATAAGGATTATGGCCTGGGTAAAGATGAATGAAGTTCATTACATCTTAGTGATAATTCCTGGGGAGGTTACAGTTTATACCGCCTGGAAAGCGAAAAATATCCCGAACTCACAGCAAAAGATGGCTATTATAGCTGGGAAGATACTTTAAAAATCACTTTTGCTTAATCCCTTTATAGTCTTCTAAGGTAGTTTTGAACTTTTTTCTGAAGCATATAAAAGGTTAAAACTCCTTTTGATCTATTTAATTCCTACCGACTTCTTTAATTGCTTTTTTAATTTCCTTTTCTTCCCACGGTTCTTAAAGAACGTGTCTACTAAAGACCACATCTTTTCAAAAACTTCGTTTTTCGGCCTATTGATTAATTTAGCATACTCATCCGCCATTACTTCCACCTGTTTTTTGTTTGGAGTAAGACGTTCAAAATTCTTCATTCGTTCATTGAAATTAAGCGATTTAAAATTCATCCTGTTAAGATCCACGAGATAAAATTTGTAGTCGTTTTCGTTAATTTGAATAAGCGTATTACCGGGGGAATGATCCAGGAATTCAATCCCTTCTTCATGCAATTTGAAAGTAAATCTGGTAAAGGCGCGTAGAATTTCTTCATGCCCCTTTTTGTCGAGGTCAATATCCCTAAAAGTTAAATCGTACTCCAGCTGTTCGCTAACATAATAACTTTTTAAAAAAGAAAAAGAAGTAGTTTCTTCAGCATAAGCCACAGGAGCCGGAGTATTAATTCCTCTTTTTAAAAGTTCACTGGCATATATAAAAGATCTTTCGGCTTTTGATTTTCTAAAAAACCTGTAAGCAATTTTATTTACAACGTTAGGGATCTTAAAAGCTTTAATGTTAAGCTCTTTCTTCTTTATGACTACTGCTTTTAAAACATTTCTTTTTCCCGGACCGATTTTTCGACCTTCCTTTTCAAAATTATTTAAAGCATTAATAATCTCTTTTTTATAAGATGAATATGCTGCACTTACAACTACCTTCATATTTTCTCAACCTTTTTGCAAAGTTAGCTATTTGAGTTTGCATTAACTTTAAACTTCAGAATTTATAAGCCTCATCACCTCCACAGCATCCTTAGAAATACCTGTTTCCAGATTCTTCCCTGCCTGCCTTGAATAGATTTATTATAAATTCGCAATACCAGGCTTTGAAAAGACCTATACAGAAAAAATATATGAATATCCTTCATTTATCGGCAGTAAGAAATTGGGGCGGCGGTGAAAAACATATTGAAAACTTGTCCCTGGAGATGTCTGAACACCATCCGGAAGTATCCAATATTATACTGTGCAGAAAAGGAAGCCTTTTTGAGCAAAGCCTTAAAAATCTAGAATTAAGGCATTATACTGCTCCCGTTTTTACGAGTTTCGACTTCAGGTATGTCAAAAAAATCATTCAGGTCTCAAAAAGGGAAAAAATTGACCTCATCCATATTCATGATCCCAATGCACTATCACTGGCCGTATTAGCCGATCATTTTTTTGACCTGCCTCCCTTTATTTTCAGTAAAAAGACCAGTTTCCCCATCAGGGCACGCCGCCAAACCCTTTTTAAATACAATTACCCCAAGATTAAACGCATTTTATGTGTTTCAGAAGAAACAAAACGCGTGAGCTTGGAGACTCTGAGTGATCCTGACAGGTTTGAAGTAATTTATCACGGCACAAGCCTGAAAAATAAAGATCAAAAATGCCCTTTTTGGATAGGTAGCGAATATAAGCTTCCGGAGCATTCAAAAATTATTGGCAACATTGGGAATCATATTGATGCAAAGAACCTTGAGTCTTTTGTTCGCACCGCAGATTTTCTCGTAAACAAGAAGAACCTGAAGGACCTCTACTTTTTTCAGGTGGGTAACTTCAGCGAGCTAACCCCTGCTCTAAAAGACCTTGTGCAGGAATGCAATCTCGATAACCATCTGTTTTTTTCAGGTTATATTCCGAATGCTTCAGCTTTTATACCACAGTTTGACATGCTGCTCCACACTTCCAAAAGTGAGGGCATCCCCCAGGTGATCTACGAATCTTTTTATTACAAAGTTCCTGTAGTAAGCACCAATGTAGGCGGAATCCCCGAAGTTATTGAAGATAAAATCAACGGCCTATTGAGCGATCCTTATGACTTTAAAGGGCTGGGCGAAAACCTGCTGTTTTTACTTGAAAATCCGCAGGTAATCCCGAACTTTGCAAAAATATCCAGGAACAAACTATTTGAATCCTTCACCAGTCAGATTATGGCCGGGAAGACCCTGGAAGCATATAAAAACGCACTAAATGGGAGATTACACTGAAGAACTCAACAATGCTTTTAACGTCCTTAAAAGAGGCGGAATAATTCTATATCCTACCGATACGGTGTGGGGAATTGGCTGTGATGCCACCAATCCTGAGGCTATAGACAAGATCTTTGCCCTTAAAAGAAGAAGTGAGGAAAAGGCATTGATCTGTTTGGTTTCTGATTTTAAAATGCTCAACCAGTTTATTGAAGAAGTACCCGAAGTGGCTTACGACATTCTGAAATATGCTGCCAAACCCACCACTATAATTTACGACAAACCTATAAGAGTGGCCGAAAACCTGGTAGGAGAAGACAATACGCTGGGTATACGGGTGACCAAAGACAAATTTTGCGAGCAGCTTATAAGAAAACTTAAGCGACCCCTGGTATCTACTTCTGCAAACCTAAGCGGCCAACCCACTCCAAATTCTTTTAGCGAAATAAGCAAGGAGATTATAGATGGCGTAGACTACGTGGTAAATTTACAGCAGGCAATTAAAACCCCTAAACCTTCAGCTATAATCAAGCTGAGTAATGACGGGAAAGTAAAGGTGATTAGAAAATAATAAAACCAAAGGAGCCACGAATACACGAATATTTCCTGGCTCTTACTCAAGTAGTACGAATCTTTAAATTTATGACCGATATTATATACAAAAATGAGAGTTATGCCATTGTAGGCGCCCTTTTTGAGGTATATAATAATTTAGGTAGCGGGTTTTCAGAAATAGTATACAAGGATGCGCTGGAATATGAACTTAAAAACAGAAAAATTCCATTCACTCGCGAAAAAAAATATTCTGTATCTTATAAAGACATTGTTCTGTCACATAAATTTTATGCTGATTTTGTAATACAGGATAAAATAATTCTGGAAATAAAGGCAGTAGAGGATATCAATGATAAATTTATTTCTCAATGCATAAATTACCTAAAAGTGTCTAATTGCCAATTAGCAATATTGGCTAATTTTCATAAAGACCTGCTGGATCATCGACGAATTGTTTTATAAAGATTATTCGTGAATTCGTGGCAAAAAAAAAGTAGCATTTTTAATGAGCCCATTTGAGATTCATAGCAGAAAAAAGAATAAAAAAAGTGAACAACTATAAACAGGCCCTAACCAATAATATTTTCAAAGTAATTTCTCTTGCAACCACAGAGCTGGAGCTGGAAAGTTACGTTATAGGCGGCTTTGTAAGGGATTATATCCTGCAACGTGGCGAGCACAAAGATATTGATATAGTAGCTGTGGGCAGCGGAATTGAACTGGCGCAGAAAGTTTCTGAGTTGCTTCCGCATAAGCCTAAAGTACAAATCTTTAAAAACTACGGAACTGCCATGCTCAGGGCTTATGACATGGAAGTAGAATTTGTAGGCGCCCGCAAGGAAAGTTATTCCGAAGAAAGCAGAAATCCCGACGTTAAAAGCGGAAGTCTTGAAGATGACCAGAACCGCAGGGATTTCACCATCAACGCCCTGGCGCTTAGCCTTAATGAAGACACTTACGGAAACCTGCTGGACCCATTTAATGGGCTTCAGGACCTAAGTTCAGGCGTTATTCGCACGCCGTTAGATCCCGATATCACCTATTCTGATGATCCTCTCAGAATGTTAAGGGCAGTGCGTTTTGCTTCTCAATTGCAATTCAGGATTGAAAAGGAGTCGCTACAGGCAATTATTCGAAACAGGGGGCGACTCAAGATCATTTCGAGGGAAAGGATTGTAGATGAACTTCACAAGATCCTGCTTTCCCCGAAACCTTCAGTAGGATTTGGCTTACTTCATAAAACCGGGCTATTACCCATTATTCTTCCTGAACTCACGGCTTTGGAAGGGATTGATGAAATTGAAGGGCAGCGCCACAAAGACAATTTTTGGCACACGCTTGAAGTTGTAGATAATATTTCAGAAAACACAGATGACCTCTGGTTGCGTTGGGCTGCATTACTACATGACATTGGGAAAGCTCCCACCAAGAAGTTTGATGAAAAACTGGGCTGGACCTTCCACGGTCATGAATTTGTGGGCTCAAAAATGGTGTTTAAGCTCTTCAAGCGACTGCGCATGCCCCTCAACGAAAAGATGAAGTTTGTACAAAAAATGGTGTACATGAGCTCCCGCCCTATCGTGTTGTCACAAGATGTGACCGATTCGGCTGTACGCCGACTCATCTTTGATGCCGGTGAAGACATTGAAGACCTGATGACGCTTTGTGAAGCCGATATTACCACAAAGAACCCGAGACGGTACAGAAAGTACCACAACAACTTTAAGCTTGTAAGGCAAAAAATTAAAGAAGTTGAAGAACGCGACCATGTACGTAACTTCCAGCCGCCGGTTTCGGGAGAAGAGATCATGGATACTTTTAGTTTGAAACCATCACGCGAGATTGGGATCATCAAAGATGCCATTAAAGAAGCCATTTTAGAAGGGGTGATCCCCAACGATTATGACGCTGCAAAAGCTTATATGCTTCAAAAAGGAAAGGAAATAGGTTTATCTCCAAAATAAGACATGCTTTACCTTCACATTTATCCCCATGAAAGACAATAAAAAAGTAGTTTACTGGCTGTACACCGGCTGTTTCTTAATTTTTGTAATGGTAGTGGTTGGTGGAATCACCCGCCTTACCAACTCCGGGTTATCAATATCCGATTATAAACTCATTACCGGCACTATCCCGCCTCTTACAGAAGAGCAATGGGTTGAGGAATTTGAATTCTACCAACAGTTTCCCGAATACCAGAAACTGCATTACCATTTCACTCTCGAAGATTTTAAAGGCATTTACTTCTGGGAATGGCTCCACAGGCTTATTGGGCGCTTAATAGGAGTGGTTTTCATTATCCCTTTCCTCTATTTTCTTATCACCAAACAACTTACAAAACCCACTATTTACAAATCTCTCGTACTGCTCTTTTTAGGTGGTTTCCAGGGATTTTTAGGCTGGTATATGGTTAAGAGCGGCCTGGTAGATATGCCGGCCGTGAGTCATTACAGGCTTGCTGCCCATTTAACCACGGCATTCCTCACTTTTGCCTACTGCTTTTGGGTGGCTATGGATTTGGTTTATCCTAAGAAAAAAGACATCAACAAAAGCTTCAGGAACCTGGTTTGGGTGGGAATGGTCGTCCTGCTTTTACAGATCATCTGGGGCGCATTTGTAGCCGGCCTCGACGCCGGATGGATCCACAATTTCTGGCCAAAAATGACCGGTGGCGAATGGATACATGAGACCGTTTACATAGAGCAAAAACCCTTGTGGCGTAATTTCATTGAAGGTAAAAGTGGCGTTCAGTTTGTACATCGCTATCTGGCGTACGGCGTGGTAGCCATTATTCTCTTCATATGGTATAAATCAAGAAATTTACAGCTTACCCTTCCGCAGCAAAAAGGGATCAACTGGCTGGTAGGCCTTGTCTTTCTGCAATTCCTGCTGGGGGTACTCACTTTGATATATGCCGTGCCTTTATGGCTGGGTGTAGCCCACCAGGTAGGAGCATTTTTCCTGCTAACGGCTATGACTTTTACCTTGCATAGATTTAGTCGCTAGCTGAAATTTGTCATCTAAAAATGTATCTTTGCAATCCAATTTTTTGAATTATGCTGTATAGATTTAGAATTATCCTCGATGCCGAAGAAGACGTATTTCGTGACATAGAAATTATGGCCGACAATACGCTTGAAGATTTACATAATACCATTTTACAATCCTTCGGGTTTGATGGCACCGAGATGGCTTCTTTCTACATTAGTGATGATGATTGGAACCAGGGCGAAGAGATTTCCCAGTTTGATGTGACCGAAGGTACAGGTTCTGTAAGGGTTATGAATGAGACTACCCTTGATGATGTGGTTTCTGAACAACAGACCAAACTCATCTATGTCTACGATTTTCTTAGCATGTGGACTTTTCTTGTAGAGCTAGCCGAGATCGCAGAACCCGACCCACAAATGGATTATCCAAACCTGCTTTTTGTTCACGGGCAGCTCCCGGTGAGCGCACCCGAGAAAGATTTCCAGGCCGAAGATGACGACCTTGGTCTCGACTATGATGACGATTTTGACGTAGACGACTACGACGATCTTTCTTTTGACGAAAACTGGAACTAGTCCAGATTTTCCTATTTTTCAGCTTTTATTAATCCGGTAATTTAACCGCACTTTTCAATATGATCAATTTATATAACGCTCACATTGACTCCCTGTCTATTCATAGGGTTGGCAATAAGAGCAGAAATGAGAACATCTTTCTTTCTGCCCAGCCTTTTCATCTTAATGACGAGATCACCCCGCTCATAAAGGAATATTTTTTAAAGCCTTTTAGAGATAAGGAAGAAAACTATTTCCAGTTCACAAATGAAGTAGATGTAGAGTTCAATCCGTTGTACGACATTGCCTGCAAAATCTTTGATGCACCTCAAACCATTCATGAGCAGTCAAAAAAGATCACTACCCTGCTCTTTGAACAATCGGCACACCCGCATATTAAAAGTGGGGAGGTTTATGTTGTGTTTTTTGACAATATGATGCTTGACAATGAAAAGACCACTGCTATTGGTATTTTTAAGTCTGAATTAAAGCACGATTTCCTGCAGTTCCAGGAAAAGGAAAGCATTCTGGAGATGATCATTCAGCAGGGAATCAACCTGAACAAGCTTGACAAAGGAGCAATTATTTTCAACAAAAATCGGGAGGAAGGTTTCAAGATCCTTTCAGTCGATTCTAATAAATACGATACTAAATACTGGCTGGAGAATTTCCTCGGAGTTGATGTTTTGGCCGATGAGAATTTCCACACCAAAAAGTACCTGAAGTTCTGCCAGAATTTCGCTAAAGACGTGGTACTTCCTGCGGAAGATAAAAAGGAAGAAGTGATGTTTATGAACCGAAGTGTAGATTACTTCGCCAAGAACGATGAATTTGAAGAGACTGCTTTCCTGAATTCAGTGATAGACAACCCGGCCCTCGTTCCTGAATTTCAGAATTACAAGACCGAAAAAGCTCCAAAATACAAGATTGAAGATCTCACCAGCTTCCCAATCTCTAACACAGCCGTAACAGCTGCGAGAAAATCGATTAAAAACACCATCAATCTAGACACCAATATCCAGATCAAGATGGACTTTATCAATCCCGAATCTGCTGAGAAATTTGTGGAAAAAGGATGGGATGAAGAACGACAAATGTATTATTACCTGGTATATTTTAATAAAGAGAATAAGAGTTAAGTCCACTTCTTTTCTTGTACCAGCACTAATAAAAAGAGGTCTCCAAAATGTCATTTTTGAGACCTCTTTTTTTATTATTATTCCTTATTCATTAAACATTAAACTTTTAAATGAGTCTTTTCATATTCACATCTTCATAATTCCTCTTCACAAAATCAAGTGCCGTTCTCAAGATTTGTCCCATTGAACGGGCTCTTTTAAATTTCATGTCATTAGAAAACTCGTAGAGCTCTTTTCGTAGTTGCTTTACATTGGGCTCATTAGAAATTTGATCATTGAGAATACAGCGCATCAACTCCTTATAGCGCGATTGTGCATTAATGATCCTTTTAGCCAGTAAAGATCGTTCTTCCCTCCTGTACTGCTCTATGGAAGATTCCTGCAGCTTTTCACTAACCAACTGTACCATTTTGAAGTTTTCCTTAAAAAACTGCGGACGATAGACCTTCAGATTACCTTCAAAACACTGCTGATCAAAATCAATTGCCCTGATCTGGTACTCTACATGGTCAAAATCGTGAGTGGGAATGATCACGTAATTATAAGAACGCATATCACCCAACAACCTGATGGTGCACCGCTCATTAAATTTTACAAATTGTTTCGCAATTTGTGTTTTTGCACGGTCATCGCACAACGGCAGTTCATCTTCAATAAAAACGTCTCCGGGAATTCCGGCAATATGCTCTTCAATCAAAGTGTCCCGGTACACAAGAAAATTGATCCTGTGCGGCGAGAGTATATGTTCAAACTCCAATCCGTAAATACGGGAAGCATCCGCTTTCTTGACATAAAAATACGTGAAACTGTCATTCAGAATATTCCTGACCTTTATACGGAAGGGTTTTGAATTTCCGAAGGTACAGTAGTCGATCGCATCAACATTGAGGAACTCCAGGGAATCGTCACTTCCATCTGAATGCAGGATGGTATAAACCTGTTTAAGACTATTGTCAATATCGTCCCGTTCATAATCGGGATAATAGCAACGCACCCAAAAAGTATCTTCATCGTGCTGATCATAGACTACGATAGACCCCGAAAACCTCAGCAGATCATCATAAAAGACCGGAATTTTGGTGTTTCGATTGTACTTTGCGAGATATTTATGGAACCGGTCGCTAACCGGAAAGCTTGGTTTCTTTTTTGACATTAATTTTTCCCGCATACGCTGAATTTCCTCAAAAATAAGACTTCTTTTTATTTCGCCGTGTAACAAAACGTTAACTTAGACGTCGAATGTTAAAACGGTTTACTTTGAAGACAATCCTTCGCCTTAATAATCTCACTAAAAAATTTGGTCCCGTCACGGCGGTTAAAGACCTCTCATTCACCATTGAAAAAGGTAACGTATATGGCATTTTAGGGCCCAATGGAAGCGGAAAATCCACCACCCTGGGAATCATCCTGAATGTTGTAAA
Source organism: Salinimicrobium profundisediminis (assembly GCF_026241755.1). Taxonomy (GTDB): domain Bacteria; phylum Bacteroidota; class Bacteroidia; order Flavobacteriales; family Flavobacteriaceae; genus Salinimicrobium; species Salinimicrobium profundisediminis. Next base: position 22,762 of record NZ_JAPJDA010000020.1, read on the forward strand.
TAAGACGAGCGGAGATTTTCAATGGTTCGATGGTTCGCAGAGTACACATGAAGCCCTTAAAAAAGTGGGGGCCATCATTGAACGTCCCAATTTCTACCCTTACATGACCGCTGCACAAAACCTGGAGCTGGTGTGTAAGATCAAGAATGTTTCAGCAAAAAATATAGATGAAAAGCTGGAAATGGTGGGCTTACTGGACAGAAGGAACAGTAAATTCCGAACATTTTCTTTGGGGATGAAACAAAGGCTGGCAATTGCTTCAGCTTTGCTCAACGACCCGGAGATCCTTATTCTTGATGAACCCACAAACGGACTAGATCCGCAGGGGATTCACCAGATAAGGGAGATCATTACCAGGATTGCTGCTACCGGAACTACTATTCTCTTAGCCTCTCACCTGCTTGACGAAGTAGAGAAGGTTTGCACCCACGTGGTGATTATCCGCAAAGGGGAAAAACTTTACAGTGGGCCTGTAGACCAGATGAACGCCAGCTTTGGTTTCTTCGAACTCAAGGCTACAAATGATGAAAAATTAATGTCCCTGCTCAACTCCCATCCTGCTTTTGGCAAGGTGGTTCAAAAAGGGGAAATCATAACGGCATTTTTGGAAGAGCCGCTGGAAGCCGAAGCCCTAAACACTTACCTCTTCGAGAACGGCCTTAGCCTCTCCCAGCTCGTAAAACGAAAAGAGAGCTTAGAAGAACAATTCTTATTGTTAACCAACCAAATTTCTGCCTAATGCTACGTTTACTCAATATAGAATATCACAAACTTAGGTTTAGTAAATCTTCAAGGGTTCTAATCACCACCTATTTTATACTCATTACATTTATTGCGCTTATCGCTTCCATAGAATTCAATTTTGGGAATGTAAATTTCAGGCTGGCCGATCAGGGGATTTTTAATTTTCCGTACATCTGGCATTTTAACAGCTACATCGCTGCCACTTTAAAGCTGTTCCTGGCCATTGTGATCGTATCCATGATGTCTAACGAATACAGCAACCGCACAATTAAACAGAACCTCATTGACGGGTTGAGCAAAAAGGAATTCGTGCTCTCTAAATTCCTAACGGTGGTTTCTTTTGCCCTTTTATCAACTATTTTCCTGTTTGTAGTTTCGCTTATTTTAGGCCTTTCTTTTTCAGATTACACCGAGATTTCCATCATCTTTTCAGACATGGAATACCTACTGGCCTACTTCATTAAACTCACAGGATTTTTCGCCTTCTGTATGTTCCTCGGGATTTTGGTAAAAAGATCGGCTTTTGCGCTGGGTTTCCTGTTCATTTGGTGGATCATGGAAAGTATTGTGAGAGGCGTGATGGAATATAAGATCTTCAGGGATTCTAATATTGCTGAAAACATTGCACAGTTCTTTCCTTTAGAATCTATGGCTTTGTTGGTTAGGGAACCTTTCTCCAGGCTCAACGCAGTACAATCGGCAGCCACGCAACTGGGTTCAGAGATCACAAAAGACTATTCCATTCACTGGTACCAGCTTCTCATAGTGATGTTGTGGATTGTGATTTTCGTTTATCTGTCTTATTTACTTCTGAAGAAAAGGGATCTTTAATTAACCTGATTTTAAACTTTTTAGAAACCGGCAACATTTGTTGGTAGCTTCAAATTGGCTATTTTTGCAGGTCAGCAAAAAAGTCTATGAAATTCAAAGTAAAGTCCGATTTTAAACCTACAGGAGATCAGCCGCAGGCTATAAAGCAGCTGGTAAGCGGTATAAACAATAAGGAAAGATACCAAACCCTGTTGGGGGTCACAGGATCTGGAAAAACTTTTACGGTTGCTAATGTGATCGAAGAAGTGCAAAAACCCACTTTGGTTCTTGCCCACAATAAGACGCTTGCAGCCCAGCTCTATTCAGAATTTAAGCAATTTTTCCCCGAGAATGCGGTGGAATATTTTGTGAGTTACTATGATTATTACCAGCCTGAAGCTTTTATCCCTTCCTCGGGTACTTACATAGAGAAAGATCTTTCTATTAACGAAGAGATTGAAAAATTGCGGCTCAGCACCACTTCTTCCCTCCTCTCCGGAAGAAGGGACGTGATTGTTGTGGCTTCAGTTTCCTGTCTCTACGGAATCGGGAATCCTGTGGAATTCAAGAAAAACGTGGTTTCCATAGAAAAAGACATGGTAATTTCACGTACAAAGTTGCTTCATAAGTTGGTACAAAGTTTATATTCAAGGACTGAAGCAGAGTTCACCCACGGAAATTTCCGCATTAAAGGCGACACCGTGGATATCTTCCCGAGCTATGCTGATAACGCCTTCAGAATTCACTTTTTTGGAGATGAGATTGAAGAAATAGAGGCTTTTGATCCCGCTACCAACGATGTGATCGAAAAGTACGACCGACTCAATATTTACCCGGCAAACATGTTTGTTACCTCCCCTGATGTTTTACAGGGCGCCATAAAAGATATACAGGACGACCTGGTAAAGCAGGTTGGTTATTTCCAGGAGATTGGAAAGCATCTTGAAGCAAAGAGGCTGGATGAACGCACCAATTTTGATCTTGAGATGATCAGGGAACTTGGGTATTGCTCGGGTATTGAGAATTACTCCAGGTATCTTGACGGAAGACCTCCGGGTACAAGACCTTTCTGCCTGCTGGATTATTTTCCCGATGATTACCTTATGATTGTTGATGAGAGCCACGTGACCATTCCGCAGGTTCATGCCATGTATGGCGGTGACCGCTCAAGAAAGGAAACGCTTGTAGATTACGGCTTCAGGCTTCCGGCAGCTATGGATAACCGCCCGTTGAAGTTTGAGGAATTTGAAGTACTTCAAAATCAGGTGATCTACGTAAGTGCTACCCCGGCCGATTATGAGCTTCAGAAGACAGAGGGAATGTACATTGAGCAGGTAATTAGGCCCACCGGCTTACTGGATCCGGTAATTGAAGTGCGCCCCAGTCTTAACCAGATCGATGATCTTATTGAAGAAATGCAGCTAAGGATTGACAAGGACCAGCGAATTCTCGTTACTACCCTTACCAAGCGCATGGCCGAAGAACTGACCAAATATTTAACCAGGATTAATATCCGTTGCCGTTACATTCATAGCGATGTTGACACTTTAGAACGGGTAGAAATTATGCAGGACCTTAGAAAAGGCCTTTTTGACGTACTTGTGGGAGTGAACCTGCTACGGGAAGGGCTCGACCTTCCGGAAGTTTCACTTGTTGCCATTCTCGATGCTGATAAAGAAGGATTTTTACGCAGCAACAGGTCGCTTACCCAAACCATTGGTCGTGCCGCACGCCACCTCGAAGGAAAAGCCATCATGTATGCCGACAAGATCACGGACAGTATGCAAAAAACTATTGACCAGACGGAATACAGGCGAGAAAAGCAGCTGCAGTACAACGAGAAGAACAATATCACCCCCACCGCATTAAAGAAATCTTTCGAAAATATGCTGGTAGGCAAAAAACCTGAACCTTATATATATGAAGTCGCTCCAGATCTAAAAGCTGCTGAAGCAGAAACAGAATACTTCAGCAAACCTCAATTAGAAAAGCGCATCAGGGAAAAAAGAAAGGCTATGGAAGCTGCGGCCAAAGAACTCGATTTTATGACTGCTGCTAAACTAAGGGATGAAATAAAAATGCTTCAGGAGAAAGTCAAAGAAGCTTCTTAAATGTTAAATTTCACACCCAACTTATAATATGTGAGATAATTAACTACCTTCATTTGCATTAGTGTCTCCCCGATTTAAAATTTCAACTTGTGTACAAGCTTCTAATTTCGGGGATTTTCCTGATGCTATTCTGTGGAAAAATAACAGCCCAGGTAGGGATCAATACATATGAGCCAAAAGCTCAGCTCGACATCTACACCGAAAATCCGAATTCCCCCGAACCTACCGACGGTATTCTTATCCCACGCATCTCAAATTTCCCTGCGACCAATCCCACCGCCGAGCAGCACGGGATGCTCGTATTTCTCAGCTCTCAAAAAGGGCAATTTTCACCCGGATTTTACTGGTGGGATTCGGTTAGCGGTAACTGGCAGGGCGTGGGTGGCAAGGCTACTTCCGACTTTTATAAAACAGGAACCACCTCCCCCTCAACCAGCCCCGATGATGCTGTATTTAGGAAAGGAAACGTAAGTATTGGCGGGTCTTCTACTAATGTAAAATTAAAGGTAATGATAGACAATGCTGAAGATCACAACATTCGCACTCCGCTGGAAGTAGAAAATACCAGCGCTACCACAAAGAACGTGACTTATGGCATTTTAAGCAGTAACAACACAGCCACCCAGGATAAGAAATATGGGATAAAAAACTCGGTTAGTGGCGCCGGAATTGGAATTCACTACGGAATATTTAACGAGGTGAACCAAAACACCAATGAAGAGATCTACGGAATCTACAATGATGTAGGGAAGACTTTTGGATCTACCAAAAACCACTACGGGATCTACAATGAAATTGGCACCGAACAGGGCAACGGCTTTGTCTACGGCATTTACAGCACCGCTTTTGGCAATGACCCAAAAAAGGTATTTGCAGGCTACTTTGCCGGAAGAGTAGGCATAGGAACTACAGGAAATGATTACGTATTACCCGATACCCGCGGACTGGCAGACCAGGTGCTTATGACAGATGCTAACGGACTGGTGACATGGAAGTATCCGAATTCAGGGATCTACTCTTCTACAGCCACCAGCACCGGCGCTTTCCAAATTACGCCCGAAACTTATAGTTTGCGTATTAACAATCAGGTGAGCAGCATTGTCATACCCGATGCCGCCACCAATAAAGGCCGGCTCATTTACCTGCTCAACTGGCCGGGAAATACTATTAAAACCCTCGAATTTATTGGCAGTAACGACCTTTTTGACATTACTACAAACTCTACGGTCAATACGATTGCACCGGGACAGAAATACCTCATTCAAAGCGCCGGGAACCGATGGATTTTACTGGACAAGTAAAAAAGCGCCCAAAGGACGCTTTTTTAAAATTCTTAAAATCTGATTTCGATAATTAACCAATCTCAATCATGCGTTTTGCCTGTACCTTTGCGTCTTCACGTTTGGGAAGGTTGATCATCAACACCCCTTCTTTATACTCTGCCGAAATCTTGTCGGCTTCTACAGTATCAGGAAGGCTAAAGGCCCTTTTGAAGCTGGTGTAGCTAAATTCGCGACGGGTAAATCTTCCTCCGTTCTCTTTTTTTTCATTTTCTTTCTTTTCTTCAGCAGAAATTGTGAGTAGGCCGTTGTCGAGTTCAAGATTGAAATCTTTTTTGGTCATGCCTGGCGCTGCAAGCTCGAGATTAAAAGCATCATCATTTTCAGAAATATTCACAGCGGGAACGCTGGTACCAATACGGTTCATTCCTGAATTTCCATTGTCCATCCAGTCGGTTTTGAACATGTCATCAAAAATTGATGGAAGCCAGTTGTCGGTGTTTCTTTTAATAAGGTTCATAATATTAATATTTTGAGATTAAACTTTTTTTACTTTTCATTCGGTGTAAGGCAAATTAAATACCAACTGGCTATTCAAGACTTTATGGCATAATTTTACCAAAATATACTGACATAATGACATTTTAGGATCCTCTGGTGTTTATTTATATTATAGTTATACCTCTCAAACTTCATTTTTAAATTCAGGTTACGTACTTTTACGGCTCAAAATTCACCTATGCCTTTATCGAATAATGATATCTTCAAAAAGCTGCGAGTTGCTTTAAAACTAAGGGATGAAGATATTGTTCACATTTGCTCCCTTGTTGATTTCAAGGTCACAAAAAGTGAAATTGGTGCGATCTTTAGAAGTGAGGACCACCCAAAATACATGGAATGTGGAGACCAGTTTCTTCGGAATTTTTTAAACGGACTGGTAATCTACAAACGCGGACCCATGCCTAAAAAAGAAGACAAAAAATAGCCGATGGAAATTGTTGCAGAAAAAAGAGTTGTTACGGCTGCCGAAGTTGACAGACTGAATCTTAAATACCGAAAGCTCGACCTTCACGAAAGGATCGAAGAACTATACAACGATTTTAACCTTGCCGAAGTTATGCTTACCAGCTCTTTTGCTGCTACTTCGGCTTTCCTTTTAAAATTATTTTCAGACGTTAACCGCGACCAGCTGGTATATTTTATTGATACTGGATACCATTTCGAGGAAACCCTGGAATACAGACAAAAACTTACTGATCTCTACGGACTCAAGGTAAAATCTGTAAGCGCCCTAAAAGAAGAACACGAGTTTACACAAAAAGATAAGACCTGGGAAAAAGATCCCGATTTTTGTTGCCATATCAACAAGGTAAAACCCCTTGATCTGGTTAAGGCAAAATATACCGTTTGGGTAAGCGGACTCATGGAATGGCAGAGCGAACATCGTGCTAGCCTCAATATCTTCGAGAACCGCGGAGACATCCTAAAGTTTTATCCGCTGCTAGACGTTACTAAAGAGGAGCGGGATGAATTCATTAAAAAACACCAGTTACCTTTTCACCCACTGGTAAAGAAAGGATATCATTCTATTGGATGTTCCCATTGTACTTCGCCGGGAGTTGAAAGATCGGGCCGCTGGAACAACAATCCAAAAACAGAATGTGGTTTACACCTTTAAATAAAAACCCGGAGTGATTCTTCCGGGTTTTTTACTTTTAAAGCTAATGGGTCCTGACTTAACTCATGCGCTTCACTACAGTAAGTTCATAAATTTTGCCTTTTACCCAGGCTTCTACAGGCAATTGCTCATTAGACAATTGCTTTTGAATGTAAGAATTCACCTCCTCATTGGAAGAAGAAACCTGCAAACTCTGGATCTTCTGATCTTCAGAAACAGAAAAGAAAATTGTGATTTCAAGTGGCTCACATTGATTGGCTAATTCCAGGTTCTCAAGCATTCTTTCAACTTCAACAGAGACAGAATCGGGATTTGCGAGATTCCTGATTTCCTTTGCTGAAACAGATGAGGAAAGAATTATTACACACATTACCAGCAACAGTTTTAAATTTTTCATGATGTTCGTTTTTTAGATTAATTGATGCGATTTGATGATTGATGATTTACTATAAAGACTTTTAAAAATACTGATTGTTACACGGTTACATATTTTTAACAAAAGTTTCACACATTTTGATGTAAGGTTTTTGATTCCTAAAACAGCTTTCTGGTTGTTATCATTAATGAATTAGGAATGAAGAAAAGGCGCCTATAAAAAAATCCGGGTATTCCCCCGGATTTTGAACTTATCTTGTGGCCTGCACCCTTACCGGCAGTTCATAAACTTTTTCAGACTTCCAGGAATCGCCGTGGAGCTTTTGATTGGTAAGTCGCTTCTTCAAAAAAGCATTGACTTCTTCATTTGGGGATTCAACTAGCAGGACCTTAATTTTTCTTGACCCGGTCATTTCAAAAAATACAGTTGCAGTAAAATCTTCTTCTATGACTAAACCAGAATCGGAGAGCATTCGTTCAATTTGATAACTTATTGAACCTGTCTTTGCTTCAAATTCAAAAGAAGAAGGAGAGCCGGCAAAGGCTACAGTTGATAAGGTCATCACTACAGCGGCTAAAAATGATTTACAACGTTTCATAATTGTTCGTTTTAAAGGTTAATATTAAATGATTGATTGATGATTGTACTTTAGAGACTATTTGTCAATTTGATTGTTACAGTTATTTTTCACTCTAATGCTTCTTTTAAGCCAAAAACCTACCTGTAGTTTCTTCCCAGTATTTATATTATTACCTGATAAATCCAGTGTTTTGAGACCTTCAGGATGATTTCACCTTCATTATTCTTTGTTTTACATTTCAGAATAAAAATATTTTAATTCCTGCTTCCGAAGAAAGATTCTGGGTTATGAAAATGTTGCAGAATGTTTATCAAATCTTCCCAGATGAAAATTCGAGGTAAATTATTTCCGAAGATATTATAAACGAAAAAACCCCGGAAAATTCCGGGGTTTTTCTATATATGTAAGTCTTATTAAGCCAGTACTTCCTGAACTTTATCTGCTGCTTCCTGGAATTCGACAGCACTGTACACATCAAGTCCGCTGTTGTCGATCAATTCCTTGGCAATGTCGGCATTGGTTCCCTGTAGGCGAACAATGATAGGCACATTGATAGTGTCACCCATATTTTTGTAAGCATCTACAATTCCCTGCGCCACACGGTCACATCTTACGATTCCTCCAAAGATGTTCACCAAAATAGCTTTTACTTTCTCATCCTTCAGGATAAGTCTAAAAGCTTCTTCTACTCTCTTTGCGTCGGCGGTACCACCTACATCAAGGAAGTTTGCAGGCTCTCCCCCGGCTTGTTTAATAAGATCCATGGTAGCCATTGCCAATCCGGCGCCGTTAACCATACATCCTACGTTTCCGTCAAGGTCTACGTAGTTAAGCCCAACTTCACGAGCTTCCACTTCAACAGGGCTTTCTTCCCTAATATCACGCATCTCTGCATAATCTTTATGACGAAAAAGTGCGTTATCATCAAGAGTCACCTTGGCATCAACGGCCATGATCTTATCATCACTCGTCTTAAGCACCGGGTTGATCTCAAAAAGAGAACTATCTGACTTTGTAAAGGCTTCGTAAAGCGACATTACAAATTTGGTCATTTCTTTAAAAGCATTTCCACTAAGACCAAGGTTGAAAGCAATCCTTCTTGCCTGGAAAGGCAGCAATCCTGTTGCAGGATCAATCTCTTCATTAAATATCAGGTGAGGAGTTTCTTCGGCCACTGTTTCAATGTCCATACCTCCTTCTGTAGAATACATGATCATATTCTTACCTGTTGCGCGATTTAGAAGAACAGACATATAGTATTCTTCTGGCTCGCTGTCGCCGGGATAGTATACATCTTCGGCCACCAAAACCTGGTGTACTTTTTTACCTTCCGCAGAAGTTTGTGGAGTAACAAGGTTCATCCCAATGATTTGCCCTGCAATATCTTCTACTTCCTGTAGGTTCTTGGCAAGTTTTACTCCCCCGCCTTTTCCACGTCCACCTGCGTGCACCTGGGCTTTAATGACATGCCATCCAGTACCGGTTTGTTCGGTAAGTTTTTTTGCAGCCTCAACTGCCTCTTTTGCGTCCTGGGCAACAATGCCGCGCTGAGTGCGGACACCAAAGCTGCTCAAGATTTCTTTTCCCTGATATTCGTGTATGTTCATAATAAGGTGTTTCTTCAGTGTTCGTTAAGGTGCACAAAAGTAACAAATGTTAGAGGAATCTGCCAATCTTTTTAATTTCCACATAAAAGAGATTGATTTTCTCTAATTTTTTGTCCGTAGTCTGAATTCCTGAAAATCCAGAGGATCATAATTTCTGAAGTGCCCGTTGAGTTCTATCACCTGTTTTGCCCGGTTCATTTCCTGTAAAATAGGGATGGTAATGGTGAGATGGTTAATGAGGAATTCCTGTCTTTCTTTTTCTGAAGTTAACTTTAGTAAGGTATATTCCTGCTGAAGGGGAAGACCTATTTTGTGAGCCAGTGTGTAACTCCTGAAATTGGGGATATCTATTTTTGGCCGAGGTACTTCCAGATGTACATAGAGCTCAAAAATGAGGTTTAGTAACTGCTCTTTTAAGGTCTGGGAAGCATCATCCTTATCTGGTAAAAATTCAACATCACCACCCGCATACATCTTTCCAGCTTCATTATGCGCAAATTCCAAAACCCTGAAAACCCTGGCCCCTTTGCAAATTATATCTCTGGCACCCGATTCGTAACGACGCACTGTTTCAATAAGTTCCATTTCGGTGCCGTACTCCAGGTTATTTTCTATGTAAGTGGGAATTCCAAACTTAATGCCGGTACTTTCGCAATCGTCTATAAGTTCCTTATAACGTGGCTCAAAAATATGCAGGGGTAAGACCTCTCCCGGAAACACCACACTCTGCAAAGGAAAAAGAGCCAGCCTGGACTTCATAGATACTTGATTAACAACTTGAAATTACAAAAATTCTTTTATCTACCCCGACTGGGAACTGCTAAATTTGTAGCTTTCCTCCCTGTTATAAATAACATTTTGTTAGAATTGGTTAATTTTAGACAGGCTGTAGGCAAAAGCCAAAAATCCATTTTACTTTTGTGACCGTAATAATGAACTTATGAACAACCAGGACCTTTTAGAAATATCAGAAAAATTTGGCAGCCCCGTATACGTATATGATGCCGAAAAGATCATCTCCCAATACAATAGACTCACCAGTGCTTTTAGCGGGGTAAAGAACCTTAGAATACACTACGCTGTTAAGGCACTTTCCAATATTTCGGTGCTTGGGTTGTTTCAGCAATTGGGCGCCGGGCTTGACACCGTTTCTATACAGGAAGTGAAATTAGGGCTTGAAGCAGGCGTAGATCCGGCTAATATTATTTATACTCCAAACGGCGTTTCTCTTGAAGAAATAGAAGCAGTTGCCGCCCTTGGGGTACAAATCAATATTGATAACCTTTCTATCCTCGAGCAGTTTGGAACGCGAAATCCAGATGTTCCGGTTTGTATCAGGATAAATCCGCATGTTATGGCCGGCGGAAACACGAACATTTCTGTAGGCCATATCGATTCAAAATTTGGGGTTTCCATTCACCAGATACCGCACCTTCTGCGTATTGTTGAAAACACCGGCATGCACATAAACGGCATACACATGCACACCGGGAGCGACATCCTTGATATAGAAGTGTTTTTGTATGCTTCGGAAATTCTTTTTGAAACCGCCCGAAATTTCAAAGATCTTGAATTCATGGACTTTGGCAGTGGCTTTAAAGTACCTTATAAAGAAGGTGATATTGAGACCAATATTGAAGAACTGGGAGGAAAACTCACTGCAAAATTCAAATCTTTTTGTAAAGAATATGGGCGCGATCTCACCCTCGCTTTTGAACCAGGTAAGTACCTGGTGAGTGAAGCCGGGAAATTTGTGGCCCGTGTGAATGTGATTAAACAAACCACCTCTACTGTTTTCGCAGGTGTAGACAGCGGTTTTAACCACCTTATTCGCCCCATGTTCTACGGCTCAAGACATGAAATTCACAACCTTTCAAATCCCGAAGGCAAAGAAAGGTTCTACTCGGTAGTAGGGTATATTTGCGAAACCGACACTTTTGCGAGCAACCGCCGAATCCCTGAGATCAAAGAAGGGGATCTTCTTGCTTTTAGCAATGCCGGCGCTTACTGCTACTCAATGGCCAGCAACTTCAATTCCCGCTACCGCCCGCCCGAAGTGCTATGGTACAATGGAGAAGCCCATTTGATTAGAAAAAGAGAAACTTTTGAAGATATTTTGCGCGGACAGGTAAAACTTGATCTATCAGCACTAAAAGAAACCGTTTAAGGAGAAACCAGAAAAAAGGAGTCGGTTTTTGCTATTTTTGAGAAGAAATAGGTACTTTTCTTTCGATTTCGCTAAAATTCAGTCTTTTTTTGCCTTTTTGAATCATTAACTTTAGGTTTGTGCTAAACCTAATAGAAAAAATATGATTTTAAGTAAAATGAAGATCTTTAGCCTCTTATTTTTCATGATGATAGGCACCTCTACATTAATGGCACAATCGGATGTTACTGATAAAGAAATTGAACAATTTTCGGTGACCTTTCAAAAGATGCGCATGATAAACCAGGAAGCCCAGAAGGATCTAAGCGAAATTATAACCAGGGAAGGTATGGAAATAGCCAGGTTCAACACCATCCACCAGGCGCAAATGAACCCTCAGGCAGAAGCCGATCTTACTAAAGAAGAAGAAAAGCAATATGACGCCATTATCAAGGCGCTCAATGAAATGCAATTAGAATTCCGCAAGGAAATGGAAAGCATGATCACAGAAAGCGGACTTTCAGTTAAGCGGTATGAAGAAATTGCAAATCAATTGCAACAAGATGCCCAACTCCAGGAGAGAGTAAAGCAGGAACTTACCAACTAAGCTTCCTAAGCTCAAAAAAAAGGCTGCTCAAAAATGCCATTTTTGAGCAGCCTTTTTTTATTCCTACTCTTCATCCTTCAGCTTATATACTTCTTTCCAGTTCCAACCGGCATATTTAAGACTTGAAGAAAACTGCTTGTCAACAGCCAAATCATTTTTGAAATAATATCCGTGATTCATCCAATGACTTCTGTAAGTTTTTAACTCCTCTTCATTATGACTGGCTGCATTGGCATCTTCAAGCCCCAGCTCCAGGTACTTTTTAATACCATTAATGATCGCACTTAACTTCTTATACTGAACAGTTTCCTCACTCCAGTCGAGCCGAATGATCATGATTACTTCATAAAGCCGGGCCAGCTGTAAAATAAGAGCCGACTCATGATTCTTGGAAAGAAAATAATTAGCCATGGGGAAAGCCAGGTAACTACTGGCATTTTTTAAAATTTGCTGTCTAACATCTCCTGCATTCGAGATCAAATTTTCTAGATCGTCCTGTTGTTTATAGAAAATAAAGATCTCTTCAATATCATTTCCCATAGTAGAAATAAGAAAGGAAAGTTGCTTTTTGGCCAGTACGGCATTGAGAACACTTAAAAGGTAGGTTAACCCGGTAGTGATAAGGATGAACCCCGAAAAAGACAATATTCCGGTAAGTATCCTGCTGGTATCTGTTCCCGGAACGAAATCTCCAATCCCCAGTGTTGATAGCACATATCCGGTATAGTAGAATCTTTCGGGATGTGTGGCTGGCAGGCCTGTAGTGCTATTCACCACCATTTCTTCTCCGGCACTAAAAACAATGTATGTTCCAATGAATAACAACAACATCCAAAGAAATGTCGTTATTAAAAGATGGGTTATTCCGGAGAATTTAAAAATAGTACGGGTCCGGTTTTGAATCATGATCCTATTCAGGATCTGGTTTACTATTCTTGAGAAAATACCAAACCCGTTTCCGGAAAGGGTGGTGTGAAAAAAATCCAGATAGGTAAATAGAATAATAGCGAGACCAATTACAATTTGAGCTGTTTGCATAATTTCTAAATTAATCAAAAGGCCCTTAAAAAGAATTAATTCCAACTTAAACTTTTCTAAAGACACACCTTATCTCTTCCATTAAGGCTTCAGATTTTGTACATTATATTCTATAAAAACCACTGATATGCAACTGGATAAGGAAAAAGAATATATCAAACCTCTGGAGCAGGTAAAAGACCTGGATCCGCTTCTGGAGAAAATAGGAGATTCAAAATATGTGCTACTTGGGGAAGCCAGCCATGGCACACATGAGTATTATACATGGCGAGCAGAAATCTCTAAACGGCTTATAAAAGAGAAAGGCTTTTCATTTGTGGCTGTAGAAGGTGACTGGCCAGATTGTTTTGAGATCAATCGCTGGGTGAAAGATCTTCCCGGCACCCCTGCAAACATTGCCGATGTGCTCAAAAATTTTAAGCGCTGGCCAACATGGATGTGGGCCAATTGGGAAGTTGCCGCTTTCGCCGAATGGATGAAAGGCTACAATAAACACCTGAATACAAAGAATAAAATAGGATTTTACGGGCTTGATGTGTACAGCCTCTGGGAATCTATGGAGATCATAGTGAACTACCTTGAAAAAGAAGATCCTGAAGTAGCCGCGCTGGCAAAGCGCACCGCCGATTGTTTTGAACCTTACCGGCAAAACGATTCTTATGTTACAGCTTACCGCGGCCTCAAACAAAAGTGCCGCAACGAAGTGGTACAGCTGTTAAAGGAAGTGAGGCAAAAGACTTCTCAATATGAAAATGAACCGGAAGCAGGGCTCAATGCCGAACTAAATTCCCTGGTACTCAAAAATGCCGAAAAATACTACGAGGCCATGGCTCAGTTTGACCACTCTTCCTGGAACGTACGCGACAGCCATATGGTAGAAACGCTTAACACGCTTACAGATTATCATGGAGAAGACACCAAAGTGATCGTTTGGGAGCACAATACCCACATAGGCGACGCCAGGGCGACAGATATGGCAGCACAGGGCCTGCATAATGTGGGGCAACTGGTGAGACAACAGCACAGCGATGACGGGGTCTATCTGGTGGGCTTTGGCTCGTATGAAGGTTCTGTGATCGCAGGAGATTTTTGGGGCGCGCCCATGAAAAAAATGGACCTGCCCAAAGGTATTGATGGAAGTATTGAAAGAAAACTGCACACCGTTGGCGCCGAAAATAAACTACTGCTTTTTGAAGAAGGCACCGACTTGTACAAAAAACTACAGGACAGGATAGGTCACCGGGCGGTTGGTGTGGTTTACGATCCACACCGGGAACGTGGCAATTATGTATCTTCAAAAATATCAAAAAGATACGATGCCTTTTTATACATTGATAAGACCAAAGGTCTTCACCCATTACACCTGCAACCCGACGGCAGCAAAACTCCTGAAACTTATCCCTTCGGAATTTAAAATAAAATATGAAGATAAAGATCCTGGGCACCCGCGGAAAAATAGAACCCAAAGCTGAAGATCACGTTAATCACACCGGATTTTTAATAGATGATAAGATACTGATTGATGTAGGGGAAGAAAAATATATGGATAAACACCCAAAAGCTGTGGTCTTTACCCACTTTCATCCAGATCACGCTTTTTTTGTTCCGAATAAAGAAAAATTCATACCCAAAACTCCCCTTTTTGGGCCCGAAGCCCACGACCTCATTCCGCAGCTCAAGGTGATTTCAGGAAAATTTGAAGTAGAAGGATATACCTTTACTCCTATTCCTGTTATTCATGCGCTCAGATTAAAATCCCTTGGCTATATCATCAAAAAAGCCGAAAAAAGGATCTTTATCACAGGAGATGTGGCATGGATAGAAAAAGCGAACCTTGCCGATTTACCGCCATTAGATCTCGTGATCACCGAAGCTACCTTTATAAAGAAAGGCGGACGAATTAACCGAAAGAAAGACAGGATCTTTGGCCACACCGGTGTTCCCAACCTCATTCGCCTCTTATCTCCGCTCACCAAAAAAATTGTCTTTTGTCACTATGGCGAGTGGTTCTTTGAAGACACTCCGCATAACAGCAAACAAAAGATCAAAGCACTTGAAAAAGAAATCCCGCTGGTACCGGCACACGACGGAATGGAGATGGAGGTTTAATTAGTATGCCCAAAAAGCTCTTTTAGCTGCTGTGCATTTTTGGGGGCGTGAGCATGTATGTCATTATTGAAATAAATATAGATTTCCTTGAGCCCACTATCCATGATCTTTTTATGCCATTCCTTTAATTCATCTTTAGAATAAAGGTAATCATACCAGTCTTTACCTGTGCCGTGAAACCGGAGGTAGCCTGTTTTGCCGGTAGTAATTAATTCTTCAGGAAATTCGGGACTTGAAATTGAGCTGAAGATGATGTTGTGCTCCTTCAGGATATCAAATACTCCTTCATCATACCATGAATCATGACGAAATTCAAGCACATTTTTTAATGTTGGATCAAGCGTTTTACAAAACTCCCTGAGCTTCTCATCATTCCGGTGCAGGTTTGGCGGCAACTGCCATAAAATGCAGCCAAGGTTCTGCTTTAAAAGCCTTGCAAGACTTTCAAAATCCTTCACGCTTTGAGTAACATCCTTTAGCTTTTTGCGGTGGGTGATGTACCGGTGCCCTTTTAAAGTAAACTGGAAATTCTTCCCTACAGTCGCTTTCCATGTATGCAATCCTTTTTCCCGTGGAAACCTGTAAAATGTATTGTTGATCTCTACGGTGTCAAAAATGGCAGAATAATGCTCCAGCCACTTGCGCTGCGCCATTTTTTGCGGGTAAAAAGCTCCCCGCCAGTCTTTATAATTATATCCCGAACAACCTATATGCACCTTCATTTTTGCTCTTTTTGACAGGATGGGCAGAAATAAGTGCTACGGCCTGAGACCTTGATCTGTTTGATCTTTCCTTCACAAGCAGGGCAGTCATCACCTTCTTTTCGATGTTTAATGAGATAAGAATCGGGGAAATCCTTTCGCACTCCTTCCTTATTTATAGCCATTTCAAGCACTTTCTGCATCTTTCTGAACAGCTGCTTCTTGTCTTTTTCTGAAATTAAATTCGTCTTTGTCTTCGGATGTATCTTGCACTGGTACAGCATTTCATCAGAATACAAATTGCCAATTCCTGCCAGCACATGTTGATCTGTCAACACTCCTTTGATGATTCCGGTTTTAGATTCAAGCAGTTCAAGGAATTCATCTTCCGAAAGATCTAGCGCATCATGGCCCAACTCTTTTCGCTGCCTGAATTCTTCCAGGCTTTCAGCAATAAAAAGTTTGCCCAGTTTCCTTCTGCACACAAAAGCCAGGTGATCGTTATCCTCAAAAGAGAAAACCACTCCGGAATACTTCGGCGGATCCTGATTCTTGTAATACTCCAGCTTTCCTGTCATTCCAAAATGCAAAACCAAAGCTTTTTCTCCCGAGGTTTCGATAAAAAGATATTTCCCCAACCTACGGCTTCCTGTAAATTTATTTCCTTCAAAAGCTTTAATAAACGCTTCTTTTGGTGCCTGTAATCCGCTGGTATTCAAAAAATCTATAGAGGTGATTTTTTTATCCAGTGCAGTAGCATCGAGATATTCTTTATACAGCGTAATTTCGGGTAGTTCTGGCATAGTGGTTGATTTTTCTGTTCTCCTTTCAAATTACCTAAAATCAGCCGAAGACCCTATTTTTTAAGAAATATTTCAAAGAATTTGGAGTTGGAAACTATATCTTATCTGGGCAGGATTAAAAAAATTCAATGCATAGATCCCTCAAAAAAATGTTCGCGATACTATTCCTGCTGCCGTTGCTGGGAGGACACTGGAGCTGTGCTGCAAAAAAAGACATGGAAGAAAAAAAAATCGTTTACCAGGGCAATAAATTCATTCCCGAAAGTCTACTACACGAGGCCAAAGTGGCTCTCTCCTACTACCCCGAACTCAAGGATGTAGAAATTGATTTTAAGTACAAGAAAGACATCAAGAAATCTTTCATGCAGGCCCAGCCCAACAAATCGAATTTGTTCAAGGGCAAAAATGACCGTACTTATAACATTTTCATCAGCAGTAGATTTTTGATTGAAAAAGAAGAATTTACAATGTCCGATGTACCTTCAGAAGTTCTAATAGGCTGGCTGGGCCATGAGCTGGGGCATGTTATGGACTATCGGGACAAATCGGCTATGGGCCTTATTATTTTTGGATTCAGGTATATCACTTCAGAAAATTACATCAAACGGGCCGAACGTGCTGCCGATACCTACGCTGTAAATGCCGGAATGAGTGAATATATACTCGCCACCAAGAATTTTATCCTGAACAACTCCCATTTATCTGATACTTATAAGGAAAGAATCGCCCGCCTCTACCTCTCGCCCGAAGAAATCCTGGTGTTGGTAAATAAACTGGAAGAAGAACCGGAAGAACTCTTAAAGGAGTAAGGATTATTGTTTATTGTTTATTGAATATTGTTTCACGACGAACTCTTCCCACTCTGCAAACTTTTCTTCATTCATTACCTTTTCCATTTTCACCTGTCCGCCTTTCTTTTTATTGGCTGCGCTCCACGAGGTAAACATCTCGGGAGAGGTTTTCACGACCTCCACCCCTTTTAAAGCTTTACTGCGGGCCACCCCATAGTTTTTATTGGCTTCCTGGAGGGCTTTATCCAGGGCTGCTGCCAGTTCTTCGTTATTGATTTCAGCTTCGGTACCCAGGTACCATTTATGGATGTATTCCCTGTCTTTTTTAATCGCGGCCACAGTAAACTCGGGGATGGTAATATTGAATTTTTGTTCCATTTCTTTAATGGCATCATTCATTTTATTAACCGATAGCTGAGAACCCACCACATTCAGAAAAAATTTTGTTCTCCCCGTGATCCTTATCTCCAGCCGGTCTACGTCGGTGAATTTTACGGTATCACCAATGACATATCTCCAGGCTCCCGAAACCGTACTAATTAACAGTACGTAATCTTTTTCGGGCTCTACCTTTTCCAGTGGCAGCACGGGGGCATCGGGGGTTACAGCGCCGTTTTCTCCAATATATTCAGGCTTAAAAGGCACAAATTCGAAATATATCCCATTGTCAACAACCAGCTGCATTGATCGGGTTTCGGGCCGTGACTGAAAAGCCATAAATCCCTCGGAAGCCAGGTAAGTATCTATCACCACCAGCGGATGGGAAACAAGTTTATCAAAAGCTTTTTCATACGGTTCAAAGGCAACTCCACCCGTTGAATATACCATAAGATTTGGCCAGATTTCATGAATATTGGAAGCATTGTGATATTCAATGATCTTTTTGAGCATAAGCTCTGTCCATGACGGGATTCCGGTGAGGGCGCCTATATCCCAGTTTTTGGCCTCTTTTGCGATTTGCAGTACCCGCTCATCCCAATCTTCAATTTGGGAAATCTCTACCCCGGGTTTGTAAAAATTACGGAACCAAAAAGGGATATTGCTGGCACTAATCCCGCTTATCTCTCCTTCTTCGTGGTCTTCAACCTGCTTAAGATCGGTGGAACTGCCCAGCATCATGATCTCCTTCTGAAAAAAATCGGAAGGCAGGTCGTAATTCGCCAAAGAAGCCACCTGTTTGATCCCGGTTTGGCGAATTGCCTCTACCATATCATCGGTAACGGGAATTCTCTTGCTCGATTTACCCGTAGTACCCGAACTCAGCGCAAAATAAGGAGGTTTGCCGGGCCAGGTAACATTTTCTTCCCCCTCGTGCATTTTGCTCCACCACTCTTCATTGATCTTATTGTAGTCAAAAATGGGAATTTGGCGGGCAAATTCTGCCTTTATGTCATCTGCTTCTAAAAGTTCTTCAAAATTATAATGTAGACCAAAAGCAGTATTTTTTGCCTTTTTCAGCAGGTTTTTCAACACTTCGGCCTGCGCTTCATGAGGTTTGGGTTCCGAAGAAACTGCATCGGTTACCTGGATTAGTCCTTTTATTATTGATCCTATTACTGCCATTGATTCCTTTTTGGCTGAAATTACTCAAAAGCTCATTATTTGCCAGAAAACACAGGCGGAATTACCAAGATTTTAACCTTTCAAAAGATCTGGT
This sequence comes from Salinimicrobium profundisediminis, assembly GCF_026241755.1. Taxonomy (GTDB): domain Bacteria; phylum Bacteroidota; class Bacteroidia; order Flavobacteriales; family Flavobacteriaceae; genus Salinimicrobium; species Salinimicrobium profundisediminis. The sequence continues at coordinate 41,800 of NZ_JAPJDA010000020.1, forward strand.
GCCAGGCTGAAATTCTTCAGAAATACTTCGGAAAAAATCCTCCTCAATTTTGCCATTTTTGAGACCTTAGCGGCATGGATCTTAAACCAGATTACAAAGCCCTTCTCGATCTCGCTCATGCGAAGATGCATTTTGGCAAATACAAAGGCCGATATCTTTCAGAACTACCGGAATTCTATCTGGTCTGGTTTAGGCAACAGGGATTTCCGAAGGGAAAAACCGGAGATCAACTACAGCAGGTGCTGGATCTTAAAGTGAACGGCATGGAAGATATCCTGCGGACTATTAGAAGAAAATACCCGAGATAGCGCAGTTTTGCCGGTATTTTACTAAGATTTCATTCCTTAAAGTTTTGCTAACATATTCTCCTGCAAATGGTTTCTTTTTCTTTTCTTCTTTGTAATTTAGCGCCCTGAATAAAAAGACGCACAAACATCTCTCTACAATGGCTGAAACCAAGTATATCTTTGTCACCGGCGGCGTTTCCTCTTCGCTTGGAAAAGGCATAATTGCTGCTTCCCTGGCAAAATTACTGCAAGCGCGTGGATACAAGACCACTATTCAGAAACTGGATCCTTACATCAACGTTGACCCCGGTACGTTAAACCCTTATGAGCACGGCGAATGCTACGTCACCGAAGACGGGGCAGAAACCGATCTCGACCTGGGGCATTATGAACGTTTTCTAAACGTGAACACCTCCCAGGCCAATAATGTTACCACCGGCCGCATCTACCAAAGCGTAATTGAAAAAGAGCGCCGCGGGGAATTTTTGGGGAAAACCGTACAGGTTATTCCGCACATCACCAATGAGATTAAGGAGCGGGTACAGTTACTTGGCAAGAACCACGAGTATGATATCGTGATCACCGAGATTGGCGGAACTGTGGGGGATATTGAATCCCTGCCGTACATTGAGGCTGTGAGGCAGTTAAAGTGGGAATTAGGAGATGACAATGCGCTGGTAATTCACCTTACGCTGGTTCCCTTTCTCTCGGCAGCTGGCGAACTTAAGACGAAACCTACCCAACACAGCGTGAAGACGCTCATGGAAAGCGGACTTAGGGCCGATATCCTGGTATGCCGTACCGAACACGAACTCTCTGACGACATAAGACGTAAACTGGCACTTTTTTGCAACGTAAAACAGGAAGCTGTTATACAATCTATAGATGCTTCTACCATTTATGACGTGCCAAATATGATGCTGCAGGAAGGCCTGGATACGGTGACTTTGAAGAAGCTTAACCTTCCCGATGACACCACCCCAAACCTTACACAGTGGAATGAATTTTTAAAGCGTCACAAGAATCCAAAACATGAAGTGACCATTGGCCTGATAGGTAAATATGTAGAACTTCAGGATTCTTATAAATCTATTCTGGAAGCTTTTATTCACGCCGGTGCTGCAAATGAAGTGAAGGTAAAAGTAGAAAGCATTCATTCTGAATTTATCAACCAAAGCACTATACAGAACAAGATCTCTCACCTTGACGGAATTTTAGTTGCCCCCGGATTTGGGGAGCGTGGAGTTGAAGGAAAGATTGATGCCGTGCGTTTTGCAAGAGAGCACAAATTGCCCTTTTTGGGTATTTGTCTTGGGATGCAAATGGCAGTAATTGAGTTTGCCCGAAATGTACTACAACTTAAAAAGGCAAATTCTACAGAGATGGATCCCAACACACCTCACCCGGTGATTGACCTTATGAAGGAGCAAAAGGAAATTACCCACCTTGGTGGTACCATGAGGTTAGGCTCGTGGGAATGTACCGTAAAAGATGATTCTACTGCCAAAGAAGTTTACGGCACCAACCAGATCTTTGAAAGACACCGCCACCGCTACGAATACAACAATCAATACACCACCCAAATGGAATCTCACGGACTTAAAAGCACCGGAGTAAATCCTAAAACGAACCTGGTAGAGATTGTAGAAATAGAAGACCACCCGTGGTTTGTTGGGGTGCAATATCACCCCGAATATAAAAGTACGGTTGCGAACCCGCACCCTCTTTTTATAGCTTTTATTAAAGCTGCAAAAGAATACTCACAGAAAAAAAATAATGCCAGCCTGGCACAATAGTCTTTTTTGGTCACAATTTTGACTGGCAATGACAGCGGAAAGATCCGCGTTTATTAATTTTTATAATGGAAGAAAAAAAATTAGATATTAATTCTTTAATAGGATTCCTTCTCATTGGGGGAATCCTGTTATGGATGTTGTACATGAATCCTTCGGCTCCCGAAGTTGTGGAAGAACCGGCAAATGATGAAGTTGTAGTCACTCCCGATGCGCAGGAAGAAGTGCCGCAGTACGATGCGGTACAGGAGACAGATTCGGCAGCGGTAGCCCGGGCAGCAGCCAGGTTGGGTGCATTTGGATATTCGGCTACTTTACCTTCAGCTTCAGAGAATACTACTTCAGTTGAAAACGATGTTCTTGCTTTGAATTTTTCAAACAAAGGCGGATACCTTTCCGAAGCAAGGATGAAGAATTACAAGACCTTTGATTCTATTCCTGTATACCTTATAAAAGATGATAATGCATCTTTTAACCTCAGTTTTTCAACTGTAGATGGCCGGGTACTCAATACAAAGGATCTTTATTTTGAGCCGACTGTAACCAAAAATGGAGACAACACCATTGTTTCGATGAAACTTAAGGTTTCTCCTGAAGAATTTCTTGAATATCGTTACGTGCTGAAGCCTGGCGAGTACATGATAGACTTTACGGTTAGATCACAAGGTTTAAATGACGTTCTAAATTCTTCGGCACCTATAGTTCTGGATTGGAAACTTAAAGGCTACAGGCATGCAAAAAGTATCACTTATGAAAACCGGTACACCAAACTTGTATATGAGTATGATGGCGGTAACGATGATGAAGTGAACGACGGGGAAGATGAAGAAAAGGACATTTCTTATGTCGCTTATAAACAGCATTTCTTTACATCTATACTACTTACTGACACTCCTTTTGAAACCGGAACATTTGAGGCAGAAAACCTTGTGGAAGATGAAGAAGTAGATACATTATACACCAAGGCCTTTGCTTCTACCATGCCGCTACAGCTTAACGGCGGGGAGCTTAATTACAACATGAACTGGTACTATGGCCCCAGTGATTACAAGATCCTTAATGATTACGACAGGAACCTTGACGAAATAATGCCCCTTGGATGGGGAATCTTTGGCTGGATCAACAGGTATTTATTCATTCCTTTCTTTGCCTTTATTACCAATTACATGGGGTATGGGATAGCCATTATTGTAATGACTATTGCAATTAAACTTGTGCTCTCCCCTGTTCAATACAAGCAGTACCTCTCACAGGCAAAGATGAAGGTTTTAAGACCTGAGATCAACGAGCTCAACGAGAAGTACAAGGACAACCCAATGAAAAAGCAGCAGGAAACTATGAAGCTGTACAGTAAAGCCGGCGCCAGCCCCATGAGTGGTTGTCTTCCTGCCTTAATGCAGCTGCCGGTATTCTATGCGCTCTTCATGTTCTTCCCCAGTGCTTTCCAGTTAAGGCAAAAAGGCTTCCTTTGGGCAGATGATCTTTCAAGTTATGATAAGATTGCAGAGCTTCCTTTTTATATACCTTTCTACGGAGATCACGTGAGTTTGTTTCCAATTCTCGCCTCTATTGCCATCTTTATCTATATGATGATGACCACCGGGCAAACGATGCAGAATACGCAACAGCCGGGAATGCCTAACATGAAGTTCATCATGTACCTTTCCCCGCTCTTTATGTTGATCTTCTTCAACAACTACGCAAGTGGACTTTCACTGTACTATTTGACTTCAAACCTTATTACTATTGGAATCATGCTGGTGATCAAAAACTTCATTATTGATGAAGATAAGATTCACGCACAAATCCAGGAGAACAAGAAGAAGCCTAAGAAACAGGGGAAATTTGCCCGCAAGATGCAGGAGATGATGGAGCAGGCAGAACAACAAAAGAAAGGAAAGAAATAACAGCTTTTATTTACCAGTAAAAAAGAAGAGCCCGGGAATTTCCCGGGCTCTTCTACATTTAACCAACCACCAAAACAATCAATTACATAGCAGGTAACAAAACAGTATCAAGAACATGAACAACACCGTTATTGGCCTGTACATCTACAACTATAATATTTGCTGTTCTTCCACTGGCATCAGTGATCACTGCCCCATTATCAAGGTCTATAGTGAATGACTGTCCCAGCAGCGTAGAAACTTCCATATCATCTGTAAGGGCCGATGATCTTACGTTTGCCCCGGCCACTACGTGATAGCTCAATACCGACGCCAAAACATCTTCAGGGATATCATTTAAAGAGTTCAATTCCAGCTCTCCAAGCAAAGCAGCAAAAGCTTCATTTGTAGGCGCAAATACTGTAAATGGCGCGGGTGAACCGGTTTCCATAAGAGTAGATACGAAAGTAAAATCATCTTCCCTGGTAAGTGCTGCCACTAAACTATTAAAAGTAGGATCGGCAAGTGCAAAAGTAACAACGCTTGGCAAGCCAATCACTTCATCTACTGCATGTATAATTCCGTTATCTACCTCAATGTCGGCTGCAGTCACAGTGGCTACTCCGTTGATCATCACCCCATTTTCTGTACTTATATACATAGAAAGGTTTTCTTCGGAAGCACTTCCGGTAGCCATACTTTCAATATAACCTGTAGAAAGATCGGCTGCCATAATTTCCCCCATTTGTACATGGTTGAGCAATACCTGGGTAAGCAGGTCTACAGGAACATCAGCAAGGGTAGAAAACCCGTTATCAGAGAGAAAAGCAGCAAATGCATCATTATCGGGTGCAAATACTGTATAATTTTGTGTTCCATCTAGCGTTGCAGTAAGACCGGCAACTTCGAGTGCCGCTGCAAGCGAAGAATAATTGTCATTTGACGCAACAAAGTCGGCTATAGTGTTAGTCTCCACAACCGGAACGGCAGTGTCATCGTCATCATCGCTACAGGCTGTAAAAGCCAATACAAAAAATAGGCCCGCCGCTATTTTTTTTAAGTTTAATAAATCTTTCATTTGTAGTTTATTTTAAGTTACAATTCAAATCTAAAGTAAAAGAACAAACAACAATGTTTAAGTTTAGTTAATTTTTTTTAAACAAAAATATGTCAGCAACATTTAAAACATTCAGCGCCTTATACTTAATACTTTTATTGACCTCCCCTGCTATGGCTCAAACCTCGCTCAACGCCTATGATAACAGAGGAGAGAAGCATGGAGACTGGATAGAATATTATGACAATAACCAGTCCCAACCAAAATTTGAGGGCAGATACGAACATGGAAAAAGAATCGGATTGTTTAAATTTTACCAGGAAGGACTTAAACATCCTGTTGCCGTAATGAATTTTGACCCCAATTCTGAAAAGGTAGCAGCAAGATACCTGGCGCAGGATGGAAGTACAATAAGTGAGGGCGAATTTACAGGTCAACAACGCACCGGTACCTGGACCTACTACCACCAAGATTCTGATGATGTGATGATGACAGAACAATATGTGAACGGGGAATTACACGGGCAGAAGAAAATCTATTACGATAATGGTCAACTTGCCGAAGAAGCCACATATAATAAAGGACACCTGGATGGCCTCCGAAAACTATATTCTGTTAAAGGCGTTGTTCTTGAAGACCTGCTCTATAAAGCCGGTAAACTTCACGGCCCTGCAAAGATCTATAACGGCAAAGGTGAGCTTGTAAGCAAGGGGATTTATGAAAACGACAAACACCACGGCACCTGGAAATACTACGAAAACGGAAAACTTAAAGAAGAAAAAGAATTTTAAGCAATCCTCAACATTTATAGATTTAATATATTTACCAAAACCCTAAAAAATGAACCTTATGAAAAAGTACCTATTCTTACTAGCGGCATTTACACTAATTTTTTTCTCCTCTTGCAGTAGTGATGATGACAACGGCGGTGAGGCAGATCCTATAATAGGCACGTGGACATTGGTAGAAGCCAGCCTATTCGATGTGGAAGGCTGTACTGAACAATCTTTTGTCACTCTTAAAAAAGGAAATACCGGGAGCGCGACTTTTTATCTTCAGCAGGCTGACTGTACCCCTCAATCCTCCTCTGGAGAATGGGAAAATTTAGGAGATTCACGTTATAAACTTGCCGTACCAGTCATTGGAGCTGTAGAAGGCACAGTAGTTTTTACAGGTGATGACAGCTTTACATTCCAGACAGCCTCAACAGGTAGTTTTACTTTTGAAAAACAATAAAATTTTGCAGAATGAAAAAAAGCGACTTAAATAAGTCGCTTTTTTTATGATTTTTCCTCAAAGCCCTTCCTCTCCAAAAGTGGCAAATTTTCTGTATTTTTGCAGCTTAATTCAAGACCTTTAAAAAGGGGAGAGAAAGATTATGAAAAGAGTAGTTGTAGGTTTATCTGGCGGGGTAGATTCAAGTGTTGCAGCCTATCTGTTAAAAGAGAAGGGCTATGAAGTTATTGGCTTGTTCATGAAGAACTGGCATGATGAAGGGGTAACAATTTCCAAGGAATGCCCGTGGCTGGACGATTCAAACGATGCCATGCTGGTAGCCGATAAACTCGGAATTCCGTTTCAAACCGTAGACCTTAGCGCCGAATACAAAGAACGTATCGTAGATTACATGTTCAACGAATATGAACGTGGCCGCACGCCAAACCCCGATGTACTTTGTAACCGGGAAATTAAGTTTGACGTCTTTATGAAGATCGCCCTTTCTCTGGGTGCCGATTATGTTGCAACAGGTCACTATTGTCGCAAGGGAGAAACACAGGTTGATGGTAAAACAGCTTTTCAACTGCTTGCGGGAAAAGATAAAAACAAAGATCAGTCATATTTTCTTTGTCAGCTTTCACAGGAGCAACTTGCAAAAACGCTGTTCCCTATAGGAGAACTTCAAAAAAGTGAAGTACGAAAAATTGCTGCGGAACAGGATCTTGTTACTGCTGAAAAAAAGGACTCACAAGGACTTTGTTTTATCGGGAAAGTGAGACTTCCGGAGTTCCTTCAGCAGAAGTTGCAACCTAAAGAAGGTGACATCGTAGAAATTCCTGCTTCAGAAGAAAAATTTCAGTCTGAAACCAAAGAATTTCAGAATAAACTGGAAGAGCTACAATTCATGTCCCGTAAATATTCATATCAGCCTTCCGAAGGTAAAAAAGTGGGGCGTCACCAGGGGGCTCATTATTTTACCAAGGGGCAACGAAAAGGTCTTGCCGTGGGTGGTACCCCCGAACCGCTTTTCGTAATTGAAACCGATGTGAAAGAAAACGTGATTTACACCGGACAGGGAAAAGATCACCCCGGAATTTACCGTCGTGGCCTCTTTATTTCTCCCGATGAAATTCACTGGGTGCGGCCCGATTTAAAGCTGGAGGCAGATGAAGAAATGCCTGTAAAGGCCAGAATTCGTTACCGGCAGGAACTTCAGGAGGCAAGGCTTTACCAAACAGAGCACGGCCTCTATATTATTTTTGACAAAGCACAACCTTCTATTACCGAAGGCCAGTTTGTGGCCTGGTACCGGGAAGATGAACTAATAGGTTCAGGAGTAATTTCTTAACTTCGAAAAAGAACTTTTTAACCCTGTCGTGGCTTCACGACAGGGACTATACCCGCCAATTATGACCAACAACAGGATCACCCAACTCTTTGACATAAAATATCCCATAATACAGGCCGGAATGATTTGGGCCAGCGGATGGAAACTTGCCAGCGCCGTGAGCAATGAAGGAGGACTGGGAATTATTGGTGCAGGCTCTATGTATCCTGAAGTTCTTAGGGAGCACATCCAAAAATGTCAAAAAGCGACCTCCTTTCCTTTTGCCGTTAATATTCCCATGCTCTACCCCAACCTGGAAAAGATCATGGAGATCATCATAGAAGAAGGAGTGAAAATCGTCTTTACCTCTGCCGGAAACCCGAAGACCTGGACGCCCTATTTACAGGAAAAAGGAATCAAAGTGGTTCATGTGGTGAGCAGTGTAAAATTTGCCCTTAAAGCTGAAGCCGCCGGTGTAGATGCAGTGGTAGCTGAAGGTTTTGAAGCCGGAGGCCACAATGGCAGGGATGAGACCACAACTTTTACCCTAATTCCCATGGTTAGGGAACAAATCAAAATTCCGCTTATAGCTGCAGGAGGTATTGCCACCGGCCGCGGAATGCTGGCTGCGATCGTTCTGGGAGCCGATGCCGTGCAGGTGGGCAGCAGGTTTGTTGCCTGCAATGAAGCTTCCTCTCATCCAAACTTCAAGGAAATGGTGGTACAGGCCAAAGAAGGCGACACAGTGCTTACTCTCAAAGAACTCGCCCCTGTAAGGCTATTGAAAAACCGCTTTTTTGAGCAGGTAACCGAGCTGTATGCTACAAGCCCTACAAAAGATCAACTCATTGAACTGCTGGGACGTGCAAGAGCCAAAAAAGGCATGTTTGAAGGAGATCTAGAGGAAGGAGAACTGGAAATAGGGCAGATTTCGGGATTGATTCACGACATCAAACCTGCAGCCGAAATTATTCAGGATATGCTCAAAGAATTTGAAGCAGCCAAAGCCGAAGTCGCCAGCTTTTAAGAAGAGAATTCCTCCAGCTTTTTCAGTTCTTCATTAACCAATATTTGCCACTTGAGCTGGGCTTCTTTATTCATACTGTGCCCTGTCTCTCTGTCAAATTTTTGCTGCATGAGTGCCCGCTCCTTTTCAACTTTTTTATAGATCTCCTGCAAAGAAGATTTTACCTCCCTGCTTTTTTTGAAATCAAATTCCACCATCGCTTTCCGAAGCTTTCTTGCGTGCAATTCTGTGATATCAAAGTGCAGCTGCTCATGAGCCAGCAAGTGGACAGAATTACTGTCTTTCACCCACGATCTCTGCGGATTGAAAAAAGATTCTACTTCAAATTGATATTCTTTACCTAAAACAGAAGTTTTAAGCGACCAGGAGTATGAGATGCCCGAACTGGTATTTGCAGAAAATGAGCTGTTAGGATCTGGTGCGGCCTGAAAATTTTTCCAGGTGAGAGCATTTTCCTCCCATCCTATCTTTTCTTCCGGCACCTGGGCCTGCGCTCCAAAAGAGGCTAGAAGAATTAAAAGGCTACTTAGAAATGGTATTTTCATAGTGAAAACTAATGTCCAGAACGATATCGGGATGCAGGCTGTACAGCACCGGACATGTCTTTGCTGCGCGCTCCAGGATCTTCCTGTTTTTCTCATCATAGGAAGCCGGAAAGCTAAGTTCAACTTTTATGCCTGAAATCCTTCTTGGATCTGCAGCCATAGTTTTTGTGATACCGGCAGTGGTCCCTTCCACATTAATACCCAGATCTCTGGCCTTAATACCAATAATGGTCATCATACAGCTTCCCAGGGCTGTGGCAACCGTATCGGTGGGAGAAAAAGCCTCTCCCCTTCCCTCATTGTCTACAGGCGCATCTGTAATAAAGGTATTACTGCTTTGTAAATGTTCACACTGGGTTCTTAGATCGCCCAGATAAGTCACTTTTGAAGTCATTATCTAACTACTTTTAAATTGAGATCCCTTCCGTAGGATAAGATATAAACCGAGTTATTGATATAGCCACCATCGGGACGTATTCCGTAACTGAATTTATTTTCTACATACTGGGTAGTGCTGTCTGTCTTTAACGACTCATAGAGATTTTCTGCCGAAGCCAGCCTCAACAGCACATCATAAGTCACATCAAAACCTCTTACTGCAGCAGCATTTGGCACTACGCCATACTTTTCGACATATTTCTCAATAAAATTCCGGTTCTTTTCAGGATCAAAATTACGATCAACAGAAGGGTAATGGAAATTGAGTTTCCCCAAATGACTATTGGAAATATTATCACTTTCAAAAGACTTATTCCTGTCGGTTGTCAACAGCGTGATCTTGTATGCATCGGCAATAGAATTAAGGTATGAAGTGGCATTGCTCAATACTCCAATCTTGCTCGACTCCAGGATGATCCAGTTAGGACGGGTTTTATCCAGAGCACCTGCAACCTGCGCCTGATTGATGGAACCACCTTCTGAGGGCGTTACCAACCTGGCAGCGGGAAAAGCAGCAGAAAGCCGTCTCCTGTTCTCGGCTGCGCTCCCGTCGGCAATGATCACAAGGTTCTTACCCGCAGAATTTTCTGAAATAAATGAGATCATCGCTTCACGCAGCATCTCGTCTGTAGGACGGGTTTGCAGGTAATTATCAAGAGCGGTAATTTGATTTTTTGAAAGAGGGGAAACCACAGGAATATTCCTACGTTCCAGGCCTCTTGCGGCAGTTTCTACGGTAGACTGTAAAAGTGGCCCAATCACAGCATCAACGTTATCAAAATTTTGGGTGTTGAGCAGCAAATTAACCTTTCCGGGATTTTGCTCGGTATCCAATACAGTAAGATCTGTAGAGATTCCCAAAGTCTTAGCTGAATCTACTGCCATTAAAATTCCGGTGTAGAAATCGAGAGACAATTGCATTACCTGGTCTTTCTTGATCCTTTCGGCATAATTATCAGATGTGTCGGTAACTACAAGTTTATTCTTGTTGAACGGCAACATCACCACCAGGTTCTTTGTTTTATAATTATTGATCTTACGCTCCAGGTTTACGTATTCTTCAGCCTCATATTCACCTACACCTTCAGCAAGCTCAATATTTGGAATTTTAAGCACCATACCCGATTTTAATCCGTCGGCAAGTGCCGGGTTTAGAGACACCAATGAATCGCGACTTATTCCGAAGCGACGCGTAAGACTAAAAATAGTCTCCTGTGGCTGCACCTGGTAGTACTTGAAAAGTTTACCATCTACATCAACCACTTTCTCGACATTTCCATTCCTAACCGTGATCACCATCCCCGGTTGCAGGTTCTGCATGTTTGGATTAAGCCTTTGCAAATCGGCAATGGTAATGTTGTATTTCCTGGAAATGCCGTAAAGGGTTTCCTGCGGAAGCACCACGTGCTCCTTCACACTTAGATCAAATATATTTGAAGGCGAGGGTGAAGGATTAGGATTGTTGGCTATTGCGGCAGGTGTACTTTTAGGAATCCTGATCTTTTCTCCCCTGCGAAGTTCTTCGGAATAAAGATGTTTATTGAATCTTTTAATGTCTTCAATACTCACATTATACTCCTGTGAAAGACTAAAAAGTGTCTCTTTCCGCTTCACGCGATGAGTCACAAATTTTTGATCTTCCTGTGCTGAAGTCTGTATATCTTCATCCCTACCGCTATTAAGAGGCACTACCAGTTTTCCATCGGGCTGTATCCCGCGACGGGCATCGGGGTTGTACCTAAAGAGCGTTTCTTCAGAAATATTGTATTGCCTTGCAATTTCCGCTGTTGTTTCCCCTCTCTTTACAATGTGGTATTTATACTCTTGTGCAAAAGCCTGAACAGCGAACATTTGCAAAAAGAGAAAAAGAACTGCAATTTTTTTCATAGATCATTGTTTATTCCCACTCAATAGTGGCAGGCGGTTTAGAACTTATGTCGTACACTACCCTATTAACGCCTTTAACTCTGTTAATTATTGTATTGGAAGTTTTTTGCAAAAAATCATACGGTAGATTCACCCAGTCGGCCGTCATCCCATCGGTAGATTCAACTGCACGCAGGGCAACTACTTTTTCATAGGTTCTTTCATCTCCCATTACACCTACCGAGTTCACTGGCAAAAGAATTGCTCCTGCCTGCCAAACCTTGTCATATAACTCCCATTCTTTTAATCCATTCACAAAAATGGCATCAACCTCCTGTAAAATACGAACTTTTTCGGGAGTGATGTCGCCAAGAATCCTAATCGCCAGTCCGGGCCCGGGAAAAGGATGTCTTCCCAATAGTTCCTTATCTATCTCCAGCTCTGCTCCTACTCTTCTCACCTCATCCTTGAACAACATTCTCAACGGCTCCACTACCTTAAGCTTCATATAAGCAGGTAAACCGCCCACATTGTGGTGAGACTTGATGGTCACCGAAGGCCCGTTCACCGAGACAGATTCAATAACATCGGGATAAATGGTTCCCTGTGCCAGGTACTTCACATCTTTTATGCAGTGAGCCTCATCGTCAAATACATCAATAAAGGTCTTGCCTATCGCCTTCCGCTTCCCTTCAGGGTCTGAGATTCCTGCCAGAGCATCCAAAAAACGTGCCGAAGCATCAACCCCTTTTACGTTAAGGCCCATGTGCTTGTACTGGTCAAGCACGCTTTCAAATTCATTCTTTCTTAGCAGGCCGTTATTTACGAAGATGCAGTAAAGGTTCTTACCAATGGCTTTATGAAGAAGTACGGCGGCAACGGTAGAATCCACGCCTCCGCTTAACCCTAACACTACTTTATCATCGCCTATTTGTTTCTTAAGGTCGGCTACCGTCATGTCTACAAAAGCTTCCGGAGTCCATTCCTGCTCAACTTTTGCAATGTTTACAAGGAAGTTTTCCAAAAGTTGTTTTCCATCTGTTGAGTGGTAAACTTCGGGGTGGAACTGGATGGCATAAGTATCTTCTCCGTCTATGCGGTAAGCGGCATTCAGTACATCTGGTGTACTTGCCAACCTCACCCCATTCTCGGGTAATTCTTTAATAGTATCACTGTGGCTCATCCATACCTGTGAGTTTTCAGTAATATCGGCAAACAAGGCTTCATCATCTTTGATCACCGAAAGATTAGCGCGGCCGTATTCTCTTATTTCTGAAGCTTCTACCTTTCCGCCGTTAAAATGCGCGAGATATTGCGCTCCATAACAAACGGCCAGAACGGGAAGCTGCTTCCTAATCTTCGAAAGATCGGGGTGTGGCGCATCTTCTGCTCTAACAGAAAAAGGACTTCCCGAAAGTATTACAGCTTTAAAACCGGAAAGATCAGTTGGAATTTTGTTGTAAGGGTGAATCTCGCAGTAAATATTGAGTTCTCGAACCCGGCGGGCAATCAATTGTGTGTATTGAGAGCCAAAATCTAAGATAAGGACGTTGTTGTGCATGCGCAAAAATAGGAATTTGAGGTAAAATTAACCCCTGTGCCGACTTATTTTATATCTTTAAACTTAAAATCGTTCAGTTTACCCCCTATGAAATACATTGCTCCCATCTTCGTATCGGTCGCCATAGTACTGGCCGCCTACATTGCCGGTAATTTTTATCTCAAAAGAGCCACTCCCCCCGGAGTCATTGCAGTAACGGGATCGGGAAGTGAAGATTTCACTTCAGACCTTATTGTGTGGGAAGGGACGTTTTCTCAAACCAGCATGGAGCTACAGGCTGCTTTTGAAAGACTCAATGCAGACAAAGAAACCGTAAGACAATACCTCATTTCAAAAGGTATAGACGAAAAGAATATCGTCTTCAATTCGGTAAAGACTACCGAACTTAGAGAGGCACAATACCAGAATGGCAATTATGTAGGAGAAATCTTTAAGGGCTACCAACTCCAGCAAACCGTAAAAATTGAGTCTACAGATGTGCCTATGGTCGAAAAAGTATCACGGGAGATCACCGAACTTCTCCAAAAAGGGGTGCAGTTCAATTCTACTCCTCCCCGCTACTACTACACAAAATTAAGTGACCTCAAGATCCAGATGATCTCGGCCGCCACAGAAGATGCTCGTATAAGGGCCGAAAAAATTGCCCAAAACAGCGGTAGCGAACTGGGATCTTTACGCAGTGCCGATCTTGGCGTTTTCCAGATCATTGGCCAGAACAGTGGCGAAAGCTTCACCTGGGGCGGCGCCTACAACACTGCCGATAAGAAGAAAACAGCCTCGGTGACCATGAGGCTGGAGTTTGAAATAGACTAAGAAAATATCATCTTTAACTGGTAAAAATACCTTCTGAAAATGTCATTTTTGGAAGGTATTTTTGTTTAATCTTCAGCTCTTTTCTGAAAGTTTTATGCTGAAGGATTTACCTTTCCAGAAATTCTAAATTTTTCCCAAACTGACTAATTTCCTCTCATCCTTTCGATATTTTTGGGTAAAACCCATTAGTACAAACCATGAAACTGCATATTTCTTCTGAATTTGGGAAGGTTGCCCTTATAAAATACGCTATTCCTGCTGAAGTAGTGGAGAAATACCTGCCAAAGCACACAAAACCCGACCTCTACAACGGATTATGCATGATAAGCCTTGTGGGTTTCCAGGTAAAAAAGCTAAAAGTAGCCGACGTGAAATTGCCATTTTTGAAGGATTTTGAAGAGATTGATCTTCAGATCTACGTCAGGCGTTTTGATGGTGCAAAATGGCAAAAAGGAGTGGTGGTTATACACCGGATCTTAGAGCAACCGGGCTCTGCCATATTGGCAAATACCATATTTAAAACCAACTATATAGCCCTTCCCACAAGTAGTGCTGTAGAGGAAACACAGGACGATATCAAAGCGAATTATTCCTGGCAATACAAAGGTATACAGCAAAATTTTGGGGTAAAAAGTAACCGCCTCGCTGCACCATATGATAAGGACAGCAAAGTGGCATTTTTTCTAGATCGCTCTTTTGGATACATCAAAGCCCGGGAAAAGACCTACGAATATGGGCTCAATCACGTGGACTGGCATCTTTACAGTGTAGAAGAATATTCCGTTGACGTCGATTTCTCCCGGCAGTTCGATCCTGCGTTTAATATTCTCAATTCCCAAACCCCGCATTCGGTGATCTTTACAGAAGGCTCAACAGTTGAGATTGGGGAGAATGTGGAGGTTACTTCTTGAGATGTGAGATAAAATTTCTCGCAGAGAGCGCAAAGAACTTTCGCAGAGGCCGCTAAATCACCCAAAATATTCAAATGCCAGAATTGTCAAATTTCATTTTCCCGCAGATTTCGCAGATTTCCGTAGAAAATGAAAAGATATCCGTGAGGATCGGTGGCTTTTAAACTACAGGATTTCATTTCACACGAAGAGCACAAAGATTCAAAAAAGCTCACAGAGAAATTCCGTACACAAATTAATGGATATCCGTGCATCCGTGGCTGAAATTTCCCACAGATCTCGCAGATTTCCGCAGAATAAAAAAAGAAATCCGTGCATCCGTGACTCCTATACTACAGAATTTCATTTCACACAAAGAGCACGAAGGTTCAAATAAGCACACAAAGAGATTTCGTAGAGGAATTTATTATAGAACATCCGTGCTCATCTTCAAATCAACACATCTTCAAATTTTCAAATCTATCTTCCCGCGGAAAAAAAAGACATCCGTGCATCCGTGGCTTTTAAATCACGGTTCCCAACCTCTCGACTCCGCTCGAGGTGACCTGGTTTCCACTTGAATCTGCTCCCGAATCCTGAACTTTAAATCTGGAATTTTAAATATTGAATTTTGAATCTCGAATTTAGAATTATTTCATCGTTTCCAAAATAGCATCAATATCGGCTTCGGTGGTTTCGGGATTGATGAAACAGAAACGTGAAATAGTTTCTCCCTTCCACTTCGTGGGTGTCACTAAAGCCATACCTGATTTGTGATTTCTATAGGTCCAGTCGCGGTACTCGTCGGGAGTCCAGCCTTTTCTTCGGAATAAAACTACTGATAAACTCGCTGGCCTTACCAGTTCAAGGTTGTCATCCTGCTCAATCTTTTCCGCAGCAATCCTCGCAAGCTCGATCCCTTTTTCAATGGCAGTGGTATACTTATCGGTTCCGTGCATTGCCAGGGAAAACCATAAAGGCATTCCGCGGACCCTCCGGGTAAGCTGGATCTGATAATCGGAAGGGTTAAAGCCATCTGCACCTCCATCTTTAAAGATCTCGAGGTAAGCCCCTTTTTGTGAATGGGCTTCGGCGGCCAGGCTCATATCCTTATAAAGAATAGCCCCACAGTCATAGGGTGAAAAAAGCCATTTATGAGGATCTATCGTAATACTGTCGGCCCTTTCAATTCCGTTGAAAAGTTGGCGTACAGAAGGTGCGGCAAGTGCGCCGCCACCATAAGCAGCATCTACATGAAACCAGATCCCTTCTTTTTCACAAACATCGGCAATAGAATCCAGCTCATCTATGATTCCGGCATTGGTAGTTCCACCGGTAGCTGCCACTGCAAAAAGCCTTTTTCGGTCCTTCTCTTCGAGCTCATCAATAGCCGATTGTAACGCATGCCCTCGCAGGTTTTCATCGGGACAATCGATCATCACCACATCGGCATCCATCACTTTAGCCATTGCCTGAATTGAGGAATGGGCGCCATTTGAAGTGAGCAACAAAGCCCGCACTCCAATATTGGCCGCATCTTTCTTTCTCCAGGCTTCGCGCGCTGTAACAAGTCCCGAAAGGTTTGCGGCTGTCCCACCACTGGTGAATACTCCAAAAGACTCTTTTGGCAGCCCTGTAAGGGAAACCAGCCACTTCATGGCTTGATTTTCACAGAAGATCCCACCGGCACCTTCCATCCAGTAAGCACCGTGAATACTGGAAGCCGAGGTTACAAGGTCGAACATAATAGCTGCACGTGTAGGCGCAGCCGGCACAAAGGCTAAATGGCGAGGGTGATCTATAGGCACGGTAGCCTTCACCAAAATATCCCGAAACATTTTAAAAGCAACTTCTCCCCCAATACCTTTTGGCGTGACAGTTTCTCCAATCTTTTCAAACAGCTCCTCTTCTCTTTGGGGAGAACCCAGCTCGGGCGTAACATTTGAGATACGGTCAACAGTATATTTCATTACATCGAGCGTCATTTCAACAAGATCGATGTCTATCTTATGCATTTTCGTCATAGCGAAATAATATCAAATTTTAATTCAAGTGGTTGTAGGCTGTCCAGCAGGGCAGGAATGAGAGCATCTCCATATTCAAGATAAAACTCTGAGAAATTATGATGCCTTTCCTGAAGCCCTTTGTCGGGAAATAATTCATTTTGCAGGCTTGCAATTCTTGAAACCTCATCTTCAAGCTTTCTTTTCTGGGCTTTTAGCAGTCGTTTTTCCAGGTGATCAAGGCCTTTAAGCTGTTTCACCTCCTGCGCTTTTACAGCATTCAGGAAAGATTTGTCAGTCTGTTCGGCCAGGCTGTACATTTCCTGAAATTGCTTCACCAAATGCTCTTTTTGAGAGGAAAAGTCAATGTCTATATTGGAAATCCTTCTTACTTTCCGGTTGATCAATTCATGAGACTTCAGGAAAAGTTCGGGTAAAGAGATGTTCAGTTTTTGCCTTTTTTGATCCTGCTTTTCTGTTTGAAGCAAGGCCGAATTACGAATCAGGAGTATTGGAAAGGTAACCTCTGCCTGCTCAAAAAGCTGTTTTAGCTGAAACCAGTACGCCAGTTCACCGCCGCCGCCAATGTAACACAGATTTGGCAGGATTAGCTCTTCATACAAAGGCCGGAGCAGCACATTGGGGCTGAATTTCTTCGGATGTTCTTCAATAACCTGCTCCAATTCTTCGCGGGTCCAGGAAATCTCGTGGTCATGGACAAAGAATTTTCCGTTCTTCTCAATAATGCGTTCGCGCAAACCTTCCTGCATGTAAAACAGGTTGATCTCCCGCGGATTCACCTGTACTTTATATCCTTCTTTCTCTAAAGCTTCAGTTTGTTGCTGAACAGTTTTAAAAGAAAGCTGCTCAAAAAGCTCTTTTTTGACAAGCGGGATATACAATCTCTTGAGCTCTGGCTCATGCGCGTCAAGGATGACGAGTCCCTGCTCTTTAAAAAGTTCATTTGCCAGGTAACGCGTGGCATCGGCAAGATTATCGTGCTCCAAATATGCCTTTTTAAACCATTCTTTGAGCTGCTGTGCATTTTTGCTACTCCCAATTTCAGCTGAAAAAAGTTCAAAGACATCTTCAAGACCATCGGTAGGCATTTCTCCCACAGGTCCGCCGGTCTTCTTTGATTTTGGCGGATTCCACTGAAATTTCTTTCCGTGGAGATTAAAAAAACTGATCTCTTCAAAGTCATGATCTTCGGTCGCCATCCAGTACAACGGTACAAAATTGTACTCGGGATACTCTTTTTTGAGATCGGCCGCAAGATTTATTGCGGAGACGATCTTGTAAAGAAAATAAAGCGGACCGGTAAAAAGGTTGAGCTGATGCCCTGTGGTCACAGTAAAAGTGGTGTCTTTCTCCAAAAGGTCAATGTTCGCAAGGCTTGCTTCAGAAGCATTTATATTTTGATATTGACGCTTCAGGGTTTTGACAAGAACGGCACGTTTTTCGCTTCCGCCGTGGCTGCTGAAGTTCTCTTTTTTTGAAAGGATCTGCTTTCCGAAGTTATTGAGGTCAGGGAAAAGCCCGTAAAACTGCTTAACATTCTCTTTTTGATCCAGATAATCGGTTACTAATGAAGTAAAGTAGTTCGTTTCCCGATACGAAAGAGAATTTTTCTGCATTGAAATGAATTTTCGCAAATATACAATTAAGAGCGTTGGCGGTAAAATCAATAAAAAGATATTGAGAACGATAAAGTTTTATATTTACCTCTAATTTGAAAAATGAGATTTTCCCCTATGAACAAAATTACGGCTTTATTCACATCACTTTTACTGAGTTTTCAGTTAGCTTTTGCGCAACAATCTCCCGAAGAATTTCTAGGTTATCCACTGGGCACCAGTTTCACACCTCACCATAAAGTGGTTGAATATTTTGAACACGTGGCAGAAAATTCGCCACTTGTGCAATTCCAAAAATATGGAGAAACCTATGAAGGCAGGCCTCTTACATATGCCATTATTTCTACGGAAGAAAACCTGCAAAACCTGGAGCAGATACGCCAAAGCCACCTGCAGAATGCCGGTTTAACTGAAGGTACTTCTTCTTCAGCTGCCAAAAAAGGCATTGTATGGCTTAGTTATAATGTTCACGGGAATGAAGCTTCGAGTACAGAAGCGGCCATGAAGACCATATATGAACTGGTAACTAAAAGGCAGGACTGGTTACAGGATTTGGTGGTGATCATGGATCCTGTCGTGAATCCCGATGGCCGGGACCGTTATGTGAACTGGTATAAGCAGGTAAAGGCCACGCCATCTAGTACTTCGCCCATGGCTGTAGAGCACAATGAGCCCTGGCCGGGAGGACGACCCAATCATTATCTTTTTGACCTGAACCGTGACTGGGCCTGGGCTACTCAAACAGAGACAAGGCAACGTCTGGAAATTTACAACAAATGGATGCCTCACATTCACGTAGATTTTCATGAACAGTACAAAAATGCGCCCTATTATTTCGCACCTGCCGCCGAACCGCTACACGATGTGATCACAACTTTTCAGAAGGAATTTCAGAAAGAAATAGGATTGAATCACGCCCGCTATTTTGATAAAGAAGGCTGGCTCTATTTTACAAAAGAAAGCTTTGATCTCCTCTATCCCAGCTATGGGGACACCTACCCTACTTATATGGGAGCTATAGGAATGACCTATGAACAGGCAGGGCATGCCGGGCTTGCTATTGAGACCGATCACGGATATATACTTACGCTTGTAGACCGGGTACAGCATCACCACACCACCGGAATTTCTACAGTAGAAATTGCCGCGAAAAATGTTGACCGGCTTAATGCTGAATTTTCAAAGTTTTACGACAACAGCGGAAAAAATGCTGTGAATTATGTCTTAACCGGGCACCAGGACAAGCTGGACCTGCTAAAGGAATTACTTGACCGGCATGAGATTGAATATGCGCTGGCACAACCCGGAAAAGTAAAAGGATATAATGCTCTTGAACAGAAGAAGAGAACTGTTGATGTTGATCAAAATTCACTGGTAGTAAGTACAGCCCAGCCAAAAGGCAAGATGGTACGTGTGCTTATGGAACCTTCCACCAACCTGGCCGATTCCCTTACTTACGATATAACTGCATGGAGCCTGCCATATGCTTATGGTCTGGATGTTTTGAGTACTGAATCTTCGGTTTCAGGCCTTGAGGCTAAGAATGCCACCGCGATAAACAACACACCTGCTCCGGCAGCAGCGGCTTACATCTCTGGCTGGAACAGCATGAAAGACGCAAGATTCCTCACAGCACTTCTTGATGCGGGAATCATGGTGAGATTTACCGAGACAGCTTTGGAGAATTCCGGAAAAAAATTCGCTCCGGGTAGTCTTATTATCACTAAAAGCGACAACCGAAACAAACAGGATTTTGATGAACTTCTTACCCGGCTTGCCAACGAACACGGAAGAGAACTTACTGTAGCCAACACCGGATTTTCAACCTCGGGGCCAGATTTTGGCTCTTCACAGGTAAAGATCATAAACACCCCCAGAATTGGCATTTTAAGAGGGGAAGGATCCTCTTCCCTTAACTATGGAGAGTTGTGGTATTTCTTTGAACGGGAACTCAATTATCCTGTCACCTCTATTGATACGGGATATTTTGGGAACGTTGACCTTACAAAGCTCGATGTCATTATACTTCCCATAGGCAGTTACAGTGATCTTTTTGATGAAAAAGGATTAGCAAAACTTACAGATTGGGTGAAGAACGGTGGAAAAGTGATTGCCATTGGTAACGCTTTAAAAACCTTCGCCGGAAATGAGGATTTTGCCCTGAAGCAGAATGAGAAAAAAGAAACCGACAGTATTTCAAAACCAAACCTGGTGCCTTATGCTCAAAGGGAAAGAAATGAGATTAAGGATCTTATAACCGGAAGCATCATAAAAACCCAGATGGACGAAACCCATCCCATGGCTTTTGGATATGAAGACACCTACCTCAGCTTAAAATTAAGTAGTGATAGTTACAATCTTTTAAGTGACGGCTACAATGTAGGTTACCTGGGGGAATCCCCCGAGATCGTTGCCGGATTTGTGGGAAGTGAGGCAAAAGATAAGATCAGGAATTCGCTGACCTTTGGAGTAGAACCTATGGGTGAGGGAAGTTTTATATACCTGGTTGACAATCCGTTGTTCCGGGCCTTCTGGCAAAATGGAAAACTTCTTTTCGTGAACTCCATCTTCCTGGTTGACAATAGTGAAATAACTAACTAATAAAATAAATATTCATGCTAATAGATATTCTTCTTTTACTGGTAGGCTTTGTAGCCCTTATCTACGGAGCGAACTTTTTGGTTGATTCCGCTTCAAGCCTTGCAGCTCGATGGGGGGTTCCAAGTATCGTGATTGGGCTTACCATTGTTGCTTTTGGAACCTCGGCCCCAGAGCTCGTGGTGAACGTTTTTGCGGCGACCACAGGGAGTACAGATATGGTGCTGGGCAACGTGCTGGGAAGTAACATTTTTAACGTGCTTGGAATCCTGGGGATCTCTGCCCTAATTTATCCGCTAACGGTAAAGAGCAATACGACCTGGATCGAAATTCCGCTGAGTTTACTGGCGGCAATTTGTGTATTTGTTGTAGCCTCAGACGTTGTTCTTGACGGCGCAACCACAAATCTTATCTCCCGAAGTGAAGGAATTGTACTCCTGCTGTTCTTTCTCATCTTTCTCGTTTACAACCTTATGGTTGCAAAAAGTGGTGGCGCCGATGAGGAGATGGAAACCAAAGATTATTCGGTAGGAAAAGCCGTTTTATTCATTGCTCTCGGCCTCGCCGGGCTCATCATTGGGGGGCGCCTTATTGTTACCAGTGCGGTAAGTATTGCTGAAGTTATTGGCCTTTCAGAAAGAGTAATTGGTTTAACCGTAGTTTCTATTGGAACTTCCCTGCCCGAACTTGCAACTTCTGTTATTGCAGTGAGAAAAAAGAATGTTGATATTGCCATTGGAAACGTGGTTGGTTCGAACATTTTTAACATCTTCCTCATCCTGGGAATTTCGGGGACTATTGTTCCTCTTGGAATAAACCATGATTCCTTTTTTGATATTATGGTGAACATGGTTACCGGATTGCTGCTCTTTATTTTTGTATTTACAGGAAAAGGCCGCAGCATCGAGCGCTGGGAAGGCGCTGTGTTTGTAATCGGCTATATTGCCTATGTCACCTATCTCGTAATTTAATTCTGAACAAGTTCTAATGAAGTCATCACTTAAGTCTTTTTTATTCGCGTTCCTGCTGGTTGTGCTAACAGGAAATGCACGGGCTCAGCAAACTGCTGAAGCTCCCGGTTTTGAAGTAGAGTTCGAAACCTTTACCCTTGATAACGGGTTGAAAGTTATTTTCCATGTAGACCGGTCAGATCCTGTAGTGGCGGTTGCGCTTACCAGTCACGTAGGTTCGGCACGAGAAAAGCAGGGACGTACCGGATTTGCGCACCTTTTTGAGCACCTTCTTTTCCTGGAATCGGAGAACCTTGGAAAGGGCGGACTCGATAAGCTAAGTGCCCGCATTGGTGGCAGCGGCGCAAACGGTTCTACAAGCCGCGACCGTACCAATTATTTTCAGACAGTGCCAAATGATGCGCTCGAAAAGATGATTTGGGCAGAAGCCGACAAGCTAGGTTATTTTATTAATACGGTTACCGAACCTGTACTTGCCAAAGAAAAGCAGGTAGTGAAAAACGAAAAAAGACAGCGGGTAGATAACCAGCCATACGGTAACACCATGTATGTTATTGACAAAAATCTCTATCCCGAAAACCATCCTTACAACTGGCAGGTAATTGGTTCTTTGGAAGACCTTCAAAATGCCACGCTTGAAGATGTGAAAGAATTCTTCAATCAATGGTACGTGCCCAACAATGTGGTACTCACTATTGCCGGTGACTTTGATACAGCACAGGCAAAACAATGGGTAGAGAAATATTTTGGAGAGATCAAAAGAGGTCCTGAAATTAAGGATCTTGAGAAGAGACCCGCAAATTTGCAGCAGACAAAAAAGCTGTACTATGAAGATAATTTTGCGCAACTACCCGAATTGACCATGGCCTGGCCATCGGTCCCTTCTTACCACAAAGATTCTTATGCTCTTGAAGTTTTGGCCAATTATCTTTCTGAAGGAAAAAATGCTCCTTTTTATAAGGAACTGGTGGCAAACAAGAAGTTGACCCCCAATGTACAGATGTTCAATTACACCTCTGAACTTGCCGGTCAATTCATGCTACAGGTAAGAGCTTATGACGGTACAGACCTTGACAAAGTGCATTCGGCTGTAGAAGAGACCTTCTGGAAATTTGAAAAAGAAGGGATTTCAGAAAAAGATTTAAAACGAATAAAAGCGGGGCAGGAAACGGCATTTTACAATAGCCTTTCGAGCGTATTGGGAAAAGGTTTTCAGCTGGCACAGTATGAAATATTTGCTAATGATCCCGGCATGATCAACAAGGAGATCAACTACATTCTCGCAGTGACCCCGCAAGATGTGATGAGGGTTTATAAGAAGTACATTCAGAATAAACCCTTTGTAGCTACCAGTTTTGTTCCGGAAGGACAAAAGGAACTGGCGCTGGAAAATTCTGTTGCGGCCGAAGTTGAAGAAGAAGAGATCGTGATGGGAGCCGAGCAGGAGTTCAACCTGGAAGAAGAAGTTACTTACAACAGGACCCCTTCCAGTTTCGACCGAACTGTAGAACCTCCTTACGGGCCGTCACCACAAGTAAAAGTTCCTGAAATCTGGGACCAAAAACTGGAAAACGGCCTCGAGGTCTATGGCATCAAAAATTCTGAAGTGCCGCTGGTGCAATTTATTCTTGAGATTAAAGGAGGCATGCTGCTGGAAGACCCATCTAAAATTGGTGTTTCCAATCTCCTGGCTAATATGCTTACAAAAGGTACAAAGAACCGCAGCCCACAGGAGCTGGAAGAAGCCATTGAATTATTGGGTGCCAACATTCGCGTAAACGCTACTGATGAAAAAGTGATCATTAGTGGTAGCACCCTTGCTAAAAATTTTGAAGCAACAATGAAACTTGTAGAGGAAATCCTTTTGCAGCCCAGGTGGGATGAAGAAGAATTTGCCCTGGCGAAACAACAGGTGATCAACCGGATCCAGCAGCAAAAAGCCTCTCCAGATTATATTGTTTCCAACGAATTTAGAAAGCTTATTTACGGTGAAAACCACATTTTGTCCCACAACAACCTGGGAACTGAAAGTACGGTAGAAGCTATTAGCCTTCAGGATCTAAAGGATTATTATGCCAGGAACCTCTCCCCTCACCTGGCTTCTTTCCTGGTGGTTGGAGATATTGAGAATGAAGCAGTAATTGCCGAAGTAAAAGATATCACTGAAAACTGGAGTGTCAAAAATGTCATTTTTGAAGACCTTCCTGCAGTACTTCCTCCCGCTGAATCTAAGGTATACTTCTATGACGTTCCGGGGGCCAAGCAATCGGTATTACACATAGGCTACCCTGCTTTGGCAGAGACCGATGAAGATTTCTTTCCGGCCACGGTGATGAATTACCGCCTTGGTGGCGGAAGTTTTGCTTCCCAGCTCACCCAGGAACTTAGGGAAGGCAAGGGTTACACCTATGGCATACGCTCCGGGTTCAACGGCAGCACTTTTACCGGTCCTTTTCTTATTTCGAGCGGGGTACGCTCAAATATTACCTTTGAAGCCGTTGACCTTGTGAAGCAAATACTTCGGAATTATCCCGAAAACTTCAATGAACAGGATCTGGAGGTAACCAAAGGCTTTATGATAAAAAGCAACGCCCGAAAGTTTGAAACTATGGGATCAAAACTTCAAATGCTTCAGGAAATAAGCAACTATGATAAACCTATGGACTACGCTCTGCAACAGGAAGAGATCGTGAGAAACATCACTGTTCCGGAAATTAAGGCTCTGGCCCAAAAATATATCAATCCCGATAAGATGTATTACCTCATCGTGGGTGATGCGGCTACCCAGCTCGATCGTCTGGAAGATCTGGGTTTTGGAGAACCGGTACTTTTAAATCCTTCTGAAAAATAGCTTTTTGAAACCTCTTGAAAATGTCATTTTTGAAACCTCTTGAAAAAAATGCCCGGGAAATTTCCCGGGCATTTTTTTGCAATTTCTCCAAATTTTGAACGATTCACAGATGTTAATGATATTGGTCGGGGTTGATTCGGCTTCTACCTATATTTCGTCCCTACGGGACTTTCGGTTATTGTGGTTCTCTGCTCCTACCGATATCATGTCCCTACGGCACACTGAAGAAATTCTTTTTGTTTGGTACGGATTTTAAAAACTTAAAACCACCTTTCTATACCTTTAAAGGGCTATATTATTAATGTATTCGTGGCCTTAGCTCCTATCTAATTATTTAATGGGACAATACTGAATTAGGTATTAAAAGGCTGCTTGAAAATTTGGAATTTGATTCTAAGAATCTTTCTTTTTTCCGCCTTTTTTCTTCCGGTGCTTCAATACTTCAGCTTCCCTGAAAAAGATGATCTCTTCAGCAATATTCGTAATAAGATCTCCTATTCTTTCCACCTTTTTAATCACCGAAAACAACAGCATCACCTGATCGATCACTTCAGGATTTGCCTTAACTTCTTCAGAAATTATAGCGAAAGATCTCATATTGATATCATTAAGGATCTTGTCCTTTTTAAAGACCTTTCGGGCTACTTTGGTATCTACTTCGGTATAGGCCAGGGTGATATCATCGAGCATGGACAATGCAGTGGTAAACATTTCTTCTACCCGCATTCTTTCTAAAAGTCGGGGTTCAATCTGGGTATCGATCTTTACAATATAATGCGAGATCCCGTAGGCGTGATCGCCCACCCGTTCCAGGTCAAAATTGATCTTTCTAAGGGCCAGCACAAAACGAAGATCACTGGCTACGGGGTTGTGCAAGGCGATGAAGCGTTCACAGTCACGGTCAATCTTGAGATCGAGGGCGTTCACCCTATTCTCTGTGTGCATCACTTCTTCGGCAAGATCGCCATCGTGGTTAAAAAATGCTTCCTGGGCATTTTCCAGTTGTTTGATGCAAAGCTCCAGCATTTCAAGTCCGGCTTGATTTAATGCATCTCTATGTTGGTCTAAACTGATCATAATCCTGTGGTTTATCCGAATCTACCGGTGATATAATTCTCGGTCTGTTGTTTCTCGGGATTGGTAAATAGCTTCTTTGATTTATCGTATTCAATGAGTTCGCCCATGTAGAAAAATGCGGTGTAATCACTAATTCTCCCGGCCTGCTGCATGTTGTGGGTCACAATCACTATGGTATACTTCTCTTTAAGCTGATAAATAAGTTCCTCGATCTTGGCCGTTGAAATAGGATCTAAAGCAGATGTTGGTTCATCCATAAGAATAATAGAAGGTTCTACAGCCAGGGTACGGGCAATGCACAACCTTTGTTGCTGCCCTCCTGATAAAGCCAAAGCCGACTTATTGATATCCTCCTTTACTTCATTCCACAAGCCAACCTGTTTAAGGGATTCTTCTACTTTATCCTTAAGAAATGCCTTGTCTTTGATTCCCTGGATCTTTAATCCGTAGGCAACGTTCTCATAGATGGATTTCGGAAAAGGGTTGGGCTTTTGAAAGACCATCCCCACCTGCTTCCGAAGTTGTTCAACATTTACTTTTTTCTTGTAGATGTTCTCGCCGTCAATAAGGATCTCTCCCTCCATTCTAAAGCCGTCAACATAATCGTTCATGCGGTTAAAAAGCCGCAGGAAAGTAGATTTTCCACAACCTGAAGGTCCAATAAACGCAGTGATCTTATTTGCCCTGATGTTCATGTCTATACCTTTGATGGCCATGAAATCATCATAAAAAACCTTCACATCTTTTGCCTGAAGTTTGTGTTTTCTCTTTAAGGTCTTATCTAATATATCTTTATTTTCTTTCATTCTATTTTAATTTACTTTGCCACCTGTTCCTGAAATACACTGCAATTCCATTCAAAATAAAAGTAATTAAAAGCAGGACAATAATGGCTGCGGCTGCGTTGACCTCAAAGCCGTGTTTTGGACGGGAGATCCAGTTAAAGATCTGAATGGGTAGTACCGAAAATTCATCCATAGGAGATTCGGGCGCAAAAGGAACATAAGCCAGGGCACCAATTACAATAAGAGGAGCTGTCTCTCCCACCGCCCGCGAGAGCGCCAAAATAACCCCGGTAAGTATGCCTCCAAACGATGCCGGCAGCAATTGTTGTGAAACTGTTTGCCACTTGGAAGCTCCCAGGGCAAAGGAAGCATCCCGAATGGATTTTGGAACTGCCTTTAAGCTTTCTCTTGTCGCAACAATCACAATAGGCAGAATCAACAGGGCAAGGGTAAAACTTCCCGCCAAAACACTGGCTCCCATTTCCATGATCCTTACAAATACTTCCAGACCAAGTAGCCCGTAAATGATAGAAGGCACCCCGGCAAGGTTGGATATATTAATTTCCAGCAAAGAAGAAAGCCTGCTTTCTTTGGCATATTCTTCCAGATAAATAGCAGCTGCAATTCCTAATGGCAGGGCGATTATTGTAGTAAAGACCAGGATCCAGACGCTGCCCATAAGCGCAGTATATATTCCGGCTCTCTCTGCTTTTCTCGACGGAAGGCTGGTGATAAAATCCCAATCAATCCTTTGCAGACCATCTATAAGAATGGAACCTATAAAAATGGTGAGCAAAATGAGCCCCAGAAAGGTACAGGCAATCCCCCAGAATTTGAAAGCCTGATCTTTTAACCGATTTGTTCTAATGTTATTCATATTTCTCCCTGAATTTTTTCCTTATCCTGTAGCTTATCGTATTCAGAAGGAAGGTGAAGATAAAAAGAGTGATCCCGGCTGCAAATATGGTACGGTACTCCAAAGAACCATGCTGTACATCACCCAGGCTCACCTGTACGATGTAGGCGGTAATAGTTTCTACGGGCACTGTAGGATCCATAGTTAATCGTGGTTGCTGCCCTGCTGCAATGGCAACAATCATGGTTTCTCCAATCGCACGGGATATCGCCAGGATGATAGAGACAATAATCCCCGATGAGGCTGCAGGCACCAGGACCCGAAAAGCATTTTGCAGCTTTGTTGATCCCATTCCATAAGCTGCTTCCCGCAGAGAATTGGGTACGGCGTGCAATGCATCCTCACTTAAAGAAGAAATGAAAGGAATGATCATAATTCCCATTACCAGGCCGGCAGACAAAGAGTTGAAACCTGAAAGCCCCGGGATAAACGATTGTAAAAATGGCGTCACCACGGTAAGAGCAAAAAATCCGTAGACCACCGTTGGTACGGCAGCAAGCAGTTCTAATGCAGGTTTGATCGTTTTTCTGAAACTTCGGGGTGCGTATTCGCTAATGTAAATACTGATAGACAACCCAACGGGAACAGCAAAAATGATGGCAATAAAAGAGGTCAACAGCGTACCGGACAATAACGGGAGGATCCCAAAATGTTTTTCGGTGTACAGCGGTGTCCACTGCGTATCTGTCAGAAAATCTACAATGGAGACTTCTTCAAAGAACCTTACGGCTTCAATAGAAAGCACCAGTATTATTCCTACAGTTACTGCAATAGTTACCAGGGCACTGCCCAGGAGGCCCTTTTCTATTACCGTTTCTTTTAATTTTCGCATGGAAAAAGTAAAGTAATCCGGAGCATTCAGGTGCCCCGGAAATTTTTATTATTCAGCTGAATTTTCTTTTACGAATGCTGCAAATTTCTCCCTCTCGGCCTGGTATTCTTCCGAAGTAAGGGGAATGTATCCAACATCCTGTAGTAACTGTGGCGCTTCATCAAGATAGAATTCCACAAAATCGATCACCGCAGGATTCTCCAGAGAAGCACTGTTCACATAAATATAGAGAGGACGGGAAAGCGGGGCATAGGTGCCGTTGCTAACAGTTTCTTTTGAAGGCTCTACACAGCCTTCACCGCCATTTACCGGCACCATTTTAAGCTTATCTGAATTTTCCTGGTAATATGCGAGTCCGAAGAAACCCAGACCGAATTTATCACCTGAAACTCCCTGTACAAGCACATTATCGTCTTCACTGGCAGTATAATCTCCCCTGCTACTTCCGCTTTTACCTACGATAGCTTCAGTAAAATAATCGAATGTACCTGAAGCTACTCCGGGTCCAAAAAGGTGAATTTCTTCATCTGGCCATGAAGGATCAATTTGATTCCATCGCTTGATAGTTCCCTGGGCTGCCGGCTCCCATATTTTCTTCAACTGTTCCACCGTAAAGCAGGTTACCCAGTCATTTTCGGGATGTACAACCACAGCGAGACCATCATAAGCCACTTCAAGCTCTACAAAAGAAATGCCGTTAGATTCGGCAATTGCCTTTTCATCTTCTTTGATAGGCCTGGAAGCATTGGTGATTGCAACTTCGCCCCTGCCAAATTTTTGGAAACCACCACCGGTACCCGAAACTCCTATGGTTACATCAACATCTGGAGCTTCTGCCCTGTATTCTTCAGCAATAGCTTCAGTTACAGGATAAACTGTACTGGAACCATCAATAGAAATGGCATTTTTGGAATCTTCTTTTTTGTTGTTTCCACAGGAAGCCAGGGAAACAGTTATTGCAGTTAATAAAAGAAATCTTTTCATAATTTGTTTTTATAAATGAAATTCGAATTGTAGTCTATAAATAAGATTGTCGTCAAGACCAAGATTAAGGTCGGTGTAATTAATATCTGTCTGCACCTTTAGTTTATGTTTTACGATGTACTTTGAAAGCCCCAGCGTATACTGGTCTTCTACCAGCTGGGTCACCTGGTCATCAAGATCAATGGTGGTATATCTACCCAGTATTTGAATGTTATTCTTAAACAGGTAACCGGCCTGTACATTAAATCCACTTCCAATGTTTACAGCATCTCCGGTTAAAGTGCCATCGGCATTTGTGGCAAAAGCTTCGTCTGCGGCACGATGTGCATATTCAGCCATGGCCGAAATTCCGCGGTATTTGAAAATAGCATCCACAAAAAAGGTGGTAATATCTGTCTCAAAAAATCCGTCATCGGTAAGCATATAGGTACCCGAGTTAGATCTCGTTCTCACCGCATTATTGTTATAATCATAGGATATTCCCAGCGCAAGTTTGGGTGTTGTTTCCCTGGCAAAATCGGCCCCGGTATAGTCGGCAAAGTCTCCAAAAGGCAATAATTCGAGCCTTCCGGTATATTGCAATCCTCCAATATTTCCTGCTGTAACATTTCTTCCTTCTCCCTGGGCTATAGAAATGGCTTCTCTAATGATGAAATTCCCTCCGGGATAAATTTCATGGTGCAACTGTATTCCCATATCCCGGTCTATATTGAACCTGCTGTTCACCAGAGAACGATCTACAGTTTCAAGGCTTCCGGAAGAAATAATTCGCTCCCTGTTGCCGGGAAGTTTGGTTTGCCCTGCCCAAAGTTCAAAGTTTTCGTAGAAATTCCATTTAACCACTGCATCCAGTATGTACCTGGGGGTATCTCCATTATAGACTGATGCTCCGGAAATATCACGATTGGATAATCCCAGCTCCAGTTTGTAAGTAAGTTTTGGGGTGTAAGCAAACCCCTGAAATTTTAAGCGGGCTCTTCTAACCAGGAAATTAGCTTCTACATCTCCAAAGCCATCATCTTCAGAAATATTCCAGGCAGAAGTAAACAGGGATTGCATTCTTAAAGAGAAATTTGCACTGTAAGAGCTGTCTTTTGCCACTACATTAACAAGACCCTTTCCAAAAGTATTCTCTGTAAGATCCTGTCCCTGCACATGCAATGAAATTAAAAAGGCTAAAACCGAAAATAGGCCGGTAGTAATTTTCATTATTTCTTAGTTTTTGTCGGCAACAAAGAACAGGATTGAATGTTAAGAGAACGTTACCAGCAGATTACTAATAAGTAAAAAGGTTGCCCCCTAAAGAGCAACCTTACCTCATACATCTAAATCGACAAAAACTAAGATTATATGATTGTGGTTCAAAAATGCGACGTTTTTACCTATTGCGTGTTAAATAAAGATGAAGTAAAGTTTAATTTTTCCCTTGTAAGACGTTAGAATAATATTAATTACCGCGGAGGCTGTTCAAAAAGTAATTAATTTGTAGGTCCATTTAAAACCTGATTTGAGTAAAAACTTTATAAAAAAATACCTGTCCTTTATTCTTAGCGGAAGTATCCTCCTTTTCCTGGTCATTCTGTATTTTACACATCCCCCTTTCCAGGACACAGTAAAAGAAGCCTGGGATGTATTATTGAGTGAAGACAGGGAAAGGATAAAAGATTACGTAAAGCAGTTTGGCGTTTGGGGGCCATTGGCCATTATCGTGTTCATTGTACTTCAAATGTTCCTGATCATTTTTCCTTCCTGGCTCCCAATTATTGTGGGGGTACTGGCATACGGTTTCTGGTGGGGAGTTTTGATCAATCTTATAGGCGTGGGGATAGCTTCTAGCCTGGGATATTATATAGGAAAGCGATTTGAACTTATTAGTGAAAAAAAACAGAAAAAATGGAAATACTGGATCACGCATTACAGCTCAGGAACTGTAGTACTCTTTCGCATCTCCCCGTTTTTCTCAAATGATGCCATAGCTTTTATTGCGGGTATCTTTAAAATGGATTACAAAAAATTCATGATAGCCACTTACGCCGGAATGATCCCTCTTTCCCTGGCTGTAGGATATTTTTCGACCGATATTGATAAACTTGAGAACGGGCTTTATTGGGTTGGTGGCGTAGGCGCCATTCTTTACGCCATTTACATTTATATAGACCATAAAAGAAGAAGAAAACATGCCAAATAAAAAGTTTCGTATAGATGAGGTACGGTCGCAGTTCCCGGCTTTGAATTTCAGGAATAAAGAACAGGTATTCCCCATTTATTTTGACGGCCCCGGCGGCACGCAAATGGTACAGGCCTGCATTGACCGTATGCTGGAATATATTGAAACCGGAATGGCTAACCTGCACGGCACTTTTGCTACCAGTATAAAGACAGATGCCCTTTTAGAGGAAGCTAAACAAGCTGTGGGTGATCTACTGAATTGTTCTGCTGAAGAAGTCGCTTTTGGTCAGAACATGACCAGCCTGGCTTTCCAGGTTTCCCACAGCCTTAGGCCTCTGCTGAAGCAAGGAGATGAAATTGTTGTCACTCAACTTGATCACAGGGCCAATGTAGATCCCTGGATCCACCTGGCAAAAGAAACCGGCGCAACCGTAAAATTCATTCCTGTTGATAAACAAAGTCTCACCCACGATCTTTCAAACCTGGATACAATTATCAATGAAAAAACCAGGATTGTAGCCATAGGGCTTTCTTCCAACCTTACCGGCACCATTAGTGATGCGAAGAAAATTTTTAAGGTGGCAAAAAAGGTAAATGCCATCACCATTGCCGATGCTGTACACGCAGTACCGCATTTTCTGGTTGACAAGCAGGATCTCGAGAGCGATATTCTTTTCTGTTCGGTATATAAGTTCTTCGGTCCACACCTGGGAATAGCGGCTATCAAAAAAGCCATTTTTGAGACCCTGGAAATTCCAAAGTTACAACCGGCTCCCAATCAAATTCCGTATAAGCTGGAAACCGGAACTCAAAACCATGAAGCCATTGCCGGCCTCTGCGGTGCCATTGGTTTTCTCGAAAGTTTAGGAACCGGCGATACCCGGAGACAGCGATTAAAAGCAGGAATGGAAGCAATAGAATCTCATGAACAGGAATTGATGGATTCCCTGGAGGAATTCCTGAAATCTATTCCTGAAGTAACGCTTTACCGCGCTTCTTCGGAAGTTATAAAAACACCGACTTTCGCTTTCAGGATCGACGGAATTCACTCCCGCGAAGCCACGCAATTCTTTGCTGAAAAATTCAACCTCTGTATAGGCGACGGGCATTTCTATGCTTCTACCATGGCCGAAGTTTTTCCGGTAATGGAAACAGGAGGATGGATACGTATAGGATTTGCGCCCTACAATACCCTCGATGAAATAGAAATTTTCAAAACAGCATTAAAGGAACTGCTGCAAAGAAAAATATGAAGATCCTGGAGAGGATCATAAAGTTTTTTGCCAAAGGGCTGCTCGCCTTTTTATTGCTCATGCTGCTTTACTTTGTATCGGCCGTTATAGGTTCGGTGATCCCGGTCAATAAAGATCAGCCGCAGGGAGGAGATATCACCATCTACCTTCGCACCAACGGAGCACATACCGATTTTATTTTTCCGGTTCAAAATCAAATAATGGATTGGGAAACCTTGGTTTCTCCCCAACATATCCCCTCAAAAAGGGCAAATTTTGAATACATTTCTTTTGGCTGGGGCGATCTCGAATTCTACCAGACCACCCCGCAATGGAGCGACCTCAGCTTTCCAACAGCCATGAAAGCGGTCTTCCTGCCCACTCCTTCGGCTATGCATGTCACTTTTGAGCCAATGCCAAGATTCACTCAGCCTGTTATTTCCGTAGATATTTCTGAAGAACAATATCGCGACCTGGTAAGTTATGTGGCTAAGAGCTTTGAAATTAACGCTGCAGGTGGGGTGATTCCCGTAAGAGATCTTCATTACAATCAAAATGATGCTTTCTTTCATGCAAAAAGATCTCTAAATTCTTTCTACACCTGCAATACCTGGATCAATAACGGTCTCAAAAATGCCGATTTAAGGGCCTGCCTCTGGACGCCTTTTGACGACGGAATTTTTTACCAGTATCGCTGAATTTATACATATTTTAAGAAGCGCCAGCAAAGCCTTCTTCCTTAAAAATCTTAACTTCAGACTCATAGCCAATAAAAACCTTCTAATTATGAGTTATATCGATAAGATCACAGAAATTTTGGAAGATGATGCTTCAAATTTACTGGAGCATACCAGTAAAAAGATCCCAAAAGAGAGATTGACAGTTCCAGGACCTAATAGTGTCGAAAATTTTGCTGAAAGTGACCGTAATCCGCAGGTGTTGAAAAGTCTGGCGCAGTTGTACAATCACGGTGCCCTTGGTGGTACAGGATACCTCAACATTCTTCCTGTAGACCAGGGAATTGAACACAGTGCTGCAGCCTCTTTTTACAAGAACAAGGATTATTTTGATCCCGAAAACATCGTCAAACTTGCTATTGAGGCGGGTTGTAACGGGGTTGCCTCCACTTTTGGCGGCCTGGCTTTACACGCACGTAAATACGCCCATAAAATTCCCTTTGTGGTAAAGATCAACCACAACGAACTACTCACCTATCCCAATAAATACGATCAAATTCCCTTCGGAAGCGTGAAAGGGGCTTGGGACATGGGCGCGACGGCGATTGGCGCTACTATTTACTTCGGAAGTGAGGAAAGCACAAGGCAAATTCAGGAAGTAGCTGCAGCTTTTGAAGAAGCCCATCAACTGGGAATGGCCACAATTTTATGGTGCTACACCCGAAATTCAGCCTTCAAAAAGGACGGAAAGGATTACCATTCTGCCGCCGATCTTACAGGGCAGGCAAACCATATTGGCGTTACTATCAAGGCTGATGTTATCAAACAAAAATTACCTACCACCAATTTCGGATTTCAGGACATCAACTTTGCCAAGCATTCCGAAGAAATGTATGAAAGTCTTTCTACAGATCATCCCATTGACCTGTGCCGCCTGCAGGTGGCGAACTGCTACATGGGCAAAATCGGACTAATTAACTCTGGCGGTGGCTCAGAGGGCGACTCAGATTTTAAGTCAGCAGTAAAAACAGCTGTGATCAACAAACGCGCCGGCGGCAGCGGATTAATTATGGGCCGAAAGGCATTTCAGCGGCCGTTGAAAGATGGCGTTGAGATCCTGCAAAGTGTGCAGGAGGTGTATTTGACAGATGAGATCACTATTGCATAGTATTGAGAAGTGAGTATTGAGTACTGAGATGTTTTAAGACCTGCAAGGTTTTGAAAACCTTGCAGGTCTTACGGGAACTTTTAAATACTATTAAACACCACAAACCTAACAGGTCTTTGAGACCTGTTAGGTTTTATCCGTTGATGTTGAAATATTTAAGCGTGACTCCTGAAAAATCCCAGTCAACCTGAATTTATTTCAGGATCTCTTTGAACGGTATCCTCATAAAAAATTACGCTGAAATCTTTTGATTAGGAAACCGGGATTTTAGCAGATCAAGATCACTCTCACTATAGCCTGTAAGTTCCATTGTTTCTCCGGGAGTCTCTGAATTGGTATGGAGAATAAAATAGCTATTAGTAATTGTGATTCTGCTAATCTGGGTTCTGGAATAGGTTACCGGTTTAAGTTGCAATTTGCTCAGGATCACCTGCTCCTCATTCCAGGCAATAAATTCCTGATTGCGATCTCTCTGATAAAAATGAATTGCCAGGTATGCTAATCCTATTAGCAGGTTAAAAACAGATAAAATATTAAAACCCTTAGTCCCCTCGACCAAATAATAAGCAATTCCAATACTGAGCCACAGTAAACCCAGGATCAGGTTATAATGTTGCCTGAAGAAATGTCGCTTTCTTATAATTTTGATCATAGGCAAGAGCTAAACTTCTATACAATAATAACTCTTTTTCGTTTAGAACCTCCCGTATAAAAAAAACCTAACAGGTCTTTGTGACCTGTTAGGTTTAAAATTTTACTTCAAAAAATTTATTCGTGGATTCGTGGCAAAAATCCTGTTTAAGAAAACCAGAAAGTCAAATAGCTTTTCAGGTTTAGCCCCTGTATTAATTCTAATTTGTACTTCTAAAATCTACCTTCTAATTACTGGATCACTTTTTTAAAAAGTTCCTTCCGCTTAGGCTTCTCGATATTCACATTCACCGGTTCTCCAAAAAGGTCAAAATCGGCGGCATCTGTGATCTTTACTTCGTAGAACTCTCCTGTCTTCAGGTATATTTTGGTAGCATCTATCAGCACTTCATTATCAACATCGGGAGAATCATGTTCGGTTCTTCCCACGTAGTTTTCGCCTTCTTTTCGGTCGATAACAACGTTGAAGGTCTGCCCTATTTTCTGCTGATTCAGTTCCCAGGAGATCTGCGACTGAATTTCCATGATCTCGTTAGCTCTCTCCTGCTTTACTTCCTGCGGCACATCATCTTCAAGATTGTAAGCGTGCGTATTTTCTTCGTGCGAATAGGTGAAACAGCCCAGGCGCTCAAAACGCATGTCTTTCACCCACTGCTTCAGTTCTTCAAAATGAGCTTCAGTTTCTCCGGGATATCCAACAATAAGAGTCGTTCTAATTGCCATTTCTGGCACCTTAGCACGGAATTCCTTCAGTAAATTCGTTGTTTTTTCATGGGTGGTTCCGCGGCGCATAGACTTCAGCAAATCATCAGAAACATGCTGCAACGGAATATCCAGATAATTACAAACCTTAGGCTCCCGCTTCATCACCTCCAGTACATCCATAGGAAAACCTGTTGGGAAAGCGTAGTGCAACCTGATCCAATCAATTCCCTCCACCTTCACCAGGTTTTCAAGAAGTTCGGCCAGGTTTCGTTTTTTATAAAGATCAAGTCCGTAATATGTAAGATCCTGCGCAATAAGAATAAGCTCTTTCACACCCTGAGCGGCGAGTTTTTTAGCTTCTGCCACCAGATTTTCAATGGGCGTGGATTTATGTTTCCCACGCATAAGCGGAATCGCACAAAAAGAACAAGGCCTGTCACAACCTTCGGCGATCTTGAGGTAAGCGTAATTCTTTGGAGTTGTGGTTAAACGTTCTCCAATAAGTTCGTGCTTATAATCTGCTTCAAGAGCGGCCAACAGTTCAGGCAATTCGGTAGTTCCGAAGTATTGATCCACATTGGGGATCTCTTTTACAAGATCGGGTTTGTAGCGCTCGCTAAGGCATCCGGTAACAAAAACCTTATCAACTTCTCCCTGCTCCTTCAGCTCTACATACTCTAAAATGGTGTTTACAGACTGCTCTTTTGCATTGTCAATAAAGCCACAGGTGTTGATCACCACGATATTCCCCTCCTGCTCATGCACCACATCTTTGTTGTTCGCCTTCAGCTGGCCCATAAGCACCTCGCTGTCGTAGACGTTCTTACTGCAGCCAAGGGTGACCACGTTGATCCTGTTCTTTTTTAATGACTTTGTTCTCATACTTCAATTTTTCATCGTCAAACCTTACAGGTTTCCAAAACCTGGGAGGTTTTGAAAAAAGAGGTTCTTCAAAGCGGCTGCAAAGATACGATCAAAAATGAGAAATATATCATCTTACAACTTAAGCTTTTGAAATTCGAATCATCTGTATTTTTCTGAATTACTGAAGATTAAGATCTTATGGACTACAACTCTTTTTTATCTTAACTACTTCCCGAAGATTTCCGCAGAAACAAAACAGAGCCGACGCGGATTTGTAATCCGTGACGAGTAACTTCCCGGAAATAAATTTCAGTAAAATTGCTTCAGAAGATGTTTCCATTTAATGTGCAGAATTCCGTAGAAGTTGCACTGTTAGCGCGGATTTGTAATCCGTGACGAGTAGATTTGTAATCCGTGCCCGATTATTAACCAAAAATACCTTCCAAAAATGTCATTTTTGGAAGGTATTTTTCATTAGAAGATTAATTTAAGGAACTATCGGTCAGATTTTAAAAGCTGCTGTTGAAATGCCTGTAAACTTTTTCCAGGCTCAATTTGATGTCCTGATTTTAATAGTGCGAGTTCTAACGCACCCAAGACAGCAAGTAAATCATTTGCTGAAACTGATCCCATATGACCAATCCTGAAATATTTGGTTTTTATCTCTGGCAGAAGCCCACCCGCCAGTACCACCTCGCTTTGAGCAATTTTTGAAAGCAAGGCAGCACCTTCAATTCCCGATGGATAGTAAGCTGCCGTAAGGGTATTAGCGGCTACTTCATCGCTTTTGGGCAGTATTTCGAGATTTAAGGAAGAAATACCTGCCCGGAAGGCTTTTGCCAGATTGAAATGCCGGTTTACCCTTTTTTCGATACCTTCTACAGCTATTATTTTCAAGCTGGTTTCAAGAGCAACAATTAAATTCACTGCCGGCGTTCCAAAATATGAAGGCCTTCTTTCTTCGTAAGCTTTCATTATGGGCAACCAGTTATTCCAGTCGGCATAATAATTGGCTACCGGCGATTTCCTGTTTTTCCAGACATGCATAGCTTTCGGGGAGGCTACCAGAAGCGCCAGTCCCGGAGGTACACCAATGGCCTTTTGAGATCCTGTTAAAACCACATCAAGCCCCCATTCCTCCTGATTGATCTTTTCTCCTGCAACCGAGCAAACGCCATCTAAGATACTTAGCGTGTTGTACTTCCTCGCTAGTTTTGCAATGGGTTCAGGATCTACAAGTACTCCGGTAGAAGTATCGACATGAGTAATTGTCAAGGCTTTATATTGCTGACTTTTAAGCTCTTTTTCTATACCTTCAGGGCTTACCACTTCGCCTAATGGTGCTTCCAGAAAGGTGGTCTTTGCGCCATAGCGTTCCATAATATCCCTGAAGCGTTGGCCAAAGTATCCTGTAGAAATTACCAGCACACGATCTCCCTGTTCAATTAGATTGGCAGCGGCCATATCCATAGCCAGGGTGCCACTCCCGGCAACGATAAAAGGTTGCCCGGTAGGAGATTTCCATACCTCCCGCATTAGCTCCAGGCTATTCCCGAAAATCTCAATAAAGTCTGGTGCTACATGGCTATTAGTAGGTATTCCCATGGCCTGTAACACTTCAGGTTCAAATTCTATGGGGCCGGGAATCATAAGTAATTTTCTGCCTTTCATTCTTCTTTTTTCTGAGGTTAATCTTCTGTATAAGCTGTTCTAAAATAATAAATGCGATCTCCTTAAATATCGCATTTATTATTTTAAGTATTATTTGTCCAAAACGGGTTCGCGCTCTGTAACAGATTCCTGTTCTTTAAACTGGTTACTGGTGTTCTTTTCACCCCCTGCTTTCAGGGCTTTTTCTCCTGAAAAGAAGGTTTTATGATCATCTCCCAGATCTGATCCTGCCATGCGTTGATGTTTTACACAGGAAACCCCTTTACGAATTTCCTGTCTTTGAACTCCGCTCACATAGGCTAGCATACCTTCTTCAGAAAAATACCCTGCGGTAAGATCATGCATGTGAAGCGCAGTAGTATGATAGGTTGGCAGGGTAATCAAATGATGGAAAATTCCCGCTTCTCTTGCACCATCAACCTGGAACTTCTTAATCTTCCTGTCTGCCCTAAAACATAGTTCGGTACCATCATATGCTGCATCCATAAGATTATTTCTATCATACCCGGTCATATTTTCACCTTCTGCAAGCATTTCATCATAAGCCTGATGGCGGAAGTTCAGGGTCCAGTTAAAAGATGGCGAGTTATTATAAACCAACTTGGCATTTGGCACCACTTCTCTTATTCTGTTCACCATGTGAGCGATCTGTTTCACATTAGGGGTGGGCGTTTCTATCCATAAAAGATCTGCGCCATTTTGAAGACTCGTAATACAATCTAAAACAACCCTGTCTATGTTTGAACCTTCTTTAAATTTGTACAATCCATTGGCCAGTCTTACGGGGCGCATTAGTTTACCATCTCTTTTAAGGAGCACATCATCTTCTTTGGCTTCATTGATATCGATAGTTTCGGCTTCTATAAAAGCCAGATACTTAGAAGCCAAATCTCCCGGCTCCTGACTCACCGGAAGTTTTTGAGTGAGGCCGGCACCTTCAGAATCTGTTCTGGCTACAATAATTCCGTCTTCTACCCCCAGTTCAATAAAAGCGTACCTGATGGCATTTAGTTTAGCAATAAAATCTTCGTGAGGTACAGTGACCTTCCCATCCTGATGCCCGCATTGTTTGGCATCAGAAACCTGATTTTCAATCTGAATAGCGCAAGCTCCTGCCTGGATCATTTTTTTTGCCAGTAAATAGGTCGCTTCCTCGTTTCCAAATCCGGCGTCGATATCAGCAATAATAGGCACTACATGAGTTTCAAAATTGTCAATTTTATCCTGCACATCCTCTCCTTTCTCAAGTCTTTTAAAAAGGTCGTTTAGCTCAACCGCATCGGCCTGTCGCAAGAAATCATATATTTCATTTATCAATGAAGGGACAGCCGTTTTCTCGTGCATGGATTGATCTGGTAGTGGCCCAAATTCTGAACGCAGGGCAGCAACCATCCAGCCAGAAAGATACAGGTATTTTTTACGGGTGCTTTTGTGGTACTTTTTAACAGCTATCATGTTTTGCTGCGCCACAAATCCATGCCAGCTACCTAGAGACTGTGTGTATTGAGAAGGATCTGCGTCATACTCCTCCATATCTTTTCTCATAATTGCTGCGGTATACCTGGCGATATCCAAACCGGTTCTAAACCTGTTTTGAGTAATCATCCTGGCTGCACTTTCGGGATTGATGGAATTCCATGTTTCCCCATACTTTTCCTTAAGTTTTTTCACAGCTTCTAATGCAGAACGGTAGTTTGTTTGTGGTTGAATTTTCATAATTTTGTTAGATGTTATTTATTATTAATAATTAGATCCTGCTGATTGTTGCCGCAATCGCAGGATTGCTTTTTTAGATGTATTTGTAAGCGGGAAGCGTTAAGAACTCTTCAAATTTTTCTGATAATACCAGCTTATCAAAAAGCTCAATAGCAAGTTTGTAGCGGTTGTTTTCATTAAAATACTCTCCCGAACCAGATAATATCTTTTCGGCTTCATCATTTAACAGATCGATGTATAACTCCGTATTGAATTTACGTCCGTCTTCCAGCACTACTTCATGCTTTAGCCATTGCCATAATTGCGTTCTTGAAATTTCGGCAGTAGCGGCATCTTCCATTAAGTTGTAAAGGGCCACGGCACCATAACCTCTCAGCCAGGCTTCAGTATAAAGGATCCCGACGTTGATATTTTTTCTGATCCCGGCTTCTGTAACAGTACCTTTTGGTATCTCTACCAGGTCTTCTTCGGAAATATTCACGTCATCACGAGTCACGTGCAGTTGATTTGGATCTGGCATATGTTTGTTAAACTCTGCCATAGCTACTGCTACCAGGGCAGGATGTGCAACCCAGGTACCATCGTGTCCATTTTTAACTTCACGCTCTTTATCTTTCCTGACTTTTTCCAGTGCGGCTGCGTTGGCCTCTTCGTCATTTTTAATTGGTATCTGAGCAGCCATACCGCCTATAGCGTGAATCCCACGTTTATGGCAACGCTGGATAACGAGTTTGGAATACGCCTCCATAAAAGGAGTGGTCATAGTAACCTGATCCCGGTTTGGCACCACAAAGTCCGGATGGTTCCTGAATTTCTTGATGTATGAAAAAATGTAATCCCAGCGACCACAGTTAAGACCCACAATGTGATCTTTAAGTTCATATATGATCTCGTCTAACTGGAAACTTGCAGTAATGGTTTCAATAAGAACAGTCGCCTTAAAAGTACCTTTTGGAACTTCCAGATAATCCTGTGAAAAATTAAATACGTCATTCCACCAGCGCGCTTCTTTATAGTGTTCTAATTTTGGAAGATAAAAGTAAGGTGCAGTATTATGCTCCAGCATTGTTCTTGTATTATGGAAAACATACAAACCGAAGTCTACCAGGCTACCCGAAGTTTCCTCTCCATTGATTAGCACGTGCTTCTCGTTTAAATGCAGGCCTCTGGGCCTAACCAATAAAACAGCTGTTTCCGGGTTAAGGCTGTAAGATTTGTTTCTTTCTGAATCTACCAGTGAGATGGTCTTGTTATTGGCATCAATCAGGTTTTGCTGACCTTCAATTACATTTTGCCAGGTGGGCGAAGTACTGTCTTCAAGGTCGGCCATAAATGTTTTGGCACCTGAATTTAAAGCATTGATCACCATTTTTCTATCTACAGGCCCTGTAATTTCTACCCGCCTGTCCTGTAGGTCTTCCGGAATATTGCCTGCCTTCCATTCTCCTTCCCGAATAGATCTGGTCTCCAGCGGAAATTCAGGTAACTTACCTTCATCAAAAACCTTTTGCTGGTTTACCCGGTTTTTTAAAAGAGAAAGTCTTTCCCCATTAAATTTTTCATGAAGCGCTGCTATAAAATTTAGAGCGTCATTTGTCAGGATTTCCGGATAGTAGTTTTTTACATCATTTGAGAATTCCAAATTTGATGTTTTTAAGGTTTTGGTTTTCATAGTTTTAGCGTTTTACATGACAATATTACTGGAAAGTTTTTTAAAAAACAAGCGAACGTTCGCTAAAACAAGATATTCGCAATTTATTAAGATTCGCAAAAAGCCTTATATTTGATCTATGGAAGAAGACTATATCAAACTCATATTTGGGCTGAAGCTAAAGCAGATAAGGACTGACAAAAATTTGTCTCTATTTGGATTGTCTAAACTTTCGGGATTATCAAAATCATATCTTAACGAAATTGAAAACGGAAAAAAATATCCAAAACCCGATAAAATAGCACTGCTCTCAGATAAGCTGGAAGTTCCATATGACCAAATGGTCTCTTTAAGGCTGGATAAAAATTTAGCACCAATTGGTGAATTACTACAGTCGAAGATTCTAAAAGAAATTCCGCTGGAACTTTTTGGCATTAAAGAAAGTAACCTGATAGATATAGTCGCCAACGCACCTACAAAAGTAACTGCGTTTATAAGTACCATAATTGAAATTGCACATCATTACAGCTTTAGCAAGGAAAGCTTTTTCCTGGCTGCCGTACGTTCATTTCAGGAAGCTAATAATAACTACTTTGATGATTTAGAGCAGCAGGTTCTCAATTTTTCAAAAGCCTATCAGGTAGATCTTACGAGCTCTCTTACTTCAAAAGTTTTAGAAGAGATCCTGACCGAAGAATATGGGTATGTGATTAACGACAACGAATTGAGCAAAAATGAGGCTTTAGGCAATCTACGCTCCGTTTTTGTACCTCAAACCAAAACGCTTTTACTCGCTACCGGGATTGACGAAGCCCAACGCACTTTTATATTCGCCAAAGAAATTGCTTACAACTACCTGGATATAAAAGACAGGCTGCACACTTTTCCGTGGATTAAATTTCAGAGGTTTGATCAGGTACTCAATAACTTTTATGCCTCTTATTTTGCCGGTGCACTCATTATTCCAAAAGATAACCTGACCTCGCAGCTAGAAAGCTTTTTCGAAAAAAAAATATTTGATGAAGCTCACTTCCTGCAAATGCTTGAAGCCCTCAATGCTTCCCCGGAATCTTTTTATCAGCGGTTAACCAACATCCTGCCCAAAGCTTTTAATATAAAAAACTTGTTCTTCCTCAGGTTCACTCATAAACAAGGAACCGAAAAATTTATCTTAAATAAGGAACTCCATTTAACGCATCATCATTCTCCGCGGGCCAATGAGACAAATGAACATTATTGCAGAAGGTGGGTCTCTTTAAAAGGTTTGAAAGAGATAAGTAAAAGCGGAAATGATCATGAATTCGGGGTGCAGATTTCCAATTATCCAAGTCATGGAACCACCTATTTAGTAATCTCATCTGCAACTAAAGATCCTTTTAAAAACAATCAGTATAGAAGTGTAAGTATCGGGTTACTCATTAATAAGCAACTGGAGCGAAAAGTGAACTTTTTAGGAGATAAGGCTATCCCGTGGCGGGAGGTTGGCGTAACCTGTGAACGCTGCGGAATTATAGATTGCAAGGTAAGGCAGGCACCCGCGATTATCCTGGACAGGGAAGCTAAAAACAAAAAAATAGAAAATATAGTTGAGGAATTGAACTTCAGGTTCCAGTCTTGATTGTGCTATAACTAACCCGGATTTATTTTCTTCTTTCACATTATGAACGGTGATGGGTCAACATGCGACCCCTTCGGGGTCGTAATAAATTCCCTAAACATTTGGGCTATAAACATCTGACCCCTTCGGGGTCATTATACCGAATATTAATCCCGAA
This sequence comes from Salinimicrobium profundisediminis, assembly GCF_026241755.1. Taxonomy (GTDB): domain Bacteria; phylum Bacteroidota; class Bacteroidia; order Flavobacteriales; family Flavobacteriaceae; genus Salinimicrobium; species Salinimicrobium profundisediminis. The sequence continues at coordinate 85,441 of NZ_JAPJDA010000020.1, forward strand.
GTGATTACATGTTTATAACCTCACCCGTAGGAAGACTTTCGACTTTGAAGGGGTCGTACCTTTTATCCCCTGGTTTTTTTGCTAACATCGGATCGTTACATTGGGGACAATATACCAAATTAATTAATCCTGAAGGGATTAAACGTTTATAACCCTCACTCATAGGCAGACCTTCGACCCTGAAGGGGTCGTACCTTTTATCCCCTGGTTTTTTGTCAACATCTGACCCCGTTGCGTTGGGGTCATTTATACCGAATTATTAATAATCCCGAAGATATTACATGTTTATAATCCTCACTCATAGGAGGCTTTCGACCCTGAAGGGGTCGTACCTTTTATCCCCTGGTTTTTTGTCAACATCGGACCCCGTTGGTTTGGGATCATTTATACCGACTATTAATTAATCCCAAAGGGATTACATGTTTATAACCCTCACTCATAGGAAGCCTTAGACCCTGAAGGGGTCGTACTTTTATCCCATGGTTTTTTGTCAACATCGGACCCCATTGCGTTGGGATCATTTATACCGACTATCAATTAATCCCGAAGGGATTACACGTTTATAACCTCAACCGTAAGTTAGCAAACCTTCGACCCTGAAGGGGTCGTACCTTTTATCCCCTGGTTTTTTGTCAACATCAGACCATTGCGTTGAGATCATTTATACCGATTATTAATTAATCCCGAAGGGATTACACGTTTATAACCTCAACCGTAAGTTAGCAAACCTTCGACCCTGAAGGGGTCGTACC
>NZ_JAPJDA010000020.1:86292-87379 GCF_026241755.1 Salinimicrobium profundisediminis
TTTATCCCATAATTTTTGCCAACATCTGGCCCCGTTGCGTTGGGGTCATTATATCGACTATCTTACATGTTTATAACCTCACCCGTAGGCAGACTTTCGACTTTGAAAGGGTCGTATATGGCCTTTTGGTTAACACTATACTGGTACTCGTGGAATTAGTGTCTTTGTTCTTGCCTGGGTAGCGGACCTACTCGATCCAATCGAAAAGATATTCATCTTTGTGTTCGACCTGATATTTGTCCAGGAAATCTTTGTATTCATGCTTAAAAGTTCGTTTTCGGTGGTGCTCTTTCTGATTATGAATATACCTCACCACATTATCTACTGAAGAATAGGAATACGAAAAGGCTCCGAAGCCTTCCTGCCATTCAAATTTTGATCTGGTGAATCTATTCTTGTTTATAAATTCATTAGATGCCTTCTTGATCTCCCTGACCAAATCAGACAGGCAACAGGAGGGTTTCATGCCTATAAAGATGTGAAGGTGGTCGGGCATTCCGTTTATGGCAAGCAACTTCTGATTCTTGTTGGTAACTATGCCGGTGATGTATTTGTAAAGCTCTTCTTCCCACTGCTCCGAAATCAGGCTTTGTCGGCCTTTTACCGCAAATACGATTTGAATATAGATCTGTGAGAAGGTTCCAGGCATATTTAATTTTTAAATATGATTTTAATTTTAGAGGGGGATTAGAAATGATAGACCAACGTAACCCATTGTTATCTAATTTACTACGTAAATTGTAATTCTAAAAATCATTGACTAAAAATCTTATGAATACGGATCTTTTTGATGCGTGGTTGTGCGACCCCTTCGGGGTCGTATCTATTCCTACATTGCAAATGCTATAAACATCTGACGTGCTATAAACATCTGACGTGCTATAAACATCTGACGTGCTATAAACATCTGACCCCTTCGGGGTCATTAACAGTTTCATCCCGAAGGGATTATATATTTATAACAGGAAACGATCATGCGACCCCGAAGGGGTCGTACGGCCAATCATGACAAAGAGGCTGTCTGAAAAGGCAGCCTCTTTTTTGTATAAAAAGTTATAGCTGCTTATTTTTAGGCTATGAGCAGAAA
>NZ_JAPJDA010000021.1 GCF_026241755.1 Salinimicrobium profundisediminis
GCCATAGTGACAGTTGTAGACAATGAACTACCAACTCTTAGCCTCCAAAATATAACCCGTAAACTTACCAGTATAGATGGGCTAACGGTTCCTGCGACAGAATTTATTTCTACAGTAAACGATAATTGTAGCTATACTATCACACCAGCTAATTTTACCTTCGATTGTACAGATGTTGGATCTCAACAAGTGTCCATCACAGCAAAAGATGGTGCAGGGAATGAGGTTACCAAAAATGCCCAAATTACAATTGAAAACCCCGATGCTCTTGTAGAGCCCAGTGAGGGTAATACGGTAGTTTCTTCACCGGGAAATTACACGGTAGTTGATAGTAATCTACTAATTCACCTGTCTGACAATGTCGATGGTGCAACTGTTTCTATCAATGAAAACTTCCATACAGGTGATGAGTTGAGGTTGGCTACTGGTTTTACTTTGCCTTCAGGGGTGACCAGCAACTATAGTGCTTCAACCGGAGTTCTTACCCTTTCGGGAACTATGACTTCCCAGGAACTACAGAGCATTTTTCAGAATATCCAGTTTCGCACCAGTAGTAGCAACGTTCTTGAAAGGGAAGTAGTTTTTAACATTGGAGGAGGAGTATCTAATTCCGATAATGATCATTATTACGAATATGTAAGTGGTGCTTTCACCTGGGAACAGGCCAGGGCAGATGCCGCAACAAAAACCTTAAATGGTTTGCAGGGATATCTTGCCACTGTTACCTCAGCTTCAGAAAATGAATTCATTACGACCAAACTATCCGATGATGGCTGGCTGGGAGGTTCTGATAGTTATACACAAATTAATTCAGCTTTAGGAAGTTCACTTTACGCAAATCAAACAGAGGCTGAAGCAAAAAACTCCAGACAACTCAGCACTATGCAAAAATTTTAGATAGAAAAATCAGTGATGACATGGCTGCTTTGAAAGAAAGGTTAGATTCCTCTTTGGACGCAATAAGTTTGAAATAGGGATTTCACTAATATTAAGCATCGAAAAAAAGTTTAGCTAAAACATGCATTTTCCCTAAGTGAAAATAACGTAAAAAAACAGATGCTGATTTTCAGATATAACAATTAATATTTTAGGAAGTTCTTCATCTGTATTTTAATTGTGAGAGTCAAATCCACTAGAACTTTAAAATAATATAAAACCAAAGCAAATTTATTATCAATTACTATCTGGCATTCAAATTTCAATTTTCAGTAGAAGAACTCAGCAGTTTTCTCCAGCAAATTCAAAAACGAGGATTCGAGAAAATACATAAAGGTAAACCAGATGGCCTTCTGAATTACGAAAGGAACCAGAAGATTGGATCAGGAAATACCAGGAATGGCTTTACTCAAAAGAAGGTTCGCAGTTCTTATGGGGAAGATATTATAAAAGTTCGCCAGGACGAGTACGGATCCTTTAATCCCGTGATCGGTCCCAAACGTCAGAACACATTATTGACGGTATCAAAAATGTCAATGAATCGCTGTACGCCAAAGGAATGACCAATGGTGATATCCAGAAGTAAATTTCTGAGATTTATGGATGTAATATCTCTACATCTACCATTTCCCGAATTATAGAACGGATCAGTAATGATATTGTTGTCTGGCAAACCGCACTTTAGTGCCTATTTATTTGATCATCTGGATGGCCGGAATCATTAATTAAGTGGGAGAGAACTCCAAAATAATCAATAAGACAGTAAATGGCTGTCGCCCTTAAAAGAGATAGTCAAAAGAGAATTGTCCTTCCCAACGGATGATGCTGTAATGAAATAGGTATTATGGCTCTACGCAAAGCAACCAAAAAGGGCCAGTACCAATAAGAAACTGGGTAATCGTCCTCAATCAGTTTTTGATTAGATACGAAGGAAGGGTTTAGCTTTAAATGAAAGTCACCCCCCTTTACTTAGAATTTACACACATTACGGATCGTGTTTTTTTCTTTTAACTCTTGTATTTCATCTCAAAACCTGGTGCATAAATGAACTCTTTGACTTTATTGGGCTCCAACTTTGGATTTGCTCCTTTTTCTCCTGCAACCAAGGCGCCTACCGCACAGGCATAATCCAATGCAACTTGCACAGCTTCACCTTCAAAAAGCTTAGCGAGGAGACTTGCTAAAAAGGAATCACCAGCACCAACAGTGTCTTCTACCTTTATTTTGAATCCGCTGTTGTAGTAAAGCTTCTCATCTTTTAATAAAACTGCTCCATGTCTGCCTTTTGTAACACAAATAGTTTTGGCAGCAGATCTTTCGGCTATAAACCTGAGGTTTTGCTCTAAGGAGTGGTAGGGGGAGCCAAGGATTTCTGCTATTTCAAATAATTCGTCATCATTAAACTTAATAAAATCGGCTTTATTGATGAGATAACATAAAAGTTCTCTTGTATAGTGTGGAGGCCTAAGATTAAAATCCAAGACCTTATATTTTGCTGTTGGGAGCAACTCAAACAGGCTGTTTCTGCTTACCTCATCCCGGCATACCAAGCTTCCGAAAATAAATATATCGGCCTCCTCTACGGCCTGTTGATTCTCCCGCTTTACCTGGATCTTATCCCAGGCGGCCGGATAGGCGATTTCATAGGTGGCCGATCCGCTTTTGGAAAGGCGCACATTCACCACTCCGGTCGGGTACTGAGGATCTCTGAGGACATTGGTAGTATCCACTCCTTGCTCTTCCAAAAATGTGATTATTTGTTCCCCTTTTTTATCGGTTCCTACTCTACTTATCATCCGGGTATTTACCCCCAGGCTGCTCAACCTTGCCGCAACATTTAATGGAGCGCCGCCAATTCTCTCCTCATCGGGAAAGACATCGTATAGTATTTCACCGAAACAGACTGCTCTAATTTTTGTCATATTTAAGCTTGTTAATTCTAATTTTTCAACTCTATTTATTCACTATAGGTTGGATGTAAAGCGATTGTATAAATTCTGCTTCAGAATCAGAGTGTATTTGAAGGTCCCCAAACGGGGTATTAGGAAATATTAAAAAAGTAATAACACGCTCTCCTCCATTTACGAAAATCTCCACTGAAGATTTATCTACCCAAATTTCTAATTCTAATTCATTGCTCTCCGGTAATACGTATGGAATGAATAAATTGTTATTATTCAGATTGTTAAAACTATAACCAGCATCATTTCTGTTTATTACAAATTCTGATGTAGTTTTATCATACTGCAATGATACTCCACTCGTTTCATTTCCCCAGAAGAGCTCTATAGATTTGTCTTTGGACAAATCTAGTGTTGTATTGATTTGAAAAGTCCCGGTTTTTAGAACTGGATCATTTTTAATATCTACACCGTTAGTAGTATATTCAACACTATTAGAAGCTAAAACTGAGCTCATCTCTTCAGCAGGTTTACTTAGAAGCAGATCACCGTTATTAGATAATTCAAGCGTTCTGGGCAAGGTCATGGCACTTCTCCAAGCTGTTGTAGGTACATTTTGTGCGTAAGCCCAATTGCTCATCCATCCAATAAATAAATTTCTCCCATTCGGTTCATTACTCCAGGTCACGCCAGCATAATTATCGGTACCGTAATCTAGCCATTTAGTTTCTGTCTGACTTGTCTCAAAAGTTTCCCCATCAAAAGAACCAAGAAAATATTGAGTTCCTGAACCTCCATTAGGTGCTCCTGGATTAATGCTAACCAGCAGTGCCCATCGCTCTTCTCCATTTTCATTTCGAACAGTAAAAAGATCCGGACATTCCCAAACTCCTCCATGCGCCCCATGACCATGACCAAAACTTTGAAGATACTCCCACTCCTTAAGATTCGGGGAGGAATAAAAAATGATTTCCTGTCCTGCGGCGACCACCATTATCCATTGTTGCTTTTCTTCGTGCCAGATTACTTTTGGATCTCTAAAATCGGTTTTATCCTCATTGGTTAAAACAGGATTCCCCTCATACTTTTGCCAGCTACGCCCCTTATCATTGCTATATGCCAGACTCTGATATTGTTCATTAGTCTCTGGATTATGATGTGTAAATATTGCTGCCAATACATCTTCATCTCCCGTTTTGAATCCGGCAGTGTTGTGAGTATCAACAATCGCACTGCCGGAAAATATGTTTCCCAAATCATCAGGATACAGAGCCACCGGAAGCTCCTCCCAGTTTACCAGATCCTCACTCACTGCATGCCCCCAATGCATTGGCCCCCAAACATTGTCATCTGGATTGTATTGAAAAAACAAATGATATTCACCTTTGTAGTACACCATTCCATTTGGATCATTCATCCAATTCTTTTCCGGCGTGAAGTGGTAGGCAGGTCTAAAATTATTATCTCCCACTTTAATCACTGAAGGCTCATTTTCTTCATCTTCCTTAGTACAGCCCAAAATGATTAATGAAAGCACAATAAGTAAATATTTATTTTTACTGAACATATCCTTCTTTTGATTTATTGCACTTTTAAATAATCCAGCGCATTTTTAGTAATAGCTTCGATATTTTCCTGAAAGTTATTTTTCCCATTATTTTGGTTCCACTCGAAGGATCCAATCCCAATTCCTATTGCGGTACCATTAAATTCGTCATTTGGTAAGGTTTCAAAAATTCCCATCATAAAATAATCTGCAATACCATCCCAGGTGCCAAGTATATTTATTTGATTTTCTTCACTTATGGTTGTATAGGCAGCTTCATCAGCATTCCCATAGCCATAATAAGCCGGAAGATCTACAAATACATAATTATGATCTTCTTTCCACCCAGGGCCAATAAGTGGGATTATTTTGCGACCATCAACATTGTTGGCATTCAGTCCTTCAAAGATGGGATGTGAACTTTTATCGTGAGCCCGCCCAATATTGACATTAACCCCCCAGGTATCCGGATTGTCAAATCCTCCCCCGGCACCTATAGCTGTTCCGAAATTGGGGGTCATACGACCGATGGTCCAGAGATACTGCACTGCATGGGTATTCAAGAGTAGAGCACCTCCTTTTCTATGGAATTCTGCAATAGCAGAAACAACTTTCTCACTCGTGGCTTCTGCGGGAAGTGCTGGATTATTGCTGTCATTATCATAATGCCACCAAAGCACCCTAAACTCACTCAGGTCAAGCCCTTCTTCAATATCTGAAAATTGAACATATTCAGCATCAGGATAATTTTCAAAAAGCCAGTTTGCAGAAGCAATCACGTCATCATCGCTGATAGACCCAACATTTGGTGCAGTCCCCAAATAGCCAATTTTAGTTGCTCCCACAGTGAAGTTTAAGTATTTTGAAGGTGATGGATTGCCTTCTTCATCCATGGCGTTAATTTGAAATTTATAAGTGCTGTAAGTCTCATTATTAAAAGTATAGGAAGTGGCATCTGCCGGGAGGCTTATTTCTTCCGAATCAACTCTTAATCGAATACCTGATATGGTTTCCTCAGGCAAGGTCCAACTTAAGTTTATATTTGTTCCTTCCTGGACTCCTCTGAAGTTGGTTACAGCCTGAGGTCCTTCCCGATGCAGGATCACTGTTTCTCCTAAAGAGTAATTTCCTTGGTCATCCTGAAGCTTGACGGTGAAGAAGTAATCTGTATTAACATCTATGATTCCGTATTTAAATATATGGACGGGAGCATTAATGTTTTCAATCCCTTTGTTGTGATTAATTCTTGTTGTAAGGTTACCTTCGTAGGAAGGATTATCCCACCTAACAACGGCAGTATCCCCCACCAGTTCTACCTGTAGGTTGTCGACTGAAGATATTACCGGCGCTGCTACAGGTTCGATATCGCGGTCATAGGAACATGAAATAAAAGTCCCCAGAAAAACAACTATTAAGACAATATCTTTTAAATTATTAAAGTTGATCATAATTATAATGTTTTAGTAGCCTGTATTTTGTACATATACATCCTGACTGAAGTTTATCTGAGCCTGTGGAATGGGTAAATATTCTTCCCGACCTTCATCAAATGAAGCGCCCTCGTAATAGGTGATTTCCTCGGCTTCTTCATCGTAATATTTGTTAAGAGTTTCTCCTGCAATACCCCATCTTACAAGATCAAAGAAGCGATTTCCCTCCATTGCAAGTTCTAACCTGCGTTCCCAGCGCAATGCCTCACGGGCTACATCTTGGGTCCAGTTGATGTTTTCGCCGTCTATATAAGGACTTACCCCAGCATTATTGGCGTAAGCCGATATTAAGGTAGTACTTTGATCTGCCCTTTCCCGTACTTCATTTATTAAAGGAAGCGCTTCATTGTGTCGTCCAAATTCGATTAAAGCCTCTGCTCGCATCAACAACACGTCTGCATAACGAATCTCGATTCTATTTTTCGAGTTTCCATAGAAAGGATCTATGTTAACGAGATACTCCGAATCTGCAGTCACATTCTCCTTTAAAGAAGCAGTATATCCGTAGGTACTTGGGGATCTTACCCAATTTTCCTGATAGATATCCTCTTCATCATATTTCCAGGGCAGACCAGGAATTGCTACAGTATGATATAACCGGGGATCTACACTATAATTTTCCAGATTATTGAAATCAATATTTGATTCGTTGTAATTTGTAAATAGAGGTAAGCCTTCTTCGTTAACTTTATACGCATTTACCAGGTTTTGACTTGGTTTATGGAAGTCACAACATCCAATTCCCTGAGGGGTTGCCAATACATCTGAAAAATTCAACCTTCCGTGTAGTGTCCCATCATTGTCTGAAAATTGGATTGAAAATACTGCTTCCGGCCCGTTTTCAAAACTCCCGGGCAGAAAATTATAAGCAAAATCCTCTTCAAGTTGATGTTTCCCAATTACGTGAGCTGTTGCATCTAAAACTTGCTGTAATCTTTCGGGGTTAACATTGACGACATTGTGATTCTCATCTTGTTGGTAAGCCTGATAGAGCCGTGTTTTCGCCAGGTATGCATATGCTGCTGTTTCATCTGCTCTTCCGACTTCAGGTTGTGAAAGGGGGAGATTTTCGGCTGCTGCTTCGAAGTCACTCGCAATAGCGTTCCATAGTTCATCATTACTTAAAGCACGATTCGAAATATTCCCATACTCCTCCACAGGAATATCTTCTGTTACGTATGGAACATATTTGTACATGATCTTCAACATGAAATAAAAGTGTCCTCTCAAAAATCTCATTTCTGCGATTCTGGTTTCCTTCTTAGGAAAATCAGCTTCGTCGATTTGGTTCAAGGCAGCCAATGCTTTGTTTACTCTTGAAATAGCAATAAAACTGTTGTACCAGAAAGCATCCAGTTCACCAAAATCGGGTCTTATATTCTCTGATACTTCAAAGAAGTGAAAAACCTGGATGTCATTTGTGCCACTCCCTCCTTTGTAAGCATCATCAGAGCGGACATTTCCATAGGGCCAAAGACTAAAGGGAATGTCATAGTGATCATTACCCAATGCTGCATAAGCTGCTGTCACAAATCCATCAACGTTTTCAGGAGTTGCCAATTGTTCTTCAGATAGTACCGCATAAGGATCTTCCTCCAGAAAATCTGAACATGCAGCGGAAATAGTTAAAAGAACTATGCCGAGTAAATATTTTATTTTGTTCATAATAAAGAGTTTAATGTTTTTAGAGAGATAGGTTCAATCCAAGAGTTACTGTAAGTGGTTGGGGATAACCCCATCCTGCATTTTCAGGATCTACTCCAGTAAAATCTGAAGAAGTTATCATTAGGAGGTTCTGACCGCTTACATAGAACCTAGCATTCGTGAAATTCATCCTTTCCAGAACCGCTTCCGATAGGCTATAACCCACCTGAAGGTTTCTCAATTTCAAGTATCGTCCATTCTCCACATAATAGGTAGAAAACCGAGATTCTGCGTTTCTGTCGATTGTTGTTAGAGCTGGTATGGTTGAGTTTATATTTTCGGGAGACCAGGCGTCAAGAAGTCGGGCTCCCTTATTGGACCCAACGTCATCAACGCTCCAAAAATCTGTTTGGAATTTGCGACTATTAATTACATCAACATTTCCAACTCCTTGCCAGAAAGAGGTAAAATCAAAATTTTTATATCCCAGTGTGATGTTAAAGCCATAACTAAAATCTGGATGTGGTATTCCAATCCATGTGCGGTCATCATCGGTAATAATTCCGTCCCCATCTAAATCTTTGTAGCGGAGTCTACCAAGGCCTTTCCCTTCTTGTTCAGCAGCATTCATTACCTCTTCTTCGGTCGTGAACAGACCGTCTGTAACATACCCATACATAGAATTAATCGGTCTCCCAAGAATATTGTCCTCACCTCCATCACCACCATAGCTGTTCTGCACCTCTTCTGGCAGATAAGTTATTTCATTTCGGTTAGTGGAAATATTGGCTGAAATCTCATAGCTGAAATCTCCTTCAGTTTCATCGCGGTAAGTTAGTGCGAATTCCCAACCTTCATTCTCCATGGAAGCCCCGTTTACCCATCTGTTTCCTCCTTCACCTATTGTTCCCAGGTATGGAGGTAATACCAGAATATCTTCAGTTTCCTTAAAGTAATAGTCAAGATTTCCAAATAATTTATATCCGAAAAATCCAAAATCAAGCCCGATATTAGTTTGAGTAGTAGTTTCCCATTTCAGGTCATCATTTCCAATCTGTATTCCTCTAAACCCTGAAGGCAATAAACCTGATCCACTTCCAGAGAGATCGTACGCTGTTCCATATGAGGTTCCCCAGGTAGGATCACCTCCAGCATAATCCGATACATATAAAGAATAGATAGCGTTGTTATCAATTTCCTGATTTCCAGTTTGCCCCCATCCAAGCCGTAGTTTTAGATCGGAAAAAAATGAATAATTATTGTGTATAAAATTTTCCTCACTTATACGCCATCCAGCAGAAAAGGCCGGAAAAGTTCCAAAGCGATTATTTTCTCCAAATCTTGATGAGCCATCTCGTCGTATGGTAGCTGAGAATAAATATTTCCGATCGAAAGTGTAGTCCAGTTTCCCAAAGAAAGAGAGCAGGCTGTAAGAAGTAGCAGAACCTCCATTATAGGCTTCACCACTTCCTGCATCAGGATACATATAATCCGGTGTTTCAAGAACAAAACCTTCCCTCCTTAGATTAATGTTCTTATAGTCATCTCTAAACATTTCTGTACCAGCGAGCAAACTTAATTCGTGATTCTGAATTTTTACCTCGTAAGTAGCTGTGTTAGTCCAGGTCCATTTCAAACTTCTCCAGTCCTCAATATTTACTGCTGTTTCATTGTTTTGCAGATAACCTGATTTATAACTTCTTTGAAGAGAACGGCGATAAAAATTACTGTAGTCAATTCCAAGATTTGTCCTTAAATGAAGATTTTCAATAAGCTCCAGGTCAGCGTAAGCATTTCCAAACACCCGATGATATTCATATCCATTGTCTTTATTGTACTCAAGTAAACGTACAGGATTTTGCCTGTCGTTCATTCCACCAACGGGTCCACCCCAACCTTCTCCATCTACCGTGCGAACAGGAATAATAGGAGATGCTTTTAATGCCAGGTCTAGAACACCAGGATTTTGAACTTCATGAGTTTTATTGAAGGTAAAGTTTTCCCCTATTTCCAGCCTATCTTTAAACAATTTATAGCTACTGTTCATCCTTGCCGAAATCCTGTTAAATTCTGTGGTCTTTACGATGCCTTCATTCTCATAATATCCAAGAGAAAAAAGATAATTCCCCTTTTCTGTTCCATTCGAAACTGACAAATCATAAGATTGGGCAAAACCTGTTTGAGAGATCTCATCAAACCAGTCTGTATCTGCAGAATATAAAGTTTGTTCATCATCCAGATATTCCGGAACTATAATATTGTTGAGAACAGCTTCGCCAATATCATTGTAGCCCCAATCGAACTGGTATCGCAAATTGTTAGAATTAGGATCAATTCCGTCATTTATTTGTGCCTGCCAAAGGACTCTCCCATATTGTTCTGCATTGAGCACTTCCTGTCTATTGGCATAAGTAGAGGCCGATACATAAGAATTAAGATTAATCTGCATTCTTCCTTCTCTTCCTTTTTTAGTTGTAACTATAATTACCCCATTAGAAGCTCTTGATCCATATATACTGGCAGAAGAAGCATCTTTTAATACTTGAATTGACTCAATGTCATTTGGGTTCAATTCATGCATTCCAGCCTTGGTTGGTACTCCATCAATAACATATAGAGGATCTGTATTATTTAGAGTCCCAACTCCACGAATCACAACCTGAGTATTAGAGCCACTTGGAGAACCATCTGAAGTAATTTGAACCCCAGGAAGCCGTCCCTGTAAAGCTCTAACCGGATTAGGTTCCGGTTGTTTATTGATTTCCTCCATGTCTACCACCGAAATGGCTCCGGTAATATCAGTCCTTCTTTGAGATGTATAGCCCGTTACCACCACATCATCCAACTGTTGAGCATCCATGGTAAGAGATACATTAATTTCTGTTTGATTATTTACAGCTATTCTTTCAGTTCTAAAACCTAAATAACTATATAACAATGTGGCTTGAGGATCAACATTTGTAATGGTATAATTTCCGTCAAAATCTGTTACTACACCTTCATTTGTCCCTTCTACCTGAATGGAAACTCCCGGTAGAGGCATTTGATCATCTTCGGAAATTACGGTTCCCGATATTTCTATTCCCTGCGCCCACATAGAAATGGGTAGGAGAAATAATATTAAGAATTTACTATTCATAGGAGTTGTATTAATTGAAATTTAGTTGATTGATCTGAAAATTTTCTATTGTAAAATTCTGCTCTCCATCCGCAGTAATTGTTTGGAAAAGTTCATTGGGAAAGAAAATTTCGGTCATTACTGTCTTTCCATTATCATAAAAGATCTCAATTGAAGTTTTATCCAGAACTATTTTAACGTTCAGAGATTCCGCATTGGATAATCTTGGTGCAGTCGAGACCTCCTTACCAAAGACATCCTTAAATTCGGTTAGACCTGAATTCCCCCTGTTTAGAAAAAATTCTTTTTCTATTCCAGAGTATCCAAAAATTAATTGATCTCCTTCACTATTCCCAAGCGTGAATTCATACCGTTGCTCCTGAAGGTTGGAAATATCAAAACTTAGAACAGCTTTTGATAGATTTATATCTTCACCCGCAAGTATGGTACTATCCTGAACTACTATTTCTTTTTGGTCAACACCTGTAGAATAATATTGCTTCAGTTCTTGTACCGGAGAAGAAAGGATTCTATAGGTACTTCCTTCCTTATTTAATTTTAGAGTCCTGGGAATGGTCATAGAGCTACGCCATTGCTCGGTAGGAACTTCATTAGCATATTCCCAGTTAGACATCCAACCAATAAATAAACGACGGCCATCAGATTCCGGAATATTTGACCAGGTAACCCCAGCGTAGTTATCTTTCCCGAAATCTATCCAATAGTCATGTTCTTCCCCAATCTCTGCAATAGATTCATGCGGAGTGAAAGTTGTTCCATCAAAATCTCCAATAAAATATTGTGTTGCCGAACCTCCATTAGGCCCGCCTGGATTTATACTAACAAGTAGTACCCATTTCTCTTCACCTGTCTCTTCCACTGTCATTTTAAATAGATCAGGACACTCCCAAACACCTCCATGCCCCCCAAGGTTTTGTCCGAAATCGCTTTCGTGTTCCCACTCAAGAAGATTCAGTGAGGAGTAAAAACTAATATGGTCTTGAACAGCTAATGACATAATCCATTTTTGCTCTTCTTCAAACCATTCTACTTTGGGATCTCTAAAATCCCTAATGCCTGGATTTCCAAGCACTGGATTCTGATCATATTTGATCCAGGTTTTTCCTTTGTCTAGACTATATGCTATACCTTGAGTCTGGAAATCATCTCTTCCTGCATCGGCGGCTTCAGCATCATGATAAGTAAAAATTGCTATAACCGGGGGAATGTCCCCTTCACCAAGACCTGAAGTGTTGTTATGGTCAACAACTGCACTTCCTGAGAAAATTGTTCCATGTTTATCCGGTTCAAGAGCAATGGGCTGTTCTTCCCAGGTAATAAGATCGGTACTTGTGGCATGACCCCAGTGCATAGCCCCCCAGACATTATCATCGGGATTATGCTGAAAAAATAAATGATATGTTCCATCTAAATAGAACATTCCGTTGGGATCATTCATCCATCCTGAATCCGGTGTAAAATGAAAAATTGGTCTGTATGCGACTTCTTCTTCACTTTGTGCCGGTGCCACTTCTTCTTGTGTGGCTGCTCCTTCTTTACCTTTATCCTGGCAAGAAGACAAACCAATACTCGCGAGGACAGAAATTTGTAATATTAGGATATACTTTTTCATATTTTAGATAGTTTGTTGTTTTTTATTTGGGGTTTTTCTAATGGATAATTCTTCACTTAATTCTTCGAGAGACTTTCCTTTAGTTTCTGGCATCATGAAAATGACAAACAAGAGTTGAAGCACCATCATAAATGCGAAAAACGCAAATACGTAAGCTGGACCTATGGTCGAGAACAAAAATGGGATCAATGAGGGAATGATTGCTGCTAATAACCAGTGAGTGGAAGATCCAAAAGCCTGTCCTGAAGCGCGTAGATGATTAGGGAAGATTTCAGAAATGAAAACCCAAATTACCGCTCCTTGTCCTATTGCATGAGCCGCAATGAACATGAACAGGAAAATGGGAACAGTTAAACCTCCCCAATTCAGGAAAAAAGATGCTGCCACAAGAGATAGGGAAATAATATAACCTATGGAACCAATATACATTAACAATTTTCGGCCCAGCTTATCGATAAGTACCACTCCAAGGATCGTAAAAAGCAGGTTTACCACTCCAATTCCGATACTGCTGAGCAATGCAGTACTTTCCCCTAAACCGGCTGCTTCAAAAATACGTGGTGCATAATATAGAAAGGCATTTATACCCGAGAGTTGATTGAAGAAAGCTACAAGGAAAGCAAGAATTAGAGGGAATCTGTACTTTTTCATAAAAATGTGTTCCCCCGTTAAGTTTGACTCTGATTGTTTCTTTATTTCAATCATCTTTTTTTCTACATCCCCATCTGGCTGTATCAAACTTAATATCTTACGGGCCTCTCCTTCTCTTGCCTTGGATATGAGCCACCTCGGACTCCTGGGGATAAAAAATACAAATGCAGTATAAATGAATGCAGGTATGGCCTCCACGCCCATCATCCACCTCCAGGGTTCTTCTCCCGTATTTCTTAATAAGTAATTAGATAAAAAAGCGACCAGAATACCCAGAACGATATTAAATTGATAAAGAGACACAAGACGCCCGCGATATTTTTGTGGAGCGATCTCTGACACATAAGTAGGTGCTGCAATAGTAGAAGCTCCTACCCCAAGTCCTCCAATAAATCTGAAAACGGCAAAAGAAACAGGATCATTGGCAAGTGCAGAACCAAGAGCAGAGATTATGTATAACAATCCTATAAATAACAAAGTATTTTTTCTACCAAACTTATTTGTTGGAACGCCACCAAAAATGGCTCCTATTACTGTTCCCCACAGGGCCATCGCCATCACGACTGAGCCATGGAAGGCATCAGAAGTACCCCAGGCAGCCTGAAGAGATTTGTCAGCTCCTGAAATAACAACTGTATCAAATCCGAATAAAAATCCTGCCAATGCAGCAGTTATTGACCAAGCTAAAATTTTGTTCATTTCCACATTTTTTAATCAGCAACTAAGATAAATGGAAAGGAACCTGAAGAAATTTAGGAATCACCTAAATCGTTATAATTTTGTTAAGTCGGATTTAAAAATACACAATACCTTGTTTAACAGTAATTTACGTCAATTAATTATTTTAGCTATAACGTTATAGTTTTAAAAATGATACCTCAAGTTTAATAATGTAACATCAGAAAGATTTTAAACAGAGTCTTTTAAAGGTTCTTTGGAATCTCTGAATTTTTTAGGAGTTAGACCGTACTTATTTTTAAAGGATGTGGAAAAATAACCTGGAGAAGAATACCCAACGCTGTAAGCAATCTCAGACACGTTTAGATTGGTATCCTCTAATAAATATTTTCCTTTTGCGAGTCGTTGGGAATTAATATATTCATTGACCGTTAATCCTAACATAGCTTTAACTTTTCTATACAAGTGTACTCTTGAAATATTGAAAATATTTGAAAGCTCCTCAACTGAAAAATTTTGATCCTGTAAATTTTTATCAATAACCTCATTTAGCTGTTTCAGGAATTCCTGTTCGGAGGTATTGAGCTTATTATCTTCAATTTCATTAATCCTATTTGTGTAATAGTACCTCAATTTCTCTCGGTTGTACAGTACTGACACCACCGATTGCTTAAGAACTTCCAGATTAAAGGGTTTGGTAATATAAAAATCCGCACCACTACGCAAAGCCTTTATCCTCGATTCCTCATCGTTAAGGGCGGTTAGAATTATTACCGGGATATGAGAGGTTCGAAGGTCATTCTTTAATTCTTTACATATTTCAAATCCGCTTTTGTCCGGAAGGTTTAAATCACATATTATCGCGTCCGGCACAATATCAAGAGCTTTCTCTATGGCATCCGTTCCGTCGGAATGATGTAGGTTGTATTCTTTATGAAAGTTCCTCTGAATTAAATTCGCCAAATCAAGATTATCTTCAATTAAAAGTATATTCAGTTCATTGTCCAAAACACCAGGAAGATCTTTCATCACTGCCTGTGGATACAGTGAGTCTATATGAGTCTCTAATTTTTCATACTTTAAAGGTTCATCTTGAGAAATTATATAATCCTTTAGATGTTCCGTCCCTTCAAGCAGTGACACGCAAAACTCAGTTCCTTTCTTTGATCT
Source organism: Salinimicrobium profundisediminis (assembly GCF_026241755.1). Lineage (GTDB taxonomy): Bacteria > Bacteroidota > Bacteroidia > Flavobacteriales > Flavobacteriaceae > Salinimicrobium > Salinimicrobium profundisediminis. The sequence continues at coordinate 14,768 of NZ_JAPJDA010000021.1, forward strand.
TAAGGAAACCGTGCCTCCATGAAGTTTTACAAATTCTCTGGTTAGATACAAGCCCATTCCTGAGCCCGGTTTAAGATTATTAGTTGCTTGAAAATAGGGATCAAAAATTCGTTCTTGTTCTCCTGAAGGAATTCCTATACCCGAGTCCTTCACGTAAATATTGATTTTTTTAGGATCGGAACTTTCTTCAATACGGACAGAAATTTTTCCGTTTTTCGGAGTGAATTTTAAGGCATTCGAGAGCAAGTTGAAAAAGACTTTGTCCATCATATTTCTATCAATATAAAGTTCAAGTTCCTTATTTGTACACTTTAAATCCATATCAATGGAATTTATAGCAGCTTCTGTTTTAAAATCATGAAAAATGGATTTAAAAAACTCATATATATTTGTTCGACTTGGTTTTATCACAAAAGATCTAGTCTCTAGTTTTCGGAAATCCAATAACTCATTAATAAGACGCAACAATCTTTTTGAATTATTCATTATAAGCCTTGTCTCATATTTGTAATTATCAAGGTCTTGATCTTTTGCTTTACTCAGAGACTCTACCGAGCTCGTAATAAGTGTAAGAGGAGTCTTAAATTCATGAGACAATGCAGTGAAAAAATTAATTTTTGTCTCGTTGGTTTTCCTCAACTGTTTAGCGAAATTTTCAATCTGATTCCTTTGAACCACAATTTTTTTATTAATGATTTCGAGACTTCTTTTTCCCCGTTTGACTCTAATTAAAAGATAAATACTATATAGGGCAAGAATCAACAGGAGGAATAACAAAAAAGCCATAAGCTGAATCAGACTGTTCTGAGTATTATAGGAGGTGATTTGTTCCCGAATGATCGCCTGCTGTTCTTCAATATCCGTCTGCTGCTGATTTAACTTATTAAACTGGTTCTGCATAATATCCACATTAACAGAATCTATGACCACTGTCTTAAGGATATTATTTTTTTCTACTACTTCATTTTGAAGCAGATTCTTTGCAAGCCGTATTGCTTCACTTCCTCCTGTTGGATAAAGTATGGTAGCTGAAAGTATTCCATCCTTTACCAGTTGGATTCCCCCACTGGGGCCATATAGTCCGTCCACTCCCACGAAAATAATGTTATCATCAAGGCCTTTTTTCCTGGCTACCTCAAGAGCTCCCTGTGCCATTCTATCATTGTGAGTGAAGATGTAATTTACATTAGAGGTGGAATCAAGAATTTTTTTAAGTCCTACTTCAACTGAATGTTTCTCCCAGTCGCCCTGAACCGTACCTATGATCTTTAAATTGGTTTGTTTATTAATGACATTTCTGAATCCCAGAGAGCGTTCGTATGCTGGAGAAGATCCCGCCAAACCTTTAATTTCAATTATATTCCCCTTCTTGTGGCTCGCATGAGACAATATGTACTTTGCAGCATTCCCTCCTACCTCTACATTGTTTGCCCCTACATATGCTGTGTAATTACTCCCTTCTATTTTGCGGTCTATCACAATAGTCGATATGCCTTCACTCATGGCCTTTTCAATTATTGGGGTAATAGGTGCAGATTGAATAGGAGAGACTATCAGTACATCAACCTTTTTATCAATTAAAAGATTTATGTCCTCTATTTGTTTTTGGATATTTCCAGCTGCGTCGAGAACTTCAAGATCAAGTTCAGGATGCAAAGAAGTTTCAATCCTCATAGATCGATTCATCTCTTTCCGCCAGTTATCTGTTGTCATTGCCTGGGAAAAACCTATTAAGTAGCCTTCACGCTCTTCATCTGGGCTACAGGCAGAAAACAGAATTATAAGGAGGATGGATATAGACCTTACATATTTCACTATTGTTTTCATAAAAATGAATGTACCTCTGCATCTTCATAAGTTCCACCAAAATGTCCAAATATTTGGATTAACTTTTAACAGATGCCCTTTTTAAATTTTACGATTTTCCCGCCAAACAAAAGGGAAAGTATATATGGGCTTATTAAAAGAGAACCTCATAAATAACCGCCACAATTTTGAATGCTGTTACTTTTTTTTTAGCAAATGGAAAGGTAACAAATTTCAATAGGAGGCTTTCTGCTAGATTGAATTTACTAATCTTTTTTTTGCAATAATAAATTATACAATTTAAAAGCTTATATCAACATGTGACAAGAGACTTAGAAAGTTTTTTCAGATATCCCTTTAGATTTGCTGATTTAATCCTGTGATAGCATTAAAATTCTATGAAACTTTTTGCTTTTACTTCCTATTGCGCATTCCTAAGCTTATATACCCCTTTTTTCGTATATAATCAAGAACTGATTGAGGACGCTTCCCCGGTTTCTAATCGGGGTTTACCCTTTTGGTTGCTTACCCTAGGGGCAAATATACAGATTACAGAACACTCGTTAGGTGAGGTCACAGACACTCACTGAATTTAAAGCATATACACGGTATGAGTTCACCTACTTTTAATTAGCTGAAATGCCTTTGTAAATAAATAGACAAAACACATAAGAATTAAGGCCTAGATATTCTCACATTATGTTTACGCCAAAAAAACTCTTTAAAAATTGTGCAAGTAGAAAATATAAAGTTACAACCCTCATATTTTTTAATCTTGCCTGTGAAATTCCAGAGCTACTATTTATACATAATAGAAAATACATGAAGCTAATTTATGGTGTACCTGCCAAAGCTTCAGAAGTTGCCTAAGGGTTCTAACACTAGGTGGAATACCAAATATTCTTATAAAAACTGCATAATCAGGATTTAATTATCGTTTAATTAATCAAAACCAGTACACATAAGGGCTCAGAAAATTTTACTGTATCCCCTACTCTAAAGTTCTAGGTAAGACAATATTATATAACGAATAAAACTATTTGTATATCAGCACTATACAGATTTTTTTAATTAAATAACATCGCTTTAGCGTGTTATCCTCTTGCTTTCCTTTTTACCAGCTAATTAAATTGCTGCTTCTTATAAGTTTTTGACCATCTGGAGCAGTCAAAAGTTTCCTACAAAAAAAAGCCGGATCATCTCCGGCCTGTCATGGGTTTGTTCTTTTATAAAATTCCTTCATCGGCAAATGAAAAGTATTTTCCTTCCGGAGTAATAATCAGGTGGTCCAGGAGTTTTATATCGAGAAGCAAACCTGCCTCTTTGATTTTCCGGGTCAGGGTTTTATCGTCCTGGCTGGGCAAAAGAGTTCCTGAAGGATGATTATGAGCTACGATAATTGCAGTGGCTAATGATTTAAGCGCTACTGCAAAAAGGATTCTCAGGTCTACCAGAGTAGCGGTAATACCCCCGGTGGATATTTCAACTATACCTTTCACCCGGTTTCCATTGTTGAGGAGCATCAGTTTAAAACATTCCTGCATGGCGATGTGGTTTAAGTTCCATTGGCAATAGAACTTCTCAAAAGCATCATTAGAAGAAGATATTTTTGGTGATTCCTTTATTCTCATGTTGCCGAGGTATTTCAGAGATATTTCATTAACTTTAGTTTTCATAAGTTTAGATGTTAATGCGATTATTTCAAAGAGGGTGCAAACGGACATATGCACCCTCTTTTGATTTTTAAGCTTTAGTGGAAGCAGTGCCCAGCAAAAGAATTTCACTGGCAATAATTTCAGATACATATCTCTTGGATCCTTCTGTAGTCTCATAGGAGCGGTTGGAGAGTTTTCCCTCTACGGCAATTTCTCTTCCTTTAGCTACATACTTCTCCACTATTTCAGCGGTTTTACCCCAGCAAATTATCTGGTGCCACTGAGTTTGTTCAACCTTGTCACCCTGTGAATTGTGATAAAATTCATTGGTGGCCATGGAAAAAGAAGCTACTTTTTTGCCATTTTCAAGGGTTCTGGTTTCGGGTGAATTTCCTACGTTCCCGATGAGCTGCACTTTGTTTCTAATAGTTCTCATAACATTAAATATTTAAAGATTAATAATGGATTTACTTTTTATATCCGGAGCGTTTTCCTTTTTGTTTTTCTTTGGTGCCGCTTCCTTTTTGATGTTGTTGTTTGATTTCATTTTTCCTATTTTTTGATTTACTTCCCATAGAGCCTTCGCTGTTACCTTTTTTGTTGCTGTATGATTTTTAAACATTCGGAATTGATAAGGACTTATAAAAAGGAGGTACGACTGGCTTATGCAGTCCGTCAACTTCCGAATGTTGTTACTTTGCTTACAAAAAAGGTGAGGTCAGCGCAGGCTCGGGAGGATTCAAAAAGGCTTAGGGGAAGAACAGAACATCTGGAAGTGGCACCAAAGCCATAATATGAAAATCCATTTTGAGCGGACTTCATCCCCAATTATGTAGTGTAGCGCAGCCTTCAGAAGAAATGAATTTCCGGCGTAGTGAAAAAAAGAAATTGGGGATGATGTCCAGGAAGTTTTAAAGTGAAGCTCTTTTCCCGAAATGGAGCTTTTTCTGTGGAATGCAGCGGAAATGTGCTGAGCGGCTTTAGACCATGCAATATTCTCCGGTTATGAGAAATTACAATTCCTTTCTATTTCTTTATTAGTTAAAAGGAACACATATTCTATCATTTTTAGGGGATATATAATCCTTAATTTCTTGTTTTATCATTTAGTATTATGAAAAATTGAAATACTCCACTTTTTACCCAATAAACTTTTCTTAATCAATTCTTAATCTAAAGCAAACTCACTTAAAGGTAGTTTTCGGTTGTTTTGCATTCATCAGTTCAGAAACGAAAACAGAAAAAATAATCTCTAAACAGATTACTTATAAGAAGAAAGTCAAATAAGAATTAGCCAAAAAAAAAGCCCACTCTGCTGCAACAGATTGGGCTAACCAAAACTTAACTACAAAAATCAAATTTTAGCCAAATTGTAATGAACACTAACATACAATTTTTTTTAAGATTACTCTTAAAGAAACACTTCATTTTGTTGTATTTTCTTTTAGTTATACCGGAAGCTTTTGCGTCCGATACTAATAATATTATCCAAAATTTTAATTCTAAAGCATCTCAGCAAGTTGTTCAGGGCAAGGTAATAGACCAGGAAGGCTTACCCTTGCCCGGAGTTACAGTTCAGATTAAAGGTACTTCGATAGGAACAGTAACAGATTTTGAAGGGAGATTCAGCTTAACCGCGTCAAGTCAAAGTGATACACTAGTTTTCTCTTATTTAGGTTTTAAATCTCAGGAAAGAAAAATTGGTTCTCAAACTGAATTTGTAATAACTCTTGAACAGGACCTTCAAGCCCTTAATGAAGTTGTTGTGGTGGGGTATGGAAAAACCAGCAGAGAGAATTTATCCACCGCAGTCAGCACTGTGAATACGGAAAATATTGCAGAACGACCTGTAGCCGATATAACTTCCAGTTTACAGGGTCTCAGTCCTGGACTGAACGTCACCCAATCCACAGGTAAAGTCGGTGCTGAACCCCGGATCAACATTCGTGGGTTTACCTCTATTAATGGAGGCCAGCCATTGATTTTAATAGATGGAGTTGAGGGCAACCTGAGTAACCTGAACCCCAATGACGTGGAATCCATAAGCGTTCTGAAGGATGCAGGATCTGCAGCTATATATGGAGCCAGGGCTGCTTTTGGTGTGGTGCTGGTAACCACTAAAAATGCAAAGGAGGGAAACATCCTGGTCAATCTTGGAAGTACTATAGCTGTTAGCAGCCCAACAATGAACACGGATTTTGTTACTGATCCGTATTTGGCTGTATCCATTGTTGATGAAGCCTTCAGAAATAACAGTGGAGCTTCCTATACCGGTTATTCTGAAGCCGACATGGAGGCTTTACTTGAAGTATCTCAAAATCCGTCATTAGCAAGAGTTATTGTTGACCAAAGAAATGGACGGGAACAATATGTACATTATGGACATACAGACTGGTGGGATACTTTTTTCAGGAAAAGATATCCTTCACAGATCTACACAGGATCAGTCTCGGGAGGGTCTGAAAAGATCCAGGCATATTTTTCATACCGCAATTTCCAGTCTACCGGGATATTAAAGGTCCAGGACGATGAATTCCAAAAATACAATCTCAGAGGTAAATTGGACATTCAAGCTAACGACTGGCTAAAATTCTCCAATAACATGCAATACAATAGCTCCGAAGATCTAGAGCATGGAGGAACCCAATACGGTTATCGTGACGTCTGGGGAAGCATGATATGGGTTCATGCCTTGCCTTCGTACATGCCTACAAATCCCGATGGTACTGCCTTGTGGAGAACAGAATTGAACAACTATACTATTGGGGACGGCATTTACGCTTCTTTATTACAGGGAACTTCTAAACAACAGACAAATGATAATGGCTTTTCCAATATAGCATCAGCTGAGTTAAAACTTTTTCCTTCCCTAAAAATTAACGGAAGCTATGCGATACGGAGAAATAACTACAGCCAATTTGAACGTTCCACCCGGATTCCCTATTCCATTTATCCCGGTCAAATAGACCTGATGGGGTATGACTATCTAAACGAGTACAGGTCGGAAAGCAAGTATGATGCCCTGAACGTTTACGGGGAGTATAGAGGACTTTTTGGAGACCACAATTTAAAAGCTGTACTGGGGTACAACCATGAAACATTCCTGATAAAACGCATTGAAGCAGGAAAACAAAATCTTATCTCCGACAACCTTAATTCCCTCGGACTGGCCACCAGTAACCCTTCTGCAGGAGGGAGTGCCTCTGAATGGGCCTTGCAAGGATTATTCTATCGCCTTTCATATGACTATAAGGATAAATACCTACTGGAGTTTAACGGAAGATATGATGCAACCTCAAGATTTCCATCCAACTACAGGTGGGGATTCTTTCCATCTGCATCAGCAGGTTGGTTGTTAAACAAAGAAGGTTTTTTTAGTGATCTTGAGAAGGATATTAACATGCTCAAATTGCGGGTCTCTTACGGTTCACTGGGTAACCAGAACATAAATGACTACGCATATTTCTCCACACTTCCCAATGGTCTGTATGATTACGTAATGAATGGAAGCAGACTCAATTTTATTGAATCACCAGCTTTGAATCCCACGGAAATAACCTGGGAAGAAGTTAGTACTTTAAATCTGGGAACAGACATAGCCCTATTGGACAACCGGTTCTTCATGAGCTTCGACTGGTTTCAGAGGGACACCGAAGGAATGCTGGTGCCGGGAGCCACCTTACCTGCAGTGCTCGGAGCAGCTTCTCCACTTGAAAATGCAGCAGATCTGAGAACCCGGGGCTTTGAACTCTCTTTGACATATGGAGATTCTTTTGAACTGTCCAATGATCCTTTTTCATTTTCCTTAACCGGAAACTTGTCAAATTCAGTAACTAAAATCACACGATTTGAAAATCCCAATTTAAGCCTAATCGATTTTTATGAAGGAATGACCAATGGAGAACTGTGGGGCTATCGTATAGATGGATTATTTCAGACGGAAGAAGAAATAGCAAATCATGCAGATCAGAGTTTTGTGTCCAACCGTATCACTTCAGGAGGAGGATTAAAGCCGGGTGATGTAAAATATTTGGATCTCAATGGAGATGGTGTCGTAAACCAGGGAGAAAATACGGTTAATGATCCCGGAGACAGGGAGATAATCGGTAACTCAGCACCACGATATTTATACAGTTTAACCCTGAACACGGAATGGAAAGGATTTGATCTTTCGGCCTTCTTCCAGGGTGTAGGCAAACAGGATTGGTATCCCAATTCAGACTCGCGACTTTTCTGGGGCCCCTACAACAGGCCATACAATTCTTTTATCAGAAAAGATCTTGCGGATAATATGTGGTCTCCTGAAAATCCCAACGCCTATTTCCCAAGGAATTATGGATATATAGCATTGGGAGGATCCTTGGAAAAGGTCAATGACAGATATCTTCAAAGCGTAGCCTATCTGCGGTTGAAGAACCTCACCTTTGGCTACACGGTACCAGAAGGGATCATTTCTCAGGTTCCTGCCACAAAATTACGGGTTTATTTCAGTGGAGAGAACCTATTCACATTTTCTCCCCTAACAGACTATATTGATCCGGAAGCAGCCAGTAATTCAGTTAATTTAAACCAACCAACAACTTCCTCCAACCGAAGTACTGCCCAAACAGTTCCTTTTACCAAAACATATTCTTTGGGATTAACATTCCAATTCTAAAACAAGCCCTATGAACTATAAAAATATATTATTTCTTGCAGTTTTGTGCTGTACTCTGTTCTCGTGTAGCGAAGAATTCCTGGATAAAGAACCCTTATCAGAGGTTACTCCGGAAAACTTCTTTGTAACGGCCAGTGACCTGGAACTATACACCAACGGATTCTACAGGATGCTACCTCATACTTCCATCTACAACGGCGATTCAAGAACCGATAATATCATACAAAATGAATTGAGTGATGAGATGAGGGGAACACGCCTGGTTCCCACATCCGGAGGAGGATGGGATTGGGCATATCTACGGGATATCAATTTTTTTCTTGAAAATTATACGAGAAGCGATGATGAAGCCGCCAAGAACCATTACGGAGGTGTCGCTCGTTTTTTCAGGGCCTACTTTTATTTCCAGAAGTTACAACGTTTCGGAGAGGTGCCATGGTATGACTCGACTATAGACCCTTCAGATAAAGAAGCCCTTACTAAGCCAAGAGATTCCCGTCAATTTGTAGTAGATAAAATCCTGGAAGACCTGGATTGGGCTATAGCAAACATGGAAGCAGCCCAGAACATGTTCGAGGTCAGCAAATACACAGCATTGGCTTTAAAGTCAAGAGTTGGACTTTATGAAGGCACTTATGAAAAATACAGAAGTATAGACGGGTACGAAAAATACCTTGAAGCTTCAGTGGCAGCCTCTGAGGAGCTGATCAATAGTTCGCCCTATAGGATATACAGTACAGGAAAGCCAGAAGAAGATTATGCAAATCTGTTCAATTCTCATGAAGCCATAGGTACTGAAATAATTCTTGCACGGGCATATTCTGAAGCATTGAATATAGGACATAATGTCAATTACTATACTACCACCTCCTCTTACGGAAGACCTGGAATGCCTAAAGATTTGGTCAATAGTTACCTGTACAGAGATGGGTCCCGCTTCACCGATCAAGATAATTACAATCAATTATTTTTTACAGAAGAGGTGAAAGATCGAGACCCAAGGCTTTCCCAAACCATCCGGACCCCCGGCTACACCAGAAAAGGTGAGTCCATGGAACTGGCACCAAATTTAGGGGCCACTGTTACAGGATACCAGATTACAAAATACGTCACCGAACCGGTTTATGATACAAATGGACAATCTATAACAGATCTCACTTTATTCCGGTTTGCAGAAGTTGTTCTGAACTACGCGGAAGCGAAGGCAGAACTTGGTACTCTAACCCAGGAAGATCTGGATAATTCGATCAACCTGCTGAGAGACAGAGTGGGTATGGCCCATTTGTCATTGGAAACTGCCAATGGTAATCCTGATCCTTTTATGGCTGATCAGTATCCTGGTGTAGCCGAAAATAACAAAGGAGTAATCCTGGAAATCCGACGGGAAAGACGTATTGAACTTTACATGGAAAACTTCAGATGGGATGATGTCGTACGTTGGAAAGCCGGAGAAACTTTAACGCAACCCATTCGAGGCATGTATTTTCCCGGTCCAGGCGAATATGATCTGACCGGAGATGGTGAAACCAACGTGGTGTTGTATCAGGGAGAGCGTCCAGACAAGCTTGTTCCGGGAGTTCAGTATTATGAAATAGGTTCAGATGTATTTCTTGATGAGAACAACCTAATAGAGCCACATCCGGATTTCGACAATCGCACTTTCAATGAGAATAAGGATTACCTTTATCCGCTTCCACGTATCGAACTACAATTGAACCCTAATTTAGAACAAAATCCAGGATGGGAATGAAAAACTTACTAATCATTGCAATGGTGCTTCTTACTATAAATGTAACTGCACAGAACAATAATGGAAATCTAATCGTTGCCTCTTATAATATAAGATGGAACAGCTCTGAGGACGGTATCAATATTTGGGAGAACCGTAAAGATTGGCTGACTAAGAGCATAAAATTCTTTGAACTGGACATCGTTGGTGCCCAGGAAGTCACCCATACCCAATTAAAAGATATGGAATCTTTGCTCCCAGGCTTTGAAGTTGTTGGGGAAGGCAGAGAAGGAGGTGAAAAAGGAGAATACAGTCCCATTTTTTATCGCAAGGATAGATTCGAGCTATTGGATAGTAGCACTTTCTGGTTGTCTGAAACTCCGGATAAAACAGCCTCAAAAGGTTGGGACGCCGCTTTGCCCCGCATTGTTACCTGGGCAAGGTTCAGAGATAAAAAGGCAGGAGAAACCTTTTACTTTTTCAATACTCATTTTGATCATAGGGGGAAAGCGGCAAGAAAAAACAGTGCTGAATTGATTGGTAAAAGAATGCAGGCCATTGCAGGAGAGGAGCAAGTCATATTAACAGGCGATTTTAACACTGCACCAGACTCAGAACCTTATAACGTTCTGCTGGACAATAAGCTTGAAGATACCTTTTCCAACTTGCCCGAAGAACAAATTTACTCTCCCGGTTATACCTTTAATAGTTGGGACGTAGAAGCCAGTGGGGATCGTTACAGAATAGACTATGTCTTCTACAAAGGAAAGAAATTACAGCCGGAAAAATATCATGTTTTGGACGGACAACGAGGAAGGTGGTTTATTTCAGATCATTTTCCTGTAATAGCAAAGTTTATCTGGAAAAAATCTTTAGATTGTAATTGATCGACTACTATGAAAAATTTTTCACTGTTTCTACTATTGGGGGCTGTCTTCACGACGGCCTCAATTTTACCTAGTTTTCAACCAGGAGATGGAACTAGTAAACCGAAAGAAGAGAGCGCGGCACCTAAAGATCGAATAGATAGAAGTCTCCGGGTGATGACCTACAACATACATCACGCGAACCCTCCTTCAATTCCTGATTCTATTAATATTTCGGCAATCGTTGAAACAATAGAAAAACAAAATCCTGATATTGTTGCATTGCAAGAAATCGATGTCAATACAGGAAGATCAGGGAAGGGAAACCAAGCAGAAATAATTGCTAAAAAGCTTAAAATGAATGTATTTTTCGGTAAAGCAATAGATTTTGATGGTGGACAATATGGAGTCGCAATTCTCTCAAAATACCAAATTTCAGAAGAGAGAATCCACCTGCTTCCCAGTGCTTTCGGCACTCATGGTGAACCGAGAGTATTGGCTACAGTAAAAGTTTCACTTCCTGATAATACTTTTATTCGTTTTGGTAGTACACACTTAGATGCTCAAAAAAAGGATTTTGATCGGCTTCTTCAAATAAAAGAAATTGTAAATCTTGCTTCACAAGAAAAACTGCCAATGATTATAGCAGGAGATTTTAATGCACCTCCAGACTCAGAAGTCATTAATATTTTGGATATGAATTTTACCAGGACCTGTAGTACATGTGAACCAACAATCCCAGTTCATGATCCTGAAAAAGCCATAGATTTCATTGCATATAAACCAAAAAAGTTATTTGCTATAAAAGAACATAGGGTTATACAAACGTCCGCTTCAGATCATTTGCCTGTGTTGGCTGTTTTGAACATTATTAAGTGATTAAAATAAAAAAAATTACTTATTACTGCCAATAGCCTGTTATATTCCCTGGAATTTCAGATCAAAATTGCTACAGATAAGGTAATTAAAGATAATAACCATTACGGCAGAAATGAAAAAAAAAGAACAAGAAATTCCACAAATGACTGTAATTAATGCTTCAGATGTCGTTGCGTCTAATTAGAACGGCAAATAAAAAATACCTGTGAATGATGACCATATTATTTCAGTTTTAAAACCATCTGGATATAAAAGTTAGTGAAAGATGGCTTGAAGAAAAACTTGTTGATATAATGTACTATACTGATACAGGTTTTTTGTTTATACACAAGATTCTACTTCTCTTTAATAATTCTCATCTTGACCCTCTCCCAAAAAAGATATGCTTCAATTCCTGCTTAAGTAATAATGGTGAATCTTAATGATTCAACTGAATAATAAGAAGAAATTTTAGCATCTAAATTTTCCATTGAAACAATGTGAAAAATTCAAAATATCAGAAAGTGCACGACAAGGAGTTTTTCAGGAGTGGAAAGTTAACCTTTTAAAATTGGAATCAAATCTTCTTTTTTGGGGATAACAGAAAACTTGATTAGACATGTAATCCCAAACAAATATAAAAGAGCAGAAGGGAAATAAAACAAATTTAATTCCATATAATACGCAATAAACAATGTTACATCAGAAATAACCAGAAAAAGGATTGCATTTATGAAAAATAAAGAAGATCGATTGTTGTACAAATTATTGTAGTAGACTGCTGCTAAAATTAAAAGAATACTTAAGCAGCCATATAAAAGAAAAAGATGCTCAACGAAAAGATCATTAAATTTCTCACGAATGATATCTTTTAAATAAAAAACCAATGCACCGTCCAGGAGAAAGAGCGTTCCAAAAATGATTTTTTCCAAAAGAGAAATTCTAATTTTTCTTAATTCTGGCCAAAGATGAAGTACAAGAAAAAGATAACAGAATATTCCACTTAAATAATATCCTCTTCTAAAAACAGGAATTTCATAATGAATTACGCATACGTTAAGTATAACGAAAAAAAATGCGGCCCCTATTATATACATATCTTTAAGAAGATGTTGCCTCAATAAAAATGATAAAAGAACAACACTTTCTAAAAGTCTCAGCCAACTGAAAACCTCGTTATCAGATATGGAAAAGCCAACGAGATTTAAAAGTAGTAGGACAGAAAAGACAGCCCACAAAAGATTTCTATAATTTTTCATATAAATTTAATACTGAAAATTTACACAAAAAATAGCACTCCACGAGAACGATAGCGAAAAATAAACAGACCATTATGTTACACTACGAATATCTATTTGCGATCAAAATAAGGAGTATCATGAACAACTAAAAAAATTGGTTCAGTAATAACTATCTGGATTCTAATATTCAACTCTCTTTTCTTTTATACAAGCAACCTAACAAAGGAATCAGGCCTGTAAATTAAAATCTAAGAGATACTATATTGCGAGTTAGAACCTGAATAGCTTCCTTGGCCAAACTCTCTTTAGTAATCCATTTACGGAACTTTGGATAAATGTGCTATACTAGGCCACAAAAAGGTTTTTTTTTACAAAATACCTATTAGATCCCTACGATATTCATCATCATTTATGCAATTAAACTAACATTTTATTAGGGAATCCGCTAAATGCGGTGGAAGTAGTTCTTAAAGTTCATTAAGAGATAAATACTCAGGTTTCGGAAATATTATTTTAATATTTCCGAAACCTGAATACAGACGCGCTGAATGAGTACATTTTCCACCATTAGTATTAAAATAGAAACCGCTAGAAGGTTTCGTGCATTCTGCAGGGAGACGGGAGGATCAAATACGGAAATACTGGAGCTTGTGTTGGATTATTTTCAGAAGTACCAGATTTCGCCCCGTCATAAAGCTAAAATAGATTTACCAGCCTTGGATGAAAAAATACAAAAGCGGCTTAATGCTATAGTAGCTATAATAAAGGAAATAGAAAAAACCCAAACCCAGCCTACTCTTGCGATGTTACAGCTACTTTTTGATCCTGCTCAGGCAACTTCTGTTCCTTCTACCCGTCTTCCACTGCCTCCTACACAGGAAAGAGCTACTTCAGTAAAATCTAAAGAAAATCTGTCCGGTTCGGAGATTAGAGTCTACGAGGAGATTAAAAAGGATCTTGAGTATATACTGAGTAAAGTAATCTATGACAAGAGGACGTTTGGTCCCGATAGATATGTGCTTGAAATGGCAGGAGAAGAGCTGGAAAGAATGAAAAGAAAATTAAACTCCTATTGAAATGTACCTTACCATCTCCCCCCAAAAAATAGGAGGCAATTTCACCAGTAGTGTTGCTGACTTTGTGACTTATCTTGAAAAGGAGAATCGGGATCAACCCCTTGAGAAAATGAGTTATTTCTTTAACCAAACCGGAAATCAAATTTCGGAGCAACAGGTAATTGGAGAAATAGATGCCAATGCGGCTAAACTCAGGAAAACTGAACCCAGGTATTACTCTCTAACCATTAATCCCAGTCAGTATGAACTCAGGCATATCCAGAATAACTCAGCGTCTCTAAGGGAATACACCTTACAGGTCATGAAGGATTATGCTAAAGCCTTTAACCGGGAGATTGAGGGAAAACCAGTGAGTATAGAAAATCTCAAATTTTTCGCAAAAATAGAATATCAGCGCAGTTATCATTATTACGATAAAGAAATTAGAGAGAACAGCCCCTACATCAAGAGGTTAGTAAAATTAGAACATGACCTGGTAAAAATCAGGAGAGGAGATATGGATGGAGATCTTCAAAAGATAAAAAAAGAAATCAGTCAACTTAAAAAGGAAATCCCACACAAAATTGGTAAAGCTTATATTAAAGAAGGGATGCTGAAGCCAGGACTTCAAACCCATGTTCATGTAATTGTCAGTCGGAAAGATGCCACGAACCGCTACAGCCTTTCTCCGGGCAGCAAATACAGGTCTTCTGCTGTTGAGATGCACGGCAGGACAGTAAAAAGGGGGTTTGACAGGAATCAGTTCTTTCAAAGTGCAGAAAAGACTTTTGACAGGATGTTTCAGTACCAAAGAAATTTTGTAGAAAAATATACTTCCAGGAAAGAGCTGCAAAATAATCCCGGGCTGTATTATTCAAGACTTATGAAGTTACCACTGAATGAAAGACAGTTAGCTTTTAAAGTACTCAGAACTGCTGGTATGACACTGCCTGCTACCGGGTTCACACCAGCCCAGGTACAACTGGCCATCAAAAATTTCAGACAAGCAATAGGGTTAGCTGTGAGGTCATCTTCCATTCATTACTGATGATTTCGGCTTTATACATACTATGGATGGTCATTTACACAAGCATTTGCAGCCTGTTTATTCTTCACTTAAAACAGTTCAGAAAAGGTGTTCTTTTTAATCAGGCCTTCCTATTGTATCTCAGCTATTGCTTACTCCCAGACCCAGTCAATTTAGCTATGCTCTTAGAACTTTCCTTAAAATTATTTTTACCGGCATCAGCTTTAAATCTGTGTTTGTATTGTTTTGTCTCACCACAAAATGAAGCATCATCATCAGTAAAAAAGTACAGAGCCAATCTTCCCCTGGCAACGGGAAACCTGGTATTAGACAACTTGAGGAGAGGAGTTTCCATTATTGGAGCTGCAGGAAGCGGCAAGACAGAAAGTGTGGTATATAGTCTACTAAGGCATTTCAAAAAATATTCCTTTAGTGGTCTACTACACGATTATAAAAATTTTGAACTCACAGAGATCGCCTATCCCCTTTTTAAATCCGGGAAAATTCCTTTTTACATTATCTCCTTTGACCGCATATACCACAGGGTCAATCCTATTGCTCCAAGATATATGATTGATGAAGAAAGTGTCAATGAAGTATCGAGGGTACTTCTGGAAAACCTCCTGGAACAAAAAGAACTTCTCGCATCAGGTAGCACTAAATTCTTTAATGATGCCGTGGAAGGATTAGTTGGAGGCATGATCTGGAAATTAAAATCTGATTATCCTGAGTACTGCACCCTCCCCCACCTTATAGCAGTTTACCAGAGCATGGATACCCCGGAGCTGGTTAGCTTTCTCAGCGGCAATATCACCTCGAGGTCAATGGCAGATGCGTTTATTAGTGGGATTGCATCAGAACGTCAGACTGCAGCTGTTAAGAGCAGTCTTGCCAATGCATTAAAAAAAATCTGTACCCAAAGGATCTTTATGGCCCTTTCCAAAGATGAAGTGCCTTTAGATATTAATAATCCTGAGAACCCGGCAATAGTTTCCATAGTCAATAATCCCAAATATGAAACCGCCTATTCCCCGGTCATAGCGACTACCATACATACTATCACAAAGCAGATGAGCATCCGGCAGCGCGATGCTTCCTTCCTACTCATGGAGGAGGCCCCTACCCTTCGTCTTTTGCATATGCATCGCATACCGGCAACCTTACGCAGTTATAACATATCCACTATTTATGTAATGCAGGACAAAATTCAGAATGATCTGCTTTACGGGGAAAAAGCCAGTAAAGCAATATTAAGTAATCTGTCATACCAATTTTTTGGAAAAGTAAATGATCCCGACACAGCGAAATACTACGAACAGTTCTTTGAAATTGTACAGAAGGAAAGCATTAGTATCCACCAGGGAGGAAGCCTTAATTTCGATACCCGGTTTACCAAAAGCCATAGGGACAGTACCAGGATTCGATTTGATGCCTTCTTCCGATTAAAAGCAGGAGAATTTGTGAGTTTTGCCGATGGCAAAGAGAAAAGAGTAAAATTCCCATATCCAAGAATGCGGAAAGAATTACCTGAAAAATTTATTGAATATTCAGAAGAAGAAATAAGAAATAATTACTACAGAATATTCCAGGAGGTCCGGGATGAAATCCTGAACAAGAAGAGCAATTAATAAGAAGTCATTGTATGAAATAAAAACGGGTATGTAACATTCTAGAACAAATGCATCTAAAGAGAAAACAAATACTTTAAAAATGAAACAAACTTTACTTTGCCTAAGTTTATTAGTTCTAAGCCTAAAGGCTTTTCCCCAACAAAGTTTCAATGTCAGTATAAAGGGTAATGGACAACCGGTACTGATATTCCCTGGTTTTACCAGTACCCCAGAAGCATTTACTACAATTATTGACGTTTTGTCTGAAGATTATGAAGTACATGCTTTTACCTTTGCCGGTTTTGGAGAGGTGCCTCCAATAGACTTTCCCTGGCTGAAGACAATCCAACAGGATATTCTACAATATATTAAAGAAAATAATCTAAATAACCCTATAATAATTGGTCATAGTATGGGTGGTACTTTGGGGCTTTGGCTTGCCACCAAAACCCCTGAAATCTCCCAATTAATAGTTATTGATGCCCTTCCTGCTATGGGAGCTTTGATGATACCAAATTATGATAGTTCAGTTATTCATTATGACACACCATATAACCAACAATTACTGACTATGGACACCACTGCATTTAAGGCAATGGCATTTCAAATGGCCAGAAGAATGTCCTTAAATGAAGAGCAACACGAGAAAATAGCCACCCGGATAATTCAGAGCGATCGCAAAACGTATGTATACGGATATACTGATTTATTAAAATGGGATTTAAGACCTGACTTAGACAAAATAAAAATACCTGTTACCATAATTGCAGCAACAGAAACTTATGGTGAAGCAACAGTTTCCAGGAACTTCAATAGTCAATATGAAAACTTAAATGGCTATAATCTTATAATGGCAGAAGGAGCGGCACATTATATTATGTACGATCAGCCAGAATGGCTCTTAAATAAAATCCAGAAAGTATTAATTAGGAATGACTAAGGAATTGCAGTTTAAAGATCTTTACACGGCTCACTACTCAAAAGTTATCCGGCTTTGTTTGGGTTACACCAATGGAAGGGAAGAAAAGGCAAAAGATTTGACCCAGGAGGTGTTTATTAAGATTTGGCAAAATCTGGATAAATTTAGGAGTGAAGCAAATATTAGCACTTGGATTTACCGCATTACGGTTAATACATGTTTGCAAGAGCTGCGGAAAAAAAAAGTGGTGCCTTTGGAAATAGATTTAGCATCTCATGAAATTATAAGTTCAAATAACGATGAAATACGCTACAAAAAAATGTATGAGTGCATCAACAAACTTTCTGCCGATAATAAAACGATTATATTTCTTGAATTAGAAGAAGTACCGCAAGCAGAAATCGCTGAAATAACAGGATATAGTCACCAGGCAATACGAACGCGTATTCACCGAATTAAAGAACAACTTTCAAAATGTGTAACAGATGGAGGAATTTAAAAAAATAAAAAAACAGTGGGACAAAAGAGGCCTCCCACCTATCCCGGAATCTGGTATTAGCAATATTGCCAGGAGAACAGAATATCTTAAACGGAAACAGCGTATTACCGGGGTTGTATTAGTAGTAACCATTGCAGTACTTATTGGATTTTACTTCTATTTATCTGCATATAAAAATACAGATCTGTTAATTGGTCTGGGGTTAATGGTTGGGAGTCTGGCTTTGAGGTTATTATTTGAGTATACCAATAGCATAGAAAAGGAGAAATTACCTATTTATAGTCCAATGAAAGTATTCAAAAAAAGATTGACTGCTTATTACACTAGGAGAAAACGGATTCATTTTGTTCTTACACCAGTTCTTTTCACCACTTATGTGGTAGGTTTTTTTTGGCTTCTTCCTTTATTTGAGAGGAATTTATCCCAAAGTTTTTACTGGTATATATTGTGGTCGTCATTTTTTGTCTTTGCGGGGTTGGCAATTCTCATTTGGACACAAATCAAAAAAGAATTACAAATCTTAAAACATCTCCAAAAATGAAGAGGCTCCTTTTTAGCATTTTAATTATTGTAAATGCCATTATAACCACAGGTCTTTTAATCTATACAGTTAAAAACAATCAGCTCGAGGTAGATATGACCAACAAAATATTAACAGTTCGAGGTCTTGTTGTTATCGACTCTACCGGTACAGAACGGGTGATCATTGGTGCACATCTACCTCCGGCCCAATCTATAGGATATAGATTTTACAGAGGAGATAACTCTGGAGTCTCCGGAGTTATGCTTTATGATCACGAAGGACAAGAAAGAGGTGGTTATGTTACTGATGACTCGTATGGGAACGTCTTTTTCACTCTTGATTCAAAAATCTCCCAAAGGGTTTTATTTATGGCAGAACCTCAAGGTGCAGCCACACTAAGAATGTGGGGAAAGAATGGAAATGAAGTTAACCTGGGTGCTTCTGATGAAGGTTCCTGGTTGAATATCACAGAAAAAGGTAAAATGAAAAACATAGGGGACTTATGAATTTTTGCAGAAAATTAGTGGTGACTTTTATCTCCATTTATATATGGGGTTGTAAACAGGAAGTTATAATTAAAGATGGAAAATTTACAGGAATTAATCCCGTCTCCCACACTGATGTAATCTACAAAGGAAAAAGTGATACCGTTCTTGTTTCCACCTACGACGGCAAGATTTATGAAGTAATTAAAGGCAAGAGCTCAAAAAAACAATTAACAGCCATAAACGATGAAATCTATGCAATTGCTTACAATTCTGATAAAGATGAAATTTATGCTGCAACTTTAAATTCCGGGATTGCAGTAATTGATGTTTACAATGGGAATATATTAAAATATTTACCGCTCAATGACTCCTGGGCGAAACAGCTGGTCTTTAATTCCGAAAATGGCATTTTAGCTACCTATGATTATAAGGGTAATCATTACTTATGGAGGGTAAACGATGGTTTTAAAAGAATTCATACCCCTATAAAGTTACAAGAACTGAAACCCAGGCATATACATAATAATGGAGATATCTATTTTGAGGATAAAAGAGGTTTTATTGTTTGGAATTACCAGACAAATTTTGAAGAAGAGAAAAGAACATTAAAGGGAGGATTGGCAGATATTGATAAAAACAAAGACCTTTTACTGATTAATGGCAAAGAATTCACACTTTACCGAACTACATCAGACAAAATTCAATTTACACTTCAACACCCGGACTGGCCAATTTATGTTCCCGAGAGAGATACGACTATAGACATACCATTAAGTTTAGAGATTGTTTCCGGGCAACTCAGTGAAAAATATATTTTTACATGTGGACTGGACAAATCAATACGAAAGTGGGATAAACAATCAGGAGAATTGGTTAAAACCTATGGGCCGTTAAGAAATACACCGAGTGGAATTGCCATTACCGAAGATGAAATGCAATTTGTAGTAACAGATTTAGGAGGCAATATTCTATTTCGGAATATTGATTAAAAAATGTATAGAAACCAGCACTAAATTACAACCTAAATCTCCAGAGTATATAATCATTTTAGTTCCAGACCAACTTATAAAAAAGTGACCCAAGAAATGAAAAAATTTTCCTTTCAAGGGTCACTCACCTAACAATTCAACAATCTAAATTCTCTTCAGTCCTTTGGTTTCTGCCTTGCCGGCTGGTTTTATGGAAATTGCCACTCCTCCACCTGATGCCAACTTCTGTTGAAGTTTCGACTTTGAATCCACCACCACTTTTCTAATCTCGTAGCTTTGCGGATTTTTATCGTAGCTGGCATCCTTACCATCAGCATAAATAGTAGCAATGAAATTTTGACCTTTTGGAAGGTATTCAAAGGTTATCCTGGCTTGCCTTGGGTTTTCATCGGTAACTCCTCCCACGAACCATTCTTCTTCTCCTTTTGCTTTCCTGGCAATAGTGACAAAATCTCCAGGCTCCGCTTCGAGAATATAGGTCGCATCCCAATCCAGAGCTACGTCCTTAATAAACTGAAAAGCATCTGGGAAACGCTCATAATTCTCAGGCAAATCTGCAGCCATCTGCAATGGACTATACATAGTGACATATAGAGCCAGCTGATTAACCAATGTGCTATTTACCCAGGAATCATTATCTGGATTGACTTTACTGATATCCATTTCAAAAATTCCCGGGGTATAATCCATCGGTCCTCCTAAGAGCCTTGTAAAAGGAAGTACGGTCACGTGAAATGGTTTAGAGCCTCCAAAGGCCTGAAATTCTGTTCCCCTTGCCGATTCATTCGCAATAAGGTTGGGCCAGGTTCGGGCAACACCGGTAGGACGAACTGCCTCATGAGCATTGACCATAACTTCATAATCTGCAGCTTTTTCAACAGCATATTGAAAATGATTTACAGTCCACTGGCTGTAATGATTTTCTCCCCGGGGTAAAATATTGCCGACATAACCACTTTTTACAGCATTGTAACCATTCTCCTTCATGAACTGATAAGCCTCGTCTATATGCCGCTCATAATTTCTTACTGAAGCAGAGGTCTCGTGGTGCATTATCATTTCTACACCCTTACTTCTTGCATAGTTTGTTACTTCTTCAAGATCAAAGTCGGGATAGGGAGTTTGAAAGTCAAAAACATAATCCTTTTTATGTCCTATCCAATCTTCCCATCCAATATTCCAGCCCTCAACCAACACTCCGTCAAAATTGTGTTGAGCAGCAAAATCAATATACTTCTTTACATTTTCGGTAGTTGCACCATGCTGCCCATGAGGTGTCGCCGTTTCATAGTCAGTCACTCCCAGTTTTACCGCGTTAAAATCCCGGGTGTAATCCCAGGTGCTCTTTCCTGTAATCATTTCCCACCAAACTCCTATATACTTCATCGGTTTGATCCATGAGGTATCGTCGATCCTGGATGGCTCATTAAGATTATATGTAATATCTGAAGTGAGTATATCCCTCGCATCGTCACTCACAATAATTGTTCTCCAGGGGGTATGAGCCGGGGTAATCATATATGCCATGTCTCCATTTACATCTGGCGTCAAAGCCGAAGTAAATACCAGTTTATCTGAATCCAGCTCCAGATGCATGGCCGAATAATCTACAAGGGCGGCTTCGTGAAGGTTAATATAAAGGCCGTCGTCGCTTTTCATCATTAATGACGTCTGAACAGCGGAAGGTGAAAATCTCTTGGACCACGAATCCCCCCCTTCGTAAGACCTTCCAATCTCTTCTATTTCTGAAAGCCGGGATTCGTTATAATCATATTCCTGTGTTCCATAATCCCCCGGAATCCAAAAAGCTTTGTGGTCTCCGGTCATGGTGAATTCTGTCTTTTCATTCTTCACCACAAAATGCCCAAGCTTTTCCTGGGCAGGAAATTCATACCTGAAGCCGAGTCCGGTGTCAAAAAGCCGAAATCTAATTAACATTTTCCTGTCTGTCCCTTCCTGCTGAAGAGTTACTGCCAATTCATTATAATTATTTCTTATTTCTTTTTCTTCTCCCCAAACAGGTTCCCAGGTAGAATCCTCTGAAGTCTCCTGTACATCTACAACATTAAAGCCTTCCAATAACGGCGGCTGATTCTTAAGCTCAAATCCGAGCAAACTTGGCTCTATAACAGATTGTCCTTTAAAACCAAGTTCGTACACCGGGGCTCCATTTTCATTCAAAACGAAGCTAAGTTCAAGATCTCCACTTGGAGATTTCAGCTCCTGTGCCGTAGCTGTAAAAGATATAAGTAGTGATAGAAGAAAATATTGTATTCTTTTATTTTGCATTGTATTCTATTTCTTATTTAGTACCAGGTATGTAAAAGGTTCTAAGCTCACTTGCTCTCCCAAAGATACCGAAGAGTTAGTAAAAACTTCTGTCCACTCCGAATTTCTGAAAACCGCAGGAAGTATATAATTCACCTCCTTGTTTCTTAGGTTAGACATTACCAAAACTGTGTCACCTCCCTTTTCCATAGTAAAGACCACTACGTCGTCACTGCTGAAACTCTTCAACTCACCTCTCCTGATAGCTTCACTGGCATTACGGAATTTTATAATTTCTTTGTATTCCGAGAGCATTTCTTCATCTATGTTATTCCAATTAATAGGATCACGATCGAAAAACTCAAGCCTCTTATTAAAACCAACTGCCTGACCATTATAGATCATTGGGACAGATCGTTGATAGGCAGCAACTACGAAAGCTGCCAATGATCCTTCATCTCCCCCAAAAAGTTCTTGAGGAGTACCATCTGAGAGATTTACATCATGGTTGGTAACATATTTAACTACTCGCTTGGAATCATCATAGACATTGGCATATAGTTCGGCATGTGCTTTCTGCAACTCGGTCACTGGAGCACCATCCAAAAATACCTCTTTAAGAGCATCAAAATACCTGAACCCAAAAATGTAATCAAAACCTGCCCTGAGATGATCGGTACGACCACCTTCAGCAAACATTAAAAGGTCCTGATTTTTTATACCTCTCAAAACGGGAACTGCTTCATTCCAAAAACTGAAGGGAACATAATCTGCCGCATCCATTCTAAAACCATCAATATTTGCATTATAGATCCAATAAGACATTGCGTCTATCATTGCATCCTGAAGATCTTCATTCTCATAATTCAACTGAGCCACATCATTCCAGTTGGTTCCCGGGGGTACTATAATATTCCCATCTTCGTCCTGCTGATAATATTCTGGATTTTCAGTAATCCAGACATTGTCCCAGGCAGTATGATTGGCAACAAAATCCAGTATAACTGCAATACCTCTGTTATGAGCTTCCTCTACAAGGGAACGAAGATCTTCAAGAGAGCCAAATTCCGGATTAACTGCTTTGAAATCACGCACAGCGTAAGGTGACCCCAAACCACCTGCAGACCTTTCTTCACCTACAGGATAAACCGGCATAAGGTAGATTACATTTACGCCGAGGGAATCAATATGATCCATTCGATCTATGACACCTTGCAGAGTTCCCTCCGCACTAAATGCACGAATATTCACCTGATAAATAGTGGCATCCTCGCTTGCAGGAACCTCCTGGAACGGTGTACCATATTGTTCATAGCCGTTTGGATTTGATATAATGTTATCATCGGATTTTTCGCACGAAAGCAAAATATTGGATGAGAACAACCATAAAATTATATATAAGTAGTTTTTCATTATATTTTTTTTTTAAGGACTCAAGGCCCTGTTAGTCAATTTTTTCTATAGTGTAGTTTGCGGTTGATTGATCTTGAGAATTTAGATGCAGAGTGATCTCATAAGTTCCCACCTCAGATATACCGTGAGCTCCCGGATCATCCAGGTAGAGGATACCATCATCATTATTCCTTGGACCATAATTGATAGCCCAGGTATTATTACGCCTGAATTTTACCGCACCTGATATGAGTTCGGCAGTAATTCGCCATACATCTGCTTCAGGGTCATAGGTCATATCGGTGTCGGCATCCCAGCCTCCAGCAGTAGCGTCTCCAATAATTCCCCAGCTAATAGGTTCTATGGTGTAATATGCTATGGAAGGTTCTTGAGAATCAACTTTAAAAGTCACTTCATACATACCAGCTTCAGAAATTGTATAAGCTCCAGGATCGTCCAGATATGCTGTACCCTCATCGTTATTTCGAGGACCGTAGTTTACAGTCCAGGCATCATTTAACCTCCATTTTAAGGCACCTGCCTGTAAGTAAGTTGATATTTGCCATGTCTCTGTTTCACTGTCGTAGAACATATTTGTATCAGCATCCCAGCCTCCTGGAGTGGCCGTTCCAATTATTCCGAAAGAATATGGTTCTGCTGACCATCTCATTGTATTAAGATTCACAGTTATACTATATGTGCCACCTGTTGGAACTGATAGGTTAGAACCATCAAAAATAAGGTTTCCATTACCGTCACCTCCGTAATTTTCGTCCCAGGTTTGGTCGAGAGTGATCTTGAAATCTCTTGCTTCTTCAGGAAAGTAAATAATCCCCTGATAAATACCATTCACACCAGTAGAAGGTATACTTAAAGAAGTAGAAGGATCCCATCCCTGATATGCTCCAGGAAGATATAATTCGGTAAGAGTTATTACAGTTTCAAAAGGAATAACCGTTAATCCTACGGCCTCAGAAGCAATTGTACGATCCATATGAGCCAGCACTCTTACAACCAGATCTCCTTCAACATCAGGTTCAAAGCCAACTTCTTCTGCTATTTGATTTAAATCCAGAACTTGAAATGTTTTACTGTACACATCCTTTCCTGCATTGAAATTAATTGTATTATTCCAGCCACTTTCACCTATAGTATCTGCTGGTAAGGCAAATTGCACGGTGTATTCGACCGGAGCATCAATAGGAAAAATTACTTCTCCCCATGAAATATTTAGTGCCGGTTCGTTTTGTTCATCCTGAACAAGCTGCAGGGAAATAGAAGATAAATCTGGAGGAGAGGGAAAATTCACTTCTTGTAAAGTGGTTAATTCCGTATCCTTTTCACAGGAACACATCAGTACTAACAGGGTTCCCAAAAAGAATAATTTATTCATATATTTTTTCATAGTCGGCTGTATTTTAATATCCCGGGTTCTGAACGAGGTTAGGATTAGCATCTAAGGCAGAAGTTGGGATTGGGTATAGTTTTCGGAATTCTTGTGAAGCTCCACGGAATTTGTTTGAGTCAAGGAAGGTTCCAAATCTTATCATATCTTGTCTTCTATGTCCTTCCCAGTTTAATTCCAGTCCTCTTTCTTTATAAACATCTTCCAAGGTAGGGTTTGTCGTTAGTGGCTGAAGGCCGGCTCTTTGCCTTATGGCATCAACTAATGACTTAGCTTCTCCCTCTCTCCCAAGCCGAACTAAACTTTCAGCTTTCATAAGAATAAAGTCGGCATAACGGAAAATTGGGAAGTCATTTGATGCACCACCACCATCCATAGGGTCAACTGGATAAAATTTCATGTTTCGAACGCCTGCAAAAGGATCTGCACCAGGATTGTCTAAATTATTAACCTCAAGAGTATACTCTACTCCTCCTGGCTGTGGACCCAATTTAAATTGAGCTTTTCTGACGTCTTGATCTTGATACATCGCATAGAAGGCAGAAGGCACAATTGTACCATTCCAGCCACTATATCCAAAGAGTGCCTGAGCGTGGGGGCCACTCAAACTTCTTACAGTAAGAATATTTCTGGACACAATATTTGCAGTTGCATACATTGCGAGTATAGTTTCATCTTCAGGTAGTACATCTCCAAAAAGCTCATAATATGAAAATCCTAAAGGATTGGTATCACTTGCCCCTCCTGGATGTAAGGAAAATCCACCTTCTTCAAGTTTTTCTATTGTTGCTATTGTCTGTTCGTATTGTGGAACTCCAATGTAGACTTCGGAATTCAGATAAACTTTAGCCAACAAAGCATACCCCGCCCATCTATTAAATCTTCCATAGAAAGCACCTCCTTTTGTAGTAGGTAAATGAGGAATATTTTTTTTCAATTCTTCCACAACAAAATCATAAAGCTGTTCTCTGCTAATTTGTGGGAGTTGGTCAACTGTTACGTTGTTTTCAGTATAGAACGGAACATTTCCAAAGTCATCCATTAAAAGATAATAGAAGAATGCTCTCAGAACTTTTGCTTCTGCAATTTTTTCAATATTTGCATCTGATGATTCCAACTGCTCAACTGCCAGATTAGCACTAAAAATCGAACTGTATAACCAATTCCAGGTGTTGTTTATAATTAAGTCTGTGGGCAACCATTCATGTAAAAAAAGCCTTGCAAAATCCAGTTGCCAATCACCAGTATTCCTGTGGGGAATTACCTGTTCATCCGTACTCATTACATTAAGGTCATACCAACCGTTATCTGCACCGGCATATCCTACACCTCCCCAATTACCAGCTATTTTGGCGTAAACTCCCGCCAGAGCAACATCGGCCCCTTCCGGCGAACCATAAAAATCATCTGCAGGATATTTGTCATACACCTCTTCATCAACTTTTGTACAGCTTGCTATAACCATCAAGCTGAAAAGCATCAATCCAATTATATATCTAAGTCTCATCACTTTTTTAATTAAATTTCACATTTAAACCCAAGGCTAAACTGCGGGTGCGGGGATATATTCCCATATCTCCACCAAATCCGTTTCCACCGCTTAAGTTGAGCTCGGGATCCAGACCGGAATAATCAGTAAACAGAAGTAAATTTCTTCCAGTAAGAGAAATCCGTACAGATTCAATGTATTTATAATCTGGTTGCATCAGATATCCAACAGTTACATTTTCCAACCTGATAAAGTCACCATCTTCCAACCAAAGATCAGATCCATATTGAGTGGTGAATAATCCTAAAGGAATTGCACTCTCAAGCACATTTGATTTCCCAAGATTTTCCATCAAACTCAGATTCTGCCTAAGATTATTGTAGATTTTGTTACCTCCAGAACCTCTCCAAACCATCGAAAAATCAAAATCTTTATATTGAAGTGTGGGATTAATTGAAAAGTTATAGGTAGGAAGTGCTGACCCTGCTTGTACCCGATCAGGACTTCGAATTCCCTGATCAATTATACCATCCCCATTTCGATCCAGCACAGTTTCTGCGTTGGCTTCATCCTTTCCTGTATGCTGAAGGATTGAAAAAGTACCTATGGGTTTGCCTTTTATCAGGAAAGAATTTGATCCCCATGGCACATAATTGGTGTTCAAAGGTACCCCATTTATACTACCGCTTAAATTCAAGACTTCATTGTCAACTAAAGACCCGTTTCCTGCAAGGGTGAACACCAGGTCATCATTTCTTATTAGTTCATAACTTAGAGCAAGCTCCAATCCCCTATTTTGAATACTACCTACATTGGCAATAATAGATCCATAAGGAAATGGTGGCTGAGGAACAGTATAATTAAAAAGCAGATTGTCTGTTTTAGCGGTAAATGCATCTATAGATCCGGATAGGCGGTAATCAAGCATCGTAAAATCTACACCTACATTCGCTTGTTTCTTTGTTTCCCATCTCAAATCACTGTTCGCGTTCTGAGTAATATTAAAGTTAGTAATCTGAGATCCTCCGAAATAAGTAACCCCTGCCGCCCCTACGAGAGATAAAGAATTTTGAGGATATAATCCCTGCTGGTTTCCTGTTACACCGTAACCGGCGCGTAACTTGAGCTGGTCAAAGAAATCGTCACCTTCCATAAATTTCTCCTCATCGATACGCCATCCCATTGCTACCGCAGGAAAGTCCCCCCACTTATGGTTCTCTCCGAAGACCGAAGAACCATCCCTCCTATAGCTCAGTGTAAGGAGATATCTATCCATAAAAGTATAGTTCACACGTCCCAAGAAAGAGATGAGGGTACGATCATTTTTATAAGAAGAAATATCACCTGGTTGTACTCTGGAAAGATCCCCCAATTGCAAGGCGTTATAGGTAGCAATGTCATTAAAAAATCCTCTTGCCTGGAGGTAATTTCCCTGATAAGTTTGATTTTGCCATTCATATAGAGCTAAGGCATCAAAAAAATGATTTTCAAACTCTTTTTTATAGGCAAGGCTCATGTTCATTAATTTCTCATCCTGACGATTATTGTTGATGTTAGCAAATCCATCTTGATCAATGGCCGATGCAACTGTTGAACCTACAGGTAAGAAGAAACCAGTCATGTTATCTGTTTTTCTCCAGCTTCCAAACCAGGTGGCGGTCAAAGAGGATAAAAGTTCAAATTCAGCATTTAAACTTCCAAAAAGGTTGTTGTTTTGTCCTTCATTTACAACTTCCTCTGCTACTGCATAGGGATTGATGTACTGAAAAACATTCGGATCAGTATAATAACTTCCATCCACATCAAAGACTGGATCTGTTGGCCTCATTAAGTAAGCATTAGATATAAGGTTTGATGTAAAGGCTGCTCTCCCAATACTCTGAACACTGCTTTTGGTATTGTTAATTCCACTGTTCAGGTTCATTGTTAAAGCCAATCTATCATCCAAAGCTTTTTGAGTGGCTGTAATCCGCCCAATAAATTTTCGATTATTGGAATTTATCACCACACCTTGTTGAAGAATTGCACTTACAGAGGCACGGTAATTAAAGCTGTTCCCTCCTCCTCCAAAAGCCACTGTGTGATTTTGAGTGGCACCAGTACGGGTGAGAATATTAAACCAGTCCGTATTTGCTCCGTGGTTTGTAGAAGGCGGCACCTCAAATTTCTGAGCCTGCTGCCACCATTGGTTTGCATCGAGCATATCTAGTTGTTCGGGTATAAAATCTAAAGATCCAATAGAGGAGAATTCTACTATTGACTTACCTGCCTTATTCTTTTTAGTAGTGATAATGATAACCCCTGGCGCACCTCTTGATCCATAAATGGCTGTAGCCGAGGCATCTTTAAGAATGTCTACTGAGGCTATTTCACTAGGCGGAATCTGATTAAGAAGATCCATGTTCCCCTGTATACCATCTACAACAACTAACGGATCATTTCCTCCAATCAGGGAAGTAATACCTCTGATGCGTACATTTGGAGCAGAGCCAGGTTCACTACCTGTCTGATTAATACTCACACCAGCAGCTTTTCCAACTAACTGCTGAAGTGGATTAGTTATTGCTCCTTGGTTAAGGTCATCTTCAGAAACAGAGGAAACTGCTCCTGTAACGTCCCTTTTTACTGTCGTTCCATAACCAACTACAACTACTTCATCAAGAGCAGCCGCATCGGGTTCCAATTGGACGACAATTTTTTCCTGATTAGCAGGAATTTTTTGTTGCTTGTAGCCAAGATAATTAACAACAAGAATGGAGTTTGGATTCTCCACAGAAATTGCAAAATTTCCGTCAAAATCTGTAACGACTCCATTTGTAGTACCTTCTTCCACCACAGAAGCCCCCGGTAGAGGAATTCCGTTTTCGTCAAATACAGTCCCCGTTACCAATGCCTGAATTTGAAGATTCTCAAAAGAATTTATCTTCAAAAGTTTCATGTCATTGCCGGCGTAACCAGGGGCAGAAAAAAGTACTACCCCTACAAACAAACAAGCGGCCATCAACTTAAATCCCAGAGGTAATTCTGTCCTCCCAATTTTAGCTGAGACTAAACACAATTTGTTCTTCATATTTACAATGTTTAGATAAAAATTTAAAATATATTTAACTATTACAGGGCAAATAAAAAAAGATACAATAGCTCTCAGCAATAACGTTTTCGAAGCCGATCAACCTCATTTTATTCTTCCTAATTTCAAATGTAGAAGAAAAGAAAGCCTCACTAAAGCGACGTAAAAATTATCAAGGTTGATTGACCATACAATAGTATACAAAACCCTGATTTTTAATGATTAATAAGTTAGCGCAGAGATGTAAAATCAAGATTAAACCAAACAACAAGAGCTTTGATTAAATAAAATAATA
This sequence comes from Salinimicrobium profundisediminis, assembly GCF_026241755.1. GTDB lineage: Bacteria > Bacteroidota > Bacteroidia > Flavobacteriales > Flavobacteriaceae > Salinimicrobium > Salinimicrobium profundisediminis. The sequence continues at coordinate 44,609 of NZ_JAPJDA010000021.1, forward strand.
TCTTTGAACACCCTTTAAATGAAGTGTCATTTGTGAATTATTAAAGAAAAAGGTAATCCGATGTAAATTCATAAGATGGAAGATCGCTTTAATTTTTTTTTTATGAAACTATTGGAAATAAAATGGTGGTTGTCACTAATTATACTGTGCCTGAACTTTACCCTTGTAGCACAGAATAACCATAACTTATTAGAGACTTTGGATTTGGAACTGGGAAGACAGGATTCGCATGTGAAGATTAAGCATGAGAAGATCCAGGCATTAAAGCAAGAAATTGAAAAGACAAGGCTTCAAAATGATAAGTATTCACAGTATAAATATTATATGGATTTGTTTCAAGAATATAAGACCTTCAAATATGATTCTGCTTATTATTTTTTGGACAGGGCAAAAGAGACTGCAGAATTTATTGGAGAACCGAATATGTTGGCACACGTTAAAATGAAGGAGGGATTCATCCTACTATCCTCCGGTCTATTTATGGAGGCTATAGATACACTCAAGAATGTTCCGGTTTCATCTTTAATGGAAAAAGATATATACGACTACTATTTTACGCAGGCCCGGCTGTATTATGATCTGGCGGACTATAACAATGACCAGCGGTTTCACATAAAATATATTCAAAAGGGGAATTTCTTTATTGAACAGGCTCTCAAACAAGTCGATTCATCTTCAGCAGATTTTTACGCAGCTGAAGGCCTAAAGAGAATGAAACAACATGACTGGAAAAAGGCGAAAACATCTTTCTATCAGCTCATCCATCACTTCGAATTATCTCCAGAGGATTTTGCAGTTGCCGCATCTAGCCTCAGTTTTGTACTTTCTCAGTTGGGCAATTCTTCCGATGCCTTAAAATATCTTACATTAGCTGCAATATCAGATATCAGAAGTGCCACAAAAGAGAACGTGGCGCTTCGAAACTTGGCAAGTGAACTTTATGCCTTAGGAGAAATAAAAAGGGCTAATGAATATGTTCACCAGGCTCTGGAGGATGCCACCTTCTATAATGCCAGGCACAGAAAATTTGAGATTTCTACTATTTTACCTATAATAGAAAGAGCTCAGCTGTTTAAGGTAGAACAGAAAAACGCAAGCCTTAAAAAAACAGTAACTGTATTAGCTGTTTTAGCAGTAACGGTAATTATCTTCCTCTTTATTATTTATAAACAGTTAAAAGAAAAAAATAAGGCTCGACAAATTCTCAGTGAATATAACAGAAAACTACAGGAGATGAACCGTTATCTCGAGGAAGCTGACGCCATTAAACAAGACTACATCACCTATTTTCTACGAACAACCTCTCAATTGTTTAGTAAAATAGGGCACTTCCAAGCCAGTACGGTACAAAAGATAAAGACTAAACAACCTGAAGAAGTATTGAATGTTGTAAAACAATATAGCATACAGAAGGAAAGAAATGAAGTTTTTCGTCAATTCGATGAAGTTTTTTTGAAGCTTTTCCCCACCTTTATTGAGGAATTCGACAGGCTTTTTCCCAAAGAAAAACAAAAAAACATTAAATCTAATGAACTTCTGAGTAAGGAACATAGAATATTCGCACTTTATAGGCTTGGAATTCAAGATAGCCAACATGTAGCTGAATTTATGGATCTCTCTGTGTCAACTATTTACACCTACAAAGCAAGACTTAAAAGCACAGCAATAGATAAGGACAATTTCGAAAAAGACATCATGAAAATTAGATCCTAAGATTGACACCACTTGCCCCGCTTAAGAAAACCTAAGGAGTAAAAAGGAATTTATAAGGTATTATTATCTCTGGACGAACGAATATTTTTCTAAATATTTGTTCTATATCAAACCAGATTTACCCCAATCCTCATTTTTAAATGGAAACAGATGAGTAGTGACAGAAAAAAAGTATAGAGCTAATGAGTAATTACACGTGTCTTGTTAATCTGAGATTGTATTAAAACTCATTCCATAAAATCCTTCGTTAAGTGTGGGTAGTGAGACAATATCTTCACCACGTTAAAGTTTCAGTTTTACCAATCTATTTCCCCTTTTTTCCCTTAATTCAAGAATGATTTTTTCATTTTGCCCTAAAGTAAATTTCGGAAAAACACATACAAACCTTTTACGCTGTCCAGGCAAAACGGTCTCCGGAAATTTATAGGTGTAGAGTGGCTGCTGAAGAAGTTTCTGGTAAGAGGAGTTCCGTTGTCTATTTCCAGTGGATAAGAAAAGTCTCAAAAATTCGGGTTCAAACTCTATGGTAGATTTATTTATTATTTCAAAAATGATAAATAAATCATTTTGATTATAGAATACATCATTCACCTGCAAAACAATGCCATTTGTCCTTTTGTGCTTCAGGTTTCCTTTAGAAATGGAACAATAATAGGCTGAAAGTTTCTCAAGGTAATTATTTCTTTGAATACTATCATTAGAATATATCGATCTGATTGGAGTTTGTTCTTCTTTAACGGTAGCCGGTTGTTCATTACCTATGGATTCCCTTTTGTCTATAAAGTAAGTTACCTTTGGCAATTCTGTGCTGTACTTCAAAATGTAGGAATAGATTTGGCCATCCAAAGTAACGGCTAAAAGATTTGTGCTTTTCCCTGTGGAGCCCTTCAATAAACCGAAATACTGGGGATGTTCCTGATTATAGCTAAATACAAAATTCTCTGCACCCACTACTGCCTGGCGAATCTTTTCCGGGAAGAAAAGTGCTACGTTATGATGTTCATTTGCAAAAATTGTGTCCGGGGTTTGTCCATTTGCACTGAGAGCAAAAAGAACTAATAATACAGTTAGCTTTTTCATTTTTCTGCTTTTAATAAAAGTTGATACTGATCAAAAATGGTAACCCTTGTATTGCGATTGCTTTTCCTAAATAAATTTTTCATTCCTCCTATTTGAGGAAACCCTGCAATGTTTACCTCCTGCACCAGATCATCAAGCACCTCTTTTCCCGCCTCAGCTCTAAAGCTATTCTTCACATATATCCCTTCGTTGCTGTCCTGAAGATCAAATGCCTTCAGCTTAATTGGAGTGCCCTCTATGTGAGTAATTGCAATATGTACCCTGTTCAACTGAAGATTGACAAAACCATACAACAGAGAATTTTTTGGAATGAGTTTTTCCCCAATGTGGAAATCTTCAATTGAAATAAGTTCTAGCCTGTCTCCAGACCTCAGAACCTGTGTTCCATTTACTTCAGCCTGAAATTCAACCTGTAAATCACTGCCAGGGTCATGAGTCACTTTGGAGGTTACTGCACTAAGAAAGAAATTGGCATGGCCTACAGATAAATCTTCCAACCTGACCTGCTGGGGTAAGGCTGTATCTTCAGAAATGATTTTATTATTATTCAATACCTCAGGCACATCCTGATTGCTGTTTTGGCTTACAATTCCAATCAGCACCGTACTGTCGATCACCCATTCCCGCTCATCCTCAATTGCGGGTGCGTATGCATCAAGGGAGTCCAGATATCTTTCGGAATATACGTTGGGAATATTCCTCTCCCGTTCCTCTTTAATAGCATCCACAGCTTCAGTTTTTGAAGAATAGGTTTCCTGCTCTTCCTGTAACCTGGGGATTAATGGTTGCTGCAAACTTTCGGGAACCTCTTCATCCATGAAAATGAACATACTGTAGCTACCAATAAAAAGCAATACAATAATAATGATGCACACAAATACTACCTTCTTTTTATCTGCTTTCATCGGATAGTTTCTTTAGGCTGTTTTCAAAAAAATCTGTTATTAATAGTCCATGCGAATTGCGAGGAAAGTGCCGGTCTACATGAATAAGTTTTCCTGTGGTAATGAGTTCATATTCATCCAAAACTTTTCCCCTGTTAATCTCAAAAATAGTGGTAGTTCTGAATTCATAAGGTTCCCGGCTAAGATCAAGAGCTGTTTGCACGCTTTGCACTTTTTGTACGAGAGAGTATTGGATTAACCTGTTATACAGACCATCAGCTTTCTTCTGGCGATAGATGTTATCAACCGAGCTATTACCCAACCATAATGCTTTTTCAAGGTGTTTCTCGTAATTACTGGCATCTATTCCGTAGAAATACTGATGAAACATTTCCAGGTGCGCCAGGGCCTCTACCTCGAGGTTTTCTTTGGCACTTGAGAGTTTAAGCGGAATTACACTCCCATCGGTATTTACGGCAAACATGCTGTTAAGCATCTTCTGATTCAGATCAAAAACCGACCACAGGGATAAAGCACTGCTTAAGAACGCCAGGGAGACAACCAACATCACAATAAAACGGTTAATCTTTAAGACTGAATAAATATTCATATATGGTGTTTTCATCTATTGAATAGGATTACGAGGCAAAGAGCCTGAAGGTGAATGAAATCGCTCTCCGGTAGAGTTTAAATTTGAGAAAGACAATAAAACCTACAGATCCCAGCTGAACAATGGGAGCAAAAACTCCACTTTCTGCACCGGTACCCAGGAGGTTTCCCCAGAAATTGGTGTTGATTTCTTCATAAAGCAGGTTTACAAAAACATTGACAAGAAAAAATGCCGGAACAATCATATATACAGCAGCATAGAGGCGAAAGAACCTGTACCCCATCTCCCTGAACTTTTCAAAAACGGATAAACTGATAATCAGGGGAGAAAATGCCTGCATGAGCCCCAGGAGAAAGTAGCGTTCGGCCAGGAAGAGAGGATAGATAAAAAGATCCATGATCCACAAAAAGATACTAATGATAAAAGCCACGACCTTCATAGGATAAAATGGTGTCACGAGATATTCATAAAGCATACTGAGAGCTTTTGTACCCGCCTCCACAAAATTGATATCTTCTTCAATTTCCATTTCCTGTAACTGAAGGGGAAGAAGTGCCGGGGCTGTATCCCTATATTCCATTTCAATGGCCACCAAGATGCTATCAAAGAATCCCAGCACCTGGGTGGAGAATATCACGACAAGAACTACCACAAAATTTTTGATCAATTCCGTCGGACTTAATCCCCAGGTATAGCCGTCATTATTTACTGCCCCTTCGTTGTACTTCTTTATCAAATTGACAAGAAAAAGAAGGATGGCCAGCGATTTCATGCCCAAAATGGTGTACTGGGAAATACTGCTTTCCTTGATGGTACTAAAAACCGCATCTACGTACTCAAGTCCTATAGTCAATAACATCGTTTCAGTTTCAAAAGTTAATCGCCCTGTTATTGATCTTTGACTGCATTTCTCTGAAGGAAATAATTGTTTTGAATCTCCTGGTGCGAAGCCCCACTTCGACAATCATTTCCCGGGATCTTTCCTTTTGGGCTTCCAGTATGGCAAGACGTTCAGCATCTGTCATTTTCAGAAGGTTGCTGGTCAACAATTGCTGCATAAACTCCATATCCTGCATGGTAATGTCCATAATGGAGTGAAATGACACTGTTACCCGCTCAATTTCCTCAGGTTTAATGAACGGAGAATTAAGAACCTCCTCAAGGTCGTGTTGTACCACCTTCACTAATTCTTGATTATTCCTGATGATTTCCTTTACTGCCCTGATCTGTTTTATCACACTGTTTACCTGCTCGATGCGCTGTTTCTGTTCATTCAGAAATTCAACTGTCTTTAATAGCTGGGAAGTCTGTTTAGCAGATTCTACAAGAGACTTTGCCAGGGAGATAAAGTTGGTATTGTCATAAACCGGCATTCCCTGGGAGTGTCCATCCTGGCTGCATATAGCCAACAATAAAAAAAGGATAATTTTTGTTTTCATGATTTTATGGTTTTGTGATGAATAACCGGATTGCTTTTTCCATGGAACCTGTTTCCTCATAAAGCTGCATAAGGAGGTTGTTCTCCTGCCCGTCTGTGAGGTAAGCGGCATAAACTTCAGGAGGCACTTCAAGTCTGAAGATGTTACTCTGTCTACCGATCTTGATAAATATTTCTGTATACTTTTGGTCCCCGGAAAGGTTATTCTTAATGGATTTAAGCTGATTGAGGTCATGGGATGAGAGGTTTAACCTTTCCTGAAGCTGGTCATATCCTTTTTCATTGTGCAAGCTGTAAATCACCTGGGTATTTTCTAAAATACTGGCCGAAGTAGCATTTTCAGGTAACTGATTGATGGATTGCAGGATGATACCGATAGCCCCATTTTGTTTCCTAATCGCCTGGTAATAAAATTCAACGCTCTCCAGCACATTCCCGAATTTCAATTGTTTTGCGAATTCATCGAATAGAATTATACCTTTTTCGTTGCGGTTTTGCCAGATAGTGCGTTGGATTGCCGACTTAATAAGCTTTAGCATTACAGATAAGATCTCTTTGTTATCCTTTATCTCATCCAATTCAAAGACAATGAGCCGCTTTTCTTCCAACCTAAAGCTTTGATCTTCGCTAATCTCAAAAAGAAAACTGTAAAGCCCGCCTTTCACATATTCAGACATGATATGAAGGAAGTTCTCGACATCAAAGTAATCCCGATGGATCTGTAGATTAGTCAGAAGCCTTTCTTGTTCCACTTCAATGAAATCATAAAAACTTTCCATGGAGTGCCCCTGGACAACATTATCGTAGTAATGCTTAAGTATTTTTTTCATCGCAACCTCCCGTGCCTTGTCGAGCAGCTCTCCGCTTGCAAACAACTCCAGTAGAAATATGGTGAGATCTTCAAGATGCTGTGGCCCCAGATCTTTCATACTATTTATGAAAAATGGGTTAATACCCAGGTTTTTCCCCTGCTCATATCTCAAGATGAGATGATCTTGGGGATAGAGTTTGGCGAACTTGTTATATGAACCTCCCAGATCAATAATTACCAGGCGGACTCCATCTTCATAGTACTGCCTCAGAATATTATTGGCCAGAAAAGATTTGCCTTCTCCTGTAGGGGCGAAAATGGCAAAATTTCTGGCCTTTATTCTTTTTTTATGTTCATCCCACACATCCTTTATCACCGGAATATTGTGCTGTCTATCATTGAAGATAATCCCCTGCTCATCACTTTTATAATTTGTATTGTTAATGAGCAGACAGAGGGCATGTTTAAGGTCAGTTACAAAGAGATCCTCATTCGCAAAGTTTGAAGAAAAGCAAAAGAAGCTATTCAAAAAGTAATTCTTTCTTTCCTCTGCCAACGGCAAGTAAGGAGTGATATCCAATTCTTTAAATCGGGTTTTTATTTCCGAGGCAGTTCGAAGGAGGTTTGTATAATTTTCACCCCAGAAGGTCACATTAAAATGTCCTCTAATTACCCTGGAACTGTCATCCTCATTAATTTGGTCCAGGATGTGACGAATTCTTTCCAGTACCACTTTGTTCTGACTTCCGAAATTGCTGCTCTTTTTAAGCTCTTCAATCCTCTTTTCCAAAAGCCTGCGCCACCTGGACTTATCATCAATGTAAAAGATCTGGTTGAGAATATGATCTTCATTAAGATCCAGACCCAGTCCATCTATAAAACCCTGGTGAAAAACGAAATCATCTGCTGTATACTTTTCGTTTGTTTTTGAGGATTGTACGGCTTCACCAAAACAAAACTCATTGTTCACTGCCAGAACTTCAAATAGGTTTCTTCCTATTTGCAATTGTGATTTATCCAAAAGGATATCCGTATCAAATCCTTCATTATACCCGTTGAAATAGGAAGTGGAAAGCTGCAGGATTTTTTGCTCTCCCAGCGGAATGAGCTTTATTCTCTTACTGTTATTGAGGAAAGAAACTGTATCATTCACCGCTCTTGTAAAATCCTGCAGTCCTTCTTCTAATTCCGTTAGACTTTTGTGGGTTACTTTTTTAAAAGGATTGACAAACTTTTTATGATTTAAGGTTCTATTTTTTGGCCAGCAAAAGAACATATAACTTTCATGCTCAAGGTATTCCCGACCTTCAAAGTAATTTCGAGTTGCTTTTCCCAGAAAGCTGTCCTTCGGTGGCCTTATATCAGAATACTTTCTTTTTCGGTAGATATCCTGTTTGTGGACAACACAACCGGTCATACAGGAACGCAAAGCCTGAAACCAGATCCCGTGCAGATCATCAAAATCCTTCTCAGACAAGGAGTATACTTCCGGAAGTTCAATTTTAAAGCACAGCACGAGATTCCCGTTGTTTGCGAACGCCAGATTCTCTTTAATCTCTATAATTGGAGGAAATGTCGAAAGATCAATCTTCATAGTTCAGGTCTGTAATTTTCTTATTGGAGATCATTTTTGGAAAAACACGCCGATAATTGAGCAATTGTGGATTTTGATTAAGCCGCCCAAGGGATGCATAAAGTCCTAAATTCCATAGCACAGCTAAAAGAATAATGCTGAAACCAAAGGAGAAAATGATCATCAGGAGCGAACCAATAACCGAAAGCATCATTAAAGCGAACATCCCAACAGGAAGGCCATAGATAAGGGCCTTCCTTCGAATGTGGCGGTAAATTTCATAGCGCTTCATTAGACTACAATTCCAATAAGGTAACTGAAGATCCCTACTACTGCACCTGCAATTAAGACGAAGACCAGTACCCGGGTAATTCCCTTTTTGAGATCTGCATTTTCCCCGAAGAAGTGCCCGGCATTAAACAGGAAACCCACAAGAAAAATCACCCCGAGAATAATGGGAAAAACCGCTCTGACTGTATCCGCAATTTCGGCGACAGAATTTTCTATACCTCCTATCTGCGCAAAGGCAGGCATAGATAAGGTCAAGAAACAAAAACTGGTGTACATAGATTTTTTCATCGGAAAGATGTTTTTAAATTAAACCGATGATGAATCTATAACAGGAAAATGCCTGGAGAATTAAGGCCTTAAATAATTAACATACAATAATTTATATTTTATGGAATCACTTTAAAAACAGGGAAAATATTAGAAGGTTTTTAATAAATAACTGAGGGATACCGGGTATGTCCATCCTCAGAAAGTAGATTATAATGCACTGGGCGGCACACCTTTTGTTATTAAAAATAAAAATCCTTGATGAAATAAATAACCTATAAGAAGTTAAACGAATATGACACTTACAAAGATTTATAACAGAATTGAAGAGCTACTGGATATCATAAAGAGGAGTACTGAAAACCAGGATCTTTATTTTAATTCAGAATTGGAATTAGCTTATCTTGAAGATCTCAGAGAAGAACTAGAAGAAGGAGCCTGATATGTAATTACTTTTGTTTTCTGCCTATGTGTTACCGAACTAAACTAAATTCAAAACTTCAGGAGATTGAAAGCAGCTTTGAAGCAGTGTTTATCGATCCCGATTCTTATATTCCAAAGGAAGAAATAAACGGATTTGCGCATCATGAAACTCCTGTAATTACAGATGAGAACCCACAGGAAATTACTCTTTCGAAGTGGGGATTAATCCCTTTTTGGGCTAAAAGCACAGAAATACAGAAGAGTACTTTAAATGCAAAGATAGAAACTGCCCAAGAAAAGCCATCCTTCCAAAAAGCAGTGAACAACCGCTGCCTGGTAATTGCTGACGGCTATTACGAGTGGCAATGGCTGGACGCTAAAGGGGGTATAAAACAGAAATATCTTATAAGAACAAAAGATCAGTCAGTTTTTGCCTTTGCTGGTATTTATTCGTATTGGAAAGAGCCAGCAACAAATTATCTTCACCATACCTATTCGATTTTGACTACAGAAGCCAATGAGCTTATGAGCAGAATTCATAATAACAAGAGGAGGATGCCTGTTGTGCTCGAAAAACGGGATCAAAGGAAGTGGCTAGATGGCACTGACCTTTCAAAATTTGCCTTCCCTTATGAAGTAGCTCTGACAGCTACTCCTGTAGATGAGCCCGGAAAACAACAGGCTTTAAATTTCTAAATATCCAGATCCACCCAGAGTGCAGGATGTTCACTTGCCGCGTCTTTTAAACGTTTAATCTGAGGATAAATCGGCCATTGAGACTTACGTTGTGGCCAAACTCCATTTCGGTTCATTCCTGCAGATATGATTCTATTGAACAGGACCGGTGACAGCAAAAGGTAGTCCCTTTGTTTTAAGTTAATTCCTTTTCCGTATGCACCCAAACTGTGATAACCTGAATCTCTGCCCTGGTCAGCGACCACTGTAAATTTTTGGTGCCTGCTTATTTCTTTTAGACTGGTATCCCGCAACAGAGAAGAGAGGGAATAACAATAGGATGGTGCATTAAGCGTCCCACAAACCACAATGTTTTGTTGTCCCTCTGTCAGCAGCCGCTCATATTGTGATGCAATATAAAGAGCCTGCTCAGCTCTTTTTCTATCACTTTCTTCCTTTTTAAGGTTGTCTTCAGTGAGATGTGCAGAAATAATAGTTATCCTTTCTCCAGCCGGAGAGAAAACTTCATATTCCAGCAGGTTCCTTTCAAAGAGCGGTTCATTATTTTCTCCTGGTACGGAATGATGACTTCTGGAGCTGCCCATGGTATATCCAGTTCTTGTCAGCAAAGCCATATCCTGCCCAATATTTGTATTACCGGAAATAAACAAGTAATTGTAAAAAGGAAAACATTGAAACTGTGGAAGAAGGGTTTTATTAAACAATCTTAGTGCTTCGCAACTTTCCACCTCTTGCAGGATGAGTAGATCGGGATTTATGGCAGAAACAACCCGTGCCTTATTTTCAATCTGGACAGAGGACAATGGGTGATTTTCAACTTCTATCCAACCATTCCAGTTATTATAAGGTGCGGCATGCATCTCTTTTGAAAAATGGATTCCTTTGACAAAAAAATTCCCTCCTTTTCTACGCATCACTACATACCCGGACTGGTCGATATGTTCAAAACCTATCAGAAAGGAAAGTTCCCGCAATCTTTCCAAATCACATCCAGTCTTTCTGAATTTCACCATTAACTCGTCCATCTCCTTTAGCCAATTTGCGAAGTTTTTGGTCTTACTGCTGTTCAAAAGTCTTTTATGTCGAAAAAATAAATTCTGGACATTGTAGGTTGCTATCTTCATCACACAATAATTAGTTTCGTTTATCTTTTGCATTTTTTGGAAAGGCGATCAGGTTATATGCCTGTCGCATTCTGCTTCTCACCCTGCTCCCATACCTCTCTTCTAATTCATTAGCATTTAAGTTGGTAGTCAGGTGAGTTTTGAGGTTATGGTTCAGAAATAAATCGTGACGACTCAGAAGTAGTTCTCCCATAACGTTACAATCGTTTCCGAAAAATTTTCCTTCCGGTTCAATTCCCAGGTCATCAAAACAGAAAAGACCACTTTTACCATAATCCTCAATTATTTTATAGCCTATGAGGTTGAAACCGAAAACAATATTTCGGGCCGGAATCACCTCATACGGCCGTTGGTGTGGCACAAGATGCTTCAATAAGCGCATCATACTGGTTTTGCCACAACCCACCGGACCTGAGAGAAGTATTCCTTTGTCAGTATCAATGTTGTACTTATGACATTTCTCCTGATCCTTTATGAAGTAGTTAGCCAGTTTATACCAGGTTAGGTGGTCCTCATCAATGATCCTGAATTTTTTTCCAAATAGTAATTTCCCTTTAGCTTCCAGATAAGTCAGGATCTTTGAGAAATCATAAATTAATTCCGTTCCGGTAAAGGTGCCAAGGCTATATTCCACGCCACCTTCAACAATTTTAGAGGGGTTGATCATAATCCTTAGCATTAGATGTTTGGAGACTGTCTTTTTTAGAAAATTTCTTACCAGAAAACCTGAAGGTATTTTTAATCCAGCTGTGAGCCAGAGCCTCCCAGTCCCGTACCTGCTCTCCATCACCCGTTCTCCATTCGTTTTTCTGGTAATAATCGAAAAACCTTTTCCCTTCCTCAGGTGAAAGACCCTTAGCATTGAAAAACAATAAAACATCCATCCTGTCTTTAGGTTGTTTAGATATTTTTTCAAGTTTAGTACTGTTTATATTTGATCCCACCAGAGGTTTATGGTTGGGACTGGATGGTTTCGACAGATGTCCACTTTCAGGACTGTACTGGGATTGTACGGGAACATTTTTGGAACTGTACTGCCCCGCAATTCCGTCAAGAAAGGAGTCAAAATCTTCTTCTGCTTTTGTTTCCTGTTTTTCCAGTACGCACATCCTAATTCTACTACCTTTAAATGCACTCTTAGATGGAAAATAATCAAGATAACCCCAGTCATTAAGGTTTACGATACAGCGGTGATAAGTAGATTTAGAGCCTATTTTTGCAGCACGCATGAGGTCTCTGCGATTCACAGAAATTTCTCCGACAAACCTACTACAGTTCCATTCCTGGAATAGAGCCAGGTATAGGGTAACATGAGCCGGGTTGAGACGATCATCGAAGTAGAATTTTTCAAAGGCGGCATTAAGGAGCTTAATGTAATTCATAGCACTTCCTATTAGTTAATGAAGGACCTTTTTCTCTACCATTAGTTTTTGTATTTCATCAGAATCGAAATAAATGATGCCCCCCAGTTTGGTATAGGGTAGCGTTCCATTGAATTTCAGGTTTTGAAGAGTTCCGGGACTAATCTTTAATAGTTTTAAAACTTCGTTGGATTTTAGCCACTTCTTTGAACTCTGACCCTTGTGTTCAGTAAGCATTGACTGGATTTCTTGCAGAAGCTCCTTTTTGAACTCCTGAAGATCTTCTGTGGTAATAATAGATGTTGGCATAATGATTCTTTTTTTAGCATTTAAAATGCTGGTTACAATTTCATTATGCTAAATTGATATGCCCTGCTGGCTTTTTTTCACAAGAGGTTTCGTACTACGAAAAAGTTTAACATTCCTTTTCTTTGCGGAATTTTGGGCAGTTTTGAAAGAATATAATCCCTAGGATTCTCTCAAGAATTGCCATTTTTCCATCTTCCAAAGGTTTTTCCCAGCAATTCGTAGTACGAAAAAAGGGCATCATTTTATCCTTGCAGTGCTAATGATAAACGGGGTAATATGAATAGAGAGGTAGTGCTTTGTTTATTCAGGCACCCTTATCCTGAGAAAAGCGAATTTGCAGGTGAAAATAAAAAAAGTAATATGGGAAGAAGTCCTTAAAGAAGATAAAGGAACAGCTCTGCGTTTACAAAATCTACTACTTCAATACCCGGCTTCTTTCTGTTCTTCTTGGATCTCCAGCAGTTTCCTGTCTGGAGATCCATTTTAGGTTAACGGCGATATATCCAAACTCCTCCACTACTTTTCCGTAACATAAAAAGATCCCTTTGCTGCGCAGTGGGTATTTCTCGGCTACTCCTGGAAAAGAAACTGTGTCAAAAATGTCATTATGTTGATCAAAGAAAGTCCCGAAATACATGTACTTATTATTTACTGTGGGAGTTCTTTTTGCTGTTATTAAATTTCCATATATAGAGATTTCCTTACCAATATAATTTTTAAGATCTTTTGCTTTTACTGTGGGTTGCAGGTTATTTTTTAGAAGATCAAAATGGCTGCAAAGGGGAAAACCCAGTAACTCCATTTGATCATATGCCTCCACCAAAAAATCAAAACTAAATTCGGGCAGGTCAAAATCTTTATGTGGTGTTCGGAAAAGCAACGCCTGAGTGGAGTTTGTTTTGTTATGATTCAGTTTGAAATGCGCTTTCCACAGCAGGTGGTGCTTGTCCAATCCTGTAAACCTGAACGCATTAATTTTAAGTAGTAAACTCAATTGATCTATGGAAATCTCTACCCGATCAATAAAATCATCCAAAGATCTAAAGCTGCCAAAAAACTGGCGATTCTCAAGGATGCGCTGTATTACCTTTAGCTCCAGCTCTTTTATGTAAGCAAACCCAAGGAAAATATCACGGCCACGTATTACGTTAGGGTGATCACTGTTATTGATACAGGGTGCATGAACAATTCCTCCACATTTTCTGATTTCCTGAATATAGGTTTCCACATCATAAAATCCACCTCCGTTGTTGAGTGCTGCCACCATAAATTCCAACGGGAAATATCGCTTTAGATATAAACTCTGGTAACTCTCCACAGCATAGGACGCAGAATGACCTTTGGGAAAAGCATAACCCGCAAAAGAAGCAATTTGATCCCATACCTCATTTATAAGAGTAACATCGTATCCCCGTTCCCTACAATTGTCCCGGAATTTCCGTTCAATTTTATCAATTTGGCCTTTAGAAGTTTTTTTTCCACTCATTCCCCGCCTCAGCACATCTGCTTCTTCAAAAGAAAGGCCTGCAAAATAGTGGGCAACTTTTAGAACATCTTCCTGGTATACCATGACTCCATAGGTCTCAGCCAGAATTTCGTATAATACAGGATGTGCCTGCCGCCTTCTTTGCGGGTTCCTGTGCCTTTGTATATATTCCTCTTTCATCCCGCCGTTGGAAACACCAGGTCTAATAATGGAACTTGCTGCAACAAGTTCAAGATAGCTCTGTGTTTGCAGCTTTTGGAATAAACCACGCATGGCGGGAGACTCAATGTAAAAAACGCCCATACAGTCCCCTGCCCTGAGTAAGTTATTTATTTCTGGATCATTTTTAAAAACTGCTACATTATCAATATCTTCAATATGAGCTTCAGGTTGGTTTTGCTTAATAATTTCGATGGCATCTGTAATTTTTGAAAGTCCACGTTGTGCCAGAATATCAAATTTATGAATACCAACTTCTTCACTGATATTCATATCAACCTGAACTGTGGCAAAACCCTTTGGCGGCATAAAAGTACCGCTGTAATTATAAACAGAATCATTCAGGATAAGGATACCCCCGGAATGTACACTTAGATAATTAGGAAAACCAGTAATCAATCCACTATATCTAATTACCAGCTGTTCCAGGTGATCTAATTGCTCAAAATCAAAAAAACCAGCAGATAATTTATCGATGTTCTCTTTTGGGAGCCCAAATACCTTTCCTATTTCCCTTACTACCGCACGCCTTTTAAAGGTTACATAGGTTCCCATTAAAGCCGTATTCTTATGACGCCTAAAAATATAATCAGTTACATCCTGGCGATCTTTCCAGGAAAAATCAATGTCAAAATCGGGGGGAGATTTTCTGCTTTCGTTTAGGAAACGTTCAAAATATAAATCCAGTTCTATTGGGTCGACATTGGTAATACCAATTATATAGGCTACAATGGAATTTGCCCCGCTACCCCGCCCTATGTAAGGGTAATTTTTGGATCTGGCGTATTGAATAATATCATAATTGATCAGGAAATAAGAAACAAATCCAAGATTAAAAATCGCTTTTAACTCTTTTTCTATCCTATCACGTACTACTTGAGAGGCTTCGGGATATCGTTTTGGAAGATTTTCTTTGCATAATTTTTTAAGGAGATTTTCATCTTCCTGCTTGCTTTTACCATAAATCTGTAAATTTCGGTTGAGCCGGTCTTTCCCAAAACCAAACTTAATTTCACAGCTTTCGATTAGGTTTTGAGTGTTATTTAAAATAAATGGATAATCTTCAAATGCCTTGTGAATTTCCTGTAAAGAGATCATTTGCTGATTGATTGAACCTTCCTCATCCCTGGGAAGTTTGCTCAAAAGAGTATTTTTATCAATGGCACGCAGAAGACGGTGAGCATTAAAATCTTTTTTATTTCGGAAGCTTACCGTTTGCAAAAGGATCAGTTTGTGTGAAAACCGGAGGTACGTTGAGAATTTTAGTTGTCGTAAAGTTTCTACGGAAACGCCGATGAACTCATTTTTCCGGAAATGCTTTTTTTTAGTCTTAACCACTTTTTCAAACGGATAAATGATATAGCAGTCAGATAAATCAGGTGCATTGTCTTCAAATGCTGAATGCTGATGCAAATGAGCCGAAAGATGTTCATTGAGCTGTCGGAATCCGATATTGTTTCTGGCAATACCCACATATTGTTGGGATACACCATTCCTGAAATCAATGCCTATCAGTGGTTTTATTCCAAAGGCAGAGGCCTCCTTGACAAAATTCATACAGGCAGAAGTATTGTTGATGTCGGTTACAGCAATGGCTTCCATACCATTCTTTTTTGCCAGAACACAAAGATCTTCTACAGAAAATGTTCCGTAGCGCAAAGAAAACCAGGTATGGCAGTTTAGAAACATCTATAAAATTCTTTGTTGTTATTGTTGCCGATGCGCATGTAATATTGGAGGTTCCCCGTTGAAAGGATTATTCATTCTTCCCACACTGGTACCACCTATGGTGGCTGCACGGATGACACTGTGGTCTCCAAAACGCTCGCGGATTCTGTCCATCGAATTGTACAGGCTCAACATTTCCTCCGAATCGTCAAACAGGTTGATCTGGTAGTGTCCCCCCACAAGACCAGTAAATTTAACCCCCACCAGTCTTATCAGTAGCCTGCGGTTATAGAGCTGGTTGAAAAGTTCCAGCACCTTAGGGATGATTAGATGATCGGCACTGGTATAAGATATTTTTGCCTGTTTGGTATAGGTGTGAAAATCCGAGTACCTGATTTTCACACTCAGGTTCGACGTCAGTTTATTGCCACGCCGGAGTTGAAAGGCAAGATTCTCTGCCATTGCTACCAGAGTTGCCCGGAGTTGTACCATGTTGATGGTATCTTTATGGAAAGTGCGCTCTGCAGATATGGATTTCCTTTCATGAAAAGGAATAATGGGGGAATCATCTATGCCATTGGCCCTCTTCCATATAGATCGCCCGTTCTTGCCTAATACACCTTCCAACATCTCCACCGGCATCTCCTGGATCATTTGTATATCCCGAACCCCCAGATTTAAAAGCTTCTGAAATGTCTTCTCACCTATCATAGGAATCTTTCTTACTGACAAAGGAGCAAGGAAAGATTTTTCATTCCCTTGCAGAATGATCATCTGATTATTGGGTTTGGCCTCACCAGTTGCTACTTTGGATACCACCTTATTCTGGGATAATCCGAAAGAAATAGGTAATCCACTTTCTCTTATGATGGTTTGCCGAAGCTCTCCTGCAAATTTATAGGTGCCGAAGAATTTTTCCATCCCGCTGAGATCTGCATAAAATTCATCGATACTTGCTTTCTCAAATGAGGGCACTTTGCTTTTGATAATATCCGTGACTATATGGGAATGTTTGGTGTAAACACTGGAATCCCCTTTTATAACAGTAGCCTGTGGACATAGCTGCCGTGCAACTTTCATGGCCATGCCTGAGTGTACACCGAACTTTCGGGTTTCATAGCTACATGCTGCCACTACCCCCCTGTCACCCAATCCCCCTACTAAAAGAGGTTTATCCTGTAACTCAGAATTGAGCAAACGTTCAACAGACACAAAGAAAGTATCCAAGTCCAGGTGTAAAATTGATCTCTTCAGCATTTTATGGAATAATTCCTTATTATAGGATTTTTTCCAAATTTATAAAATTACAGATTACTATAATAAAGTATAACGTTAAAACATAAATGAATTTCAAATCCTTATTTAAAACCCTGATTATCAGACCAAAAACAAGATTTTCTTCCTAATAACCTGTATTACAATTTATCATCCCGCGACATTTTTTGTTCCAGCTGAAGCACGAGGTTCTGCAGGTATTTTGTTCTTGTTCCTTTTCTTGCTTTAATTTCAGAGTAGGTTTTATAGGTGTTATCCAGCCGGATATTGAAGAAATCTTCAAAGGAGGAAATGATAGTAGCAAGGTCAGCAGTACCATGATTCAGGTCACCGGTAGCGTATAGGGCATAAATCAATTCTACTAATGCAGTTTTAGATCCGGACCACAATACAATTTTATGTTTCTTCTCTACTGTAAAATCTCTACCGCCGGGCTTCAATTCCTGAATCGACTCCCTAACGTAATGGATAAACCGGTACATCGCCTGGACCTTAGACCATAACATATCATGAGAGGTAGAAAATTCCGGGTACTGGTAATAATTAATCATAGGGGTGAATGGGAAGTTCTTCCGGTGATTCCGTGTAAACAACTGATGATCCATATAGGAATGCCCCTGCTCCATATAATGCACAAAGTCATTGTTCTTATGAAAAAACTTATTAATTTTCCTCAATTCTTTTTCATAGAACCTTATTTGGAAGTTATCACCGGCTTTAGGCTTTCTCAATTCACAGGACCTCATTTCCGTAAAGTAAATAAGGTAACTCATTGGGCAGGGTTTGATACTCTTAAAAAACTCTATTTCATCAGGAACATTTTCAAAATCCTCTTTTTCAATAAGATCTTTTAAAACTGACAAAGTGGTGTTACACAAATCAATACCTGCATCAGCCTTTTTCAAAGGCTGGGGAATTTCCATGACCTGCGTACTTAGTTGGTTGTGAAAGGTATGTATAATCTCATCAAACATTTTATTATTGCCTTGAACCATTAAATAATAGTAGGGTAAGTTGATTTTCAAATTCCTAATTTTAATGGATACACAGTGGGTTCCTTGAGAGTGAATTTACAGGTGATCCCTTAGGATTCATTTCTCATCATACCTATACTTTCCATTTTATAGTTGTCTTCCGTTTGCACATAAGATAATCTTCTCTTTACCGTGGCTCCGAATTTTCGTTTTTCAAAAGAAGCGCTTAACCCGAAGTCTATTCTTTTAAACCCAAGATCTTTGGCCCTTTTAATAGTTTGATATAATAACTGCCGATACACCTGAAATTCCGTTGCGTATTTATAATCCATTCCCACAAGGGAGGGAACATAAGTAATACCGAGGTTTTTATAGCAGAACATCACACCTACTATTGAAGGCTCAGTACCTTCAAATAGTGAGGAGTGGAGTTTTAAAACAATAAATTCCCAGTTGGGGCTTTCTGCCATGCTAAAGAATAATTTTTGCGGATAGGTGAAAGTGTTGATGCCGTAGTTATTCTGCTTTACATTTTTATACAATTGATAAAATTTTTCAATTTCACCGGGATGAGGATTTTGAACAATCCTGATATCAAATTTATCTTCATACGGCTGAACTTCCTTTCTAAAATGTCTCCTGGACCTGGAGCTTAAGCGTTCCATGTAATCCTGCTCATCTTTCCAGTCCAAGTCTTCCAGAACACAGGATTCAGGCATTTCCGCTGGAATATATCCTTCATCATTGAAAATCTTTGCCAGCGTATCATCCTTCTCAAAATCCCGCAGGACCACCATTTCTGCCCTGACCTTCTCCGACAGCTTTTCAATCTCCTGTAAAAGAAGCTTTAATGCTTCTTCCCACCGGGGATGTTTTCGGTTAATAAACAGATGTTCCCCCTCTGTAAAGGTTGAACCAAGGGAAAGAACCGGTGAAGTCATAAAATAGGGATCTCTTTCCCGGGTTTCCTCGAGCTTTTTGGATACAGAAGCGGGAGCAGTCATATCATCCTTCCACAGCGAATTGCTTAAAAAGGTGCTAAGCACAGAATTTTTGTATTCATCCCGGATAATAAAATAATGGAATGACCACTGATGTTCCCGCTTTTCATTTCCATTAAAAACTTTCTCGAGGAAAAGCTGACCATCCCAATCAAATGTGCCCTTGCCTCCCATACATTTATTCCATTCCTCCTCAGGAATTCTGGAAATGGTATTTTCGTACTGCACTTCCAGGGATCCAGATCCCTTGGCAGTCGTTTTGGGAGAGCTAATTTCTAGTCGAAATGCTTTCCCCACCCGTTCGAAATTATTCCCTGTTTCTTCAAGAGCCAAGGGATAATGGTATTCCATAGCTTCTGAGAGGGCCTTAATATCTGCCAGTTGATTGTGTCGTGAAATGGTGATTCTTACCCCCGTATTTTTTACAGGTACTGCAGGATATAACCCAAGATTAACAAAGAAGCCTTCGTTCATCAACCGGTTAACGAAATTATATCCCGTTGCCGGTAAACCGGTTCCGATATAAAACACCGGCGATTCATTGACAGAAATAAGTGGCAGCACGGTTTGGGAAAGAAGCTGGTTGAAGTACCAGATCTTTTCCTGAAGATCTGACTGCAAATCATAAATTTCATCTGAAAGGTGGATCTCAGCCGAGGCAATGGCAGCTGCCACAGAGGCCGGTTCCAGCTGTGCCGAGAATGTTAAGGGACCACCAAAATTCTTTATTTTCCTGAACAACGAGCTATTTGTACAGGCCACCACTGCCCCACTCGCTCCAAAAGTCTTGCTTAAGGTTCCTATCAGTAGTACATTTTCCGGAAGCTCATTGAGTACACTCATGACATAACCTGCACCATTACGTCCTTTCCAGCTCATCCCATGCACGTCATCAAAGTAGAGGTGTAACTGGGGATATTTCTTACATAATGCCATAAGCTCCTCAATGGGTGCAAAGTCACCATACATCGAATACACCCCATCGGCCATATACCATATTTTTTCAGCCTTATCAGAAAATTCCCTGATCCTGGTCTCCAGCATTTCGAGGCTATTATGCCTGATGAGGCTAACGGGAATGCCTCTGGTTTTTAAAATTTGTGCGGCGTTTTGAACACTCCAGTGTACCTGGTGATCCAGTATCACAGCGTCTTCATCCCTTACAGCAGTAGGTATTACGGCCATATGGCCAAGCGTGCTGTTCTTGGTGATAATTACAGGATGATTATAAACAGCCGTCATTTTCTCCTCCAGGAGTGAATACAACGGATGCGAAATGTAAGTTTTGGAAAGAGGGAATTGGGTGCCGTACTTCAGAATTGCATCCACGGCTGCCTTTTTGAGCCGCATATCCTGCTCCAGACCGAGATACCCGGTGGTACCAAAATGATAGGATTCCTTTCCCCTAATTTTAATTTTTCTTCCGTTAAGATGATCTCCTTCTGCATTTAAATGAATAACACCTGCCTCAGTTGCATTGGAGATAACCTCATCAACAGTATCCAAAAAATTGTTGTGTTTGATCTTTGCCATAACTCAAGTTTTTTATTACAGTTCAGTTTTCGTAATTTCATTCCAAACTATAAAATGTTTATTTAAGCTATACAACATCAGTATTTTACAACTTAAATTAAATCGATTTTAATAAGTGTTTTTCATTTTTCGTAAATCGCATATCCAAATTACTTTTTAATTTAATAGTTGTTAATTGACACATATTGAATTGTTCTTCTACTGTACTAAATATCCGGCTAATGATAGTGCACAAAGAATATATGGAAAACGCCTTTGCAGAATTCTGGATTGAAAACAGGATTCTGTATATCAGATATAAGCCCGATATCTTCATGGATATAGAGGCTGCCCGACTTATCGTGGCAGACAGAGTAACATTTCAGAAAGGAAAACTTTACCCCATTCTGTGTTATGCAGAGGGAATAGCGAGTTCTACAAAGCCTGCCCGGGATTACCTGGCCATTAAGGGTTCGGTTCTCACCCTTGCAATAGCTTATATAGCCTCTCCTAAGGTGTCACTGGCGATGCTACATTTCTTTAAGGAAATAAATAAACCCGTTGTGCCTTCAGAAATCTTCACCAGTGAAATGGCTGCACGTAAATTCCTCCATACCTACCTGAGTTAAAAAAGCCCCTCATATGATAAAATCCCATGCGTATGAAAACCAACAAGGATTCCAACAGGTGGCAAAAACTCTTCTATATGCTTATTGCCCTGGCCAAGGGAAATTTCTCCTACAGAATTAAAAGAAGCAGGTATGATGACGAAATTGAAGCCATGTCAGAACTGGGAAACATGCTCTCCCAGGATTTACAGGAAATCTTCAGCTATCACGGTTTTGTTAATCCCAGAAGGACTTATATCTACCTCACTAAAATGGATTTCTATCTTGATAAAGAGCTCAGGATTGTAAATTTCTCCAAAGAAGTACCCGAACTCCTACAGCTGGCACCAGAAAAACTTGAGTATACACATTTCCGTGAGATTCTGGATTCCCAATCCCTCCAGATCTGGGAGGAAATAACCCCACAGTTTCAAGAGAAACTATTTAAAAGGTTCAGTCTCAGCCTTAATTTCAAAACCGGCAAAGGTTTATCAATTCACAGTAACTGTTTTGTTGCTGCGCTATATCCTGAAAATGTAGATTTACGATTTTCAGTTTCTACCTTTGTCCCCGTATTGCTAGATGAGGCGTCAACAAAACTTGATCCTGCCCTGTCCTTTATCTTAGAAAAAGAAGAATACCGTTCTCCCAAAATATTTCATCAGAATTCAGACCTGAGGCAAACTCATGAAGTGAGAGATTACATTCTCCAAAACCTGGGTAATGACACAATGAACATGGAGCACCTCACTAAAAAATATTTTGTCACCGCCTCAAAGCTTAAAAATGATTTTAAAGCAGTTTTTGGAACCACCCCCGCCCAATTCCTAAGGGAAGAAAGACTTAAATTAGCTAAAGAGCTGGTACAAAACACCTCTCTTCCATTAAAGAATATCGCCTATACCTGTGGTTTTAGCAGCTATCCTCACTTCTCTTACGCTTTTAAGCATGTATATAAGATTTCCCCTCAACAGTTACGAAA
Organism: Salinimicrobium profundisediminis; assembly: GCF_026241755.1. Taxonomy (GTDB): domain Bacteria; phylum Bacteroidota; class Bacteroidia; order Flavobacteriales; family Flavobacteriaceae; genus Salinimicrobium; species Salinimicrobium profundisediminis. Next base: position 66,914 of record NZ_JAPJDA010000021.1, read on the forward strand.
TTCTGATTTTTAAATAGTTGCCTTATCCAAAGCATTCAGTGGTTATTGGTAAAAATAGCTTCCGAACTTTACAGTACCATAATCAAAGAAGCTGAAGAATGCTGTTAAGGAAAGACATTAAAAAAGTAATTGTTGAGGGACTAAGCCTCTTCTTTATTCTGCTGTTTACCTATGCAGCTGTGAATAAGCTGCAGCAACTGAATGTTTTTGAAAACCAGCTCGAACAATTTCCGTTTATAGGGGGGTTAGCACAATATATTGCCTGGGCAGTACCTGCCACTCTAATAACGGTTTCTGTTCTTTTCTTTTTTAATAAGGTTAAGGTATTAGCTTTTATAGGGTCATTTACAATCATATTACTTTTTACCCTATACATCCTGGCTGTTTTAAATTTTGCAGCATCCATCCCCTGTTCCTGTGCGGGAATCTTCAGCTCCTGGTCCTGGCATGAACAGCTTTATTTTAATACTGGAGTGTTACTAATGGCCGCTGTTGGAATTGCCTTCTCTCACAGACGGCGAAGATCGAAACTGGAATCTACAACAATCCAATCTTATATAAAATCCTGAAATATTTTGTTGCAACAAAAGCAGGGGAAGCCAAAAACCTGTAAATAGAGTAGGCATCATTTTTAAATTTTAATGTTATGAAAACTAATTTTTTATTACCAATGATCGCAATGATTTTTGCCATTGGAATGTCCTTTGCGACTGATAGTGTACTAATCGATCCTAACCAGGATTATGTACGGCTAGACGACGGAAGTTTTATGCCGCTTGGAAAAGAAATTGACTGTGGTATAGGTGACAGTACCTGTGAGGTAGAATTGCCCAACGGTGAAATTCGCCCGGTTTATGATGCCAGCGATCCTAATACTCCGAAAGTAGGTGACGGAGAAGTTAACCAGCTTTAATTAGGAGAGAGAAGCACACCGGATAAATACCGGTGTGCTTTTTTATACATATTTTGTTCTACCTCTCGTCCCTTATTACGAATTCATGGAAATTCTCACTCTTTAAAAATTTCCGTGCCACCTCCATAATATCAGTTGAAGTGAGGCTTTTCAGAAACCTTTGTTTCGTTTGAGATGCTACCCATGGCTGTTCATACCTATAGTGTTTATATAATTCATTTATAAGAGATCCCGTTCGTTTAGCCCTCTCGGAAAAGTTAAAGTAATACACCATTTCCAGCGCCGGGTCTAATTCTTTGGATGAAATTGAACCTGATTTCATTTCAGAGTAAATCTGTTTTATTTCCTTTTGGATTTCGGTGAAATCCTTTGGCTGACAATAAAGGTATGTACCTATTTCATAGCGCTTCAACTCCTCATTGTACCGTCCTCTAGCACTCACATTATATAAACCGTAACCCTTTTTATACCGTAAATGCCACAGCTTCTGCTCTACAACTTCACCTAATACTGCCACTTTAATTTGCTCTTGCCAGTCACCTAATTTGAGAGCTGGTTGTATAAATCTTGTACCATAACTAATGTTTTCCATCTTGTAATTCCCCTCATTTAGAAACATTTGAAATGATGGTCCTTTAGGCAGCTCTACCAGTTCAGAAGATTTTAAGGGTATTTTTTTTCTTTTGAAACTGGGGAGATTACCTAAATATTTTTGAGCCAAAGGTAAAATTTGTCCTATCTCAAAATCACCGGTAATTAGAAAAACCATACCAGATGCATTTCCGAAAAAATTTCTGTAGATAGAATAGGCGCGATCGAAATCTGTTTCGGCAACACTTTTATATCCTCTTGTGCCTCCAGGTGCTGCTTTTCTTCCTAACATACTTACAAGAGATTTATCTCCGGTAAGGGATCTAACTGCCTCATCAAAATCTGTAACCATTAAATTGGTGTTGGGATTTATGTATGTTTTAAACTTTCGATTTTTCCAATCCTCATAAGCCATTTCATTTCTATTGGGTGAAGTACAATACAAATAGACCATTTGCATCATGGTCTCCAAATCATCTAAATCCGACCTTCCATATATCCCATGTTCAGCGTAATCAATATAAGGAGAAACTGCCCCGCGCATTAAGCCGGCACTGGCAAGAAAACGATCCAATTCGAACCTGTTTAAATTATTCACTCCGGCATTCTGAATTATTGCAGAAGCGTTTACAGCCGAATAATAATCCTTTTCGGGTAGGTCTTTTGCCCCACCCAGTGAAAATCCATGAAGATGTATGGGATACCCATTTTCAGGTTCCGAGGAGTATTCAGATTTGAAGATCAGCTTAACACCATTTTTCAAAACTATTTCTCTGGAACCCGATTTCCCTTTTCCATGATCAACATAACTGATCTCCTCTAATCTGCTAATTTCATCTCGCCCCATAAGGACGGGGATTTCTGGAAGCTCAAAAGGTTCTATTTTTTCCTGATAAGCTTTTGAGATCCACGCCCTGACTTCCTCTTCTTCAAAAGACAAAGCATTATGACCTCCGGGAGCCACTATTCCAATATCCTTAGGGCCATTTTCCAAATAAGAACTCACAAATTCATTTAAAACGGTGAGGTTTAAATTTTCCAAATAGCTCGTAAGATAAACAAGCTTGTCTGTAGGGAGTGCCTCTCCCTGAACATAGAATTTTGAAATTTGTTTAAACCAGAACCTATCTTCATCCAGATTTGTTCCCTTCAAATTTTTAAGATGCCGCTCTTTCGCTTTTTGAAACTCTTCCTTAGAAATTCCATGAATTCTAAGTTGATTTAATACCCGGCTTAATTCTTTAAAAGAATTTTCTCCTGTGCCATCATCAAAGGAATGGACGATTTCCATTCCAGGAGGCATATCTCTATCGTATAAATTATTTAGGTAGGTAGGTTCACTGCCATATCGATTATTAGTTTGCTCAAATCTTTGACCCAGTATTTCCAAAAATATTTGGAATTGAAGTAACCGCTCCATTCCTTCTCTCTTATGTAGCGTTCCTCCTATAATGGAATCCGGAAAAAACAGATGCATTCTTGCAGCTTTTTCCTCAATAAATTTTGCGGAATCTTTTTTTCGTTTAACAATAATAAATCGAGGTTGCCGGTTGTAATACAAAGAATCACAATTAGAGGGCTTTTTCTGCAATTCTTTAGGTTTAAGATGAGATAAACTGGATTTTATACGCTTCTCCAGAGCATCAAAATCCTGAATATCTCCAACTACGCTTACGGCAAAAAAACCGGGATTATTCCAGTCTGTATAAAAGCGTTTAAGATCATCTGAAGCGAAGTTGTTGTAATGAGCAACAAAGTCGGCCTCCTTATCTTCGCAAGGAAAGAAGGAGCGGTACATTTTTGTGGTAGCGAAAACTTCTTGTAAATTATCACCTAACTTTCCTAAGAATTCCTCCTTTACCTCTCCCCGTACACTATTAATATCCTTTTCACTTAGATTCAGGCCATTGATAATATCCTTAAACCAAAGCAATCCTACTTCTACTCCTTCAAAATTCCCATGGGGAACATTAAAAATATATTCCGTCTGTCTCCGGCCGCTACTAGCTGTAATGTCAGCATTGTCCATACCCAATTGATGTACCAAATTGCTATTGTCTACACCTATCGGAAAGTTTTTGGTTCCTTTGAAGGCCAAATGCTCTATGGCATGAGCTATGTCAAATTGGCTACTATCCTCCTGATAACTCCCTATTTTATGAATCAGCCGCATTTTAAGTTCTGATGTTGGCCCAGGTACAGATTTTAGAAAATAAGTCAATCCGTTCGGTAACCGGCCATTTTTTATGCTACTGTCCAACACGAAGATATCTTCATTACCATGTAAGTTCTGAGCACCTAATAAATTCAGGTTCATTAAGCAACCTAAAAGGAGGATCATACCTATCTTAGAGTGATTCGCGAAAATTCTAATATCCATCGTTCTGGGTGAGATTAGGATTAGTTAATAGTTCCGGTTCTGGTATGGGAAAGTAAACATCCGTTTCCTGCCATTGTGGATGAGCTTCCCCTAACACTTCTCCAGTATTTCCGATGCGCTTTAGGTCTAACCATCTATGCCCCCATTCAGTAAACAGCTCCTTTTTTCGTTCCTGAAAGATTAATTCCAGTAGTTGCTCCCTTCCTATACCGGGGTCTACATTGGCAATTAAATCCAAGCCTGCTCTTTCTCTTATCTTATCCAGATCTGACACAGCTCCGGAAATGTTGTCTTGCATTGCCCTGGCCTCGGCTCGTATGAGATATTGTTCTGCCAGACGCAACACCATAGAATATTCCGTTACCTCTTCAGTATCATTTCGGATTTTGTACTTGTACGGGTAGTAGTAGGTCGTAGCCGGATGAAATCCAACCCAGTTGGTTAGCCTTTTATCTTCAGTTGCAAAAGAGTCGACAAAGATTGGGTTCAATTTAAATTGTGCAAAAAAGGAATATATAGGATCAATAATAAAATTGGCACCCTCGTGTGTATTGGTCATATTATCACCTCTTCCTATGGGGGAAAGTTGCCAAATAGCCTCTTTACTGTTCGCCAGAAACACTTCATTTAAATTCTCAAGAATTTCGTAGGTCCCAGTCTGCGAAATTACTTCACTGCTCAGGATTTCCGCCTTCTCCCAATTCTCCTTGTAAAGCTCTATTCTAGCCATGAATGCAACTGCACCATAATAGTTCACCCTGGTACGTTCTCCATTTAAGTAATTGACGCCTAATAGATCAATTGCAGTCTGAAGGTCCGATTTGATTTGCATATAAATTTCCTCCTCAGGATTACGGGTTGCCAATGCATTCGTCCGGTAATCTGTGGTGAGAATTAATGGCACCTCCCCATAAAGGTTAACGAGATAGAAATATATAAAGGCCCTAACGAATTTTGCCTCTCCTTCTAAACGCGTGCGTACATCTTGAGAAATACTTTTTGAATCGGCCACTCCTTCCAGCAGTGCATTACTCATGTATATGATGTTGTATGCACTGGTCCAGAGGTTTGTATTCCTGAAATTATCCGGCAAAAGTTCATGTTGGTCAAATTCCATATAAGGAAGGTTCGTCGTGTAAAATGGATTGAGTATATCCGAAGAAAGTGCTGCTAAAACTGTGACACTGGATGCACCGCCACCGGTAAAATGAGCGGCAGCTATTTGGTTGTATAGTCCGTCCAGAGCACTTAAAGCAATTTCATCATTTTCGAAGACGGTTGCACTAACGATTTTATGATCAGGGACATCAATTTCTAAATAGTCCTCACAGGATATGAAAAACCCGCAAAGCACCAGTATCATTACTTTATAAATAATAGCTGTTGTTTTCATGTTTTTTATAATTAAAACTGAAGTTGAAGACCACCTGTAATTGTCCTGGTGCCTGCAAATCGGGAACCACCGCGAGGCAGCTCAGGATCCATTCCTTCATATTCCGTAAGGGTGAATAAGTTCTGTCCGTTTAGAAAAATTTTGCCATTCTGGATGCCAGCTCGTTTTAAAAGCTGGGAAGGAAGAGCATACCCAAAAGTCAAAGTTCTCAGGCGTAGAAAGGAAGCATCCACAACAGAGAAATCCGAGCTCAAAACTCTTAAATAGGCCGTATTAGCCTGTGAAGAGGCTGACACCTGCTGATATATGCTATTCTCTTCTAATGCCTGGTATGTTGCTGCACGTTGATTGCTTAAATGGCCAGCATTAAAAAAATCTAAGGTGCCATCTTGTTTAACAAACTCCCACAAAAACTGCAGGGTAAAATTTTTATAACTCAGGTTGTTAGATATTCCGCCAAAGAATTTCCTTCCAAAATTCCGTGTCACTACCCGGTCCTCATAGCCATATCGACCATCCTCATTAAAATCCAATACCTGGTAAAGACCTATCTCAGGGTCAATTCCTTCGTATTGGTAAAGCAGGGAGATGTTTAAAGGATAGCCCACTTTATAAATATTTGCATACGAAGATTGCTCGATTCCCGGATAACTTACCAGTTCATTATGGGGTAAAGTGATATTGAAATACGTTTGCCAGTGGAATTTTTTAGAGCGGAAATTTGTAGAAGAAATTTCTATTTCAAGTCCCTTATTCTCTACGGTTGCCGGAAGATTGGCCTGAATGGAAGAAAAACCGGTGGTTGAAGGTAACACATAGCCAACCAGTTGATTTGAGGAGCGGTTACGGTACCAACTAAGACCAAGGTTGAGGCGGTTTTTGATGAATCCCAGTTCTATGGCAGCCTCCAGTTTTTTATTTACTTCCCAGGAATATTCAGGATTAAAAAGTTGAGTAGGATATAATCCTCCTGGTCCAGGAGTGGCTTCGTAGGCATCCAGATATCCATAATCGCCAATTTGGTCACTCCCGGTCGTCCCATAGCTCATTCGGAGTTTTCCAAAACTCAAAAAACCATTATTTCGAAACGGCGATTCTTCAGAAAACACCCAGGCACCACCTATGGCGCCAAAGTTAGCCCACTTTTTATCGGGGCCAAACCGGGAGGAACCGTCTCGCCTTCCGGTAAAGTTGATAAAATATTTCTTATCCCAATCCAGGCTCAGCCTGCCAAATATGGCGGCATAACGATATTTCGAGTTTTCACTTGAAGCATTTATGATCTGTTCAGCTGCAGTTAGATTTCCAATGAGGGATTCAGCGACATAACCTTCCCCTTGCAAAGCCATTTGGTGGTACGTACTCTCCTGAAATGTTGCACCAATGAGTCCTTCAATATTTCCTTTCCCCATAGGTTTTACATAAACCAACTGAGGTTCTATGATCCATGATTTCCTCTCTATCTCTAAATGTGATGATGAATGATCAATATTCTGCCAGTAGGCAGGATTTAACGACCTTCTTGGTCTTTTTACTACCTCACCGCTATTAAACGAAGTGTACCCAAAATTTCCTTTCAGACTTAAATTCCGGAAAATATGATAGGAAACCCCCAAACCCGAAACCAAATTTTGAGACTGTGTATCGCTCCTGTTATAAAATCCCTCCAATGGATTATTTAAACCTGCTTCCCCCCATTCTTCCCAGTTTAGCTCTCCATTCTCTAAAAAAACAGCAGGAGCATTTGGTGGTAATCGAAAAGCATTGGTCTCTAAATTGACATTCCCGGCTAAGACATTATCATCCACACCAAAATTAACGGAGAGATTGATATTTAGCTTTTTATTTTCTGAAATATGGTTCAGGTTAAAGCTTCCTGTTACCTTTTGGTAATCAAAATCTCCGGGATAGACTGTTCCCTGTTTATGGTAAGACCCGCCTAAACGAAAAGAAGTGTTTTCATTACCTCCCGAGCCAGCCACATTTAGATCTGTAATAGGAGAAATCCCTCCAAAAAAGAAATCCTGCCAGTCTGTATATCTTTCCTGGTCCCATAACATCAAGTCGTAAGCATTGGTGGGGGAAGGTTCCACCCCATCGTTCTCAAAAGCCTGCCTGCGAATTTGCAGGTATTGCTCTGTATTTAATAAATCTATCCTATTGGGAACTGTGGCAGTCCCTGAGTAGAAACGGAGGTCAAGCCCAGATGTTCCTCCTTTTCCTTTTTTAGTAGTAATCAATACAACCCCATTAGCACCACGGGAGCCATAAATGGCTGTAGCATCGGCATCTTTGAGTACTTCAATACTTTCAATGTTAGAAAGGTTCAGAGTATTTAGAGGGTCGATTCCTGTATTACTTAAAAGGCTATTGCTTTCCATAGGGGTGGAATTGACAGGCACTCCGTCAATAATGTAAAGAGGATAATTCCCTTCCTCCCGTAAACTGTTTCTTCCTCTTATTTGAATGGTAGGTGCCATCGCAGGATGGCTGCCGCCAGGAATGATCTCCACCCCCGCCATTCTCCCCTGCAAAGCCTGTAGAGGGCTAATTACGGGCTGTAGTTCTATCTCTTCTGCGGTGACGCGGGATATGTTTCCAGTACTTTCCCTGCGGGTAGTGTTATAGTAACCAGCATTGATCTCTACCTCCCCAAGGGAAGAAACATCCTCTTCCATTTGGATGTTAAGGGTGCTTTCCTGTTCCAGGACAACTTCTACAGGTTTAAAACCCAAATAGGTAAAGACGAGAGTGTCTCCCTGGGTGGCACGTATGGTAAATTCTCCATTTACGTTGGTGACTGTTCCTTTGGTTGCTCCCTTAATAAAAACGGCAACACCCGCTATTGGCAGTCCCTGTAGGCCTGTTACAACGCCTGTTACTTCCTGTTGGGCGTTTTGATTATCTAAAAAGTTAGGAGCATTTACTGCTGTGGCTTTCCAGGTAATTACAGAAAGCAGCAGGATGAGACTTATAAGCACGATTATTTTAAACCGGCCGAAATTATTTTTCATAATTTTGCAGTGATTGAATGAAACTTTGTTTCGTTTGATGTAAGCCTTCCGGAAAGATCCGCTAAAAGTAACCGGAAGGCTATTTTTTATGTTTATTTTGTTCTTATAATTGAACAAAATAGGCTGTCCCTTAAGGGTAATGATAAGAAGTTACTGTTTCATTGGCACCTTATTTAGTTACACAAAAATTAAAACTCCCCCCTATGAGGGGAATGGGGGAATTTTTCCCACCCACCCGTCACCACTGCAACATAGGGGTAGCAGTTATGGTGACCCACCGGGACTAACGGCTAAACTAGCTCCCGTCAATGAACCTTAACAATGGCTAATCCCGTTAAGGCAAAAGTTGTAATAATGTTTTGAGAACCATCTATGTGAAGAAACAAATGCTTTAAAGCAGTTAAACTGAAAGCGCCTAAATACAAAATGGGCGTGAAACTTAACTTATCAAGTAGAGGTACTGGTATACCTTGCAACGATAAGAAAAAAGCCCACGCCCGGGTCGTGAGCATCCTAGCTTATCATCTCGTTGCTAAAAATTACCAGTTTTCTACTTGAGACTCTAAGCGAATGCTTCTAATATTTTACTTTAAGAAGTTTCGCAAATATATTAATATCAACCAAATATATACAAAAATTTGAATACATCCACATGGGGATGTGATTTTTAACTGAATATGGCATTTATTTCCTTTCATTATGGGAAATAAAAGAATTGAAATAATAATTTCTGAACTTGATTTCTATTTAATAAATAGGATAAGAGAATTACGTGAAGAGGCCACTCCACCCATTGCACAAAACAAACTTTCGCGTGAACTTGGGTTTGCAGAAGGGTATATTAGCAAGGTGGAAAATTTTAAGGAAAGGTCGAAATATAACCTTTGGATTTTAAATCGCTTAGGTAGGATTTTAAATCTTAATTCTTTTAATGACTTTTTCCCTTCCGACTTTTTTCAAAATGATATTGTAAAAATAAAAATCGAATATTTTCATTATCCTTTAAGTAATCAAAAGGGTAAATCTTCATTTAAATTTCAGGTGATTTCAAAAACTCCATTGACCGAGGAGGAATTAGAGAAATGGAAAAGGAACAAACTACCTTATTGCCGGGAAATATGATTTTTAGAGAACTAGAATTTTAAGTTACTGTATTCATTCAGTTTTTCTCTTGAATTCAAGGTAACCTCATCCACAATTTTATTGCTCTGTACATCATAATCAATTGCCACGGAAAACATTGATAAGCCATAAAGAACAAATCTCTTCCCTTTTCACGGGTAGGAATAAAGTAACATTTAGAATAAGCCAAGTGATATTGTTCATGTTCATGCAACATTCCAAGTTATGGAGTTAATCCATTGCGAATTTTAGCAGAAAGTTCCTCAAGTTCTTTTGATTCCTATTTCAAAAGTTACACGTAAACAATTCTCATGAACAATTCGCAGCTATTTTCGCATGACCGTTCCCGAAATTTATCCCTTTAGTTGGAATCTTCTCATCAATAGTGCGAATAAAATATCAAGATTTAAGAGGTAATTTCGTTCCTTTAGAAATCCAAGATATAAATATAAGGAGTTGTTAGATTAATTAAAAAAAAATACATTTATTGCATCTAATTTTTTCAAAATTTTTATTTGAAATATTATTACTTTGTTCCTTAAAAACAAGCCTTCATCCCTTTTTCTTTTGAGAAAGATTCACTCTCTTTTATATAACTGTTCAATAGCAAATGATATCCCCAAAAATCAATATAAGATCTACTTTAGAATCTATTAGTGCCGAAGTTCTGAATGGGCATAATTATATACGGAGTGATTACGCCAGAGGAATTTTAAATTATCCTGCAATGATGGTCCCTTCCGTCCAAGAACCAATTATTGAAAAAATTTCTAAAACATTTCCAACAGAAGTATCATTAATGGATCCTTTTATGGGAGCCTCAAATACACTTGTGACTGCTATGAAATTTGGAATGAACATTTTTGGTCAGGATATAAACCCCTTATCTTTATTGATTAGTCAAGTCAAAACTTCCTATTACACTTTACAAGAATTAATAGAAGCTCAAAAGGTATTAAAAGAGAGAATTGAAAGGGACAGAAAAACTAAAATAGAAGTGAAGTTCCCTAATATTGACAAATGGTTTACTCGTCCAGTTCAATTACATCTTTCGCAAATATTTCGTGCAATAAAGCAAGAACCCGAGTTAAAAATAAGGAAATTGCTTTGGGTAAGCTTAGGAGAGACAATTCGTCTTTCTAGCAACGACCGCACTTCCACATTTAAACTGCATGCAAGAAAGCAAAGTGAAGTACAGAAAAGAAATATATCTGCTAAAGAAATATTTTTTTCAACTCTTGAAAAGAGCATCAAAGACATCAATAACTTCTGTAAAATTTTAGAAGAAAAAAAACATATCGAAAACAACAAGTATAAGTATTCAGCAGAAGTAAAGTGGGGCAATTCTCTGGCTGAGATAAAAACTAAGAAGAAGTTTCAGATTATGGTCACTTCCCCTCCATATGGTGATAATCATACAACGGTCACCTATGGTCAATTTTCGTATTTACCCCTTCAGTGGATCCCGAAGGAAGACATAGATGATTCAATAAATCTGGATTATCTAAGAACAACCCAAGAAATTGACAGAAAAAGTCTTGGAGGTAGAAAGAGTCCAGATTTTGAAAATGCTCAAAACTATCTTTTCCAAACTTGTCCAACTATAAATAAATTATTTGTTTCCTACAATTCAAAAGAAAAGATAAAAGCTGAAAAAATCATCAATTTCTTTTATGACTTAGACAAAACTATAGATAATATAATAGAAAGAATAGTGCCAGGTGGCTATATGGTATGGACTATTGCCAACAGGAATGTAAATTACAAAGAAGTAAAAAATACCGAAATATTAACGGAACTCTTAGCAAGTAAGAATGTCTGCTTGGTCACAAATCTTGAAAGAGATATTCTGAGCAAACGAATGCCTAACAGAAATAATTTTTCTGATCTAATGAGGAAAGAAAAAATTCTTATTTTTCAAAACAGGGAATAATTTGAACTAAAAAAGAATAATGATCGACTTAACCGACTATTCTCCCAACCAGAGAAAAGCTATTACTTCAATTGACAAACACCTGCGAATAATTGCATGTGCCGGATCAGGTAAAACTACAACAGTGGCAGGTAAGGTAGCTTATTTACTTGATCCAAAGAATGATTTTAATGTCTCTCCTGAAAACATCATAGCTTTTACATTCACTGAAAAAGCAGCTGCAGAATTAAAGACTAAAGTATTGGAAAACGTTGGTCATTTTCGGGGTATGGCTAATATGTATACCGGAACAATCCATGGGTGGTGTTTAAAAGCACTACAAGAAAACGAATATTTATACCAAAGCTATTCTGTTCTCGATGAAATAAAGTTAAAGCTCTTCATTGATAAACATTACGACTCGATTGGAATGAAAGAAATTTCAAAATTATCCAATCCCTCTGTGCCATTAAGGAGATTCGTTGATACATCTTTATTTGTAAAAATAATGGATATTATTAGAGAATCTGACAATAACAACTTGCCTACTAATCTGCAGTTAGCAAAAAAGAAATATGAGGCAAAGTTGAAAGAAAATAAGTTTTTTGATTTTTCAATGATACTTGAAAAAGCTTTGGAAAATTTAGAATCAAAAACAAATCTATTTTCAAACATCCAATCCAATCTTAAATATTTAATAGTTGATGAATATCAAGATATTAATCCCATTCAGAATAAACTAATACAAAAACTACAGCATATTAGTAACTGTAATTTAATTGTCGTGGGAGATGATGATCAGAATATCTACCAATGGAGAGGAAGCAATAATAAATATATTATAAATTTTGAAAAAAATTTTAGTGAGAATAGTGTTCAAAGTATTCCCTTATCGGAAAATTATAGGAGTTCCCCTGGGATAACTAAAATTGCCGAGACTCTCATTTCGAACAATAAGGAACGAATTCCCAACAAACAAATGCTATCTGCTGAAAAGCAGAACTTCGAGAGAGGTAAAGACATTTTGTATAATAGGTATGAATCTGTTGAAGAAGAAAATCGAGCTATTGCACAATACATTAATGACATTATTGGTGTACCGTTTACTGATGGAAATGGCACTAGAGGTCTAGCATTTTCCGATATTTCAATTTTACTACGAACATGGAATAAAGCTGAGAGTATAGTACAAGCACTCGAAGATCATAATATACCTTATATTACTGCTGGTGTTAACCAGCTATTCGACACGCCTGAAATAGAAGCTGCTTTAGGAATTTTCAGCTTTCTTTACAGTGATATCGATGAAGAAGAACTGGAATTAAAATGGGTTAGTCTACCTAACAATTCACTCAATAAAAGAAACCTCCAAAAGGCTATTGAAAATTTGAAAGAGAAATTTCCCAATCTTCCTTCCGTAGATAAAAATTGGGAATACTCTCTGCAAAAAATATTTTGGGATTTTATTTATACTTCAGAGGCTTTTGAAGAAGCCTTTATTATTGAAACTTCAAATGCTCTTTTTGAAAGAACAAAAGAAAGAGCGGAGATCATGTTTTTTAATTTTGGTAAATTTAGCCAAGTAATTAGTGATTTTGAGGAAATTAATTTCAATAGTTCTAGCCCTCGATTCCATCTATTCAGTTTCCTTAGCTTTGTTAATTACGTTGCCCGAGATTACTATCCGGAAGGATGGTTAAACAATCCTTATAAAACTCCAAACGCTGTACAGATAATGACCATTCACCAGTCGAAAGGTTTAGAATTTCCAGTTGTAATACTTCCAGGATTGAATAAAAACTATCTACCAGCAAAAAAAAGAGGAGGTCTTAATGAATGGCATTTTTTGGATCGACAGTTAATAGTGGATCAACAAAGGTATGAAAGGGATCCTGACAAAGAAGATGAGAGAAGACTTTTATATGTTGCTCTTACCAGAAGCAAGAAATACTTATTACTAACACAGGCTCCTGATTTGAATAATCGCCTATACAAAATAGAATCAGAGTATATTCAAGAATTGAATAGAGCCCGTGACGGTGTTTTTCCCGTGATGATTTCAGATAAAAAATTCAGATTTTCTAACGAAACAAAAATAACACCACAACCCCAAGAAAAGGTGAACAACATTGCCCTGGACTTCACCACACTTAAAGATATTTTTGACTGCCCATATAGATTCAAACTAGTATCTGTCTTTGGCTTCCGTTATCCCTTAAATCAAAGGATGGGAGTAGGTCGTTCATTTCATAATTGTTTAATGGAGCTCCACAAGAGAGGTAAAAATGGAGAGATTTTTAATACTGAAGAACTACAAGATTTAATAGATAGACAAATACATTTCCCATATTTAACTAATTCTATAAAATTACAAGAACCTCTTCGGAAAAAAGTGGAAAAAAATGTGATTGAATATCATAAAGACAATCACTATGACTTCGAACATATTGAATTTATTGAACAGGATATACAATACAAACTAGATGAAAACATTCTCGTCCTTGGCAGAATAGATCTAATAAAAAAAATCAAAAGCAATGGGCAGCACGAGACTATTATCATTGAGTTCAAAAGTGATGAAGAAAACGCAGATCTTCCTATTACCAGAGATCAATTAAAGCTTTACGCATTAGGTCATAGGGAACTAACAGGTGAGACAGCTGATTACATTATGACATACGTTATCGGTGAAAACAAAGTGAAGACTCCCGAAAAATTGTACCCAGAAGATCTACAAGAAATAGAGGACAAAATTCGAAAATCTGTTAATTTTATTTGGTCAGAAAATTTCCTTAAAACTAATGATTTTAAAAAATGTAATTCCTGCTATCAAGTTAGATTATGCAGCCGAAGCATTAATAAGGAAATAAAAGTTAGAAAATAAGCTATGGGAGCATATAAAGAACGGCGAACCGCTATCCGAAATGTAAAAAAGCTTATTCAGAATCCTGCTAACGTCTTCTGCATACATTATTCACAGAGCCAGACTTATGATGATGATTATGGTAGTATTTCTCCTATTATAACTTCAATAGTTATTAAATCTTTAGATGAGAAAATAGATAAACAATTTGCTATACATTTTGAGGCTGACAAAGCAGGAATACCAAAAGATCAAATACAGGATTCATATCGCGAACTCGAATTAAGGATATTGAAATCTTTTAATGACTTTGTGAAGCGACATAAGAATTGTACTTGGGTTCATTGGGATATGAAAAACATTCACTTTGGATTTGAAGCTATCAAACACAGATTTGAAAAAATTTTTGAAGATTTAGAAAATTATCAGGAAATTCCCACTAATAATACTCATAGTCTTCTTATTATTCTAGAACGAATGTATGGTGAAAATTTCGTCGAAGGTCCAGACAAGCTTGAATCACTTATCGTCTTCAATAATAATGGTCTTCAAGAAGGATTGTATTTACAACGGTCAACAGAATCTTCAGAATTTGCAAATAAAAATTTTAAAGGGGTAATTGATTCTGTGGATTGCAAAGTGGAATTCTTAAAAAAAGCTATTAAAAAGCTAATAACAAAAGAATTAAAAATTCAAAACAAGAATTTATATTCCCTTTTCATAGATTTCATCACACACCCTATTTTTCATTTCATTGGATGGATAGCAACAATTTCTGGTTTAGTAGCTGCTATCATTGCTCTTAAATAGCTGATATTCGACCAAATTTAACAATTGAAATAGAAATTTAAAGGCAAGGAACCAATGGTTGACATGACTAAGCGTTGAAATTTACAAGTTTTTCGTAAGAAGCTTTCACAACTTATAATAAGCATACCAAAGAGAATTACGACACCCAAAATGATCATCTGGAAGAAATCTGGCTATTTCGGTTCGAATTGTGCCAGTGATTTCGGTCGGTTAGTGCCAGGCATTTCGGTTTGATTTGTGCCACTTTATGGCAGCACTGGAAACTATTACGGTTCAAATTGTGCCAGTAATATCGGTTCGTTTGGTTCCACTTCCGAAATACAAAGAACAATAACGGTTTGTTTTGTGCCAGTCGTGTCGGTTCGTTTTGTGCCACTTTGAAAGATCAAGTAAAACTATCTTGTTGCAAAACTGTAATAAGATATGGCCAACACCCTTGATCCAATGGACTTAAAACAAATTATTACCTTGAGCCTGGATGGTTTTAGCAATCGTAAGATAGCTACCACTCTAGGCATCTCCCGCAACACGGTCAACAGCTATATGAAATTTTTCACGGCCAGTGACTATTCATTTAAAGAACTACTTTCCTTTGACAATGCACGTCTAAGTGCACTTTTTCCTTCACATACCACTATTGATAATAAGCGGCATGATGAACTGATGCTATATTTTGAGGGGGTCAATAAGGCCCGGAATCATCCTGGTTTTACTTTTCTGTACCATTA
>NZ_JAPJDA010000022.1 GCF_026241755.1 Salinimicrobium profundisediminis
ATAGTACTTTTTTCACTAATTCTGAATCTTCAGGAAACATGGTTAATGAAAGTCACCGGGCAAACCTGGCTTTTGAGGTAGAGCTCGATACGCTAACCAGGATCTCGGTAAGGCCATCGGTAAATATCAATAATGGATTTTCAGATCGCAACAGCGTTTCAGAAAGAATGGAAGGGGCCTCTCAACTCCTTTCCAACACCTTTGATAATGAAGAATTGTACAGCAGCAACTTCCGTAATAGAATAGATTTTATCAGGAAATTTGGCAGCCGCGGGGCTTATTTGCAAATTGATTTTAATAACCGTAACGAAAAACAGGAAAGCGATAATTTCTTCTATTCCGAAAGGTTTACCGTAGAAGATGGCACCACCATAGGCACTGCGATACAGGATCAGTTCATTGATGAAGATAACAGCTCAGATGAATATGAAGCGGGAATTACCCAGCGCTCTGTTCTTGCCGATAAGCTTTTTCTTGATCTTTCTTATGATTTCTCTGTGCTCAACCTTTCCAATACCCGTTCTGTTTACCAGTTTGACGAAGACAGCGGTGATTATGACCTTTTAGAAGGGGAACTCAGCAACGACTTTGAAGTGACGAGTTACAAGCATATCCCAAATGCCGGAATTAATTACGAAGGCAAAAAATTAAGGGGAGGGTTTAACCTGGGACTTCTAAATACTTCTCTTGAAAATGAGGATTTCCTGGTAGAGAGCTCCTTTAAGAAAAATTACAATGAGCTTTTTATGGAAGCCGACATTAGGTATGAGATCACCCGTGGTAAATCATTTTACTTCAGGTATCGTACAGATAATAACATCCCATCAATTTCACAGTTGCAGCCGGTGCCCAACCTTACCAATCCACTGAACATTATTGTGGGAAATCCCGAACTGGATCCAACCTACTCCCAAAATCTGAATTTTGGATACCATAACTTCGACTTTGCCACCCGCAGCGGAATGAATATCTATGCTTCGGCAACATTTTACGACAACCAGGTGGTGCCCTATTCAATTACTGAAGACCTTATCACAACCACCACATACAGAAATTTGGATGGAGGTTTGACTTCCTATGCCGGAGTTTTCTATTCAAAGCGATATAAAAAGGAAAAGCAGGAGTACAATTATCGCGTTGGTCTTAACGGAAATTATAACCGGCAGTTAGGATTTTCAAATGGAACCCGTTATAAGGCAGATCGTTTTGGAGCTAACCCTTCATTAAGGCTGGGTTATAACTATGAAGATGTGATAGAGATCAATCCCCGGTATGAGTTGAGTTATGTCAACACGCAGTACGGTATTAACAACAATAGGGAAGAAGAGTATGTGAATCATACGGTGGCCTTGGAAGCAACAACCTACTGGCCCAAAAATGTGGTTTTTGGCAATGATTTTTCCTTTAATTCCTACGGAAATGTTGCGCCTGGGTTTGAGGATACTTCACTTTTATGGAATATGAGCCTTGGCTACAAATTCCTGAAAGACGATGCCACATTAAAGCTGAAGGTTTACGATTTGTTAAACGAAAATGTGAGTACATCCCGTACCACCGGGGAAGATTTTGTGCAGGACACCCGCGAACTCATCCTTGAACAGTATTTTATGCTTAGCTTCACCTACAAACTAAGTAAGTTTGGAGGAAAGGATCCAAACCGAAGAGGCGGAGGGATCATAAGAATGTAGGGGAAGATAGAAGGTAGACGAATAAAAAGGAGGGGTTCCAAAAATGACATTTTTGGAACCCCTCCTTTGTTAGTTTGCAGTTGTTAGTAAACAGTAAATAGGAAGGCTAAATCTCAGCTGGCGCGGATTTACAATCCGTGCCGTATACATATTGGAATTTATTTTTTCGGAATTTGGTGCTTGAACTCCCGCTGGCACAGATTTGCACGTGCCATGCACTAAATCATCTTTCAATTTTCCAATATGCCGTCCCTCCGGGACTCTTTATGATTCGGAAATAAAATGCTATAAATATGCCGCCCCTCCGGGGCTTTCCATTGGAATTTGTTTTTTGGGATTTGGTGCTTGGAATTTGAGATTTGTACTCCCGATGGCGCAGATTTACAATCCGTGCAATGCACTAGATTATCTTTCAATTTACCAATATTCCGTCACTCCGGGACTCTTCATGATTCGGGAATGAAATGCTATAAATATGCCGCCCCGCTGGGGCTTTCAATTGGAATTTGCACTATTGTTGGAGCGGATTTTCAATCCGTGCTGGGGTATGAATTGGATTTTTTTTGGAATTAGATGCTTGAAAATTGAGATTTGAACTCCCGCTTGCGTGGATTTGCAATCGGTGCCATGCACTAAATTATCTTTCAACTTCCCAATATGCCGTCCCTCCGGGACTCTTTGTGATTCGGGAATAAAATGCTATAAATATCTCGCCCCGCTGGGGCTTTCAATTGGAATTCGTTTTTTTGGAATTCGTTTTTTTGGATTTGGTGCTTGGAATTTGGTGCTTGAAAATTGGAATTTGAACATTGTTGGCGCGGATTTACAATCCGTGTCGTGCACTAAATTATCTTTCAACCTCCCAATATGCCGTCCCTCCGGGACTCTTTATGATTCGGAAATAAAGTGCTATAAATATGCCGCCCCGCTGGGGCTTTAAATAGGAATTCGTTTTTTGGAATTTGGTCCTTGGAATTTGAGATTTGTACTCCCGATGGCGCAGATTTACAATCCGTGCCATGCACTAAATCATCTTTCAATTTTCCAATATTCCGTCCCTCCGGGACTCTTTATGATTCGGGAACAAAATGCTATAAATATCTCGCCCTTTCAGGGCTCCTGATGTGGGTGGTGTTCTTTAATCCCGGGGTTGAAAACCCCGTCTACCAATATTTTGCCCCGCTGGGGCTTTCCATTGGAATTTATTTTTTGGAATTTGGTGCTTGAAAATTGGAATTTGCACTATTGTTGGCGCGGATTTGCAATCCGTGTCGTGTATAAACTTATTTTTTTGAATTAAGTGCCTGAACTATAATATTTGAATTTTCCTGACAACTGACAACTGACCAGTGATCACTGATCACTGAATCCTACTGCACACTAAAAAATTACCATCCCCCGCCGGCACCGCCGCCGCCAAAGCCACCGCCGCCGAAGCCTCCACCAAAGCCACCGCCGCCGCCAAAACCGCCTCCTCCGCCACCAAAGCTGCCACCGCCAAAGCCACCACGACCAAGGCTGCTAAGCACCAGGATGTCGAGGAGTCCGCCGCCACGACGGAATCCGCCACGGCCACCGCCTCTTTTGTTGCGGGAACTAAGGATGATGAGAAAAACGATAAAAATGAGGGCCAGGACAATGAATCTTGGAGAAGCTCCGTCGCCCGAAGCTGGTCGCGAACCTTCAAAAGTGCCGTCAAGCACCTGGAAAATAGCAGTTGTACCCGCATCTAATCCGCGGTAATAACTTCCGGAGCGAAATTCCGGAAGGATCACACTTTCAATAATTTGTTTTGAGAGGGCATCGGTAAGTGTACTTTCAATTCCGTAGCCCGTAGAGATCCAGATCTTGCGTTCGCTTTCGGCCAGTAAGATCAATATTCCGTTGTCTTCTTCGGCCTGTCCCACGCCCCATTCATGAGCCCATTCGGCAGCATAGGTGCCAATATATTCCCCCTGCAGGGATTCTATTGTAGCAATTACTATTTGGGTGGAGGTAGTATCGGCGTAGCTAATAAGCTTGCGTTCTAAAGCCTGCTCTTCCTGTGGCGAGAGTACTTCGGCTTCATCATAAATACTGGTCTCTAAAGAAGGTCTTGCGGGAATGTCCCTTTGAGCATAGGTAGTAAAGCCGAGGCTGAAAAAGATGATTGTAAAAAGGAAATTCCGAAGTAAATTGTTCATTATTTGGATATTTTATCCGAAAGTTCATTGGTGTCATCTTCGCTCCAGGGAAAATGTTCCTGTAATTCCTTTCCGGCCATAAGTATACCGTCAATGAGGCCTTGTTTAAATTCCCCATTTTTGAACCTTGAAGAAATAGCATCTTTGGTGGTTTTCCAAAAACCTTCGGGCACCACTTTATTGATCCCTTTATCGCCGTAGATCACAAACTGCCGGTCTTCAATGGCAACATAGATGAGCACCCCATTGTCTTCTTTGGTGTTATCCATCTTTAACAAATGAAAAACTTCCATAGCACGGTCCCAGATTTTGCCCTTGCTGGTCTTCTCAATATGTACCCGAATTTCTCCTGAAGTTTTATTCTCGGCCTCTCTAATGGCTGCTACCACTTCGGCTTCGTCTGCTTCGGAAAGAAACTCTTCTATTTTTGACATTTTTGGAACTTTTAGAAATCAAAATCTACTTCGGGTGCGTTTTCTGAACCTGGATCGGCTTCAAAAAGAGGCATTCTTTCAAAACCATACATGCCTACAATAAGGTTGTTAGGAAACTTCCTGATGTAGGTGTTGTAATCCCTTACCTGTTCGTTGTAACGGTTTCTCTCTACGTTAATTCGGTTCTCTGTGCCTTCAAGCTGTGACTGTAGCTGCTGAAAATTTTGTGTAGCCCGAAGTTCCGGATATCTTTCAACGGTTACCAGTAAACGCGACAAAGCTGAAGAAACTTCTCCCTGTGCCTGCTGAAACTGCTGAAGGTTCTCCTGCGTGATATTGCTGGCATCTACATTTACAGAAGTTGCTTTTGCCCGGGCTTCAATAACATCGGTAAGTGTTCCTCTTTCAAAGTCTGCCGCACCTTTCACGGTATTCACCAGGTTTGGGATGAGGTCGCTTCGGCGTTGGTATGCACTCTCTACCTGTGACCAGGCTGTTTGTGCAGTTTCCTGCTTTACTACAGCATTGTTGTATTTTCCAACGGTTAACAGGTAAAGACCTAAGACAATAGCCCCAATGATCAATACGGGGACGAGCCACTTTTTCATATTACAATTCCTTTTTTAAGTTTATTAGTGTAGACTTTATATTTTCTAACTTGCGAATGACTTCAAAGTTAGACAATGTTTTCCGGCTTTTCTCTTCCTTCAGATGGATTTTTGCACCCTCCAGGGTAAAGCCTCTTTCTTTGACCAGGTGATAGATCAATTCGAGGTTTTTAATATCTTCTTTAGTGAATTTACGATTGCCCTTGGCGTTCTTCCGCGGTTTTATGGCATCAAATTCCTTCTCCCAAAACCTGATGAGAGAGGTGTTCACGTTAAAAGCTTCGGCCACTTCGCCAATAGAATAGTACAATTTATCTGGCAGGTTTACGTGCATTAATCCAGAGATTGGTTTTCAAGTTGTGCCTGCTCCAGGATTTCGTCGTATTCAGCTGGAGATAAATGTCCGTAGTAAAAGTTGATAGGATTGATCTTTTCATCATCCTTAAAGATCTCGTAGTGCAGGTGAGGCGCCTGTGAACGGCCGGTGCTGCCAACAAAGCCAATAAGATCTCCTCTTTGCACCTTTTGTCCTCTCTTTACATTGTACTTGTACAAATGTCCGTAAAGGCTCACGTAGCCATAGCCGTGATTAATTCTAATGTGGTTACCATAACCGCTGGAACGGTTGTCTGCGCGTTCTACAACCCCGTCACCAGTGGCATAAACAGGCGTGCCACGTGGTGCTGTAAAGTCCATTCCATAATGGAATTTTCGCACTTTGGTAAAAGGATCTGTGCGCCAGCCATAACCTGAAGCCATCCTTTTTAGGTTTTCGTTCTTCACAGGAATAATTGCAGGAATTGAAGCCAGCAAATTCTCTTTATCATTGGCCAGCTCTACGATCTCGTCAAGGGAGCGGGACTGTACTACCAGGCGCTTGGTAAGCATATCCAGCTTTTTGTGGCTTTCTATAATAAGTTTTGAATTGTCAAAACCTTCCAGGTCTTTATAGCGGTTTATCCCTCCAAATCCGGCAAGGCGCTGTTCTTCGGGTATAGGGTTTGCTTCAAAGTAAAGACGGTAAATGTTGTTATCGCGATCTTCTACATTGGCCAGTACATTCTCAATTTGCTCCATTTTACGGTTAAGCATGCTGTACTGTAACTTCATATTTTCCAGCTCGCGGGAAAGTGCTTTTTCTTTGGGAGTTTCCAGCTGCGGGATGTTGAGGTAGATTACCAGGAGAACAAAGCCTGCCAGGAAGGTCCCCAGCACACTAAGAGCAGCAATTCCAAGGCGGCGGCCTTTTTTGCGCTCAATCTTTTTGTAAGATAGCGTCTCGCTGTCGTAATAATATTTAACCTTAGACATATAAGTTAAATTATTCTATTTTTGCGTTACTTAATATGTTGCAAAAACAGTGCAACAATCAGCTTGAGAAACGAACAAATATAAAAATTGTTTTCCCGACAGCATAATATTAAATTCTAGCCTTCATGAAATCCCAGGAGATACGTTCTAAATTCCTCGAATTCTTTCAAAATAAATCCCACAGCATAGTGCCATCGGCGCCCATGGTAGTCAAAGATGACCCTACGCTCATGTTTACCAATGCCGGGATGAACCAGTTCAAGGAATTCTTTCTTGGAAACGGAACCCCAACCAGCCGCCGCATCGCCGATACCCAAAAATGTCTTCGCGTGAGCGGGAAGCACAACGATCTTGAAGAGGTGGGTAAAGACACCTATCATCATACCATGTTCGAGATGCTGGGCAACTGGAGTTTTGGAGATTATTTTAAGAAGGAAGCGATACATTGGGCATGGGAACTGCTCACGGAAGTTTATAAATTGAACAAGGAAGACCTTTATGTATCGGTTTTTGAAGGCAGTGAAGAAGAAGATCTGCCAGTAGACCAGGAAGCATTAGATCTTTGGAAGGCAATAGTGCCCGAAGACCGCATTATCTACGGAAATAAAAAAGATAATTTCTGGGAAATGGGTGATCAGGGGCCGTGCGGACCTTCTTCTGAAATCCATATTGACCTTAGATCGGCTGAAGAGAAAGCAAAAACACCCGGAAGGGACCTTGTTAATAACGATCATCCGCTTGTAGTGGAGATCTGGAACCTGGTTTTCATTCAGTTTAACCGAAAAGCCGATGGTTCCCTCGAAAAACTTCCGGAGAAACACGTGGATACCGGGATGGGCTTTGAGCGTCTCTGTATGGCGCTGCAGGGCGTAAAATCCAATTACGATACAGATGTTTTCACCCCGCTCATCAAGAAGATTAGCGAGGTGACAACTTCAGAATACGGGAAGAGCGAAGAGACCGACATCGCAATTCGCGTAATTGCCGATCATGTGCGGGCGGTATCTTTTGCCATTGCCGACGGGCAGTTGCCGGGTAGTACCGGCGCCGGTTATGTGATTCGTCGTATCCTTAGAAGGGCCATTCGCTATGGCTTCACTTTCCTCAACCAAAAAGAAGCCTTTGTTTATAAACTGGTTAAAACGCTGGCAAGCCAGATGGGAGAAGCATTTCCCGAACTTCGTTCTCAGCAAAACCTCATCACAAACGTGATAAGGGAAGAAGAAAATTCCTTTTTACGCACGCTTGATCAGGGGTTGGTGCTGCTGGATCAGATCATGCAAGAGAGCAAAGACAAAAAAGTTTCCGGCCAAAAAGCCTTTGAATTATATGACACTTTTGGATTCCCTATTGACCTTACCGCACTAATTCTGAGTGAAAAAGGCTACAGCCTTGACCAAAAGGAATTTGAAGCCGAGCTTCAGAAACAAAAAGACCGTTCGCGGAATGCCTCCAAGGTGACTTCGGGAGACTGGCAGGTGGTGAAGGAAGCAGAGACCGAAGGTTTTGTGGGCTATGACAGCCTTGAAGCCGAAGTGGAGATCTTGCGCTACCGCAAAGTGGAATCTAAAAAAGAAGGGGAGCTATACCAGCTGGTCTTCAGTAAGACGCCTTTTTATCCTGAAGGCGGAGGTCAGGTAGGTGACAAAGGAACTCTGGAGTCAAAAAATGGCGCTGTAAATTACATTTTAGACACCCGTAAAGAGAACAACCTTATTATTCACCTCACCAAAGAACTTCCCGAAGATCTTTCGGGTACTTTTTCGGCCAAAGTAAATGCGGCTCAACGCGCACGTACTGCGGCCAATCACAGTGCCACGCACTTATTGCACCAGGCGCTCAGGGAAATTCTCGGGCCGCATGTAGAGCAAAAAGGTTCTATGGTGCAAAGCGATTATTTAAGATTTGACTTCTCTCACTTCAGCAAAGTTTCTTCGGAAGAATTGCAGCAGATAGAAGATTTTGTGAACACGCGGATTGCCGATAAACTGCCGCTTGTTGAGAACAGGGAAATGCCTTATCAGGATGCTATAAACGAGGGTGTAATTGCCCTTTTTGGAGAGAAATACGGCGATAAAGTCCGCGCTATTCGCTTCGGAAAATCTATGGAACTCTGCGGCGGAACGCATGTTGGAAATACAGCCGATATATGGCATTTTAAGATCATTTCTGAAGGTGCCGTGGCTTCGGGGATTCGCCGGATTGAAGCTATTACCAACGAGGCTGCCAAAGAATATTTTACTGCCCAAACCCAAACCTTCAGCGAGATCAAAGCTGTGCTTAAGAACGCCAAAGATCCCGTGAAAGCAGTGGTGAACCTGCAGGAAGAAAATGCCGAATTAAAGAAGCAGATCGAATCTCTGCTTCGCGATAAGGCAAAAAACCTGAAGGGAGATCTTAAAAACCAGATCAAAGAAATTAACGGCATCAACTTCCTGGCTCAAAAAGTGGATTTAGACATAGGCGGCATCAAAGACCTTTCTTTCCAGTGGGGAGATGAAATGGATAATCTATTCCTTCTTTTTGGTACCCGGCAGGATGAAAAAGCAATGCTGTCCTGTTACATTTCAAAGAACCTGGTACAGGAAAAAGGTCTTAATGCCGGAAAGGTAGTAAAGGAACTCGGTCGCTACATCCAGGGCGGCGGCGGCGGACAACCATTTTACGCCACCGCAGGAGGTAAAAATCCTGCCGGATTGGACGAGGCCCTGCAAAAGGCTGAGGAGTTTGTAAAATAAGATTTTTAAATCGTCTAAACCTAACAGGTCTCCAAGACCTGTTAGGTTTTATATCTCAAATTAACCTGCAAGGTCTTTTTTTGACCTTGTAGGTTTTTGCTAGAATATTTCTCATTTAAAAAGACCTACAAGGTTTTAAAACCTTGTAGGTCTGCAAATAGAAACAAATGGAATTCCGTACTCAAGTTCCCGTCATTTCGAAAGAACCAAAAATCGGTTACTCTTCAAAAGTGCTGCTTTTGGGTTCCTGTTTTGTGGAAAATATCGGAAAGAAACTGGAGTACTTTAAATTCCCGAGCCTGCTCAATCCCTTCGGAATTCTTTTTCATCCTGCGGCCATTCACAACTTCTTAAAAAGGGTAAAAGAGCAGCATGTTTTTACTGAAGCAGATATTTTTTACCACAATGAAACCTGGAAATGCTATGAAGCCCATTCCGATCTTAATTCCGTAGAAAAAGAGGAGATCCTGAGCAAATTGAACGCTGCAGTCAAGGAAACCCGCGAGTTTTTGAAGACAGCCACTCATGTGATCATCACGCCGGGAACAGCCTGGGGCTATAGGCTAAATGAAACTGGCCGGCTGGTGGCTAATTGCCATAAAGTGCCACAGGCGAATTTTAGCAAGGAAATAACAGATGTCAAAAATGCCATTTTTGACATCTCAGAAATTGTGAGGTCGCTCAATCCTTCAGCCGAAATTATCTTCACTGTTTCCCCTGTGCGACATTTAAAGGATGGTTTTGTTGAAAATCAGTTAAGCAAGGCAAAACTCATCACTGCGATTCAGGAAGTAGTGGCTTCAGAAGAAAATTCTGGCTATTTTCCGTCGTATGAGATCATGATGGACGAGCTTCGGGATTACAGGTTCTATACTGAAGATATGGTGCACCCTAATAGTGTGGCGGTAGATTATATTTGGGAAAAATTCAGGCAGACCTGGATAGCTTCAGCAGCTTCCGAAGTAATGAAACAGGTAGATACCATCCAAAAAGGGCTTTTACACCGGCCTTTTAATGAAACTTCTGAAGCACATCAGAAATTCCGAATAAATCTTCAACAAAAAATAGAAAAACTCGAAAAAGAAGTGCCTCAGATTAATTTTTAAGGGAAATCTTCACATTTTCTTCAAAAAAAGCAGGTTCCTAATTTGTATTTTTAGAACATGAAGAAATACATTCTTGGTGCCCTTGCAGTACTGCTTATTTTCATGGTTTATCGCTATTTTGAGAACCGAAATGCCGAAAGAGATCGCCTGGAGGAAAGCACTGCGCTTATTCAGCAGCAAATTAAGAACGTTGGGAAACTTGTGGTGACCGAGGGAACTTTTTCGCAGGTTTATACTTATAAAGACACAAAAAACAGGTTTCTGGATGTGCTCCCGGCCCGAAAAAGGGCACTAATTATTGTGAATACGAAAGCGACGGTGGCGTACGACCTGAGTAAACTGGTCACTGAGGTTGATGTTGAAAATAAAACGGTTCACATAAAACATATTCCGGAAGAGGAGATAAATATCTACCCCGATATAAAATATTACGACATCACCCAGGATTACCTTAACCAGTTTACGGCCGATGATTATAACAAGATCAAAACGCGCATCAATAAATCAATGCGGGAAAAAGTGGAGAATTCCACTTTAAAATCCAACGCCAAAAACCGGCTGATAAGTGAGCTGCAAAAGATCTATATCCTCACCAACACCCTTGGCTGGACGCTTACCTATAACGATCAGGAATTTAGCGCCGAACAGGAAATGCAGGAGTTGAAGCTGTAATTAGTGCGTTACTAACCCGGGTTTTACCAAACCGATCCCGTTATCGATAAGGTGTGAAACTTCTGGTCTTCTTTGTTTGATATCTTCCAGATGTTCCAGTACTGCCGAAGCCAGTTTCTCATCCTTCCCGCTGGCAAGTTCAAAGATCTCTACGGAAAGCAGCCAGTCTTTAGGATGATATTTTTTCACAAGATCAAAAGCTGCTTCCAGCGAGAATTTGGTGTTTTTTCCCTGCCTTATATTTCTAATAGATTCATAGAGGGATTCCAATTCCTCCCGCTCCGGTGTTTTTTTACTTTTAATGGTGGTCGAGGAAGGAGTGTGAGTGATAAGATTAAAGGATTTTGCATCTGCAGGTCCTGCAAAGGCCGAGATCACTTCTTTTCCAATGGCCATGTCATAATTACCCCACTCTGTCTTAAACAGCACCTCATCTTTCCAGGTGACGGTGCAATTCTTTAAGCTTATAAGTATGATCTTTCCCTGTAAATTCCTGGTGCCGGTGATGATCTCCCCCTTAACAGTTATCCCGCCTTCAAATTCAAAATTCACCTGTTCGCCTTCATAAATATCGTAAGCTCGCAGGTCACGCGGACTCATATCTTCAATGGCAAGGTTGATGCCTTTTAACCTTCCAACGGGAGAACCAAAGCCATCGGGATGGTTTTTCTTGCCGTGGCCCACCAGTTCTTTCTCTCTGGCAGCCAGGGCAGTTTCTCCGGTTGTTTGGAAATAAACCGGTTTTCCATGATCTTCAATCACGCGGGTGAAATTACCCGAGATTTGTATCCCGGTGCTGAGTTCTATCGTACCAATATTTTTGGAATTTATAAGTTTTTGAAGGCCTTCCAGGCCGCCAACGCGCAGTGCCATTTTATTGGCGAACTGTTCCAGGACAAGACTCAGGTGAGCAAAGTCGGGTGTTACGTACAGCTGTGGCTGAGGTTTTGTAATGTCGAATTCCTGCTGTGCAGCTTCAATGGTATAAGGTATTTTCTTAACCTTATCGGTCATGCACCAGGCGCTTTCCCCAATCGAGGAAAGGAGTCCGGCGCCATATATTTTGGGATCTTCGGGCGTACCTATGAGTCCATATTCCACGGTCCACCAGTGCAGGTTTCTAATCTGGGCCATCTCGCTTTGCTCCCGCTGGTCATTCTGCAGTTCGTCAACTTTTTTCTCGGCAGCTTCGATCTCTTCCTGCGGTGTATCTTCGGCTTCTTTGATGATGGAAAGGTGGCGAATGGCTTCGTAGATCTCGTAATCTTTTGCGCTGGAAATGGCTTTGCAACCAATCTCCCCAAAGCGCCGGAGGTATTCGGCGTATTCGGGATTTGCAATAATAGGAGCGTGGCCTGCACCTTCATGGATAATATCAGGTGCCGGGGTGTATTCTATGTGCTCGAGTTGCCTGATGTCACTGGCTATCACCAGTACATTAAAAGCCTGAAACTCCATAAAAGCTGCCGGCGGAATAAATCCGTCAACCGCTACGGCGGCCCAGCCAATTTCCTTGAGGATCCTGTTCATCCCGTACATATTGGGAATATGATCTATGGAAATTCCTGTTTTTTTGAGTCCGTCGAGATAAGAGGAGTGGGCAACCTTGCTAAGGTAATCTACATTTTTGCGCATCACATACCGCCATACCGCTTGATTGATTGGCGTGTAGTCTTCGTAATTCTGAGGCTTTATGAATTGCTTCAGGTGTGCCGGAAGCCGGTCAATGATCTCATTCGATTCAAATTCTTTTTCCATAGCTATAGGTAATGAACAGGTTTTAAAGATACAAAAATATAAAGTTTGTAATCTATTGAATGCCATTTGTATAGGCTTCAGTGTAAATCAAAAAAGCCGCTAATCTTTTAAGTTTTTAGCGGCTTTAGGTGGGGGACTTAAAATGTAAATTAGTTCAAAGAAGGTGGATATTTCTCCAGGATCTCTTCCACAATTTCGTTAATCCTTTCCTGTTTTTGTTCCACTTTGGTAGAAAGGGCTGCAGTGCCCATTCCCTGCCATACCAGTTCTTTTTTTCCTGCATCAATAAGGTCTATATACAAAGTACCTTCGGTAGTAGAGCTTACGGTGTTATATCCAGATCCCCAATACCAAGGGTGCCAGCCCCATCCGTAACCATAGCCGTAGGCGTTGTTATAGATGTTCACGTTCTCCTTGGTCTTGGTGAAAATGCTTACAAGCATGTCCGGATTATCTGACTTTGTAAAGCCTTTTTCCTGCATTTCCTGGTCTATGGCTCTTAAAATCCTTTTTTTGTCAAGATCAGAAATTTCTGCTTTGTCAATACCGGGTTTGAAGAAGGCATAGGTCTGGTACTGTGAGAAGTTGACTTCCCTGTCGTAATCTGTCGCTACTTTCACGGTACTACAGGAAGTCATTACCAGCACGAACAGAACGAGTACCGAAGTAATTTTAATCGCTCTCATATAAATATTGTTTTTAGGTTAATTGTCCAACAGGCGATCATCTACAATGTTGGGCATAGTGACTTTTAAACGAGGTTCTACTTCCATCGCGCGTTTTATGGCGAACACAGCACCTTCGTTTCGGGCCCATGATCTACGGGCAATCCCGTTGTTTACATCCCAGAATAACATTGAGTTAAGTCGTCTCTCCGACTCTTTATTTCCTTCAAGAACCATACCGAACCCTCCATTGATCACTTCACCCCAGCCTACACCGCCGCCGTTGTGAATGCTCACCCAGGTGGCGCCTCTAAAGCTGTCGCCAATCACATTTTGTATGGCCATATCGGCTGTGTAGCGGGAGCCGTCGTAAATATTGGAAGTTTCGCGGTAAGGAGAATCGGTGCCCGAAACATCGTGATGGTCACGCCCCAAAATTACAGTTCCAATTTGCCCTTTTTCGATGGCTTTATTGAAGGCACGTGCGATTTCAATCCTGCCTTCAGCATCGGCATAAAGAATTCGGGCCTGTGAACCTACCACCAGCTTATTCGCCCTGGCACCTTCGATCCACTTGATGTTGTCCTGCATTTGCTGCTGAATTTCTTCGGGAACCTCTTGTTTTAACTTCTGAAGTACTTCCCGTGCAATCTGGTCGGTTTTCTCCAGATCTTCTTTCTTTCCTGAAGCGCATACCCAGCGAAAGGGACCAAAACCGTAATCAAAACACATGGGCCCCATAATGTCCTGCACGTAACTCGGGTATGCGAAATCTTTGTCTTCTCCTGCTGCAGCTCCGCTAACAAAATCACCTGCCTCGTCTTTATAGATTTTGGCACCTGCTCTCGAAGCCTCCAGTAAAAAGGCATTTCCATAATCGAAAAAGTAGGTGCCTTTTTTGGTGTGGCGGTTAATGGCTTCGGTTTGTCGCCGCAGACTTTCCCGTACTTTTTCTTTGAACCTTTCGGGATCGCGGCTCATCATGGTGTTTGCTTCTTCCATCGTGAGGCCTGCCGGATAATAACCTCCTGCCCACGGGTTGTGCAGGGAAGTCTGGTCGCTTCCTAAATCAATATGAATATTCTCTTCATCAAATTTCTCCCATACTTCTACCACATTTCCGAGGTATGCAAAAGAGATGGTTTTTCCTACTTTTTTTGCTTCAGAAACTTTTTGGACCAGCACATTGAGGTCTTTAACAACTTCATCTACCCAGCCCTGAGAGTGACGTGTTTCTACTGCTTTTGGATTCACTTCGGCACAAACCGTAATGCAACCGGCGATATTTCCGGCTTTGGGTTGTGCGCCGCTCATGCCACCAAGTCCTGAAGTAACAAACAAAGAACCCTCTCCTAAAATGCCCTTTTTGACACCCTTGCCCTGGGGAGAGGTGGACGTTTGAGCAATTTTCCGAAGCGCATTCAGTACCGTAATCGTGGTGCCGTGAACGATTCCCTGAGGGCCTATATACATATAGCTGCCCGCAGTCATTTGTCCGTATTGAGTTACGCCAAGCGCATTGAATTTTTCCCAGTCGTCCTGTTTGGAGTAGTTGGGGATCATCATGCCATTGGTTACCACCACGCGCGGTGCATCTTTATGTGAAGGAAAGAGTCCCAGCGGGTGACCTGAGTTCATCACCAAAGTTTGTTCTTCGGTCATTTCGGCCAGATATTTCATCACCAGGCGGTATTGTGCCCAATTCTGGAAAACAGCGCCGTTGCCGCCATAGGTGATCAACTCATGCGGATGTTGGGCCACCTGAGGATCCAGGTTGTTCTGGATCATGAGCATGATCCCTTTTGCCTGCTCACATTTTCCGGGATATTCAGAAATTGGCCGGGCATACATCTCATAATCGGGACGCAGGCGGTACATATAGATCCTTCCGTAGGTATCAAGTTCCTCGCGGAATTCGGGCAGCAGCTTTTCGTGATGTTTGCTGTCAAAATACCTAAGTGCATTGCGCAGGGCGAGTTTTTTTTCTTCAGCAGAGAGGATGTCCTTGCGTTTTGGAGCATGATTTACATTGAGATCATAATCTTTTGCGGGAGGCAGGATGTTGGGAATACCTTCTAAAATGGCATTTTTGAAGTCCATATAGAATTATTTTTTCTGTTGATTCGTTTTTTTATTGAAGCCGTAAGGGCAGTGACGGCAGCCACTTTCACAGCAATAACCTCTTTTGAGGTGGTATTGTTCGGTAAAGCAGCAGTAGCCTTCGGGGGTGAGATAATAATCGCCTTCTTCAAGCGGAATTTTTTTTCTTGAAAAACTCATATCACAAAAATAGCATTTTCTTATCTTGCCCTAATGTTTGTGGTGGTTAATAAATTTATTCTTGCCAAACACTTTGATGGCGTAGTCCTTTGGCCATTTATTATAATAAAGCGAAAAGATCTTAAAAGTAACCCGGTCTTCATGAACCATGAGCGCATTCACCTCAAGCAACAGGTGGAGCTACTGGTGATCTTCTTCTTTGTGTGGTACTTTTTTGAATATTTCATCAGGCTCATAAAGTACAGGGACTCCTATAAAGCTTATAGTAGAATTTGTTTTGAGCGCGAAGCTTATGCCAACGAAAGAAACCTGAATTACATTCCCCGACGTTCATTCTGGGGTTTCAGAAAATATCTCTAAAAGGCCTTTTCAAGGCTATAGCTCCCGAAGATTTTCTAGCATGGTGGGAATAAGTTCGCTTACCGTGGGGTGAATATGTACGGCATCCCGCATTACCTGGTAGGTTGCGCCTGCATACATCTGGTCTATTACGGTGTGGATGTATTCATCTGCCCCGGTTCCTAAAAATGTTGCTCCCAGGATTTTGTCTGTATCGGCATCAATGAAGATCTTCATTTTTCCGGCGGTCTCTCCTTTTTCTTTAGCACGTGCAACCTTCTTCATGGGCATTTCAGCAACTTTAGCTTTTATTCCCTTGGCTTTGATCTGTTTTTCATCAAGACCTACCCGGGCAAGCGGCGGATCGATATATGCGGCATAACAGGGAAAACGGTCAGATAATTTTCTCTTCCGGTCTTCATAAAAAGTAGAATTTACAATTTGAAAGTCATTGTAGGCGGTGTGGGTAAAGGCACCTTCTCCGTTACAATCTCCCAAAGCCCAAATGTGCGACACCGATGTCTGCAGCTCATCATTTACTTTGATGAAACCGTGATCGTCCAGCTCTACACCGGTTTTTTCCAGCCCGAGATCATTTGTATTTGGAACTCTTCCCACTGCCAGTAAAAGGTGAGAGGTGGTTATTTTTTTACTTCCTGCTTCACAATTATAGGTCACTTCAATTTCTCCATTTTTCTCAGCAGCCTTGATACAATCAGAATTCAGTAGAACATTGATGCCGCTTTCTTTGATGATCTCTGTAATGGCTTCAGCAATATCGTCGTCCTCTTTTTTCATGAGGGCCGAACCCCGCTCAAGAATGGTCACTTCACTCCCAAAGCGGCTAAACATCTGGGCAAATTCCAGCCCCACATATCCGCCTCCTACAATAACAAGATTTTTGGGCACCTCTTCCAGCTCGAGCATACTGCGGTTGGTGAGATAATTTACAGCTTCAAAATCTTTTGGTACCCTTGGCCTGCCTCCCACATTGATAAAAATCTTTTCTGCCGTTAACTCTTCCCCGTTAACCAAAATAGTATGGTCATCGAGAAACACAGCTTTTCCCCGAAAAAGGGTGATAAGCTCTTCTTTTTCAAAAGTTCTTTCGAGACCTTCATGAGAATCGGCTATTAGTTGATCTTTCCGGGCTTTGATAGTTTTAAGATCTACCTGCACATGTCCTTCAATGTTCACGCCCATTTCCCGGCTGTTTCGGGCGATAAAGGCTCTCCTGGCCGAGGCAACATAAGCTTTTGTGGGCGTACAACCTGTGTTGACACAAGTACCGCCCAGTTCCCTCTTCTCAATAATGGCAGTTTGCAATCCGTTTTTGGCGAGGCTGGAAGCCAGGGGAGGGCCTGCCTGTCCCGTTCCAATTATAATGGCATCAAATTTTTTCATCGGGTCTAAATTAATTTCAGAAATTAAATATACTTTTTGACAAACCGTCCTTTGTTTCTTATAATTAGTTCTTAATATTTGCAGCCTCGTGGTTAGTCCGCAATAGTTTATATTTTGAAAATGTCTCAACCCGCAAACCTTTTTACCAGTTCAGCAAAAGTGCCCAATCAGTTTATTGCTGAAGTGAATGGCGTTTCAATTCACCTGAAGCGGGAAGACCTTTTGCATCCTGAAGTATCGGGCAACAAATTCCGGAAGCTGAAGTATAACATCACTGAAGCTACCTCTCAAAAAAGGCAAATTTTGCTCACCTTTGGCGGGGCATACTCTAATCATATTGCGGCCACTGCAGCCGCCGGTAAGATCTCGGGTTTTAAAACTATTGGGGTTATAAGAGGTGAGGAGCTCGGGGAAGATCTTGAGAAGACCCTTCAGGAGAACCCGACTTTAAGGTTTGCACATGGCTGCGGAATGGAATTCCATTTTGTAAGCCGAAGCGATTACCGGGAGAAAACTTCCGAAGCATTTATTGAAGATCTTCGGAAGCAATTCGGAGATTTTTACCTGGTGCCCGAAGGTGGTACTAATGAATTTGCGGTACAGGGCTGTGAAGAGATCCTGACTCCACAGGATGCAGAATTTGATGTTATTTGTTGTGCGGTGGGCACGGGTGGAACCATCAGCGGGATCATAAATGCTTCTGAAGAGCATCAGCAGGTGTTGGGATTTCCTGCGCTAAAAGGGGATTTTTTGAAGCCGGAGATTGCCCGCTTCAGCAAAAAAAATAACTGGGACCTTATAACAAATTACCATTTTGGAGGTTATGCTAAGGTGGATGAAAAGCTCATAAACTTTATCAATGACTTCCGAAGTCGTTATGGTATTCAGTTGGATTCCGTGTACACAGGGAAACTCCTATACGGCATTTTTGATCTCGCCCGGACAGGATATTTTTTGGAAAATACTCATATTTTAGCCATTCATACGGGAGGCCTCCAGGGCATTGCCGGTATGAACAAGGTGTTAAAGATGAAGAATCTACCTCCAATTTTGACTTATGATGAAAGCAGCATTTAAATTTCTAACCCTTTTTCTCCTCGTTTTTACGGTTTCCTGTGGGACAGGTAAAAAAGCTTCAAAGCGATCTTCTAAAAAGGAAGTTCCTGCTGTTGTAGATAGAAATGCTCCCCGGGAAGGGAAGACCCAGGTGCCATCAACTCCGCGAACATACTCCGATAAAATTGAGGCTTACATTCACGAATATGCACCTATTGCCCAGGAGGAAATGCAGCTTTATAAGATACCCGCGAGTATAACGCTTGCGCAGGGAATCCTTGAAAGTGGGGCGGGAGAAGGGCAATTGACCCGCAGGGCTAATAATCATTTTGGAATTAAATGTCACGGCTGGAGCGGCCAAAAAGTATATCACGATGATGATGAAAGGCAGGAATGTTTTAGGAAATACAAGGATCCTAAATATTCTTACAGGGATCATTCACTTTTTTTAGCCGAAAGAAAACGCTATGCAGCTTTATTTGATCTTGACATACAGGATTATAAAGGATGGGCCAGGGGCTTAAGAGCTGCCGGATATGCTACCGACCGGAAGTACCCCGATAAACTCATTAGCCTTATAGAAAGATATCAATTATATCTTTATGATGGCGATGCCCCTGCACGCGAGATAGCCTATTCAGCGTCGCAAAGTGCCGGGAATTCTTCAACGAGAGAATATACCGTGCAGCAGGGAGATACTTTGTACTCCATCGCGAAAAGGCATAATTTAACGGTAGAGCAGTTACAAAAAATGAACAACCTTAGAGGTACTAACATTGGCATTGGCCAAACACTTTACGTGCCTCAATAAATCAAAATTATGATCTATAAAAGAAGCAGTGAATTGTTTGCTGCAGCTAAAAAAGTAATTCCCGGCGGGGTAAATTCTCCTGTACGGGCTTTTTCCGCAGTTGGAGGAGAACCTATTTTTATAAAAGAAGCTAAAGGAGCTTACCTGTACGATGAAGATGGGAATAAATATATTGATTACATCAATTCATGGGGGCCGCTCATTCTTGGGCATGCTTATGAACCGGTAGTGGATGCAGTGGTTGAAAAGGCCAAAAAAGGAACTTCTTTTGGAACTCCCACACAGCTGGAAACCACTATTGCCGAACTTGCAGTTTCTATGGTGCCGAATATCGATAAGATTCGCATGGTGAATTCGGGTACCGAGGCCACTATGAGTGCCGTGAGGCTTGCACGGGGCTTTAAAGGCCGTGATAAGATCATCAAATTTGCCGGTTGTTATCACGGGCACAGTGATTCATTTCTTATTCAGGCTGGCAGTGGGGCAGTGACTTTTGGAACGCCAAATAGTCCCGGCGTCACGAATGGTACGGCAAAAGATACTTTGTTGGCAACTTACAATGATCTTGAGAATGTAAAGGAGGTACTTGAAGCGAACAAAGGCGAGGTGGCCTGTATCATTTTAGAACCTGTGGCTGGAAACATGGGCTGTATCCCTCCAAAAAAGGGATTTTTGGAAGGTCTTCGCCAGCTGTGTGACCAGCATGATGTCTTGCTGATCTTTGATGAGGTAATGACCGGCTTCAGGCTTGCTAAAGGCGGGGCACAGGAAGTATATGGCGTGAATGCCGATATTGTGTGCTTCGGAAAAGTGATTGGTGGCGGACTCCCTGTAGGAGCCTTCGCCGCACGCAATGAAATTATGGATTACCTGGCCCCAACAGGACCTGTGTACCAGGCCGGAACTTTAAGCGGGAATCCGCTGGCAATGGCAGCAGGATTGGCCATGCTCCAGGAACTAAATAAAGATGCTGAAATTTATAACAGGCTTGAAGAGAAAACAGCTTACCTGCATAAGGGACTTGTAAATGTGCTTAACCGAAATAAGGTTGCTCATTCGATTAACCGTCAGGGTTCAATGATCTCGGTGCATTTTGGAGAAGAACCGGTAACAAATTTTGCATCTGCAGCACGATCTGCGGGTAATGGGAAATTCAAGAAATTTTTCCATGGGCTGCTGGAACACGGCGTCTACATTGCACCCAGTGCTTTTGAAACCTGGTTTATTACAGATGCGCTCTCTTATGAAGATCTTGATGCGACTATTGAGGCCGTGCATCAGGTGTCTAAGGAGTTGTAAGGCTAGAATATATATGAAGCTAAACCTCACAGGTTTCAAAAACCTGTGAGGTTTTCTTGTTTGAAACAGGAGCTCGTAGCTTAAAACACTCACTACTCAATTCTAACTACTCAAATCTATTTCCCATTCATCTCCAGCAGTTCTTCCAAATAAACACGTTGGTTGGAAAGTCGTGGGATCTTATGCTGGCCTCCCAGTTTATTCTTTTTCTTGAGCCAGTCGTAGAATAACTTTTCTCTGGCTACATGCACCCTTGGGGCGTTCAGGGTCATGTTGTTGAAGCGTTTGGCCTCATAATCGCTGTTAATGTTTTGCAGGTGATTGTCAAGACATTCAACAAAGAAGCTAAAATCCTGCGGCGGTGTCTTAAATTCGATCATCCATTCATGCGCGCCTTTTTCCTTGTTGTGCATAAAGATTGGGGCAGCCGTATAATCTACAATCTCACAATCGGTTTGCTGGGAAGCTCTTTTTAAAGCTTCTTCGGCGTTTTCAATGATGAGTTCCTCACCAAAAACGTTGATGTGGTGTTTTGTTCTGCCCGTAATTTTTATGCGGTAAGGATCCAGCGAAGTAAACCGCACGGTATCCCCAATTTTATAGCGCCATAATCCGGCGTTGGTGGTAATGAGCACCGCATAATTTTTTCCCAGCTCAACTTCAGAAAGAGGTATTACTTTTTCTTCGGAAGTGCTGAAGCTTTCCATAGGAATGAATTCATAAAACACTCCGTAGTCGAGCATTAGTAGCAATTCTTTAGATTCATTGGTATCCTGAATGGCGAAGAATCCTTCCGAAGCATTATAGATCTCAAAATACCTGAAGCTGTTTGAAGGCAGTATCTTTTGATATTGATCTACATAAGGAGCAAAGTTTACGCCGCCGTGAAAATACACTTCCAGGTTGGGCCATATCTCAAAAAGGTTGTTCCTGCCCGAAGCTTCAAGGGCATTGTTGAGCAATACCAGCATCCATGACGGCACTCCGGCAAGGCTGGTAACATTTTCGTTGATGGTTTCGTTTACTATAGCCGGCATTTTCACTTCCCAATCGCTCATAAGGGAGATTTCATTGCTTGGGGTGCTGCTGTATTCTGCCCAAAAAGGCATATTGTCTATAAGAATAGCCGAAAGATCGCCAAACTGGGTACCGTTTTGCCTGTACAATTCCTTACTGCCACCCAACCTCAAGCTCTTACCGCTAAATAACTGCGAGTTGGGGTTGTTGTTGAGGTACATGCACAACATATCCTTGCCCGCGGCATAGTGACAGTTCTCCAGCGATTCATCACTAACCGGGATAAATTTGCTCTTGGCGTTGGTGGTGCCGCTGGATTTTGCAAACCATTTGATGGGCGTAGGCCAAAATATATTGTTCTCACCCCGGCGGCTACGTTCTATTTGAGGTTCAAAATCCTCGTACTGTTGTAACGGTACCCTTTCTGCAAATTCCTGATAAGTTTTTATTGAGGCAAAATCGTACTGTAGGCCTACTTCGGTGTTTTTTGCTTTCTGAAGGAGTTTTTTCAAAAGTTCAAGCTGAACGTCATGCGGGTATTTAATGAACAATTCCATTTGATGAATACGCTTCTTGAGAAACCAGGAAGCTACAGAATGTACTAACGGAATTGGCATTTTTTCTTTTTATCTTTGACCCCTTCAAACCGGGATGTAATCGGTTAAAATTAAAACTATTCTTACAGCTGGCAAAAAATTAAGCGGCGATAAAAATACTCTTTTCTATGACTTATGAAGGTGTGCTCAGAAAAATGAAAACTGAATTGGCAGAAACAGTACAGTATTATCTCATTTTTGAGCAGGATTTCCTGAATGTGAATCAGGTACTTGATAAACGCCTTGCTATCAATTTCCTCAATTATGAGTGTACGGGTTGTGGTAAGAAAAAGAAGGTTTTTGCTAATGGCGTTTGCTACAATTGCTTTATGGAACGGCCCGAAATGGGGGAGTGGGTAATACGCCCCGAACTCAGTAAGGCCCATCTTGACCAGGAGCATCGTGACCTTGAGTTTGAAAAAAAGGTACAGCTACAGCCGCATGTGGTCTACCTGGCCAACTCGAGCAATGTGAAAGTGGGGGTGACCCGAAAAAGTGAAATCCCAACCCGCTGGATCGACCAGGGGGCACACGAAGCCATAGAAGTAGTGGAAGTTCCCAACCGTTACCTTGCCGGAATCACAGAAGTTGCCCTAAAAGAACATCTTTCAGATAAAACCAACTGGCGCAGTATGCTCACAAATGACCTGAAAGATCTTGATCTTGCGGCTATACGAGATGATATGAGACAATATTTGCCGGAAGAAGTTCAGGACTACTACCTGGCAAGTTCCACCGAACTTGAAATTAAGTTTCCGGTGCTTAATTATCCTGCAAAATGCAAAACCCTTAACCTCGCAAAAACGCCATTTTACGAGGGTGTTCTAAAAGGGATCAAAGGGCAGTACCTCATATTTGAAGACGGCATGGTATTTAATGTACGAAAGCACGAAGGCTTTAACGTTAATCTTTCCCTGCAATAGGTTAGCAGTGATCAGAAAAATTTGATCATGCCTTCCGGAGAGTTTTAGAACCTGTACTTTCCGGTTACACAACATAAGTAAAGTCATCTGCGACAACTAGACTAAAGCATTACTGATTTTGGGTCGTATCTTTTTTCTTTCTGGAACCTCCCAGAATGCCACCCAAAATGTCTCTTGCAGTTTCTTTTACAGCGTCGCTGGTGTTCTTGCGAACAATAGAATCTTTTTGCGCGGGTGTCCGTGTGGTTGTGGTATCTGCGGTGTCCTTGTTTTTTCCGCCGCTAATAATGTCGCTCAAAACATCCCGTCCTTTTTCTTTTAGCGTCTCTTTTTGATTATCAATAATTTGTTGGGTAAGGCTACTCACCGCCTGCTGCATATTGAGGTTGATGTTAGGGTTGCTAAAGCTACCTGAAATATTTATAGGCAAGCCAACCGTCATATTTTCCTGCTCCTGTGCGCTTAGGCGAGAGAGGGTAGTGCCTATCTGGCTTCCCAAATATTTTGCAGGTATCTCCAGGGCCACCTTGTAATTCATGTCCATATCAAACCCGTGGGTACCCGAGGCCCTCGCTTTAATTCCCTTAATATTAAAATCGAACGGCTGCACCTCTACCTGCCCGTCATTAAAGGTAAGCCTGGTCTCCAGGTCTTTTAAATTTAGATTGTTAAGATCAATAAAGTTGAGGTTTTGATCCAGCTTTGTAAGCAGCGGAGTTTGTGCAGGGTTTACCTTTGCTCCCAGTATTTTTGCAAGCGCATTTCCGGTTAGCGTTTGTAGCTGCGGGGTGAGGTCATCGTTCAGGTTCCCTCGCAGGTCAATGTTGGTGGTAAGTTCACCCTGTAACGCCTGTGCAATTGGGGCGAGGTTTCTTAATAACTCCATATCCTTAAACGCCTGGACAATATCAATAGATTGTAAACCGAGTTGCATCGAGAAATTCGGAATTGCATCTCGTGTTGAAACAAGTCCGTTTAACAAGATCTTTCCGGCAAAGATACTTGAGGAAACATTAGACAAAGTAGCCGTTTCGTCTACTATTCTTAAACTTCCGCTGGTGTTTTCAAGCACCAGATTATCATAACGGACTTTCTTTGCCGAAAAGTCTATGTTGGCATCCAAAAATGACGGAATTTTAATGGCTTCATCTCCCGGTACTTCAGCTGTGGTAGCGGGTGTAGCTT
The DNA here is from genome assembly GCF_026241755.1 of Salinimicrobium profundisediminis. Classification (GTDB taxonomy): domain Bacteria; phylum Bacteroidota; class Bacteroidia; order Flavobacteriales; family Flavobacteriaceae; genus Salinimicrobium; species Salinimicrobium profundisediminis. Next base: position 24,074 of record NZ_JAPJDA010000022.1, read on the forward strand.
CAGCTTCTTCGGTTGCAGTTTCTTTAACCATAAAATCATTGACCGAAAATGTATTGGAAGTTGCGGTAAAGTTTCCTTTAAGCTTTTGGTCTGTGAACAAAAATCCCATGAAGTTTTGTATGGTACCGTTAACGGCAAGGTCGGTTTTTCCCGTGGTCAATACGGTATTGTCAAGGCTCACTGTTGTGGGATTGAATTTTAGATTGGCAGTAGAGAGTTTTATCTCATTGGGAATTTCGGGAGAAGTGTAACTAAAATCCCTGATCACTGCAGTACCGCTGCTCTTCACATTTTGATACTGTTCCTTCTCTAAAGAGTTCATGTCAAAACTGGTGGTGAGATCTGCCGTGACAATTCCGTTGAGGTCCTGTTCCAGGTCAAGCGGGTAGGCCCGGGTGATGTTTGCAAGGTTGATGGTGCCCTGCAAAGCCAGGTTCACGAGCATATTTTCGGTAAGGTTTTTAATGCTTCCGCTGGCTCTAAAGGCATCCTCATCTATCCTGAAGTTAAGCTTGTCGATATTCAGATAAGTATCTTCAACCAGCCCTGTATCATTTTTAAGCACAGCTGCTATGTCTATATCTTTTACAGCCTTCGGAAGGTCTGGATATTTAAAAGCAGCATTATTTGAAACAATGTTGATCTCCATTTTAGGAATGTAAGTCTCATCTACAATTCCGCGGATGAATCCATCTACCACAAAATCTCCTGTGGTTTCCACGTTCTCAATATTCTTTGCGTACTCCTCAGGCATTACAGCCAGGAAGTTTTTAAAGGAGGAAGTAGGGGTTTTAAAGCTGATGTCTACTTCATTATTATCTTCATTGACCTGCACGTAACCGTCAAAAGTGAGCGGCAACTGATTGATAAGGGCCTCGTTCTCAAGAAAAGTATATTTCTGTTTTTCAAGATCCATTTCAAAATCGGCTTCCAGTTTCAGTTTGTTTCGGTTCAGGTAATTTACGCTGTCCATCTCGAAGCTCACCAGGGCGGTAGAGTAGGTGCTAAGGGTTGAGGTGCTGGCCGAAAAATCGCCTGTTCCGCGGTGATTCAAATCTTCCACGAGAAATGCCATTTTTGACCCCTTATCTACGTATTTCACTCGTGAATTGTTGATCTCATAGTGGTCCACATCAAAGCTAAAGCCGCCGCCCTCCGAAGTTTTGGTAGAAATCGTGTCCTGTATGGCAATGTCGTAATTGCTGTTTCCCAGGGTATCTATTGCGATGTTAAGAAAGGTATTGTCAATTTTTAAAGCATCTACTTTTTTGGGTTCATCTCCACCTTTAAAAAGTTCTGCAAGTGACATTTGAAGGGTCACTTCTTCGCTTAAAGCCAGCGTGTCGCCCTCAAATGGCGCATTGTTGATGATCTTTAGATTTTGAATGGCAAGCGTAGCATCGGGAAAATTCCTGAAGATGCTAAGGTCAATATCTTCAAAAGTGACTGTGGCATTAACGTTTTTGTTGATGGTTTCCTGCACCAGGTCCTTCAGTTGCTTTTCGAATAAAAAGGGCGTTAAGAACAAAATAAGTAGTATTACTCCTAAAACAATTCCCAGTATTTTTAAAAACTTTTTCATTTTTTACCTTTTTTAAGTTCCATTTTCCTCAAAGTCTGCTTTTAACTGCAAGTAGCAGGAAGCGTTAATTTTGTTGAAACTCTTTAAAACAAAGTTAAGGGTATGTGCATTTGTTTTGTTTAATTTGCTGTGAAATACTTGATCCCGTCTTACTAAAATTTTCTTAAGATCTCTTGAACCCTTTAAAAACCGTATTTATAGCTTTAGGAAGCAATGAAGGTGCCAGACTTGTTTTTTTACAACGCGCTATTGAAGAAATTCAGCAAAAGACAGGAGATGTAAGGGCAGTTTCGGGGGTTTATGAAACCCCTGCGATGGGATTTGAAGGCAGTTTTTTCCTCAATGCCTGTATTTTGGTAGAAACCAGGTTTAAGCCACATAAAATCTTAAAGCAACTGCTCGCGATAGAGAAAAAGCTGGGCCGCGAGAGAAAAATTGGTAGTGGATATCAAAACCGGCCTATAGATCTTGATATTTTACTTTTTGAAGATGAAATAATCACTTCGGAAGATCTTACAGTGCCACATCCCGAAATGCATCACCGCAATTTTGTACTGGCGCCGCTTGCCGATATTGCTTCGGAAATAAAACATCCCGTAAAAAAGCTATCTGTAAATGCCCTTTTTGACACCTTAGAAAAATCAGGTTTAAAACGTATTTCTGAAGAACTTCAGCTTCCGAAGAAATTTTCCTTTTCCAACTTCAATTACATCGCGGTTGAAGGAAATATTGGTGCCGGGAAGACCAGCTTTGCGACCATGGTGTCGCAGGATTTCAATGCCAAACTCATTTTGGAGCGGTTTAAGGATAACCCTTTCCTTCCGAAGTTTTATGAAGATAAATCGCGATATGCTTTTCCGCTGGAAATGTCTTTTTTGGCCGACAGGTATCAGCAGCTTTCAGATGATCTTGCGCAATACGACCTCTTTAAAGATTTCGTGGTTTCAGATTATGATGTTTTCAAATCTCTCATTTTTGCCAAGATCACGCTGCACGAAGATGAATACTCACTTTACCAGAAGCTGTTCAACCTCATGTATAAGGAGCTGGTAAAGCCCGATCTTTATGTGTATTTCTATCAAAATACCGAAAGATTACTGGCAAACATCAAAAAGCGTGGCAGGGAATACGAGCAGAATATTGAAGCCGATTACCTGGCAAACATCAACCGCAGCTACCTCTCCTTTATCAAGTCGCAACCCGGACTAAACGTCAAGATCATCGATATATCTGAACTTGATTTTGTGCAAAAGAGGGAAGATTATTTGCTCCTTCTCAAGGATATCACTGGCTAAACTGGTTCAATGTTTAAGGTTCAGGGAGATTTTATGAGTTCACGCAGAGACCGCTAAGGAGGCGCAAAGCTCGCAAAAGAAATCTCCTATTTTTTTCTTCGTACTTCTAACTTCTTCAGGTTTCCCGCTGATTCCGCAGATCTTCGCAGAAATTCTCTTTTGCAGTTTTGAATTCCGTAGGATCGATTTAAACGTAAGCTTTATTTTTAAAAATTGATAAAAAGGATTAAAAATTCGAGGTTGAACCTGACCTCTACACGCTAGTTCGATAATGTGTTCAACGGCCTAAGAACATTTGACGTAAAATTTGAAGTGCAGCTGCCGTAAAATTTTAGGCTGCCTGCCTGCCGGTAGGCAGGTTTGAGCGTGAAGATTGTTTCTTTTTTGCACCTTAATTCCCGCGAGTTCCTAAAATTTAGGAAGCAAATGAAAAATTTAGGCAAAGGTTCTTAAGCCTAGATTTTTTGGTTCTTTTTCATCAATGGGAAAAGAACAGGGTAAAATTATTTAGGAAGAATATTTCATTTTCGAAAAAATATCCCATAGCACCACTCCGGCGCTTACGGCAATATTTAAAGAATGCTTGCTGCCCAGTTGCGGAATTTCCAGGACGCCGTTGCTGGCCGATACTACTTTTTGCTGTACGCCTTTTACTTCGTTACCAAAGACGAGGGCGTATTTTTGCCCTTTTTGAGGAGTAAAGGCATCGAGGAATTCGGCGCCTTCGGCTTGTTCTACCGAGTATACTTTTACTTCTTGCTGCTGCAGTTCTTTTACCAGTTCCAGAACATCTTCGCGATGCTCCCAGGCAACAGTTTCGGTAGCCCCAAGGGCTGTTTTATGAATATCTTTATGTGGCGGAGTGGCTGTGATTCCGCAGAGATAGATTCTTTCGATTAAAAAAGCATCGGCAGTACGAAAAACGGAACCTATATTGTTCAGGCTCCTCACGTTGTCTAAAATGACAATTACCGGGGTCTTTCTGGCCGACTTGAATTCTTCAGTAGATTTTCTATCGAGTTCGCTGTTCTTCAGCTTTCGGTTTTCCATGTGCCAAAAATAGAGAATTCAGCAGTACTTTCAGAAAATAGCAGGGCGATGAATTTCACTTCAGCATAAATTAAGAGCTTTGGTTGACAGCTTGTGGATAAAAGTTTGAAAATGAGAAAAGGGAAGATTATCTTTAAAGGGAGAGAATGCATATTTTAGCCCTCAGCAAAAAAATTGAGCCCAGTGTCAGGAAAATCAGAGAAGAAAGTCACGCCGTTAATGCAGCAGTACAACAAGATCAAGAAGAAATATCCTGATGCCATGTTGCTGTTTAGGGTGGGCGATTTTTACGAGACTTTTGGAGAAGATGCTGTGAAAGCTTCGCGTATTCTCAATATTGTGCTTACCAATCGCAATAATGGGAGTGAGCGCAGTGAACTGGCCGGTTTTCCGCATCATTCCCTTAATACTTACCTGCCAAAGCTGGTAAAAGCGGGGGAGCGGGTGGCCATTTGCGACCAGCTTGAAGATCCTAAACTTACCAAAACGATCGTAAAGCGTGGGGTGACCGAACTGGTAACGCCCGGCGTGGCTATGAATGATGAGGTGCTGCAAAGCAAGACCAATAATTTTTTATGTGCGGTTCACTTCGGAAAAAAGTCGCTGGGAATATCATTCCTGGATGTTTCTACCGGAGAATTTTTGGTTGCAGAAGGTACGGCAGATTATATTGACAAGCTACTTCAAAATTTTAGTCCCAGTGAAGTGCTGGTGCCAAAGCAGAAGAAAAAGGAATTTTACAGCAGTTTTGGGCAGGATCATCACGTATTCTTTCTTGAAGACTGGGTGTTTAAGCACGATTACGCTTATGAAAACCTCAATACCCACTTTAGTACAAAATCTTTAAAGGGTTTTGGAGTGGAGCACCTGCTTGAGGGAATTGTCGCGGCAGGGGCAGTACTTTATTATCTGGGCGAGACCCAGCACCATCGCCTGCAGCACATTACCGGGATTACGCGCATTGCCGAAGAGGAATATGTGTGGATGGACAGGTTTACTATCCGCAACCTTGAACTATATACTTCTAACGCACAAAATGCAGTGACGCTGCTAGATGTTATTGATCACACTATTTCGCCTATGGGCGGGAGAATGTTGAAGCGCTGGCTGGCGTTACCTCTTAAGAATTCTGAAAAAATTAAAAGACGGCACCGGGTGGTGGCCCACCTGGTAGAGAAGACCGAAATTCTCGAAAAAACGAGAAACCATATCAAGAAGATCAGTGACCTGGAGCGGCTTATTTCTAAAGTAGCCACGGGTAAGGTTTGTCCGCGGGAGGTAATTCAGTTAAAGAATTCCCTGGAGGCTGTGATCCCTGTGAAAGCCCTGGCAACAGAGTCGGGGGAAGAGGCGCTAAAAGTACTGGGGGAGAATTTGCAGAGCTGTGATTTGCTTCGGAATAAAATAAAAGAGACGCTCTACGAGGATGCGCCGGTGAATATTCATAAGGGGAATACTGTTGCCGAAGGATTTTCAGGCGAGCTGGATGAACTTCGGGAAATAGCATTTTCGGGCCGCGATTATTTAGATAAGCTGCTGGAGCGGGAGAGTGCCGCCACCGGGATCACGTCGCTCAAGATTGGGAGCAACAATGTCTTTGGCTATTATATTGAGGTGCGTAATGCCCATAAAAATAAGGTGCCCGAGAACTGGGTGCGAAAACAAACCCTTGTAAACGCCGAACGTTATATTACCCAGGAGCTAAAAGAATATGAAGCGAAAATTCTGGGGGCTGAAGAGAAAATACTGCACCTGGAGCAGGAGATCTTTACAAAGTTGGTCACGTGGATTGGAGATTATATTCAGCCGGTACAGCAGAACGCTACTATAATAGGTCAGCTGGACTGTTTGTGTTCTTTTGCACAGCACGCGATCCTCGCAAACTACAGCAAACCCGAAATTGATGACTCTTTTGAACTGGAGATCACTAATGGAAGGCACCCGGTAATAGAGAAGCAGTTGCCGCTTTCGGAAGCTTATATTGCCAATGATGTTTACCTGGACAGGGAGAATCAGCAAATCATCATGATCACCGGGCCAAATATGAGTGGTAAGTCGGCCATTCTACGGCAAACAGCACTTATCGTACTCATGGCACAAATGGGCAGTTTTGTGCCTGCCGAGACGGCAAGAATTGGTCTTATTGATAAGATCTTTACCAGGGTGGGTGCCAGTGACAACATTTCTATGGGAGAATCTACTTTTATGGTAGAAATGAATGAAACGGCGAGTATCCTGAATAACCTTTCAGATAGGAGCCTCATTTTGCTCGACGAGATTGGCCGGGGTACAAGTACCTACGACGGAATTTCCATCGCCTGGGCGATCACCGAATATTTGCATGAACATCCTGCCAAAGCAAAAACGCTCTTTGCTACCCATTATCACGAGCTGAATGATATGGGAGAAACCTTTAACCGTATTAAGAATTTCAATGTTTCAGTAAAAGAGTTGAAAGACAATGTGCTGTTCTTAAGGAAGCTGGTGCCGGGAGGTAGTGAGCACAGTTTCGGAATTCATGTGGCCCGAATGGCCGGGATGCCGCAACAGGTGTTGAGAAGAGCCAATAAGATCTTGAAAAAGCTGGAAGACTCCCACGGGATGAAAGAAAAATCGGGAGCCTTAAAGAAATCGGCAGAAGAAGATATGCAGCTTAGTTTCTTTAATCTTGATGATCCTATTCTTGAAGAGCTCAGGGAAGAGATTCATCATCTTGATATTAATACACTTACGCCTGTAGAGGCTTTGATGAAGCTCAATGAGATCAAGCGGATGCTTACCAGCAGACAGAAGGCGGGGGTTTAAGGCTAGAAAAAACCCTGTTGTTTTTTCAAAAAAATCTTTGCCAGTTTCAGAAATGTATTAAATTTGCACCGCAATACTCTCTAATAGGAGAGAAGTTCTTTAAAACGCGAAAATAGCTCAGTTGGTAGAGCGCCACCTTGCCAAGGTGGAGGTCGCGGGTTCGAATCCCGTTTTTCGCTCTGCATGGAGAGACCCGGGTTGCCCGGGTTTGTTTTTTAAACACGTTGGACTTAAGATCCAATGAGCTCCATATAAAGTTCCACGCTCGGATGGTGGAATTGGTAGACACGTTGGACTTAAAATCCAATGAACAGCAATGTTCGTGCGGGTTCAAGTCCCGCTCCGAGTACAGAAACCCTCTTTATCTTATTGATTTAGAGGGTTTTTAGTTTTTAGCTCTATCTTTTTGACATTATCTTGTACAGTCGAAGAATACAGGATGCTTTAGATGTAAATGTCTTTATGACTTTCCTAAATTGCTACATTTTTAAAAAAAAAACTATTTACCTCCTTACCTGGTGATCAACACCATTGATCTTTTCTCTTTGGCCTGAAACCGGAAGAGCAGTAGAGAACTAAGGCTCAGGCAAACCAGAATTGTAAGTGCCAGCGGGAGCATGCTAATGCCGGTGAACTTACTAATGATAAAAGAAGCCACAGCACCCAAAATCATTTTTAGGCTGCCAACCAAAGCTGATGCCCTTCCTGCTTTCCTTTCAAACGGATACAGGGAAAGGGCAGTAGTATTCGGGTTTTGAAAGCCCAGTAAAAACAGAATCAGGAATAACAACAGGGTTGTCGTATAGAAATTTCCTCCAAAAAAACTGTTTAGCACGAAGAGCATAGAAAGGCCTACCAGGATCACGCTTATCACCACAGTAACTCTAAAGGTGGTGTAGCGTTTTAATACCAGCCGGTTTAGCTGACTTCCGGCTATTAATCCGGCGGCATTGAGTCCGAATAACCAGCCAAAATGGGTTTCACTCATATTAAACCTGTCCATAAACAAAACAGGCGCGTTTGAGATGTAGGCGAACATTGCACCTATAGTCAAACTCCCGGCCAGGGAAAAAGTCAGGAAAATTTTGTTTCTAAAGATTCCCCAGTACTTAGAAGTCATGTTTTTCAATTCCAGCTTGACCGACTCATCGGGAGCTACACTTTCAGGAAGAAATTTGAGGACACTAAAAAACATTAGTCCGGCTAAAACTGCCAGCACGAGGAAAATACTATGCCAGGAAAAGTAAGCGATTACCATACCTCCCACTGTAGGAGCAATAATTGGCGCACCTCCCATGATCAACATGAGGAAGGAAATAGCCCTGGCCACTTCTTCAGAAGGAAAGATATCCCGCACTACCGCTTTAGAAGCCACCATTCCTGCAGATGCTCCTACCGCAAGGAAGAAACGGGAAATGATGAGCCACGTAAGGTTTGGTGAATAAAAGCAGCTCATTGCTGCAATTGCATAGATCACCAGCCCAATGAGCAGGGGGCGCTTGCGGCCATACCTGTCCATAATAGGTCCGTAAGCTAACTGCCCCAGGGCAATTCCTATAAAATAGCTGGTAAGTGAAAAGCCTACCTGGGCTTTGGTAATACTGAATTCTTCTGCGATACTCTCAAAGCCGGGAAGGTACATGTCTATGGAAAATGGCCCGAGGGCGATTAAAGTTCCCAGTACCAGGAGTATTATCTTTTCCCGCTTTTTGTCTCTTACACCATAATCTTCTTGCATCGTGCAAATTTCTGCTACAGCTGGCTTAAAACCAATTAGAATTGGAAACTTAACAAATAATTATCCTAAAAGGTTATAGCGTTGAGAATGTGTATTGAATTGTGGTTTCCAATCTTTAGTGCTTCCGGGTTTTATATTTTTGTCTTAGTTTGATTACTCGCGCTTCTAAAGAAAAAACCTTTTTCAGCTGATAATGTCCAAAAATAGTAAAACGAAGAAGCCTTGGCCTACCAAAGATGCCATGGTACAGATCTATGAAAACAACTTGTGGGGTGGTAATAAATCTGAATTCTACTCGGGTTCAGGCTCTCATCAACCCGAGACAGTGAATCCATATTTAGCTGTGGTATCTCCTTTTTTATCAAAATTTGAAACTCCTCCGATAGTCTGTGACCTTGGTTGTGGGGATTTTAATGTGGGTAAAGACCTGGTGAAATACTCAGGGAAGTATATTGCACTGGACATAGTTCCAGAGCTTATAGCACATAATAAGAAAAAGTTTAAAGCAGAAAATTTAGAATTTTGTACCCTGGATCTTGCAAAAGATGAATTGCCTTTGGGAGACGTTGCGATTCTTAGACAGGTCCTGCAACATTTATCGAATGAGGAAATAAAAAGCGTGGTTGAAAAATTATACGGTTTTAAATATGTCCTTCTAACTGAGCACATCCCGGAAGGAGATTTTGAACCTAATATGAACATTATCTCCGGGCAGGGTACCCGGTTAAAAAAACAAAGTGGCGTTGTCCTTTCCGCATCCCCGTTTAATTTTCAGGCCAGGGAAGAAAAACAATTGTTGTCTGTTCGATCTCCCGGATTTAAAGGAGTTTTAGTAACTACTTTGTATAAGCTTAAGTAAGCCATGAGAAGTTAGAGACAGTTGCAAATTTAGCAACAGTCATTTGTAGAAGGATCCTCAAACTTATTGAAAAGGCCGTTAAACTTCTCCTGAATTTCCTTCCATCGCTGCGGATTGATGCAATAGCACACTTTCGTGCCTTCAATAGTTCCCTGTATGATGCCAACATCTTTTAGTTCGTGTAAGTGCTGACTTATAGTGGCCTGTGCCAGCCCCAGTTCATTTACCAGATCTCCGTTAAAGCAGGTGTTTGACTTTAGCAGGAATTCAATAATGGCGATCCGTGCAGGATGAGCCAGTGCCTTGGCGGCCAGTGCTACATCGTTTTGAGCTTCTGTGAAGAGGTCGCTTTTCGTTACTCCCATTTTTTAAATTTTACATTGAGCATATGTACATCAAAATCATATTTAAGTGCACCTGGAGCCACAATAATTTTCCGGCTTTTTTTTAAATAATGCCGGGCAGCCAATTTACCTAATCTATTGTGATATTACGATATAAATTATGTTTGCAAATAAAAATATCAGGGAAGTTTCTGTACTTAGGGAGAAGTCTTTAGGGAAATTCTATAAATGTTTCTGTGCTTTAGCTCTAATTTAAAATTTTGAGATTTCTTTTGTAAAATAGCATCCCGAAAAGTTTATTTTAGCTTTTTTCCTAACAAATATCTTTTTTATGAAGAGTAGCCAGGTTCCTTTTAAGGAAGATCCTGAACAGATAGAATTTGCTAAAAATATCCTCATTTCCCTGCGCGATCCTGTCGTGGTGATCAATGAAGAGGGAATGATACTGGCTGCAACTCGCAAAATGTATGAGGTTTTTGAAACGCCTCCTGCTACTCTTCAAGGAATGAACCTTCTGTCTTTACTTGAAGATAAGAAGGAGAGTTCGCGAATTCCTGAACTTCTGGAGACCTTAAGAACTTCAGAAGAGGCGGTTAAAGATTTCCCGGTTCTGTTATCTTCAGCCAATCTTAAAAGGCATCGTTTTTCAATTAATGCTAATCGGCTGCCCCTTTATAATCAAAAAACTTATTTTCTTCTGTGTTTTACCGAAGTGCATGTTCTTCCCGATGGGAATATTGACTACCGTAAATTGTTGCATGAAGTACTTTCTGAAGCACCTGCTTTAATTTGTACTTTGAGAGGGAAAGACCATATTTTTGAACTCGCTAATCACAAATACCAGGACCTTTTAGAATTTCGTGAAATTATAGGGAAATCTGTCAAAGAAGTTCTTCCTGAAGTAGAGAATCAGGGCTTTATAAAAATGCTTGATGGGGTATACAATACCGGCAAACCCTTTATTGGTAAAGAAATAAGCCTTGATCTTAAGGGAGAGAATGGGGGAAAAACTGTGATGCTCGATTTTGTGTATCAGCCCATAAAAGATGCAGCCGGAAATGTGGAGGGAATTTTTGTTCATGCCGTAGACGTCACCGAAAAAGTGCTTAACCGTCAAAGCCTGGAGAACAGTGAAAAAGAACTGCGAAATGTCATTGATACTGTACCCGTAATTATTTGGATTACCAATCCGTTGGGAGAAGGAAATTATCTCAATAAAGAATGGTATCAATATACCGGGCAAACCAGGAAAGAGTCGTTGGGTGCCGGGTGGGTGGAGGCATTACACCCTGAAGATCGCGATAAGATCTATCAAAATTTCATGGAAGCTCACCGGGAACGAAAAGAATATCACGCAAAATTCAGGCTTCGGAATAAGAATGGTTCCTACAGGTGGGTGGTAGATCGTGGCCGACCCAAATGGACTTCTGAAGGAGAATTTGAAGGCCTCATAGGTACGGTGACCGATGTGCACGACGACTATCTCAAAGAACAGGTGATCAAAGAGAATGAGCACCGCATTCGCTCTATAGTAGAACAGGCAACTGTAGCCACGGCTGTCTATACGGGGAGGGAAATGACCATAGAGCTTGCTAACGATGCTATGATCGATCTTTGGGGGAAAACACGCGAGGTAGTAGGCAAATCGCTGCGGGAGGCGCTTCCCGAACTTGAAGGGCAGCCTTTTCACGACCTGCTGGACAAAGTTTTTACTACAGGGGAGACTTACTGGGGTAAAGAAGACAGGGTAGACCTTATGCGAAATGGCAGCTTGGAAACCGGGTACTATAATTTCACTTATAAGCCTCTGCGGAATGAGGAAGGTGAGATTATAGGCATACTCAATATGGGGCTTAATGTCACCGAAATGGTTGAGTCAAAAACACTTCTGAAGGAGAGGGAACGCCATTTTAAACTGATGGCCGATCTTATGCCGGGGAAGGTTATTAATACAGATGCCAGTGGTAAACCTATCTTCTTCAATCAAAATTGGTATGACTTTGTAGGTCTTGATTTTGAACAATTAAAAGAGTATAGCTGGGAGAACTTCATTCACCCTTCCGAAGAGAACGAGGTAAGAAAAAAATGGAGCCATTCCCTTAAAACCGGGAAAACCTTTGAAATGCAGTTAAGGCTTAGGGATAAAGATGGAAATTACTTGTGGCACCTAAGCCGGAATGAAGCAGTTAAAGGGGAGAACGGAGAAATTACCATGTGGATTGGTATAAGCACCGAAATACAAAGGCTTAAGGAAGAAGAAAAAAGAAAAGAAGATTTTCTCAAGATGGTGAGCCATGAACTAAAAACTCCCGTAACTTCTATTAAGGGCTACGTGCAGCTCTTACTAAACCTGCTTGAAAAGTATAAATTGGAGATCCCCGGTAATGTTCCGCTTAAGCCGTCCCTGGAGCGCATAGATAACCAGATTGTGCGGCTCACAAGGCTCATTGCCGAAATTCTTGATCTATCAAGGCTCGAAGAAAACAAGCTGGAGCTAAAAGAAGAGGAATTTGATCTCAACGAGATGGTAGAGCAAACCATTCAGGATATAAAGCTTACCAACACACAGCACCAAATGGAGATTTTCCACTCCCATAGGGCCCGTGTATTTGCAGATAAAGACAGGATAGGGCAGGTGCTTATTAATTTTATTACCAATGCTATCAAATATTCACCCGACAGCCAGTACATTCAAATTCACGTTATAAAAGTAGGTTCAGATAAGGTAGCGGTGAGTGTTAGGGATAAAGGAATAGGTATTGATGCAAAATTCCATAAGAATATCTTTAAAAGGTTCTACAGGATAGGAGTGGAAAGTAAAGAGACCTACTCAGGCTTTGGAATAGGTTTGTATCTTGCCAATGAAATTATTGAGCGCCACAACGGCTATATAGAAGTAAAAAGTAAAATAGGGGAAGGTTCAGACTTTAGTTTTGTGCTTCTTGAAAATAAACAGGAAAATGAATAAAAAGAAGATACTGGTTGTCGATGATGACTCCGGAATAGGGGAAATGCTCAAGACGCTTCTCGAGTTTTACGATTTTGACGTGATAGTTACGGCAAGACCAGAAGAGACTGAAAGGCTTATTCTTGAAGAAAACATCGATTTGGTGATGCTGGACATGCTCATATCTGGTATAAATGGTACCGATGTTTGTGCCCGTCTGCGAAATAACCCCGAATTTAAAGATACTCCGGTGCTCATGATGTCTGCCCTGCATGATGCCGGTGCAAAATGTAAAGAAGCGGGGGCAAATGATTTTATAGCCAAACCTTTCGAAATGGATGACCTTGTGGAAAAGATACAATTAATCCTGGGGCAAAAAATGGCAAAGTAAGGAGGTGATTTTCTGCGGAAAACCTAACGGAACGAATAATCTAATTTGGCTTCTGGCTGAAGTAGTCTGCTTCAATATTTAGGCGTAAAAAGGTGCTGATTATATGCCTTTTCCTTATGAGCAGGCCCAAAAATGCCATTTTTCAGATGCAATTTCCATGCATCTGAGAAATTCGGATAAACAGGATCATACAGCTGCTGCTTTTTAGGGACTTTCAGTGTAAAAAGTGTGTTTTTTGTCTCATTTTTCGCTTCGGAAGCTCTTTTTTTAATGCTTCAGCGATAAATAGATCTTCAGAAATAAATAGTAGGAAAGGGGATGTATTTCATCTGATTTTAAATGCCTTATTTTTATTTAATGGAGAAAGCCTTCCTCAAAAATGCCATTTTTGACACTTTATATTCTTTGCTTTATATAAAAAAAGCTGCTCAGGGGCAGCTTTTTAGGTAGTTATTCGGATCGTTCTACTGCTCCCGGTTCTTCCTGCTGAATGTGATCATCGGTTTCGTGAATCTCTTCATCGATCTCCTTTTTTACCTTTTCAGCACCTTTTTCTACTTCTTCGGCAGCACGCCTGGTTCCGTCTTCAATATCTTCACCAATGGCCTCTACAGCATCTTTGGTTTTGTCTTGTGTAGATTCCCTGCAGGAGTAGGTCGTTAAGATTATCCCTGCCACTGCAAAGCTTAGAATTATTTTTTTCATACTCACTTATTCAAATTAAAAGAGGCTGTCTAAAAAGCTAGAATAAGGTCTTCCTGATTTTACTTCAGAATCTAATAAAATCTCATTCAAGATTTCAACAGAACCTGAAAATATGCTCAGGTTGACACAAACACGGCTTTTTAGGCAGCCCCTTAAAGTTTTAGAGAAAATCTCTAAAGAAAAAGTCTACTGAATATCGTCAGTTTCGTTAATTTCTTCTTCAATTTCCTGCTCAGTCTGTTCTCCAGCCTGCTCTATTTCATCTCCTGCTTCTTCAAGACCAGACTCGATGTCTTCTCCTGTTTCTTCAAGATCAGTTTCTACTTCTTCCAAGTTATTTTCTACATTTTCTTCTGTAGTCTCTCTACAAGAGTAGATAGAAAGCGTAAATGCAGCTACAAGCAATCCTAAAAATAATTTTTTCATGTTAGTATGTTTAATTAGTTGGAACAAATTTAAACTATTTTTTATATATGCAAAACACACTTTCAATAAACTCCCGCTCATGGTGTTAAAGCGAGGTTATTTTTCTTTATTTTTTAAGAAATAATTATAAATTTTATTTGTGGCACCTTTGTTTTTTTCAATAAAAGCAACTGAATTTTCGCCGGATTTCTCCCTGAAGTCCCTGTCATTAATGAGCTTATCAAGAATTTCATTCGCTTCGGCGCTGTTTTTTACTGAGAAGAGTCCCCCGGCTTCTTTAAGCTTTCCGGCTTCAGGAAATTTTTCAAAGTTTTGCCCAATGATCACCGGAACACCAAAAGCTGCGGGTTCGAGTATATTATGTAAACCGGTGTTGCCGGCCGCACCTCCTACATAGGCAATGTGGGCATAACTGTAGATCTTCGTCAATAGGCCAACAGTATCAATGATCAATACATTGGCATCTTTTAAAGTTTTGCCTTCTTTTTCTGAAAACAGTATGGTGTCTGCCTCCAATTTTGACTGTAAACTCTTTATTTTTTCTGGTTTTATGGCGTGCGGGGCAATAATAACCTTCACCTTCTGATGTTCCTTGTTTACAAAATCTATAATCAGGTCTTCGTCTTCGGGCCATGTACTTCCCGCGACTATGCAGAGGTGATCGTCTACAAACTCTTCCACAAAATCCAGGTGATTGTCCTGCTGTAGTTGGGCGTACACTCTGTCAAAACGGGTGTCGCCGCTCACGCTGCAGTTCTCAAAGCCTATTTGCTGTAAGAGCTGTTTTGATCTTTCATTTTGAACAAAAAAGAATTCAAAAGCTTTAAGGTACTTCCGCATCCATTTTCCGTAGGGCTTAAAAAACACCTGATTTTCCCTGAAAGCACCTGAAATTAATACACTTCTTAGATTTCGTTTTTTTTGCTCTTTTAAGAAGTTGGGCCAGAATTCATATTTGATGAACAGCGCCCAGTCGGGATGAACAATATTCAGGAATTTTTCAGCATTTGCAGGGGTGTCAAGCGGGAGGTAGGTTACCACATGGGCTAGCGAATTTTTCTTCTTTACTTCAAAACCTGAAGGGGAGAAGAAGCTTAAAACGATCTTATGAGTCGGGAATAATTCTTTTAATTTGATAATAACCGGTACTGCCTGTTCATATTCTCCCAGAGAAGCGGCGTGAATCCATATAGTTTTATCGGTGGGGGCAATTTGAGCAACCAGACTCTCAAAAAGGCCTTTTCTGCCCTGGCTAAACTTCCCAAGCTTTTCATTGTACCTGCCGGCCAGGGGAAGTAAGAAATCTGTAGCTTTAATTGCTATGTTATAGAGATAGTGCAAATGGGGTATTTTGAGTGCTAAATTAAGAAATTACCATTGGGAATACTGGCATTCTTCGTATTTTCGTAAGCCTAACTTTTTAAGATGAAAAAATTACAAATGGTTGACCTTAAGGGTCAATACGAGAAAATAAAAGACACAGTTACTCAGTCAATGTTAGAAGTTATTGATACCACTGCATTTATCAATGGCCCCGAAGTTCATGCTTTTCAGAAAGAACTGGAAGAGTACCTGGATGTGAAACATGTGATTCCCTGTGCCAATGGTACAGATGCTTTGCAAATTGCCATGATGGGCCTTGGTTTAAAACCAGGTGATGAGGTGATTACTGCCGACTTTACTTTTGCGGCAACGGTAGAGGTCATTGCCTTGCTACAGCTTACGCCTGTACTTGTAGATGTGGAGCCAGATACCTTCAATATAAATCCCGAAGCCATCAAAAAAGCTATCACACCAAATACCAAAGCCATAGTGCCGGTGCACCTTTTTGGGCAGGCAGCAAATATGGATGAAATTATGGAAATTGCACAGGAACACGATCTTTACGTGATTGAAGACAATGCCCAGGCTATAGGTGCAAATTATCACTTTAAAGACGGTGCAACAAAAAAGGCTGGTGCAATAGGTCATGTGGCATCCACGTCTTTTTTCCCTTCTAAGAATTTAGGATGTTACGGTGACGGAGGTGCTATTTTTACAAATGATGATAAGCTGGCCCACACTATTAGAGGGATTGTGAATCACGGGATGTATGAACGTTACCATCACGATGTAGTAGGGGTGAACTCCAGGCTTGACAGTTTACAGGCTGCAGTATTGCGGGTGAAACTTCCTCAATTAGATCAATATAACAAGGCACGGCAGGAGGCTGCGCAAAAATATACCGCGGCTTTACAAAATGTAGAAGGGGTGACAGTCCCTTACACCGAAGGTGCTGCTGATACACATGTTTACCACCAGTACACCATAAAGATTGCGGACGGAAAAAGAGATGCTTTGGCTAAACACCTTTCAGAAAAGGGTATTCCCTTCGGGATTTATTATCCTATCCCACTCCACAGCCAAAAGGCGTATAAAGATGACCGGTACAGGGAAGAAGATTTCACGGTGACCAATCAACTGGTAGAAGAGGTGATCTCACTGCCCATGCATACCGAATTGGATGATGAGCAAATTTCTTTTATTACAGAAACTATTGCTGATTTTCTAAAGAAGTAATCTTTTTATAAGACTTTGGCCTTAGGGCAACAAAAAACCCGGAGTTTTAGCTCCGGGTTTTTTGTATCTATCTATAATATAAATTAGAAGATTCTTTGGTTAGCATTTCCAACCCGCAACCCGCACCTTGCAACGTTTTATAACCCGCAACCTGCAACATTTCCAACCCGCAACTCCTATACTTCTGCAGATCTTACTTCCGCACTTCGGTCTATCTTCTTTACCAGTCCCTGTAATACTTTTCCCGGACCTACTTCAATGAATTCTGAAGCCCCGTCTTTGATCATATTCTGCACACTCTGTGTCCATTTTACAGGAGCCGTTAACTGGAAGATCAGGTTTTTCTTGATTTCGGCACTATCGGTTACCGCAAAAGTCGAGACGTTTTGGTAGATAGGACAAACTGGTTTATGGAATTCAGTTTCTTCTATAGCTGCCGCCAGCTCCTCTCTTGCCGGTTCCATAAGGGGCGAATGAAAAGCTCCTCCCACAGGAAGGATCATGGCCCTTTTAGCACCTCTTTCCTTTAATTCTTCACAGGCTTTTTCTACCGCCAGCAGGTCTCCCGAGATTACCAGTTGCCCGGGGCAGTTGTAATTTGCAGCAACCACTGTACCTTTAATATCGGCACAAATCGCTTCTACCAGGTGGTCTTCAAGGCCCAAAACAGCAGCCATTGTAGATTCCTCCAGTTCACAGGCCTTTTGCATAGCCAGTGCTCTTTTGGAAACCAGTTTTAAGGCATCTTCAAACTTTAATGTTCCATTTGCAACCAGGGCCGAAAATTCTCCCAAAGAGTGCCCGGCAACCATATCTGGTTTAAAGGTATCGCCTAAAACCTTAGACAGGATTACCGAATGAAGAAATATTGCAGGCTGGGTCACTTTTGTCTTTTTAAGGTCTTCAGCGGTTCCTTCAAACATGGTTTGAGTTATAGAGAACCCCAGAATATCATTGGCTTTTTCAAAAAGTTCTTTCGCTAGAGGGGACTTCTCGTAGAGATCCTGTCCCATTCCTGTGAATTGGGCTCCCTGTCCCGGAAATACGTATGCTTTCATAACTTTAGTGATTAGGCTGCAAAATTAAGAAAATAAAAAAATCCCTACAGCAAAGCCGTAAGGGATTCCTAATATGTTAATAGGTTTAGAGGTCTAATTTGCCTTTTTCACCCACATCCTGTTTCTCACCGGTTAAAGCTCCTATACCCATTTTAAAGAGGGTGACATATTTATTGGTTTTACTATCCCAAAAATATGCCTCTACAGGCTTTACCTTTATTGCCGTGAGGTTGGGGTCATCTACGCCGTCAAACCAATTGTCGGAAGTTGAACTGTAAAGATCTTCCAGTATTTTTTTGTCTTTGGTGATCTCTGCTTCTCCATAGAGGGTAACAAATTCGTTATCATCGGGGTCGCTGTATAAGAGATGTACCTGTTCGTTGATCTGCAGGTTTTTATTGTGTTCACTATTACCTGCACTCACAAACCAGATATTTCCATTATCATCAATTTTTTTTGTCCTCATGGGAATGGCGTTGATTGGCCTTTTTTCGAGCCCAGTAACCATCATTGCTACCTTGATGTCGTCTACCAGTTCCCTTAGTTTTTTCCACGATTCTTCTTTATTTAGATTTTCTGTGCTCATATCTTATTTTAATTTAACTATTTAAATATAAAATAATTAGCGCCCTATGTGCACTAAAGAACTCCTAAAAGAAGAGCGCGGGCTGTTAAGATTATGAAAAGCGACGGATTATTTCCTCAACCTGCGGAAGGTAACTGCGGCCAAAAATGTTGAGGTGCACCAGGAGATAATAAAATTGCCAAAGAGGGATTCTTTCTTCCCATCCCTGCTGAAGCGGAAAATGCTCATTATAAATATCAAATACTTCTGAAGGAAAACCACCAAACAGCTGCATCATGGCGAGATCCATTTCTCTTGGCCCGTAGCAAACAGCAGGATCTATAAGGCAGGGCAGGCCTTCTTCATTAGTAATGTAATTTCCACTCCATAGATCTCCGTGGAGCAGGGCAGGAGCTTCCTGCGGAATTTCTTCTGAAATATTCCTGTAAAATCCTGAAAGATCGCCCAGCGAAAAGCCTCTTTCTGAAGCCATCTTCACCTGCGGTTCCAACCGCTGATTTACATAAAAACCGGCTGCCGATTCTCGCGGCTCATTGTACTGCGGAAGACTTCCAATATAATTGGATGCCGCAAAGCCGAAGCTTTCAGCAGAAGTTTTATGAAGTTGGGAAAGCTGTTTCCCAAATACCTTCCAAAAATGCCCTTTTTGAGGCTCTTCTTTTTTGTATTCCAGTAGGAGGTAAGCCTTACCACCAACTTCCCCGAGACCAAAAACAGCCGGTACATCAAAAGCATTTTCCTGCTTCAGGGTTTCCAGTCCCTGTTTTTCGGCTGCGAACATTCCGGGGAATTTGTGGGCAGAGTTGACCTTCACCACTTTTTTTCCTTCCGAAGTATTTATAAGGTACACCTGGTTGATGCTGCCGCCGGCAAGGGAATCGATACCTTTTACGGTAAAGCCATGGCTGCTTGCCAGTTCGTATATGACCTGTTGATTATTTGACACGCTCATAGGTGAGGTAGGTGAAAGCGTATTTGTGGCGCTCATCGGCAGGGTGTTCTTCTTTTGCTACCAGTTTCCAGTTCTTCTCATCAAAATCGGGAAAGTGGGTGTCGGCGTCAAAACTCCCGTGCACACGCGTGAGCTCAATGGCGTCAGCTTTATCCAGAGAAAGCTTATAGATCTCGCCCCCGCCAATCACAAAAGGTTGCGGATCATCTTTCGCTGCTTCGAGTGCTTTTTCGAGGGAATTTACCACAATGGTGCCTTCGGGATTGTAATCGTCCTTGCGGGTGATGATCACGTGGGTGCGATTGGGAAGCAATTGAGGAAATGTCTCAAACGTCTTGCGTCCCATTATAATGTAGTGACCGGTAGTCAACTTTTTAAACCTCTTAAAATCGTCGGGCAGGTGCCACACCAGGTCTTTGTCTTTACCCAGTTCATTGTTCTCACCTGCAGCTGCAATCAAAGTAACTTTTCCCATTGTTAAGAATTTATTGGAGCATCAGGATCAATTGGTTTTTGGGTCGTGGGAGGAATGTATGGTTCTCCTTTTGTAGGGAGGGGATAGTCTTTTTCCACTTTCTTCTGAAGTTCGGCAATTTTCTTTTGCTGCTTCGCCACCAGTCGGTCAATCTGCTCGTTTTCCCAGTCTTTTCCAAAAAATTTATTGGTGATAAACACGTTGAAAACATGAATAAGCAGTAGCAAAGCCCAGAAGATGATGGCCCACACAAACCAGTCTATCCCAAAAGGATTAATGTTGCGGCCTATGTCAAAGATCACATTGAGCAGGATTAAAACCACCGATCCCAGTAGAAAGACTATAAAATGTTGGTACAATCTTCTTTTTTGCCGAGCCCGCATTTGTGCCCTTTCAATAAGTCTGCGTTGCTCCGGATCTATTTTTGAAGCACTATTTTTTTCCAGCCCCATATTTAAACGTAATTTTAGAGATATTCTCAAATTTATTGATTTTACTACGGAATCTTCCTTGTTTATGAAGAATTTTAAAAAACAGTTTCCTCTTTTAGAACAGTATACTTATCTCAATACTGCGGCTTCCGGTTTGTTGTCTGAAAATCTGCTGGAATTCAGGCAGGACCATGATCTCGACTTTCTCATTGGCGGCAGTTTATTTCGTGATAAACGTGACGCTCTCTTTCTAAAAGTAAGAAAAGCGGTGGGAGATCTGTTTGGCTGTGCACCCAATCTGGTAGCGCTTACGCCAAACTTTTCCTTCGGATTTAATACGTTACTGGAAGGAATTGACCACAGCAAAAAGGTGCTTTTGCTCAAAAACGATTATCCGTCGGTAAATTGGGCTGTAGAATCGCGCGGGTTTGAGGTGTGTTATGCTGAAATTGATGAAAACCTTGAAGATAATATTGCTGAAGTAGTTTCCCGCGAAAAGCCTGATATTTTTGCTTTCAGCCTTGTGCAGTACATCAACGGAATTAAAATAGATCCCGATTTTCTTCTGAAGCTTAAGGAAGATAATCCCGGGCTTCTCCTTTTCGCCGATGG
Source organism: Salinimicrobium profundisediminis (assembly GCF_026241755.1). GTDB lineage: Bacteria > Bacteroidota > Bacteroidia > Flavobacteriales > Flavobacteriaceae > Salinimicrobium > Salinimicrobium profundisediminis. The sequence goes on from NZ_JAPJDA010000022.1 coordinate 44,889, forward strand.
CACCCAATTTTGTGGTACCGAAAAATTCGATTTTGAAGCCTCGGCACTTGATGTACTTGGGGCCAGTGCTTATAAATGGCTTAATGCCGGGTACGGGAATGGATTTTTTCTCTTCAAAGAACATATGCAGGAAAAAGTACAGTCGGGAGAATTTGAGATCAAAGACCTGCAGGGAAAGAACAAGCCTCACAAAGGTAGTTTTATAGGGACTTTTGAACCAGGGCACCTTGATACTTTAAACTTCGGAAGCCTTAAAACCGCCATAGATCTTATAAAACAGGTGGGAATAGCAGAAATTGAAAACGGCATCAAAGAACTTGCTTCCGTTGCCAAGGCTAAACTCAGTGAAAAAGGAGTGCTGGAATCTGCAGTGGTTAACCGGGAACTGCATTCTTCGATCTTTAACATCAGGGGAGATGATAAATTGTTTCAGAAGCTACGTACCAACAGGATTATCTGCTCCCAACGAGGTGAGGGGATAAGGCTTAGTTTCCACTACTTCAATTCCGAAGAAGACCTGGAAAACCTGCTGAAGCAGTTATAAAAAGGGTATCCAAAAATGCCATTTTTGAAAGGTTTTATTTTGTCTTTTCCTTTACAATGATTGACGATAATTTAGACCTCACAGGTTTCAAAAACCTGTGAGGTCTTTGTGAAGTCTCTGTGTTTTTAAAGCAAAAACACACCTTCGGTTTTTAATTCCTGTCTCATTTCATCGGGCCAGATGCTCGCCTGTACTTCCCCAATATGTCTTTTTTGAAGCAGGAACATACACAGCCTTGACTGTCCTATCCCGCCACCAATGGTTTGAGGGAGTTTTTCTGAAAGTAGCTGGTCATGGTAGTATAAACTTTTACGGTCTTCGGCTTTTCTTTCTTGTAGTTGTAGCTCCAGGGTCTTTTTGTCTACCCTAATTCCCATTGAAGACAATTCAAAAGCCTGTTCCAGTACACTGTTCCAGACTAAAATATCGCCGTTGAGGCCTTTTGTAGAAGCCGAGGTAGGAGTGCTCCAGTCATCATAATCTGGAGCCCGGCCGTCATGAGGTTCTCCGCTTTCCAGAATTCCACCTATGCCAATGAGAAATACGGCCCCAAATTCTTTAGCTGCCCTGTCTTCGCGTTGTTTTGGGCTGAGGTGAGGGTACTTTTGCAGCAGGTCTTCGGTGTGTAAAAAGGTGATTTCTTCAGGCAGGTCGAGGGAGAGGAGAGGATATTTTTTGGTGATGGCAGCCTGGGTGGCGAGAAGGGAAGAATATATGCTGCGTACCTGGGTCTTTAGGAATTCCAATTGACGGTCTTCGGGGAGTATTACTTTTTCCCAGTCCCACTGGTCTACCGAAATGGAATGTATTGGCCCCAGTTCTTCATCGGGCCGCAGGGCTTTCATATCGGTCACTATTCCCATTCCGGGTTCAATTTCATACTCCCGCAGTCTTAATCTTTTCCATTTAGCGAGAGATTGCACCACTTCGGCGCGGCGCTCCTGCATAGCTTTTATAGGGAAACCAACCGGTCTTTCAATTCCGTTTAGATCGTCGTTGATGCCGGTGCCGTGAAGTACAACGGTGGGAGCCGATATTTTTACCAGTGAAAGCTGTGCTTTAAGGTGTTTTTCAAATTCAGATTTTACGAAGTCAACAGCTTCTTCAGTTTCAAGTTTTTGTGATAGTTGTAATGTAGTTTTCATAATGTTTGTTTTAAATGTTTAAGAAATAAAAAAGCCTGCCCCGGGAAGGAGGCAGGCTTTAAAGCACAGAGATCCTCTCCCCCGGGTGGCGGACTATTATTATTGATATTATTATTTTGAAGTCGTTTCATTATTCTGCAAAAAAAAAAGCCTTTCCGGGTGGCGGAAAGGCTTTGAATATTGTTTAAGGGATTTTTTATACAATAATAGCTCTCCGCAATCTGATTTGATTCAGATTGTTATTGAAATTATTATTGTTATTATTTAAAATCACCTGGATTGTTCTTTTTTGATTTTGGTAAACTTAGGTCATTTTTTTTAAATGGCAAATTTATTTTTCTATTTTCACTCCGTTCCAGAAAGCCACGTGGTTCTTAATTTGTGCTGCCTCGGGTTTTGGATGCGGATAAAACCAGGCCGCATCGGTATTTTTTTCATCTCCCACTTTTAGGTGAAAATAAGAGGCTCTGCCTTTCCAGGGGCACACTGTATGGGTATCGCTCAGGTTGAAGAATTCAGAATTTATAGATTCCGGGGGGAAATACTGGTTGTTTTCTACTTCAACAGTTTGATCACTTTCGGCTATTACGGTGTTATTCCAAATTGCTTTCATTATTTTATTCTTTTAAAAAGATAGTTTTTAAAGCAGCTGTCTTTGTCGGCCCAACAGCCTGAAATCTCCAGTCCGGCTTCTTTGGCCAGCCAGGCTATGGAGGTGTCATCATATTTTTGGGATACTTCGGTGTGTACGGTCTCCCATTTTTGAAAATGCACTTTAATGTCAAGAGCATTTATTGCTACAGTTTGTTCCTTTTTGCTCACCAGGAAGCTTTTGGCTACTCCTGATTCTGGATCATAAAGGGGCCAGTGCATAAAATCTTCAGGATCAAATTCGGCATCCAGTTCCCTGTTCATTCGCGTGAGCAGGTTTTTATTGAATGCTTCGGTAACTCCGGCGCCGTCATTATAAGCATCCAAAATCACCTTTGGATCCTTCTTTTGATCCACTCCCATAAAGAAAAGATCTTTTTCATGCATTGCAGAAGATATCTTCTTTAAAAAGTTCACAGCTTCTTCGGGAGTGAGATTCCCAATATTCGAACCCAGGAAAAGGATCACTTTTTTACGCTCCCGGTAATCGGCCAGGCGGCTGAGTACTTCGGCATATGTGCCCTGCTGTGGTTCTACCTCTACAGCAGGAAATTCCTGTTGCAGGCTGCCTTTTAACTGCTCGAGCACATTCTTACTGATATCTACCGGCAGGTATTTATAGTCATAGTTCTTTTCTTCAAAGTGACTTAACAGCACCTTTGTTTTTTTCCCGTCCCCGGCACCAAGTTCTATAAGGTCAAAACCTTCTAAAGAGGCAAATTCATCTCCTAATTCTTCCCTGTGGCGCTTAAGAATTTGATATTCCTTGCCCGTAAGATAGTACTGGGGCAGGTCCATGATCTGCTGAAAGAGCTCGTCTCCCTTTTCATCATAAAGGAATTTTGAGCTAATTTTTTTAGGATATGAAGTAAGGCCTTTAAAGACGTCTTCGGCAAACTGGGTTTTGAATTCCGGAGGTTTGGTGTTGTTCATAAGGAAAAAAATTTCCGGCGTAATTACCTTTTTTGGGGAATAAAAAAAGGAAACCCGCAGGTTTCCTTCAAATTTAAACTTTTATGTATCCCTTTTAGTTAAAGGAATAATAAGAATAGGCTTAGAATGTAAAAGGAACTTTATAGCTCACCTCCACAGGTTTCCCGGCCATCTGCCCCGGCGTCATCGGCGGAATGGCAAGAATGATCCTCTTTGCTTCTTCATTGAGTTCCTTTTTGGCGCCTTCAACTTTAGAAATTACCGGCTTCCCTTCTTTATTGATCACAAAAGAAACTATAGCTTTCCCCCTAATGTAGTTGCCAGCTTTATCTTTTGGGAACTTGTAATTCTCCTTGAGATGCTGGGTGAGCTTCTCCTTAAAACAGGTTTTTGAATTCCCCGAAAAATCTTCACAACCCGGCCAAACCGGAGGGGTTTCTTTGGTAGTGAGCGTATTTTTGGATACACTTACACCTTCCTGGGCAAATGTTGCTCCTGCGCTAAACAGGAAAAGGACAAAAAATAATTTTTTCATGATCTGGGGCTTGTTCTTAGAAGCGGTAGGTAGTGGTAAAATTCCGGGAATCGGGCTCTCCGTTTAAAGTCCCGGGCTTCATATCTGGAATCTTTTTGAGCATTTCCCTGGCAGCTTCATTCACCAGTGGCTCCGATCCTTCAACCGAATTCACAATAACTTTCCCTTCTTCATTAATATTGAAAGATACTTTTACTTCTCCCCGAACGTAAGCATTCTGCTTCATGGGGTATTCGTAATTTTCCCTTACATGGGCATTTAGTTTTTCGTTAAAACATTCCGATTTATCTTCAGCGTCTTCACAGCCCGGCCAAACTGGTGAGGTTTGTTGTGCCTGGGCACCTGCTATTCCTCCAAAGAAAAAACATGCAATAACTAATAACTTCTTCATAATGCTTAAAAAATTTAAAATTGGACAAAAATTAAACCGCTACCTGCCCTTTTATAGCCGGATGCGGATCATAATTTTCCAATTTAAAATCTTCAAACTTAAAATCAAAAATATTTTTCACCTCAGGATTCAGTTTCATGACAGGCAAAGGCCTCGCATCCCGCGACAGCTGTAGGTTTACCTGCTCCAGGTGGTTGTTGTAAATATGAGCATCACCAAAAGTGTGAATAAAATCTCCTGCTTCATAACCACATACCTGCGCAATCATCATAGTGAGCAGGGCATAGGAAGCGATGTTGAACGGTACCCCCAGAAAAATATCTGCACTTCGCTGGTAGAGTTGGCAGGATAATTTGCCGTTAGCAACGTAGAACTGAAAAAATGCATGACATGGAGGAAGCGCGGCTTTTCCATTCGCTACATTTTCTGAAAAGGATTTTGAGGTATCGGGCAGTACCGAAGGGTTCCAGGCGGTAACCAGCATGCGGCGGCTGTTGGGGCTGGTCTTCAATGTTTCTACTACCTCTTTTATTTGATCTATATCTTCACTGTTCCAGTTGCGCCATTGATGACCGTACACCGGACCCAAATCGCCGTTCCCGTCGGCCCATTCGTTCCAGATACGCACTCCGTTTTCCTGTAAATATTTAATGTTGGTATCGCCGTTGAGGAACCAAAGCAGCTCGTAAATAATAGATTTTAGATGGAGCTTTTTTGTGGTAACCATGGGAAAACCTTCACTTAAATCAAACCGCATCTGGTAACCAAACACGCTTTTTGTGCCGGTGCCGGTGCGGTCTCCTTTTTCATTTCCGTTTTCCAGGACGTGTTTTATCAAGTCGTGATACTGCTTCATTATGAATTGATTATGAAGGGTTTATATTTTAAAGATAGTGCTGATGCTTACCTGCCAAAAATGGCAAATTCCGGATCAATTTCAGCTAAAATAGAAAACTGTCCTAATTAAAGAAGTTAATTCTAAAAAGGAATTATTAGAGACTTATTAACTATCGTGTTCAGGGTTAGCTATGCCTGAGTAACAGTAATCTTGATTCTTCACTCCTGATTCCTGATTCTCTTGAAATGAAAATTATCCAATGATCATCCCGGCAATTGTAGCCGAAAGTAAAGAAGCGAGGGTACCGCCAATAAGCGCTTTCATACCAAATTCCGACAGGGTTTTTCTTTGTCCGGGTGCCAGGGAACCAATTCCGCCTATTTGTATTCCAATAGAAGCGAAGTTGGCAAAACCACAAAGCATGTAAGTGGCCATGATGATAGATTTTTCATAGGTAAGGCTTAGCGCATTTACCGGATTCTTTAGTTCAGCCAGCTGTATATATCCTACAAATTCACTGGCTGCAAGTTTTATTCCCAGCAGCTGCCCCATGAGCATCATATCGGCTTTTGCTACTCCAATAAGCCACATGAGCGGAGCAAAAATAATTCCGAGGAGAGATTCAAGAGACAACCTGGCGTAGGGAGTGTTTGCTGCCATGATACCATTAAGGCTTGTCCAGTCTCCAATTTTTCCGAGGCCGTAGTTTATCATAGCGATAAAAGCTATAAAAACCAGGAGCATTGCAGCGACATTGGCTGCCAGTTTTAAACCTTCGGTGGTACCGTTGGCAATGGCATCTAAAATATTAGATCCAATTTTGTCCGAAGAAACTTCTACATCGGTAGTGATCTTGTCCTGCTGCGGATAAAGGATCTTTGAAATAACGATAGCTCCCGGTGCTGCCATAACCGATGCAGCCAGCAGGTGCTTTGCAAATTCTACTCTAAGAGCAGGATCATCCCCCCCCAAAAAGCCAATATAAGCAGCCAGTACGCCTCCTGCCACAGTAGCCATTCCGCCAATCATGACCAAAAGGATCTCCGATCGGCTCATTCTTTCAAGGTAGGCCTTGATCATTAATGGGGCTTCAGTTTGTCCTAAAAAGATATTTCCGGCAACACTTAAACTTTCGGGCCCCGAGATGCCCATGAGCTTGGTTAGTACCCATGCCATTCCTTTTACAACGATCTGTATCACCCCAAGGTAGAACAGTACAGAAGTTAAGGCAGAGAAGAAAACGATGGTGGGTAATACCTGGAACAGGAAGATAAAACCATAGCTTTCTACACTCATTAGTCCGCCGAGCAAAAATTCGCTTCCTGCCGCGGTGAAATCAAGAATAAGTACAAAAAAGTAACCTACGGTCTCAAATACGTTTTGAACCACAGTGATCTTTAAAACCCCTATTGCCAAAAGAAGCTGGGCGCCTAATCCTACAAGAATAGTCTTCCAGTTTATAGCCCTGCGGTTGCTGCTAAAGATAAAAGCGAGTAAGATGAGAGAGACCATTCCCAGTGCACCTCTCCAGAAACTTGTGAAGGTAAAACCCTGGTTGGGTATTACGGTCTTTGCGGTATCTACGGGCAGTACTTCCTGTACAGTTTGTGGCACTTCCCTAAGGGAGTAGGTCACATCTCTTGTGCTAAGCACCAGCGTAGAATCGGTTAAGGTTTTTACTCTAAAGTTTTGGATACTGTCGCCCGGGCTGTCAAAGAATAGTACCAGTACATCATTTTGAAAAACATAATTCCCGGTTGATCTGGGAGCGTCTTCATTGGTAAGGGCGAGTTCAAAACCTCCATTGTCCAGTTTTAAATAGTCATTTCCGGGGGAGATGTCAAAAATGGTGTTTTGGGGGCTGCCTTCTACGGCTTCAAAATCCCAGGTTTTAGAAATTGATTGTGCAAGTAATGGGGAAATTCCGAAGAAGATCAGGAACAGGAAGCACCAGATTTTATTCATTATGAATGGGGGTTATTTTCGCTTGGAGATCTCATCTCGTATACGGGCCGCTTTCTCATAATCTTCGTTTTTTACGGCCTGGTCTAGCATGTTATTGAGTTCGTTGAGTGACAGTTTCCTGTAATCGGGTTGGTCAGATTTTATCTCGACTTCCTTAGAAAAGAGTTCATCTACTATAATATCTTCTTTCTCCTGCTCTTCTTTCTCTTTTGCAGCATCTCCCTTGAGGTAGATACCGGCCTTGTCAAGAATATTCTTATAGGTGAAAATGGGCGCCTGGAACCTCAAAGCAAGTGCAATGGCATCGCTGGTCCTGGCATCAATGATCTCTTCGATTTTATCGCGCTCACAAATGAGGCTGGAATAGAAAACCCCGTCTACCAGTTTGTGAATGATCACCTGTTTTACAACGATCTCAAACCTGTCGGCAAAATTCTTGAAAAGGTCGTGGGTGAGTGGGCGTGGAGGCTTGATCTCTTTCTCAAGAGCGATAGCGATAGATTGAGCTTCAAAAGCTCCAATTACAATAGGGAGTTTACGCTCTCCTTCCACCTCACTCAAAATTAAGGCATAGGCCCCATTTTGGGTTTGGCTGTAAGAAATTCCTTTAATGTTAAGGCGCACTAAACTCATACTTCAAAAATACAAAAAAAGCTGTCTAAACGGGCAAAATACCTATCTGAGACAGCCCTTTTAACGGCTTGCAAGTTAAAAAAATTATGAGTTACCAGCCTTAAATTCCTTTAATTTTTCGGTGAGCTTTGGTACTATCTCAAAGGCATCTCCTACCACCCCGTAATCGGCAGCCTTAAAGAAAGGCGCTTCGGGGTCATTATTGATCACCACTTTTGTTTTTGAGGCACTTACCCCTGCAAGATGTTGTATTGCTCCAGAAATTCCAATAGCGATGTACAGGTTTGCTGCAACGGGTTTACCCGTCTGGCCTACGTGTTCACTATGAGGTCTCCAGCCCATGTCACTTACAGGTTTTGAACAGGCTGTCGCTGCTCCCAGGGTTTCGGCAAGATCTTCAACCATACCCCAATTTTCAGGACCTTTAAGACCTCTTCCGCCAGATACCACAATTTCGGCATCGGCAATAGTCACCTTATCGGCTGCTTTGTCTACGGAAACCACATTGATTGCAAAATCTCCTTCAGAAAGAGAAGGGGAAAAATCTTCTTCCGTAGCGTCGGTTTGATTTTCTTTTAATCCGAAGGCATTTTTAGAAAGCCCAATGATCTTCACATCGGTAGATAATTTGGTAAAGTTAAAAGCCTTGTTGGTGAATGCAGTCCTTTTTACCTGTAGTGGATCTGTACCTTCTGGTAAAGCCACCACGTTTGAAGCGTATCCCGCCTCCAGTTGTACAGCCAATAGTGGTGCTAAATATTTTGCGTTTGCACTCTGGCTTACAACAATCACTTTTGATCCTTCCTTTTCGGCTGCCTGCTTAATGGCATCGGCGTAGGCTTTAGCATTGAATTTTTGAAGCTTTTCGTCATTTACCTTTAATACTTTGCTCACTCCATACTTCCCAAGGTCACCTGCACTTTGCGCATTAAAGGAAATAGCTGTAACTTCTGTTCCCAGCATGTCGGCAACACCTTTTGCATAAGAAGCCACCTCAAAGGCAGTCTTTTTAAATTGTCCTTCTTCCGATTCTGTATATACTAATACTGACATATTTTTTTCTTTAAATTCCAATTAACAAATTCCAAATTCCAAAGCCTTCAGTTCAAACCTTGAACCTTAAACTTTAAACCCTGGACTTTAAATTACTTTAGCCTCGTTGTGAAGCAGGTTGATCAATTCATCAAGATTATCGGCATCAACAAGCTTGATATCGCCTTTTGGTTTGGGTTTTTCGAATTTAACTGCTTCAGAATGTGTCGCTGTATCTACAGGCTCAACCACGTTAAGCGGCTTTTTTCGCGCCTGCATAATTCCGCGCATGTTAGGAATGCGAAGGTCGCTTTCCTGTACAATTCCTTTTTGAGTACCTATTACTAACGGAAGATTTGTCTTTAGTGTTTCTTTTCCTCCATCGATTTCGCGAATGGCCGTAGCTTCATTTCCTTCTACCTCCAACCCTATACAGGTGTTCACGAAATTTGCACCAATAAGACCGGCTACCATACCAGGAACCATTCCGCCGTTGTAGTCAATAGATTCGCGGCCTGCAATTATAAGGTCATAACCACCATCCTGTGCTACTTTTGCTATTTGTTTGGCAACATAGATCCCGTCTGTAGCGGGTGTGTTTACACGTATGGCGCTATCGGCACCAATAGCCAAAGCTTTTCTTAAAGTAGGTTCGGTCTCTGTGCCGCCTACGTTCACCACATCTACTGTTGCACCTTGTTTCTCTTTGAACCACATGGCCCTTGTAAGACCAAATTCATCATTTGGATTGATCACGAACTGTACCCCCGCGGTGTCGAATTTTGTATCACCTTCAGAAAAATTAATCTTTGAGGTGGTATCAGGAACGTGACTAATACACACTAATATTTTCATATATCTCAGAATTTTGTAAATAAAAATTATAAATGGATTACGAAGATACATAAAAACTGAGGAAAAATACTGTGCGTGCATAAGAAATTTTTGTTCTGAAGTTGGCCATAATCCTTATTTGAATTACTATTTTTGTGATTCGAAAATTTTAATCAAATACGTGTAATGAAGACAATCCAGTTCAGGGAAGCAATTGCCCAGGCCATGACAGAAGAAATGCGCAGGGATGAATCTGTGTACCTTATGGGAGAAGAGGTTGCTGAATATAATGGTGCTTATAAAGCATCAAAAGGGATGTTGGATGAATTTGGTCCAGATCGCGTGATCGATACACCCATCTCAGAATTAGGTTTTTCAGGAATAGGTGTTGGTAGCGCCATGAATGGAAACCGTCCCATCATAGAATTCATGACCTTTAACTTTTCCCTGGTGGGAATTGACCAGATTATAAATAACGCTGCCAAGATGCGCCAAATGAGTGGTGGGCAATTTAATGTTCCCATTGTATTTCGTGGCCCAACAGCTTCGGCAGGCCAATTGGGAGCTACCCACTCACAGGCATTTGAAAGCTGGTATGCCAATACTCCGGGATTAAAAGTAATTGTACCTTCTAACCCTTACGATGCAAAAGGACTTTTAAAAGCCGCCATTCGCGATGACGATCCTGTGATCTTCATGGAATCTGAGCAAATGTATGGTGACAAAGGAGAAGTGCCCGAAGAAGAATATGTATTGCCAATTGGTAAGGCAGACATTAAAAGAGAAGGTAGCGATGTAACTATTGTTTCCTTCGGAAAGATCATCAAGATCTGTTACAAGGCTGCTGAAGAACTTGAAAAAGAAGGAATTTCATGTGAGATCATCGACTTGCGTACCATTCGCCCGATGGATCATGAAACTATCCTGGAATCTGTAAAGAAAACCAACCGCCTTGTTATTGTTGAAGAAGCATGGCCATTTGGAAACGTAGCTACAGAGATCACTTACCAGGTGCAGTCACAGGCATTCGATTTCCTTGATGCGCCAATTGTAAAGATCAATACTGCCGATACTCCTGCTCCTTATTCTCCGGTACTACTCGAAGAGTGGTTGCCAAATCACAACGATGTGATCAAAGCAGTGAAAAAGGTGATGTATAAGGACTAAATAAAGCCCTTCCAAAAATGACATTTTTGAGCCTCCTTTTTGGGAGGCTTCTTTTTTTAAGTACCAAATTCCAAAAGCCAAATTCTAAAACAGTTTACCTTGGGGTTCTTGTGGCTTCTCTTCCCCCTAAATCCCCCAAAGGGAACTTAGATTCAAATTGGAATTTGGTGCCTGGAATTTGGGATTTGTTGTTTGGAATTTGCTACGCCATTTGTGAAGAAAAACTTAAACTTTGAGGCAGGGAGCAACTTCTAAATATTTTATATCTGCTTAAAACCGAATGAAGTATTATATTTGCCGCCCCCTAAAGACAAAAACAGACTAAATTATACTATAGAGTAATGAGTAAAACATTTGATGTTCTTATCGAGATCCCCAAGGGAAGTCGAAATAAATACGAGTATGACTTTAAGCTAAAGAAAGTACGTTACGACAGGATGATCTTTTCTTCGATGATGTATCCTGCAGATTACGGGTTCATTCCTGAAACTTTGGCCCTTGACGGCGATCCGCTTGATGTGCTGGTGCTGGTAACAGAGCCAACCTTCCCCGGTTGTGTTATGGAGGTAAAGCCAATTGGAGTATTCCATATGGCCGATGAAAAAGGACCCGATGAAAAAGTGATCTGCGTACCGGTTTCCGATCCTATCTGGAACAGGCTTAACGATCTTGGCGATGTGAATGGCCACCTTATAAAAGAAATCGAACACTTCTTCCAGGTCTACAAAGATCTTGAACAAAAGAAAGTAGATGTTGAAGGTTGGGGCGATGTTAATGAAGCAAACTCCATCATCAAAGATTGTATTCAACGATATAAAGACAGTAATGGGGAGAAAGGTAATTTTTCTATCCTTTAACTTCTTCGGAATATAAGACAGGAGGCTGTCTGGCAAGGCTATTACCGCGTTATTCTTAATTTTTCAGGATCCTATTAGGAACTGAAATATTTCAGGAGCGACAGGGAGAAAGCTTTACCGGGCAGCCTCTTTTTTTATACACGTCTCATTTTCACCTCTGTTTCTAAAACCCCGATTTTAGCCAGTCTGCAATTAAAAATAAATCTTCCTTACATTTTCTTTCAAAAATGTATTTTTTCAGGCTCATCTCCCGTTATGGCTGAGGATAAACAAAGATTTCCTCCCAGATTATGAGAAAGATCATTTTTATTAATCCATATTTATCCCTCTTTTGCTAACTTTAACAGCGAAAATAAATTTAACAAAAAATTATGGAATCATTGATGATTTGGTTGCCAGCTATCCTGGCAATCATAGGGCTCATTTTCATGTGGGCAAAACGCACCTGGGTTTTAAAACAGGATGCGGGAGATGGAAAGATGAAGGATATTTCGTCTCACATTTATGAAGGAGCTCTTGCTTTTCTTAATGCCGAATACAAGATCCTTACTATTTTTGTTATTGTGGCCAGTATACTGCTGGCAGGAATATCTTTTATTGTTCCCACTACTCATATTCTAATTGTTGTAGCTTTTATATTTGGAGCTATTTTTTCGGCTTTCGCCGGAAATATCGGGATGCGCATCGCAACTCAATCTAACGTTCGTACCACACAAGCCGCAAGAACAAGCCTGCCGCAGGCACTAAAAGTGTCTTTTGGTGGCGGTACCGTTATGGGACTTGGGGTTGCCGGTCTTGCCGTTCTGGGATTAACAACTTTCTTCATTATCTTCTTCCACGTCTTTATGGGCGGGGAGTGGACCGATGTTCACCAAATGACCATCGTGCTTGAAACCCTTGCCGGTTTCTCTCTTGGAGCCGAGTCTATTGCACTATTTGCCCGTGTAGGTGGTGGTATTTATACCAAAGCTGCCGATGTGGGTGCCGACCTTGTTGGAAAAGTGGAAGCAGGTATTCCTGAAGATGATCCGCGTAACCCGGCAACCATTGCCGATAACGTGGGTGATAACGTGGGTGACGTGGCCGGAATGGGTGCCGACCTCTTTGGAAGTTATGTGGCTACCGTACTTGCCGCCATGGTACTTGGAAACTATGTGATCAAAGACATGGGCGGTAATATTGTTGCTGAAGGTTTCGGCGGAATTGGGCCTATCCTTCTTCCCATGGCCATTGCAGGTTTCGGAATTATATTCTCTATAGTAGGAACGCTATTGGTAAAGATCAACAGCAATTCTGCCAAGGAAGCTGAAGTTCAGTCGGCACTAAACAAAGGGAACTGGTTCTCTATCGTGCTGGTAGCGATCTCTTCTTTCTTTTTGGTGACCTGGATGTTGCCAGAAACCATGCAAATGGAATTCTTTGGAGAAGGGCCACAACAAATCTCATCAATGCGGGTATTCTACGCTACTTTGGTTGGGCTTGTAGTTGGAGGCGTGATCTCTGCCGTGACCGAATACTACACAGGTCTTGGTAAAAAACCTGTGCTTTCTATCGTACAAAATTCCAGCACTGGTGCCGGAACAAACATTATTGCAGGTCTTTCTACCGGAATGATCTCTACTTTCTATTCTGTACTTCTTTTTGCACTCGCTATCTGGGCGTCTTATGCCTTTGCAGGTTTCTACGGAGTTGCACTTGCAGCTTCAGCAATGATGGCTACCACAGCAATGCAGCTGGCTATTGATGCCTTTGGGCCAATTGCCGATAACGCCGGAGGTATTGCCGAAATGAGCGAACTGCCTTCCGAAGTTAGAGAAAGAACCGACATTCTTGATTCTGTAGGAAATACTACTGCCGCAACCGGAAAAGGTTTTGCAATTGCTTCGGCAGCGCTTACCTCTCTTGCACTTTTTGCAGCTTATGTAACCTTTACAGGAATTGATGGGATCAACATTTTCAAAGCTCCTGTTTTGGCCATGCTGTTTATTGGAGGAATGATTCCCGTTGTTTTCTCTGCCCTTGCAATGCAATCGGTAGGAAAAGCAGCTATGGATATGGTGAACGAGGTGCGTCGCCAGTTCCGTGAAATTCCAGGGATTATGGAAGGAACAGGAAAACCACAATACGACAAATGTGTGGAGATATCTACCAAAGCTGCCCTTCGTGAAATGCTTTTACCTGGTCTTCTTACCATTGGGTTCCCTATTATTATAGTAATTATTCCTATGGTACTTGGGTATGAAAACCGTCTTATCGCCGAAATGCTGGGAGGCTATATGGCCGGGGTGACCGTGAGTGGTGTGCTTTGGGCAATTTTCCAAAACAACGCCGGTGGTGCGTGGGATAATGCCAAAAAATCTTTTGAAGCCGGGGTAATGATCAACGGAGAGATGACCTACAAAGGGTCTGAAGCTCATAAAGCTGCTGTAACCGGTGATACTGTAGGTGATCCTTTTAAAGATACTTCAGGGCCTTCAATGAACATCCTTATCAAGCTTACCTGTTTGATTGGACTTGTGATCGCCCCTATTTTGGGTCAGGATATGGAAATTGCCACCACGCCCGAAGTTGATGAAGTAACCATACTTCAGGAGGAAACAGAAGTTGAGCCTGTAGCCCAATTTTCAACCGATAAACAAGAAGTTCTTGTTACTGCGGAAAAAATAGCTGCAGCCGTGAAAACTTCCGAAGCAAATACTTCTGAAGCAAAAACTTCCGAAGTAACCTCTCAAAAAGAGTAACTTCCGAAGAGATTTGCTAAAATATTTTTAAAATCCCCTGCAACTGCGGGGGATTTTTGATTTTAAATGTACCTTGAATGAGGTGTTAAAAATGCCATTTTAAAACCCTCTTTATGAAGCTCTTTTCCAGGCTCAAAAATTACCTTACTGCAAAACCTGAAGTGAAACTGGCTACCTACCGCAGTTACGGCACCGCCAGCCACCTTTACCTGCTGGGACGCGCCATTGATGATGATAACCTGAAGATGCACGAACACCAGAGTTTCTTTAGAACCCTTGGCAACACCTATAAACAGTTTGATAGTTATGAGATTGCAAATGCCGAAGTGACGCTAAGCCTGCCCGACGGTACTGAGCTTACCACAAAAACCAATGGCGAAGGATATTTTCTCTTTGACAAAACCATTTCTCTTAACCTGAAAGAATTTGCCGATGACGGCGGGTGGCTAAAGCTGAAATGTTCCTTTTCAAATGAGGTGCCCAACAGCATCATCACCAATGAGAATAATTTTGAAGCCGAACTGCTAATTCCGCCGCAAAAGGCCACTTTTGGGGTGATAAGTGATATAGATGATACCATTCTGCACACAGGGGTGACTTCTTTCTTAAAATGGAGGCTCATTAAAAATTCCCTTTTTAAGAACGCGCATAACAGGATCTCTCTGGAAGGAGCGCCAAAATTTTATCGCGACCTGCATGCAGGGAAAAAAGCAAATGAGCAAAACCCTATAATCTACCTGAGTAACAGTCCGTGGAATTTATATGAGTACCTGAAGCTCTTCCTGGAGATCAATGATTTTCCAAAAGGGCCAATTTTGCTTCGGGATTTTCGTACCCCTTTTGACAGAACACTTAAGCCCGAAAAACCGCATAAACAAAAGGAGATCATCAATATTTTAAAGACCTATCCGCATCTCAATTTTATTCTCATTGGCGACAGTGGGGAGCACGATCCTGCTATCTACACCGAAATCGCTGCCCAGTACCCCGACCGTATCCTGGCTATTTACCTGAGAAGCGTAAAGCACCGCCGACAAATGCGCAGGGTGAGAAGTATTGTAGGTAATTTCGAAACAGTCCCTCTTCTTATGGTCGAAACCTCAGAGCAGGCTCGCGAGCACGCCCGGGAACACGGCTTTATTTAAGGTAGAAGGAATAATGTTTAAGGAATAAGGCTCTAAAGCACCAGGTCCAAAATTCTAAAAGTTCATTTAAACTTCATCGAAAATGTCCCCTCCACCGGAGGGAAGCCCGAAGGTCGAAGTAAAACCAGTAACTAACGTCTACCGTCTAAAGTCTACCGTCTACTTAAAAAGTCCGTTAAGCTCCCCATCTACCCTGGTGATGATGTTACCAAGATCTTCAGGGTTATCTACAAAGTTGATATTATCAACATCTATGATGAGCAGGTTACCTTTGTTGTAGTTGTGCACCCAGGCTTCGTAACGTTCGTTGAGGCGGCTCAGGTAATCTATAGAAATTGAATTTTCATAATCTCTCCCGCGTTTGTGGATTTGGGAAACCAGGTTGGGAATACTGCTGCGCAGGTAGATCAACAGGTCTGGGCCCTGCACTACACTTTCCATAAGATCGAAAAGCGACCGGTAGTTTTCGTAGTCGCGGTTGGTCATCAGCCCCATAGCATGCAGGTTAGGCGCAAAAATATGGGCATCTTCATAGATGGTGCGGTCCTGGATTATCGCCCTTCCGCTTTCCCGAATTTCTAAAATCTGCCTAAAGCGGCTGTTCAAAAAGTAGATTTGCAGGTTAAAAGACCAGCGTTCCATTTTGTTGTAGAAGTCCTCGAGGTAAGGGTTTTCCAGTACATCTTCATACTGGGCTTCCCAGTTAAAATGTTTAGCTAGTGATTTGGTAAGGGTGGTTTTTCCCGCCCCAATATTTCCCGCAATGGCTACGTGCATGTTGAGTGAATTTGGCTGTTGATAGATGAGTGGTGAAAACTTCAGGTGGTAAATATAAGAGAATTAACAGATGTTTTAAAAACTGAATTCAGATTAATTGCTTCGGAAAAATGCCGTTTTAAAGCAGCAATCTGTAACTGAAGTTTTTAGTTATTGCCATCAAATTCCGAATAATTGCTTCGGAAAAATACCTGTCAAAAATGGCATTTTTGGATCATAACCCCTGAAATATTTCCGCAGCTGAACAGGTTTCGCATTTTGAAAGCATCCAGAGGCAGTCAATAAAATCGGTGATCATGTGAAAGGCCAGGCCAATCATCACCAACCGAATGATCTTGTGCCTGATGAAAATTGCACCCAGGAAGTAAAGTGGAATCACATATTCCGAATGCAGTACATGGAACCCGATGCTGCAGCGGCCGGGTTGGAAGATTGGAGTAGCCAGTAGGTGATCTACATCAACCAGCATAGTCGCCAGCAGGATGAGCCAGTATTTTTTCCAGTTCGTTTTGTCGTACCAGTAAGCAATAGCGCCAATAAAGATAAAGTGGAGGAAGTAATGAGTGAGGGTTTGGAGCAAGGGGATTTAAGTTTAAGATTCAATTTTCAGTCTCTGATAATTTTCAGTTGAATACTCATATCAAGATTGATAACCAATGCAAGATAATCAGAAATTGGAATAGGGAATAGGGTTGGGCTAAAGCCTCTTCAAAAATGGCATTTTTGGGACCTATGCTAAAAACCCATTCCTTTTCCCCAACCCTAAAGGGAGGGAATGGGTTTTACATATTGATATTTTTGAAAAAGTTGGGCTAAAGCCCTTTCTCTCTGTTCTTTTTAATTCTCCGGCTAAAGCCGGAGGTAATTCATGTTTTATGTGGAAGAGATTTAATTGTGGGATTATGCTGTCACCGGAATTTATGTTCTGCTGCTAAGGTTCCTGCTTTGTCCCCTCCTTCGGAGGGGTGCCCGCGGGGTGGGGGACGGCTACACTATATTGTCATCAGGAGCTGTGATTCTTCCATGTTGTCCCTACAGGACATTTTATTGTATTATTCATACCCGGGGCTTTTGCCCCTCTGGGGCTATGATTTTACTGCTGATATTTTTTGTGTAAAGCCTCTTCAAAAATGGCATTTTTGGGACCTATGCTAAAAACCCATTCCTTTTCCCCAACCCTAAAGGGAGGGAATGGGTTTTACATATTGATATTTTTGAAAAAGTTGGGCTAAAGCCCTTTCTCTCTGTTCTTTTTAATTCTCCGGCTAAAGCCGGAGGTAATTCATGTTGGCATGGAGGGGATTTAATTTTGGGATTATGCTGTCATCGGAATTAATGTTGTGCTGCTAAGGCCTCTGCTTTGTCCCCTCCTTCGGAGGGGTGCCCGCAGGGTGGGGTGGGAAATGTACTTCCCGGGCTTTAGCCCTATAACGAGAAATGGATGAACAGTTTGCACTGTCCATCCATCTGCAGACCCAAAATCACTCCCCCAAATGACTTCAGGTCTATATTTAAAATGGTTAATTCTTAGTTGGTTTCAAGGCCACTACAATCCATAGCCTGTATTTGTTCATATGCCTCCTGGTAATAATCTCCCCAATAAGGGCAGTCATTGAAATCTGCATAAAAGTCAAGGAGTGCATTTTTGTATGCTTCACAATTTGCAGTAGTCTGGTTTTCAGAAAAAGCTGTCAGCGCTGTTGTTACATCTTCGTATTCGGCTTCAAAATTTGCACATCCGGCAGTATCATCATCGCTTCCGGAGTCATCATCTGAACAGGACTGAAAGCCTGTAAATACTGCGAAAAAGATCATTAAAAGAAATATAGATTTGATTTTCATAATTTTAAATTTTGGTTATTTTTGACAATTTGATGCAGGTTTTCAAATTAAGAAGACACTATACATTCCTGAACCACTCCTCAAACTTGTCTCCCAGTACAGGTACTGGTTTCAGCTTTCCGTTAATGGAGTTTATAAGCCCCATGATCCATAAATACAACAGGAAGATAGAACCAAAGAAACTCACCAGCCAACCCAGGACAGGGATCATTCCCACGGCAAAAACAGCGATGCCACAAACAGTTAATCCTAAAGACTGCTTGATATGGTAGGCAGCAAATGCATCTTTTTTCTCATTGTTCATCACAAAGGCTATGATTAAACCTATGAAGGTCAAATAAGCGATGACTGCCACTGTAGTATCTTTGGTCTTATTGTTTTGGGTTTCAGTTTGTGTGTTTCCGGTTTCCATAGAAGTAATTTTAAGGATTAGAATTAAGGCTCTGGTATCTAATAAGGAGTAGCTTAAAAATTGGTTGGTTAGAAAGCTTTTTTCAGAATTATAATGACTTAGATGCTGAATTTCACACCCGCTCCAATCACCAGCTGACTTCCATCTATGATGACATATTTAACTTCGGCAAAAGGAGTGATGCCGCTTCCAATCTCGAAATTCGCGCCCGCCCCCAGGTTTACACCAAATCTTCCGTCACTGGTTTCCATGGAAGAGTCCCCAAAAGGTGATTCGTCAAAATCGAATTTTACATGGGTGTAATTGAGTCCCGCAATGCCATAAAAATTCAGGCTTTGGTTTTCTACAAAGTAATAATTGGCATTTCCGTTTATTTCCCACCAGTTTAAACTCACCCCATATTCATCTTTTGGAAAGTAATAAATGAAGCCGGGAGAGATGTTGAGTTTTTCCATAACAGGTATCTCAGCATTAACGCCAATTCCCACGTTTTCTATTTCAGTACCATAAGCGACCATGGCCCCAAGCCGGGTATCATTTTGTGCGTTGGTCACAAAGCAGGTTCCCAGGAAAATTAAAGCGGCAGTAAAAAGTAATTTCGTTCTCATTCTGTAATAGTTCAAGGTTAGTTTAGAATTTTTCAGAAGTCATTTTTTTCTGATTGATTGGTGTAAAAGTCATAAAATTAGAGGTTTACGGGGGTGGTAAATGAGTGTAAGGCAGTTGTCAATTAGGGAAATACGGGTAAAAATTATTCAAAGGCTGTTTAAAGAGCTGGCGGTAAGTTATTGTGCTGCCTAACTCATACGGGGTTTTTCCTCAGGCATATCAGTATTTAAGTGGCTGGTTTTTTAAAAGGTCATTTATTAAACCTATATTTATTAGTATAATCTGTTGATTTTTTGAAGTTTATCCAATATGAGAGTAGCGATTGTAGACGATGAGGTGCATTGTGTGGAGGGGTTGGTCCTGCATATTAAGAGCAAATTTCCCGAGGCGGAGATCGTTTTCAAAGGGACCAAACCTGAAGATGCCCTTGTAGCTATTCCCAATGTAAAGCCGGATTTGCTATTCCTGGATGTGGAAATGCCGGGAATGAATGGCTTTGAATTGCTGGACCAGCTTTCCGAAGAAGATTTTGATGTCATCTTTACCACCGCATACAGCCAGTATGCTGCGCAGGCTTTTAAGGCCAGGGCGGTAAATTATCTACTCAAACCCATTGATGAAACCGAATTTATACTGGCGGTGCAGCAATGGAAGAAAGAAAGGGAATTGAAGAAAGATATTTCTTCAGACAGAATGAATGAGCTGTTGAACTATATGAAAAGGGAAGGCATCCTGAAGAATAAAATAGCGGTGCCGGTGACCGAAGGATTCGAGTTTATCGAGACAAACGATATTTTATATTGCCAAAGCCAGAATAACTACACATTACTGTTTACTACCAACAACCGAAAACTGGTTTTGAGCAAAACCCTAAAGGAATTTGAGAAACTGCTCGATAAATATTTCTTTATCCGAATTCATAAATCCTATCTCATTAATCCGAATTACATGAAGAAATACTACCGGAATGATGGCGGCTATCTTGTAATGCAGGATGGAAAATCCATCCCTGTGAGCAAAAGTAAAAAGGACCTTATCACAAACTTATTTGATGCAATTACCAAAACGGCTTAATAAAATTTGTGTCATCTTTCTTCTGCGGAAGCTTCTGTTGAATATTTCAAAGAGATTCTACAGTACATCAGGCGTGCTGGGTTTCCTGTTGATCCTGCTGTTTGCCACCAATGGCTTTTCCCAATCCCGGCTCGATAGCCTTAAAACATCTTTTGAAGCGGAAACCAATGATTCCCTAAAGGTGGTCTATGGTATACAAATGCTAAGGGAGTTTCACCGGGAAAAGCACACGGAAGAAGAGGAATATGACCTTGCGAGGGGACTTATTCAGAAGGCATTAAATACAGGCGATTCCCTGCTATATGCCAGGACGCTTGATAACCTGGGGCTGCTTTACAGGTATCATCAGCGTTACGATGAGTCGCTTTCTTTGCATACCAAAGCTTTTGACCTGGTAAAAGACATGGAGGTCGATCCTGTTTTTAAAATGATCTTTGCCAACAATGCAGGAGTGGCAGGGCGTTACAACCAAAAATATGATACGGCCGTTTCCTTTTACATGAAGGCCCTGAAGATTGCCGAAAAGGAGAACGATCTTAAAAATATCGCTATAGCCGGGAATGGAATAGGTAACACTTTGGGGAATATTCCCGGAAGACAGGATGAGGCATTGAGTTACTTTGAACGATCTCTCGAAGCCGAAAAGGAACGGGGCAACAGCCTTGGGGTGGCCATGAATTATCTTTCTATAAGCGATTATTATATTGATAAGGAAGAGTATAAAACCGCGCGAAAGTACCTGGATGAACTGCTTGGGATAAACCGGGAGAGAAACGACGATTACGGTCTTGCGATCACTTACGAATTCTACGGAAAATCTTACCTGGAAGAGGGGAAGGAGCTGGACAGGGCTGCTTCTTATTTTGAAGATGCCTTAAGCAGGTTTGAGAAATTGGGAGATGCGCATCAACAGGCGCAGATCCTTGGGAGTTTGGGCGACGTACGCTTCAGGCAGGATAGGTTTGTTGCGGCAAAAGATTATTATGAGAGGTCCCTCGAGCTCGCCAAAGATCTCAATCAGCACGGATTGATCATGCAGAATTCCTACCAGCTGTCGAATATACTCGAAAGGCAGCGGGATCCTTCCGCAGCTTTACAGTACCTCAAACAGGGTAAAGCTTATGAAGACAGCATAAAACTCACGGAACAGAATGTGGAAATAGCGGCCCTCATTCGCAAATATGACATAGAGAAAAAGGAAGATCATATTCAGCTGCTTGAAAAGGATAAAGCGCTGCAGCAAACCCTGCTGGACAATCAGCAGCAAAAGCTGGAGCGGCGCAGGATCCTTATGTTACTCCTGGCAACGGGCCTTTTGTTTATCCTGGTCATTTTCCTGTTACAGTACCGGAATATCAAAACAAAGAAGAAGATCAACGCCCGTATTCTGAAAGAGGAAAAGGAAAAGATGAAGGCGATCTATGAGCGCAACCTTGCACGGGCAGAGATCCTGGTGACCCGCCTGCGTGTTAATCCTCATTTTATATTTAATAGCCTCAATGCGATCACTTATTTGATACAAAGCAATCAAAACGCCAAAGCCATGAAATACCTGGTGGTTTTTAGCCGGTATACCAGGATGGTGCTGGAAACCTCACAAAAGCATGTGGTTCCTTTACCTGAAGAACTTAAGCTGACTCAATATTATCTTACCCTTGAAAAGAACCGTTTTGAAAAAGACTTCACTTTTGAAATAAAAGGGGAAGATGCGCCCGAAGTTGAAAAGATCCTGATCCCGCCATTGCTGCTACAGCCGCTCATCGAAAATGCCATTTGGCACGGCCTGCTTCCCAGCAAACGCGAAACCAAGACCCTGCGCCTGGAAGTTATTCCTGAAGGAGAGATCGTCAAGATCATTATCGATGATAATGGCGTGGGCAGAAGCGGCACAGAAAAAAGATCTTCGGAAAAAGACCATAAAAGCATGGGCATGCAGATCATAAAAGAAAGGATTGAGCTTTTCAACAAAAGTTATCCCGGCCATATTAATTGTGAGCTTATTGACAAAAAAGATGAGCAGGGACAGCCTGAGGGTACCAGGATCATCTTCAGTCTTGAGCAAAACACCCTCGCCCAGACCCCTGTGGAATTCTTGAGCTGATCGATTTAAAGAGGTAGTTCTGGATCAACTGGAGAAATTCCTCTCAAAAATGCCATTTTTGGGACCCCGATCTAAAAACCCATTCCTTTTCCCCAGCCCTTAAGGGGGAATGGGTTTTGGAAAGAGATATTTAGAATTGGGCTAAATCCCTTTCTCTTTGTCCTTTTTGGTCCTCCGGCTAAAGCCGGAGGCAATGCATTTCTGTTTTATCCCCTCCTTTGGCGAGGTGCCCGCAGGATGGGTAGGAGAGGTCTAAAATCCATCAATTGCCCCCACCTTCAGGTGGAGGATTAATATAAAATTAGTTACAGGACTATAGCCCAATCCGAGCTCCGGAGGGGCGATATATTTCTAGCCCCAGATTTTCATAAGAAGAATGAGAGTCCCAGAGGGACGGCATATATTAAAGAGGCAGTTCTGGACCAACTTGGCAAAACCCTCTCAAAAATGCTATTTTGAGACCCCATTCTAAAAACTCATTCCTTTTCCCTAACCCGAAAGGGAGGGGCTGGGTTTTAGACAGATATATTTACAATTAGGCTTATATGATTCAAAAAGCTCCTTGTTCTGAAGGAAAAAGAAAAGCCGAAATCCAAAGGATCCCGGCTTTTCTTTTTTTTAGACCTGGTTCTTGTCTCTTACTTTTTTTCCGGTAAGAGTAAGTCTAAAATCTAAAATCTAACGTCTAACAGCTCAGCGGTCTAATCACCCATTATACAATATACATTATACATTATACAATCCCTAATCCGCCATACATCCATGTGCATGCCCTTCCTCGTGCCATCCAAAAGAAGGATTGTAATTGTTGTTTTCCCAGTAAAAATTAAGTCTTTCTTTCGGCTCGTTGCCAATCTGGTTCATCGTATTGGCATCATAAAGCCTTCCGTTTACCATGGTGTAGATGATGCTGTTGGAGTTTCGGATGTCTTCCAGCGGATTTTCCTCCAATACCAGCAAATCGGCAAGCTTACCGACTTCCAGGCTTCCGATCTCGTCACCCAGACCAAGATATTCGGCGGAGTTGATAGTGGCAGTTTTTAAGGCCTCCATGTTGCTCATGCCGCCCATTTGTATCAGCCATAGCTCCCAGTGTGCTCCCAGGCCCTGTAATTGTCCGTGGGCGCCCATGTTAACTTTTACGCCGATGTCCGAAAGTTCTTTTGCAGTTTCTGAAACCAGAATAGGTCCGTTTTCGTATTCTTCATCAGGAATTGTGGTGCGATGTCTTGAACGGGAATCTATCACAGAACGCGGCGTGAACTCCAGAAGTTTCTCATTCTCCCACACGTTGTGCTTGTCGTAGAAATAATATTCCCCGTTGATTCCGCCGTAATTTACGATCAGCGTTGGCGTGTAGCCCGTGTTGGAATTGCCCCAAAGCGTCTTGATATCTTTATAGACCGGTGCGATTGGAATGTTGTGCTCAATCCCGGTATGCCCGTCCACGATCATGTTCATGTTGTGGAAGAAAGTACTTCCGCCCTCAGGCACCACGTTCATGTCGAGTTCTTTGGCGGCCTGCATTACCTGCTGGCGTTGCTCCCGGCGCGGCTGATTGTAACTTTTTACCGAAGTCGCCCCAAATGCTTTGGTCCTGCGTAAGGCCGATCTTGCGTCTTCAAGGCTGTTGATCTCGGCTTTAAAATCTCCTTCGGCCCCGTAAAGAATGATCCCGGTGGAGTAGAGACGTGGCCCTGTCATTTCGCCGCTCTTGATCAATTCGGCCATCCCAAAGACAGTTTCACTCAGTGCAGAAGGGTCGTGCGCAGTGGTCACCCCGAAAGCGAGGTTCGCAAAAGCAGGCCAGTGCTGCTGCGGAGTTAATCCATATCTAAAAGCGCCAATGTGAGCATGCGCATCTACCATTCCGGGCATGATGGTCTTGCCTTGCACATCATAAACCTTCGCATTTTTTGGCACATTTACTTCGGAAGCATTCCCTATCTGCACGATCTTATTCCCTTCGATCACGATACTTCCGTTCTCGATCACTTGCTCCCCGTTCATGGTAATAATGCGGGCATTGGTGAAGGCGATCTGTCCTGAAGGCACATCAGTTTTTACTTTTAAACCAATCTTTGTTCCCTCTTCAGTGATTGGCGGAATAGAATCTACCGAGTTCTCTAGAAAGGTAAAACGCTCGGTAATTTTATTGGTGAAATATTCATCTCCCAAAGTCCAGTGCACATTCTGGCTGTCGTTAGACCAGTGGATGTTGATCCCCGCATCTTTCGCCAGCTGACTCACCGGAACGGTTTTGGAATCGGGTCCTATTTCTACAGCTTTTCCTGTCATTAACAGCGGAGCCACATAAGCTTTGTGCAGGTTGCTAAAGGCCACCCATTTATTGTCGGGGCTTGGTACGAGTCGGCCGCCGTACTTTGATTCCATGTGCGTGCGCTCGTCTTTTCCGTTGAGGTCGACACTTTTTAGTTTCTTGGTAAGACTTCCGAATAAATATCCGCCCGTTTGGAATAGGATGCGGTCATCATTGGTGTTGAACATCGCGAATTCCCCCTCATCATTGATCTTTCTTAGGTTTTCTCCGGAAGCATTCATCAAATAAATTCCGGGATTCTTGGTAAAAGTTCTTCCGAGGTCAGAATTTCCGCCTTCTTTGTTAAAGACGATCATGCGGCCGTCACTTGAATAAGATGGGTTCCTGAAAATACCTTTTTCGGCAGTCAGTTTTTTGGCATTCCTTCCGTTAAGGCCAACAGTTCTTACAGCGCCCATATTGTCATCGCTCCAGGTAACGTACACGATGCTCTTCCCGTCGGGGGAGAAAGCTGGTTCAAATTCGAATTCTTCAGCTTTGGTGATCCTTTCCGGAGTTCCGTTCGGAAGGCTTTTCTTCCACAGGTAACCCACGGCATTGAAAACAAGCGTCTTTCCATCGGGAGAGGTGACCGCGTGGCGAACTACCTTCGGATTAAATTCTTCGGAAAAGACTTTGTGCTTCACCTGGTGCGCTTCTGCAATTTTGATGGTGTTGTTCACCTCAAACGGGATTTCAGAAACATTGGCATTCTCAATATTCGCTTTTTTGATCTTTCCCTGGCTCCAGAAAACGATCTCCTGGCTGTTTGGCATCCAGCCAAAGCCGGGATACACGCCAAAGATGGCCCATGCTTCCTGCTGATCTTTGCTCAACTGGTCATTAACCGGCCACTCTTCGCCCGTTTCCAGGTCGTGGATGTAAAGCACCGAGTTGGTACGCACGCGCTTTACAAAAGCCAGCTTCTTCCCGTCGGGGGACACCTGTGGTCTTGCCGCACCACCCGGTCCGCCGGTAACGCGATCGATCTCACCGGTCTCAAAATCATAGCGGTTGATCACGTAGATCTGGTTGTTTGGGTCTTTATTATATTGAAAATATCCTCCCGGATACACATCCTGGCTGTAGTACAGGTAGCGGCCATCGGGCGAGATGCTGGGTTCGTTGATATCCTGTTGCTCGTTGGCTTTTTCTACCAGCTGAATCCCCGCAGCGCCTGCACCTATATGGTACATCCACATCTCACCGGCTCCCAGGGAGCGGCCCGAGGTGAAGTGTTTGCGGGCAACAATGGCGTTGCCATCGGGCATCCACACCGCATTGTTGAGCAACCTGAAATTCTCTTTGGTTAGTTGCTTTGCATCGCTGCCATCGGCATTCATGATCCAGATGTTGTCGCCACCGCCGGCGTCGCTGGTAAAGGAGATGCTTTTCCCGTCGGGACTAAAGCGCGGCTGCACATCATATGCCATGCCGCTGGTAAGTGCCGTGGCTTTTCCGCCGCTGGCGGGCATAAGGTAAATATCCCCTAAAAGGTCAAAAACGATCTGCTTCCCATCGGGGCTCACATCGAGGTTCATCCAGGTACCTTCATTGGTGTTGAGGGCAACTTCCTTGATGTTCCAGTCTGAAGTATAGGGATCGTTGACATCCCATTTTTTGTTATCTTTTTTTTCTTCTTCCT
Source organism: Salinimicrobium profundisediminis (assembly GCF_026241755.1). GTDB lineage: Bacteria > Bacteroidota > Bacteroidia > Flavobacteriales > Flavobacteriaceae > Salinimicrobium > Salinimicrobium profundisediminis. The sequence continues at coordinate 71,080 of NZ_JAPJDA010000022.1, forward strand.
GCGCGAAAATGGCGGAGGTGGTCATTAGCAGGAGTAATGCCAGTAGGGGTTTGTGGATCATAAGTGAATTTTGAAAATTTTAAGAGGGCTAAATATAGGGATTTTTTGAAGGTTTTATTGCTGAAGGTGCAGAGGGGCGGAAGACGTTCAAAATATCTGAAGGAATGGATTTCTAGTAGAAACATTATCCGTTTGCTGGTAACAATGGTGGCCGATGGCATGCCATCGGCCTTCGATTCGAAATTTACCTCTCAAAAATCCCATTTCTGGCACCTTTCTTTTAATCCATAAAATTTCACACCGGTTTTTTTCGGATGTTATGGAGATTCTCTTTAAATGGATATTATTATTTGGTAACAATGGTGACCGATGGCATGCCATCGGCCTTCGATTCGAAAAATACCTTCCAAAAATGCCATTTTTGACCCCTTTTTTTTAATCCCTGAAATTTCACACCGGATTTTTCCGGAGGTTATGGAGATTCCGTTTAAATGGATAATATTATTTGCTAACAATGGTGGCCGATGGCATGCCATCGGCCTTCGATTTGAAAATTATCTTCCAAAATTGCCATTTTAGACACCTTATTTTAATCCCTGAAATTTCACACCGGATTTTTCCGGAGGTTATGGAGATTCCGTTTAAATGGATAATATTATTTGGTACCAATGGTGACCGATGGCATGCCATCGGCCTTTCGATTTGAAAAATACCTTTCAAAAATCCCATTTTTGACTATCTTTAAAATGCCTCCCCTAATAAAACCTAAAATTTATGTCACCAAAATCGGGGAATAAATTTCGGAATGGATCTATCCGGTTGCAACATTGGGATTATGGATGGGATGCGGCATATTTTATTACCATTTGTACCAAAGACCGGAAACATTTTTTTGGAGAGGTTCAGGATGGGGAAATAAAATTGTCATCTGCCGGGGTGATCGCCAATGTGCTGTGGTATGAAATATTACACCATGCGAAAAATGTGGAATTGGGGGAATTCGTGGTAATGCCCAATCATATTCACGGAATTATTATTTTGAATGGGAATAAATCCCCGTGGGAAAATGATGGTAACGACGAAGCAGGCCCAGGCATGCCCTGGGCCTGCAACAACCCCCCAGAACCCGAAAAAACAATCGGACAAAAAAGGTTTCAGAATCCGGGGAAAAACACCATTTCATCCATCGTAGGTTCCTATAAATCGGCAGTGACCAAATATGCCAACAGGATGAATTTGCCATTCGCCTGGCAATCGCTGTTTCACGATCGTATCATCAGGGATTCCAGATCTTTTCAGAATATTTCGGCATATATTCAGAATAACCCACAAAACTGGAAAGAAGATAATTTGAATTGAACAACAATTCCAGGCACCAAATTCCAAATTCCAAATTCCAAAAATTCGTACTTCTAAAATCGTATTTCTACCATCGTATTTCTACCATCGTATTTCCAATTTCGTAATGATAACTTCATTGTTTATCTTGAGATCCTTAAAATCCTATTTTCACATGATAAAAAAGTTACCCATGTACGGGCTGCTCTTAGCTGTTGGTGTAAGTTGCCAAACGCAAAAAGGAGTACCGGCAAAGACAGATGAGGCCACGGCTAAGAAAAAGGAGCAGGGCGATACCAAAGCTTACGCTGAGGTGATCACTGCTGCAGCTAAAAGTGACAAAGGTCTTTTTACCACCCATTTTGTAGGGGAAAAGCTCTATTTTGAAATTCCGCTTAACATGCTGGAGAAAGATATGCTGCTGGTGAGCCGTATTGCCGGCGTGCCCGCAGGTTTCGGCGGTGGCTATGTCAATGCAGGTTCCAAGGCCAATGAGCAGGTGGTGCGCTGGTCAAAACGAGGTGACTATATAGACATGAAGGTGATTAGCTTTGAGAACGAGAGTGACGAAGGTTCTCCTATTTATCAGTCGGTTGCTGCGAATAATTTCTTTCCTATACTTTTCAGCTCGAAGATCGCAGCTTATAACGACGATAAAACTTCCGCAGTAATAGAAGTGAGTGATCTTTTTAAGGAAGAAGTAGCCGCCATTAACGGTGTTTCGCCATCTCTAAAAAAGCGATACAAGGTAAAGAAGCTGGATAAATCGCGTTCTTATATTACCGCAGCCAATGCTTTTCCTGAAAATATTGAGGTGAAGCACGTGATGACCTATGAAGCCGAGGAACCGCCCGAAAGAGACCAGGCAGGAACCATTACTATGTTGATGAACCAGTCTATGATCCTGCTTCCGGAAGAAAAAATGCAGCCGCGCCTGGCCGATCATCGTGTGGGTTGGTTTACCACCCGAAAATATAACTATAATTCTGAAGAGCTTAAGAGTGATGATTACAGGATAATCAACCGCTGGCAGCTGGTTCCAAAAGATATTGAAGCTTATAAAAAGGGAGAGCTGGTAGAGCCGGTGAAGCCTATTGTGTGGTATCTCGATCCTGCAACGCCCGAAAAATGGAGGCCTTATTTTAAACAGGGAATTGAAGACTGGAATGTGGCTTTTGAAGCTGCAGGTTTCAAAAATGCTGTGATCGCCAAAGATCCGCCGACAAAAGAGGAAGATCCCGATTTTAGTCCCGAAGATGTGCGGTATTCGGTGGTGCGGTATGTTGCCAGTACCACGAGAAATGCGATGGGGCCAAGTGTGACCGATCCGCGTACCGGGGAGATCATCGAGAGCGATATTATTTGGTATCACAACCACCTGCGTTCTTACCGCAACCGTTACATGATCGAAGCCGGAGCCCAGCTGGAATCTGCCCGTACGCTCAATACTCCCGAAGAGGAAATTGGGGAAATGATGCGCATGGTGATTGCGCACGAGGTAGGTCATGCGCTCGGTTTGCCGCACAATATGAAGGCGAGTTCGGCTTATGCTACAGATTCTTTGCGTTCTCCCGAATTCACCCAGAAGTATGGTTTGACTCCTTCTATTATGGATTATGCCCGTGTAAATTACGTTGCCCAGCCCGAAGATAAAGGAGTCCGTTACATCAGGATGATGGGGCCTTATGATCTTTATGCCATCAACTGGGGCTACAGGTATATTCCTGAAGCCAATTCTCCCGAAGATGAGAAACCTGTTCTAAGCGAGTGGATCCTTGAAAAAGCCGGGGATCCTGTTTATGAATTCGGAAATGGTTACGGCGGAATTGATCCGCAGTCGCAAAGAGAAAGCCTGGGTGACGATCAGGTGAAGGCCAGCGAGTACGGCCTCGCAAACCTTAAGAAGGTGGTTCCGAATTTAGTTGCATGGACTTCAAAAGATAATGCTGATTATTCCGAATTAACTGAAGTATACCGCGAACTTACCAATATGTGGAGAGGCTACGTGTCTCACGTGGTAGCCAATGTGGGCGGGGTTTACGAAACCCGAAAAACAGCCGACCAGGAAGGAACGGTCTATACTCATGTCCCTGAAGAAAAACAGGAAGCGGCCATTGAATTTTTAAATACGCATGCTTTTTCTACACCCGACTGGTTGCTGGATAAGGAGCTATTGGCACGCATTGAACCTACGGGTGCCATTGAGCGGGTACAGAACCTGCAGAGCAGAGCACTGAATGATCTTTTAGATGAAGACCGCCTGCAACGCATGATCACCAATGAGCAGGTGAACGGCCGGGAGGCATATACCGCAGTAGAGATGATGAACGACCTTAGAAAAGGCATTTTTGAAGAGTTGTACAGATCTCAGGAGGTCAACGCTTATCGAAGGAACATTCAGCGTGCCTATGTTGATGCCGCTGCAGGATATGTTCAGAATCTAAAAAAGGAGGAGAGTGATGAGGTTGCTTCTACCGATGTTATTGCATTGATGCGTGGAGATCTCGAGCAGTTAAGAAGAGACCTTAGGGCCCGCAGAAACAGGACGAATGATCAATTAAGTGTTTATCACTGGAATGATTTGATCGCGAGGATAGATGCAGCCCTTGATGTAGATGCATAAACATACAGCTGATTTTATAGATCTTATCAAACAGGTTTATTTCACAAAAATCCTCGCTACAAGGCGGGGATTTTTTGTTGAATGCCATTATGAGACAGGAGAAGTGATACAGGAAAAAGGAAACAGGATTAAGAATTTCAGAATGGCACTGCCCACAGATGATTTTTCAGTGAAGACTGATGACTGACCACTGATGATTGTTTTTTTTACTCCCTTAAAAAGTTTCCCGCAGATCTCACAGATTTACGCAGATAATAAAATGAATATTTTTAAATTTTTTTTACTGATGACTGAGCACTGAATACTGATTACTTTAAAAAATCATTCTTCAATAGGAATTGTCAACATAGGTATACTCGCTTTTTTCAACAGCTCCAGGGAAACACTTTCCTGTAGCAAATTATGCAGGAAACTATGTTTATGGGTGCCAACAATAAGCAGGTCTGATTGTAGTTTTTTTGCTTCTTCCAGAACAGCTTCTACGGTAGAACCCTGGATCAAGAGAGCCTCTTTTTCTATCTCCTCACTGAGGAAGTTATCGCAGTACATTTGCAGGTTGCGGTGTTCCTCCCGGAATTCTTCTGCTTTAAAGTCTCTTATATACTGCGGTCCAGGTTCGTAACCTACAAAATCGGGATGGGGTGCTGCGACATGCAAAACCCAAACCTTGCTACCAAATTTCTGGGCCAGGCCTTCGGCATATCCCAAAAGGTCTCCTACGGCATCATTAAAATCTACAGCTACCAGAATGTTTTTTAGTTCTTTCATGGAGTTGTTTATTGTTGTGGGTAAATGGGTCTCCGTTTCCAGATTCTGATTTAATATTTTTCAAATTATGTTTGATACTTTTTACTGATCAGTGACCACTGACCACTGAATACTAATATTCCTTCTCCCTGTCAACCACGTTCTTCAAATCCTTTCCCTCTTTCATGCGCTCGTAATTTTCGAGGATTTGCGGCACTACACTTTTGGGATGGGTAATACTGGCAATATGTGGCGAAACTTTGATCTTTTTGTTCTTCCAAAAAGGATGTGCTGCGGGTAAAGGCTCTTTCCGGAACACGTCGAGAGCTGCCCCGGTGAGATGTCCGGTATTGATCATTTCAATAAGGTCATCTTCGATAAGGTGTTCTCCCCGCGCCACATTTATGACATAAGCACCTTCAGGTAACTTCTCAAAAAGGTGTTTATTCAGGATGTTTTTTGTTTCTGAAGTCAGGGGTAGCAAATTCACCAGGATTTTGCTGTCTTCCAGAAAATCCTGCAGTTGCTCATCACCGTGATAGGTAGTGACTCCCAGGATTTCCTTTTTGGTGCGGGACCAGCCGGTGACATTGAATTTATTCCAGATCAGTTTTTCGGCTACTCCCACGCCCAGTACGCCCATGCCCATTATTCCCACCTGTGTGTTTTCCGGTCGCCCATATGTTTTGGGCTTCCATTCGCTGCTGCAATGATGTTCATTCAGGTTGCGCAGGTGTTCAAGAATGAGGGAGAGTACAAAGACGCTCATATCTTTGGTTAGTTGTGCATCCACCACCCGGGTGATCCTGATGTGCTCCGGAATTTCCTTGTCGCTAATGATATGGTCTATGCCTGCCCCCATGGAAGCAATCACTTTCAGGTTTTTAAAGTCCCTATATATGCCATGAGGATGTCTCCAGGAAAGTACATATTCAACCTTAGAAGGATCTTTCACCTGCGGATATACTTCCAGATCTAAATCTGGCGCTTCGGCTTTCAAGGCCTCCACCCAGGCTTTTGGATCTTTCTTCGGACTTATGATTAGAAATGACATGGTTTAGTCTTTAGTCTTTAGTCAATTGACGGTAGATTAACACTACCATCTACAGTCTACCGTCTACGGTCTGATTTTAGTTAACAAACGCACTATATCCCGTGATTGCCCTTCCTACAATAAGGGAGTTGATCTCTTTGGTGCCTTCATAGCTGTAAATAGCTTCGGCATCGGCAACAAAACGGGCAACATCATACTCCAGGAGAATTCCGTTGCCGCCCATCACTTCCCGGGCCCTGCTAACCACATCGCGCATTCGCATACTGGTATAGACTTTTGCCAGTGAAGCATGTTCATCCTTTAACAGACCCTGGTCCTGAAGTTCGGACAACCTGAAACAAAGGGTTTGCATAGAGGTGAGGTTGGCGATCATCTCTACCAGGTGATTTTGTATAAGCTGATAAGAGGCTATAGGTCTTCCAAACTGCTCTCTTTTTTTAGTGTATTTCAAAGCACTTTCATAAGCTCCCCTGGCACAACCCACAGCCTGCCAGGCTACCCCGGCGCGGGTCATTTTAAGCACTTTTGCTGTATCTCTAAAGGACTCTGCTTTTTGCAGTCGGTCGCTTTCCGGCACTTTACAATCGGTGAGCGTGATAAGTGCATTCTGCACAATACGCAGCGCCATCTTATCTTCCATTTTTTCGGCCTTAAAGCCGGGATTGTCCTTTCTTACCAGGAATCCTTTTACCTGGTTGGAGTCTTCATCGCGGGCCCAGATCACAATTACATCGGCAAAAGTGGCATTTCCAATCCATTTTTTCTGCCCGTTAAGCGCCCAGTTTTCTCCATCCCACTTACAGGTGGTTTCGAGTCCGCCGGCTGCGCCGCTGCCCACATTAGGTTCGGTAAGTCCAAAGGCGCCAATGGTTTCCAGGCGTTGCATCTTTGGGAGCCACTCCTCTTTTTGCTCATCGCTTCCGCAGAGATAGATAGAACCCATAGCCAGGCCGCTGTGAACGCCGAAAAAAGTGGAGATAGAAACATCTACCCGTGCAATTTCCTGTGCAATAACGCCCTCCATCAAAAATGGCAAATTGGGGCAGCCGTAGCCTTCATAAGGTACTCCGGCAATGTTGAGTTTTTTGAATTTCTCAATAATCTCGAATGGAAACTTCGCACGGTTCCAGTGGTCATTTACCAGCGGCCGCACTTCATCTTCTATGAAATTGCGCACCTTCAGCTGTAGTTCCCGCTGCTCTTCGGAAAGTTTCAGGTCGAGATTATAAAAATCGCCGTCAATAGGTGGCAGGTCGTGCTGACCTTTCCGGCGCTTGGTCTTCAGCATTTTCATGAGCCCCTTGAGCTGATTCTCATCCAGCTGCCCCAGGGTTTGCATAGCTTCTTGAAGATCTATTTGTTTATTGATCTTCGCCAGTTGGTCAAGATCAATGTTCTTTAACAGGTTAATGGTGTTTCTAACTTTTCCGAAGAAGGCCATAGTTTAAGGTTTTTCTAAAAATAGACATTAAACCAAAGGCAGCTTGTTAAAGCTTTCTCAAAGACTGGCATGCAGATGCCTTCGGGATTCGAATATTTGTTTTAAATTTCCTGTCAAAACAGAGATCATCATGGGAATTTTTTCATCACTAATGGGCAATGCCGGTGCAGTTGACAATCAGGAACTACAATCCGATTTCGCGCAGCTGCTCTGTGATTCCGAAGTAATAGAAGCGGGTTTTAAAATATTTAGGGACACCTTTATCTTTACCAACAAACGGCTCATTTTGGTAGATAAACAGGGCCTCACCGGAAGCAAGACCCAATATCTTTCAATAAGCTATAAGAGTATTTCCCGCTTTAGTGTAGAAACAGCCGGAACTTTTGATCTTGATGCCGAGCTGAAGATATGGATCTCTTCTGAACAGCATCCAAGTGTTTCCAGGAAGTTCAATAAATCTGTAAATGTTTATGAGGTGCAGAAGCTTTTGGCGCAACATGTACTAAAATAGACTTTTAGCAAAACTTTAGTTCCCTTCATTCCTTCGTCGCGAGCTACTTTTCTTAAATTCAGGCTGAAACATGAGGTGTCAAAAATGTCATTTTTGGGACCTCTTCAAAAAGTTTAAGCTATGAAAGATGACAATAAAGAAATGAAGCATCCACAAACGAAAGAAGCACAACCTCCTTTTAAAGATCAGGAGCGGCAGAAGGATACGCCGGGAAAAGAGGATAAAATGCAGCCCAAAGTAGACCACGGCGAGGATTCTTATGTTGGCTCCGGCAAGCTGGAGGGCAAAAATGCCATTATTACCGGCGGCGACTCGGGGATTGGAAGAGCGGTGGCAATTGCTTTTGCACGAGAAGGAGCTAATGTTCTAATTTCTTACCTCGAAGAAGACGATGATGCAAAAGAAACTGCCAGATGGGTGATAAAGGCCGGGAAAAAGGCAATTTTGGTGCCGGGAGATGTAAGTGAAGAAGAGCATTGCAGCAAGATCGTCCAAAAAGCTGTAGATGAGTTTGGGCAGTTAGATATACTGGTGAACAATGCAGCCTTTCAAATGGCGAGAGAAAAGATACAGGATATTCCCAGTGAGGAGTGGGACAAGACTTTCAAGACCAATATCTATTCAATGTTCTACCTGGTAAAAGCTGCCGAACCTCACATGAAACCAGGCAGTACAATTATTAATACCACTTCTATCAACGCTTATAAACCGCACCCACAACTGCTGGCCTATGCTGCCACTAAAGGGGCTATTCAAAATTTCACAGCCAATCTCGGGCAAATTATGGCGCCAAAAGGAATCAGGGCCAATTGTGTAGCACCGGGGCCGGTGTGGACGCCATTGATCCCGTCTACCATGCCAATGGATGAGGTAGAAACCTTTGGGCAGGATACCCCGCTGGGAAGGCCGGGACAACCGTCTGAATTTGCGGCACCCTTTGTCTTACTGGCATCGGAAGGGTCCAGTTACATGACCGGTTCTACCGTGCAGGTTACGGGAGGAAGGCCCACTATTTAATATACCTTATTTTAGAGTTCATCAATGCAGCATTTTTTGAAATCAGGATTTAAAGATCAGCACAAGTTTTTCACACAGGTAAAGAAGATCATCTTTCTTTTCCTGTTTGGCCTTGTATTGAGCATACCTTCCAATTTACAGGCACAGCTCATTGAGCCAAACAGCGAGGCAGTAGAAACCAGTGGTGATGTTATTTTGCTGGCTTTGCCGGCAACAGCAGCGCTCACTACCGTGGTGATGAAAGACAGGAAGGGATTTTGGCAATTCACCAAAGGTTTTGCTACCAACCTGGCTGTTACAGCAGGACTTAAATATGCCATTAATAAGCGGCGCCCGTTCAACAGTGGGGGGCAGGCCTTTCCCTCGGGGCATACGTCAATTACCTTTCAGGCAGCTTCCTTTATTCACAAGAGGTATGGCTTTAAATACAGTATTCCCGGGTATGTGCTGGCTGGCTGGACGGCCTACAGCCGCATCAATGCTACAAGGCATGACGGCTATGATATACTTGCCGGGGCGGTGGTAGGCATTGGGAGCAGTTTTATTTTTACCAGCCCTTACCAACGGGAAAATATGCAGCTCACCTTCTCCAGTGGCAACGATCAATACCTGCTGGGATTTGTGTACAGGTTTTGAAAAAGCGCAAATTCACAAACCTATTTGTAAGATTACATATTACTAAATCCAGTTCTTTTGAACTAATAAAAGAGGCTGTCTGAAAAGGCAGTCTTTTTTTGTATAAAAAGGTGGAGCTGCTTATTTTTAAAGTATGAGCAGAAA
>NZ_JAPJDA010000023.1 GCF_026241755.1 Salinimicrobium profundisediminis
TTGTAGCCTTTTTGCTGTAGCGTATTGAATGTGGTTTCAGAAAAACCATTCGGTTCAAAACGCACTTCGTCTGGTAGCCATTGATGATGGAAACGTGGTGCATTTACCGCCTGCTGCATTCCCATCCCAAATTCAGTAACGTTTAGAATAGTTTGCATGACAGAGGTAATGATCGTAGAGCCTCCCGGCGAACCAAGCACCATATAAAGTTGCCCTTCTTTCTCTACAATTGTTGGTGTCATAGAGCTTAGCATTCGCTTTTCGGGCGCTATTGAATTGGCTTCGGCTCCTACCAGCCCAAACATATTGGGCACTCCCGGTTTAGCACTAAAGTCGTCCATTTCATTGTTCAGGAAGAAGCCCAGTTCTTCTATGTAGAGCTTTGAACCATAAGCACCATTTAAAGTAGTAGTCACTGAAACCGCATTTCCTTCAGCATCAACGATAGAGTAGTGGGTGGTTTCGAGACTTTCGGCAACCGGGATGTTTCCATGGCCAATGGATGAAGAAGGAGTAGCTTTTTGAAAGCTGAAATTATTCATACGCTCCTGGAGGTAATCTTCACTCAGCAGTATTTCCGAAGGAATATCAACGAAATCGGGATCACCAAGATAAAAACCACGATCGGCATAGGCTCTTCTTTCTGCCTCTGTGATCACCTGTATGGCCTCTAACGAGTTATGGCCGTACTCGTGAAGAGGGTAAGGGCGAATCATCTTCATAATTTGTCCCATCACAATGCCGCCACTTGATGGAGGAGACATTGAAATCACCCTAAGATCATCATAGGTGAAAGTTACGGGATCCCGCCATTTCACCTGGTAGGCAGCAAGATCATCCATGTTGATAATTCCGCCTTTTTCCTGAAGAAACTGTACCAGTTCTTGTGCAGTTTCTCCCGAATAAAATTCTTCCCTGCCTTTTGTAACAAGTCTTTGAAGGGTTGTAGCCAGCGCAGGATTTTTCAGGGTGTCTCCTGCTTCATAAACTTGGGCAAAGAGCACGTTCTCATGATTGGCTTTAATGATAGAATTCCGGTAGTGTGCCAGGGCAGCAGCCTGTTTGGCAGTTACCACAAAACCCTGCTGAGCCAGTGCAATTACCGGGGCCAGGATCTTTTCTACAGGCATGCTACCAAATTTTTCATGTACGGCAAAAATTCCGGCTACGGTTCCGGGGACTCCAACGGCCAGTCCGCCAAAACGGCTTTTTTGAGTATCCACATTACCAAGACTGTCCAGATACATATTGCGGTCTGCACCCAAGGGTGCTTTTTCCCGGAAATCGAGCGCACCGGTTTTGCCATTTTTGAGCCTGTACACCATAAAGCCACCCCCGCCCAAATTCCCGGCGTATGGATAAACCACTGCCAAAGCCATTTCTGTAGCTACCATAGCATCAAAGGCATTACCGCCCTGCTTTATAATTTCCATGCCTATTTCTGAAGCTTCTTTACGAGCCGAGACCACCATTGCGTGTTCTGCTGTTAACCCGCGTTCTGCCGGAGTCGAAAAGTCTTGAGGTTCTTTCGGAATTTTGCAGGACTGCTGAAGTATAATCAGTAGGAAAAAGACGAAGTATTTCTTCATGTATTGAGATTTTTCATGACCAGTAGGCTAAACTAAGGCAAAATAATAAATAGCTAAATAAAAACAGTTCAAAACCCTGCCTGAAGTATTCTCCTCATTCTCTGTTCTTTTGCGGTAAATAAGCTAGAGAGAGAAAAGAAACACCGGAAAAAGCGGAATTTCCCTTTGAAAATTAGAAATAAGCTGCTTAATTTGCACTTCCAATTCGGGATGTGGCGCAGTCCGGTAGCGTATACGTCTGGGGGGCGTAGGGTCGCAGGTTCAAATCCTGTCATCCCGACGAACCGTTTTTAAACGGGTATAAAAACACTGTTAATCTGTTGATTTTCAGTGTTTTTTGTTTTTATTGATATTATATGATATCAAACGAATTTATCCATTTTAGTGAATGATTCGGTGAATACTTTCTTCCCTTGAATTCATTATCTTAGAAGAACATAGCGGTTAATTTGACTTTCGTCTTTACAAACCTTTGTATCACTTAAAGACGCCTGAAATGATTGATTTTACTACATTCTCCGTACTTTTCTTTACAAGAAAGCTAAACAAAAATTCAATGGATCTCTCCATTTACGCCAGGATTACCGTAAATGGAAAATGTGCTGAAATGAGCCTCAAAAGAAAAACTTTAGTGAATGAATGGGATAGTTCCAAAGGAAGAATTAAAGGGACCACACCTAAAATTAGAAAACTGAATAGCTATCTTGACCAGGTGTACTCTCAAATATTGGATATTCATAAGAAACTTCTGGATAAAGACAATCTTATTACAGCTGCAAAAATTAAAGCTTCCTATTTGGGACTTGATGAGGATCATAAGACATTGACGGATATTGTTCATTATCATAATAATAAAATGAAGAATGTTCTGAAATGGGGAACACTTAAGAATTACTACACAACCGCCAAATACCTGGAAAAATTTTTACGAAAGGAGAAAAGAACAGATAATATATTTCTTAAACATATCAATTACCAGTTCATCGCAGAATTTGAAATGTTTCTTAGAAGTGGTAAACCAGAAAAAGGACAAAAAGCCTGTGGTAATAATGGTGCTATGAAACATTTAGAACGTTTACAAAAATTACTTAATCTGGCTGTAAAACTAGAGTGGCTTGAAAAGAACCCTTTCAGGAATTATAGCTTAAAGTTTGAGAAAAGTGACAGACAATTTTTGACCGAGAGAGAACTGCATAAGCTGGAAGAAACCTTCTTTATCAACACTTCCCTCGAGCGGGTCAAGGACATGTTCTTATTTTCTTGCTATTCTGGCTTGGCATATATTGAACTCAAAGAGCTGACAATAGATAAACTTGTAAAAGGAATGGATGGCAAAGACTGGATTTATACCAAACGAGAAAAAACGCAGCAGTCTGTAAAAGTTCCGCTGCTGAATCCTGCCAAGGAAATTATCCAAAAATATAGGGAACATCCGGCAAAAGGAGCAAACGAAGTTTTTCCAGTTATATCCAACCAGAAGACCAATAAATATTTGAAAGAAGTTATGGAATCTATCGGGATCCGAAGCAAAATCTATGGCACTACTAACAGGTTTATGTTTTTTTCTTGATTCTAAAGCTTCTCTGTCATAACAAAGACTCCTTCTTTTTGAAGGACTTTCCTTTGAAAAATCACAAAAAACATATTCTTTAGTATCACTATCGAATTCTAGAAGATTTGGCTCACCACCTGTCTTTTCCATTTCATTAAGTGACCATAACTTATTTAAATTTTGTTCAAGTTTTGTTTGAATATCAGACCAGTTCAATTCTTCAAACCTTTCTTTATGGATTTCAAAACGGGATCTTAGAATCTTTAAAATTGATTCAATTTCTGTTTGCTTTAGATATTTATTTGAAGACATTGGAATAAACTCATTTAAAATAGGTTCAAAATATAATTTCCTGTCAAATACTGAAAATAAAGCGTTATACTCAAAAATATTTTTCGTTTTGTATTGACTTATGATTGGATAAGCTCTCTTAGATGAGCCCCTAACAAGTTGGAGGCTTCTTAGGGGCTGGATAAAAAAATGAATTTACTTCTTAGATTCCGCTATAGAAACTTTACGGAACTCTTTTAAAAGTTTTTCTAATTCCAAAGATGATTTTCTTGCTCTGGTTCCAGCACTTTTATTTCCATCGTTTAATTGCGTGTTGGCATCTGTTTGAAAGGATTCAAAAGTACTTTGGATGTTTTCAATTAGGTCTTTCATGATTATAAAATTTAAAATGAGGTGCTAAAATAGCAGATATATGTGATTATGACAGGACTTTTTGAATTTCTGGTGTGCATATCGATTCCAGTCACTTAAAATTAGATGTTTATATTAGAATTAAGTTCTGCAAAAACAAAATCTGCCTTTCAGGATTTTTACCTATAGAATTTTTGTATTTCCAGTGACGGACATGAACCCATGCGAATAAATTTCAATTTTTCAGACAGCAAATTTCAAAGTTGATTATTTCCGTTTCTATGGGTTACAATTCTGGTTTATTTTTTCTCTCCCTGTTCTGTGAAATGTTCTTTGGTTTAAATGAATGTGTGAGATCTATTTACTAAATTTCGCACGATTCCCAAATCGGTATCCATTATGACCAGCCCTACTCCCATTAATCAGCCAGATCTGGAAGCATTTTTTCGTTTATCCCACGATAATCTCTGTATTGCTGGGTATGATGGCTACATTAGAAAGATTAATCCCGCCTTTATAAAGCTTTTGGGTTATAGTGAAGAAGAATTGTTTGCTGTACCCATAAGTTCTTTTGTTCACCCCGAGGATAAAGAAATAACAGCCGAGACCCGTTCCTTGATCATGAAGGACAAACCCCTGCTGAATTTTGAGAACCGCTACATCACGAAAACTGGTGAGATTGTATGGCTTTCCTGGACTTCCATACCAGATCATTCTAAAGAACTTATATATGGCGTCTCTAAAAATATTACCCATAAGAAAAAACTGGAAGAGGATAGACAACTGCTAATAAAGGATCTTACAGCCATAAATACAGGACTTAAACAGCTCACTTATACTATTTCTCATGATCTGCGGTCTCCTGTGAGTAATATGATGTCGATCTTCAGTTTACTTGATCTTTCACAAATACAAGATGAAGACAGCTTGCAATACCTTGACCTACTGGAGAAATCTGTACTCGAGTTAAAGGACACTCTGGATGACCAGATGGAACATTTAAAAGAAACCCTTTTACTCAAATCCACCATGGAATTGATCCCCCTGAAAGAGGTGTTCCAGGCTACCACAGATTCAATTCGCAGTTTAATTGATGGTTCAGAGGCCAAATTTGAGATCGATTTTTCGCAAGTGGAATTTTTGTTAGCGAATAGCTTTTATCTACACAGTATCTTTTTGAATCTTATCACCAACTCCATTAAATATGCAATACCGGGTATTCCTCCCATAATTAGAATTAGTTCTCAAAAAGATAAGGATATCTCCAGGTTGCTTTTTACAGATAACGGAATAGGGTTTGACATGGGGAAAAACGGGAGTAAAATATTTACTCTGAACCAGGTCTTTACCGATCAAAGCAACAGTAATGGTGTTGGTCTTTACCTGGTAAAAAATTACATGAATAGTGTAGGTGGCACTATTAATGTAACCAGTGAAGTAAATGCAGGTTCCACCTTTTGCCTCACCTTTAGGAATCAGAATGTTAATTAAGTACTAAATGGTTGCTGATTTCAAAGATCCCCTTAGAAATCATTTAATTAATAAGTTAACTTTCGTTTCTACCCGAATTTTTCAGGTAAATTCATTTCGTATTCGTCCGCCCAGTAATCTCTATTTTCTCCCGTTTTGGTCTATGTACTCTTTGTGGCTACTGGTTATCACTTTGGGGCTATTGGTATCATAACCTCCCAAAAAGGCTGTTTTCTGCTGTAAATTTGCAGGGAATTCTAACGTTAAAAGCTAAAGAGCGAAAACGTTATATAAGTAACCATTTAAAGCTGTTGTCATGAAAAGATTTTTTATTTCCCTTGTCATTTTAATGTGGGCAGGAATCGTTAATGCACAATTTACTGAACTCGATGAAGCCCGTGTTGGATTTGACCCTTTGTTACCCGAAGTTACCGTTGATGGTGCCAACTACATATTTAAAGTTGAAGAAAAATATGCCGGAGAATTTGAAAAAGACCCGGTTGCCTTTCTCAATGAACATTGCAACATAGAAGCTTTTCTGGATCTGGTGAAAAATGAAAAAAACCGCCACTACCAGTTACAGATAAAAAGTACCAAAGGCAAATTAAAAGCCAAATACTGCCAACAGGGGAACCTGCTCAGAATTTCTTACCAGTTAAAAGATGTACTTCTTCCTTTAGAGCTGCAAAAAGAAGTGTACCGTCAGTATAAAGGCTGGAATATGACCCAAAACGTTCATATTGCCAAAGGTAAAAAAGGAATTGTTAGTGAAGATTATTACAAGATTCGTTTGGAAAAGGGAGATGAGGTACAAAACCTTAAAATATCTGCAAACGAAATAGAACCCATAGAAGTTGCGAGCATGTAAAGTTGATAGTTGAAGCTCGATGAAAGACTGCCAAAGAAGAAATTCATTTTGCACCGGTTAAGGTGCAGGATCTCTGCAATAGCAGGGATGAAGGGGTGATGAATGGCTTTTTTGACAGTCTTATTCTATTTTTATAGATCTATATTTTCTGGTAATAGAACCTAATTTTTATTCCACAAAAAAGGATGGTATTATCATCCTTTTTTGTGCTTCATTGCTTCATTTTTAGGCTTAAAAACTGTAAATTTGAAGAACTAATCAGGTAAAAAGCTTCGCCCTTGAAAGCTTTAATAATAGACGATGAAGCCCTCGCCAGAAAGCGGGTTATTAACCTTCTTAACAAGGTTCCGGAAATTGAAATTTTGGGAGAATGTTCTAGTGGCAAACTTGCCATTGAACAAATCAATTCTTTAAAACCCCAGGTGATCTTTCTCGATTTAGAGATGAAAGATATGGACGGCTTCAGCGTTCTCGAAAAAATAAAAGTCGTTCCCAGGCCAATCGTCGTTCTTCTGGCCGCTCACACTCCCGATGCCTGTAAAGCTTTTGACGTTAATGCCTGTGACCTGCTCTTAAAGCCATTTAAAGAAGAACGTTTCTACAAAACTGTCTCAAAAATAATAAATACCGGCCTGCCCAAAGAGCTCGATATTGACGAAAAGATTCAGAATCTGCTGGGATTTTACACGAACCGCTCAACCGGAACTATATTTAAAATTCCGGTGAAACAGGGCAACACTACGATTCTGCTCGATCCGCGTGATATCTTGTACATCACCTCGTCGGGTTGTTATGCCGAAATCTATACTAACAACCACAAGTATTTGCTTAGGGAATCTCTGTGTGCCCTTGATGAAATACTCGATCCCAACCTGTTTTTCAGGATTCATCGTTCTGCTATCGTGAACCTGGATCATGTGAAGGAACTGGTACATTCTGAATATGGGGAAATAGATGCAAAAATGGCCGATGGCCGACTCCTTCATACCAGCAAGGCACAAAAGAAACCATTCCTGGAAAAGTTGGGGATCTAAGCCAACTAACTTCACTTCTCAAATAAGAATACTTCAGCTTTGCAGGCTGGTTTGTTTAATATGACTCACGTCATAAGTGAGCTGTATTGATTTGGACATATTTGTCCTAATTATTTCCGGTTATTCATTGCTGAAATAAATCAGAATTTTTTTTAAAACCATTTCCGAAGCATTAGGTAATGAAATTCCAGAAAATAGCTACTCCAAGTGAGTTTGCAGCGATAGAGAAAAAGCATCATGCCCTGCCTTTTTCAGACGACGCCTGGCAGGATCATTTTTGGAACCAAAAGAAATAAACTTAGTATGACAGCAAAATCAACTCTTTTAGAACCTTTGTCTATAGAACACCGGCAGGTACTACATCTCTGTGAAAACATCAGGATTGGGCTGCGTAACAATATTCAAAAAGAGCGGATAAGAACCTATACCAACTGGTTTAAATCGGAGTTTCTTGATCCGCATTTTGCGCTGGAAGAGCAGCACATTTTTCCCCTTTTAGGCAACAATGTTCGCGTTAAGAAGGCTTTGGCCAATCACAGGAGAATCAACAAATTGATGACCTGTGATTGTGACGATGAAAAAGTACTTAATCTACTCGAAGAAGAACTGGCAACTTACATCCGGTTTGAAGAACGGGTTTTGTACAAAGAACTTGCCCAAAATCTCAATCCGCAAGATCTTGAGATGCTGGAAAAGCACCACGATAACATTGTTTTTCCTGAAGAAGACTGGAAAGACAAATTCTGGATCTCTTAAGCTTGAGTCTTAAATTTTTCAGATCCTAAGGCTTTGGGAAAGCAGATTTAGAACTTCTGAAATAAGAATACTTCAGCTTTTCTAAGCTTTTCTCTTCGGAAAAAATCCCTTCCAAAAATGCCATTTTTGACATCCAGTATTTCTGAAGTTTAGAGCTTCAGCTGAAATATTCGTGGATTTATTCCGCAGAAATAAAAACTTCCGAAGTTATCTGAGTAATCTACGGGTAATAAAGTTGTTTCGCTGAAAATAGCTACTGTGAGCTGCACCAAGGTTCAATGCTGTGGTGTAAAAACCAGCAAGAACAAACATGGCTGCAAAAGCCGGCGCTGTATAAACCGAACTGAGGAGGTACAAGCAAATTCCAGTTAAAAGAACAGTGAAAAAGAAAGAAACCCATTCGTCATCGTGCATATTGAGCTTTTTAAAAACCAGGCGAAGAAGCGGGTTGTTTTCTTCGTAAGGTCTAGCCGGTCTGTAAGAAGAAATGTAAGAAAGTAGAAATTTACTGGCAATAATTTCTAAAGCAATCAGGGCGGTTATTAGATCCATAGGGGCTAAGTACACTGAGAATGAGGGGCTAAATTAATGCAATATTTTAAATCTACAAGTTTTTTACCTCATTTTAAGATAGTTAACCGATTTAGAATGCTTTTCATCTGAAAATGTGTTGTAGGAGATAAATTATTGAAGGAAAATTCCTTCAGTTAATAGTTTTAGGTTTTTGAATAAGCCCGCAGATAGATGTATTTTTACCTGAGAATTTGTCCTGATGAAAAAGCCTGTAAAGATTAAATTTTATGCT
The DNA here is from genome assembly GCF_026241755.1 of Salinimicrobium profundisediminis. GTDB lineage: Bacteria > Bacteroidota > Bacteroidia > Flavobacteriales > Flavobacteriaceae > Salinimicrobium > Salinimicrobium profundisediminis. The sequence goes on from NZ_JAPJDA010000023.1 coordinate 8,717, forward strand.
CCCCGTGAGGAATATTTAAACGTATTAAGCCATGGAGCCGGTCTTGGTTTGAGTTTGCTGGGGCTTTTTTTGTTGATCTTTAAAGCCCTGGAACTTAATAATACCAGAATACTCCTCAGTTTTGCCATTTTTGGCGCCTCTCTTATTTTGCTGTATTCAGCTTCTACGCTTTACCATAGTACTAAAAACCTGAGAAAGAGATTTACTTTTAAGGTCTTTGATCACATTGCGATTTTTGTCCTTATCGCCGGCACCTACACTCCTTTTGCTCTTGTAACCCTGCAGGGGCGTACAGGCTGGATCATTCTTGGGGTGGTTTGGACCATTGCCCTTTTAGGCACTTTTTTAAAGCTGTTCTTTACCGGCCGTTTCAAGATCTTTTCTACCTTACTTTATGTGGGTATGGGCTGGGTGATTGTCTTTGCCATAGAACCTCTTATGGAGAACCTTTCCAGCCAGGGCCTTTGGTGGCTTTTGGGTGGCGGACTCGCCTATACCATTGGGGCGATTCTCTACAGCATTAGCAAAATAAAATACAATCATGCAATCTTTCATTTGTGTGTTTTACTGGGAAGTTTCTGTCACTTCATGGCTATTTATCTCCACGTACTCCCTTAAATTAAGTTGAATTTATAATTTATAGAGGGCCGTAATTTTTACCTTTATATATAGAAGTTAAATTCAGCTCTTATTTGTTGCTGCTTTCAGAATAAAAAATCTGGAAAATATAATCTTCCGGTTCACATATTTGTGATCCCAAAGTTTGAAAAAAATGAAACTGTCACGAAAAAATGTCCAAATTAAAGAAGATCTCATCACGCGTGACTGGCTGGCAATAGACCGCACCCGCATGGCCAATGAAAGGACTTTTCTCGCTTATTTGAGGACGTTTATTGTGGTATTAAGTTCGGGAGTGGCGATTATTAGAGTAGAGGTGCTCCAGGAAATGTACGATCTGGGAATTTTTCTCCTGGTGGTTGCACCTGTAATCCTGCTCATAGGGATTGCAAGATTTCTATATGTGAGAAGACATATCCGAAAATATTTTACCGTTAAGTGAGCTTCAGGAGTTATTCCCGGTTTTTAAAAAAGTACGAAAAGGCTTGAACAAAGGGAACTTTATAGCTTAAAAAGCTGCTCTTCTATCTTTTCTTGCTTTTTCCTTTTTTCCCGAATACGCCCATCATTGTAGGAGAAGAAATAAACCACAACACGAATCCGCTTAGCACGGTAATAAGGCCCAGCAGGGAAAAAGCTCTTAAAATTGAGGTGTTAAAATCATCACGCGTATCATAATCCATAGTATGGGTCATCCACAGGAAATCAAACCACCTCCAGTCTCTGTGCCGTACAGATTTAAAAGTTCCGTCAACAGCCGAGATATACGCTTTGGGTTTTTCCTGGCCGGCATAAGAAATAACATAGGCCGGTAAAGGGCCGCCGCGGTATTCATGGTGATCGCCGGTTTCGGTAATCTTTTCAACTCGGGTGACTTTCAAGTTGTCGAGCATGTGTTTTTTTGCAATTTTTACCGCTTCGTCTTCTGAAATTTCCTGCTTTTGTTCACCACTTCGGGCGTGTACCAATTTTTCATTGTTCACCCAGTAGTAAGGTTCTCCTGCTACGTCTTTTAGCTGAAGGGAATTGATCTGCATTTGGGGAGCTACTTCAGAAATACCTGGAAGATTTGAAAAAGTAGTGGGGTGCACATGATTTTTTCTGAAGTGGTCACCGTGAATCTCGTCAATATCGGTCCAGCTGAAGTACATTCCGCTAATAGTCCACATTAAAAATTGAATTCCGAGGAAGATCCCCAGGTAGCGGTGTGCTTTTCTAATGTAGGAAGCAGCTTTTCGTTTTACAAAAGGCATCGAGAGTTGTGAATTTCTACAAGTATACTAAAATATGCTTCAGCTGAAGTTCCTGTCTTAAAAAACTACTTCATTAATCCCCATTTTTGGATGGTAATGATCTATAGCATCTTTCAGAATTAATAAGGCGATCTCAACCATATTTTTTAGTTCGTAGAATGCAACCGAACCACTATTGAACGGCGGATAACTTTCCATTAAGTCGTGCATATTCCACAGCTTTACAAGGGCTTCTGTTTTTGCCATTTTTGGAGCCGAATGTAACAGGTCATAATCCATGATCTCATTGAGACGCTGCCTTAGACTGGCGATGATCTTTTCATCAACATCGGTATTGAAATTATTCAAAACCTCTTGCTGGTTACGGGTGCTGGGGTAGGGAAGATGATCCAACTCCTGCAAAACGGCTTTTGAAGCTTCGTGCGAATAAACTATGGCTTCAAGAAGGGAATTGGATGCCAGGCGATTGGCACCGTGAAGGCCGGTGTGCACGCATTCTCCCGATGCGTACAGCTGCTTCACCGAGGTTCTTGCATGCCGGTCTACATCAATGCCCCCGCACTGGTAATGAGCTGCGGGTACCACAGGAATAAGATCTGTCGCCACATTAATGCCTATTGCACTACAGTAGGCAACAATAGTGGGAAATTTGGCAGTGAATTGTTCAATATCCAGGTGACGGCAATCTAAAAAGGCATGTTTTTCTCCCGAGCTTTTTAGTTCTTTGACAATAGCTTCAGATACGATATCACGGGTTGCCAGCTCCCCCCTGGGATCAGATTTATACAGGAAGCGTTTGCCCTGGTGGTTTACCACATAAGCTCCATAGCCACGAACAGCTTCAGAAATAAGAAAAAGCGGATGTTTTCCCGCTTCATATAACGCTGTGGGGTGAAACTGTATGTAATTCATGTTTTTTACCGCCGCCCCGGCCCTCCAGGCCATGGCCACGCCATCGCCAGTGGCTACCGTAGGGTTGGTGGTGTTGCCAAAGACCATCCCACAACCGCCACTTGCCAAAAATGTGATTTTGGAGGTGATGCTTGTTCTTTGTGAATTGGTCTTGTTAAGAACATGTATCCCAATACACCTGTCTTTTTTGGCGTTGAGTATGAGATCGATTACAAAATAGTGATCGTAAAAATGTATGTTGGGAAGTGACTTTGCATGTAAGATCAGCTTTTGCTGAATTTCAAACCCTGTTAGGTCACGGTGGTGGACAATCCGACGCCGTGAGTGCCCGCCTTCAAGTCCCAATTCGAGGATTCCATTCTTTCCGGAGTCAAAAGAAGTTCCCCAAGCCACTAGCTCTAACAGTCGTTCGGGAGCCTGTGAAACCACCATTTTAACCACTTCAGCATCATTTATTCCACGTCCGGCTTCAATAGTGTCTTTTACGTGCAACTCAAAGCTGTCCTGCACCTTGTCAAGCACCACGGCAATTCCACCCTGAGCCTGGGCGGTGTTTGAAATCTCCATTTTTTCCTTTGTAATGACAGTAACATTTACATCGGGACGGGCTTCGGCAATCTTTATGGCAAAGGTGAGGCCAGCTACGCCAGATCCTATTACCAGTACATCTGTTTTCATTCTAAGAAAGTTGTAACATGCGTTTAATGGGCACCAAGGCCTTTTTCATAAGATCTTCAGAAAGTTTTATTTCGGGGGTTTCTTTTGCGAGGCAGTCATAGAGTTTTTTCAGGGTATTCATTTTCATAAACGCACATTCACTACAGGCACAGGTGTTGTCTTCTTTGGCAGGGGCGGGGATAAGGGTCTTTTGAGGTACATCATTTTGCATTTGATGCAAGATACCGGCCTCGGTCGCAACAATAAAAGTGTCGTGTTCACTACCCTTCACATAATTGAGCATCCCCGAAGTGGAGCCAATATAATTGGCTATTTTTAAAATGTGGGTTTCAGATTCGGGATGCGCTATGATCTTTGCTGAAGGATGCTGCTTATACAACTCCAGCATCTTATCTAGTGAAAAAGCTTCATGAACTATGCATGCACCATCCCACAGCAGCATTTCCCTGCCGGTCTTTTGCATCAGATATTTCCCAAGGTTTTTATCTGGGGCAAATATGATTTGCTTTTCCGGCGGAATGGAATTGATGACCTTTTCGGCATTTGAAGAGGTACAAACAACATCGCTATGGGTTTTTATTTCGGCAGAGCAATTAATGTAGGTGACCACCACATGATCTGGATATTGTTCTTTTAGTTTTCTAAAGGCTTCAGGGGGGCAACTGTCGGCCAGGGAACACCCCGCATTAAGGTCGGGCAAAAATACCCTTTTTGAGGGGTTAAGGATCTTGGCGGTTTCGGCCATAAAATGTACCCCGGCAAATACAATGATCTCTGCCGAAGTTTCAGCGGCCTTTTTCGCAAGTTCGAGCGAGTCGCCAATGAAATCGGCAACTTCCTGTATTTCGGGTTCCTGGTAATAGTGGGCCAGGATCACTGCATTTTTATCCTTTTTTAATTGTGCCAGTTCTTCTTGTAAAGTAGTTGGTTGAGGTGCAGATACTGTCATAAATAATCCTGTAGTGATTCAAATTTTTAAAAATGTGTCTCCCGAAATAAGGCCTGAAGTTAGATCCAGCAAGCTTGTTCTTTCCACAATTTCTTTCAGGCTGTTGCGCACAGGCTTAAAACGGGAATGAAAAGGGCATGGATGATCTTCACTACAGTTATGCAGGCCAAGGCTACACCGGGTATAGACCTTGTCTCCATCAATGGCCAGCACGATTTGGGAAATCTTAATGTCTGAAAGCCTTTCTTTTTCAACCTGAAATCCACCATGAGCTCCTTTTGTAGAAACTATGATGCCGTTTTTTGATAACTTCTGAAGGGTTTTAGCCGTAAATGCTTCGGGAGAGTCAATCTCCCTTGCAATGTCTTTCAGGCTTGACCTTCTCCCTTTTTCAGATTCTGAAGCAATAAAGATCGTGGCTCTTATGGCATACTCGCAGGCTTTTGAAAACATGGTTCGTAATTTCAGTTTGTAAAACAAAAATAAGGACAGTAAAGTCTCTTTTTTATGACCTCTGTCAGGAACCGCCACTTTTCATGCTTTTGAAGTTGTAGTTTTCAAAATAGGAGAAATGCCGTTTTTTCAGATTTCCGAAGCATGAATCAAACAATATTTTTCAGAAATTATATTAGGGGTAATTGCTTAAATATAAATGTTTTATAAAAGGTTGTTTTGCTTTAAATTCTTAAATTTAAAGAGTGATTGCTGGGGAGTTGAGGTTAGTTTTTGATCATTTTATGTGCCCTTTTCTTTCGGGTTGTACTTTTAAAGTTGTGCGAAATGAAGATCTCTCCTAAAAAGATCATGATTTTCTTTGGGCCGATGGTTTATTTTGCCCTGCAGGCAGTAGAACATCCCCAGTCTATGCCAATTTTGGCCTGGGATGTATTGTGTGTTACCATCTGGATGGCTATTTGGTGGGTGAGTGAAGTTGTACCCATTGCTGTCACAGCCCTGCTTCCTATTGTGCTGTTCCCGCTTAGCGGGGCTTTATCTATTGAAGCAACCACCGCAGCCTACGGCGATAAATTCGTCTTTCTTTACCTGGGTGGTTTTCTTTTAGCCATTGCAATTGAAAAATGGGAGCTACACCGGCGAATAGCGCTTAGCATTATAAAGCTTATTGGCAACAATTTAAAGTTGATCATCCTCGGGTTTATGATAGCCACGGCTTTCCTGTCTATGTGGATCTCCAATACAGCAACCTCGGTAATGATGCTGCCAATAGGAGCGGCAATTATTAATCAATTATGGGATGACCCAAAAACAGAGCGGGACGAAAAAGCCATTTTTGGAAAGGCGCTCATGCTGTCTATAGCTTACAGCGCTTCAATAGGAGGGATAGCCACTTTAATTGGAACACCGCCTAACCTTGTGCTGGCAGGAGTGGTGCAAAAATTCTATGGCATTGAAATCACCTTTTACCAATGGCTTAAACTGGGCCTGCCTATCTCTCTGGTTTTGCTGGCAATTAGCTGGAAGTATCTCACCACCTTTGCCTTTGACCTTAAAGGCATGAGACTCCCCGGAGGTAAGGCCGAAATCGCCAGGCTGCTTCACGAACTTGGCGCTATGACTAAACAGGAAAAGATAGTTCTTACCGTATTTATACTTACAGCACTTGGCTGGATCACCCGATCTTTTTTGCTACAGCCTGTGCTTCCTTTCTTAGATGATACAGTAATAGCAATTTTTGCAGGGATTACACTTTTCCTGTTGCCATCGGGGAAGGAACATGGCCGAATTCTTGTTTGGGATGATGCAGTGAAGATTCCGTGGGGGATCATTATACTTTTTGGAGGAGGTATGGCTTTGGCAAAGGCTTTTGAGGAAACCGGCCTTGCTGTTTGGATTGGGCAGCAGCTTAGCAGCCTTGAGAATTTACCTCTTATTCTGCTGGTACTGGTGTTGGTGACTGCGGTTAACTTTCTTACTGAAGTCACCTCCAACCTTGCTACCACAGCAATGTTGTTGCCTATTTTAGCCCCTATGGCACTCGCCATGCATATTCATCCTTACTTCTTGCTGGTGGCGGCCACCCTGGCGGCATCCTGTGCATTTATGTTACCGGTAGCTACACCACCTAATGCCGTGGTATTTGGTGCGGGATACTTGAAAATTAAAGATATGACGAGAGCGGGCATTTGGTTGAATCTCTTGTCTATTCTCATCATCACCGTCGTTATCTACTTTCTTCTACCTGTTATTTGGGGAATAGAAGTGAGCGAAATTCCTGAAGTTTTTCTACCCGGATCGAGTTGACAGGTAAGAATTTTTGTCTTCTTGGGTAATGGTTCTTATAACTTTACAGGGATTACCTGCGGCAAAGACGTTTGGGGGAATATCTCTGGTCACCACGCTTCCTGAACCAATAACAGAATTATCACCTATAGTCACCCGCGGATTGATCACTACTTGTCCGCCAATCCACACATGATTTCCTACTTTCACCGGGTAGGCATGTTCCCATTCCTGTATCCTGTTTTCATAGTGCATAGGATGTCCGGCAGTAAAGATCCCTACATTGGGGCCAATAAGCACATGGTTTCCAATAATTACTTTGGCACAGTCCAGAATTGTGAGGTTATAATTTGAATAAAAATTCTCGCCTATTTCAATATTGTAACCATAATCACAGCGGAAAGGGGGCTCAAAATAATAGCTGTCCCCGGTTTTTCCCAATAGCTGCTGAAGGATCTCCTTCCGTTTGTCTACTTCGGAAGGAGGTAGGTTGTTAAAGCTGAAGATAAGTTCTTTAGCTTTTTGTCTTTCTGCAAGTAATTCAGGAGCATTTGCTTTATAAGGCTCACCTGTCAACATTTTTTCCTTTTCTGTTTTCATGAGCTTTATATGATCTTGTTTATTTTATGCTGAAATTTACTACACCTTTTCGGGCACTCCTGTTTCGTATGGGTTGGATGGATCATTGCTCCATTCAAACCAGCCACCGTCATAAACTGAAACATTTGGCCATCCTAGCAGCCAGGCATTAAACCAGGCTTCACTGCCGCGCCACCCTGTACCGCAGTAGAATGCGAGGTGTTTATTGGGGGTAATTCCATTTTGTTCCCAGTTCTCTATGATCTCGTGAAATTCGCGGGTAGTATGGTCTACATTCCGGTAATTTTCCATGTGGTACGCGTCACTACCACAGTCGGCAAAAATGGCTCCGGGAATACGCCCTTTGGCTTCAATGTAATTGTAGCCACTTACCTCACCAATATATTCGGGATAGCTGCGCACGCAAACCAGCTCGGCATCGGCCGAAGCAATAATGTCTTTGGCTTCGGGTACGTCTACGGCCAATTCGGGGTGAGCCGGAATTTTCACTCCAAAATCTTCTACAGGTTCCTTTTTTACATCTTCTTTACTCACTTCAAAACCGGCGTCTTCCCAGGACTGAAAGCCACCATTGAGTATTCTTACGTCTTTTACACCAGCGTACATCATGATGAAGGCATTTCTTATGGCACCAATATCTCCGGCAGCACTTCCGGGAAACTCATCATCGTTATCGGGGAACATGAATTTCCCGTAGAGAATTACGGTAGTATCGGCTGTGATGCCGTGTTCTTCCAGGGCTTTATTTAGTTCTTCGGGGCTGCGGCGGTTCCAGGTTTCAGGAGATTCCAGGGCGTTGGTGTCCATGTCTATTGCTCCGGGGATGTGGCCGGTTAAATAGGCGTCCCTATTGCGATAATGCGCATGTACCACCACATATTTATCGTTGTCATATTCTGCAGGTTTTTCTCCAGATATAAGTTTATTCACCCATTGTGCCGATACCAGCTGCCTGTATTTTGGTAGATAGCTCATGGGTAAAGTATCGTCGGTAGTCCATTCGTCCAGAAAGTGGTTGAAAAGTGCCATTTTTGAATACCCTGCTTTTTCAAAGCTTTCGGCTACCTTTTGGGCTTCATCGCGATTGTATCCGTAAATGATAATTTCCCGGGAAGGATCAATTTCCTTATGCCGCACAATCTCAATCCAGTCCATGTAGCCTGTCCATTTCGCCGGAAGCGATTTTGCACCTTTTATATGTCCGCCACGAGGTTCATTTTTTAATTTCCAGCCGTTATAGGCGTCAACCGGGCGCACGTCTATAACTAATGCTCCTTTATTTTGTCTGTCAATAAGTTCCTGAGTGGTTACTTCCCTGAAGTTTGTCATATTTCGGATTTTATGTGCAAAAAAAGAACTTCCGAAGAAGCTCTGATTTTTGGTTTTTCCGAAGATAACTAATTTCCCATTTTTTTGAGGCAGGCTGTAGCTTAAGAAATTCCTAAAACTTACTGAAGAAAGGGAATTCTGCTACAGGTCAATCTCTTTTTTATAGGATTGCGTTTTTTCCACGCCATTTTCATTAGTGGTTTTGCGAACCACGATCTCCAGTTTTTGATAATCTTCCATATTGCCAATGCCGCTTTCTACAGCATTCTTGATTTCGCCTGTCATTTTGAAGAAAGAAACAACGTTTCCCGGTAAAGTTTCTGGTTGAATTTCAACTGTAAGAGCATGGTATTCTGCATCTCCTGTCTTTTCGGTTTTTGAGGAACCAATAGAAATATTTTCAGCAGGAATAACTGCCGAAATCCTGCTTTTCAAAGTTTCCTGCGCCACAGTATATTCGGGAGGAATAGTATCCTGGTGGACTACTCTTGTGATTTTTTCTACACAGGAGGTGAATAAGATTAAAACTGTTAGTAAAGGAAGGATTTTGAAGCTTTTCATTTGATCTTTCGGGTTAGGAATGGGTTTAGCTATAGAATTTAGTAGCAGCCTGTAACAGGTTGTTACAAATCTTAGGAGCTAAACCAGGAAAGTTTTTTTGAAAAAATTCAGTTAAAACCCGAATTCATCTATAAAAATTTAATTTTTTGAGCTGCAATTTAGGAAGTGATAAATGTCTTCAACTTTAGCGCTAAATCTTCCGTGTGTGCCTGAAAAAGCTTAGTTTTGGGGAGATTTGAATTAATTTCGGCATGAAGAATAACAGGCATTTTGTAATTGATTTTGACAGTACGTTCACTCAGGTGGAAGCTCTTGATATATTAGGCGAAATTTCGCTGGAGAACCACCAGGAAAAAGAGGAGCGGCTTCAACGGCTTGTAGATCTTACCAACAGCGGGATGGCCGGTGATCTCTCCTTTAGGGAATCCCTGGAACAGCGGCTGGCCCTGCTCAATGCCGAAGAACAACATTTGCCAAAGCTTGTTGACCGCTTAAAAAGCAAGGTTTCTACGAGTTTTATTAGAAACAGGGAGTTCTTTGAAGAAAACCACGAGAATATTTATATCATTTCAAATGGTTTTAAAGAGTTTATTGTGCCTATAGTGAAAGAGTTTGGGGTAAGGGAAGAGAATGTTTTCGCTAATACTTTTCGACCTGATTCTGAAGGAAAACTTACCAATTTTGATACCGATAATGTCCTCTCATCCAATAACGGAAAGGTAGAAATGCTGAAGCGGTTAGACCTGCAGGGCGATGTTTACGTAATTGGTGATGGCTATACAGATTACGAGATCAAAGCCGCCGGTCTTGCCAATAAATTTTATGCTTTTACTGAAAATGTTGAACGCGGCAATGTTTTGGAAAAAGCCGATCATATTACACCAAGTCTTGACGAATTTCTATACCTGCACAAAATGAATAAAGCTATCTCTTATCCTAAAAATCGAATTAAAGTGCTGCTGCTCGAAAATGTACACGAGGACGCTGTAAAGATCATGAAAAATGAGGGCTACAACGTAACTACAATTGCAGGTGCACTAGATGAAGAGGAACTCGCCGAAAAGATCAAAGATGTGTCGGTGTTAGGGATACGATCAAAAACCCATGTGACCGAAAAGGTGCTGAAAAATGCCAACAGGCTTATTTCTGTAGGTGCGTTTTGTATTGGTACCAACCAGATAGATCTTGAAGCCTGCCTCAAAAAAGGGATTGCAGTTTTCAATGCACCATTTAGCAATACGCGCTCTGTAGTTGAGCTTGCCATAGGCGAAATCATATTTTTGATGAGAGGCCTGCCCGACAGGCTGGCGGAGATGCATGCCGGTAACTGGAACAAATCGGCTAACGGGAGCAGGGAAGTCCGCGGAAAAAAGCTGGGGATTGTTGGCTACGGAAACATAGGCGCACAGCTATCGGTAGTTGCCGAAGCTATAGGTTTTGATGTCTATTATTACGATTTAATGGAGAAACTGGCTTTGGGAAATGCTACCAAGTGCAGCAGCCTTGAAGAATTACTTCAAATAGCTGATGTTGTTACCCTGCACGTTGATGGCCGCAAAGAAAACCATAACCTTATTGGAGAAAAAGAACTTGAGCTTATGAAAGAAGGATCAGTGTTTCTCAATCTTAGCAGGGGGCATGTAGTTGATTTGGAAGCTTTGAAAAAACACCTGGAAAGCGGCAAAATAAGTGGCGCTGGAGTAGATGTTTTTCCGAAGGAACCCAAGACCAATGCAGAGCAATTTGAATCGGAATTACGGGGTGTCAAAAATGTCATTTTAACGCCTCATATTGGGGGAAGTACCGAAGAAGCCCAGGTGAATATCGGGAATTTTGTTCCCAATAAGATCATTGAGTACATCAATACTGGAAGTACTACCAACAGCGTTAATTTCCCTAATTTACAGTTGCCTATTCTTGAAAATGCCCATCGTTTAATTCATATTCACCACAACAGGCCTGGCATTATTGCACATATCAACAACGTCTTGTCGCAGCACGACTGTAATATTGTAGGGCAGTACCTTAAAACCAACGAATCTATAGGATACGTGATTACCGATATCAATAAAGCCTACAATGAAGAAGTGGTTGATGAGATGCGGGGAATTGATGGAACCATCAGGTTTAGAGTGCTTTACTAAATATCAATGATCAATAAACTATTGACATTTAACAATGATTCGGATAAAAGAAGAGACGTGTAGGAAAGAGTTTTTTATTGACCGGCTATTGTTACGGAAATAAATATTGGAAAGGAGTTTTCAAAAAAGATATATATCCTACTAAAATTTTGAATTGAGTTCTCTCATCATTTCAATAGTGTCAACAAATCTTACTCCAAAGTGGTTGCATACTTCAGGAATTTTTACTCTTTTCTTAGCTCCCGGAGAACTTTTTTCATATGTTACAATTACCAAGTTCAATTTTATCGCGTACGCTACTAACCAAGGATCAGCTAAATCTGTTTGTAAAAATTCTTCAATAGCACTATCATGATATTGATTTCTCATTGAATTAACCCATTGGACTATTTGGATATATTGAGGAAGAGCTTCATCTGTGGGGTGAAAAAATTGATCTTCTAAATTATCAATACACCATAGTTTCAGTTCATCTTCGTGAGATGATTTGTCATAGATTTCCTTTTTTACTTTATCTATGCTTATTATGTCTCCATTCCTTGCCAACTCTTTTGTTCTAATCCAAAAACTTTCAACTACGTCTAATGGATAGTATGAACGATGAGCTTGAATAAAGAAATTCGTGTCTAATAAATATCTCTCATACTTGATATAGATATTCGTTCACAAATTTATCGTAAGTATTTCCTCTAAGGTTGGTAAGACGATAGGCGTCTCGATACAAAAGATTGTTTTCTTTTACAGCATTATTCACATAGTTAGCAAACCTTAGACTAACTCTTTTTTTAGCAGTCGCATAAAAGTTGCCTCCGGAAGCTTTATTTTCTTTTTTTAACTGGAAACTTATGATGTAAGAATTATAAAATTCAAAGAATTCTGGTTTATTAATTAATTTTAAATCTAGAGCTCTTCGTGCAACTACAATTGGACTCACTTTTAAATTTCTACTCAGTGTCTTGAAATTTGTAGTAATTTTCCATAATTCTCTAAAGTGCATTTCTGGTACTAAAAACTCAGCAGCGACCTTATCACATAATTTTTCAATTGGGTCATCGGCTGGTAACATATCATTATTGTCAAATCCGGCACTTTCTCCCAACCATATATGGGCTATCTCATGAATAAGAGTGAACATTTGAGCCGCTTTGGCATCTGCGGAATTGATAAACAAAAATGGTGCTTTTTTGTTAACTAGAACAAACCCTCTACATTCTTCAACTTCAATTTTTCGTTTTGTATTATTACCAACAACGCCATTAAATGTGACAATTATTCCTATATCTTCAATCTTTCTAGTAAGGTGATCTAAGGTTTCTTCCTAGGTTTTAAATTCCTTTGCCCAATCTTTATTTAATTGTAAGGTTTCTCTTATGGAATTTACGATTTCGAGGTAATTATCATTTTCATTGAAAGATTCTACAAACCTTAAATCCTCATAGCCACTTTCAGTTAGATACTCTGTTAGCCAAGATTGTCTTTCTTGTAGCATTTGAACTGTGTGATACACATTCAAAGAGACTTGATTGGCATCTCCTTTACCTGTTCTAAAAAATGGAATATTTAATTCTTCTTGAGGAGGTTCATTTAAGAATAAATAACCAAATGGTACGTGAACTTTTTGAGTAAAATCTTCGAGCTGTTTAATTGTAGGATATTTATTTCCTTTTATCCATTCTTCAACCTTTGGATTTTAGAAAAAAAATCCTCGAGCTTAAAACCTGCTCTGGTTATAGCCCACTCAATTAAATTGGAATTAATATTTTCTATTCGGTTTAACACGGGTCAAATATAGATATTTTTACATTCTTGCATCCATTGCCTACAATATACAATACCAATACAAAATATTCAATAACAGATATTCACTATTCAATCGTAAATATTCAATACACTATATTCAACTCGTCTGTTGATTAAGGGCTAACAGGTGAAACATGATTACAATCATGTTTTGGCTGTGATGGATTCTGCATCTTTGGGGTTTTGCCTCTAAAACCCTTAATAAATGACATATAATTTAACGCCCCACCGGTTCCATATTCCGGTAATGGGCCTGGCTTTTACCATAGACACGCCTATAAAGGTTGCCCACTATGGTATTACCTCTGCATTGTCTATCATTGAAGACAATCTCATTGAGATGATGAGAAAGCATTATTACCAGGAAAACAATGAGATCTATGTGCCCATTGAAAAGCACGAGGAAAATTACCGCGTGCGACGCATCACCGACTATCTTAACCTGGTCAACCGAAATGTGCAATCTAAATTCGAAAAACTCAAAGCCTCGGCTTTTGAAAAGGGATCAGAAATTGTGAAGTATTTTGAGATGCTGCCCGAAGAAAGTGGCCTCAAAGAAAAATACGAGCAGTTTTTACAATCTCATGGCGAAGCCAAAGCAGAGCTGGAAAGTTTTCTTCGGAAGCATATTAGTCCCGGTGGGATTGAAGTGAACATCATGACCAAAGTAGATAAGAACAACACCGGAAAAAACGGAGAGATCCTTCCCGATGGTTCTGACGCTTTGGGAGCACTAAAAGCTTATGCCGAAAGTGAACTCGAAAATTCAGCCGTGATTTTTTCTGCCGGGATGAATCCGAGATTGTTCAACTACCTCGAAAACTTCAGGGAATTTGATGCTTCGGCATGGGGCAGGTTCAAAAAGAAAGTGATCATCAAGGTGAGCGATTACCGTTCGGCACTTATCCAGGGAAAGTACCTTGCCAAAAAGGGCATTTGGGTGAGCGAATTCAGGATTGAATCGGGATTGAATTGTGGCGGACATGCTTTTGCCACCCAGGGATATTTACTGGGACCAATTCTGGAAGAATTCCGAAGTAAAAAAGAAGAACTGGAACAGGCACTTTTCAGCCTTTACAATCCGGCAATACAGGCCAGGGGAGAAGCAGGTTTTGACAAGCCACACCCTGTTAATATTACGGTACAGGGCGGAATTGGAACTGCAGCCGAGCAACAATTGCTTTACGGATATTACGGGGTTAACGGCACCGGCTGGGGAACACCCTTTTTGCTGTGCCCCGAAGCTACAACTGTAGATGCGAATACCCTTGAACTGCTGCGGAAAAGTAAGGAAAATGATGTGGTACTTAGCAAAGCCTCACCGCTGGGAGTGCGCTTCAATTACCTGAAGAATACCAGTGCCAATGTAGAGAGACAGCAAAGAATTGACCGCAGGAAACCCGGAAGCCCCTGTACCGAAAAGTACCTGGTTTCAAATACCGAATTTACCAAAGAACCTATATGTACGGCTTCGAGAAAATACCAGAAGCTAAAGCTGGAACAGCTGGAAAAAGCAGGTTTGCCTGAAGAAGAATACCAATTGCAGGTAGACGATTTGCTTAGCAAAGAATGTCTTTGCATTGGCCTAAGTAGTTCTGCCGGAATTAATTATAAGGTTCCTATTGTAGAAAAGCTTGATGCCGTGACTATTTGCCCCGGGCCAAACATTGTAAATTACAGTAAACAAGCAAGCTTGCAGGAGATGAGCGATCACATTTATGGTAGGCAGGAGCTGCCTGTAGATCCTCAACGGCCACATATGTTTGTAAAAGAACTTCAGCTTTACGTGGAGTATCTAAAAGAGGAAATCAAGAACACTTTTAATCCTGTGCCCAGAGATATTAAGGGCTGGACGGGCTTCTGTAATAATTTGCTCGAAGGAGTTTCTCATTACAGAAAACTTGCTCAACAGGAGCTTATTAAAAAGAAAGAAGCTTTTGAAAAAGGCCTGGATAGATGGGAAGCAGCAGTGCTCGAAATCAAAGCCGGCCTGGAAAGCAGGTAAGTATATTACCCTCCAAAAATGTCATTTTTGGAGGGTGTTTTTTGTCCCCGGTTCTAATCACAAACAATTAGCCCTTATCCTTTATTCATAGATTTTAGGGCTGCGATCATTTCGGGAGCAGTGTTCACCACTTTTTTAATCTTTCCTGAAGGCTCAACAATAATGTGGGTAGGATAAATTGAAAACCCCAAAGTATCTTCAATAAATGCCTTTTGTTGAGGTACAACAGCGTATTTGAATTCCCTTTCAGCAAGGAATTTTTGCAATTCGGCTTTGGTATCTAAGGAAAGACTTAGAAAAACCACATCTTCATTTTCTCGGTATTCTTCGACCAGTTGGTTGAGCTGCGGCATTTCTTCTATACAGGGTTTGCAGTTAAGAAACCAGGTCTTTACCGCCAGGGTTTTGCCTAAAAGTGCCTCTTTTGAATACGTTTTCCCATCGAGAGCAGTGAGTTTAAAATCGGGAAATTGCTGGCCTTCCATCATAAAATGTTTGTACTCGCGGTAACTGTCGGCCGAGATGGTGTAGCTTATATCCCCATCAGATTCTTTTGTGAGCTTAAACAGCTGATATTGATCTCGCGCTGCATTTGATTTCTTTTCTATGGCGATAAATTCCCCTGTCAAAAGGGCTTCAAAAAATGCCTTTTTTGAGATGCTGTCACCATCTTCCCCCAGCGGAAGAAAATCTGAAGACAAATCTATATTGGTTTTGTGATATCGCCACCATTTAGCCTGATCGGCATGCAGGGAAGAGAACAGAAGATCCATTTCGGTGACTTTTTCCTTTTCCTGGCAGGAGAGCAGCAGGAAGGAGATCATGATAAACAGAAGTCGGGATACAGAAGAAAAACCTTTCAAAATTTACCTTTTTAGTTCGGCTTAAAGATAAGGAATCTTCAAACAGGGTAAAGAACTGATGTTTGCAGTTTTTCGGGGATCTTAACTTCGGAAAAAGCCGAAAAACAGGAGAGCTACGGTTCAGAAATAACGATCAGTTGCCGTGCAATTAGGTGGTTTGTACCTCCCAAAAATCTGAAATATTTATTTTACTTATTTCAGAATTCCTTCCGAAGTAATAGGGGCGATACTTAGATAGAATTTTGTAAACAAAACATCCTCCGGAAACTAAGGGATTTGTAGGGCAAAAATGTGTGAAATACCCTAAATTTACCAAAGCAAACGCACAGCTATGCTCGAAGAAGAACTTAGAGACGCCTACCATTTTATATTTGAGGAAGAACTGCTGCAGGAAATGCTGAAGTTTGGGAGCCTTAAAGAAGTAAAATCGGGCGGGATCATTATTGATATTGGAGATTACGTAAAGCAGATGCCGTTATTGCTTGAAGGCGCAATTAAGATTTTGCGGGAAGACAAAGATGGCGATGAACTTTTACTGTACTTTTTGGAACGTGGCGATACCTGTGCCATGACCCTTTCGTGTTGCCTGGGGCAGACAAAAAGTGAAATACGGGCCGTTGCCGAAAAGGACACGAGCCTGGTGATGATTCCCATAGAAAAAATGGAAGAATGGACCTCCCGGTTTAAGAGCTGGCGGAATTTTGTCTTTGAAAGTTACCACAGCCGGTTGACCGAGATGCTCGATACCATTGATACCATTGCGTTTCTTCATATGGATGAGCGCCTTATGAAATACCTGCAGGACAAGGCCAAGATCAATAAAACCGAACAGATACAGGTGACGCACCAGGAGATTGCTTATGACCTTCACACCTCGAGGGTGGTAGTTTCACGCCTTCTTAAAAAACTTGAACTGGATGGGAAAATTGGGCTGCAACGCAACAGTATTATGGTTCATGATCTTTAAGTGTGACCTTTGTTACAGACTCTGCAGCTATGAAAAGCTAATTTTGGGCTGAAAATTTTCATAATGGGTATAACAGAAATTCTCGGGTATTTTGGAGCTTTAATAATTGGAGTGGTGCTGGGCCTTATTGGCGGTGGTGGTTCAATTTTAACTGTACCTGTGTTGGTATACCTGCTTTCTATAAATCCTGTGACGGCAACGGCATACTCGCTGTTTGTGGTGGGCGCAACTTCTTTGTTTGGATCTATCAGGAACTTTCAAAAGAAAAGAGTAGATCTTAAAACTGCTGTAGTTTTTTCCATTCCCGCTTTTATAGCTGTTTACCTTACAAGAAAATTTCTCATACCTGCCATACCCCAAACGATCATTACGATTGGAGACCTCACTGTCACCAAGAATATTGGGATCATGTTGTTCTTTGCGCTTATTATGATGATAGCTTCGGTTTCTATGATTTTGGAGCCTTCAGAAAAAGATGCCAAACCAAAACAGGTGAAGTATAACTATTTGTTCATCACCCTGGAAGGAGCGATTGTGGGAGTGCTTACAGGAATTGTGGGTGCCGGTGGCGGATTTTTGATCATTCCTGCATTGGTGCTTATGGCCAAACTGCCTATGAAGAGGGCTGTTGCCACGTCGCTGGTGATCATTGCCGTAAAATCTTTGATAGGGTTTATTGGAGATATTCAAAATCTCGAAATCAACTGGGGCTTTCTTCTTGTTTTTACTGTGATTTCTATTGCAGGGATCTATGTAGGGATTTGGCTCAATAAGTTTATTGATGGAAAAAAGCTGAAGAAAGGATTTGGCTGGTTTGTGCTGGTGATGGGGCTGTATATTTTTTGGAAAGAAATTTTTTAAAGGATCCCCGAAAATGACATTTTCCGGGAACTTTTGTTTAATATAAATTCACGGTTAATGGAAAATCTTGATTTTGCACGTTTGCAGATGGCCTTCACCCTCGGGTTTCATATCATCTTTGCCTGTATAGGGATGGTAATGCCTTTTTTTATGGTCGTCTCCCATAAGAAATGGCTCAACACCCGGAATCCGTTATATTTAGAACTGACCAAAGCCTGGCAGAAAGGCGTGGCTATTTTCTTTGTTACAGGAGCAGTTTCAGGAACGGCGCTTTCTTTTGAACTTGGAATGCTGTGGCCGGAATTTATGAAACATGCCGGGCCTATTATAGGAATGCCTTTCTCGCTTGAAGGGGCAGCTTTTTTTGTAGAAGCCATTGCCCTGGGTTTCTATCTCTATGGGTGGAACAAACTACCTGAGAAATTCCATTGGTTTACGGGCATCATTATCGGGATATCGGGGGTTGCATCAGGAATTTTGGTGGTATCGGCCAATGGCTGGATGAATGCGCCCACAGGATTTGATTATGTGAATGGTGAATATATCAATATAGATCCGGTGCAGGCGTTACTGAATCCGGCGTGGTTCACCCAGGCCCTGCATATGACCTTAGCGGCTTTTGTAGCAACCAGTTTTGCCGTGGCAGGAGTACATGCTTTTCAGGTCTACCGCAATAAAAGGCCAGAACTTCACAAAAAAGCTTTTAAGATTGCTGTGGTGTTTGGTGCTGTAGCTGCTTTTCTACAGCCTTTGAGCGGAGATCTTTCAGCAAAAGATATAGCAGAACGGCAGCCGGTGAAATTAGCTGCCATGGAAGCTCATTACGAAACTGATACCAATGTGCCGCTTTATATTGGAGGAATTGTAGATGAAGAACAGCAAACAGTCTCTCATAAAATAGAAATTCCGGGGGCGCTTTCGTTTTTGGCTTTTGGCGATTTTGATGCCGAGGTGGTGGGGCTAAAGGATTTTCCGGAAGACGAGCTCCCGCCGGTGGCCGTGGTGCATTACGCTTTCCAGGTCATGGTGGGAATTGGAACCCTGCTTATGATAGCCGGATTGCTCTATTTTATTAGCCTGAAGTACAAATCGCTTTTAAAGCGGAAATGGTACTGGCTGCTTTTTGTTTTCCTGGCACCTTTAGGTTTTATAGCGGTAGAAGCAGGCTGGGTGGTGACCGAAGTGGGCCGGCAACCCTGGGTCATCTATGGCTTTATGAAAACCAGTGAAGCTGTGACCCCAATGCCAGGAATGGAATTCAGTTTTTACATGTATGTGGTAGTATACCTTGTTCTTGCCCTCACCGTTACCTGGTTAATGAGAAGACAAATCAAAGTTCTTAATGCTGTAAAAGATTAATTATGCTGTATGTTGTCCTTTTCTTCCTGTTGTTTTCCCTGTTGCTTTACGTGTTGCTTGGGGGTGCAGATTTTGGCGCAGGGATAGTAGAATTATTTTCTTCCCCACGAAATAAAAGAACCACCCGTGATACCATTTACAGGGTCATGGGGCCCGTTTGGGAAGCCAATCACATCTGGCTCATTATCCTGTTAGTGATCTTATGGGTTGCATTTCCTGCTTACTTTAATGTGATCGTGATCTATTTGCACGTGCCTTTTGTGCTGGTGCTGCTGGGTATTACCATGAGAGGGGTGGCGTTTATATTCCGTCATTACGATGCCATTGTAGACGAATCTCAGGTGTGGTACAACTGGATGTTTAGAATTTCCAGCCTTATTACACCGGTTTTTCTGGGAATGTCTTTTGGAGCTTTAATAGGCGGAAAGATCATTCTTGCTGAAGATTTCTCCAGTTACAGCTTTTATGATCTTTACATGCTACCCTGGTTCAATGTATTCACCTTGCTTGTTGGGCTCTTTTATGCTGCCCTCTGTGCTTTTCTTGCCTCCACATTGTTGATTGGAGAAACTGAGGGAGAGGTGAGAAAAATCTTCAGCCGCAAATCGGCTTATTTTACTATTGCCCTGGTTTTACTGGGCTTTATTTTGATCATTTACGGCTATGTGCAGGAGGTGCTGTTTATTCAGGATTTCATTCATAATCCTGTTTCTTTGGGTGCCGTTGGTATGTCGGCCCTCTTATTGATACCGCTATGGAGAGCCATCAAAAGGCAGAACAGGATCGCCAGCAGGTATCTTGCAGGCTTACAGGTGGTTTTCGTGTTATTCGCTGCCCTTTATGCCCATTTTCCCTATATCATTATTACTGCGGGGAAGGAATTAAGTTTACTGGAGGGGCTGCCTCCTCACAGCGTGATCCAAAATCTCGGTGTGATGTTGTTGATTGGAGGAGGGGTAATTCTCCCCGGACTTTTCCATTTAATGAAATCTTTCGGGATGATCAAGATTTTTAGAACAGGAGAAGATGAAGTTGGACAATAGATACTGGAATTTAATTTTTCTCTTGTTACCTTCCGGAAGATGAGCAAACCGAATTAAAATATTATTCAGAAGTATGGCTGTCCCACAAAAAGATAAAATTCTTGTCGCACTTCAAATTTTGCTGTTGCTCGTATGGATCATACCTGTAGAAGCATGGAATTTTGAATTGTCAGAAAACCTTCAAGGCCTGGGCTTAGCTGGTGCTGTGGTGGGTTTTGTACTGGTGTTGGTTGCTTTTTTTCAGATGAAAACCAGTCTATCTCCTTTTCCCAGCCCCCGTAAATCTGCAAAACTCGTTACAGGTAGCGCCTTTGCCTTTGCGCGACATCCCATTTATTCAGGTGTGATTTTTATGGCTTTAGGGCTTTCGGTGTGGTTTGGCTCGGGTTATAAGTTGGTAATCAGTTTACTGTTGTATATTTTCTTCTATTTAAAAAGCAGGTATGAAGAAAAGCTGCTTTTAAAGGTCTTTCCTGAATATGCCATGTACAGGAGGAATACCGGGAGATTTTTTCCTAAATTTAAAGGAAGAATTTGATTAGCTATGATGAAGAGATTTGGAAAAACTCCGACGGGGCATCGCCTGCAGCGGATAAAAAACTCCCGGCACTACCGGGAAGGCAGTTTTAAGAATGTTGAGGTAACTTCGGTAAATCCGGATGATGCTTCAATGTTCACCATCCTCAAAAAGATGATTTTGCGACCTTCTTCTGTAAAACCTGCAGGAGAGTTGCCACATTTAAAAACCGACCTTAAAAATCTCGATCCCGAAAAGCCACAGCTCGTGTGGTTTGGGCATTCTTCTTACTTGCTTCAAATTAATGGCTATACTGTGCTGGTAGATCCGGTTTTTAGCGGCAATGCTTCCCCTTTTCGCTTCTTCGGAAAAGCTTTTGAGGGCGCAGATGCTTTTAATGCTGAAGATATGCCGAAAATAGACCTGCTTATTATTACTCATGATCATTACGATCATTTAGATTACCCTAGTATAAAAAAATTGGAGCCAAAGATCGGGAGGATTGTAACCTCTTTGGGCGTAGGAGAACACCTGGAAAACTGGGGTGTCAAAAATGGCAAAATTGATGAGCTTGATTGGTGGGAGTCAAAGGAGATACAGACTGATGTTCGGGTTAGTGCCACCCCATCCAGGCATTTTTCAGGCCGCGGTATTAAGCGGGCCCAAACCTTGTGGTCTTCTTTTGTGCTTGAGATCTTCGGTTTAAAAATTTTTATTGGCGGAGATTCGGGATATGACAGGAGTTTTAAGAAAATAGGAGAAAAACATGGCCCCTTTGATCTTGCGTTGCTGGAATGTGGACAGTACGGCGAATACTGGCCCCAAATACATATGTTCCCGGAGCAAACCGTACAGGCAGCACTAGACCTGCAGGCAAAAACAGTGGTTCCCGTGCATTGGGGAAAATTTGTGCTTTCTTACCATCCATGGAATGAGCCGATACAAAGGTTTGTAACAGCGGCAAAAAAGGCAAACCTCAACTTCATTTCTCCACGAAATGGAGAAC
Organism: Salinimicrobium profundisediminis; assembly: GCF_026241755.1. Lineage (GTDB taxonomy): Bacteria > Bacteroidota > Bacteroidia > Flavobacteriales > Flavobacteriaceae > Salinimicrobium > Salinimicrobium profundisediminis. The sequence goes on from NZ_JAPJDA010000023.1 coordinate 30,423, forward strand.
CTGTAGATTTTACTTCAGTTTACCAACAGGAAGCCTGGTGGCTATTTGATAATAAAGATGAAAAATATGAACGAGAGTCAGCAACATTGGGATAAGGTATATTCAGAAAAAGCACCAACCGAGGTGAGTTGGTATGAGCCTATGCCACAAATATCCCTTGAGCTTATAAGAAGCTGCGGAATTTCTAAAGACGCAGCAATAATAGATATTGGGGGAGGAGATAGCTTCCTTGCCGAATTTCTGGTTTCTTTAGGATATACAGATGTGACAGTAGTAGATATCTCTTCAAAAGCTATAGAGCGGGCAAAAGAGCGGATGTGCGAAAAAGCCGATGAAGTAAAATGGATCATTGTCGATGCTTCCAAGTTTGAACCGGAAAGGAATTACGACCTGTGGCACGATAGGGCTGCGTTTCATTTTCTTACCGGTGATGATCAAAAAAAGGATTATTTGGAAAGGGTACAAAAGGCAGTAAAACCCGGTGGTTATGTTATTATGGGAACTTTTTCGGATAAAGGACCCGAAAAGTGCAGCGGACTTGCAGTACAGAGATATTCTGTGAATGACATATGCCAATTCTTTGAGAAGGAATTCAGCATGTTGAACGGAAAGAATGTAGATCATCAAACACCTTCAGGCGGAACACAAAATTTTACTTTTTGCAGTTTTCAGAAGAAAAAATAAATTAGAAAAGAGATGAAAGAATTTTGGAACGATAGGTACAATAGTGAAGAATACATATATGGAGAGGTGCCTAATGAATATTTTCACTCGCGGTTTACTCAGTTCGATCCCGGGGAAATATTATTTGCTGCTGAAGGAGAAGGCAGAAATGCCGTTTTCGCAGCTAAATGTGACTGGAAAGTAACTGCTTTTGATATAAGTGCAGAAGCCAAAAAGAAAGCTGAAAAACTTGCTAAGAAACATGAGGTCGGGTTGGATTACCGGGTGGGGGAACTGCCAGACCTGGGGTTTGAAAAAGGGGATTTTGATGCCGTAAGTTTGGTTTATGCTCATTTTCCTGTAGAAGTTAGAAAAAATTATCACGAGTTATTGATCTCTTATTTGCGAAGGGACGGGTTGATATTCTTTGAAGGCTTCAGCAAAAAGCATAAGATCTATCAGGAGAAAAATCCGGCAGTTGGAGGTCCAAAAGATGAAGCTTTATTATTTTCTATGGAGGAGATAAAACAGGATTTTGGAAGTCTCAAATTCCTGGAATTGTATGAAACCGAAGTAGATTTAAAAGAAGGGAATGGGCATGACGGCCTGGGAGCAGTGATACGCTTTGTAGCCCAGAAGAAGTAATTATAACCCGCAGTAAAATCGACTCAACTGCGGGTATTTAATTTTTAAAAAGTGATCTTAATTTCCTGCCTGCCCTAAAAATGGAGGTTCCGAATTGTCTAAGCTTTCTTCATATTTGGCTTTTCCGGCATCCAGAAACTCTACGAATTCCTGTACGTCAAGATCATATGCTCTTGGAGGAGAAAGTAACTCTTCATTGTCTCCAACCAGGGTGTAGTAAGGCTGCGCGTTGGCATTAAGCTTCTGGATCATGAAATCCATGTTCTGTTTGCCAATGGTCTTTTTTATTTTATTATCGTAAACAGAAGTGTACCATTCTTCCCTGGGGAGTTCTGTTTTTTCATCCACATACATGGCGACCACTATGTAATCTTCTTTTAACCTTTTCAAGACTGCAGGATCACTCCATACAGCGGCTTCCATTTCCCGACAATTCACACAGCCGTGGCCGGTAAAGTCTATAAAAATGGGTTTATTTTGCTTTTTTGAGCAGGCAAGCGCCTGTTCGTAATCAAAATATCCTTTGATGCCATGGGGCAGTTCGAGGAAATCGTCGTACTTCGGCTGTTCACATTCTGCGGCAAGTGCGTCCTGTTCCGAAGATACATCTGTATTCAGGAGTTGAAAATCATGGGTACTCATTGGCGGTAGGTAACCTGCGAGTGCTTTTAAAGGTGCACCAAAGAGTCCGGGGATAAGATAGACCACAAAACTAAACACCAAGATTGCGCTGAGCAATCGTGATATAGAAGTGCTTTCAGATTTCTGTTCATGTGGAAAAATGATCTTTCCTAAAAGATAAAATCCGAGCAGAGTGAAAATTACGATCCACAGGGCCAAATAAATTTCCCGGTCAAGGAGGTTCCAGTGATAAACCTGGTCTACCATACTAAGAAATTTAAGCGCGAGCGCGAGTTCCAGAAACCCTAGAACAACCTTTACAGTATTGAGCCAGCCGCCACTTTTAGGCAGGGAACTAAGCCATCCCGGGAAGATCGCAAAGAGCGTGAATGGAATTGCAAAGGCAGTAGAAAAACCTAACATTCCTATTAAAGGTTTAATTGCCTGTCCACTGGCGGCTTCCAGTAAAATAGTTCCTGCGATGGGACCTGTACAGCTAAAGCCAACAAGTACAAGTGTAAAAGCCATAAAAAATATACCTGATAAACCACCTTTATTGGCCTGCGTGTCAATATTATTCACCAGTTTATTCGGCAATCTTATTTCAAACAATCCAAAGAAGGAGAGAGCGAATAATACAAAAATCGCAAAGAACAAAAGATTGGGAAGCCAGTGTGTGCTTAAAAAATTAGCAAAACCAGCTCCAAATATTAAAGCGAAAACCGTTCCTACGAGGGTATATATAGCTATGATTGAAACACCATAGATAACCGCATTCAAAATTCCCCTTGAGCGGCTACCGCTGGATTTTGTAAAGAATGTAACGGTCATGGGGATCATGGGAAAAACACAGGGAGTAAGCAAGGCTGCCAGTCCTGCACCAAATGAGATGAGGAAGAAGGTCATTAATCCCATCCATCCTTTTTCTTCTTCCACAGGCTCGAAGGTGTTGGTAAACGGCTCCAATTCTGTAAGAGGTGGTTGACTTGAAGTGTTAGAAGGATTTACAGTATTTGCTGCTGCACCTGCTTTTTCCCCTGAAAGGTCAATAGAGAACTCCGATTCGTAGGGAATACATTGTCCGGTCACATCTGAACAGATCTGGTAGGTAACACTTCCCGAGATCACCGGTTTTTCCCCAATGAGTTTGATCTTATGCTCAAAAATCGCTTTTTCGATAAAGTAGGTAACATCTCCTTCCCAGATTTCTTCATATTTTTCTTTGGGCTCTACCGGTATGATCTCTCCCAAAAGTTCAAATTTTTCGGAAGGATCAAAATTGAATTCTGTAAGCATTGGCCCCAGGTTGGGATCAAAATCACTAGAGTACATGTACCAGTCCTGAGGTATATCGGCAGTAAATGTTATGATAACCTCATCTCCCGGTACAGCATCATTATTATCTGCCTTTACCTGCCATTCCGGTGCTTCCTGCACCTGTGCTACGTGAGGAAGAAATGAGAATAATGCCAGCAGGAGGCTCAAAAATTTTGTTTTCATGAATTCTTTTTGATTAAAGGAAAGGCTACCGGGTTAGGGTAGCCATTTCTCTATTGAAGCTCGGTTAGAAACTGTTTGAAATCTTTTGTGTCAAAATCCCCCATTCCAAGATGGGTAAGTGCAAGATTACCATCGGCATCTATCACATAGGTAGTGGGAATACTGCGGGTAGAATACATTTGGGGTATTGGTCCTGCAGCTTTATAGATCTCAAAACCGTAACCTTTTCTATCCTTAAACTTTTTAGCTTTCTCAAAGTTTTGATCTACAGAGAGCATTATAAATTCGACATTGTCGTCTTTCACATCCTGGTAAAGCTTATTAATTCCTGGCATCTCAGCGATACAGGGAGGACACCAGGTGGCCCAGAAGTTTAGAAAAATAACTTTTCCGCGAAACTGCTCCATATTAACTTTTTCACCTTTGGAATTGACCAGGTTAAGGTCCAGGACTGCACCTTTGGCCGGAGTTACCGCAGCTATATCAGCTTTTTCTTCAATTTTTGGGTCCATAATTCCGGTGGCTAAAATTCCACGTTGCAGAAATCCAAACACCTCTGTGTGCAGGCCGGTGACAAAAAGGCCAATCAGGACTGCTCCTATAATTCCGTATTCTATTAAATTCTTTTTCAGTTTCTTATTCATGATAAATTCGTTTTTTGTTGATATTATAATTCAATACTTAAATAACCCTTCTTTTGTAATTCAAAGTTGTAGAGAATACCGTTTTCTACCACATTTAAGCTCTGGTGCAGTTTTTCGCGATCCACTCCAAACTTTTTCAGGGAGAAACCACATGCATTTATGGTAACATTTGCCTGCCCGGCCTGCGAGATGAAATCCTTCATCATTTCTTCATTGGTGAGGTTTTGAACAGCCTTACCACAAACTACTACCTGGAAATCTCCAAAATGATGTCCGTCTTGTTTAGCAAGTTCCTGTGCCGCCAAAAGAATAGGTTTTAACTGGGGGACTTTTCTGGTAAGAACTACGTAATTCGTGTTTTCTGAAGGCTGTGTTTGCGCCTGAGTATTAACTGTAAATAATGCGAACATGATTAATATGCTGCTATAAAATATCTTTTTCATGATTTGTATTTTGAGGTTTATCGAAATCGTTTAATATGAAGAAAACAAGCCCGCCCATAATAGCGATGTTTTTAAATAAAGGGCCAAGGGTCGTGATCTGTCCTACCTGAATGGTCAGAGTAATCGGAATAAGAACGGCAAGTAAAACTACTGCTGCCCATCGGGTCCTGAACCCAATTAATAAACTTATTCCTGCCAGGAGCATCACAATTCCGGAGGCGATCACCATTACACGCGGTTCTCCAAAAAAATAGGCTATACCTTTAAAACTGGCCTGCTCTATTCGTTGCAGCGTTTTTTCCACTTTGAATAAATGGCTTGAACTCGCTACAAGAAATATCCCGCTTAACATCATTCGGAAAATTTGTACCGAACGACGGCTCACTAAGGTTGTAGTGGTCATTGTAGTAATTAATAAAATGAATGTATAATGGCTGTGATAATCTGCAGAGAGCCAGATTTTCAGCCGGAATAATTTTCAGGAATTGAAATTAAACCCTGGGGGGCGGATAGAATTTGTTCCGGGAAATAGAAAAAATCCCCGGCGCCCGGTAACTGTGTTTTTTGAAGTTGTCGTGGGTAACAATATTGACCTCCTCGTCCGGCTTAAAGTCAAAAGCCACCTGGCATAGGTAGTCAAATTCAAAATGAGATTCTAAATCTGCCTGTGCAAATTCATCTGGAGAATCCTTGTCCAGTTGCTGTTTAGGACACATTTTATTTACCAGGGTAACTTCAGAAGCATTTAAAATGATCCCTAAGAGTTTTGCATCTATTGAGACCATCTTTCCAAAGAAAAGAAGGACCAAAAATGCCGCTATGTAGTTTTTAAAACCCATGAGGAGCAAAAGTAATAATTGATCTGAAAAATATGTGTCACATTTGTTACATAAGTTTCATAGGGTTTTGGGAAGAACAGCATTTTAGGTAAATTAGAGGTTCGAAACAACCGTAAACTAAATTAAAACTTATGAAAACCAAATTTGTCAATTCTCTGTTATTTTCTGCAATTTTCTTGTTTTTTGCCTGTGGTGAAAGCACAGATGTAGTGGAATCGGGAACTTACCAGGGAACAATTCAGGAAGTAGAACCCTCAAAGACAGAGATCTATGTTGAAACTGATGAGAACCAAATCCTCGAACTCTATTTTAGCGATAGTACAAGCCTTACCCGTGATGGGAACAGCGTTGAATTCTCTACTTTGAAAGAGGGCATGAAAGTGGAAGTTGAGGTAGAAAAAGAAGGGAAAAGACTTAATCCATTGGCGGTTAGGGTCCTCGAATAAATATGGAAGAAATACCCGATTTTTGGCGGACAGAGGTTTTTCATCCTCTGTCTGTCCATTTCCCCATCGCCTTGCTGGTGGTGGCTTTCTTGTTTAAGGTAATAGCGTTAAGATACTCCCGCGACCTATGGGAGCGGGGAGGAACTGTTTTACTTATTGCCGGGGTTATTACAGTGTGGATCGCTATTTTTACCGGAGACCTTGCAGATGGTATAGTTTCAAGAAAAATTTGTGATCCTACTGTTTTAAAAGATCATGAAAATATGGCCTGGACTACTGCCTGGCTTTTTACTGCTGGCCTGGGAGTAGATCTTTTAAGGCAGCTTAAATATCCTATTTTTAATAATATATTATTCAGAATAATCCTGATCCTCTTGCTGGCTACCGGCACCGGTACCCTTACTTATACCGGACACCTTGGTGCTACTTTGGTTTATCAACAGGCTGCAGGGGTTTATGTTCCCTCAGGCAACTGTGCTGAATTTGAATAGAATAACAGCTGTAAATTTCGAAAAATATCTTCTGTAACCCTTGTTACGTATCATCCTGCCAAAAAAGGGTATTTTTGTCCTGGCTTTTTATGGGGTATACCCGTAGCTGAAGAATTTAAAATATACATCATGAAAATCAAACAATTTAAAGATAGTCCCCTTGCACACTACTCCTATGCCATAGTAAGTGATGGGAAGATGGCGTTGGTTGATCCCAGTAGAAATCCTTTACAGTATTATCGATATGCTGAAGAGGAAAATGCACAAATTGTGGCAGTTTTTGAAACCCACCCCCATGCCGATTTTGTTAGTAGTCATTGCCAGATCCACGAACAAACAGGTGCTACTATTTATGTAAGTAAACTTCTTGGTGCCGATTATGAACATAAAGCTTTTGATGAAGGAGAGTCGCTTCAAATGGGGCAGGTAACTTTTAAAGCAATAAATACCCCGGGACATTCCCCCGATAGTATCACTATTGTTGCTGAAGCTAATGAGAAAACTGCTTTATTTACTGGTGATACCTTGTTTATAGGTGATGTTGGCAGGCCCGATCTTAGGGAAAAAGTGGGAAACATGACTGCGAAAAGGGTAGAGCTTGCAAAGGCCATGTACCACACTATTCAAAACAAATACAATGATCTGCCGGGCGAGGCATTGGTTTATCCCGCTCATGGCGCAGGATCGCTCTGCGGAAAGAATATGAGCACAGATTCCAGCAGTACCCTTGAAAACGAACGTAAGTACAACTGGGCATTTCAGGAGCAAACAGAAGAAAAGTTCGTGGAAACCATTTTGCAGGATCAGCCATTTATTCCGCATTACTTCGGATTTAATGTAGATGTAAACAAAACCGGAGCCGAAAATGTACAGCAGACAAAGGCCGCTGTTAAGCTTCAGCTTTTGGTAGATAAAGTGGAAGAAGGGATCACTGTTGTTGATGTACGCGATGCCGACACCTTTAAAAAAGGGCATTTACCGAACAGCATTAATATTATGGCCCGTAGTGAAAATGACAAGTTTGAAACCTGGCTGGGGGCTATCGTTAAACCGGAAGAACCTTTTTACCTTGTGGTAGACAGCGTTGAACAGGTAGGCGAAATCCTGGAGCGAACTGCTAAAATAGGCTATGAAAAGCAGGTGAGAGGCGTGGTAAGCCTTTCACGTAATTTATTGGAAAGTTCAGATAGTTTCGATTTGGAAGATTTCAAAAATAATCAGGAAAAATACAACATTGTAGATATCCGGAATGATAGTGAGGTAGCCCAGGGAAAGATCTTTAAAAGTGCTATTAGCATTCCTCTTAATGAACTAAGGGAGCGTTCTAATGAAATTCCTGCAGATAAGCCTATAGTAGTGCACTGTGCCGGTGGGTATAGATCTTCGGCAGGGAGCAGTATTATTGAGAACCATTTTCCGAAGACCAGGGTTTTTGACCTAAGTGAAGACATTAAGAAATTCAGTTAATCTTCAAAGATGAAGTTTTATACTAAAATTCCGAAGCGGATTAAATATTTCTACCTGCGCGAACTTGTTCAGTATAAACAGGCTTTGCGGCAGGGGGATTTTATCCATGCATGGCACCATCTTGAGCGGGCGCATATCATTGGGCAGGCTTATCCCTGGGAACATTCTTATGCACATTGGCTTATGCTAAAGTTTGGTATAGGTATAAAAGATGCTAAAGAAGTACTGGGACAATTGCCCCGGCTGCTTATTGGAGGTGTAAAATCTTTTGTGGGTAAAATTCCTTTGGGAAATACGGGAGGAGCTAATGTCCCCCCTTTACAGCCCATGCCAGTGCCACAGGATATTCAGGAACTTTTCAGGTAATGAGGCTTGAAATATTGAGTGGAAAAAGTCACCTTTGTGTGGCTTTTTTTTTTGCCTATAATTCAAAATTTCCTAAAATTCCCGGATTATTATTTTTTATATTTACCAAAAAGCGCATAAAAAACGCATAAATGGAAGAAAAATATAAAGTAAAGGTAAACGGGAGCATGGAATTCGAGTTTACCCGGGAACAAATAGAAGCTCTTGATCTACAGGAGAATAATGACGGGCCTGGCCACGTGCTCCACAACCATCGATCATTCACAACCGGTCTTCAAAAATCCGATTTTTTAGATCGTTCTTACACTGTCAAAGTCAATTCTTCACCCTACGAGGTGAAAATTTTCAATGAACTCGATCTGCTCATTGAAGATATGGGATTGAGCCTGGCCGCCGCACAGGTAATCAATGATATTAAAGCACCTATGCCCGGAATGATCCTGGATGTACAGGTAAAGGCAGGGGATGAGGTAAAGGAAGGAGATTACCTTTTAGTTCTTGAAGCTATGAAAATGGAAAATACCCTGACTGCGCCACGCGACGGAGTGGTAAAAACAGTTACGGTCGAAAAAGGGCAAACGGTAGATAAAAACCAGTTGCTTATTGAAATGGAGTAAAACATAAGTTCCGGTTTTCAAGCACCAATTTCCAAATTAAAAAATCAGAATGAAAAAGATACTTATAGCCAATAGGGGCGAAATTGCCCTTAGAATTATGAAGACGGCCCGAAAAATGGGAATAAAAACTGTCGCAGTATTCTCTACGGTTGACCGTAACGCACCTCACGTAAAATTTGCAGATGAGGCAGTATGTATAGGGGAAGCTTCTTCAAATGAATCTTACCTGCGTGGGGATAAAATTATTGAAGTCGCAAAAGATCTTGGGGTTGACGGGATCCATCCCGGCTACGGCTTTTTAAGTGAGAATGCCGGTTTTGCCGAAAAAGTGGAGCAAAATGACCTTACATGGATTGGCCCGGGTTCTAAAGCAATCAGGGTTATGGGCAGCAAACTGGCTGCAAAAGATGCCGTAAAAGATTACGGTATTCCCATGGTTCCGGGTATCGATAAAGCCATCACAGACCCCGAAAAAGCCAAAAAAATTGCCGCTGAAATTGGATTTCCAATCTTGATCAAAGCTTCGGCCGGAGGTGGCGGAAAAGGTATGCGCGTGGTGGAGGAAGAGAAAGATCTTGAAGACCAGATGAAGCGGGCAATAAGTGAGGCAGAATCGGCTTTTGGAGATGGTTCTGTTTTTATTGAGAAATATGTGGGTAGTCCGCGGCACATCGAGATACAGATCCTCTCCGATACTCATGGAAATTTTCTGCACCTGTTTGAACGCGAATGCAGTATTCAAAGACGCCATCAAAAAGTGGTAGAGGAAGCTCCTTCAGTTATCCTTGATGAAGATTTGCGTCAAAAAATGGGAGAAGCTGCAGTCAAAGTGGCTAAAGCCTGTGATTATGTAGGTGCGGGGACAGTAGAATTCCTCATGGATGAGAACAGAAATTTTTATTTCCTGGAAATGAATACCCGCCTGCAGGTAGAACATCCTGTAACCGAATTGATCACCGGGATAGATCTGGTTGAGCAGCAAATTAAGATTGCCCGGGGAGAAGCTTTGGCTTTTTCCCAACAGGATCTAAAAATTTCGGGTCATGCTTTAGAGCTGCGGGTCTATGCTGAAGATCCGCTCGAAGATTTCATGCCCAGTGTGGGGGTGCTCGAGAAATACAAGACCCCGTCTGGAGAGGGAGTGAGGCTTGATGATGGTTTTGAAGAAGGTATGGAAGTGCCTATTTATTACGATCCTATGCTGGCAAAACTTATTACCTACGGAAAGACCCGTGAGGAAGCTATTGAGCGAATGCTTCAGGCGATAAACAACTATGAAGTAAGAGGAGTGAGTACTACGCTTCCCTTCGGAAAATTTGTGTTTGAGCACGAAGCCTTCCGAAGTGGAAATTTTGATACTCATTTTGTAAAGAAATATTATTCCGCAGAAAAGCTGGAATCCCAGACCCGTAACGAAGCCGAATTGGCTGCATTAGTTGCATTAAAACAGTATTTACAGGACAGGGAGAAATTGAGATTACCCAACAAGTAAAACCAGAAGCAGAATTTTATGAGCGACAATACAAAAAAGCTGGAAGAGAAAATGGCCGAAGCTCTTAAGGGCGGTGGCGAGAAAAGAATAGCAAAACAACATGAACAAAAGAAACTTACAGCCCGTGAGCGTGTAGATTATTTACTTGATGAAGGTTCCTTTGAAGAAATTGGTATCCTGGTAACACATCGTACTACCGATTTTGGGATGGAGGAGCAGCAGTATTACGGCGACGGGGTGGTGACCGGTTACGGAACTATAAACGGCAGGCTTGTCTATGTTTTTGCACAGGATTTTACCGTGTTTGGAGGGTCCCTGTCTGAAACCCACGCCGAAAAGATCTGTAAAGTTATGGACCACGCGATGAAAGTGGGGGCTCCTGTTATTGGCCTTAACGATTCCGGTGGGGCGAGGATTCAGGAAGGTGTGAAATCTTTGGGAGGTTATGCAGATATCTTTTACAGAAACGTACAGGCTTCAGGAGTTATTCCGCAAATTTCGGCAATTATGGGTCCCTGTGCTGGCGGTGCAGTTTATTCCCCTGCCATGACCGATTTTACGCTGATGGTTCAGGATACCAGTTATATGTTCGTTACCGGGCCCAATGTGGTGAAGACGGTAACCAATGAAGAAGTGACTTCCGAAGAATTGGGAGGCGCGAGTACGCATTCTACTAAAAGCGGGGTGACACACCGTACTGCGGCAAATGATATTAGCTGTTTGGAAGACATAAAAAAGCTGCTGAGTTATATGCCTCAAAATAATAAGGATTGCCCTGAAAAACTGCCTTATGAATTTGGTGATGAGGTGCGTGAAGAGCTCGAATCTATAGTGCCCGATAGCTCGAATAAGCCTTATGATATGCATGAGGTGATTCAGGGAATAATAGATGAAAATACCTTTTTTGAGATCCATAAAGATTATGCCGACAATATCATTGTGGGCTTTGCAAGACTGGGAGGCAGGAGCATTGGGATTGTTGCCAATCAGCCAATGAGCCTTGCTGGTGTCCTGGATGTGGAGTCTTCCAGGAAAGCGGCGAGGTTTACACGTTTCTGCGACTGCTTTAATATTCCTTTACTCGTTCTTGTTGATGTGCCGGGCTTCCTGCCGGGAACAGACCAGGAGTGGAACGGGATCATTCTTCACGGCGCAAAACTGCTTTACGCTTTAAGTGAGGCTACTGTTCCAAGAGTAACTGTAATTACCCGAAAAGCCTACGGTGGCGCTTATGATGTGATGAACTCCAAGCATATTGGGGCCGATCTTAATTTTGCCTGGCCTACCGCCGAAATTGCCGTGATGGGCGCAAAAGGTGCCAGTGAGATCATCTTTAGAAAAGAGATTAAAGCTGCGGAAGACCCCGAACTAAAACTTTCAGAAAAAGAAAAGGAATATGCAGAGAAATTTGCAAATCCTTTTAAAGCGGCTCAACGCGGATTTATTGATGAAGTTATCAAGCCAAAAGACACGCGTAGAAAATTACTGAAGGCTTTTAGTATGCTCGAAAATAAGGAAGTGCTGCGCATAGACCGTAAACATGGCAATATCCCGCTCTAGTTTTTCAATATACAATAGTCAATATTCAATATGAAATTTGAAAAGATCGTTTGTGTCGATTATACTAAACTTGAACCCTGGGCCATGGAAGAGCTTCAGGAATTGAGTGAAGAGAAGATTGAAGTACACAATAATGTTCCCGATTCTAATGAAGAACTTCTGCAGCGGATTGGAGATGCTGATGCTGTTCTTGTTTCCTGGAAAACTAAAATTCCGGAGGTAGTGATCAGGCAATCTCCAAACCTTAAATATATCGGCATGGCCTGTAGTTTATACGATGACGAATCGGCTAATGTCGCAGTGAACTTTGCCCGCAGTAAAGGGGTAAGAGTTACCGGGATAAAGGATTACGGAGATCCCGGCGTGGCCGAATTCATAGTGTCGGAACTGATAAGGTTATTTCACGGCCTTGGTAAACAACAATGGCAGGAAATGCCTGTGGAATTGACCGGTAAAAAAATTGGAATTATTGGATTTGGCGTGACAGGGCAACTGCTGGCCAAATGTCTCAAACCCTTTGGGCCAAAACTTTTTTATTACAGCCGTACCCGCAAAAAAGATCTTGAAAATGGGATAAGTTACCTGCCTTTGCAGGATTTGTTACAGACGGTAGATGTCATTTCCTTTCACCTTCCGCGAAATACGCTACTTCTAAGCAGTGCCGAATTTGACATTTTTGGCACCGGAAAGATCCTCATCAATACTTCTCTTGGTCTCCCTTTTGAAGAATCAGCATTTCAGGACTGGATAAAAAAGGAAGGGAATTTTGCCATTTTTGACGGGGATGGGAAGAAGGAACTTTCAGCAGAAACTGAAAATCTGCCGCGGGTAATAACGGCAGATAAAAGTGCGGGCTGGGCTGCCGAAACCCAGAAAAGACTTTCGGAAAAAGTACTGCAAAATGTAAAAGATTTCCTGAAGTAATCCCGGTATCAGGTTTTCTAATGATTTGCTAGGGGTGAGTATGGGAAGCCTTATCTTTGCCTAAAATTTTTTATATGGAAATGATCCTTGAACCCTGGCCGTGGTATGTAGCGGGGCCTTTAATAGCGTTAGTAATGTTCCTGCTTATTTTTATGGGTAAGAAATTTGGAATGTCTTCCAATCTTGAAACCATGTGTACCATTTGCGGGGCAGGTAAGAAGTCAGATTATTTCAATGTAGACTGGAAAGCCAGCCGCTGGAACCTGCTGGTAATCGTGGGAGCAGCAATTGGAGGGTTTATAGGGGCGCATTTGCTGTCAAACGGCAATGCGGTGAATATTTCTGAAGAAACCGTATTAAATCTGCAAGAACTAGGTTTTATGAGTTCCGGGGAAGCTTATCTCCCGGAGAGGCTTTTTAGCCTTGAAGCTCTGGGTAATTTTCAGTCAATTATGATCCTGTTAGTGGGTGGAGTATTGATAGGTTTTGGAGCCCGTTATGCCGCCGGTTGCACTTCGGGTCATGCTATTTCTGGTTTAAGCAACCTGCAGCTGCCTTCATTGATTGCCGTAATTGGTTTTTTTATTGGTGGCCTTGTAATGGTTCATTTATTATTCCCAATAATTTTCTAAGATGAGAAGAACAGTAGGATATATATTGATAGGGATCTTTTTTGGGATTGTGATGTACAAATCTGAAGCTGCTTCCTGGTTTCGTATCTATGAAATGTTCAGGTTTGATTCATTTCACATGTACGGCATCATTGGTTCGGCATTAATTTTAGGAATTATTGGAGTACAAATTATCAAAAGGAAGAACCTAAGATCCTTTTTTGGAGATCCCATAAAAATAGCCTCTAAAGAAAGAGGCTTCAAAAAGTACTTTTTTGGAGGTATTATTTTTGGACTTGGCTGGGCTTTGGCCGGTGCCTGTCCCGGGCCCATCTACACGCTTATAGGTGCAGGTTATGTCTCAGTCATAGTGGTGCTTCTTGGCGCCGTGGGGGGTGCTTTTCTTTACGGATTACTTCGGAAGAAGCTGCCGCATTAATAGTTGAGGCAGGCAACAGGTGATCTTCCGGAAATAGAAAGCTCGTAGATCATGCCTTCGCGCCATTTTATACCGTCAAGCTTCTTAAATTGCAGTTTTTTCCGAAGTAAATTGCAGATTTCAGGCTTTTCGACTGCAACACTAACATATTGAATGCTTTTGTCTTCAGAAACAGAAAAGAAGACAGTGATAGAATGTCCTTCTTCAAGATTTTGATTGGCATCCCGAAGTATATGCTCAATTTCGGCAGAAAGGCTGTTGAGGTCGTAGATCTTTTTAGATCCTTCAGCATAAATAACAGTGCTTACACTAATTATTAAAGTCAGCAGTAATAATTTAAAACGTTTCATAGCACATATCTTTAAAGTTAGTAATCAAATTTCTTCGGGGGATTTTGATGTTTACCTTAAAGACTTTCTGAAAATGAAATCGTTACATAAAATACAGGTAATTCCTGTAAATCTTTTCCTGTTAAAAATGAGGTGTCAAAAATGCTATTTTTGAAGGGTATTTTCCTGGGACAGGTAAAACGAAGGAAGGGAGATATGAAACTTTACCGCCAGCAGCCTTATTACTATCACGGTGACCGAAGTAATGATGTAAATCACATCTTGCGCCATTCCCAATTCATAGAAAAAGATAAAAGCGAGGCCTCCTACAATACAGGCGGTAGCGTAGATCTCTTTTCTAAAGATCACCGGGATCTCGTTACATAAAATGTCTCTTACAACGCCACCAAAAGTTCCTGTCATTGTTCCCAGGGTAATGGAGATAATTGGGTTGAGGTTGTTTTGTATACCCAATTCAACTCCTGTTATTGTAAAGATTCCCAAGCCTATAGAATCAAAGAGGAAAAGAGATTTTTTGAGGTGGTCCAGTTTTTTTCTGAAGATTATAGCCAGTATGGTTACTAAACCTATAAGGTAGATGTAGATCGTATTTTCCATCCAGGTAACCGGGGTGCTGCCTATAAGGATGTCTCTTATGGTACCTCCACCAATAGCCGTTACAAATGCGATGATAAAAATTCCGAAGAGATCAAGCCGGCGGTTCATTGCCGAAAGTGCACCCGAGATTGCGAAGGCAACAGTTCCTAAAAGGTCCAGGATATTAAAGAAGGACAGTTCGATCATACCACAAAGGTATGGTAATAGCGGGAGCTTCTAAAACGGCTTATCAATGGCATAAGTTATTGCTGTATAACAAATCTGTATGTTTAAAATTCCAGGTTTCTTTTAAAGTTACTACTTTTACATCAAGAAATTTTTATATCATGAATGAAACCAGAGAGAGAATCAAATGTCTTATAATAGGTTCGGGTCCTGCGGGTTATACCGCGGCCATATATGCTGCGAGGGCAGATCTTCACCCCGTAATGTACACAGGGATGGAACCCGGCGGGCAGTTAACTACCACTACCGAAGTTGATAATTTTCCTGGCTACCCCGAGGGGATTGACGGTCCTGCGATGATGATAGACCTCCAGAAACAAGCCGAAAGGTTTGGTACCCAGGTGCGTATAGGGATGGTGACCGAAGTGCAGTTTAGCAAAGAAAAAGGTGGAGTGCACCAGGTGTGTGTTGACAATTCAACCTGGGTTGAAGCAGAGACTGTGATTATTTCAACAGGGGCTACGGCAAAGTACTTAGGGCTTCCAAGTGAGCAGCGTTTAAGAGGCGGCGGTGTATCGGCTTGTGCTGTTTGTGACGGATTCTTTTACAAAAACCAGGAAGTTGCAATTGTTGGAGGAGGAGATACTGCAGCCGAAGAAGCTACTTATCTTGCCAATATTTGCACCAAAGTGACTATGCTGGTAAGAAAGGACGAACTTCGTGCTTCAAAAGCTATGCAGCACAGGGTTTTCAATACCAAAAACCTGGAGGTAAAATTCAATTCTGAAGTTGATGAGGTACTGGGAGAGCAGGTGGTTGAAGGCCTTCGAATAGTAAATAATAAAACAGGTGAAAAAGAGGAGATCAAGATCACCGGACTTTTTATCGCTATTGGGCACAAACCAAACACCGAAATATTTAAGGGACAACTGGATATGGACAGTACCGGGTACCTGATTACCAGCGGGAAAAGTACTAAAACAAATATACCGGGTGTATTCGCATCGGGCGACGTGCAGGATAAAGAATACCGCCAGGCAATTACTGCTGCAGGTACAGGATGTATGGCTGCACTTGATGCCGAAAGATATCTTGCTACAGTAGAGAGTAATGAAGAAGTAAGTACAAAATAACTTTTGGAATTACTTTAAAAAGTAAGGAAATCGTCTCATTTACCAGAATGAGACGGTTTTTGTTTTGCAATAGTTTTAAGTCAGGTTTTGGAATTTTTCTTTGTAAAAAAAAAAGGAGAGTGATCTTTAAGCACCCTTCTTTCTAATATTTTGTACCAGGGCATGTAATCTAAACTCTAATTCTACTTTTTCCGGTATCAGCAGTAAGTTGTAGACTTTAAATTCAAAGCTCATTTAACTGATAATCAGTATTTAAATTCGATAAAACACTTCTGAATTAAAAGGACTGAGAAGCCTAAAACGACAAAAAAATTGACTGCCTCAAATGAATGAAACAGCTTCTTGTTTTTGCAAATCATTGTAGAAGATCATTGCCTGGTTGAGCAAAGTCATAACCTTCTGGTTTTCTTTAATCCTGCCCTATCGCTACTTCTCGAATCCGCCCGAGGTGAAATAGCCCTCTTCATAATTACGTCAGGTTGTCGTGAAGCATCGGGAGTTTCAGCTTTTTTCTGGATCCTGAAATGAATTCAGGATAACGGCTATTTTCAAAAGTCTTGGCTCTAGCCTCTAGCAGCGCAGCGGTCTTGTCTCTCTAAAACTTATTCCCCTGCAAGTTTAATTATCACCTGCTGGTTCACTTCATGTCCGCCGTTAAAAGGAACGAACTTTAAATTTTTCGGGAATAATTCTTTTATCCGCATTTCTTCCGAAGCTAAAAAGTCTTTGTCTATAAAAGGATCTTCAGTTCCATAAACAAATTTCACCTGCCCCTCAAAAAAGGCAAAATCGGAGGGCTTTAATTCCGAAGGGATCCTGCCGGAATTCAGAATAAGCATAGAGGGCTTTATTTGTCTTTGGGCCATCCAGCGGGTTACGACAGAGACACCTTGTGAGTAGCCGAAGAACACGAGATTTTTGGCATTTTTGAGACCTTCATTTTCATAAACTTCATCCAGGTATGCGAGCGCATTTTGAATCTCCTGCTGCGTGTTTTCCCGCGTGGCCCAGGAGGCGCCAACGTGTTCGTATTTGCCGTTGAGGTAATATTTTGACGGTGCCTGTGGAGCAATGATGTAGTTCTTTTCCTGGTTGAGATGCCTAAAATACTTCAGGAAATATTTACTTAGGTACCCAATGCCGTGGAAGACCACCCAAACATTTTCTGTTTTTTCGGTTTGTTCATTCAGGGTGCTGTAGGTATTGACCGTTTGGTAAGAAACTTGCTTTTCGTTCATCATTTTCCGGTGGTTTTGTACTTTTACAAAGAAACCAATCTATTTGTTATGACCAATGAGGAAATTCTGGAGCTATCGAAAAAAGTTTCGAAAAATACGCTCATGGAAACCCTTGATATAGAATTCACTGAAGTAGGAGAAGACTACCTCATTGCGCGAATGCCCGTCACTTCAAAGGTTCACCAGCCCGACGGGGTGCTGCACGGTGGTGCCTCTGTTGCCCTGGCCGAAAGCGTGGGCAGCCTTGCCAGTTATGTTTTTTTAGATACTAACGATTTTATTGTTCGCGGTATAGAGATCTCTGCCAATCACCTAAAAAGTGTTTCTGAAGGTTACGTTTTTGCCAAAGCGACTTACCTGCACAAAGGCCGCACCACGCAACTTTGGAATATCAGGATCACAGATGAAGCTGAAAATCTCATTTCTGTAGTGAAACTGACCACCATCACCCTCCCGAAAAAGAAAAGTAATGCCTGAAGCTGAATTTTTTCAAAAGCTGGAGGAGCAATTCGAGAGCGCATTGCCATTTGTAGCTTATCGAAAGCCGATACTAACTGGTGACCGGGCAACTGTCACTGCTTTTTTGCAGCAGGATGACGAGTTGAATTACACCGAAAATTTCACCGAAAGCGGCTTTGTTTTTGCCCCTTTTGACACTTCAGAAAAAGCAATTCTTTTTGCTGAAAATACTTCGGAAAAACTCCATTTTGAGCAGGTGGTTTCTGAAGAAGGTACAGCTGTACTAACCTCTCAAAAAGGGCAAATTTCAGAAGAAAAAAAGTTAGGTCATATTGAGCTGGTGAGGAAAGCAGTTTCTGTATTGAGGGCAGGAGAAATGGATAAAGTTGTGCTTTCACGAAGGGAAGAAGTAGAGCTGAAGGAGCAAAACAGGCTGCAGCTATTTAAGGAACTGCTGAAAACCTATGCAACAGCCTTTGTATACTGCTGGTATCATCCAAAAATAGGCTGCTGGCTTGGTGCAACGCCCGAAACACTGTTAAAAGTTGAAGGTCGCCGGTTTAAAACCATGGCCCTCGCAGGAACTCAGAAATATCATGGAACAACAGATGTGGAATGGGGCGAAAAGGAAAAGCAGGAGCAGCAATTTGTTACCGATTCTATTGTGGAAAACCTGAAGGCTTCGGGTGTAGAAGATCTGGAAAGATCTGAACTTTACACATCAAAGGCGGGTAATTTGCTGCATTTGCAAACCGATATTAATGGAACACTTGTCAGTACAGACGTTCCGCGGAACGTCTCTACCGGATATGGGAATATTATCTCTGCCCTGCATCCAACCCCGGCGGTATGTGGTCTTCCAAAGGAAAAGGCTAAATCTTTTATTCTTTCAGAAGAAAATTACGATCGGGAATTCTATACCGGATTCCTTGGAGAGCTGAATTTGCAGAAAAATGTGCAGCGAAGTAGAACCAGAAGGAATGTAGAGAACCTGGCCTATCGTGCAGTGAAGAAAGAAACTAATCTCTTTGTGAATTTGCGTTGCATGAAAATAGAAGATAATAAAGCTGTACTTTTTATTGGTGGTGGCATAACCAAAGACTCTGTGCCCGAAGATGAATGGCAGGAAACGGTGAATAAGGCAGAGACCATGAAGAAAGTGTTGTTGAAATAAAAGGAACCTATCTCCTCACCAGACCTCACAGGTTTTAAAAACCTGTGAGGTCTAAATTGGGTCGTGGAGGAAAACAAGATAAATGAAATACCCCAAAATACCTGTTGCAAGATCAATTGTTGCGCTTTGCGAAGCCAAAGGAATCCATCATGTGGTGATCTCTCCCGGCTCTAGAAATGCGCCGCTTACCACGGGCTTTGCCCATCACCCAAACATAAAGACTTATAGCGTGGTAGATGAGCGCTGTGCTGCTTTTGTAGCTGTTGGCATGGCCCAGCAGCTGCAAAAACCTGTTGCTGTGGTTTGCACCTCGGGTTCGGCTTTGCTCAATTATTATCCGGCGGTGGCAGAGGCTTTTTACAGCGACATTCCATTGGTGGTGATCTCTGCCGACAGGCCTGTAGAGCGCATTGACATTGGCGACGGACAAACAATTCGCCAAAAGAACGTTTTCGAGAACCATATTTTATATTCGGCTAATTTATATTCAGAATTAGTGCTGGAAAATGAGGCGAAAGACAAGAAACTTCAGCAGAAGCAGTTTGAGAGTCGGAAGCACAACGAGCGGGAGATCAACCTGGCACTGAATAAAGCCATAGAAGAAAAAGGTCCGGTGCATATCAACGTTCCATTTTATGAGCCGCTTTATGAGACGGTAGAAGACGTAGAGGTGGATCCCATCCAAATTCTACCGGAGATCATTGAAAGAACATACTCTCAAAATCAACTGCAGGCTTATGCCGATCTTTGGAACAAGGCAGCGAGAAAAATGGTGATTGTAGGCGTGTCTTCCCCAAATTTAGTAGAGCAGCAATTTCTCGATAGGCTGGCAAATGATCCTTCAGTAATTGTATTTACTGAAACCACTTCAAATGTGCAGCAGGAGAAATTCTTTACTCGCATTGATACCATTATTGGCCCCATTGAAAAGGATGAAGACAGGGAAAAGCTTTTTGATAACCTGCAGCCTGAAATCCTGCTCACTTTCGGCGGAATGATCGTCTCAAAAAAGATCAAGGCTTTCCTGCGGAACTATCAGCCGAAACATCACTGGCATGTAGATCCAAAAAAGGCATATAACACCTTCTTTTGCCTGAACAAGCATTTCGAGACTTCAGTAAATTCATTTTTTAACCAGTTTTTTCCGCTCACAGAAATTTCTGAAAGCAATTATGCCGAATACTGGCAGGAGGTGCGAAGCAGAAGAAAGGTAAAACATGAAGATTATATGGGCAGGATCCCATATTCTGATCTTAAGGCCATGCAGCTTATTTGCCCTGCCGTGCCCGAAAATAGCATTGTACAGCTGGCAAACAGCTCTACAATCAGGTATGCACAGCTCTTCAGGTGGAAAGAGAGCCTAAAAATATACTGTAACCGCGGGACCAGCGGGATTGACGGCAGTACTTCAACTGCGGTGGGAGCTGCAATAGTTTCAGAAGCACCGGTTTTGATGATCACAGGAGACCTCAGCTTTTTTTATGACAGCAATGCGCTGTGGAACAATTATATTCCGAAGAACTTTAGGATAATCATCTTAAATAACGGTGGGGGCGGGATCTTCAGGATACTTCCGGGAGATAAGAATACTGAGACCTTCGAAAAATATTTTGAAACCGTTCATCAACTCAATGCGAAACCTATTTGTGACCTCTACGGATTTGAATATTCACAAGCCCAAACTTCCGAAGAAATAAAGGAGCGCTTAAATGCCTTTTTTGACACCTCAGACCAGCCGAAGGTCCTGGAAATTTTCACGCCTCGAAAGGTTAATGACGAAGTGTTGCTGGAATATTTTAGCTTCGTGAAATAGCCGTTTATTATAAGTAACTTTGCCAAAAATTATTTTATGCTTGCCATTGGAGAATACCACACCCTTAAGATAGATCGCGATACGGAACCTGGCCTTTTTTTAAAGGATGATGAAGGGAACGAGGTACTGTTGCCTAACAAATACAAACCAGAAACTTTTGAAATAGGAGATGAAATCACCGTTTTTGTCTATCTGGATCATGAAGAAAGACCGGTGGCAACTACGCTTAAACCTTTTGTGAAGCTTGATGAATTCGGGTTGTTAAAATGTGTGGAGGTGAGCGAGATTGGAGCTTTTATGGATTGGGGCCTCGAAAAACACCTTTTTGTGCCTTTTAAAGAGCAGGCAGTTAAAATGCGGCAGGGTGAGCGCTATCTCATTTTCTGCTATCTTGATGAGCTTACCGAAAGATTGGCTGGGTCGAGTAAACTGGATGCCTTTCTTGATAATTCTGAACTCACAATTAAACCTTTTGAAGAGGTAGAGCTCATTATCGCTAATCCTACTGAATTGGGATGGAATGTGATTGTGAACGAGATACACAAGGGCTTGCTGTACAAGGATGAAGTTTTTCAAAAATTGCACGTTGGCGACAGGCTTAATGGATATGTGAAAAAAACCCGGCCCGACGGAAAGATAGATATTACTTTGCAGCGTCCCGGCTACCGCAGTATTGAACCTAATGCGCAGGAACTGCTAAACCTTATTGAAATAAAAGGTGGTTTTTTAGCATTGACCGACAAATCTTCGCCCACAGAGATTGAAAAAGAGGTGCAAATGAGCAAAAAAAGCTTTAAACGTGCCCTTGGTAATCTTTACAAGCAAAGGAAGGTTGATATTAAAGACAACGGGATCTACCTTAAAAAAGGAGAGTAATAAGGAGAGACATAAGCTCTTACGCCTGAACGGGAGCGGTAAGGGCTTTGTAATATTGGTGACCGCATTTCTTCATAAGCCGGTATTTTCTTTTGTCCGCTAAAAATGTCATAATTAGAACTTCGGTCGTGTACCCTGATGTCATTGGTAACCTCTATAAGGGCCTTTTCACCCTGGCTTATGGTAGGTGCCGGAGATTCCATTTCAACTAAAGCCGCTTCTTTTGCATAGCGTTCTTTTTCCATCATGGAGATAAGATTCACCTGCCTCTTCTGTACTTTTTTATTAAAACTGATTTCTTTTAATGAAAATCGATTTTCGGGGAAATGGTTTACAGGAACAGAAAGCCCTGGCTGTATTCTGGTGTAGTTGATAAATACTTCTTCAGGCGCAGGGAAATTAGCCTGATCAAATTGGGGAAAAGGATTTGTACCTGAAGAATTCAATTCCTGGGAATAGCCACTTACACCAAAAATGATCAAAGTAAGAAGGGTTAGGATTTTATTCATGTTACCTATTTGATACTAACTAAGCAAAAATCGTACAAATTTTTCATTGTTCCGAAAGATAAAGCTTTTCTTGCGGCAGGTTTTATTCCCCAAGGAAAATATAAAAGCCTTATTTTTGAGTAAAATTAGATCACTATGACCAAACCAGATTATAAAACAGCAAAGGAATACGAAGATATCACCTACCAAAAGTGCAACGGCGTGGCACGTATTGCGTTTAACCGTCCCGAGGTTCGCAATGCCTTTCGTCCTAAAACTACCAGTGAGCTCTATGATGCTTTTTATGATGCCCAGGAAGATACTTCAATAGGAGTGGTGCTGCTTTCTGCGGAAGGGCCTTCCCCAAAAGATGGCGTTTACAGCTTTTGCAGCGGGGGAGATCAAAAAGCCCGTGGACATCAGGGATATGTGGGAGAAGATGGAATGCACCGTCTGAATATTCTTGAAGTACAAAGGTTAATTCGGTTTATGCCAAAAGCTGTGATTGCGGTTGTGCCGGGTTGGGCCGTGGGAGGAGGGCACAGCCTGCACGTAGTTTGTGACCTTACCCTTGCAAGTAAGGAGCACGCGATCTTTAAGCAAACCGATGCCGATGTTACCAGTTTTGATGGCGGATATGGATCGGCTTACCTTGCCAAAATGGTTGGACAAAAGAAGGCACGCGAAATCTTCTTTTTAGGAAGGAATTATTCGGCACAGGAGGCTTATG
The DNA here is from genome assembly GCF_026241755.1 of Salinimicrobium profundisediminis. Lineage (GTDB taxonomy): Bacteria > Bacteroidota > Bacteroidia > Flavobacteriales > Flavobacteriaceae > Salinimicrobium > Salinimicrobium profundisediminis. The sequence goes on from NZ_JAPJDA010000023.1 coordinate 53,214, forward strand.
AAATGGGAATGGTGAATGCAGTTATTCCGCATGAAGAACTGGAAGATACGGCTTATGAATGGGCACAGGAGATCCTGGCTAAATCTCCTACCTCAATAAAGATGCTGAAGTTTGCCATGAACCTTACCGACGATGGCATGGTAGGGCAACAGGTGTTTGCCGGAGAAGCTACCCGTCTTGCTTATATGACCGATGAGGCCAAAGAAGGTAGAAACGCTTTTCTGGAAAAAAGAAAACCTAATTTTGATAAAAAATGGATCCCGTAGCCTCTTCAGAATTTTCAAATTTTGAGTTGGAAGTAGCTTCCCTTCCCAGAGTTGAGGAGGTGAAGCTGCATCCCATTTCAAAAAAATATCTTGTGAAGTTGCAGGTGGGTACCAGCATCTCCTTTATGTTCTTTGCTGTGGGATTGTTCCTGGGGTATACTTTTTTATCTGCTCAATTTCATACTTATCTTTTCTGGGCCGCAATCCTGCTGGTCCTCCTTTTTGGATGGTCTATTTTTAACAACGTGATGTATGTTAAGAAGAGCGGTTATGCCTTGCGGGAACAGGATATAATTTTTAAACGCGGCTTTTTGTTTGAAAAAACCACAGTAGTTCCTTTTAATAGAATTCAGCATGTGACTGTAGAGCGGTCTTTTCTTGATAAGATTCTGAATATTTCTTCTTTAAAAGTATTCACCGCTGGAGGATCGGGTAGCGATGTGAGTGTTCCCGGAATAAAACCTGAAACAGCTACCTCTCTAAAAGAGGAAATTTCAGGAAGAATTTATAACCATGCCTGATTATTATTTTTCGGAGCCACAACGGCAATCTGGCGTGGGGCTGGTATTGATCTTTGCGACCTCTCTTTACCATATAGGGAGAAACTTGTGGGTGCTGGTTTTTTATTTTGCCTTTAAAGAAGTAGATCAGCGAATGCTGTTTTTTGGCGGTGCGGCACTTATGCTGGTGCTGTTGCTAAGTCTTGGCTACAGTATCCTTTATTTCCTGAATTTTAAGTTTCATCTTGACGAGAAGAATCAGGAGTTTGTGCTTCAAAAAGGGGTTTTTTCATCTGACGTTATTAATATTCCCTTTGAGAAGATTCAGCAGGTAAATTTCCGAAGGAATATTCTGCAACGCATCATTGGCGTGTACAGTGTGGTTGTAGAAACAGCAGGAAGCCAGGACAAGGAGGTCGAGATTAAAGCACTATCTGAAGAGAAAGCTAATCTCCTGGCCGAAAAACTCATGGCACGTGCCGAAGAGGAACGTGCTGAAACTTCCGTAGAAGTTGAAGAAGACCCTGAAAAAATACCTGCAACTACAGCAAAGGCTGTACCTCAATGGGAGCATAAAGTTCAATTATGGACGCTTGTAAAATTAGGGCTTACCTCCAACTATCTTCGTGGGGTTGGTATCATAGTGGCTTTTTATTTTACTCTAAGGGAGCAATTCATGTTTAACGATGAACTTGCGGCGCAGCTTCAGGAACCGCAGGTGTATTTTTCTCAGGGTAAATACCTCTTCATTATTTTTCTATTGCTGGTGGGGATGCTGTTAACGGTTGGGGAGACAGTTGTAAAATATTTTGGACTTCATTTGCAGAAGTATAAGGACACCCTACAGGTTGAAATGGGGCTGCGTAACAATACAAAGGTTAATTTAAAGGCCAGCAGAATTCAATTGCTGCAAGTGCTCACAAATCCTATTCAGAAGAAAATGGATCTGTTTCAGGTAAAGATCTCTCTTGCCAGTAGTGAGAATGATCTTGAAAAGAATCAGGTGAAAATCGCCGGTTTGCCGCCTAAAGTGGTGCAGCAGGTCAAAAATTATTTTTACCAGACTGAAATACGGGAGAATTTTAGAGTTAAACCGAGTAAATATTTATTGATTAGAAGGATCTCCCGTGGATTAATTCCTTTGGTCATTCTATCGGGATTTTTATTTTTTTATGCCCAACTTGTTATGCTTAGCTGGGTTGTGGGTATAGCTTCAGCATATGTTGTGCTCCTTTGTATTTATAACTTCTACTACTTTAGAAGGCTACAGCTGGGAATTTCAGAAGAGTTTTTAATAAGATATTCGGGAGTTTGGGTGCAGAAGGAAGAATACCTTGAAGTTTTTAGGTTACAGGCAGTTTCAGTTTCACAACCTTTATGGTACAAAAAGAGAGGTTTGGTAAACCTTACTTTCCATTCTGCAGGTGGAGATGTTGATTTTCCCATGGTGAAAAAGGAGGAGGTGCAGCCTATTCTTAACTATTTGATTTACAAGATCGAGGTGACCGAAAAAGCCTGGATGTAAAATTTTCTGAATTTCTTTTTGAAGTATTCAATTTCCAAAGTTCTGGATATCAAAAAATTATCATTTTCTCAGTTATTTGTCGGTGTAATGAGTTGAAAATTAATTGTTTAATTATTTGTGTTTTCTGGTTGGTATGATTTAACTTTCAGGTAAAACTTTTGCCTATGAAAAAGCTATACTTGATTTTTGTACTATCGGTCACCTTTGTGTTGAATTCCTGCAGCTTAGATACTATGCAGAGTAAACTTGATGTAGAGGGCGAACATGGATATGACTTCCGGGAAAGTAGAGCAGCCTGGAAAGATTTAAAACGGGAGCAGGGAAATTCCTATACTTATACTATCCTCGTACAATCCTGGACAGGGTATGGGAGTGAAACTACCATTGAAGTAGAGGAAGGAAAGGTTAAAAAGCGGTATTATGTGGCTTTTATAATTTCAGAAGAAGATGGTTCGAGAACTGTTACCGAAACTTATGAGGAAAACACCAAAAAAGAACTTGGAAGCCACGCTTCAGGGGCGCCGCCATATACTATTGATCATCTTTACACAACCTGTCTTTCAAAATATCTAACTGTTGATCACGAGACCAATAAAATCTTTTTTGACACCAATGATGACGGGGTCATGATGCTTTGCGGATATATGCCTGTAGGTTGCCAGGATGATTGTTTCAGAGGAATAAAAATTTCAGAATTTAACTGGAAGTAATCAATGTAAAAAGCCACGAGTGCATTGCAGTCGTGGCTTCTTATTTAAGTATGATTATATTTTACTTTAACTGTGGAAACTGTGCAGGATCTACTTCATTCATGATCTCATATACCTTCTCAAAAATGTCTTCTACAGAAGGCTTTGAAAAATAATCACCGTCAGTTCCATATGCAGGGCGATGATCTTTTGCAGTGAGCGTTTGCGGCTTGCTGTCGAGATGTCTCCAAGCGTTTTGTTCTTCCATAACTTTTTGAACGATAAACGCTGAAGCTCCTCCTGGCACGTCTTCGTCTATAACCAGTAACCGGTTTGTTTTGGCCACACTTTTCACTATATCTTGATTGAGGTCAAAAGGGAGCAAAGACTGCACATCAATAACTTCAGCATCAATACCCACTTCCTGTAGTTCTTTTGCTGCCTGTTCTACCAGTCTTAACGTAGAACCATAAGAAACAAGGGTAATGTCTGTACCTTCCCTCATGGTTTCAACTACGCCCAGCGGTGTTTTGAACTCACCTAAATTAACGGGCATTTTTTCCTTTAAACGATAGCCATTAAGTGATTCCACAATGAGTGCAGGCTCATCACTCTCGAGTAAGGTGTTGTAGAAACCAGCTGCTTTGGTCATATTGCGGGGCACCAGGACGTGTATACCACGAATAAGATTTAAGATTCCGCCCATAGGGGAACCACTGTGCCAGATACCTTCCAGGCGATGTCCCCTGGTCCTGATAATTAACGGTGCTTTTTGTTTACCACGCGTTCTATATTGAAGGGTAGCTAGGTCATCACTCATTATTTGGAGTGCGTAAAGCAGGTAATCGAGATACTGGATCTCAGCAATAGGGCGTAAGCCTCTCATGGCCATCCCAATTCCCTGTCCCAAAATTGTTGCTTCACGAATACCTGTATCGGCAACACGCAGTTTCCCGTACTTTTCCTGAAGACCTTCCAGTCCCTGGTTAACATCGCCAATTTCTCCTGTGTCTTCTCCAAAGATGAGGGCTTCAGGATACTTATTGAAAATGCTGTCAAAATTTTCTCTTAAGACCAGCCTTCCGTCTACTTCTTTAGAATCTTCTCCATAAGAAGCTGCGACGGGCTGTACGTTAAGAGCATTATATTTTGAAGTACTGTGTAAGTGGCTGCTGTATTGCGGCCGCACCTCCTCTGTGTACTTGTCAATAAACTGAATCAATTCCTGTTTTGCGGGAGAACTCTCTCCTCTCATATATCTTAAGGCCTTACGGGATGCAACTAGAATATCTTTTTTCAAGGCTTCCCTGTTCTCCTGAAGTTCCTTCTTTAACTGAAGAATAAAGCTTTTATTCTGGCTGCTTTCGGCTGCTCTTTGGAGTACAGGGAGTACATCTTTAACTTTATTCTTTACAGGAGCCATATGCGCTTCCCAGGCGGCTTTCTTCCCGTCACGCACCTGTTTCTTGATGTCTTTTTCTATTTCTTGAAGTTCCTGATCTGTTGCTATGTTTGTGGCAATCATCCATTCCCTCATCTTCACATTACAGTCATGCTCCCGTTCCCACTGAAGCCTTGCTTCACTTTTGTAGCGTTCGTGAGACCCTGAAGTAGAATGCCCCTGAGGCTGGGTAAGCTGCTGAACGTGGATTAGTACAGGTGTGTGTTCTTCACGTGCAATTCGACTGGCATTCTCGTATGTTTCTATGAGCGCCGGATAGTCCCAACCATTTACTGCGAAGATCTCGTACCCATTGTTTTCTCCTTTGTCTCGTTGAAAACCTTTAAGTACTTCCGAAATATTCTGCTTGGTAGTTTGATGTCTCGCATGTACCGAAATTCCATATTCATCATCCCATACATTCATTACCATAGGTACCTGAAGTACACCTGCCGCATTGATGGTCTCCCAAAACAGGCCTTCACTGGTACTTGCATTACCAATAGTTCCCCAGGCAATTTCATTTCCGTTTCTGGAAAATTTATCGGCATCAATACCTGTCACATTTCTGTAAATTTTAGAAGCCTGTGCAAGACCTAAAAGCCTTGGCATTTGGCCTGCAGTAGGAGAGATGTCTGCGCTTGAATTCTTCTGTTGGGTAAGGTTCTTCCATGTCCCGTCTTCTTCAAGACTGTGGGTAGCAAAGTGCCCTCCCATTTGTCTACCTGCAGAATTGGGTTCGTGTTCAATATTTGTAGTGGCGTAAAGGCTTGCAAAGAACTGCTGAATATTAAGAGCCCCAATAGCCATCATAAAAGTTTGGTCACGATAGTAACCTGATCTAAAATCACCATTTTGGAATACCTTAGCCCAGGCCAATTGTGGTACTTCCTTCCCATCACCAAAAATTCCAAATTTAGCTTTACCCGTAAGCACTTCTCGTCTTCCGAGGAGACTGCACTCCCGGCTGGTTACCGCCAACTTGTAATCACTTACCACCTGCGCCCTAAAATCTTCAAAAGAAATTTCACTTTTTGAGGAAGTTTCACTCTGCATAACACGTTTTTAAAATTACCACAAATGTAACGAAAACAATGATTAATTACAATTCAAAAAAAATCAGTAAAAATTGTTTTTTAATAAAATAAGTGGCTTCTGATTATCATATTTTTAGGCAAACGTTAAAATAAAGAGATTCACTAAGAAAATCCTAATCATTTAGAACCATTTTCTCGTGATAAGCCTTCCCAGAGTTTTTATATCGAGAGTTGCAATGAACCTGATTTTTTGATCATAATTACCTTCATTAAATTCCCAGCCTTCACTGGAATGTACAGGTAAGAAGATTTCAAAATAATTTTGCACCAGGCTAAGTCTTATTCCTGAATCGTACAAGAGTTTTGCCGATTGATTTTTGTTTTTTATTACACCAACATCACTATAGGCGTAAATCCACTTCCAAATGGTGGTGCTTCCGTTTACTGTAGTAATCCATTGGTTTGCAAACTGTGGCTCAAGGGTAGATTTAAAGCCTCCTTCGGCCATGATAATTTGCTGACTAAAAATACCTGATGTTTCACTTCTTCCGTAGTAACTGTAATCAAAGAGGTAATCTGTAGGACGATCTAGTGCAAAACTGAAATAATCACTGTTTGGCATATCGTTGTAAAGAAAGGCTCCTCCAAAGAAACGAAGATTTACCTGTCGGTCATTTTTCAAAAGTTTTCGGTATTCTACAGTTAAAGAAGATTTACTAAACTGCTGTGCGACCTGGAAATCTACTGAACCTGAGAAATGAGTAACCAAGCCCGGGTTACTGTACAGGTAGTTTATATTGAATACACTATAATCGGGCACTTCAAGATCTGTAAGGTCATTTTCATCCCGATAAACGTTTACATTACGGATAAGAATTCTCTCCTTAGGGCTTTGCCTCATATAGGAATCCCTAAAATGCAGGGATAGGTATGGATTGAGCCTTTGGTACATGAGATCGTAGCCATACGAGAACCTGCTTCCTGATATCCCGTAGTTGATCATATATAAATCTTCATCAAAGAAAATTTTGTGGGAAAGACCAGCGCTACCTACAAATGTTTTACTTCTGGAGGCATATAGAGGAGATAGGTTATATTCAAAATTTCGATCTAAAATAGTTTTATTATACAACTTTACACCTAAAGCGAGCCCGTCATACAGGTTGTACTGGAACTGTGGCATAAAGAATACCTGCTGGTATCTTGGGTCTTCAACATCTTTTAAAAGCCGGAATTGGAGAGGACGATTCATTATGCCTCCCACTGTTCGGTAATTATTTCTCCTGTTTATTTCGGGTACAATCCCTTCATGATTAACAGCGACCTGTTTTACTCTTGATGCCGGAATGTGTACAGTGCGAACCCCGGGAGAATGTTCTACCCAGGTTTTGTAGACAACTTCATTATTGTTAAGTCCATAAACCTGAATAGGAACGTCTGTCTCTGTTTTGTTGCGTAATGTAATTCGCAGTGAGTCACCCTCTTTGGAAAGACTTCGTATTTTAAAATCAATTTTATTTTTAGTAGAGACGTAGTCATCAAAGAACCATTTTATGTCTTTACCAGCATTTTCTGTAAGAATGCGCTGAAAATCTTCATCATCAACTGCTCTCAGTTTATATTGTTCAAAGAACTCTTTAATGGAATATTGTACGGTATTATCTTCAAGAAATTCATCTAGAAGGCTAAAGCCCACTCCCGCTTTGAAAGGATTTGCAATGTTTTTATTGAACTTTGTTAAAGAATCTTGTGGAGCGTTTAGGGGCTGGTCCATGTGCTTTCTCGCAGCGAACAGGTACATAAGAATGTATTGATCATTGAAATCAAGAGTTGAGGCATGAAACCAACGAATGCCAATAACATCACTCAAACTACCCAATAATTTTAGGTCTGGATAATATTGATCCATATATTCCATCATGAGGTATATTTGAATACCATCAAAGATCCATTTGTCTTCCCTGGGGTTTAACAGCAGTGAATTTTCGAGATAATTCTCGGTAAGGGTTTTTAATTGCTTGAGTTCATAACCAAATCCGTCGGGAAATGGTCTTAAGAATTTAGGTAATTGATTGAGACCGTATACCGGGTTTGAAGCATAATCCTGCTGGGTAGACAGTATAATAGGATGAGGGTAGGAGCCTAGATTTGTCTGGAGAAAATCTACTATCCTGTTTACATACATGGATTTCATCCCTGGATTGGCACCACTGGCTGTAATGTTTGTTAGCACGTGAAGGCTATCTACTTTGATATCATCAAAAATGACCTCTGTAGTGAGGTGTAACTCTGCATCAAACCTTTCCTGGCCTGATAGAAAAACTGTTTTCTTATCTTCGTGGGGAACAATTTTTTCCCTTTTTAAAGCAGAAATAAGAGCCAGGTTAGAAGGAAGGGTAAGCTCAACTTCAAAATCGAGCTTTGGAAGGTACAGGTCGTTCATGTTTTTATGACTGTACACCTTCCAGTTGTCCTTGTACATTGCCGGAGCAATGAACCAATATTTTAGTTGATAATTGCCTTTATTTCCGTAGCCGTAACGCGTAAATTCATTGTGGGGAATTTTAATAACGTAGTCTAGATTTATAACGTATTTCTCGTGTGGAGCTATGGGTTTTTCAGGAATAATTTTAATGATGTCTGGATGTTCTTCAGGACGTTCCCACGTTAGGATATTAGAAGTACTTCCTGTAATGGAATTTATAGTAGTTCCTCCTCTTCTATCTTCACGGGCAAAATGGAAGTTACGATCGTAATCTTCAAAGAACCTGCGAGCCAGGGGAGTTCGGGTATCTGAAAACGCGTTCATCCAGTCACTCATATAAACCTCTCGAAGTGTATCATTGCTGGTATTCCTGTACTCCAGGGTTTGCTGGATGTTCAGAGACTTCAGAGAATCATTGAGTTCTGCTTTAACGATTACATTATGTTGCCCAAAAAGAGCTAATGAGAGGAGGGCAAACAGAAAAAAGAGTGGAAGTTTTTTATTCAAATTTTTATTGTAAACAATAAGGTTAAAAATCATTAACGAGATGAGCTGCAATATATTATTTCAGGAAGTAAAACCTATACCTATGGGAAGATTTCCTGAGTTAAAAAAAAACAAAATTATCAAAGAAGCTGACAGGAGAATATAAAAACAGCCTTGTCAAAAAGGCTGTTTTAAGATCACATTTATTTTAAAATCCTAGAAATTAGGGCTTAGGTTGTATTCCTCATAGAATTTATCTAAAATCTCTATGACTTCATCGGCAGTATCTACCACCTGGATGATATCAATATCACCGCTGCTTATGTTTTGAAAATTATCTAATAGCGTGCTTCTTACCCAGTCGATTAAGCCACCCCAAAAATCTCTTCCCACCAATATAATTGGGAATTTGTCAATTTTGTTTGTCTGAATAAGGGTAATTGCTTCAAATAGTTCATCTAAGGTTCCAAATCCTCCCGGCATTACCACAAAGCCCTGAGAATACTTTACAAACATCACTTTTCTTACAAAGAAGTAATCAAAGTTGATATTCTTATCATTATCAATATAAGGATTGTCGTGTTGTTCAAATGGCAGATGGATGTTGAGCCCTACAGAAGTTCCTCCGGCAAGATGAGCGCCTTTGTTTCCGGCTTCCATTACTCCCGGGCCACCTCCTGTAATTATCCCATAACCATGTTCTACGATTTTTTTAGCTACCTCTTCAGTAAGTTTATAAAACTTGTGCTCTGGCTTTGTACGTGCCGATCCAAAAATTGAAACACAGGGGCCTATTTGGCTTAATTTTTCGTATCCGTTGACAAATTCTCCCATGATCTTAAAAATGGCCCAGGAGTCATTTGTTTTTATTTCATTCCAGCTTTTATTTCTTGTCTCTGTTCTCATAAAAAATTCAAATTGCGGACTAATTTAGTTCTTTTTGAAGAAAGGCTGCGGTGTAGCTTTTTTTGTTTTTGGCAACTTCTTCAGGTGTTCCCTTTGCTACTACTTTTCCGCCGTTTCTTCCACCTTCATAACCAATGTCGATGATGTAGTCGGCCATTTTTATTACATCGAGGTTATGCTCAATAATGAGTACGGTATTTCCTTTGTTTACCAGCCTGTTCAACACTTCCATCAAGACCCTGATATCTTCAAAATGCAAACCTGTGGTGGGTTCGTCCAATATGTAAAAGGTGTTTCCGGTGTCTCTTTTAGAAAGTTCGGTAGCCAGTTTTATGCGTTGTGCCTCTCCTCCCGATAGGGTAGTGCTTTGTTGCCCTAAAGTAATATAACCCAGCCCAACATCTTTTATAGTTTTTACTTTACGATAGATCTTCGGAATATTTTCAAAGAAAACCACAGCTTCATTAATGGTCATTTCGAGCACATCTGCTATCGATTTCCCCTTGTATCTAATTTCCAGAGTCTCGCGATTAAAGCGCTTACCCTGGCATGTTTCGCACTCTACGTAAACATCGGGTAAGAAATTCATTTCAATGACCCGCAGGCCTCCACCTTTACAGGTCTCACATCTACCTCCTTTAACATTGAAGCTAAAACGTCCCGGTTTATATCCCCTAATGAGGGCTTCTGGTGTTTTAGCAAAGATGTTTCTGATTTCCGAAAATACACCTGTGTACGTTGCCGGATTAGATCGTGGGGTGCGACCAATGGGCGTTTGGTTAATATCTATAACTTTATCAATATGCTCCAGCCCTTTAATGCTTTTGTATGGCTTGGGTTTTTTTACTCCATTGAAATAGTGAGCGTTCATGATGGGGTAAAGGGTTTCGTTGATCAAAGTTGATTTCCCGCTTCCAGAAACCCCTGTTACAGCAATCATTTTTCCTAAAGGAAAACTAACCGAGACATTTTGAAGATTATTTCCGGTTGCACCTTTAAGATCGATCTTTTTACCATTACCTTCCCTTCTCACTTTAGGAACCTCGATTTTCATGCTTCCATTGAGGTAGTTTGCCGTGATGGTATTGTGTTTTTTAATCTCGTCGGGTGTGCCCTGGCTTATAATTTCACCGCCATGCCTGCCAGCCTGTGGACCAATGTCTATAACATAATCGGCGCGTTCAATCATATCCTTATCATGTTCAACCACAATAACCGAGTTCCCAAGATCACGAAGGGAGGTAAGAGAATTAATTAGTTTTTCATTGTCCCGTTGATGTAATCCTATACTCGGTTCGTCCAGGATATATAGTACGCCTACCAGTTGGGAGCCAATTTGAGTGGCCAACCTTATTCTTTGAGCTTCTCCTCCCGAAAGGGTTTTGGAACCGCGGTTCAGGGAAAGGTAATTAAGGCCAACATCAATTAAAAATTGGAGACGAACGCTAATTTCCTTAATAACCTCAGCAGCGATCTTTTGTTGTTTTTCTGAAAGGTGTGCATTAAGATCATTAAACCAGTCGGCAAGATCTACAATATCTATTTGAGCCAGTTCTGCAATATTTTTTCCATTGACCCTGAAGTAGAGAGATTCTTTTTTTAAGCGGGTACCTTCACATTCGGGGCATGTTATTTTGTCCATATAATCCTTTGCCCAGCGGCGGAGTGAAGAAGACTCGTTTTTTTCGTAAGTCTCTTCAATAAAAGTGGCAACGCCTTCAAAATCTATCTTATACTCACGTGTTATTCCAAGGGTCTTAGATTCTTTAGTAAACTTTTCCTTTCCCCCATGCAGGATCATGTTTAATGCATCTTTGGGAATTTTGTCCACGGAGTCTGAAAGGCTAAAGTCAAACCTTTCAGCTATTAACTGAAGTTGGTTGAAGATCCAGTTCTTTTTTTGAGGGCCATGAGGGGCAAGGGCTCCGTTTTTTATGCTTATTGAAGGATCTGGAATGATCTTTTTTTTATTTACTTTATGAAGTGTACCTATGCCATTACAAACAGGACAGGCTCCTTTAGGGGAGTTAAATGAGAAGTTATTAGGTTCAGGGTTTGGGTACGAAATCCCGGAAGAAGGGCACATTAAATTTCGACTGAAGTACTTTATGTCGCCATTGTCCTGGTCCATCACCATTAAGACATCATCACCATGATACATTGCGGTTTTAATACTTTCAAATAACCTTTTGTTTAAGTCGTCATTTGAAGAAATTTTTAAGCGATCAACCACAATTTCAATATCATGGATCTTGTAGCGATCCAGCTTCATTCCCTTTACAATATCCCGAACTTCTCCATCTACCCTCACTTTAACAAAACCCTGTTTTGCTATTTGCTCAAAGAGCTCTCTGTAATGCCCTTTTCGGGACCTTATTATAGGAGCTAGTATATTCACTCTTTTTCCTTCAAAATTCTGGAGAATCAAGCTGGCGATTTGCTCGTCATTATAACTCACCATCTTTTCGCCAGTTTGATAACTGTAGGCATCACTGGCTCTGGCAAATAGCAACCTTAAGAAGTCGTAAATTTCGGTAATTGTTCCTACTGTACTTCTGGGACTTTTGCTGGTTGTTTTTTGCTCAATCGCTATAACGGGTGAAAGGCCTTCAATTTTATCTACATCTGGTCTTTCCAGGCCGCCGAGAAATTGCCGGGCATAGGCAGAGAAGGTCTCGATGTACCTACGTTGCCCTTCAGCATAAATGGTATCAAATGCGAGAGAAGATTTTCCCGAACCAGAAAGCCCGGTAATTACAACCAGTTTTTCCCTTGGGATCTTGAGATCTACATTTTTTAAGTTGTGTACCCGTGCCCCAAGTATATCTATGTATTCTTCTGTAACTGCCATGAGAGTTTTTTGCAAGGCTGCAAAGGTACTGAAACTGTAGCTATTGAGAAAAGAGTAAAGAAGTGCCGGATAAGGACAAACTCGCCTATTATGTTAAAGTTATTCCTACAAATTTTCTATTCTGTTGAGCCTTACCTATATCATATTCTTAATTAATTGCTAAGAGCTGTTGCAAATTTTTTAGGAATTTGTGGGATTAATATTATTGTCTGAGTCATAGCCTGCATAATGGTCTTAAGAAGAGTTAGATATTTGTGTGTGGTAGATATAATGAGCCAAATTAAGGTATAATGGAAAGTTGATGACTGATTGAGACAAAACAAAGATTTGGCATTTTCAGAAGTCTAAAAGTGAGGTTTTTACATTTAATCACTTTTTTCTTACAGGGGATTTAAACTATAAAATTATTCCGATTAAAAGTATCATAAAAAGAGCTTTTTACCGTAAAAATTTAAGTTAAAATGGTTCATTTGTCTATCACTGTTGTCATTTTAATTTATTGATCGTCAGTTATTTACTACACAAGTTTAGGATTTATTTTAAAGTAGCTTATATATCTTTACTACTGAAGATGACAAATAATTCGATCTAAAAAATGTCATTAAATTAAAAAGTAGGGGGATGGAAAAGAAAATATTACTACTCATTACAAAAAACCGGGATTTAGCTAATAATATTGAAAAAGAAGTAAATCACAATTTCACCACTGCCGAAGTTAGCAGTGTTCATTCCGGTTACTCCATGGCTCTTAATTTATTGCCAGATGTGATTCTCATAGATTATTCTTCTCTTGGTCTTGAAAGCCTAAAGAATTTATCCAGTTTTAAATCTACTCATTTCCTTAACAAAAGTTTACTTTTTCTCTTTGGTGATCTTGAGAACAAGAAGATTCTCGATAATAATTTTAAAGATGCCGTAGACGGGATCATTTACGATAGGGGATGCTACCGTTCTATTGTAGAAGAGATTGAAGAATTGATAGCAACACAGGGTTGTCTTACGCAATACTGGAAAGATTCCTTTATGGGATTGTTTAACTTATTGGAGTATCCGGTAATCCTTTTACAGGATGAAAAGATTGTTGCAATGAACGATGCTTTTAGGAATGACTTTTTTATTACTGGAAGACAACAAATCAAACTTACAGATCTGGTGGTCGGCAGGAACAAGCTTAAGGTGAGTGAAACCCTTAAAAAGTTCGTTAGGGGCAAGCACATGAAAGCTGTAACCAAAACTTCTCTTATTATGAATGAAAAGATTAGGGAAGCGAGAATAACATTTTCGAAACTTGACAAGCAACTTTCTGGTCAAATGATCATGATGATAAACTTCACCGGGAATGATTTTCCTCTTAAGGAAGAAGTAGGTAGCAATTCGGTAGAAATTGAAAAGTATTTTTCCGACTACTGCAAGGAGGAAGAGCAGTATTTTACTAAGAGAGAAAAGGAGATCATTTCACTATTGTGTAAAGGATATAAAACCAGAGAGATCTCAGAAACTTTATGCATTTCAGCTAAGACTATTGAGAAGCATAGGGCTAATATCATACGCCGCACACATTCAGGTACCATTCTGGAGAGTATAGTATATGCTCTTAACCATAATATGATAAAAGTTTGAGGAAAAGGAGGGTTTTCCCCCATTGTTAGAGGTTAAGATAAATCCTACATTTAACAAAGAATTTCCTTAGTTCCCCCCACCCATTTACTCCCCCATTTGATCTTTCGCCAGTGCGATTTGAAACAGCATTTATTGTTTAAATATTAATAACCATTCTAAATTTTTTAATCTAAAACCATTTAATTATGAAACACTTCAAATTATCCATGGCCTGGTTTGCGCTATTAGCATTAGTATTCACTTCATGTAGTAAGGAGGAAACTGATGTTATTAATGACAAAGACACAGTGCAATTAACTTTTGGTGCCATGCTTGGGGCTTTTAACAGTCAGAATAAACAGGCAACACCAGTAGAATGTAGAGAAAATGCTATACCTGCTTATGTAATGGTTGGAATATCTACAGATGAGGAGGGGACCACCTACATTGATGGAGGTAATGCAGAGAACCTTATTGAAATTGGCTTAACCAATAATAATGGTTCCTGGGAAACAACTTATTCAGCAGATTTAGAACTTCCTGAAGACACCTATTACTTACAGCACTTTGCTGTCTATGATACGAATGATCAGGTGCTTTGGGTAGCTCCCAGAGAGGGTGGGGCTTTTGCCAGTGAAGTTAGTGATGCTTTGCCTCAAACAATAGAACTAATTGGAGGTACTAAACCTTATATTGCTGTTGAAGTTCTATGCTTTATTCCAAGAGAAGAGGAAGCTTATGGCTATCCATTCTTTGATTTTGAGTTGGTTGAGGTAGAGAACAGCTATTGCATCTTTGTAAATTACTGTGATGACGCAACAGGACGAGAATATCCTGCACATTTCTCTGTAGAAGTATGGTCAGATGAGTTTGACGGAACAGAGGTAGTGTTAAGCAGTAATATGAATACAGTAACTATGCAGGGAAATAATCCAGCTGCTTCTGTACTATGTCTTGCTTTACCCGATCTTGGAGATGATACTTATTATGCACGTGTAACAGTGCTGAATCATAATCTTCTTCCATATGTTTCAGATCCAGATGCTGATTACTTTGAATTTACTTTCACTCAGGCTGATATTGAGGCCCAGGAACTTGCGGTACCTGCATATGAGCACGTAAGGTTCAATTGTGCACCGCCATATGGAGAGCCAACTTGTGAACCGGGAACAGTACTTGGAGATACCAACGGTGACTGTATTGTTGACTGTAGAGATACAGATTCCTGTGAGCCAGATGAATGCGTGGTGCCAGGAGATACAAATGGTGACTGTGTTGTAGATTGTAGAGATACAAATACCTGTAATTCAGGTGGATGTGGAGATACTGCTTACATGTACGGAGACTATATTCTATCAGATCATTACAATAGCAACAACTGGGGATGGGGACTTCTCATTGATGGTGTTGGTGTAGATGCCGAATATTATGATGAAGAGAATGATAATTGGGTAATTCCTTTTTGGGCAGGTGCAGGTCAAAATGATACTAGCAAGGCCTGGAGGGCCGGTGATGTCATTATTGAACTTGATGATGATGGAGAGCAAATTCATGTGACTATTGATTTGTATGACGGTGTTACTGTTGGAGATACTCACTTCTGGTTTAATGATGATAACGAGTGGCCGGAGAAGCGCGCTCCAGGGCAATTCGATCTTCATAAGGGTTCTGAACTTTTAAGCTATAGTTTCCCTGTAGATGGCGAAGGTCCATATACTTTAATCGTACATGCCGGGGACGTGTGTCACGAAGACTTCTAGAAAGAATAAGATTCCTCCGGATCAACCGGTCCGGAGGAATTTCTTTATAATTTTTATTAACCATTCTAATTTTTATTAATCAAACACAATTTATTATGAAAAATTTTAAAACTTCAATTGCCTGGCTGGCAATGTTGGCATTAGTTTTTACTTCCTGTAGTAAGGAAGAAGCAGGTGCTGTTTCAGATGATCCTGAAACGGTACAATTGACCTTTGGGGCCTTATTAAATTCCTTCAATCAACAAAACAGACAGTCTGAAGTTGAATGTAGAGATGGAATTGATCCTGCATATGTTGTTTTGGGAGGTACTACCTCTGAAGACGCTGAATGGGGTAGCTATGAACTATTCGAAGTAGGTTTAAAAAACAACAATGGATCATGGGAAACTACATACTCTGAAGATTTAGCCCTTCCTGCCGGTACTTATTATTTGCAATATTTCGCCGTTTATGATTCTAATGACCAGGTGCTTTGGGTTGCACCACGTGAAGGAGGTGCCTTTGCCGATGAAGTTGGTGACGCACTTCCAATGGAAATTGAACTTGTGGCCGGAACAAAACCTTATATTGATGTAGATGTTCTATGTTACTATGCAAGGGAAGAAGCGGCTTACGGTTATCCTTTCTTTGATTTTGACGTGATAGAAGTAGAAAACAGTTACTGTGTTTTCGTAAACTACTGTGATGATGAAACAGGAAGAGAATACCCGGCTTACTTTAGCATTGAAGTATTTACCGATGCTGCAATGACAGATGAAGTTACGCTTAGTGTAGATACTAATACAATTACCATGGAAGGTGCTTGGCCAGCTGCTTCTGTTCTATGTTTTGCATTGCCAGATCTTGGAGATGATACATATTACGCCAGAGTAACTGTTATGAATCATGATGATCTTGATTACACTGCAGATGCAACTGATTACTATGACTTTGAAATTACCCAGGGAAGTATAAATGCATTGGCAGAACAAGTTCCTGCATACCACCACATAAGACTTAATTGTGATGAAGATCCAAACGGTGGAGGTGAAGACGAAGTGTGTGATATCGATGCAGCTTGCGAACTTGAAATTGACGGTGAGTTAGATGCCTTCTGTTACTTTACTGTACTTGAAGGAAGTGATGATAACTGGTTACGGATAGACGATGCTCAGGATCTGGAAGACCTGAACCTTTGGGTTGATTTTCCAATAGATGGTCTAATTGAAGTTGTTGATGTGTCTATAGTAATGGATAATGGAAATCTTTCTGTTAGTCTTGATACACCTTTTGCTGATCAAGATAGAATCACTGGTTACGCCATTGAAGTTAGACCTTCTGTTGAAGGGGGAGCTATGAATTCGACCTGTTGGGAATCTGAATGTGCCAATGTGGTAGGTGAAGATCAATATGGGGAAGTGTCAGAATCTTTTGATGGTTTCGATTACTCTTATCCTTTCTATATTAAAATAGATGCGATTTTCTGTTCTATACCACTTGAGAACTAATATATGTTAGAGATTAACCACCTGTTTAACAATAGGTGGTTAATTTTTTACTCTTAAAAATGCCCACAGTGTAATCCTCTATATGAACAGGGGAGAATCACTCAAAAAAGTCTTTTCTGAGACCAATTTTACCCATACTATCCTGCTTCTAAAAAAACTACTATGAAAAATAAATTACATAAAGTCACCCTTTTATTTCTTCTTCTGGTTGTAGGTGCTTCCTGTTCTACAGAAGATCCACACCCAGTAAATGAAGATGAACAAAAGGTACAGTTAACTTTTAAGACTGTTCTTGCAGAAATGGATCAGCAACAAAAAGATCCGGTAGTCTGCAGCGATAATGATCCCGGCTACGTGATGATAGGAATCACAGATGCCATGGGCAATTACATTGGAGAAGATGGGGGAAGTACCGAAATGAATCTTATAAGGGTTGAATTAAAATATAATAGCAGCCTTGATACATGGGAAACTTTATATTCTGAAGAATTGGCATTACCTCCTGGAGATTACAATCTGCAACATTTTATTGTTTATGATACTAATGACAATGTTCTATGGGTAGCGCCCAGATTAGAAGGAACTTTTTCTGAATATGTAGATAATCCTCTGCCACAGGAAATCGAACTTATTTCTGGTACCAAACCTTATATCAGTTTGGAAGTTTTATGTTTCTATGCTCGAAATGAAGAAGCCTACGGCTATCCATTTTTTGATTTTGATCTTATTGAAGTAGAAAATAGTTACTGTGTATTTATAAACTATTGTGACGATGCAACTGGAAGAGAGTATCCTGCTTATTTTTCTCTGGAAGTTTGGACCGATTCTTATGACGGAACTCCTTACCCATTAAGCAATAATACAAATACCATTACTATGGAAGGGGAGTGGCCATCTGCTTCGGTGTTGTGTGTTGCTCTTCCCGATCTTGGAGACCAAACTTTCTATGCTCGTGTAACTGTTTTAAATCATGACGACCTGGATTACACTGCAGATGCGTCTGATACTTTTCAATTTGAAATTACACAGGCCAGTATTGAGGCTCAGGAGATTTTTATACCTGCATATCATCATGTAAGGATTAACTGTGACAATAATAATAATCCGGGAGATCCAACTTGTGATACAGATGTACGTTGTAAGTTAAATTTGAGAAATGAACTCTCTCCTAATTGCGAGTTCACTCTGCTTGAAGGTGCTAATCCTGAAGGTTGGGTTCAAATCAACAGTGATGAAGATTTGCAACTCTTAGCCGATCTAGGTTCGGAAGAACTTACAGCTTTAGGTACAGCCAATATTTCTTTGATAAATAATGAAGTACAAATAATCCTTGATACACCATTTGACGACAGCGACCGTATTGCAGCTTATGCAATTGAGGTGCGGCCGGCAAGCGGTGGAACGATGAGTACTACTTGTTGGGAAAATTATTGTGCTAATATAGAGGGAGAAGATGGTGCTATTGCCAATACTTTTAATGGCTTTACTTATAATTATCCATTTTACGTGAGAATAGAAACCATTAACTGCTTTAATGTGAACCTTCTGGATTAATTTATAATCTATCTGGAAGTAACAAGAGGCTGTTTTAAAAGCGATTAACCGTTTGTTCTGATTTAATTCAGAATTCGAGAACCAGGAGAAGGTATATCGGAACGGGAATAAGCTTTTAAAGCAGCCTTATTTTTTGGTTACTATTGAGATTTACAATATATCTTTATACAAAGGCTTATATAAGAATTTATTAAACCTGCTCCAGGTAACTATTTATTTGTTTGATTTCACAATAAGAGAGTCCTCAAATGACATTTTTGACCCTCCTTTATCTTCAGGATTACTCTATTGACCAAAAATCCGGTTAGAGTATCTGGGAAATATATCCTTCTAACCAGGTAATTGGAATATATTTCAGAAATTAGAAACCCTTAATTTGCTGCAATCCCCTACAAAATTTTTGTTCTCTTCGCAGTTTTCTTCATAATCCCTACAAAACATTTGTAGCCTTTTAGCATTTTCTTCACTAAATTTCAATATTATTTATAATGAATATATTGATTTTCAGTATGTTAAATTTTATTAAACACTTCTTAATGAAATTATAATTTATAATTTTGCTCATGTTAAATTTTTTTATATGTGCAACCTTTTAAAATCAAATTTCACGAAACAGAAAGCTCAATTCAATCTCCGACTCCGACGTATTTTTTTGTTAAAGAAGTATTAAATTATTTTTTGGCACAATTATTACAACTCTTGATGCAAGTGAAGAATATTAAGATTCTTTTTTGTTTTTAAAATGCTTTTAATTAACTAAAAATGAACGTCATTAAAAAATCAGTTAAAACAATTGGTCCTGTAAATCCCAAATCTACAGCACCTAAAAATCACGAAACCCTACTTATGAAAAATTTGAAATTCGCTGTATTACTACCAGCATTAGCCTCCCTAATTTCCTGTAGTAAAGATAACCCAGAAGAACTTGACAATGTTGGAAGTACTGATCTCACCGAGAGTCAAGAAATCATGACGGAATTTGCTAATCCTAATCCCGGCGCTTCAACAGATGTTTATTATGCAGGGCAAAAATTTGCCGTTGAACATTTCAATGGAGATTATATCTATGAAGGAGATATCCTTTTACCCCCGTCTTTAATAAGCCACCAGGAAGTGAAGGTGGTTTTTGAAGAAGGTGAAGTTGTTCCGGAAACAAAAAGTGTGGGGCGTACCTCGGGCAGATGGCCAAATAATACTGTTTACTATGCTATAGAGAGTTCACTCGATAATAAAAACCGTGTTTATGATGCTATAAAGCACTGGGAAGCCAATACTAATATTGACTTTGTCGAGAGAACTACCCAATCTAATTATATTAATTTCGTAACCGGTTCTGGTTGTTCATCTTACGTGGGTATGATAGGGGGTAGACAAAATATTACTTTGTCTACAGCTTGCTCAACCGGAAATACAATTCACGAGATTGGTCATGCCATAGGGCTTTGGCACGAACAGAGTCGCGTAGATAGGAATAGCTATATTACAGTGCATTACGACAATATTCAAAGCGGAAGAGAATATAATTTTCAGACTTACGCTGAGCAAGGTATGGATGGAGATGAGTTCACCGGTGCTCTTGATTTTGGTTCTATTATGATGTATGGTCCATATTCTTTTTCAAGTAATGGAAAACCTACTATTACAACTAAAAGCGGTAACACTTATAATGTACAAAGATCTGCTTTGTCTTCAGGTGATAAGACGGGTATAAATAATATGTATCCTTATACATCTACATCTGGTAAAGAAGAAACTACCGGTGGTACCAAAGAAGAGACTTATGTTAATGGTGAATATTACACTGTTTACGGGGTCTATCTTCTTAGAAAAAATGACACTTGGTTTTACTATTCCAGAATCTATGGATGGAAAGAAGTATTTTCAAGAGGAGGATACTGGTACTATAAATCATAAACTCCAATAAATAGAATTTAAAACCCGGCTAATCAGCCGGGTTTTTTTATGTTATTCGTTTCCAGGGAAGTTAGAACGGTTTAGACCTATAAAAGTGGCTGTAGATTTTTTCCACATATTTTTTTAATAAGTGTAGAAAAATTCTACTTATCAGGACTGTCTTTTTTATTCTTCTTCAAAAGAACAGGATTAAGTTTTAAAAATTACAAGAAGTAGGGTTTACCCTTATTCTTTTGATTATCATATATTTATATATTTACATTGTTAGTTGCTAATCCCTCAGGCAACTGTATTTCCTCCACATTCCTCCATAGTTGAATAGTTAATTGTACCCTAACCTTCAGTTGATATGGATTGTAATATATACATCAGAATTAAAGATAATTTTCTCTTCTCAATAGATCGGGTACGTCCCTACATTTCTTTTCGTACCGGAGTTCCTCCCTGAAGGCATAACCAGCAGTAATTAAATTTATTTATTAACCAATACCACTATATTATTATGAGAAATTTTAAACTTTCAGTTGCCTGTGTGGCAATTTTCGCAATGATTTTTACCTCCTGTTCAAAAGATGAAGCAGAGGTGTCTTCTACAGATCTAGAAACAGTTCAATTAACATTCAGGTCCTTACTTAACTCTTTTAATCAACAGAATAAGCAATCTGATATGGAGTGTAGAGAAGTTGAACCTGCGTACGTGATGCTCGGCTGGTCAACTGCTGAAGATGCAGAAGAAAGCGATTACGATTTAGTTGAAGTAGGGCTCGTGAATAATGGAGGCTCATGGGAGACTACCTACTCTGAAGAGTTGGCTGTACCTGCAGGCACTTATTATTTACAACATTTTGCGGTATATGATGCCGGTGACCAGGTTCTTTGGGTCGCCCCACGGGAAGGCGGAGCTTTTGAACCCGAAGTGAGTGATGCTCTTCCAATGACCATTGAATTGGCAACAGGTACAAAACCTTACATTGATGTAGATGTTCTCTGCTATTATGCCAGGGAAGAAGCAGCTTATGGTTATCCTTTCTTTGATTTTGACGTTATTGAAGTTGAAAACAGCTACTGTGTATTCATTAACTATTGTGATGATGAAACAGGAAGAGAATATCCTGCTTACTTCAATATTGACGTATATTCAGATGAGGCAATGACTGAAGAGGTGGTACTAAATAATGATACCAACTCGATTACTATGGCAGGGGAATGGCCTTCAGCTTCTGTTCTTTGTTTTGCATTGCCAGACCTTGGTGATGAAACTTATTATGCGAGGGTAACAGTAATGGATCATGAAGATCTTGATTATACTGCAGATGCAGGAGATTACTATGATTTCGAAATTACCCAGGCGAGTATCACCGCATTAGAATCACAAGAACCCGGTTACCATCACATAAGGATAGGATGTAATTCCACTCCTGAAATTAATGCCGATACCAATATCTATATTTATTTCGATTCTTCTGGATCTATGAACACTACTTTATATCCGTTGCAAGAAATGAGAAATACGCTTCTTAGAGCTGCTTTAATTGGATTGTATAATAATGATGATGCACTTTACGACGAAAAAGTACAGGTAATTTCTGATCCTAGTGAAAGAACAATGCATTTCCTCAACTTGAGAGGGGAATCTCCCAGCGGGAATTCAATCGCTTTAATTTTTCAGGATGAGGCTGTTTACAGTTATACAGATTGGGTGACTACATGGGGTGAAAACTCAACACGTACAGCGACTTACGATGCAGATATTACTGCCTTAAGAGGTAGATTGGCAACCTGGCCTTCCAATTCCTATAATGGTATTATATTCCAGGTAGCAACACCAAATTCACCTGATGCAGAGAATTTTGCGAAATTCGTTTCTTATGTAGAGAATGGAACCGGAAACTACGCAGGAGCCTATGGCCTTTCTGATAAATCTGAAATTGGCTATGTTTATGATGTAAACCCCGGAGATTCTCCAGCATACTATGAAGGTCTGATTGTTTCAGCACTTCAAAGCCTTGGGTATAGTCTTTAAAACAAGATGATTTATTAATAAAAGCCGCTTTTATAGCGGCTTTTCTCAGTTTATAGAAAAATAAATTTCTTAATGTAATCTACTTTTGCTGATGGAGCTTGTGTGGCCTAGACACTGAAGAAAGTATCTAAAATGCTATTTTTCAGCTTTTACAGACTGGCTATTTTAGCTTCAGAAAATTTTTGAAGCTCAGGAAAAAATTCTTGAAAGTCGTTAGAGAAATCATGGTAATGTTCCTTTAAATCGTTCACTGCTTTATCCATTTGAACGATATTTTTTGTCCTAATGTTCATTTGGTAAAGGATTCTTGCTATCCCATCAATACTGGCATAACTTAAAAGCCAATTTTCTGAAACCATGTAAGGGAGGAAGTTTTGAATAGGAGCCGGTAGTAAATCAAATCTCTGCTGCAGGAGCTTATAAAAATTAGACACAAAGTTTTCCAGAGGAACCGAAGAATAATCTTCCCAGCGGGATGCGAGAAAGTGATCGTAAAATATATCTACAATTACTCCGCTATAATGACTGTAATTCTTGTGTAGTTTTGCAGTACTTCTTTTTACGATGGGATGAGAATCGGTGTACGAATCAATTTCCCGGTGAAGGAGGATACCTTTTTGAACTCCATGCGGGTACCGAAGGTACTTTTTTCCTTTAATAGAATCGGCTATAAAGTTTCCCAGGATGAGATCTTCATTATCTCCCGAGAGGTATATATGGGCAAGAAAATTCATTCGGGCTAAGGTAATTAATCTTGATGTTTAAATTTTGTTAAGGTTTGGGAAGGCTTCAGAAGGAGAGTATCTTTGTACGGCATTTTATAACTTCCGCAGAAAAAGAGGTGAAGAAAATGACATTTTTGACAACCATTTGAAAATATATTTATGACTTTAATAAAATCTATATCTGGAATTCGGGGAACTATTGGGGGTAAACCTTCAGAAAATTTAACGCCTATTGATGCGGTAAAGTTTGCTGCTGCTTATGGTAGCTGGCTTAAACAAAGGCATCAGGACAAAAATACTACGGTGGTAGTGGGACGTGACGCGAGAATTTCGGGCCCTATGATTCAGCAACTTGTAATGAATACACTCACGGGGCTTGGTATTGATGTTATTGATCTTGACCTTTCTACCACTCCTACTGTAGAGATTGCAGTTCCTTTAGAAAAGGCAAATGGTGGCATTATACTTACTGCCAGCCATAACCCCAAACAATGGAACGCCTTAAAATTGCTTAATGAGAAAGGAGAATTTTTAAGTGGAGACGACGGTGCTGAAATTCTTGAAATTGCTGAAAAAGCTGATTTTTCTTTTGCTGAAGTCGATGAGCTCGGCAAAATAACCAGGGTAGACCATTACATTGATACTCATATTGAAGAGGTGGTAATGCTCCCATTGGTTAATGCTAAGAAAATTGCCGAAGCAGGATTCACTGTTGCCGTTGATGCAGTGAATTCTACAGGAGGAATTGCCATTCCTAAACTTTTGAAGAGGTTGGGAGTAGAGGTAGTTGAACTTTACTGTGAGCCCACGGGAGATTTTCCGCATAACCCCGAACCTTTAAAAGAACATCTTTCAGAAATATGTGATCTAGTAAAAAAGAGCAAGGCAGATCTGGGAATTGTTGTTGATCCCGATGTTGACAGGCTGGCATTTATTACAGAGGAAGGTGAGATGTTTGGGGAAGAGTACACCCTGGTAGCTTGTGCCGATTATGTTTTGAGTAAAACCCCGGGAAATACGGTGAGTAACCTATCTTCATCACGTGCCCTGCGCGATGTTACCCAAAAGCATGGAGGTAATTACGAAGCCAGCGCAGTGGGGGAAGTAAATGTGGTGGAGTTAATGAAGCAGAACGATGCTGTTATTGGAGGTGAAGGTAACGGCGGAATTATTTATCCTGAATTGCACTACGGAAGGGACAGCCTTGTAGGTGTTGGTCTCTTTCTAACTTTTTTGGCCGAAAAGAAAATGAAGGTTTCAGAAATACGAAACTCGTATCCTTCGTATTTTATGAGCAAAAATAAAATAGCGCTCACGCCTGAACTTGATGTAGACAACATTCTTAAGCTGGTAGCCCAAAAATACTCTGCTGAACAGGTAAGTACAGTAGACGGTGTAAAAATAGATTTTTCTGAACATTGGGTGCATTTGAGAAAATCAAATACAGAACCCATCATCAGGATATATACTGAAGCTAAAACTCAGGAAAAAGCCGATGAGGTGGCTGAAGAAATGATTGCTGAGATAAAGAAAATTGCTAATCTTTAATAATTACAGCATCATTGGGTATTGAAGCATTCCTGTGTTTCCATCTTTTGTGGGTCCAGAGGTAATAACGGGGTTCTTCTCTTATCTGTTCTTCAAGAAGCTCAATATATTTGCGTGTTATAAAATAATCGGGCTCTTTAGTCGGTTCGTATGAAATAGTTTTAAAAGAGGCTACATAATGGCCTCTTTTTACTTTTTCCACGTGCAGGTAAACTACAGCCATGTCTAAAGTGTGTGATAGTTTTTCCAATCCCATGAAAACGGGCGACTTTATACCCATAAAACTGATCCATGCCCGGGTGCGCGAAAGTTTGGGAGATTGATCTGCAATCAAAGCATAGATGCCGCAAACACCATTGTGCTCATTATCAGTAATAGTCTTTGTGGCTTTACTTGAAGGAATGAGTTCTGTATTATAACGCCCCCTTATGTCTTTAACAAGTTGATCAAAATAGCGATTCTTTATTTTTTTATATATCCCGAAGCTCTCATGTTTTAGATCATAGAGTTCGAGGGCGTTCATCCATTCATAGCTTGCGTAGTGGCCGCAGGCGAGCAGAATACTCTTATCCATAGCCCTTATCTTGTCAATTTCTTCAGGATTTGTAAAGCAAAACCGCTTTTTCAGTTCTTCGTCTGTAATAGATAAGCTTTTTATCATCTCCAGGAACATATCTACCATATGGTGGTAAAATTGTTTTCTGATCTTCTTGATTTCTTTGTCAGATTTGTCAGGAAATACCAGCCTCAGGTTTTCATTTACTGTCTTTCTTCTATATCGGACTATGTAGTATACAATTAGGTATACAAAATCAGAAAAGAGATAAAAAAGGCTAAAAGGTAAAATTGAAATTAGCCATAAAAAAGGGTAAACCAACCAGAAAACTAAACGCTGCATGCAAAAGTCATTTAGGCAAATATATGGTATATTTGGAACTAAATTTTTGCATTAATGGGAGATTTCGACTTGATTACCATTGTAGTCATAGCAGCAAATATTATTTTTTCTTTTAAAGGTTTTAATGATCATGCTTTTTTTGAAAAGTACAAGTTCAATTCGGCAGCAGTAAAAAGGGGTGAGAAGATAAGGGTGCTCACATCAGGGTTTTTGCATGTAGATACTGCGCATCTTTTTCTAAATATGCTTACCCTCTATTTCTTTGCCGATGTAGTCATTGGCTCCCTGGGTAGTTTTAGCTTCTTATTGATCTATGTTGCCAGTCTTTTGCTGGGAAACCTTTTGTCCTACTATTTTCATAAAGATGAATATAAATATAATGCGGTGGGAGCAAGCGGTGCTGTTTCGGGTATAATCTACTCCGCTATTTTATTATATCCCGATATGAGCCTGTACATGTTTTTTATTCCCATACCCATTCCTGCGTATGTTTTCGGGATTGGCTATATGCTGTATTCAATCTACGGGATGAAAAACAGGATAGGTAATATAGGGCATGATGCCCATTTTGGTGGTGCTGTGGGAGGTTATATCCTCACTCTGGTTCTTGTTCCGCAATTGTTTGCCACAAGTTTGTTTATGGTGATTCTACTGGCTATTCCTATTGTTCTGTTATTTTTCCTACAAAAGACCGGCAAATTCTGACATTGGCACTGAATTTGAAAACCTCTTGTAAAACCATAAATATTATGAAAAAGTTACTTCTTCTAATTGCCATTTTTGGCTACTCTGTAGGCTTTGCACAAGACAAGCCATTTCCCTCTGTTTCCGTTTTAGGTACCGGAACTGTGAATGTAGTACCCGATAAAGTCCTTATTAACTCCAGGATTGAACATACCGGGAAAACTGCTGCCGAGGTAAAGCGTGAAAATGATAAAGTAGTCGATCAGGTAATTAAGTACTTAAAATCTCAGGGGGTAGCGTCAAAATATATCCAGACGGAATACTTGAGATTAAATAAAGAGGTTAATTACAATACAAAAGACACCATGTATTCAGCTAACCAAGCTATTTCTATTGAATTGGTGAACCTGAAGTCTTATGAGAAAATTATGTCTGGTTTATTAGAATCCGGGCTCAACAGGATTGACGGGATTGAATTTATGACCTCTAAAAAGGAACAATTACAATCTGAGGCGCGAAAAAAGGCAGTTTTGAATGCGAAAATGAAGGCTGAAGAATATGCTTCTGCTTTAGGTCAGCGTGCGGGAAAAGCAGTTCATATCAACGAAGTACAAACAGATCATTACCAGCCCGTTTATCGTGTGATGGAAATGAAATCTGACAGTTCTGGACAGCAAACTATTGCTCCGGGTGAAATGGAAGTAACCGTAAAGGTGAATGTTGAATTTCAGCTCGATTAAACTGAAGATGATTAAACAAAAAGAGGTCGTCTAAAAAGTAATTTTTAGGTGGCCTTTTTTCATGATAAGATTTTCAAGGAGGGTTTTTCCTTTTT
>NZ_JAPJDA010000024.1 GCF_026241755.1 Salinimicrobium profundisediminis
GAAAAAGGAAAAACCCTCCTTGAAAATCTTATCATGAAAAAAGGCCACCTAAAAATTACTTTTTAGACGACCTCTTTCATTTAAAAATATTTTTGCGGGTTGTTTCCCTCTACACTACCTTCTTCTCCTTTGCCTGTTGTTATTGCGGTTGCGATTGTTTCCTGTAGCTACCGGTGCAGGTTCAGCGTTTAGATCCATAGGGTAGGGGTGTTCCTCTACCACCGGGATTTTAATAGCTGCCAGTTTTTCAATATCTTTTAATTCCTTGCGCTCATCGGCGGCACAAAACGAGATGGCAATACCTTCGTTTCCGGCACGGCCGGTACGACCAATTCGGTGTACGTAAGTTTCGGGAACGTTTGGGAGGTCGAAGTTAAACACATGTCCTAACTCATCAATGTCGATTCCGCGGGCGGCAATATCGGTTGCTACCAGTACATTCAGTTTTCCACTTTTGAAGTTCTTTAATGCGTTTTGCCTCGCATTCTGACTTTTATTCCCGTGAATAGCTGCCGAATTGATCTTTGCTTTATCCAGGAACCTCGCAACTTTATCAGCACCGTGCTTTGTACGGGTAAAGACGAGGGCGCTTTCAATGCCATTGCTTTCCAGGAGATGGAGCAGTAACTTTCTCTTATCAGGTTTGTTGGTAAAATAAACCCTTTGATCAATTTTATCTACTGTTGAAGACGGCGGAGTAACTTCTACTTTCACCGGATTTTTCAGCATCATCTTAGCCAGATTCTGTATTTCATCGGGCATAGTGGCCGAAAAGAAAAGGGTCTGCCTTTTTTCTGGCAGGCTCTTAATAACCTTTTTTACATCGTGAATAAAACCCATATCCAACATCCTGTCGGCTTCATCAAGAACAAAGATCTCGAGGGTTTTAAGGTTGATAAAGCCCTGGTTCATAAGATCCAGTAAGCGGCCTGGGGTGGCGACAAGAATGTCTACCCCTCGTTTAAGCTTTTCGACCTGCGAATGTTGTGAAACACCTCCAAAAATAACCGAATGCTTAAGCCTGGTATGCTTGCCGTATGCTGCAAGGCTCTCGTCTATTTGTATGGCGAGCTCCCTTGTTGGGGTAAGGATTAGGGATCTTACTCCTTTTCCAGAGAATTTTTTCTCATTTAATAACTGGAGGATAGGAAGGCCAAAGGCGGCTGTTTTTCCTGTTCCGGTCTGGGCTACTCCTAAAAGATCTTTTCCTGAAAGAACTACTGGAATGGCTTGTTTTTGTATTGGGGTGGGCGTATCATAACCCTGAGTTTCGAGCGCCTTAAGTAAGGCCTCATCTAAATTTAATTTTTTAAACGACATTAAATTGTTTTATGTGAAATGTTGGAAAAGACGTTGCACTTTCTTGAAACAGCTGCTGTTTTTTATTCTGAACCGGCTTACAACCTGCCGTGTATCTTGTAAAGAAGATGGCAAAGATAAGCTTTTTATCTGCCGGTTTTACAATCAGCAAGAATCGGGCCGCTAATAACAGGTTCAAAAATGGCAGAAAAGCTATAAGATCTGGATTTGATACTTCTCCAAAAGGCCCCGAATATTTTCTGCAGAAAAATGAGCCCCCTTGATGTTGTTATTTTCAGGATCTATGCTGAAGTTCCTGGAAGTGCTAAAATCGGCTTTTTCAAGCCTGGTATCTATAAAGGTGGCACCGCTAAGATCACAATTCTGGAAAGTGGCTGAAGTTAAATCGGCTTCAGAAAAATCTACCTGAATCAGCTTGCAATCTTCAAAAGAAATATTCTTCAGTTTTAATCTTGAGAAAGAAGAAAAGTTTAAAAGGCAGTTTTGAAAGGAAAATGAGAGCAAAAAAGGATCAAGCTCATGAAAATTTAAACCCATCAGTTTACAGTCTATAAACTCTGTGTCCCTGATGCAGGTTCCTCTGGTAATGCAGTTGCTAAGGTCACAGGCTTCAAAAACACATTCCGAAAATGTCATTTTTGACAGGTGAGCACCGGAAAAATTAATGGCTTTAAAAGTACAGTTGTCATATTCGCCTTCGGGAAGGTTGCCGTCACGAAGATTTTCTGAGGTGAAATCTTCGTCTCTAAAATAAGCTTCGTTCATGAATTTTAGCAGCCTTTGCCTTTCCCGCCTTTACAATTTGTAGATTCGGCTACCAGGTATGCAATGCTGCCACCAAGATCGATCTTTAGGGTTGTAGAGCCTAAATCTGAAGCCAGGCGTTTTTTTCCGTTTAGCATAAGCTCATTGAAACCGCTAATTGTAAATGTTTTGGTGTTCTTATCGTAAACTATTTTTTCGGCTTTCTCAATCTCTACTATAGAGGTAGTGAAATGTACATTGCCGGTAAGCTCTACAATTTGTTTATTCTCGCGCGTTACACTTTGATCTCCAGAGAAGGTAATTCCCTTACTTTCAAAAGTGACCGGGCTCTCCTGCGCCATTGCTCCCGTTCCTAATAGGGTGAAGAAAAGAAGGAAAAGAAATTTCATAATCAGCATTTTTTTGATGTTGACAAGGTAATTATTTATTGCTAAACATTTTAGTTTATTTTAAGGTTTTTTCAGGGAATACGGAGTATTTTCATCATGAGAAATGAACCTTTAAAATGACATTTTTCAGAAGAATTGATTTTCAGTTCATACAGGGAATGACCCAAAAATTGTCGAAATTAGTAGTAATAGAGTTAGGGGAAGTAATCTTATTAATATTTGATTATTAGTATCTTATAATTGTTTTTAATGCTTTGAGCAGAAGACCATGAAATGCATCCGGAAAAATATCGCTCATTTTCTTTTAATCCTTCTTGTACTTACAGGATGGACTTCCTGTGAACGATCTGAAACGGCTCTTCAGTCTCAAAATTCTAATCAACCAGCGGCTACAATTGAACCAACGGTCAGCCAGGAAGTCGAAAAGTTGCCCCTGTTCGTTACCTATCATCGCGACAGCCTTGAAAATACTGCCCAGATTGATAGTTTTAAAACCAGGTTCAACGAACTGGAGCAGGAATTTATTTTTGCTATCAACCGCGTGGACGCCTATCGGCTAAGGGCAGGTGATGTTTTGGTGATACCCGATACGCTCACCAAAAACTTTTTAGATTATTCTCCTTTTCCCCAAAGACTGGAAATGCTCGATTCCATACCCAAGACCGTGCTTATCTCGAGAAGAATACAGGGGTTTGCATTGTACGAGAATGGAAAACTTCTAAAATGGGGACCCGTGAGCTCGGGAAAAAAGTCTACACAAACTCCCGCCGGTCTCTTCTACGGAAACTATAAGGCCCGCAGTAAAATTAGCACGGTAGATGATTCCTGGCTTATGCCTTACTACTTCAATTTTATGAACTTTGAGGGCGTTGGTGTGCACCAATATTCCCTGCCTGGTTACCCTGCCAGCCACGCTTGTGTGAGATTGCGAAAAGATGATGCCATTAGCATTTACAACTGGGCCAAACAGTGGAAACTTGATGCTACAGGCCAAATTGTAGAACACAACGGCACTCCTTTTATGGTTTTTGGAGATTACAACTTTGAAGGGCCCGTGCCCTGGCTGCAACTGGTAGAGAAGCCTAACTCCAACTACCTGAATGCCCGGGAACTGGAAACCCTGAGCCAATATGTTGCGGAATATAAAAAGGATAAAAGAAACTTTGATCTTCCCGAACCTGATCTCGAGGAACTTGCTGTAACGCCACCCGAAGGGTTGGAGACGATCCGCTAAAATTGACCGGAATAAGAAAGGTTGCCAAAAACGCATTTTTGACAACCTGTTCTCCTCAAACAATTATTTTTAAACCCTGTACTTTTCTTTGTATGCCAGCACGGCCTTTTCGAGATCGTTACTGTCTTCTATGAACGGCACATGCCCGCCATTATTTTCCCATAAAAGTAGATTCGAAAATTCAAGATCCTTATAATGTCGCGGCCCCACCATATAATCATTGGTGCCGTAGAAGTAGAGCACCGGCATCTTCATACCACCACTAAGCAGTTTAAAGTTTTGCCAGTATTCGCTTCTGTTCATGATATTGTTGCTTAGGTCGTAATTGAAATTTTCGATTTCTCCAGACATTTGGTCGAGCTTTGGAAAAGTTTCAGGATCTCTGGAGCCCATTTTCCAGAAAAGGCCTTTTTCCTGCAGCTTTCCGCCATACTCATTCATTCTTTGTGCCAGGGTAACTGTGTCTCCCGCACAGCTATAGGTTTCCCCAACATATTCTGCTGCCTTTGGAAGCCAGCTTTCGCAAGCCGATTCTATAAGGTTGAGCGTGCAATTTATCATGAGCATTCCTTTTTGTGCTTCAGGATACCTTTCGGCATAACCCATTTGTAAAACGCCTCCAAAGGAGTGACCCAGGGTAAGCCAGTCTTTAAAACCCAAAGCTGCCCTTACTTCTTCAAAGTCGAGCGCCATACGGTCAAGGGAATAATCCTGGGTGGGTGAACTTTGTGATCTTCCAACCCCGCGTTGGTCCAGGTAGACTACGGTAAAATGCTGTTCTAAAAATTCACCAGTTAATTTCTCAAACCAGTAGCTGCCCGATCCCGGCCCGCCGTGAATATAAAGCAGTGGAGTGCCCTTGCCTTCTACTTTCACGTAAAGGTCAACCCCGTCTGAAGTAGTAATGGTCTTTTCACCGGCCAAAACATTCTGGCTTAAGAGCAACGTGACGATAATCAGGAATAATCTATCCATTTTTGAAAGGTTTACCTGCCTTAGAAAAGTGAGCAGGTTTTTGATTTGAAAAACCTGCCCTTAATATTTCTTCTTCAGCAATTTCTCCTATAGACTTTTCTGGAGATCATTTGTTACAGTCAGCCTTGTTGAAAATGAAATTATTTCTGGATTTGCCTATAATAATGGCTGAAACTGCGCAAAAAAAAAGATCCCGAAGAAGACAAAAAATCTTCAGACGGGATCTCCAGTGTAGGGGGACTGGAAACTTAGGATACCAAAGATTCTGCCAGATTTATCTTCGGAATTAAAATAACTTCAGCTTTTATAGAATTCGTGATGAGACAGGCTTTTTCGGCTTTAAAAAGGATCTTTTCGGCCTTCTCTTTATCTTCTTCATTGTAGATAGTAAGCACTGGCTCAAGTACAATTTGAGACATTATAAACTTACCTTCCTGTGTGCTCAGCTTTCCTTTTGCAGGGCAACTTAAACTTTCAAATTCCAGTTTTGAATTTTCGGCAATTGCCAAAAAAGTAGTCATAAAACAGCTGTTCACTGCAGCTGTATAAAGATGTTCCGGAGACCAGATGCCGGCAATTCCCTTCGGAAATTCGGGAGGTGTGGCCACTTCGATTTTCTCATCGAGTTCAGGAGAAGATATTTCCCCTTTGCGATCTGTTTTCCAGTGTAAATCGACGTTATAGATATGTTCTTCCATAAGTGTAATTATGTGGTAAATATAATTCTGTTTATTTTCTTAATTCCTGATCTCGATCAGGTTCCAGTGCACAATTTGTCCCCGTACAATTTCCTGCTGCACACCCAAAGCTAAAAAGCCCCATAGCAGCAACGTAAATACCTAAAGCAAGCCCCCACCACTGTGCTGCACTGGCAGCCTGAAAAATTATAAGCATTCCAATAATGAGGTAAGCAGCTCGTACCCATGTCCAGTTTTTTAAAAACCTGTTTTTCATCCTATTTTATTCTGAAGGTTTCTCCAGCCGCCGCCGTTATGTACTTCTGTGAATCCTGCCGATTTCAATATATTTTTTGCCGAAGCACTTCTCATGCCCGAAGCACAACAGGTAATAACTGGCTTATTTTTATCTCCAACTTTCTTCAGGTTTTGGGCCAGGCTGTTCAACGGAATGTTCTTTGACCCATTGATATGCCCGCTGCTAAATTCCCCTTTGGTGCGCACGTCAACAATAGTGGCGCCCTGTTCAAGTAATTGGGCATAATTTGTTTTCGGGCCAAGTCCCAGAATTCGTTTTAAACTTTCTATCATTTTAAGATGCTTTATTTTGTAGGTAATTTACTTCGAGCCAGGAACCCCCGTTCACACAATCAATTCCGGCACGTGTGAGATATTGTTCTGCTTGCGAACTTCTCATCCCCGATGCGCAACAAAGTATGATTGGGGCTTCCCATGATCTCAAATTCTCCATTTCATCGGGTAATTCTGTAAGGGGTATATTTTTGGAACCTGCTACATGGCCACCAGCGAATTCTGCTCTTGTTCTAACATCCAGTATGGTTCCTTTTCCTGCTTGTATGATCTTTTCCGTTTTCATAAGTGTTATCATTTAAAAACAGGACAAAAGTAATTCCTAAGTTGCGCCCGTACAGTTACTTTTGTTACACAGGGTGGTAGCAAAAAAATCCGGAGAATTTAGAAGTCCCCGGATTTTATTCATTTCTTTTTTCAATTTAGTTGATACTATCAATTACCTTTTTCAGCTTTTCCCGTACCTGCGTGGCAACATCCCCTAAAGTGTCATTTTTAACGGCTTGCATGGAAGCCACAGGATCAACGGCTGATACTTCAATCGTGCCGTCGCCGGTTTCCTGCACTATCACATTGCAGGGCAACATAGTTCCAATCTTGCTCTCGGCTGAAATAGCCTGGTGCGCCATTTGCGGATTGCAGGCACCCAGAATTCTATACTTTCTGAAATCTACATCCAGTTTCTTTTTAAAGGTTTCCTTCACATCGATCTCTGTTAGAATACCGAAACCTTCTTTTTTGAGTTCTTCGGTAACTTTTTGAATGGCTGTGTCAAAATCCTGTTTTAAAGTAGTGGTAAAATAGTAGCTCATGACTGTAGTTTTATCTGATTATCAATATACTACAAAAAAAGCTCTTTTGGAAGGAATAAACAGTGACAATTGTTACAGAAGGAAAAATGAAAAACCTGAAGGGAAAGGTGTGTAGGGGACATCCTAACCCTAAAGGTTTTCGATGTAAAAATACTTCAGTCTATTCTATTGAATATTAAACTTCTATAGATTTATCTTATTTAACTAACGGTCGTTTTTTAGCCTTTAATCTCTTCGGAATGATGGTTCAAAAATGCCATTTTTGACACCTCATTTTTCTGCGGAATAAAAGACATTGCCCTTTCGGCTATTGCAGTGATGGAAAGACTGGGGTTCACACCCGGGTTTGCCGAGATCATTGATCCGTCTATGACGTAGAGATTTTCATAACCAAAAACTTCATTCCTGGAATTGATCACGCCTTCTGAAGCATTTTTGCCCATCACCGCACCGCCTAAAATATGGGCTGTAGTGGGAATTCCGGCAATGCTTTCCAGTACAAAAGAAGTGGCTTTCCCATTGATGGCTTTGCTGTACCTTTTGGTGAGGTCTTTTGAGGCAGGAATGTCTGAAGTAGGTTTTTCTCCCGAACTTATCCCGCTGGACATACTTCCGAAGAAATTTCTCTTCAGTTTTATGGTGCTGTCAATGCTTTGCATAAAAAGCAGTACCGCAGTACTTTTTGACCAGCCATTGATAAAATATGTTTTAAACCAGGAAACCGGGGAACTTATTAGCTGAGAAATAACATTCAATATACGCTGCGGGGGAGTCTTTCCTGTGGCCATTGGCAGGTGTAATAACTTCCAGAAACCCGAACCTCTGGAGTAACGCACTACCTCAAGATGGCTGTTGTCATCTGTGTGCAGCAGGCTTCCTATGGCTACGCCTTTTGAAAGATCTTTGTCTTTATCGGCTGTAGAAACGCTGATGAGGGTCTCGTTATTTGTTCTGATTTCGTCTCCCACTTTATCGGATAACTTCGGAAGACTTTTCTGCTTCAGCTTGAGCAAAAGTTTTACCGTACCCAAAACTCCGCCGGAAAAGATCACTCCCTTGCTCCGCAGTTTTTTGGTCTTCCCGAAGTAGGAGGTACTCGATTTGAGTGTCACTTCATAAGCTTCCGAAGCAAGCTTTTTTACATCAGTGACTTCATTTTCTGCCAGTATTTTTGCCCCCAGCTCTTGTGCCAGCCAAAGGTAATTCTTGTCAAGGGTGTTTTTTGCATTATACCTGCAACCGGTCATGCAGCCGCCACAAAAATTACAGCCGGTTCTATCTGGCCCTTTGCCGCCAAAGTAGGGATCCTCTTTGGTTTCTCCCTCTTTTCCGAAGTAAACAGCTACATGAGGGTGTTCAAAATGCTCTTTTCTGCCCATGTCCTCAGCCATTTTCTCAAGGGCTTTGTCGGCATCAAACAATCGTGGATTAGGCACTGCCCCCAACATCTTTAAAGCAGTCTGGTAATGTGGTTTGAGATCCTCTTCCCAGTCTTCCAGCTGCCTCCACGAACCAGAGGTGTAAAATGCCTTTTTTGGCACCGGAAGGGTGTTGGCGTAGACCAGCGAACCGCCACCCACACCTGTGCCCGAAATTACTGCCACATGCCTGAAGATGCTCAGTTTCATGATGCCAAAAAATTTCAATGCCGGTATCCAGAGCCATTTTTTCAGGTTCCAGTTGGTTTTGGGAAAATCTTTGACTTTAAACCACTTTCCTTTTTCGACTACGAGTACTTTATAACCTTTTTCTGAAAGTCTCAGCGCACTCACCGAGCCTCCAAAACCACTGCCAATAATAATATAGTCGTAATCGTATTCCATTTGGTAATAGATGCTTACTGTATAAATTTAAACTTTTTCGGGGGAAATTGTAGGCAATTGATTTCTTGTTTTTCTGAAAAGAGCCAGCAGGCCCAGTAGAGGCCCGGGTGCCAAAAATAAAAGGAGATAAACCGGATCGAGGACTTCAAGCACAAAACCTGTCAATTCGATGCTCACAATAGTGATAGCAAAACCTATGCAGTTCACCACGGTCAATGCAGTACCCCTTGCTTCGGAAGGTGCATGTTTTGCGACAAGGGTAGAAAACAGGGGAGAATCGGCCACTACAACCATGCCCCAGAAAAGGAGAAAAATAATAAAGAACGTTTCTGAAGTTTGCAGAAACATAAGGGGAGAAATGATACAACACGCAGCCGAAAGTAGTAAAGCACCTGCAGCACTTCTCTTAGTGCCCCAACTTTGGGAAAGAAGACCAATGACCGCACAGGCGAGTCCGCCGGAGCCAATGATGAAAAAAGAAAGTAAAGGAATATTGAAATTGCTGTGAGGGTGAAGGACGCTGTACACCTTGAGTACCACAGGGACAAAGGCCCAGAAGGTGTATAATTCCCACATGTGCCCAAAATACCCAAATGCCGCTGCCCTAAACTTCGGAATTCTAAAAACCCTGAGCATGGCTGAAAAATCCTTTTGTAACATTGGGTTTCGGTAGGGGCCATCCTGCACAAGCAGTAAAATGAGGCTCCCTCCCAAAAATGCCAGAAATGAAGTAGTAATTAGAACGCTTTTCCACGGTAAACCCTGCAGCCCAGTTACTGTTAAGAGTAAGTGCGGGAGTGCTGTTCCAAGAACCAAAGCACCTACCAGGAAACCGAGAGATTTGCCAAGGCCTTCCCGATAATAATCGGATGCGATCTTCATTCCCACGGGATAAATTCCTGCAAGGGAAAATCCTGTAAGAAACCTAAGCATTAGCAAACTGCCGGAGCTGTTGCTTTCCACAAGCATCCCCAGGTTAAAAAAGGCGCCAAAAATAGCAGAATAGAAGAACACTTTTGAGGGGGAATACCGGTCTGCAATTCCCAGGAAAGCAAAACCCAGGGTGCCGGTAATAAAACCGAATTGTACTGCCGATGTAAGGTGCCCGAGTGCGGCAGGACCGAGATCAAAAGTCTGGATGAGATCGTTCATCACGCCATTACCTGCAAACCATAAGGAGGTGCAGCAAAATTGTGCAAATACAATGACCGGTAAGCTTAGCCGCGACGTGCCCATTCAGGAATTATCTACAGCTAAGAAACGAAAACTCCGCTAAATTAAACGAGGGCTTCTTTGATCTTTTTAATCGGACTTTTTTTCTTCTCCCTGGTGTCAACACCAAGAAATTCGTTTACCGGGCATACCCTGGTGATGGAACTTTCAGCAATCAGGGTTCCTGTAACTATGGCCGCAAGACCTGCAAGTTTTCCCTTGTTCCCGCCAAGGGCAAAAAAGCCTATTCCCATAAGGGCAGGGCCTGCAATACTTCTAATGAGCTGATCTTTTTTACCTACATTTTCTTTCATAATTCTTTTTTTCTGAATTTTCTATTTAAGATAACGTAAACCTGCTACTTTTCCAAGTTTTGGAGCACCTAAGTTCAGAGGGAATTCCGAATTTTAAAGACTTCAGGGAAGGTGAATTTTCAATTGAAAGAGAAGACTTCAGTTAGAGCTGAATTTTTCCGAAGTAAAAATCTTTAAAATGGCATTTCAGAAAGAAATTTTAGCGACCGGGTTTCTAAAGATTTTGTTCAGGATATTTTGTTTTTTCCTCTAAGTCTTTGTCAATGAATTTCACGAGGTTGCCGGCCATGCCTTCAAAAACAAAAAAGTGGAAGGGAAGCACGGTGTACCAATAGAGGCGACCCGCAAGGCCATGGGGTCGAAAGGTCGCGGTTTGTTGCAGAAAATGTTCCCCATTTCTTTCAGTGATCTTAAACTCCAGCCATGCTTCGCCGGGTAATTTCATTTCGGCATATAGCAACAAGCGGCGGTTCTTTTCATCGGCTGCCAGTACCCGCCAAAAATCTAAAGTGTCACCCGTATTGATATGGTATGGATGCGTGCGCCCGCGCCTAAGGCCTACGCCACCTACCATTTTATCCATAAAGCCTCTTATTTTCCATAGCCTGCTGCCGTAATACCAGCCACGTTTTCCGCCAATCGCCCAAATATTTTTTAGAACTGTATCGGGATCACCTGTGATCTTCTTTTCCCGGTAATCTTTAAAGCAGCCATCGGTAGGTACATTGATATGCTCCAGTAGCGAATTGTCTGAATAACTGGAGGCCAGCGAATCTTTCCAGCTGGAGATAACGCTGTTTTGCTCAATTTTTTGGAAAGCCAGCGCTACAGCCTCTTTATATGGAATGGATTTTATTCCCAGCATCTTTTCCAGATCATTGTCTTTGGCAATGACCTCAACTTTCATGCTATCTACGAGGTTTATGGCTAGCTTGTAAGAAGTTGATGTAACAAAATACAGCCAGTAGGAGGAAAGGCGGGGAGTCATTACGGGAACTGTAATGATCTTGCGTTTAAAACCTCTTACATCTGCAAACTGCAACATCATTTCTTTGTAGGTAAGCACATCGGGCCCACCAATGTCGAAAGCTCTATTGAAGGTGTCTTCCCGCAGAAGAACCCCTTCTAAATATTCGAGTACATTTCTTATAGCGATAGGCTGACTCTTGGTGGTGACCCACTTGGGAGTGATCATCACCGGCAGTTTTTCAACCAAATCGCGCATGATCTCAAAGGAGGCACTACCCGAACCAACAATAATCCCGGCTTTAAGAGCCGTAAGTGGCACACTGCTTTTGCCAAGGATCTCTTCTACATTTTGGCGGGAAGAAAGATGTTTGGAAAGTTCTTCTTCATTAGTGATCCCGGTGAGGTAGATGATCTGTTTAACCGAAGTTGGCTCCACAAGCTTTAAAAAATTGTGGGCCGAAGCAGCTTCCATTTCTGCAAAATCTCCGGTACCTGCACTCATAGAGTGGATGAGGTAATAAGCAGCATCAATATCCTTTATGATTTCCGATGAAGGCAGCGGCTTCAAGAAATCTACTTCGAGCAGAGAAATCCTGTCGTGTGCATATATCCCATCGGTAGGAAACCTGTTCCTGTCCCTAACGCAACACACCACCTCGTGGCCGCGGGAAAGCAGTATAGGAAGGAGGCGCTTTCCAATATATCCTGTGGCGCCGGTAAGGAGTATTTTCATAGCTTCAGCTTAATTTTTACTGAAGATATGAAAAGATAAGCAAAAGCGCTTTTTAGATCTGTTTCAATTCTTTAGCAGCCCTAAATGCACCAGGAAAGAATAACCGGTGGGGTGTGAAAAATGGCATTTTTCTTCCCTGATTTTCAGATCTATTCTTCCTGATCTCTTTCGTCAAGAATCAGTAAGTCGGCCGATGCCCGGTTTAGTGCGATTGGGATATTGTTGATCACTGCAGTCCTTATGAGGGTCTGGATATCATGTTCGTGACCGTGGGGAGTTTCGGCATCAATAAAAAAGATGATCATGTGCACTTCCCCCTGAAGTATTTTAGCTGCCAGGAGAATGTCGCCGCCGCTGGGGCCGTGGCCAAAACCCTTTACTTCAATGTCGAGCATTTCACTAAGTAGTTTTGAAGTGTTTGAAGTGCCTATGAGTTTGTATTTTAAGAGCGCTTCACGATGTACTTTGGCCCAGTTAAGCAGGTCGGTTTTGCGGCTGTTGTGGGCAATTAATGCAATGGTTTTCATGTTGTTGGTATAGTTTTATCAATAAAAAATTCAAGGGTATAATGAGCATATTCCGGTTGGCTAATGCCTTCGGAATAAAATATATTTTCTGGCTGATTGTATTTCCGGGTATATGCAATGAATTCTGAAGGGAATTCGGTTGATGTTGCCATTTATAGTGCTTGATGTATGTAAAATTAAAGAATAAAGGTTAAGCAAAGATGAAGGACTTGCTGAAAATATCGGGAAACTTAAAAAAATAGCTTCGGAATATTTTGACAGGAATTTAAGATTGTAATTAGTATTTTTATTGCTATGACTGAAATGCTTGTACCTGAAACAACCACCCCCGGAATTCTCCTGGTTTATACCATAATCTTCTTTTTTGCAATCCTCTTCAGGTATTTTGTGGCAGCAGGGGTCTTTTACTACTATTATTACGTCAAAAATTTTAAGAAATATGACGAAAGAAGGTTAAGTAAAAGGCTGGCTAACAAAAAGCAGTTGAAAAAGGAGATTGTGTGGAGCATAAAATCATCGGCAATTTTTGCCCTGGTGGGGGCGGCTACTTATTGGTTGTGGTTAAAGGGATATACCGCTGTTTACCTGGAACCCGATCTTTATGGCTACTGGTATTTGCCGGTGAGCCTTTTAGCCATTTTACTCATTCATGAAACCTATTATTACTGGGTGCACCGCTGGATGCATCATCCCAAAGTGTTCAGGATTGTGCATAAAGTTCACCACGATAGTCGAATTCCTACACCATGGACGGCTTTTTCCTTTCATCCGTGGGAGAGTTTGATCGAAGCGCTTATCCTGCCATTGATCCTCATCTTTTTACCTGTGAATATCTATGTTTTGGGTTTTTACCTGTTGGTCATGACGGTGAGTAGCGTAGTGAACCATCTGGATATAGAGATCTATCCGCTGTGGTTCCAAAAAAGCCGTTTTGGCAAACTATTTATTGGCGCCACCCATCACCACCATCACCACACAGAATTTATGACCAATTACGGCCTATACTTCACGTTTTGGGATAAATTAATGGCTACTGAAAGCCGTAAAATGAAATCCTGATTACTTTAACCTCTTAAAAATCTTTTTTTCTGAAAAAAGGTTTTTTCGCAGGAGTTGCCGAAACTCTTTATCTGTTGGTGCAAGTAGATAGTATTCGAATTTACCATCTTCAGATGTTATTTCTCTAACAGGTCTGGATTCCTGTACCTCCATTATGAGTTGTTCAGATTCTGAAGTTAAATTGGCGCAGTGGGTAACAATCTTATTCTTGGAAGCCTTAAAGGGGAAAACATTCCAGTTATCCTTATCATAAAGGTTTAAAATATAACTGCTATTCATTTTCTTTAGCACAGTTTGTGGCTTAGAAAGGTCTCCGTCAACACCTGTTTCTGTACCTCCGGAATATCGAAAATAATGCTTTTCGATAAAAAGGGTGTCTTCATTATTTGAAACAAATATGCCATGCATTTTTGAAGGAAATTCTGAAATTGAAGGAGCAGTAGATGGTTGTGGACTTTCAAATTTTACGGCTGTACATGATGAAAGAAATAAAGCCAAGATCGGAAAAAGGATCAGCTTTTTCATGGGGAGAGAATTTAGAAAAATATGAGGTATAAATTTACTGATTTAAAAAAAGATGGGGTAAATATTAAGTGCTTTTTTACTGTAAATTTTACATTTAAATACCTGGCTATCTACATTCAAAACACTTCTGCAAGTTTGCAGGTAGCTCAACATCTTCACTTCCCTTTAAAGGCCCTGAAAGGGGTTCTTTTTTATTGATCTCCTCATGAAATTCTATGGCATATTCCTGCAGTTTGTCCCTGCGATGTTTCAGTTTTGAAGCTATCTCATTCCCATTGAGTTGCACCAGGCTTTGAGGCCATGCTTCAAGGGCTTTATTGATTTCAGTGTCTGTTAAGTGTTGTTGCAGGTATTGTGCTTCCTCTATGAAAATCTGCCGGGGCACATCTTTCAGGAAGTAAACATCAAAAGGATACACAAACCCCGGTATATGATCAATATCCTTCTCAAAAGGCCTCACCATGGGCTGTACCAGGTGATTGGTGAGGATGGTGGGAATAACGCCATTAATCCTGAAAAAAGCATTATCCCTGTCTCCGGGCAACGGAATTGCCACTTTATTTTGCCCCCGTTGTTGTATCACCCAACCCCATTGTTTTGTATGCCGGTCCCAATCACCAATAAGGAGGTCGAAAAGCCGTGCCCGCACCAGTTTTTGGTGGTCAATGTGCAGAGCCTCCTTCAGGTTGATCTTCATTTCCTGGAGTTCATCGGTCTCCACGATTTTATCTACGTTATTATAAGAGGTCCAATTGACTTTACCTTCGGTTTCATATTCGCGAAGGAACAGACGATTTCCGTATTTTTTGGAATATTTTCCCATCGCATCGTGCCGTGGCACAAAGACAATTTTTGGGTGGGTATGGAGAATGCCTGCAGCATCGGCAAGAGCGGCTGCAAGAACAGCTCCATAAGGATGTTGTGCAGAAATACCATCTACCACAATGTTTTCGAGGCCAAGGGTTTTTGCAACTTCTGGAATTAAAGGGGAAGGATCTTTGTTGATACTGCGTAGACTGTAAAGAGCGCCGTCTTTACCTACAATTTTAAGAGACTTTGTTTGATTACCGCCGCCTTCTTCCTGGATTGTAAAAGAATCAAGAAGAAAAATTTCGGCCTGTACCGGGGCCTCCCAGGCCTCGCGGTAGTTATCGCCTTGCATAAAACGCTTAATGGCGTTGGCTTCGTATCTATTAGTCGCTACTGCCGTTACCCTGTCTCCATCCTGGAACCTG
Source organism: Salinimicrobium profundisediminis (assembly GCF_026241755.1). Taxonomy (GTDB): domain Bacteria; phylum Bacteroidota; class Bacteroidia; order Flavobacteriales; family Flavobacteriaceae; genus Salinimicrobium; species Salinimicrobium profundisediminis. Next base: position 15,161 of record NZ_JAPJDA010000024.1, read on the forward strand.
CCCGAAGAAATTTCGGAAGGAATGACTTTTGAAATAAATAATTCCGAAGGGCCTATTGAAATAGACCAGTAAGTGAGGCCAAGAAATACAAGGAGAAGAATTAGCAGTGCAAGTAAAAATTTTTTCATTTCAATTTTCTTCTGCGAAGAAAGTTTTATGCCATCACAATTGATGACTAAGTTCATTATCAAAGATTAAAATTCCATGGCCGAAACTACCTCGAGTCTTACAGGCTGGTCTATTTTCTTTTCAATTTCCTTTTTAACTTCCTGTATACGTTGAGGCGCAATATCTTGAGGGCCTACCAGCCGCAGTGATACTACCATGGGTGAACCGAATCTTATGCGCACATCTCTCAAAACCACATTCTGAATTGTTGCGCCTTCAAGAGCACGGGTGATATTGGCCTCTTGCATAATCCTGTCAAAAGAAAGGGTGAGGGGAACAGCCACCAGAACTACGATGACGAGGGTATAAACGAGTCCCATTTTTGCCCTTTTAAAGGGGGCAAAGCCCAGAAATAGGAAAGTGAGGCCTCCAAACAATATAATGCCCGCAAGGTTTGTGGCATATAATAAAATTGCACCCGAAAATACTTCCCAATCCCACCAGCCAATACCAATCCCGGCTACCGCAAGTGGCGGAACTAATGCAACTGCAATGGCTACTCCTGCCAGGCTTTTTGCAATGCCTTCATTGGCGTGGGCATAAGCTGCCGCAATACCCGATGATACTGCAATTCCCATATCAAGTAAAGTAGGGGAGAGCCTGGCTTCAATTTCGGGGGTGAGTACTTTAAGAGGGATCACAAGACTTACCCCCGCAGCAAAAGCGAGCGAAACCAGGGTGCCGGCGGTAATGGTGACAAAACTTTCCTTTAACATAGGTACATCATATCGCACCATTCCCATAGAAAAGGAGACAATAGGCGATATTACCGGTGCCAGTATCATAGCGCCAATAATTACCGGTGAGGAATTCCCAAAAAGCCCAAAAGTTGCAATAAGGGTAGATAAGATCATCATCACCATGAAAGAGGTGCTTATTGTCGAGTTGTTTCTAAGTACCTTAAACAGGTCCTGGAATTGCTCTGTGCTGGCACGGGGCAGGATTGGCAGGCTCCTTTTAATGAGTTCCTTTCGGGTTTCCCCTGTTGGCAGTCCTTCAATTTTTATACTTTTTCTTCCGTTTTCCTTTTCGGTTTTATCACTGTAAACACTTTGCTGTTTAAGAATAAGCGTTTGTTTAAGAACTTCAATATTGAGTTCTTCAGCTTGTTTTTTCTCTCCATCAATGGTGTAATCAACGGGTTCTTTCCCGGCCACCTGCAGGTTTGAAGTTTTTATTTTTCCGATGAAAGAAGGGAGCTTGGTGAGCGTCTTTTTGCTAGGCACAAGACTTCTAAGGAAGAACCACAACAGTACCATAAGGTTTTGCGGTGCAAGTACGAAAGCCTGAAAAGCCCCGTCGTTTATAGAGCTTTCCTCAAGCAGGCGTTTTGAAATTAGAGAACTCGATGCATGTTCTACTACAATAATTCCTAAAGCAGAGGTGTGAATTACCTTTTCTCCGTCTGTACTTATTTGATAGGAATGGTGAGAAAGCGAGGAAGCTTTGCGAATATTGCGAATAATATTCACCACCTCCTGAAAAAAGTTCTTTTTGCCGTGCCTTTGGGAAAGTAAAAAGATGTCTCCAATATTTATGGAGCTAAAAACTGGTATGTCGTTACAAAACAGGAGGTCAATATGATAAGGGTTATCACACTCGGTAAATTGAGTGATCACGTCTTCAATATCTTCTGAAACTCCCAGCCCTTTTGAGGTGAATTTATTTTCGGGATGAGGTAAGATGGCAATAGGCCATTTGTTTTTTGCTGCCACGGGAATGATCTCTCTCAATGCAGAATCGGGCAAAAAGAGGAGAAGGCATGAATCTGCGTCAATATCGAATTCTTTGTCCAGCGGAAAAGACACCGGTTCATATTCAATGTTCTTTAAAACCGGGAGGATATTTTCCTCTACAGATTCTTTTTCCTGGGATTCGTGTAAGAGGTAGAGCATTAAATTTTTACTGCAAGATAAACTTTAATTTGCCTATTTCTGAAGAAGGAAATTATAAAAAACTCTTTATTTATAGGTGTAGCCTAAATTTTATTTGATCCTTGCAGATGCAGTTCTCACAAAAAAAATCATACTTTTGTTATGTTAACTTCAGTTATTATGAGCCAAAAAGTGTTGCTTGCTTCAAAAGAAATGAACATCATTTTACAACGTTTGGCCTGCCAGTTGATTGAAAATCACGATACCTTCAAAGATTCGGTGATCATTGGCATACAACCACGGGGTGCTTTTCTCGCAAACCGCATCTATAAGATCCTTAGGGAAGACTATGGTATTACCACGATTAAGATGGGGCAGCTGGATATCACTTTTTACCGGGATGATTTCAGAAGAAGCGATAAACCTCTTGAGGCCAATAAAACCCATATAGATTTTGTAGTAGAAGATAAGCGGGTGATCTTTGTGGATGACGTGCTTTATACCGGAAGGAGCATTAGGGCGGCACTTACCGCGGTGCAATCTTTTGGAAGGCCACGTGAAATTGAGCTTCTTACGCTCATAGACCGCAGGTTTAGCAGGCATTTGCCCATTCAGCCCGATTATAACGGGAGACAGGTAGATGCTATAAATGAGGAAAAAGTTAAAGTGAACTGGAAAGAGAATGAAGGGGAAGATGCCGTATACCTTATTAGTAAATTATAAACATGAGTGAACTAAGTGTTAAGCATTTACTGGGGATAAAATACCTGAATAAAGAAGATATTGACCTCATATTTGAAACCGCCGATCATTTCAAGGAGGTGATCAACAGGCCCATCAAGAAAGTACCTTCCCTTCGTGATATTACCATAGCCAATTTATTTTTTGAGAATAGTACCCGAACCCGGCTTTCTTTTGAGCTGGCCGAAAAAAGGCTGAGTGCCGATGTGGTAAATTTCTCGGCGGCCTCTTCTTCAGTAAAAAAGGGGGAAACCCTTATAGATACTGTGAATAATATCCTCTCTATGAAGGTAGACATGGTAGTGATGAGGCATCCAAATCCCGGCGCAGGAATTTTTCTATCAAAACATGTAAATGCCAGTATCATCAATGCCGGGGATGGAGCGCATGAACATCCCACCCAGGCTTTGCTGGACAGTTATTCCATTCGTGAAAAGCTGGGCGAAGTGCAGGGTAAAAAAGTTGTGATAGTAGGTGATATTCTGCATAGCAGGGTAGCCTTATCAAATATTCTGGCATTAAAACTACAGGGTGCCCAGGTAAAAGTTTGCGGCCCTTACACCTTACTTCCTAAATATATAAGTTCGTTAGGGGTAGAGGTAGAACCAAACCTGCGCAAGGCTCTCGAATGGTGCGACGTGGCAAATATGCTGCGGGTACAAAATGAAAGAATGGACATAAGCTACTTCCCCAGTACGCGGGAATACGTGCAGTTGTTCGGATTAAATAAAGAACTCCTCGATTCCCTTGGCAAGAAGATCGTGATTATGCATCCCGGCCCAATTAACAGGGGAGTGGAGATAACCAGTGACGTGGCAGATTCCGATCAGGCTATTATCCTTGATCAGGTGCAAAATGGAGTGGCTATTAGAATGGCAGTGATCTATCTCCTTGCGTCAAAAATTAAATAGTTATGAAAATAACAGAAAAGGAGACTTATAAAATATTTGAAGACGAAAAAGATAATGTGACCCGGTTTGCCGCATTTTTGGAAAGTATTCATCCAAAGTTTAAAGATGACAATGTGGTGATAGATATCTTAAAATATGGGGAGCTGCGGCTTGATGAACTCCTAAAGTTCCTGGAGCTTTCAAATAGGCATAGAGAGGGAAACAGGTCTTTTGTTATTGCAAACGATACGATTAACATAGACCAGGTACCCGAGGAACTGCTGGTAGTGCCCACCCTCACAGAAGCCGAAGATATTATACAAATGGAAGAGATTGAAAGAGACCTGGGATTCTAGGTCTTTTTAATTTTAAAGACCCCAAGACATGAAATTGACCGTGCTGGGCTGTTATGCGGCTACACCAAGAACTTTTACAAATCCTACCTCCCAGGTGCTGGAGATCAACAATGAAGTTTTTCTTATTGATTGCGGAGAAGGGACTCAGGTGGAATTGCGCCGGCACAAGATCAAGTTCGGAAAGATTAAACACGTTTTTATTTCCCATCTTCACGGCGATCATTTTTATGGTTTGATTGGTCTAATTTCAACTTTTATGTTGTTGAACCGAAAAACCGAACTCCATATCTACGGCCCCAAGGGCATAAAGGAGATCGTGCTGCTGCAACTTAAATATGCTAACTCCTGGACCGGCTATCCGCTTTATTTTCATGAATTATCTTCTACCGGGCCTCAGGTAATTCTCAACACCCGTAAAGTTACTGTAGAGACCATTCCTTTAAAGCACCGCATTTATGCTAATGGGTACCTCTTTCGGGAAAAGCCAAAACCCAGGAAGCTGTTGATGGAAGAAGTTGAGAAGTACAATATTGATGTAGCTTATTATAAAGGCATCAAAAAAGGTAAAGATGCTGTTCTTGAAGACGGCCGAATCATCCCCAATGTTGAGTTGACCGAAGATCCCGAACCTCCCGAAAGTTATGCCTTTTGCAGTGATACTTCCTATACTCCCTCGCTGGCTGAGCAATTAGAAAATGTTACGGTGTTATACCACGAATCTACTTTTCTCGAGGAACACGCATATCTTGCTGCGCCCACGGGCCATTCTACTGCACGAGAAGCAGCTGCTATTGCCAGGGCGGCTAAGGTTTCTCATCTCGTGCTGGGTCATTATTCCACCCGTTATGAATCTATAGAGGCATTTAAAAAGGAAGCTAATGAGGTTTTTGACAGCGTGCATCTTGCCGATGATGGCAAAGTTCTTCACTTTGAATAGCTGCACTTTATCGATCTAATACGTCTTTTATCTTCAGAGTTTTAGCGCTATTTTTGTAGGGTTTGGAACCCTACTGTGTTAAATTTACCTTAATTTGTGTAGTTCATCGATTAAATGGTTTGTTAATCGGAAATAATTCTTAATTTTCCTATCCCAAACCTACTGACTACCATTATGAAGAATTTAACCTACTTGACATGGTTAATGTCTATTTGTGCGATTACTCTTACATCTTGTTCCAAAGAAAGTGTAGATGAAGTAGAATCGGCCAACCTCACCACTAAACTCGCTCCTGTTAAATATTCCTCAATTGAACTTGATGTACTCGAGCTGGTCAACGCCTACAGGGAACAAAATGGATTGAACAGTTTATTATACCTGGATGAAGGATCCCTCGAGGCTGCCGGTCATAATAAACATATGATTGAAGACGATGAGGTATGTCATCATTTCTTCGGAAGCAGATACCAGTCACTTGTTAAATCGGTTAATGCCAAGGCTGTGAGTGAGAATGTTGGGTTTGGTTATAGAACTGCCGAAGCTGTAGTTAATGCATGGATTAAAAGTGACGGCCATCGTGAAAATCTTGAAGGTGATCACACTCATTTTGGCATCTCGGTAAAGGAAGGAAAAGATGGTAAATTCTATTTTACCAATATTTTTGTAAGAAAGTAATAGTAAGATTTCATATCATAAATAATTTACGGTTGGTTAGGAGAGCCTGTCTTAAAATTTATTCAAGACAGGCTCTCTTTTTTATAGGCTAACCTTAAGGTAGATTATCATTTTATAGAATCACTCTAAGCTTCCTTTTCTTCTACTTCTCAAGCTACATACAAGCCATTTACTTTTTCTGAAGGTAACATTCCACCTCAATTTCCTGGAGGTATAGTACAAGAAAAGAGGCTGTCAAAAAGCCTCTTTTTGTTATCCTTTCGGTTCTTTTAACTTCTGATGTTCAGATTTAAAAGAATCTGAAAAATTACTTTCAGAATAACATTTTAGGAGCTTATAAGACAGCCTCTTTAATGGTTGGTTAGTTTGGTCGATCTATTCCATTTTAACCACTTTAAAAATGGATCTTCTGTTCAATTGGTGTTGAACTTCATTACAATTATTACAGTCTATCTCTGGCTGCTCTTCTCCATAACCTTTGTAAGTTACAATTCTTTCGGGAGCTATACCGTGTTGGACCAGGTAATCATATGTAGACTGGGCCCTTCTTTCTGCAAGGCGACGGTTATATTCAAGAGATCCTCTCCTGTCTGTATGTGAGCCAATTTCAATAACCAGTTCAGGGTAATCATTTTTCATCAGGTTCACCAGCTTATCCAGTTCGGCGGCAGCATCTGGGCGAATATTGTGCTTGTCAAAATCAAAATAGATCTTGTTAATTTCAGCTAAATATTCCACATCATTAACAGGCGACAGTTCGATATCGTAAACAAGTTCGGTTTGGTCATCCATCTCAAAAGTGTTTACTGTACCCAGTTTTTGGTCGTATTTAATATGTTTCGCTTCAATAGGATATTTAACATCTCTGCGAATTTCCAATTCATAATACCCAACACTGTCAGTCTTTAAAAAAGCTATTTGTTGCTCGTTTTCATCCATTAAGCGTACGGTTGCGTTGGCGATAGGTTTCCCATTTATAGAGTCGGTCACTGTTCCTTTTAGCACTAAAGGTGCCAACACACTTAGCTGGTAAATGTCATCACTTCCCTTTCCGCCGGGTCTGTTGGAAGCCACAAATCCTTCAGAAATATCTTCGGAAGAAATTGTAAAAGAAAAATCATCGAGATTGCTGTTGATGGGTTCCCCCAGATTGTAGATCTTTTCCTGATTTTGAAGATCTACTACAAAAACGTCCAGTAGGCCATAGCCTTTATGTCCGTCAGAAGAAAAGTAGAGCTTGCCATCTTCAGCAGCAAAAGGGAAAACCTCATTTCCGGGAGTGTTTATTTGTTCTCCAAGATTTTCGGGGGTTCCAAAAATGCCATTTTTGACACTGACTTTATAAAGATCCGATCCTCCAAATCCTTCAGGAGCTTCCGAAGCAAAATAAAGGGTTTGTCCGTCCTTCGAAAGGGCTGGATGGCCCACCGAATAATTGTCGTTATTAAACGGTAGCTCTTCAATATTCGTCCATTCCCCGTTTACCAAAGAAGCTTTGTAGATCTTAAGGTGATTAACACCTTCGCTGTCTTTTTTGCCGTTTTTATTGTTGATGTAATTATTGCGGGTAAAGTACATGGTCTTTCCATCTTTGGAGATCACCAGCGGACCTTCATGCCTTACGCTGTTCACTTCTCCGGAAAGCGATTCCAAAATGCCATTTTTGGAAGGTATGGAGTAAATATCCAGAAAAGGTTCACCGTTCCAGTCATAGATTTTAGGATTCCTGGCATCTTTGGCCCTGGCTGAAGTGAAATAGATGGTCCCGTTGCCTTTGTATGCACCAAAATCACTGAATTCCGAATTAAAATCGGCATTTTTAAGCCTGAAGGTTTCCAGTCCCGGGTAAATTGCAATTTTCTCCTCGTTAAGGAGGTCTTCTACCAAATTCTCATTTTTTCCCTCTTCAAGGTACTTTTTGAGCCACTGCCTTGATTCATCATAACGGCGCACGCCGCGTAAAGCCTGGGCATATTTGTAGTAATATTCGGGAGATACGCCGGGTTGCTCAACGACTTTAGCGTAAAGTGGCGCTGCATTTTCGGGATCCCTCAACAAAAAGTAACTATCGGCCAGCTTTCTTTGATTGTGTTCAACCTTATAGTCCTTTTCCAGCAGATCTTTGTAAACATCTATGGCTTTCGCATAAGCGAAACTTTCATATAACCTGTCTGCTTTTTTTTGCATGCCCGACTGAGCCGAAAGGAACAGGGACTGACAGATTAAAAGGAGGAGTAAACAGTAGTTTTTTTTCATCATCCTGGTAGTTTAATTAAAAGAACCTTGGGGATCTATATTTGGTGTTTTGTCTTCGGAATTCATATATCAACAGGATCTCGTGGGTGCCTGAAGTATAGGGCTGTAAGTCAGAAACAGAGTATTCATAGGCATACCCAACCCTAAAGGAAGGAAGGATTTGAAAATCAACAAATCCGCCTATGGCATCATCCAGCCGGTAATTTGCCCCCAGGTACACTTTTTCGTCATAAATGAATGTACTGGAAATATCTACAGAGAGCGGGGCTCCATTTGTCGCTTTCAGCAAAGTACTGGGGCGAAGCTTCCAGCTATCGTTGAGATCAAACACATACCCACCGGTTAAATAGTAATGCACCTGTTCAAGGGCTACATATTCGCTTTTTATGTTATTATCATTATTTAGCAGCTTTGGTGCAGAAAGCCCTACATACCAATCTTGAGAAGAGAGGAATAGCCCGGCTCCAAAATTGGGTGTCCACCTGTTAAATACATCATCATTAAAAAATGGATCATCTACATCTTGCAGCAAATCTTCATCTAGGTTGTAGTAGCTCATTCCGGCTTTAAGTCCAAAAGATAAAGTAGTGAGGGCATTCACATTGATGGTGTAAGAAAAATCTCCATACGCATAGGTGTAATTCTCATAACCGGCTTTGTCGTTGATCACCGAAACCCCAAGCCCAATTTTTTCGTTGCGAAGAGGGGAGTGGATAGACAGGGTCTGCGTTTGCGGTGCCCCTGCGAGTCCTGACCACTGACTCCTGTGAAGCCCAACTACCGAGAGAGCATCTCTATTTCCAGCATAAGCAGGATTTATCGAAATAGTGTTGTACATGTACTGCGTAAATTGTGGCAGCTGCTGTGCATTGGCACATACACCAATAAGTAGAAGAATTATGACGGGGTAGATTTTTTTCATGTTCATCGATTATTTGGTTCCTAAGTAGATATATCCCTGTATTGGTTCAAGTCCACTTTGTTTTATCTCAACAATGTAATAGTAAGTTCCTGCAGGTAATTGATCTCCGGTTATAGAGTTACTTGAACTTCCATCCCAGCCATCAGTATAATTACTTGATTTATAAACTTTATTCCCCCAGCGGTTAAAGATTTGAACAGCATAAGTGAAGCCACAGTCAATACCTTTCCCTACTTCAAATTTGTCATTAATGTTATCTCCGTTTGGAGTTACAGTTTTGGAAATGCTGTTTCGCACATCTTCTATTTCACAGGGAAGAACAATACAGTCATCGTTAATGCTAACCTGTACAGTTGTAGTTGCAGTACAGCCACCTTCGTTGATCACATAATCAAAGCTGTATAATCCCACCTGAAGTAGGCCCGGATCTATTGTTCCATTTTGTAGTGCACCTGTTTGATTGCTGTCTACCCAGGTTCCGTTCTCGTTGTATTCTCCTATTAAAAGATCAGAGAGTTCAAAAATGACATCTTCAGTACAAAGGTCTGCAGTGGTAGTTTCAATTACAGTTGAAGTTGGATTTACATTAATAGTTTGTGTAAACACCGCCTCATTCCCTGCACAGTCAGATGCGAACCAGGTTCTGGTGATTACAGAGCTTCCGTTTTCCCCGTCGGTTGTACTCTCATCAAACTCCACAGTAACCTCAGGAGAGCAATTATCGGTAAAAGTTAACTCTGGTGTTGCGGGGATTTCCTCACAGCTAATGTTGATCACTTCCTGAAGTTCGTTCGCCAATGTTGGTGCCGTATTATCTTCTACGGAAATGATCTGCGTATGGGAAATAGCATTTCCATTATTATCAGTCGCAGTCCAGGTTCTGGTTAAAATATATTCTGAAGCACAATCTGAAGCGACCATTTCTTCGGAAAATTTCACGTTCACCCCGCAGGCATCGGTCGCAGTTAAAGTAGCTGCTGCCGGAACCTCATTACATTCTACAGTTGCATCTGAAGGTAAAGCTGAAGCCCATACCGGTGCTTCATTGTCAGTTACAGTCACGGTAAAGCTGCAGGTAGCAGTGTTTCCTGAAGCATCTTCTACCTGAAAAGTCACAGTGGTAGTTCCCACAGGGAAAACTTCTCCTGACACCGGACCTGCAATCTGGGTAACAGTCACCTCACCTGAATTGTCAGAACCTTCCGGAGTTGAGAATTCTACCACAGCGCCACAGATGGCAGCATGAACATTTACATTGATAGGAGCAGGGCACTCAAGCGTTGGATCTTCATCATCTGTAATGGTCACGGTAAAGCTACAGGTAGCAGTATTTCCTGCACCGTCAGTCACTACAAAAGTGTTTGTTGTAGTCCCAAGAGGGAACTCAGCACCAGAAGGAAGTCCTGCAGTTTGTTCAACAGTAAAGGAACAGTTATCAGAAGCTACCGGTGCGTCATAACTCACTACAGCAGTAGTTCCATTCTCACCTACGGTGTCAAAAATGTCATTTGTGCAGGAGATTTCAGGAGCAATGTTGTCAACCACGGTTACGGTGAAAGTAGTGGTTACTTCATTTCCTGAAGCATCGGTCGCAGTGTAAGTCACTGTAGTTTCCCCTAGCGGGAATTCACTTCCTGAAGCTAATCCTTCAGTTAAAGTTACTTCCACACCTTCGCAATTATCAGTTGCAGTCGGTAGTTCATATTCCACAGTTGCTGAACAAGAATCAACATCTACATTCTGAGTAATGTTTGATACTGAAGTGATTGTTGGAGCTTCATTATCAGTTACAGTTACGTCAAAACTACAAGTTGCAGTGTTTCCTGAAGCATCTTCTACCTGGAAGGTCACAGTAGTAGTTCCAACTGGGAAAACAGCACCAGATACCTGACCTGCAATCTGGGTCACAGTCACCTCACCTGAATTATCAAAACCTTCCGGAGTTAAAAATTCTACCACAGCGCCACAAATTCCTGCATCAACATTTACGTCGATGTTATTAGGACAAGTGAGTGTTGGATTCTCATCATCAGTAATAGTTACATCAAAGCTACAGGTAGCAGTGTTTCCTGCACCGTCGGTCACAACAAATGTATTTGTTGTAGTTCCAAGCGGGAACGCACTTCCTGAAGCCAAACCTGCTGTTTGTTCAACTGTGAAAGAGCAATTATCAGAAGCTACAGGTGCGTCGTAAGTCACAACGGCAGTAGTTCCGTTTTCACCTACAGTCTCAAAAATGTCATTTACACAGGTGATTTCAGGAGCAATGTTGTCAACCACAGTTACAGTAAAAGTGGTGGTAACAGTATTTCCTGAAGCATCGGTTGCAGTGTAAGTCACGGTAGTTTCTCCAAGCGGGAATTCACTTCCTGAAGCTAAACCTTCAGTTAAAGTTACTTTCACACCTTCACAATTATCAGTTGCAGTCGGTAGTTCGTATTCCACAGTTGCAGAACAAGAATCCACATCTACATTCTGAGTAATGTTGGCCACTGAAGTAATTTCAGGAGCTTCGTTATCTTTTACAGTCACATCAAAGCTACAGGTTGCTTTGTTTCCTGAAGCGTCTTCCACCTGGAAAGTCACAGTTGTGGTTCCGACAGGGAAAACAGAACCAGACAGCGGACCTGCAATCTGAGTTACAGTCACGTCTCCTGAATTGTCAAAACCTTCCGGGGTTGAGAATTCTACCACAGCGCCACAAATACCGGCATCAACATTTACATTGATAGGAGCAGGGCACTCAAGCGTTGGATCCTCATCATCAGTAATGGTCACGGTAAAGCTACAGGTAGCGGTATTTCCTGCAGCATCGGTCACAACAAAAGTGTTTGTTGTAGTTCCAAGTGGGAATTCAGAACCAGAAGCCAAACCTGCTGTTTGTTCCACAGTGTAAGAGCAATTATCAGAAGCAATAGGAGCGTCGTAAGTCACCACGGTAGTAGTTCCATTCTCGCCTACAGTCTCAAAAATGTCATTTGTGCAAGAGATTTCTGGAACGACATTATCAACCACAGTTACAGTGAAAGTGGTAGTAACTTTATTTCCTGAAGCATCAGTTGCGGTATAAGTCACAGTGGTTTCGCCAAGAGGAAAAGTTTCTCCAGAAGCTAAACCTTCAGTTAAGGTAACCTCAACTCCTTCACAGTTATCAGTTGCAGTTGGTAGTTCGTATTCAACAGTAGCAGAACATGAATCCACATCTACATTCTCAGTAATGTTGGCCACTGAAGTAATTTCAGGAGCTTCGTTATCTTTTACAGTCACATCAAAGCTACAAGTTGCTTTGTTTCCTGAAGCGTCTTCCACCTGGAAAGTCACAGTTGTAGTTCCGACAGGGAAAGTTTCTCCTGACATCGGACCAGCGATTTGAGTTACAGTCACGTCTCCTGAATTATCAAAACCTTCGGGAGTTGAGAATTCCACCACAGCGCCACAGATTCCAGCATCAACATTTACGTTGATTGGAGCAGGGCACTCAAGCGTCGGATCTTCATCATCGGTGATGGTTACGGTAAAGCTACAGGTAGCAGTATTTCCGGCACCATCAGTCACAACAAAAGTATTTGTTGTAGTTCCAAGCGGGAATTCACTTCCTGAAGCTAAACCAGCGGTTTGTTCAACTGTGAAGGAACAATTATCTGAAGCAACAGGCGCATCGTAAGTAACCACGGCAGTAGTTCCATTTTCTCCTACGGTGTCAAAAATGTCATTTGTGCAGGAGATTTCCGGAGCGACATTATCAACCACAGTTACAGTGAAAGTGGTAGTAACTTTATTTCCTGAAGCATCGGTTGCGGTATAAGTCACAGTGGTTTCGCCAAGAGGAAAAGTTTCTCCAGAAGCTAAACCTTCAGTTAAAGTTACTTCCACACCTTCGCAATTATCAGTTGCAGTTGGTAGTTCGTATTCCACAGTTGCGGAACAGGAATCTACATCAACATTCTGAGTGATGTTGGCAACTGAAGTTATTTCAGGTGCCTCATTATCATTTACGGTTACATCAAAGCTGCAGGTAGCAGTGTTTCCTGAAGCATCCTCGACCTGGAAAGTCACCGTGGTAGTGCCCACAGAGAAAGTTTCTCCTGACACCGGACCTGCAATCTGGGTCACAGTCACCTCACCTGAGTTATCAAAACCTTCCGGAGTTGTAAATTCTACCACCGCGCCGCAAATTCCTGCATCAACATTTACATTGATAGGAGCAGGGCACTCAAGCGTTGGATCTTCATCATCGGTAATGGTCACGGTAAAGCTACAGGTAGCAGTATTTCCGGCACCATCAGTCACAACAAAAGTATTTGTTGTAGTTCCAAGCGGGAATTCAGATCCTGAAGCTAATCCTGCAGTTTGTTCAACAGTGAACTCACAGTTATCAGAAGCAACAGGAGCGTCGTAAGTCACCACGGCAGTTGTTCCGTTCTCGCCTACAGTGTCAAAAATGTCATTTACACAGGTAATTTCCGGAGCGATGTTGTCAACTACAGTCACAGTGAAAGTAGTAGTCACTTCGTTTCCTGAAGCATCAGTAGCAGTGTAAGTCACTTTAGTTTCACCTAATGGGAATTCAGAGCCAGAAGCTAAACCTTCAGTTAAAGTAACTTCAAATCCTTCGCAATTATCAGTTGCAGTCGGTAGTTCGTATTCTACAATTGCAGAGCAGGAATCCACATCTACATTCTGAGTGATGTTAGCTACTGAAGTAATTTCAGGAGCTTCATTATCAGTTACAGTTACATCAAAACTACAGGTAGCAGTGTTGCTCGAAGCATCTTTGACCTGGAAAGTCACAGTGGTAGTCCCAACAGGGAAAACAGTACCAGACACCGGACCTGCAATCTGGGTCACAGTCACCTCACCTGAGTTATCAAAACCTTCCGGAGTGGTGAATTCAACCATAGCGCCACAGATTCCAGCATCAACATTTACGTTAATTGGAGCAGGACACTCAAGGCTTGGATCTTCATCATCAGTGATCACTACATCAAAGCTACAGGTAGCGGTGTTTCCGGCAGCATCGGTCACTACAAAAGTGTTGGTAGTGGTTCCTAATTGGAACTCACTTCCTGAAGCTAAACCTGCTGTTTGTTCAACTGTGAAGGAACAATTATCTGAAGCTACCGGTGCATTGTAAGTAACAACAGCAGTAGTTCCGTTCACACCTACAGTGTCAAAAATGTCATTTGTACAGGAGATTTCAGGAGCGATGTTGTCAACTACAGTCACAGTAAATGTAGTGGTTACTTCGTTTCCTGAAGCATCGGTTGCAGTGTAAGTCACGGTAGTTTCTCCAAGCGGGAATTCAGATCCTGAAGCTAATCCTTCAGTTAAAGTAACTTCCACACCTTCACAATTATCAGTTGCAGTCGGTAGTTCGTATTCCACAGTTGCAGAACAGGAATCTTCATCTACATTCTGAGTGATGTTTGCCACTGAAGTAATTTCAGGAGCTTCATTATCAGTTACAGTTACGTCAAAACTACAGGTAGCAGTGTTTCCAGAAGCGTCTTCCACCTGGAAAGTCACGGTTGTAGTTCCCACAGGGAAAACAGAACCAGAAACCGGACCTGCGATCTGGGTAACAGTTACGTCACCAGAATTATCAAAACCTTCCGGAGTTGTAAATTCTACCACAGCGCCACAAATACCTGCATCAACATTTACATTGATAGGAGAAGGACACTCAAGCGTCGGATCTTCATCATCGGTGATCACTACATCAAAGCTACAGGTAGCAGTGTTTCCTGCACCGTCAGTCACAACAAATGTATTTGTTGTAGTTCCAAGCGGGAACGCACTTCCTGAAGCTAAACCTGCTGTTTGTTCAACTGTGAAGGAACAATTATCTGAAGCCACAGGCGCATCGTAAGTCACAACAGCAGTTGTAGAGCCTGAAGCTACAGTGTCAAAAATGTCATTTGTACAAACAATTTCCGGAGCGATGTTGTCAACTACAGTCACAGTGAAAGTAGTAGTCACTTCATTTCCTGAAGCATCGGTCGCAGTGTAAGTCACTTTAGTTTCACCCAGTGGGAATTCAGATCCTGAAGCTAATCCTTCAGTTAAAGTAACTTCCACACCTTCGCAATTATCAGTGGCAGTCGGTAGTTCGTATTCCACAGTAGCTGAACAGGAATCTACATCAACATTCTGAGTGATATTTGCAACTGAAGTAATTTCAGGAGCTTCGTTATCTTTTACAGTCACATCAAAGCTACAGGTAGCAGTGTTTCCTGAAGCATCTTCCACCTGGAAAGTCACAGTTGTGGTTCCCACTGGGAAAGTTTCTCCTGACACCGGACCAGCGATCTGGGTTACAGTCACGGCTCCTGAGTTGTCAAAACCTTCCGGAGTTTCAAATTCTACAACAGCACCACAAATTCCTGCATCAACATTTACGTTGATTGGAGCAGGGCACTCAAGGGTTGGATCTTCATCATCGGTGATGGTTACGGTAAAGCTACAGGTAGCAGTATTCCCGGCACCATCAGTCACAACAAAAGTATTGGTTGTTGTTCCAAGCGGGAACTCAGAACCTGAAGCTAAACCTGCTGTTTGTTCAACTGTGAAAGAGCAATTATCTGAAGTAACAGGCGCATCGTAAGTAACCACGGCAGTAGTTCCATTTTCTCCTACGGTGTCAAAAATGTCATTTGTACATGTGATTTCGGGAGCGATAGTGTCTTCAATAATCACTTTTTGAATTGCAGTGGTTTTGTTTCCACTTTTATCTGTGAAGGTCCAGGTTATACTATGTATTCCCTGTTCAGTGTAAGAAACAGGATCTGTTGTGGTTGCAGTAAGGTCCCCGTCGCAATTATCGGTAGTCACGGGAGCTTCAACATCGGCAGCACATTGTGCAGTCACGTCCTGTAGGCTTATGGCTTCAGGCGCAGTAGTGTCTTCGACCTTAATGACCTGTTGTACTTCAACGCTTCCGCATTCAGAAGTTATTCTGAAGGTCCTTGTAATAACAGTGGGTAAAGTACTTTCAGGATTGTCAAAATATTCAACTTTTTGGATATCTTTTTCCGAAGTAATTGTACCGCCAAGGCTTTCAAAAACATTTTGCGTTATTGCAGTCAGCTGAGTGGAATATCCGGGAATTGTGGAGCTTTCAAATTCAGTTCCGCAGCCTTCAATCTCTATATTGGAGGGTGGAGTTGCTTCAGGTTTACCGGTAACACTTACAGAAATTGTGGTTTTGTTAGGGCTTATACAGCTTAAAGATTCCCCTTCGGCTACGTAATAGGTAAATTCTCCTGCTTCTAAAGTAGATGGAGTGATAGAGCTTTGAGGCTCACCATCTTCCGAAGTATAATAGAAGAGCAAATAATTAGATTTACTTGGCGTGGCAGTGAGCGCAACCGCTTCTTCGTTAATACAATAGGAGATATCTTCGGCTGCAGGGATTGAAGTTATTTCGTCAATGGTAATACTGAAGGGAATGTAACAGGAATTTGAGCCTTTTAAAATGGCGTAATATTCTGTAGTTCCAGCAGTAGCAGGGAAATTTCCTGTAATTTGAGTAGAGCCTGAAGTTACAGGATAGCTATCGTAAAACCTGCTGCCCTGAGGGAAATACGACTGAATATCACTCACCGAAAATCCGCTTTGGGTATCGCAGGTTGAGAAACTCAGCTCGTCGGGGGTCGCCTGACAGTTATTCTGAATGAAATTTGATGCATCAATGTCGATAAGCAACGGACTGGTAATGGGTTGCATTTCACAGGTGCCGTTGTTCTGGTACCCCTGAATTAGGCCTTTATCTGTGAAGGTGGCACCCGTAATTGCCCCTTTTCCACTTAAAGTGCCTGTAAAAGGAATCTGGAATTGATGCCCGCAGCTGGAGTTTTTCAGAATGGCACAATCTTCAGTAACCTTAAAATTGAGGTTTAGGTTCCCCAGGATGTTACTCCTGTCGGCTGGAAGTTGAAGCGTACCAATACTCCATATTATAGAACCATTTGCCCCAAGTGACGGGTCATAGGTTACATTGTTGGGAGACGGAACCTGCCCGTTAAAATGGGTTTCGTTGCCCACATATTCCAGGTTGAAAGGTACCGGAATGATGATTTTCGCATTTTCAATTTCTTCGGAACCCTTGTTGTAAAGGTCTATATTATAAGTAATTTCTTCACCAGGTACTGCAGTTGTTTGGCCAATAGAGGTAACAGCTTCAAAATCGGGCGTGTAAGCGTCTACAGACATCGCCATGTTAAGAATGATGTAAGTGTCTTGTGTAGAACCATAACGGAAAGTAGTCGAAGTCTGGTTGTTTCCAATCACCTGGTTGTTCTGGTTGTCGATATTAAACATGCTGATGTCAACACCGGTATTGTTCAGGCGGTTTGGATTTCTGGCACCGCTGGTTTGTATAGAAGAATTAAAGAAGTTATCGGTAGAGTTCAAACTGTGACTTAGCGACTGCCATGAATTTCCATTTCTCTTTTTTATGCTGAAGTAATCCCCGCTAATTCCTCTATCGCCTTCACCGGCCATCATCCCAAGCTTCATGTTAATATCCCCGGCCTGGGCAGTATTAAATCCTGATACAGGAATTTCATACTGGCGGGTCGCATTGCCCTGCACATAAGCATACCCATTAAAAACAGTAACGTCCCGCAAGTTCATTTGCTGGTTCTCATAGATCACGATCATTCCCCAGCCGCCATAATAACCGGTAGAACCACCATTACCTTCAGAAACAGCCATATCGGCCACCCAGTATTCACCGGTACCTCCTGCTTTGACAATGTCGGTTACTTCGGCATAAGCGGCATACATATTATTGTCTCCCGGAACATTATAGGTAATAGCCTGTATATCTTGATAAGAAGAGCCAGGCCCCCTGAACTTTACTTTGCTTTTTTTGTAGTTTGGCACATTATCACTGGTTCTTCCGGTCCAATACAGTCCTGCAAAAAGTACGTTTGAGCATTCGGGACTGGCGCCATTTTCGTTAGAAAATGTAAGAGTGGCACTAGATGAATTGGAAGTATTTCCAACCTCATCGGTATCTACTTCCACCATGTAGTTGTTACTATTCATCCTCTCATTAGAGTAATCCCACAACGTCATGTTGGTATTCCCTATCATGGTAAAATCCCCCTTGATATTGTAGATCTTCCTGTTGGGAGAGTCTTCCGAAGTTGTCTGAATAAAAGGCTGTCTTACCTGGGCACTCATTTGAAGTACTGAACCAAATAAAACAAGGAACAGGGTAAAAAGGTTCCCGGGGTTTATTGCAGAAAATTGTTTTGCGTATTTTTGTTTCATAATGCCAAATTTTGGTGCCAGCGTCGTCTTATTCGGGGGTTGAGATTATATACAGGACCTTCAGGTTCCCAATATTCGAGAACATGTTTTCAATCCTTGTTGTACTACATTCAAAAGTGCACTCCACAAAAACATATTCAAGGTTTTCAAAACCCTGCAGCCTGCTTAAGTCAAAAGATGCATTGAAGTCTGCTTCACTTTCTATTTTCATTTTCAAAAGCTTCACATTATTAAAACCGGGATTGGCAGTAGAAAGCCTGTTGAAGTTGCCCGCACTTAATTCTGCTTTCACAGGAGCTTCTTCCCCTAAAATCTTGTACCCCGAACTTCCAATAAAAATGGTAGGGTTTAGGTCGTAGATCAAGCCTGAAAGCTCTTCGACATCATTTTTGCTAAACTGGCCCGAAGAGGTAACAGGTGAATTTAAGAGTTCACCAAAGTTTACTGCTGTATTTTGACTTAAGGCACTAAAAGATGCCGAAAAACAAAGGATGGTGAGTCCGATAATTTTACTAAAGGTTATATTCTTGATCATAGAATTGTATGTTATAATTGAAAAGAAAAAGGGAGCCATAGGTTGAAAGGAAGGAGTGAATATCTCCTGTAGGTGGTAGCCAAAGCTTGTAGGTTTTTTTTGAGGTTATAAATAAGTTTTGAAATAGATCTGGGGGGGAGGAATCTTATTTCTGAGGTAAATGTATTTTCTAATTTCTGTTAAAAAAAGAAAATTCAAATGTTTTAGATGTAGTGTGAGGTTTTACGGACAAACTGCACACGGACAGTAAATTATAGCAGGGATTAAGAGGGGTGTTGATTATATTTAATACTGCGTTATCTTTAATATAACTGTGAAATAAGTAAGAAAAATAATATTAAAAACATCTTATATTTTTAGGGGGTTATCCCATGAAATTAATGGGATGAAAGGAAAATTGAAGCCAGGTTTTAGAGTCAAATAATTCTTACAGGATTTGCCATTTTTGACCCTGTGTACTGGCGTTATAAAACCTATATTTTGTAAATTGGCAATATGAAAAATAAGCTTCACGATTACCGTAAACTCTATCAGAAACATGAGTTACTGGAAGAGGAAATCCCTAAAGATCCCTTTGAATTATTTCATGTTTGGATTAGGGAAATTGAAACAAACAAAGAAGTTGACGAAGTCAATACAATGAACCTCTCTACCGTTGGGCTGGATGGTTTTCCCATGTCACGCGTAGTGCTTCTTAAGGAATATGATGACGAAGGATTTGTGTTCTACACCAACTATGAATCTGAAAAGGGTAGATCTATAGCTAAAAATCCCCGGGTTTGTCTTTCTTTCTTCTGGCCAAAATCTGAACGACAGGTGATGATAAAAGGGCTGGCTGAAAGAACTTCTGAAGAAGAATCGACTACCTACTTTCATTCGAGGCCACGTGGCAGCCAACTGGGAGCCTGGGCTTCGCAGCAAAGTTCTGTAATTCCTTCCCGCGAATACCTTCAGAAAAAACTGGAGCTTCTTGAAGAGGAGTTTGATGGAAAAGATATTCCAAAACCTGTATATTGGGGAGGTTATAAAGTCATACCTTCGGAATTCGAATTTTGGCAGGGCAGGCCAAACCGCCTGCATGACCGTATCTATTACAGTAAGGAGGGAGAGGCATGGAAAATGGATAGATTAGCACCATAATTATGAAAAAACTGATTCTTGTTAGACATGGTAAATCTTCATGGAAAGAAGATTTACCCGATGCTGAACGCACTTTAAAAAAGCGGGCCTTCAAAGATGCCGGCCTGGTTTTGAATGCCTTTTCAGGTTTCCGGGAAAAACCATTGAAGATATGGAGCAGTTATGCAACGCGTGCGCTAGATACCGCCAGGATCTTTCAGAAAAGACTGGAGGTTGAAGACAAAGATTTTAAAGTTAAGAAGGAGCTTTATACTTTTGATGCCAAAACACTTCTAAACATTATTACTTCATGTGAAGATGATGTGGATTCTCTTATGGTGTTTGGTCATAACCCGGCGATTACGGGGGTTGCAAATCAATTAGGAGATCAGCATTTCTCTAATGTGCCCACTACAGGATTATGCGTGATAACATTTGAAGCTGAAAAATGGCAGGAGATAAAAGACGGGCAAACAATTTTATACCTGTTCCCAAAGAATTTAAGATAAATGGAAGAAAATCAGTACATCAACAGGGAGTTGAGTTGGTTGCAGTTTAATGCAAGGGTGTTGCAGGAAGCTGCAGACAAAACAGTGCCATTGATTGAGAGGCTGAGATTTCTTGGAATCTTTTCAAATAACCTCGATGAGTTCTTTAAGGTACGGTATGCTACAATTAAACGGATTGATCTCGCCGGAAAAGGCGGAAAGAATGTTTTGGGAGGAATAAAAGCCAACCAGCTTCTTGAAGAGATCACCGAAATTGTAATTGAGCAGCAAAGCCAGAGTTTAAAGATCCTGGATGCCATTCAGAATAAGCTGAAAGATCACAATATCTTTATTATAAACGAGAAGCAGGTTGCTAAACCTCAACAGGCTTTTCTTAAAAATTTCTTCCTTCAAAAGGTGAGTCCTGCCCTGGTAACCATCATCCTGAACGATCTTGATGAATTACCACGGTTAAAGGATAGCGCGGCATACCTTGCCGTAAAGATGACCATGAAAGATCCCGTTCCAAAAAGGGCAAATTCGGACGTGCTTCCAAATCAGGCGAAAGAGAAGAAATATGTACTTATAGAAATACCCCGGAGTATAGAACGCTTTGTTGTGCTCCCAAAAGATGGAGACAGGCAGTACATTATTCTGCTCGATGATCTTATCCGCTATCATTTGCATTCCATTTTCAACATTTTCGAATATGAGAGTGTCACTGCTCATATGATCAAAATTACCCGCGATGCAGAACTTGATATTGACAGTGATCTTAGTAAATCCTTTATTGAAAAAATTTCGGAAAGTGTAAAAGACCGTATTGAAGGGGAGCCGGTGAGATTTGTGTACGACATGAATATTGATCAGGACACCCTTCAGTATCTTATGAGTAAGATGGGTATTGATGCGACCGACAGTATTATACCCGGCGGGCGTTACCACAACAGGCGTGATTACATGAATTTTCCCAGCCTGGGGGGAGAAGAGCTGCAGTATAAACCGTATGAACCCCTGCCAATTCCGGGGTTGATCTTACAGGGTAGCTTGTTTAAAGAGATCGCAAAAAAGGATTTCTTGTTGCACACTCCTTACCAGTCTTTTTCCTATACCGTAAAGTTCCTGAGGGAAGCAGCACTTGATCCGGCAGTAAAATCAATCAAGATCACCATTTATCGCCTGGCTAAGATCTCTCACATAGCAAGTTCATTGGTCAATGCGGTCAAAAATGGGAAAAAAGTAACTGTACAAATCGAACTTAGAGCGAGATTTGATGAAGTGGCCAACATTAAATATGCCGAGCAACTACAGCAGGAAGGTATCAACCTCATTTTTGGGGTTAAAGGTCTTAAAGTGCATTCTAAAGGATGTGTTATAGAGAGACTTGAAAATGAGAAAATGATGCGCTACGGCTTTATAAGCACCGGAAACCTGAATGAATCTACTGCGCGGGTATATTCCGATCTCACACTTTTTACAAGTAATCAAAGCATACTCAAAGAAGTCAATAAGGTGTTCGACTTTTTTGAGGTAAATTACAAGGTGAGCCGGTACAAACATTTACTGGTCTCGCCACATTATACCCGTAGTGGTCTTGTTAAGTTAATTCAGACAGAAATTGACAACGCCAAAGAAGGAAAACCATCGGGAATCAGGTTAAAATTAAATAGTTTATCTGATTATTCTCTTATTGATAAGTTATATGAAGCCAGCAGGGCAGGGGTGAAAATGAAACTTATTGTACGTGGGATCTGTTGTCTCGTGCCCGGCGTAGAAGGGATGAGTGAGAATATTAAGGTGATTAGCATTGTAGATAAATACCTGGAGCACCCAAGGATCTATATTTTTGAAAACGAAGGAAATCCGAAAGTGTATATATCATCGGCAGACTGGATGACGCGGAATATGGATTACAGGGTTGAAATAAGCTGCCCTATTTATGATAAGACTATTCAAAAAGAGTTAATAGAAACTTTTGAAATTTGCTGGAGCGATAATGTCAAGGCCAGGGTGATTTCTATTAAGCAGGATAATGCTTACCGGCGCAATAACAAGCCGGCCCTAAGGTCGCAATTTGCATTATATGATTATTATTTAAAAAAACTGGAAACCGAAAAAGAGAAAGTTTGATCAACCAAAGAAAGTTTGCAGCCATAGATATTGGATCTAACGCAGTGAGATTGTTAATAATGACAATCACCGAGCAGGAGCACAGAGAACCCATCTTCAAGAAAACCTCCCTTGTGCGGGTGCCAATAAGGCTGGGAGCTGATGTGTTTCTTACTAAAAATATTTCCGAAGAGAATATCAAACGTATGGTTGATACCATGCAGGCTTTCAAATTGTTAATGCAGTCGCATAAAATAGAGAAGTTCAAGGCCTGTGCCACCTCGGCCATGCGGGAATCTGAGAATGGGGAAGAAGTGGCGCAGCTTATTCTGGAAAAAACCGGAGTAGAGATCAATATTATAGATGGTAGCGATGAAGCTGCGATCATTGCCGCGACCGATCTTCATGCGCTCATCCAGACAGATAAAACCTACCTGTATGTTGATGTAGGAGGTGGGAGTACCGAATTTACGCTTTATTCAAAAGGAAAGACCGTTGCTTCCCGTTCATTCAAACTGGGAACAGTAAGATTACTTGAAAACATGGTTTCGCAGGAAGTATGGGATGAGGTAGAAGAGTGGATCAAGAAGATTACCCGTAACTACACAAAGATCGATCTTATAGGCTCAGGTGGAAACATCAACAATATCTTTAAAAGTAGCGGTAAAGCCAATGGGAAACCTCTTAGTTTTTTATATCTGAGCTCTTATTATCAACTTTTGCAATCTTTTACCTACGAAGAACGCATCACCGAGCTTAACCTGAATCAGGATAGGGCAGATGTGATAGTGCCGGCTGCAAAAATATATCTCTCGGCTATGAAATGGACACGCGCCCGAAGGATCTATGTGCCTAAAATAGGACTTTCAGATGGGATTATTAAATCTCTGTACCAGGAGGCGCTGGAAGAGGCTAACCGTGCATAGTTTCCTTTTTGCCAAGCTCTTTCATGATTTCGGCCTCAAATTCAAGCAGATTTTGCCATTTTTGGTCCACTTCTTTGCGGTCTCCATATTTCCGGGCAAAATTGAGAAACATCGTGTAATGATTGGCTTCACTTACCATTAAGCTGCGGTAGAACTCCGCCAGTTCTTTGTCTTCAAGATTTTCTGAAAGTAATCTAAAGCGTTCACAGCTGCGCGCTTCAATTAATGCGGCGTAAAGTAGACGGTGCGTAAGGTTTGTAAGTCGGCTTCCGCCCTTAGGGAAGAAGGTTAGCAGCTTTAACACGTATTCATCTTTTCTGTCTCTGCCCAAGGTTAGCCCCCGTTCCAGGATACGATCGTGAACCATTTTAAAATGGCCCATTTCCTCTCTCGCCAAAGCAGTCATAGCCGTGACAAGTTCTGAATATTCCGGGTGGGTAACAATAAGGGAGATGGCCGTTGAGGCTGCTTTTTGCTCACAGTAAGCATGATCTGTAAGGATCTCCTCAATATTCTTTTCAACAATATTGACCCATCGTGGGTCTGTGGGTAATTTTAGACCTAACATTATATATCTAAATCAAATGTGGAACGTAATTTTTCGATAAGCGGGTTTTTCTCCCTTAGTTTCTCGAATTTTTCAATGGGCGTAAAAGCAAATTTCTTTTCAGCTTTTTCATTTACGGTAACCTTCAGTTGAATGTGGGTATTCTGAAGCTTTTCCTTCAAAAAGCCCATTAAATGATACTGCACTTTCTCCAGCTCAAGTTTCATGGTCTCGTTGGGAAGTTCAACACAAATATTCTTGCCCATCAAAGCAGGGGTGTCTGTTTGCATGATCGAAGCCAGGATCTTTTCCCCTTTATCGTTCTGCTCTTCGCTAAATTCCTGCCAGGCCGCCTGCATTTGTTCTTCTGTGAATTTGCCATTTTTGACAACCTCCTCTTCAGTTTTAGCCTCCCGCTTTTGAGCTTCCAGTTCTTTTTTCTTCTGAATACTCTTTAAAGAAAGCCCCGACACCTTTTTTGCAGCAGGTTGTTCAGCTGTAGCTGTTTTTTCTTCGGAATCTTTTACGGCTGTTTCTGCGGAAGAAACATCGGGAGAAACGTAGGTTGCAGCAGCATTGCTATGATCAGGTTTTTCTTCGGCTGAAGCTTCAGGTGCAGGAGTGTCTTCCTTTTTAAGTTCGGGAGTTACGGGAGCACAATCGGCAGCAGCCCCGGCCGGTGCCGGTTTTGGCAGCTGGGCTTCAGTGGGTGCAGCCGAATCTCCTTTAGCGTATTCGTTATTGACAATTACTTCTTTCTCCTTGGAAGAAAGCTTAAGTGCCGGAGCGGGAATGGGAGCTCCGGTAAAATGGTTTGGCGGAATTATGTAGCTGCTATCCTTTTTTTTTTCGTCGCTAAAAGTGACTGAGGCTAGTTGCATGAGGCAAAGTTCCACCAGCAGCCGTTGGTTTCGGCTGCTCTTGTACTGTAAATCACACTGGTTGGCCAGTTCTATGCCCTTCAGAAGAAAAGAGGAAGAAGCTTCCTGAGATTGTTTGTAGTATAAAGCTTTTGTATTGTCTCCTACTTCAAGAAGATTTATAGTCTTGGGATCTTTACACACCAAAAGGTCTCTAAAATGTGACGCCAGCCCCGCAATAAAATGATGCCCGTCAAAGCCGTGGCTCAAGATTTCATTGAATAATAAAAGTAGCTGCGGAATGTCATTTTTGAGAATTAAATCTGTAGCAGAAATATAGGTGTCGTAATCAAGTACATTCAGGTTTTCGGTAACTGCCTGCCTGGTGAGGTTTTTACCACTAAAGCTCACTACCCTGTCATAAATAGAAAGCGCATCTCTCATGGCACCATCCGCTTTTTGGGCAATGATGTGCAGCGCGTCATCATCGGCTTCTACGCCTTCCTGTTCTGCAATGTAACCCAGGTATTCTTTGGCATCTTTTACCGTTATCCTTTTAAAATCAAATATTTGACAACGGGAAAGAATAGTAGGGATGATCTTATGCTTTTCGGTAGTTGCCAAAATAAAAATGGCGTGCCTTGGCGGCTCTTCAAGCGTCTTCAGGAAGGCGTTGAAAGCGGCCTGAGACAGCATGTGCACCTCATCAATAATATACACCTTGTACTTGCCAACCTGGGGCGGAATCCGCACCTGGTCAATCAAATTCCGGATATCGTCTACCGAGTTGTTTGAAGCGGCATCGAGTTCAAAGATATTGAAAGCAAAATCTTCATTGGGATCCTGGTTCCCGTCCTGGTTGATCTTTTTGGCAAGAATACGGGCGCAGGTGGTTTTCCCCACCCCACGCGGACCGGTAAAAAGAAGTGCCTGTGCCAGGTGATTATGTTCAATGGCGTTGAGTAGCGTGTTGGTAATAGCCTGCTGGCCCACAACATCTTTAAAGGTTTGAGGACGGTATTTTCTGGCCGAGACTACAAAGTGTTCCATTGAAATGTTTTAGATGCACAAATATAAAAATACAAAACCGAAGCCGGGAATTATCACCGGGTTTTTATCCACAATTACCTGTTTACTTGCTTAAGTGAACCCCGGGATTTCATACCTCTCAAAAATGGCATTATAAGTGTATATTTGCAGCAAGCAGACCGCCTTATCGCTGCCCCAACTTCAATAATACTGAAATGGGGTGGAGGAAAGTCCGGACACCACAGGGCAGCATAGTGGGTAACGCCCATCACCTTCTTTGGAAGGGAGGACCAGTGCAACAGAAAGGATGTACAGATAATGCTGTAGTGAAATCAGGTAAACTCTATGCGGTGCAATGCCATGTATACCGGCTGTTAAGAATTGCCCGTTCGTTGCCGGAGGGTAGGCAGCTAAAGGCTTTTGGTAACAAAAGCTTCAGATAAATGATAAGGGCTTCATCCCGATAGCTATCGGGGTTGGAGTACAGAATCCGGCTTACAGGTCTGCTTTTTTATTTTTTTCAGCAATAAGATTATTTACCCATTTTAAAGCAGATTCGAGATCACGAAAAATTTCATAAGGGATCTTGGAAAATTGTTTTTCAAAGGTGGCAGATTTAAAAGCTGATTCCTTTTTGCAAATTATCCCAACTCCTGCAAGATTCTTCTCTTTGTGCAGATTGAGGTTAACTGTGGGGTTAACATTGTAGTCATTAATCCGGTTGGCAAGATAAACATAGTATTTTCCGTTGTAGAAACTTGAACAAGCTTCAACAAGATCGGTCATTTTCTTGCCTTCCAAAACCTGTCCTTCCCTGGGTTGGGAAAAAACATAGTTCGGATAGAATTGGAGTACGGTGAATTCCAACTCAACTATTTTAAGAGGTAAACACATCTTCTAATTTAAGAAAAAAAACTAAAAACCGAATTACCGTATTTTCTTACATTTTGAAAATGTTCTATATGGGAAAGATCTATTCTTTTACTATGCTCAATGATGAGGGAGCCGCCTTCTTCCAGAAGCCCTCTTGAAAATGTTGTTTCTGCAATTTGTTGTAGAACGTCAGCCTCAAAATCGTAAGGCGGATCGGCAAAAATGATGTTCGCAGTTTCGGTGGTAGCTTTTAAAAATTTGAAGACATCACTTTTTACAGTTCTAACGGGTAAATCGAGCTCTTCAGATTTCTTGTTGATGAACTTTACACATTCAAAATGGGCATCAACTGCAATGATCTCTACTGCACCGCGCGAGCCAAACTCGTAAGTAATGTTCCCGGTGCCACTAAAAAGGTCGATCACTTTTAAAGCCGAAAAATGGTATTGGTTGTTCAGGATATTGAAAAGCGCTTCCTTGGCAAAATCTGTAGTAGGTCTTACCGGAAGTTTTTTTGGAGCGATGATCTTTTTCCCTTTATGTATTCCTGAAACTATTCTCATTCGAGTGCTTTAAAAAGAGTGTAATGCATATAACCTTTTGGCGGTTCTTCTTTGCCGTTAAAAATGTAACCAAAAGAACTTTGAAGAAACTTTATTTCCTTCACATAAGTGTATGCAATTTCGTAATAATCTGATTTCTCTCTTATCCTTCCTAAGAGGATCAATTCAAAACTGGAGGGATCAAGATCAAGCTGTTCTGCGCAAAAGAGCAGGTAATAAATAAAATCTTCGCGGCTGTTGCAGTTAAAGCTGTTTGCCAGTATTAATTTTCCCTGTTGGTATACAAGCAGGTCATAGCCCCCGGGAAAACAGTTGAGGTAAACCCTTGTGCCTTCTTTTTGGAAGCGGTTTTGAATTTGAAATTCTTCTGCCAGCACACTTACGCTGTGGCGGTATTCAAATTCCCCATACCTGTCAAAAAAGAAGTTATTGATATTAGTGTAAGGGATATATACGTTCACAATTTCTGCGGAAACAATATCGTCCTTTGCTACATAATCGGTCTCCAGGATCTTTGTGTTGTACTTGAGATATTCCGAAGCATTTTCCTCTTCAAAGAATTCGGTAGGTACAAGACTGTACAATTCATTCGAAAAAAGCACAATAACCTCGGGGTTTCCACTACTCAAAAAAGGCTCCTGTTCGTACTGTTTTTCTATTTGCTGCAGCACCTGTGCCGGATTGAGTTTTCGGGAAAAGAGGATGTCCCTGAAAAAAACAATTCTTTTTTCTTCTTTAGACAGGGCACAAAAAGAAAGTCCATTCAGGCTAACCTGAATGGACAACTTTATATTTTCGTAGTTTATTTGCCTACTCTGCGTCACCATATTTTAAAGGCCAGTTACCGCTGGTTTTTACTTCTTCCATAGAACCAACGCTAATGGCAGGGCCGTTTACGTTGTCTACAGATACAACCTGCTGTTCCTGGTTTACAAGATCTTTGTCTTGATCGTGAAGTATCACTTTCTTAGAAACTTTTGCTTCAAAGACAGGGATTTGAGTACCACTCTTATCAAGAGTGCCTGCTTCAAGTTCAAACCTGGCATCTACTCCTTTAATAGGAACGTTCATCATTGTCTTGTAACGATCAGATCCTTTGAAAAGAGAGTCTTTTACAGATTTGTATCCAAGAGTGTCAACTACTACAATTTCAACTCTTCGGTCAACCCCGTATGTCTTTCTGTATTCTTCATCCATTACGGTGGTATCCCTTCTTTGGGTAAGGGTAAATTGTGCGGTATCAATAAACCGAACTAAATTTTCCCAATTGCCTTCAAATTCTCCCGTCACCGTACGGTGTGCGAGTTCGGCATCTCTAATATCTTTAAGCTTTTCTATTACTTTGGCATATCTTGCCTCCTTAACTTTATTAAATTGTATAGGCTCGTAAACAGAATTAAAAACCAGGTATCCCAGGAAGATGATCACAATCCAAAGAACTAACTGAATGACAAGTTTCATGCGGGTGCAGTTTAAGATTTATTTTAGTATCCACGCAAATCTACAATTTTTTTTTATTCACAAAAGATTCTTCAGAAAAAAACCTTGTTATCTTTGGGCTTCGACGGAAAATGATCATGGAAAAACTAAACGCTGCCACATTCTATAAACTGTTATTAAAAGATCTCAAATTTGAAGCTAAAGTAAAACAGGATATTGCGCTGCAGCAGCTGGCGACTTTTGTAATGGAAGGCAGTAAAGAATCTTTATTTCTTCTTAAAGGTTTTGCCGGTACAGGGAAGACTACAATTATAAGTTCTTTAGTAAAAAACCTGTGGCAGGTCAAAAAAAGTGGCATCCTGCTGGCGCCAACAGGCCGGGCAGCCAAAGTAATTGCCAATTATTCGGGCCGCGAGGCTTTTACTATTCACAAGAAGATCTATTTTCCGAAGAAAAAATCGGGCGCCGGGGTAAGTTTCGTGCTGCAGCCCAATAAACACCGCAACAGCATCTTTATTGTCGATGAAGCTTCAATGATCCCCGATGTCAATAACGACGCCCAGATGTTCGAGAATGGTTCGCTGTTAGACGACCTGCTTCAGTATGTCTATTCGGGCCACAACTGCAAATTGATCTTTATAGGGGATACTGCCCAGCTACCACCGGTAAAGCTTGAGGTGAGCCCCGCACTTGAGGAGCAAAAACTTCAGAATACATATTTAAAAGAAGTAACGCATATAGAACTTGATGAGGTGGTTAGGCAAAGTGAAGAAAGCGATATTCTGCACAATGCAACCTTGATTAGGGAGGCCCTACGGGAAGATTTTTATGAAAGCTTCAGGTTTGAATTGAGCAATAAAAAAGATGTGGTGAGGCTTATAGACGGGTATGAGATCATGGAAGCTATTGAAGATTCTTATCGCAACCTGGGGCACGAGGACACCACAATTATTGTGCGATCTAACAAGCGTGCAAACCTCTACAACCAGCAAATAAGAAACCGCATTTTGTTTCAGGAAGAAGAGATCTCTTCCGGAGATTATTTGATGGTGGTCAAGAATAACTATTTTTGGGTGAAGCCCAGTAGTGAAGCCGGTTTTATTGCCAATGGTGATATTATTAAGGTGCTGGAGATCTTTGCGATAAAAGAATTGTATGGCTTCAGGTTTGCCGAGATCAAGGCGCAGATGGTAGATTACCCCAACATGCAGCCCATTGAAACGGTAGTGCTGCTGGATACGCTTGAAAGTAACCATCCGTCGCTGACCTATGAGGAGTCAAATCAACTCTACCAGGAGGTGATGAAAGATTATGAGGAAGAACGTACCAAGTACAAGAAGTTTTTAAAAGTGAAGAACAACAAGTACTTCAACGCCCTGCAAATCAAATTTTCTTACGCCATGACCTGTCATAAATCACAGGGTGGGCAATGGAACACCGTTTTTGTGGAGCAGCCCTATCTTCCCAACGGGGTAGATAAAGATTACCTGCGGTGGTTGTATACTGCGGTTACCAGGGCGCAGGAGAAGGTCTATCTCATAGGATTTAAAGATGATTTTTTTGCCGCGGCTAATTAAAGTCTTTAATAAAATTTACTTCGGAAGTATAACAGAAAACACAAAATTATGTCTACGCAACAACCTCTTCGTATAATAGCCATGATCCCGGCGCGGTATGCCGCTACACGTTTTCCGGGGAAACTGATGCAGGATCTGCACGGGAAAACTGTCATTTTACGAACCTATGAAGCGGCCATGAAAACCGGCCTTTTTGAGGAGGTATATGTGGTGACCGATAGTGACGTGATCTTTGATGAAATAAGCTCCAACGGCGGCAACGCCATTATGAGCAAAAAAGAACACGAATGTGGCAGTGACCGTATTGCCGAAGCCGTAGAAGATATGCCGGTAGATGTGGTGGTGAACGTGCAGGGAGATGAACCCATGATAGATACCGAAAGCCTTAGGCTGTTGCTCGATGTTTTCCGCGGAAAAGATGCCGATCTCATAGACCTGGCTTCTCTAAAGGCTCCTCTGGCCGACAAAAAAGACATTTTAAACCCCAATAATGTCAAGGTAATTACCAATAAGAACGATTTTGCACTGTATTTTTCCCGTTCTCCCATTCCTTATCCTCGTGATGAGAATACCGGCGTTACCTGGTACAAACACATAGGGATCTACGCCTTTAGGAAACAGGCTTTGATGGATTTTTACCGCCTGCCAATGCTGAAGCTCGAAGCTACTGAGAAAATTGAGTGCATCAGGTACCTCGAGTACGGGAAGAACATAAAAATGGTAGAAACTGAAGTGAAAGGTGTAGGCATAGATACTCCCGAAGATCTTGAAGAAGCGAGAAAGATCCTCTCCAAAAAAAATGAGCACTAAAAATGCCATTTTTGACACCTTATGTCACAAAAAATATTTGAGTAGTTCATTCCGGAAATTCTATATATTTGGATAAACTCACTTAAAATATTTATGAAAAAAATCACTCTTTTTCTTTTTGTAGGGCTAATCAGCAGCTTTGTGAATGCCCAAATCCAGGTGCCGCAGCCCAGTCCTTCGGCTAAGATCGAGCAAGAGGTTGGCCTCACCAATGTAACGGTTGAATATTCCCGCCCGGGAATGCGTGGCAGGACCATCTTTGGCGACCTAGTGCCTTATGGCGAGAAATGGCGTACAGGCGCCAATAACAACACTAAAATTTCCTTTGATACCAAAGTGGTGATTGACGGAAAAGAACTCAAAGCAGGGACTTATGCCATTTATTCTATTCCGAAGGAAAACGAATGGGAAGTGCTCTTTTACGAAGATAGTAACAACTGGGGCTTGCCACAAGACTGGCAGGACAGTAAAGTTGCTCTGCGGGCCACCGCTCCTGTCCAGGAAATGCCAATGACCATGCAAACGTTCACTATTCTTATTGATGAGCTTCAAAATGACTCTGCCGTACTGAACTTTATCTGGGAAAATACTATTGCTACCCTGCCTTTTGAGGTGCCTACTGATGAGCGTGCCATGGCAAGTATTGAACGGGTAATGAACGGCCCTTCTGCAGGAGATTACTTTGCAGCAGCCACCTATTTTCACGATGAAAAGAAAGACCTTAATAAGGCTTACGAATGGATCAAAAAAGCGGTAGAAATTGGTGGTGAAGATGCCTATTGGGTAGTGAGAAGAAAAGCTTTAATTGAAGCCGATCTGGGTAAAAAGAAAGAGGCTATTGCAACTGCCAAAAAATCTTTGGCCGCTGCCGAAAAAGCCGGGAATAAAGATTATGTAAAGCTCAACCAGGACTCTCTTAAAGAGTGGGGAGCAATGTAAAATAACTCTTTCCTTACTTTTTAAAGAGGCTGTAAAAAGTAAGAAAAGCTATAAAAACCTGAGTGAATCAGGTGGCAAAAATGCCTTTTTACAGCCTCTTTTTTTAGTATTCCAGCCTAATCTTTTTCCTGATCTCATCGAGCATTGAAATGAGTTCCCGGCTTTTGTCAAAGCTCATCACATCGCTTTCCGTTTTGCCTTGTCTCAGCATTTCCTGCACATGCCGTGCTTCGTATTCATATCCAAATGAAGCAACATCAAAGGTCTTTGATTCTGTTCCTTCAGCCGTTGTGATCACAACTGTTGAAGGATTATGCCACTTTGATTCGATCTTTATGCTAGCATTCTCAAGCTCAAAATAAGCAGTTGTTGGCGTATCTTTAGTGACATTGCTGTGAAGTTCAGCTTTGGCCCCGTTGGGGTAAGAGAAAATCACGTCACAGACTTCATCTACTTCTGTTTTCCCCATTTGGGCAGTGGCTTCCACTTTTTCGGGCAAACCAAGGGTGTGCAGGGCAAGAAAAACAGGGTAGATCCCAATATCGAGTAAGCTGCCCCCGCCAAGACTCTTCCGGAAAAGCCTGCTGTTCTCATCAAAAGGAAAATAAAACCCGAAGTCGGCACTAAGATATTTCACCTTGCCGTACTTCCCCGAATCAAGGATCTCGCAAAGATATTTTATGTGAGGTAGAAATGGCGTCCACATGGCTTCCATTAAAAACACATTGTTTTCTTTGGCAGTCGTGATCATTTCTTCCACCTGTTGCCGGTTTATGGCAAAAGGTTTCTCGCATAGAACAGCCTTTTTGTGTCGCAGGCAAAGCAGTGTTTGTGCGTGGTGAAAAACGTGGGGAGTGGCCACATAGACCACGTCTACTTCCTCATCGCGCAACATTTCTTCATAAGAACCGTAAGCTTTTGTTGCGCCGTTCTCTTTGGCAAATTCTTCTGCCCGTTGCAGGTTCCGGCTCGCTACCGCATAAAGATTTGCATCTTCAACTTCCCTGAGGCTGGCAGTGAATTTTTTAGCTATTTTTCCGGGGCCAATAATACCCCAGTTTATTTTAGGTGTCATAAGTCAGTCAGTTTTTTTGACATTTTTGGAAGGATAATTTGCAGGATCACAGCCAAAGAAATAACGAGGAAACATCCCGACAGGTTGAGCCATAAATAAGGCATGACTTCCTGAAAATAAAGCCTGATAATGATTGCCTGCGTGATTAAAGCAGCAATGAAAACTGCAGTTCCTTTTACATACTTTATAAAGAATGCCAGCAGAAATATTCCGAGTACATTTCCGTAGAAGATAGATCCAATGATATTTACCAGCTGAATGAGGTTGTCAAAAAGATCGGCGATACTGGCCACAGAGATGGCAATAAGACCCCAGCAAAGTGTGAAGAATTTTGACATACGCACGTAATGCCGCTGGGTTTTTTCTTCCACATTTCGCTTGTAAAGGTCGATCATGGTGGTAGAGGCCAGGGCATTCAATTCGGAAGCTGTAGAAGACATTGCTGCGGAAAGGATCACCGCGAGCAGCAGGCCAATCAAACCGCGCGGCAGGTTGTTCAGGATAAAGTGGATGAAAACGTAATCTTTATCGTTGGTTTCTATCAAAGGGTCGGCTTCTTCAATAAGATGTGTGGCTTCCTGCCGCACCTGCAATTCGGCTGCATTCAGTTGTACCAGATCATTTTTAAAGCTTTCCCTGTCTCCTTCTGAAAATTTTCCGGCATTGGCATAACTCAAAGATTTCTGTTGTTTTTGATCCTGAATTTGTTTCAGCTCCTCCTGAAGCTTATTGTATTCCGAAGAAAATTCCGAAGTATTTACAGCATTTGTGGCCGCCGGATTAAAATTTAGCGGCGAATAATTGAACTGATAGAAAACAAAAAC
The DNA here is from genome assembly GCF_026241755.1 of Salinimicrobium profundisediminis. GTDB lineage: Bacteria > Bacteroidota > Bacteroidia > Flavobacteriales > Flavobacteriaceae > Salinimicrobium > Salinimicrobium profundisediminis. The sequence continues at coordinate 48,973 of NZ_JAPJDA010000024.1, forward strand.
CATCACCCCAACCAGCAAAATAAAGAACTGCATGGGCACTTTTAACAAGCCGTTGAAGATGAGGCCCAACTGACTCTGCCGTACAGATTTTCCTGAAAGATAGCGCTGCACCTGACTTTGATCGGTTCCAAAGTAGGAGAGGGCAAGAAAAGTCCCGCCTATGATGCCGCTCCAAAAGGTGTACCTGTTGTCAAAATCGAATGAAAAATCTATAACGTCAAGTTTTCCGCTGGCACCGGCAATTTCAAGGGCTTCGGTGAAACTAATTTCTTCCGGCAGGTATTGAATGATCAGGATCAAAGCTGCGACCATTCCGAAGAAGATCACCGCCATTTGCTGTTTTTGGGTAACATTTACAGCTTTTGTGCCGCCCGAAACCGTATAAATAGTCACGAGTATCCCAATGATGATATTGAGGGTTGTGAGGTTCCAGCCCAGCACCGCCGAAAGTATGATTGCGGGGGCAAAAATAGTGATCCCGGCAGCCAGCCCTCGTTGGATAAGGAAGAGCAAAGCCGTGAGGGTACGGGTCTTGCGGTCAAACCTGGATTCCAAATATTCATAGGCGGTATAAACTTCGAGCCGGTAATAAATAGGAATGAAGACCATACAAATGATGATCATGGCAATGGGAAGCCCAAAATAGAACTGCACAAAGCCCATCCCGTCGTGAAAAGCCTGCCCGGGCGTGGAGAGAAAAGTGATTGCACTGGCCTGGGTTGCCATGACCGACAGTCCCACCGTCCACCACCTGGCTTCGTTGCCTCCCCGAATATAATCCTGGACATCTTTACTGCCGCGGGTTTTATAAACTCCATAGATCACGATGAACGCAAGAGTACCGGCTAAAATGATCCAGTCTATAGTTTGCATATCAGGTGAAAATTGTCATTAAAATGTAAAACAGGAGAATATAGGCGGCATTGGCGAGGAGCACAAGGCTGTATGCTTTTTTCCACTTGTATTTTTGAGGAGCTTCCATTACTTCTGATTGTCTTGTTGCAAACCGGAAACCGATGGCTCATGTTGTGGAAGAGAGAGCATATTGGCAAAAAGCCGGAATGCCCCCGGGACCCCTGCCGGAAATTCCCTGAAAAAGCTAAGGCCGGTATAGATAAAATTGCCCTTCCCGTATGGTGTTACTAAAAGACTGCCTTTGGTAGGCGCTTCATCTTTGTCGTTCATCGCAAGGATTGGCGTAAATTCTTTACCCCATTTGTCTGGAAAATAGAGTCCGCGTTCCTGCACCCAGCCCTCAAAATCTTTGGAAGTTATCTTATTTGGAAAATTGAGAACAGGATGGTTGGGTGCCAAAAATGTCACTTCTGCCGCTTCATTTGTCACCCTGTCGCGCGAAAGTTCGAGTTCGTAAGGCGCAAGTGTTTCAGTGACGAGTCCGCGGCTCGTGTTGTACTGCAGGATGAGATTGCCGCCCTGCTTCACGTATTCAAAAAGCGCAGGTTGCCTGTAACGCAACTCATCAATAGTATTATAGGCGCGGATTCCCACTACCACAGCGTCAAATTTTGCGAGGTTATTTTCTGAAATATACTTTGGGTCTATAAGCTCCACTTTGTAGCCCATTTGTTCCAGCGCCTGTGGTACCACGTCTCCCGCCCCCTGAATATAACCTACCAGATTTCCCCTTTTTTGGATATCCAGTTTTACCAGGCTGGTTTTATTCGGAAGCACCAGGGTTTGTAGCGGGATATGCGGATAATCAAGCTGAACAACAGACCTGGAATAAGTATTCCCGTTTACCGTAGCTACAGGTTTGAAAACGACTTTATCCTGAACTGCAGGTGGTTGTACTTCAAAGCTGAAGGTTATTTCTTCCCCTTTTTGCAGGGTGTCAAAAATGTGCTTTTCGGGAGAGATTTTCCAGCCCGGCATTTCCTCCGGATTTAACTCTCCTGAAATGCCATTGGCCATGGCTTTTACGGTCACTGTAATGCTGCCCGGCACCCCATTGGCAAAGACCATCACATTGGTGCCTGTGGTGACCGAAACTTTTGGCACCACTTCAAAAGGCCTGTAAGATTCCCCGGTAACGGGATCGTTGAATTTATAGGTGATGTTCCTCTCAAACGGGATTTTTACACCTGCAACATCAACCGTAAACTGAACCTTCAGCTCCCGGGGAGTTTCAGGAAGGCCAATGAGTTCATTTTGGGTTACCCTGTACATTCCCAGGCTGCCTTCTTCATTGAGCCAGTAAGGGCTGGTGAAGTTGATATTTTCAGGAATAACAAAATCAATCTCCTGAACCGAGGCGCGATTATTGGCCAGGGAAAGATTGACGGGAATAGTTTTTTCTTCAGGAAATAATTTAACAGAAAGCAGTTCGGTATTGATATCGCTGCGGTTTATGGCTTCAAGCTCCAGGTTCACCTTTTCGCCCGGTGTAGCCAGGGGTGAACCTGCCACAGCTTCCAGGTACAGACCCATAGCAGCAGCAATAACGTCTTTTATCTGTTCAGATTTTAGCTCTTTCCATTGCGGGTCTTCAAGGTTTTGAATGAGTTGATATGCTTTTACCAGTTGAGGTACGCTGGCCGCCGGATCTTTAAAATCGAAGTTCTCCTGTACCAGGTTCAGGATCTTTCCTATCTCTTTTCCTCCTTTTACACGGCTCCAGCTGGTGTTGATGCCGTGAAAGATATCTGGATTATTCTCCGGATGTTTCCCCTTGAGAAGTTCAATATATTCTGAAGCAGTGCCGCGGGTACCGGTGCTGCCAAATCCCTGCGACTGGTGCTGGCTGCGGCTTAAAGAAGCAATTTCGGTATTGGAAAGGCCCTTTAGCGGGAAGTACACCCCGGTGTCAAAACTGATAAAGCGGGATTTATCTGCTGCGTCAAATGCTTCCTGCGATTCGTAGAACCAGGGAGAGGTGTTAAAAAAGAGCTTTTTTGGCTGCCATGTTCCCAGCTCATCTGCCAATTGAGGGTAAGCTGAAGGTTTTCCCGCAAGATCAAAGGCACGGCTGCTCAAAATTGCGGAAGAGGTGTGATGGCCATGGGTTTCACCTGCCGAATTTGCATCAAAACGGTTGATGATCACATCGGGTTTAAACAATCTTATGGTGCGAACTACATCTTTAAGGACTTCTTCCTCATTCCAGATGTTCAGGGTTTCTTCAGGGGTTTTGCTGTACCCAAAGTCATTCGCACGGCTGAAGAATTGCTCTCCGCCATCAATTTTTCGTGCTGCGAGCAACTCCTGGGTACGTATTACGCCCAGAAGTTCCCTCAATTGCGGACCAATGAGGTTTTGGCCGCCATCACCACGGGTAAGGGAGAGATAAGCGGTACGGGCATTGAGTTCGTTGCTAAAGTAGGAGATAAGGCGGGTGTTCTCATCATCGGGATGGGCTGCAACATACAACACCGATCCCAGGAAGTTGAGTTTTTCAATTTCAGAATAAATTTCTGAGGAATTTAATTTTTCAGGTTGCTGGGCCTGAGCAAGCCCACTGATGAAAAGAAAAACAAGGCAAAAAAGCTTCCGCATAGGATATTCTTTTTGATAAGCCTTCAAATATAATAAGATTCCTCACTAAACCATGTTAGAGGGCATCTTTCCCTTCATCGGCATGATATTCTTTTTCAATTAAAGAAACCGCTTTTTGCAGGATGAGGTTATTGGGATAAGTGATCAATTCTCCATCTAGCGTACGCAAATGTAGATGAAAAGCCTTGATATCTTCAATTACGGCTTCTACCGGCATGTCTTTATCGTGGATTTTTATGCGGCTTCCAATTTTGTATGGGAAGGAAAAAAACAGGATAATCCCCGCTGTAATATTGCTCAAAATAGACCAGATTGCAAACATAGCAACCCCAATTATGGCGAAGAGAGATGAGAAAATGAGCGCAATCTCCTGTGCATTATAACCCCAGGTAAGAGAGAGCAAAAAAATGGCAATGATGGTGACCAGTATGTTAATATACTTGAACATTAGCCTGGTACGGGTAATGTGAATTTCACTGCGGTGCCCCACGCGGTGGGCGGCTTTTTTCATGATAAACTGCAGGATCCAGAGCGCCAAAAGAATGGCTGCAGTGGTAATTATCTGATTTTTGTTTAGAAAGAAAACATCTAACATTCCTGAAAATGAATTTTTGTAAAGATACCTTTTAGGATTAGGAAACCTGAAGTGTGGCTAAAAATTATTCGGCCATTTCAAGCAGGGTGCGGTAGACTAAATGAGTTGGGAGCCCCACTACATTAAAGTAACTTCCTTCAATATACTCAACCCCAATAAGTCCAATCCATTCCTGAATTCCGTAGGCTCCGGCTTTGTCGAAGGGCCTGAATTTTTCAATGTAATATTTGATTTCATCGTCAGCGAGCTCGCTGAATGTAACCCTGGTGATGGCATGTACAGTTTGCTTTTTTTCGGGAGTTTTAAAGCATACCGAAGTAATCACCTCGTGGGTTTTCCCGCCCAGAGCTTTAATCATCTCCAATGCCTGCGCCGGGTCAGCGGGCTTTTCAAGGGCCTTACCTTCATGCCATACAATGGTGTCGCTGGTAATAAGAATGTCGTTGGTATTCAATTCGCCTTCAAAGGCTGCAGCTTTAAGTTCGGCTAGAAAATTGGTGATCTCTAGATCCTTTAATTCTGATGGATATTCTTCTTTTACCGGCTTCAGCCTTATCTCAAAATTAAGGTCAAGTTCCCTGAAGAACTGTTGTCTACGGGGAGAAGCCGAAGCTAAAATGATATGGTGATCTTTTAATTTTTCCTGTAACATAATTATATCAAAACAAATTTATAAAGGCCGATAGAGAAGATCCCTGCAGCCAAAACTATTTTTAGAACCAGGCTAAGGTGATGGAATTCCTTTTTGTTCCCTGCACCCACAATTTTTACCATAAAGTAGAGCAGGGGTGCAACAACAGCGATCAATACATAGAGCATCGCGGCCCGGTTTTCATAAAGGTACGTATATAAATAATAAAGTATACCAATGAGGGGAAGCAGGGCAATGGCGAAGATGATGAAGTTGGTCCTGCTCCTGCCCAGCAGTACCGGCAGGGTTTTATAACCCGCATTATAATCGCCTGTAATATCTTCCTGGTCTTTTACAATTTCACGAAGAAAATTTACCAGAAAAGCAAAGATTGCGTAATCGACAAGGATTGAAAACATCACTTTTTGAGTGGTGAGATTTTCGGGAGTAATAGCAGGAACAAGATCAAAAATCCCCACCATTACAATGATCATGGCAACCATTATACTTACTACCAGGTTGCCAACAAGTACTGTGCCTTTAATTTGGGTAGCATAAAAATAGAGAAAGGCTGAAGGAATGATAAAAAGTGCCACAAAAGAAGGTTTGCCTACCAGGTTGCTCAGGTAAAAACCTATTCCCACTCCAAGAATGTTTAAGGCAATAAACCAGTTCCACGCAACTTTTTCAGAAATTTTGATTCCAATAAGCATTTTTTGAGGCTTATTCACCTTATCGGTGGCTGTGTCGTGAAGATCGTTGATGATATTACCGGCGGCAGCAAGGCATATCATTGAAAACACGAGCAGACTGAAGCTAAAATTACTTAAGGTAGTGTCTATGCCAAAGGGTTCGAATAGAAAATACTTCACCAGTACCTGCGTGAAGATGATCATCAAAAGATTGAAAGGCCTCACAAGCTTCAAAAATGGCAAAATTTGCATGGTGTTAAGCGGAAACAAATTTAAGCCCGATGATAGAGGCAATAAGGGTGAAAAGGAAAAACAGCCGCCAAAAATGCACAGGTTCTTTGAATACAAAAATTCCAATTAAGACGGTGCCAAACGCACCTATTCCTGTCCACACTGCATAGGCAGTCCCAATGGGCAGGGTTTGGGTGGCTTTGTACAGCAGAGACATGCTTATTGTAAGGCATAGAAAAAAGCCTGCCATCCACCAGAAGGCGGTGCTGCCTGTGGCTTCTCTGGCTTTACCAAGACAGGTTGCAAAGCCTACTTCAAACAAGCCAGCGATAACGAGGAGCAACCAATTCATTGGTGATCATTCCATTTCCCCTGCACTTTTAAGACCTGTTCAATAACGTCTCGCACACAGCCTTTTCCGCCTTTCTTGTGAGAGATATAGCGCGAGGCTTCCTTGATCTCGGGCGCGGCATCTTGCGGGCAGCAAGGCAGGCCAACTTTTTGCATGGCATATAGATCGGGGAGATCGTCACCCATATAAAGCACTTCCCCGGGTTTGATGTCGTAGATGTCAAAGAATTCTTCCATTTGCTCCACCTTATCCGGGCATCCAAGATAGATGTCGGTAATTCCAAGGCCTTTTAGTCGGGAACGGACCCCCTCATTGTTGCCGCCAGAAATAATGCAGATCGTATAGTCTTTTTCTCGTGCATATTTCATCGCGTAGCCATCTTTGATGTTCATGGTGCGAAGTAATTCGCCGTTGGTGCTTATTTGAATGGAACCATCAGTAAGCACGCCGTCTACATCAAAAATAAAAGTGGTGATTTGGGCAAGGAATTCTTTATAGCTTTTTTCCATGGAAGGTTTTAATTGCTGAAGTTAATAATTCGTATATCTTTTTGTTTTCGCCCGATTCCAATAGGTCCAGGTGGGCTTTTATAGTCGATTGATCATTCCTGATGGCAGGGCCGGTCTGTACCCCGGCAGGAGAAGCATGTTGTACTTTCCCGGCTGTTTCGGCAATGAGGGGTTTTAAAATGTCGAACGGAATATCGTTCTGTTTACAAATTTGCTCGCCCACTGCGTAGAGATGGTTGACAAAGTTGCAGACAAACACTGCCGAAAGGTGTAATTTTTTTCTTTGTTCCGAAGAGATCTCGTAGCAATTCCCTGAAACCTTCGATGCAAGCGTTTTCAGGATTTCCAGGTCCTGGGCAGTATTAGCTTCAAGGCAAAAAGGAATTTCGGAATAGTTGACATCATTGTCTTTAGAGAAAGTCTGGAGCGGATAATACACGCCTCTACGGGAGCAGGCTCTAAGGGCATCTAGGGCTACCGAACCCGAGGTATGGGCTATAAGCGCATTCAGGTCCTTCAGTTTTTCTGAAATTTCAGGAACCACGTCATCCTTCAGTGCCATTATATATATATCTGCCGGTGCCAGCTCAGAAATTTCAGTAGTTACATCACATTTACTTCGGAAGAAATCCAAAGTTTTTTCAGAATGATTATAGACCTGTTTTACACGAATTCCTTCCGAAGCCGAAAAAGCTTTGAAAAGGTGTGTGGCAACATTGCCCGATCCTAAAAGTACAATCTCAATCATATGGCTAAAATACAAATTTCTTTTACTCCCGTGGCTGCTCCTGTAGCCGCATAAATATGGAATTTAAGCAACTTTTAATCCCTATAAATTGCTTACTTTTGCGGCATTTATTAAAGCAAGCCCTCGATGCAGAAAAAAATAGCTTCCATCATCTTCTCCACCCGCCTTATGGCTTTCCTTTTTATCGTATTTGCCGTAGCGCTGGGAATGGGAACCTTTATTGAAAACTGGTACAGTACAGAAACCGCTAAAGTCTGGATCTATAATGCCCTGTGGTTTGAAGTGATCATGGCCTTGTTCGTGGTCAATTTTACAGGAAATATTTTCAGGTACCGGCTTCACAAAAAAGAAAAATGGTCATCTCTACTGCTTCACCTTTCCTTTATCTTTATTCTGGTAGGCGCTTTTGTGACCCGGTATATAAGTTATGAAGGCATGATGCCGATTAGAGAAGGTGCGACCGAAAATACTTTCCTCTCAGAAAAGACATTTTTGACCACCTTTATTGATGGCGAAATAGATGGAGAACCACGCCGAAGAGTAGTGGAAAATGAGGTGCTTTTGGCTCCCGGAGCTTCAAATGAATTCACTTTTAATACAGATTATAACGGACAGCCGGTAAAACTGGAGATTCTTGATTACATTCATGGTGCCGAAGAAGGCCTGGTAGAAGATCCTGAAGGAGAAAACTATCTCAAGATCGTAGAAGCAGGTGGTGGCGAAAGGCATGACCACTACATCAAAGAAGGGGAAGTGAGCAGTATTCACAATGTGCTGTTCGCCTTGAATAAACCCACAGATGGTGCCATAAACATCACTGTTGAAAATGGGGAATACAGTATTTCTTCTCCTTTTGAAGGTACTTATATGCGAATGGCCGATCAAATGCAGGGGCAGGTAGAAGCCGATTCTGTTCAAACCTTGCTATTGCGTTCTCTCTACAATATGGCGGGTATGCAATTTGTTTTGCCCGATCCTGTGGTACGTGGAAAATACGATGTTATTCCTACCGAAGAAAAGACTGAAGGCCAGCAGGATGCTGCTGTAGTAAGGGTGAGCACTGCAGGCGAATCACAAACTGTAAAACTTCTGGGCGGGAAAGGTATGGTTACCGATCCTATAAAACTCAATCTTGGCGGCCTCGAATTTTACGTGAGGTACGGCTCTAAAGAATACGAGTTGCCATTCTCTATTAAACTCAACGATTTTATTGCTGAAAGATATCCCGGTACAGAGAAAAGCTATTCCTCTTTTAAAAGTAAGGTGACGGTTATTGATGAGGAGACAACTTTTGATTACGAGATTTTTATGAACCACGTGCTCGATTACGAAGGCTACAGGTTCTTCCAGGCCTCTTTTGATCCCGATGAAAAAGGGACGGTACTCTCTGTAAACCACGATTTTTGGGGCACCTGGATTACCTATATCGGGTACACGCTATTATATATTGGATTGATGTGGATCCTGTTTGCAAAAGGATCCCGTTTTGGGGAACTTAAGCAAATGCTGGAAAAAGTGAAGAAGAAAAAAGCCAGTATTACCGGTATTTTACTGGTGCTGTTCTCTACAACAGCAGGTTTTGCGCAGGAAGAAGAACATGCGCATGAAAATCCGCTCACTATTCCCAAAGCAAGGATAGACTCGATCATTAAGGCCAATGTGGTTTCTGAAGAGCATGCAGCAGAGTTCGGCCGACTTGTAGTACAGGATGCCGGCGGAAGGATGAAGCCTGTAAACACCTATTCTTCGGAATTACTTAGGAAATTAAGTAAAAGTGATGATTATGAAGGATTAACGGCTGACCAGGTGATGATCTCCCTTACCGAAAATCCTACCATGTGGTATAATGTGCCGGTGATAAACGTTAAAAAGGAAAATGACAGCATCAGGCATATTGTAGGTGTTCCCGAAGACCAGAAATTTATCGCGTTAACCAGCTTTTTTGACAGGGAAGGAAACTATAAACTTTCGCCTTACCTGGAGCGTGCCTACATGGCCGCGGTGCCCGATCAATTTGAAAAAGACTTTATCGAAACCGACAGAAGGGTAAACTTGCTCTACAATGCCCTGCAGGGAGAAATTCTAAGGATTTTCCCAATCCCGGGGCATGAAAACGATAAATGGGTATCGTTTCCCGAAGCTGCCGAAGCAGGATTTAAAGGAATGGATTCAGTTTATACACGGCAAATCCTTCCAATGTATTTCAGCGCATTGCAAACTGCGAAAAAGACCGGCGATTATTCACAAGCCAACGAATTGCTGAACAGTATCAAAGGCTTTCAGAAAAAGTTTGGAGGAGAAGTAATGCCTTCCGAAGAGAAACTGGAAACAGAAATTTTGTACAACAAGTACGATGTTTTCAGGAACCTCTTTGCAATGTATATGATAGCGGGTGTCCTGATGTTGATTTTTGTAATTGCCCAGATCTTTAGGGACAGCAAAATGATACGAATCTTGATTAGACTAAGTATTGCGGCTATTATTATCTTTTTTGTGCTCCATACACTGGGACTTATTGCGCGCTGGTATATTTCGGGACATGCGCCATGGAGTGATGCCTACGAGTCGATGATCTATGTGGCCTGGGCTACCATGCTTTTTGGGTTGCTCTTTGGAAGAAAAAGTGACCTTACCATTGCATCTACGGCTTTTGTGACCTCTATGATCTTAATGATTGCACACTGGAACTGGATGGATCCCTCTATTGCCAATCTGCAGCCGGTACTTGATTCTTACTGGTTGATGATCCACGTTTCGGTAATTGTGGGTAGTTATGGTCCGTTTACCCTGGGAATGATCCTGGGTGCGGTAGCTTTGATCCTCATGATCTTTACCACAAAGAATAACAAAAAGAAGATGGACCTAACCATCAAAGAAATAACGATCATTACCGAAATGGCGCTTACCATTGGTTTGGTGATGCTAACCATCGGGAACTTCCTTGGTGGGCAGTGGGCCAATGAAAGCTGGGGACGTTACTGGGGCTGGGATCCAAAAGAGACCTGGGCACTGGTGAGTATCATGGTCTATGCTTTTGTGATTCACATGCGCCTGGTGCCGGGAATGAGAAGCCGCTGGTTATTCAACTTTATGGCAGTTGTATCTTTTGCAAGTATTATGATGACCTACTTTGGGGTGAATTTCTACCTCTCAGGGCTGCATTCTTATGCCAGTGGAGATAAGGTAATTACCCCAACTTTTGTTTACTATTCTGTAGTAGTGGTAGCCATTTTAGGAGCAGTTTCTTACTGGAGGTTTACCAAGTACTATAAAAAAGGAAACCGAAGCAGGTTGACTGCAGATTATATTAAGAAGAAGAAAAAATAGTGTTCAGTGATCGGTATTCAGTGATCAGAAAAATTTAAAAGAAAAAATCCTGCTGTACAGCAGGATTTTTTCTTTTAAACCTTAAACCTTAAACCTTAAACCTTAAACCTTAAACCTTAAACCTTAAACCTTAAACCTTAAACCTTAAA
>NZ_JAPJDA010000025.1 GCF_026241755.1 Salinimicrobium profundisediminis
GTGGGAGAGTATGTCGCCGCCTTTCTTTTAAACCCTTCATCATTTATTTGATGAAGGGTTTTTTTATGCCCTAAAATCAGCAAGGCCTGTGGCTACCCTTTCCTCAGAGTGTGGGGATTGCAGTACAAAAGCTTAATCTGGAACCAAATCTCAGCACCCCTACCTTCTAGGGAGGGGCAATCCGCCGCAGGCGGATGGGGAGGGTCTCACTTCCGAAATGTGGCTGGCGCGGATTTGTAATCCGTGCCGGGTTAATCAAAACAACTTCCTGGAAACATGCACCACCCCGTCTCCACCTCCCGGCGGATCCACCCCTCCTCAGACAAGTGGCAGGTTGATAAATGCGCACACCCCGCTGGCGCGGATTTTGCAATCCGTGCCGGGTCAACCAAAACAACTTCCCGGAAAGATGCACCACCCAGGCCTGTGGTCACCCCTCATCAGAGAGAAGGGAAACTGACAAACGTGAAAGTTGTATTTGAAACCGAATATCAACATCCCTCCTTTTCAGGGAAGGGAAGTTCGAAGGACGGGGAGGGTATTCTTTCCTCAAAATTTACTTCAGGTAATATAACAGAATTCAGCAGAATTTAACGTATTACTATTTCACTTCATAAGTGAGAACGTCAACTTCAGAAAGCCTGAAATATCCGAAAGGAAAATTTTCAGGATTGGTCTGATTTACAATGTTTCCTCTCACAATGCTGGGCTGAGTCTGAAAAGGACCGCCATTCGAAGTCCCGGCCTGAGAACGCAGTATGAACATGTAATCGTAAAATCCGTCGGAGATTCCCTGGATTTCGAACAGCACTAAATCACCTTCTTCTGCATCTTCGTCACTAAAAAATGCAAAAGTCTGGTTGCCATTCGTGAATTCGTCTTTATATATTTGAAGTGAATATTGCTCGTTCAGGTATCTAAAAAAGTAGAAATTCTCTGCATCTGCAGGGTCTTCATAAAATACTTTAAACTCATATTCATCTCCTGAAAACCCACCCAGTTCCTGTTCGACGAAAAGCAGATCGGGAGTGGTGTAATACTCTTCTGTGGCAGTATAGACTTCGTTTTCATAGATCACCTCTAGCTGGTAGGTAATATTCTCTTCAGGGGTGATATCGTCATTTTGGTAAATTCCCTCGCTTACCTCTTCAAAAAGGTATTCCTGGCCTGTTTCCGAAGTAACCTTAATACTGGCGCCGGTTACCGGTGGTACTTCGTCATCAAAATAAGGTGCCGTTGTAGTAAGTTTAATGCTCTGTATATTCGTTTCTTCTTCATTATTCCACACCAGAGAGGCTTCAATGACGAGTCGTGGTTCAGCTTCTTCCAAATCAATATCTATCACCTCTTCACATGAGATGAGCATCATAAACAGCAGTAAAAACCCAATTTTTTTCATCGTCAAAATTTAAAGTTGTAGGTCACAGAGGGCACTATGCCGAAAAGCGAAAGTTTTACAGCTTCATTGACCGAGGTATCATCGTTCTCCCTAAAGTTAATCGAAACCGCATTTTTACGTGCATATACGTTGTAGAGTCCAAAATTCCATGAAGAACTATAAGCTTTTGCCGATCTCTTTTTTGGGGTGTAAGTAGCTGAAATATCTAACCTGTGATAATCAGGAAGTCGGTTACTATTTCGATCCGCATATACAGGGATCGTCATGTTTTCGAAAACATATTGTCCGGTAGGATAAGTTGTGGGAAGACCTGTTTGGTAAATAAAGTTGGCGCTAAAATCCCATTTTTGACTCACCTCATAAGTAGCAGTTAATGAAACATCATGCGTCTTATCGTAAGCGGTGGCATACCACTCCGAATTATTGATTCCGGGCTCTATAGGTGTTCTTCCGGGGGTGCGCTGTTCAGATTTTGATAAGGTATAGGCAAGCCATCCGGTGAATTTTCCTTTATTTTTTTTCAGCAGTAATTCTGCGCCATAAGCCCGGGCTTCTCCAGGTAAAATCACCTGTTCTATAGCATCATTTGCAATAAGGTTTGCACCGTCTATGTAATCAAGTCGGTCTCGCAGAGTTTTATAATAGCCTTCAATTTCAAGCGAATATTCATCATTAGCAAAATTTCTGTAATATCCTGCTGCTACCTGGTCCAGGGATTGGGGTTCGATATATTTTCCACTAGGCGTCCATACATCTAGAGGCGTAGGAGAACTGGTGTTGGTTATAAGGTGTACGTACTGGGTCATCCTGTTATAACTAAGCTTCACGCTTTGATCTTCAGCAAAAGAGTAGGCCAGGGCAAGCCGGGGTTCAAAATTTCCAAAAGAGCGCTCCACCTCACTTTTTTCTGAAGTCTTTACGTCTACAGGATCGGCTTCCTGATAAATCCCAAACCGCTCGTTGTATGTTACCGGACTTTCATCATAAAGGTTGAGCCCCTCCTGTCCCATTCTCAAAAAGTTGCTGTACCTAATACCATATTCTGCGGAAAGTTTTTCAGAAATTGTATGTTCAACCGATAAATATACAGCCGATTCTAAAGCGTATTTCTTGATAAGTTCTCTCGGAATAATTCCTGAAGAAGCCGAATTGGGCTCTATTTCTCCCGGGTTAAACTCATACCAGGTAGAATGAATACCGTAGTCCAGGCTCAGGTTCCTGTTGAGATAATGGTCGAGATCATATTTGAAATTGAAGTTTTTTATCCCGCTGTTCCAGTTGAATCCTACAAAATCTAAGGTGAGACCGTAGTAATAATCGCTGTATATGAGAGAAAGATTGCTGAAGATATTATCTTTTAAAACCCGATTCCATCTAAGGTTGAAAACTGAATTCCCATAAATGTTTTTAAAACTGTCGCTCAAATTAAACACATCCCTCCCGAAATAACCCGAAAATAAAATAGTGTTTCTTTGGTCGAGCCTAAAAGTCAGCTTGGTATTGAGATCATAGAAATACGCAGAATTTTCATTATCAGTTAGTTTTAAAAATAGGTGAGCGTATGAACTTCGGCCTCCAATTAGAAATGAACTCTTTTCCTTCTCAATTGGTCCCTGCGCCAGCAATCTACTGGAAATGAGTCCAATTCCTCCATTAGCCTCAAATTTCCGACTATTTCCATCTTTTTGATAAATATCGAGGACAGAAGATACCCTTCCGCCGTATTTGGCGGGTATACCTCCTTTATAAAGTTTCAGGTTCTTTATGGCATCGGGATTAAATACCGAAAACAATCCAAACAGGTGGCTGGAGTTATAGATAGTGGCTTCATCGAGCAAAATAAGATTTTGATCGGCTGCACCACCGCGTACGTTAAAACCTGAAGAACCCTCTCCCGCATTTGAAACTCCGGGAAGTAAAAGCAGGGATTTTACAATATCTACCTCTCCAAAAACTACAGGTTGCTTCTGTATAGTAGCAATTTCGAGCTTATTTACGCTCATTTCAGGCTTCCTTATGTTAAGCCGTTCACTGTCATCGGTGATCACCACCTCTTCCAGGTCCTGCGCTGCCGTACTTAGCTGAAAGTTCAGTTTTATGTCGTTCTGCACATCTATCCTTTGTGAAACCGACTGGTATCCCAGGTAAGACACCTCAATTCTATGGGTACCTGCAGGAACCTTTATGGAGTAAAATCCGTAGTCATTGGTCACCGTTCCCGTTTGTAGTTCAGGGAAAAGAATATTTACCCCGGCCAGGGTCTCGTTGTTCTGGGCATCTTTTACCACACCATTAATCACGAGGGTTTCCTGTGCCCACATCGAAATGCAGGAGAGGAGCAAAGAGAAGAAGATTAATTTTTTCAAGAAAGTGTTTTTAAATTGTCATTTTTGACACCTAATCAAACAGCGCTTTCATTACTGTGTTTATTCCCTTAAACATGAGGTAAATGGCTGCGGCCATAGCAATCAATGCGAAAATAAGAACCGGAAGAAACCAGGGGTTATCTGTGTTTTTAAAGGAACTAAAGAGTACTACAGGCCCCACAAAGCTTAGAGGTAGTGCACCGGCGAGAAATTTAAGGCCTTTTAGCAACAGGCTTTTATTGGTATGTTTCATATTTCTCAAAGATAATTATTCCTTTACAAAATTTCTTTTAATTACTCTGCTCCTTTCAAAAGGCTTATTTTCATATATTTAGATCGATGCAAGCTTTTGTTGCTGCCGGGTGTACAAATATTTTTTGGTAATATTAATCCAGAATTAACATATATCAAAACATTTTATGTTTAAATTTGGGTTAAAATATTTAAACAATGGATCAGTTCTCCATAAGTCAGCTTTCCCAGTTTTCAGGAATAAAACCTCATACGATTCGTATTTGGGAGAAGCGCTATAATGCGCTTAACCCTCACCGATCTGAAGGGAATACGCGCTACTATGACGGTGCGCAGTTGCGAAGGCTCCTTAATATAGTTGCTTTATTACCTACCGGAAATAAAATCTCCAAACTCTGTGCTCTAAGCGATGAAGAACTTTTCCGGATGAGAATGGAGTATGAAAAAGAGGCCGGGGTAGAGAATGATTATCAGTATTTCATCAACCAGCTTATTGCTGCCGGGATGAGCTATGACGAGGCCAACTTCGAAAAGGTATTTTCTCACTGCCTTTTAAAGTTTGGCCTTGAGAAAATGTATATGGAAATTATTTGCCCCTTGTTAGACCGGGTGGGCCTTATGTGGTCTGTAGATGATATTCCTCCTTCCCAGGAGCATTTTATTTCTAATCTCTTGCGACAAAAAATGTTTACCGCAATAGATTCTATGCCGGCAACTACTGAAGGAGGAGAACCCTGGTTGCTGTTTTTACCAGAAGATGAATTTCATGAACTTGGGCTTCTGTTTTCTAACTTTTTATTGAGGAGCAGAGGTAGAAATGTGATTTACCTGGGGGCAAATGTGCCTTTGGCTTCAGTAGAGAAATGCCTTAATGATCTTCATATTAATAACCTGCTGTTTTTTATGGTTAGGTGTAATTTGCCTGAATATATTGAAGAATACCTGGAAGAGCTCCAGCAGGTGGCCGGGCAAAGAAAGATTTTTGTGGCAGGCAGGGGAACAGATTCCGAAGAAATTTCGACCCGTGATAACCTGGTGAAAATTGCAAAAGTTGAAGACCTGCAACGTGAACTAAAACATATTAAAGTAGCCTAAAAGATGTCAAAAATAGCAATTATAGGAGCAGGTTTTTCTGGGTTGAGTGCAGCTTCTTATCTTGGGGCAGCAGGTCACGAGGTGCACTTATTCGAAAAGAACAGCAGTGCAGGCGGAAGAGCCAGGCAGTTAAAAACTTCAGGTGGTTATACTTTTGACATGGGACCAAGCTGGTACTGGATGCCCGATGTGTTTGAAAAATTCTTCGGCGACTTTGGGTACAAAGTGCAGGATCTCTATAAACTTGACCTTTTGGACCCTTCTTTTGAGGTGGTATTTCCGCAGAATGAAAAATTGAGCATACTAGAAAATTACGATCAGTTACGGGAGCTTTTCGAGAGTATTGAAGTAGGAAGTGCCGCCAAACTCGATAAATTCATGGAAGAGGCCCAGTATAAATATGAGCAGGGCATGGAGAGACTGGTGTATATGCCGGGTATTTCCCTTACCGAGTTTGTAGACCTTGATCTTATAAAAGGGGCTATGCGATTGCAGGTGTTTTCCTCTTTTAGTAAACACGTGCGCAAATATTTCAAAGATCCAAAGCTGATCGCTCTTATGGAATTTCCTGTGTTATTCCTGGGAGCTATGCCTCAGGATACGCCGGCCCTTTACAGCCTTATGAATTATGCGGGGCTCAAGCTGGGTACCTGGTACCCGCAGGGTGGGTTTGGAAGTGTGATCAAAGCAATGGTCAAAGTTGCTAAAGCCCAGGGAGTGCAAATTTATCTTGATGCACCCGTAGAGCAGATCATCGCAACTGATAAAAGCGTGAAAAGCCTAAAAGTACACGGCGAAGAAATTGAGTTTGATGCAGTTGTGGCAGCTGCCGATTATCACCATGTTGAGGAGAAATTACTTCAGAAGGAACATCAGAATTACAGCGAAAAGTACTGGGAAAATAAAACCTTTGCGCCGTCCTGTCTTATTTATTATTTGGGAGTTTCAGAAAGAATTCCTGAGCTGGAGCATCATACCCTCTTTTTTGATGAAGATCTTTTTGAGCATTCAGTTGAAATCTACAAAGAACCTAACTGGCCAAAAAAACCTTTATTTTATGTGTGCTGCCCCTCAAGAACCGATGACACTGTAGCTCCCGAAGGCCACGAAAACCTTTTCCTGCTTATGCCTTTGGCGCCTGGATTAAAGGATGAAGAACCAACCAGGGAAAAGTTCTTTCAAATCATGATCAAGAGATTAGAAAAACAAATAGGGCGAAAAATTTCCGGAAAGATAGATTATAAGGAGAGTTATTGTGTCTCCGATTTTATTGAAGATTACAACTCCTACAAAGGGAATGCCTACGGGCTGGCAAATACCTTGCAACAAACTGCCATTTTAAAGCCGAAAATAAGGAACAAAAAACTCCGGAACCTATTTTATACAGGGCAACTTACCGTTCCCGGGCCGGGAGTGCCTCCATCGCTCATCTCGGGCAAGATCGCGGCAGAACAAGTTATTAAGGAATTAAAAAAGAAGAAGTATGAAGTCACTGTTTGATGATTTGTCGGTACAGGTAAGCCGGCTCACTACACGCTCCTATAGTACCAGTTTTTCGCTGGGAATCTATTTTTTGCATGACCGGCTGCGTGATCCAATTTATTCTATCTACGGATTTGTAAGGGTTGCCGATGAGATTGTTGACAGTTTTGAAGGATATGACCAGGAATACCTGCTTAGAAAATTTCGTGAAGATACTTATGAAGCTCTCGAGTTAAAGATCTCTGCAAATCCTATCCTGAATTCTTTTCAGGAAGTGGTACATCAGTACGACATAGATACTCAGCTTATCGATACATTTTTGCAGAGCATGGAAATGGACCTTCAAAAAGTGGATTATACCGATGAAAAATATCAGCAGTACATTTTAGGTTCTGCCGAAGTGGTAGGCCTTATGTGCCTGCACGTTTTTACCGGCGGAGATAAAAAAATGTTTGCAGAGCTTAAACCCTATGCTATGAAGCTGGGTGCTGCCTTTCAAAAAGTAAATTTTCTTAGAGACCTGAAAGATGACTACCATGTTTTGGGAAGAACTTATTTTCCCGAGGTTGATATGGAAAACTTTTCTGGGGAGGCTAAAAAGCAAATCGAACAGGAGATCGAAGAAGATTTTAGCATTGCCCTGCAGGGAATAAAGATGCTTCCTGCTTCATCAAAAGGTGGCGTTTACCTGGCATATGTTTACTATCAGTCCTTATTTAAAAAGATCAAGAGATTGCCGGCAAAGCGTGTACTATCAGGCAGGATTAGAATAAATAATGGCAGGAAAGTGGGCTTGATGATCAATAGTTTATTGGAATGCAAAATGAGAATGGTTTGAAAAATATTATCATGATTTTTCTGCTGATGACTGGCGGAATGTTCGCTCAGGATATAAATCTTTCAGAAGCAAGAATGTTGTATGACCGTGCTGTAGAAAATGAGGAGGCAGCAGAACGTCTTTTGAAAATTTCAGAAGCAAATACTTTTACAAATCCTGTGATGATGGGGTATAAAGCAGCGGGACATATGATGATGGCCAAGTATGTAGGCAATCCGTTTAAAAAGATGTCGCACTTTAATAAAGGGAAAGACATTCTGGGCACCGCAATTGCAGCCGATAAAAATAATCTTGAACTGCGCTTCCTGAGATTTGCCGTACAGGCCGAAGCCCCGGGTTTTTTGGGGTATAGAGATAACCTGGATGAAGACAAGCGCTTGTTGCTCAATGGGGTGGGGAATATTAAAGATCCTGTACTTCAAAACATGATCCTGAAGTACCTCAAAACTTCAAAAGGTCTTACAACTTCAGAAAAAGAAAAATTGGATTAGCCGGTTGAAATTCAGTAAATTGGAATTACTAAAAAAAATATGATGGAAACAATTGCAATAAATTTTCTTATAGTCCTTGCCTCTTTTCTTGCTATGGAAGGTGTTGCGTGGTTTACCCATAAATACATCATGCACGGGCTGCTATGGACTTTACACAAAGACCACCACAAAAAAGAGTCAAAGGGTTTCTTTGAACACAACGATTTCTTTTTCCTCATTTTTGCGGTTCCCGGCATTGTGTGCCTTTACCTGGGTATGGAAGCCGGTTATAATTTCCTTTTCTGGATAGGACTGGGAATTACACTTTACGGGATGGCGTACTTTTTTGTTCATGACATCTTTATCCATCAGCGATTTAAAGTGTTGCGCAAGGCAGACAATCCCTATTTTAAAGCCATTCGTCGGGCCCATAAAATGCATCATAAACATATAGGTAAAGAGGATGGGGAATGCTTCGGAATGCTGTGGGTGCCAATGAAATATTTTAGGGAACAAAGAAAAACTGCCTGATGCAATACACTTACCTGCTGGTTAACTTTTTTACGATAATTATTCCGTTCCTGTTTTCCTTTCATCCTAAACTGAAGTTTCACAAGACCTGGGGCGCTTTCTTTCCGGCGGTTTTTCTTACGGGACTAGCCTTCGTGCTGTGGGATATGTTATTTACCCAAATGGGCGTTTGGGGCTTTAATGAACGTTACCTTACAGGTATTAAAGTAGGAAACCTACCTGTAGAGGAGGTACTTTTCTTTTTCTGCATTCCTTATGCCTGCGTCTTTACATTTCACTGCCTGGATCTCTTCCTCGACAAATTGGGAGGCCCAAAAATGCAAAAAATCATCACGCTTTGCCTGGTGGCATTTTTATTCATTTTTGGAATTATTTACTTCCAAAGAGTATACACGGCAACTACCTTTATCAGTTTCGCTTTGCTGCTTTTATACGCACAGTTTGTTCTGAAAATTTCATGGTTAACAAGGTTCTATATGATCTATGGAGTGCTGTTAATCCCTTTTTTTCTCGTCAATGGGGTGCTTACCGGAAGCTGGATCGAAGAACCGGTTGTGTGGTACAATGCTGAAGAATTTATGAATTTTCGCGTTGGAACCATTCCTGTAGAAGATGCTTTTTATGGTGCCGAATTGATCCTGATGAACCTTCTTATCTACAGATATCTTTTAAATCGCAAAAAAGCCGTTGCAGCCTCCAATTTAAAAACCACATTATTATGAAAAAGACCATCCAGATAGCAAATATTATTGCATTTCTCCTCATGGTAGCCTTAAACTACCTGTCTAACACCGGGGCTATCAACGGTGAAACCATGGGATCTGTTTCTGCCGAATATGAGAATCTTTTCACACCGGCAGGATATGCTTTTTCCATCTGGGGCTTGATCTATTTAGGGCTGGCAGGCTTTGTAACCTATCAAATCGTCTCTTCGCGCGGCAGGAAAATAGCAGCCACAATCGGCTGGTGGTTTGTGATCACCTGCCTCCTTAACATGAGCTGGATATTTGCGTGGCTAAACCATCTCACGGCACTTTCGGTACTGGTAATGTCGCTACTGCTTATTTCTCTTTTAATCATTGTTTTCAAAACCAGGATGGAGCTAGACGACAAGCCGGTATCTGAGATCGCTTTTGTTTGGTGGCCTTTTTCGCTCTATTCAGGATGGATCACCGTAGCATTAATAGCAAATACTGCTGCATATCTTACCGACATTGGCTGGAATGGCTTCGGAATTTCTGAAGTATTATGGACCTTGATTATGATTGCTGTTGCTACAATTATAAATCTCTTAATTACCTGGATACGCAATATGAGAGAATTTGCGCTGGTTGGTGTTTGGGGGCTGGTCGCTGTGGGAATTGCAAATAAAGGGGATGAAAATCTTATTTTTTATACAGCTATTGCTGCCGCCGTCGTACTTTTTATCAGCAGTAACATCCACGGATATAAGAATAGAAAATACTCACCATGGCAAAAAATGAAGGAGAAGAAGGCATAGCGATTTGCTGGCTGCGACGAGATTTGCGGCTCTTTGACAATACTGCACTCTACCACGCTCTCAACAGTGGCCGCCCTGTGCAGGTTATCTTTATTTTTGATCCTGCCATTCTCAATACGCTTTCAAACAAAAAAGACCGGCGGGTTAATTTTATTTATCGCCAGCTGGAGAAGATAAATGCTAAATTATCTCATTTCGGGGCTTCCTTGCTTGTACTTCATGACCTGCCAAAAAAGGCATTTGAAAAGCTCATTTTTAAGTACCCTGTTCAGGAAGTATTCATCAACCATGACTACGAGCCTTACGCCCGCACAAGAGATAAAGAAGTTTCTGAATTTTTATTAGCTCACGGGGTTGAATTCCATAGCTATAAAGATCAGGTAATATTTGAGAAGGATGATGTCCTTAAACCCGATGGCACTCCTTATACCGTTTTTACGCCCTATTCAAAAAAATGGAAAGAACAGCTGTACCAAAAAGCTGTTCCAGATTTTGCTTCGGAAGATTTTTTGTCTAACCTGCTAAAAAGGCCAAATAAACCAATCGTTTCTTTAGCTGAAATTGGATTTGAGACTATAGATCCTGAAGTTGCCGAAGCAGATCTTTCTAAAGAATTAATAAAGTACTACCACAAGAATCGGGACCTGCCTTACATTGATGGTACCAGCAAGGCCGGAGCTCATTTAAGGTTTGGGACTATAAGTGTTCGTCACCTTGTCAAACAGGCGCTACAGCAAAATGAAACCTGGCTTAACGAACTCATCTGGCGGGAATTCTTCATGATGATCCTTTATCATTTTCCTCATGTAGAGCATCATAACTTCCGAAGAAAGTACGACCGCATTCAGTGGCGAAACAATGAAACGGAATTTGAATTATGGTGCAGGGGAGAAACAGGCTATCCTCTTGTAGATGCCGGCATGCGTCAATTAAATGAAACCGGGTGGATGCATAATCGGGTCCGTATGGTGGTTGCAGGTTTCCTATGTAAGCACTTGTTGATAGACTGGCGCTGGGGGGAGGCTTATTTTGCTGAAAAACTTCTGGATTACGAACTGGCTTCTAATAATGGGAACTGGCAGTGGGCTGCTGGTACCGGTTGTGATGCTGCTCCTTATTTCCGAATATTTAACCCCGAATCACAACTCAAGAAATTTGATCCTAAACTCGAATACGTGAAAACCTGGATCAAAGATTTTAGAGCCGGTTACCTGGAACCGATTGTTGACCACAAATTTGCCAGGGCAAGAGCGCTGGAAACCTATAAGAAGGCTCTTAATTAGATAAGACAGTGGAGTGGTGTTCCAAATGTTTATTTCACGTCCCGTTGGGACGAGCTGTAGGTGAAAAAAGCCGCATGAAAACTATCCCGTACCTAAAGGCACACTTGGTTTTTTTCTTAATTCTACCGTATGCTGTCCCTAACGGGAAAAAAAATTTGAGGATAATTTGGTCTCATGGGACACAATGTGGATAGCGGAAATTTATTTTGATGAATTCTACGTCCCGTAGGGACGAACTGTGGGTAAAGAAACGACATGGAAACTCTCTGTGCCGTAGGTACAGGATATGATTGGAGGCCAGATTACATATGATGAAGACATTCTTTTTCTATGAAAACCAAAAATCTCAACTCTTGCATCTTCCTTCTTACCTCCCGAAAAACCTAAAGAATTCCCCTCTTTTTGATCTCCAGATATTTATTGATAGTGTTCACCGTTAGATCTTCGGGTCGTGTGAGAATGGTTTGGATTCCGTGTTTTTGAAGCTCCTTTGCCATCAATCGTTTGTCGTAGCTAAACTGTTCAGCAATGGTTTGATTGAAAATATCCGGCACTTTTTTAGCAGGGGAAGAGATGAAATTTTCCAGTTCGGTATTTTCGAAAAAGATGACCACAAGCAGGTGCTTTTTTGATAGAGCCAACAGGTAGGGCATTTGCCGGTGCAAGGCGCTTAGATGTTCAAAATTTGTGTATAGCA
Source organism: Salinimicrobium profundisediminis (assembly GCF_026241755.1). Classification (GTDB taxonomy): domain Bacteria; phylum Bacteroidota; class Bacteroidia; order Flavobacteriales; family Flavobacteriaceae; genus Salinimicrobium; species Salinimicrobium profundisediminis. The sequence goes on from NZ_JAPJDA010000025.1 coordinate 11,915, forward strand.
GGAGTAGACTTCTCTGTGCAAGTCTTCGGTTTAAATGGGTGTACAAAAGTCCAAAGTCTGAATCCCGGTACTGTGTGTTAACATTGTAGAGGGATTCCAACAGCAGGTTCAAATGGGCTTTTTTGGAACTTGCAGGGAGTATCTTTTCCATTTTGCTGGAAAATGTGATCAAACCGGCTTTGTCTTTCTTGTTTAGAGCAATATTTGAAAATGCGAGGGCGCTGTTAATTGCATAATCGAGTAACTTAAGATGATTAAAAGGCATTTTCATGGTACGGCCTGTATCTATCACAGAATACACAGGCTGCGACCGTTCATCCTGGTACTGGTTCACCATAAGCCCTCCCTGTTTTGCAGTGGCTTTCCAGTTTATGCTGCGCACATCGTCTCCCGCTACATAGTCCTTGATCTGCTCAAACTCCATGGTATGCCCAATCTTCCTTATTTTCTTCAATCCGGGTTGTGAGATCTTGCGATCTATAGCCAGGAAATCATATTTTTTCATCTGAATGAAAGAAGGGTAGACTTTCACCATTTGTTCTTTTCCAAACTTCTTCCGGCGTTTGACCAGTTTCAGCGGAGTGGAGGCAAAGACATTTAAACTTCCGAAGAAATATTCTCCCCGCTCCACCGGTCGCAGGGAATAGTTGAAAGAGGTTGATATCCCTGAAGGTAATTTGGTGAGGTATGAAAAATCCCTTTTTTGGAACTGTACGGGGATTTCGTCAATAACTTCTACCTGGGTTTTAAAACTGTACAGATTCCGAAGCAAAACTTCCACTGAATTTTCATCGCTGTTGGAAAATTTATCGGGAAGGATCCTTTCAGCAGTGATCCCGGGGCTTTTGTACAAGACAACAATATCGGCCAGGACAATGAGTAGGAATAGGACAGTCAGGATCCATAAAACCGGATAAAGCCACGGGATCCAATAGGAAAACAGGAAACCTGCCGCCAGGGTGAAAACGATCACAAAGAACCGTTGATGGAGATATAGTGACTTGAAAAAATGTACCAATTATCTCGGGATTTCTACAGAATGAGTGATCATATCAATAACACCGGCCGTGGTGCTGCCTTCCATTTCACGTTCGGGAGACAAAATGATGCGATGGCCAAGCACCGGCTCCAGTACCTTCTTAATATCTTCGGGGATGACGAAATCCCTTCCATCTACAGCCGCTACTGCCTTAGACGCATTCATAACTGCAATGGAAGCCCGTGGTGAAGCCCCAAGGTAAAGGTGCGGGTGATTTCGAGTCTTACTAATAATTTCAGCAATGTAACCAAGTAACTTCTTTTCTATCCTTATCCCCTGGATTTGCGTGCGCAGCACCTGTAGTTTTTCAGGATCGAGAACGGCTTCAATTTTTTCCTGGGGTAAAATTCCCTGCCGCTCGTGGTGTGACTGCAAGATCTCAATCTCTTCCTCCATTGAAGGATAATCTACATTGATCTTAAAAAGGAACCTGTCCAGTTGCGCTTCGGGAAGGGCATAAGTTCCTTCCTGTTCAATGGGGTTTTGAGTGGCAATCACCATGAATGGCGGTGGCATGCTGTGCTGTTTGCCGTCTATGGTGATCTGTCGCTCTTCCATGACCTCAAAAAGTGCCGCCTGGGTCTTTGCCGGAGCGCGATTAATTTCATCAATGAGAACAATGTTTGAAAACACCGGACCCGGTTTAAATTCAAAGTCCGAAGTCCTGGAATTAAGTACCGAAGTTCCCAGCACGTCACTCGGCATAAGATCGGGCGTGAACTGTATTCTGCTGAATCCGGTTTTAAGGGTTTTGGCAAACAATTTGGCAGTGATGGTTTTCGCTACACCGGGGACACCTTCTATGAGTACATGACCATCGGCAAGCAGGGCCACGATAAGAAGTTCAATAAACCTTTCCTGCCCAATGATGATTCCCGATAACTGCTTTTTCAAGCTTTCTACGGCCGACTTTAATTCCTCAAGCGGAATACGGTTTTCAAAAGTGATCTCGTCGTTCTTTATTTCTTCGTTTTCCATTTACTTCTTTTTAAAAGCCGAAATGGCCTTGTTTAACTCCAGCAATTCTTCTTTGGATACCGAGTTTTTTTTCTCAAGTCTCTCCATAAATTGCCATAATCTTTCTACTTCTTTGGTGTTATTTTCGCTCATTGCCGCTACGCGATCGTAGAAACCCTGGTTTACTTCGTTAGTAGCAACGCGATATTGAGAGCGCACGTATTCCAAAAATAGGGCAATCTTTTTTGATGCTATACTTTTATAGTCCGCGCGGTCAAGGTACAATCCGGCGATGGTCCGGGTAAAGTCGAGCGTTTGATTTTGCAGCGGTTTAATGACAGGTATACTTCGCTGTTTGCGCTTCCCTTCAAAAATGATGAACAGCAGGCTGCCTATAATCACAAAATAGTAGGCCCAGCGCAGTGGTTTACTGTTCAGGATCACAAACAGGGGAGAGGTGTAAAAAGATTTGCCGGTCTTGTAGTAGTGGTCCCAAAATACAGGTTGTTGGGTAGGAAGATAAGCAAAAACTTTTTCAGCGTAAGTTGCATTATTATCCTGTAGCAGGAAGTAATTGCTGAAGGCTTTTGGTGTGGAATGTAAATAAACCATTCCTTTCCCCACAGTATCCCTCAAAAAGTTGATTTTTGGAGCAGTTATTTTAGCTGAATCTTGCTGAAGCTGCGTTACTCCCAGCACATCTTTAGGTAAGGAATCGGGTATGATAAAAACATCCTGATAAGTTTCTTTATCAAAGAGAAAAGGCCGATTATTCTCAAGAGCCGGATCTTTAAGATTCAAAAAAGGTTTTGAAGAAATGCCCTTTTTGGGTACCAGGGTTTCCATCTTCAGGTTTAAAGTGTCAAGAAGATTCTGGCTAAAATTTTCGGCGATGAAAAATGCGGTATTTCCTCTGGCAACCCAGGTAAGTATTCTTTTTAATTCTGGTTCATCAAATCCAAGGCTGTTGTTCAGGAAAAAGTAGGTTCCGGAGATAGTAGAGTCGTTCAGAAATTCATAGGGAGGAATATTGACTTCCTGCAGGTCAAGATCCTGCTGTTTGAGGTTTTCAAAAAGCACTTTTGTGCCCAGCGGAATCTTATCTAAGGCAGCATAACTGGGGATCCAGTTAATTTCCTGCGGTTCATTCGCTTCCAGCCAGGTGAGAAACACCAGCAGCAAAACGAGCAGGGCGAGAGAGATCTTATAGGCTTTGCTCATGCTGTGGTTGTATTATTTCTTCGGTTGTAACAAATTCCTTTTTTATCTTTTGATAATCTGTAGCCGTGGTGGCAAAATCTCCATACCACACAAAATCGTAGATCCGGTTCAATCTTCTAAATCTATTCTGAAGTTGTGTATCCTGGATTTCCAGTACATATTCTTCATCGGTTTTTGCCGCATCGTAGCTCACTAATTCCTTTCTGGATAACTGCTGAAGGATGTAAAGGAAATGATAGCGTATGGCAAGCCGGTAATTTTCGGCTGCTACGGCTTTATCTATTAATTTCCTGATGTCTCGGGTCTTAATGATCTTTTCTTCTTCACTAAAATGAACCTCTCCGCCAGATGGGGTTCCAAAAATGTTATTTCCGGGAGCTAATTTTGTAAAGAGGTAGAGCACAAGAGCCAGCAGTAAACCAAGCAAAAGATAAGGCAGGATCTTCAGGAAAAAAGCGAGCAGGAATGGAGCTTCATAATCTCCAAAGATCCAATCCAGGAACCGTTGCCATTGCAGGCTTAAATAACGCTTGAAATTTGTCCACCAGTTATCTTCGGCCGTTACTTCAGAATAATCATAATCTGGGTCTTGTTGGAATTTCTCAATGGTTTCTTCGGAAAAATCTAAAGGCACCAGCTCTTCTTCCGCAGTTTGCATCGGCATTACAAGCTCACCGGCAAATACCGAAAGACTAAATCCGAAGAAAAAAATGAGGAAGAATTTTGCCATTTTTAAGACCCCAGGTTTGAGATACGTTCGTAAGTACCTGTGGCGTTCTTCTTCTCATCAAGATGGTAATAAATAAAAGCTGAAGCTACCACCCCAATAACCGCAAGCAGGTATTGAAAGACTGAAGAAAGAACATTAAAGAACACATACACCCAGTCCACAAGATCGGCAGGATTTGCAATACTGCCCTCCTCCGACATAGTCATGGCTTTGATGAACATATAGACCATAAGCGGGAACTGAAAAATAAGGCTTATGATGTAAATGAGCAGGGTGATCACAAAAAGTGTGGCAAATGTATTCCACCAGTTGTCTTTAATAAGGCTGAAGGAATAACTAATGGAATCTATTACTGAGGTGCGGGCAAAAATGAGCATTGCCGGCGCAAGGGATAATGGAACCCAAACATAAATTGCCGGGAGCACACATAAAAAGAAGGCGAAAAAGGTGATGATCGCTACCAGTATAATAAGACCCAGCATCTTCGCGAAGTCATTCTTTACACCTCTAACAACTTCAGAATAGTCTACGACTCCCGAATTTTCAATATAACTTTTTATGAAATGAAGTACGGTATTATAAAGTAGTATGTAAAATGCCACCATTGAGGAGAAAAGAACAAATATTGCAATGATGAACATTTCAATATTCACCTCTGAACTATCATTCAAAAATGGATTAGAGAACAGGTCCATTCCCAGGTAAGAATAATAACCTATCGCCAGGATGAGAATGACAAAAACAGGTCCTGTGATCTTGAATATGGCTTTGAAAAGTGGCTTGAAATTCTGGCGTATAAATTTGAAGGTATCAGTAATAATATCTCCCAGCTCGCGCTGTTTACGGAATTGAATTGGTTGGTTCATCAGGTAGTTTTCGGTGTAATATGATTGGATAAAAAACGTAGTAAAACAGGATAAGGGCAAGGGAGCCGGAAATAATTAATATCGCCAGCCAGTCGGGCATTTCTGTATGTCGGGTCACAAAGCCTTCAAGAAATCCGGCGAGGATAAAGAAGGGAACGGTGCTAATCACGATCTTGAGTCCGGCTTTTATTCCGTTAATAAACGAAGTAAGGCGGGAGTAGGTGCCGGGAAAAAGAATTCCTTTCCCTACAACCAGACCAGCGCAGGCAGCAACTATGATCACAGAGATCTCTATGGTCCCGTGGATCCAGATGGTTCTTACCGATTCCCATAGCAGGCCTTTTTCATAGAAAAAATACTGGAAGGAGCCCAGCATAATGGCATTTTGCATGATGATGAACAGGGTTCCCAAGCCTGCGAAAATCCCCAAGACAAAAGCCATCAAAGCCACTCTCACATTGTTGATGGTGATCCCCAGGAACATTTCCATTTCCCCCATTTTTTTGTATACGGCCATGGGGTCGTCATTAGCGATATTATCAAGAGTCATGTTGACGTATGCGTCTCCCAAAATAGAACGTACAAATGCACCGTCACTTGCTGCAGAGAAACTTCCTGCTGCGACAAAAAGTACAAACACCAGGAAAGCCAGTAGTAACTGCTTTTGGTATTGGTAGAACTCACGGGGGAATTCTTCAGTAAAGAAAGTTACAAACCGGTTTTTAGGTTCTTTCTTATTCCTGTAGATCTTTTGATGAGCCCTTGAAGCCAGGCCGTTGACATAGTGCAGCGTATTGCTGCCGGGATAAAAAGTCTGTGCGTAACTTAGATGATCTGTCACCTCAAGGTAGAGCGAGGAGAGTTCGCCGGGAGGCAAAAGAGCATTATTTTGCAGGGCCCTTTCAAATCTTTGCCATTTATCCTTATTTTGCTTCACAAAAGCGGCCTCGCGCATTCTTTGCTATTTTGTCTCAAAGAAACATATTAAATGGATAATTTTCAAATTGAAACAGCTCAAAATATAAGTATTACACAAAATGTTGCGGGGGTAGGAGAGCGTATTCTCGCATATCTTATTGATGGCCTTATGATGCTGGCTTACGTCATTATAGTAACCATGCTTATGGGAGGGCTGGATGGCAATCAGGGGCAGGAATGGCTCTTTATGAGTGTGGTGCTGCTACCCCTGCTGCTGTATTTTTTGCTATGGGAGAGTTTGTGGAATGGGCAATCCCCGGGTAAGGCAGCTTTACAGTTAAGAGTAGTGAAACTTGACGGTTCAAAACCTGCGTTTTCCAATTATATGGTGCGCTGGTTATTGAGAATTGTAGATATTACCATCACCAGTGGGAGCGTGGCAGTGGTTACTATCCTGTTAAACGGAAAAGGGCAGCGCCTTGGAGATCTTGCCGCTGGTACCACTGTTATTTCTGAAAGGGTACGCACCGGGCTGGATAATACCCTGCTGGTAAATGTTCCTGATGATTACCGGCCGGTTTACCCGCAGGTCACTATGCTTTCCGATCGTGATGTGCAGGAGATCAAAGAGATTTACAGATCATCCCTTGCCAGCTCCAATTACAGGGTTATTGCTAAACTTTCTAACAGGGTTTCAGATTTACTTGGGGTTACTCCCGAAGATAAACCGGTACAGTTCCTTAAGACTGTGCTTAAAGATTACAGTTATTACACGAGGCAGTAATTAATCAAGGATTTCCATTTCAATGTGGATGTTGCGCAGGGGCCACTCACTATCGTCTGTAGGGACTTTGTTGATCTCGTCAACCACGTCCATACCCGAGATCACACGTCCAAATACCGTATGATCATTGTTGAGGTGTGGGGAGCCATCATGATCCTGAACTATGTAAAATTCGTAAGGGGAAGATGCTTTACTTACATTTTGCTCGGCATATTTTGCAGCTGCAAGAGCGCCTCGCACATGCCTATGCCCGGCATCGAATTCGCTCGGAATTAAGAAGTCTCCAATCCGGTGGCGCTTAATATTGGTATCGGGGTTATCTGAATTTCCTCCCTGAATAACAAATCCTTCGTCAACACGATGGAAAAAAGTGCCGTCATAATAATCCTGGTTTACCATATAAAGAAAGTTTGCGCGATGAAGAGGAGTATCCCGGAACAATTCGACATCAATATTTCCAAAGCGGGTTTTGATCCGCACCCTATTCTCATCGTGTTTTTTCCCGTACTCCATCAGGAAAGGGATCAATTCTTCCTGCACGAGTAGTGGCCCTTTCCTTTTTTCTTTCTTTTCTACTTCAGCTTCTACAACTTCATCTACCTTGGTGTTATCTACACGGGCAGAATCGGGTTGTACGGGTTCCTCTAACATGGTTTCCACCTCATTTTTTGTAGAAGATTGTTTATCTTCACAACTTGCAAAAACGGCAGTGGCCAAAATTAATATCAGCAAAAAATTAGATCTCATGAATTTTCAGGATTTTCTTAATCTAAGTCCGAATTTAAGGAAAATTAATCTTTCGGGCGATGACGCGCACTTCAAATTGGCGCCAATGCTGCGGATGAAAGAACTGGAAAATCTGAATATTGATAAGCAAAACCCGAAGCAGGCGGCGGTATTATCGGTGTTTTATCCGGGGCCACAGGGAGAAACAAAATTTGTTTTGATCCTTAGAAAAACCTATAAGGGAGTACATTCCAACCAGGTAGGATTTCCGGGAGGCAGGGTGGAAATTGAGGATCGTAACCTTGCGCACACAGCCCTTCGTGAAACAGAAGAAGAAGTAGGAATTCCACAACACGAGGTTGAAATAGTAAGGGAGATGACCAGGCTTTATATCCCGCCAAGTAATTTTTGGGTACATCCATTTATGGGAGTTATGAAGAAGACTCCGGTGCTCATACCACAGGAGGATGAAGTAGAAGCTGTACTGGAGATTAAGCTTGAGGAATTTATGAGTGAATCCTGTTTAATTAAAGAGACCCTCTCTACTTCATACGCCACAAATATTGAGGTGCCTGCATTTCTTCTTAACGGGCATGTAGTGTGGGGTGCTACCGCAATGATGTTGAGTGAGATGAAAGAGATCCTCAGGCAGCTGCTGTAAGTTTTAATTAAGTATCTTTGTTGTTTCGTAAAAATCTCAGGGAATAAATGGGGATGTTGAAAAAGAATCCTTTTGGGCACTATCTTTACTTGAAAAAATGGCTCATCCGCATCTTCGGAGTGCTCTCACACAGGCGATACAGAGGTTTCAATGAACTCAGGATCGAAGGATCTGAAATAATCAAAAACCTGCCCGATAATAATGTACTCTTTGTTTCAAATCACCAAACTTATTTTGCCGATGTCACTGCAATGTTTCACGTATTTAATGCTGCATTAAGCGGGAGGGTAGATTCTATCAAGAACGTGGGTTATATATGGCAACCAAAGCTCAATATTTATTACGTTGCGGCCAAGGAAACCATGAATTCAGGCCTCCTCACCCGAATAATGGCTTACGCCGGGGCAGTTTCGGTAGAAAGGACCTGGCGCGAAAAAGGGAAAGAAGTACAGCGGGAAGTAAATCCCAACGATCATAAAAATATCGGAACAGCTTTAGAAGATGGATGGGTGATCACCTTTCCGCAGGGAACCACAAAGCCTTTTAAACCCATTAGAAAAGGTACAGCCCATATCATAAAACAATATAAACCGGTTGTTATTCCTATTGTTATTGATGGTTTCAGGCGTTCTTTTGACAAAAAAGGATTAAGGGTTCGTAAAAAAGGCATTTTACAGAGTTTTCAGATCAAGGAACCACTGGTGATTGATTATGATAACGAAACCATTGAGGAAATTGTAGAAAAACTGGAATATGCTATTGAACAACATCCGTCTTTCCTGAAGGTAATTCCGCAGGAAGAACTGGAAGCGATGGAGGCCCTGAACAAAACCCGACAGTGGGAGTATTAAAAGAGTGTTCAGTATTCAGTGCTCAGTGTTCAGATTTGAATGGCGCGGATTTGCAATCCGCGACGCGTTTTTCTAAGAATTGATTCAGTATTCAGTGGTCAGTTAGCAGTTTTTGAATGGCGCGGATTTGCAATCCGCGACGAGCTTTTTTAAAAGAGTGCTCAGTGTTCAGATTTAAAATGATCCTGATGGCGCGGATTTGTAATCCGCGACGAGTAACTTCCGAAGTAGTTCTACGTAAGAAACCACCATATTTACATTTCCAGCCTTTTCAACTCTTTGTAATTTCTTTTGAGCCTGCCCAAAAGTATTCCGTAGATCAACCTGTAAAACAGCCATAGAGCGAGGAGGAATACACCGAGTATAATGCAACCGGCTACGGCAAATTTAATCCAGTCTACAACATCAAAAGTATATTTGGAAGAATCGGTCACCTCCTGTACCAGCTGGTGGTTTTGGATGGTATAGTAGGTAATAATTACAGAATATAATCCGGTTGAAATAAGGATGTATGCGATATAGGTCTTTACAGTTTTTCGGGTTCTAAGAATATTCTTCATGAGCGTTGCAGCATCGTCTGTAGAAGAAATTCTCCTGTAATTGCGGTAGAAGCAATAGATAAAATAGAAGGTGATGAGGTAGCTAATCACATACATTCCAATCTGGATCTTTTTAAGGTGTAGTTGCTCCATTTGCTCCCAGTAATCGGCATCGGCCATAAAAATGGTGAACAAAGAAGAAAGAAGCAGCTCTACAATACTAATTACAAAGATCCATTTAACGATGGAAGAGGATTTCTTCCAGATCATTTTGTAGATCTCATTATAAGAAAGCTTTGGAAGATTCTCTTCCTGCTTTTTCCAGTTTTGTTTTAAAAATTCTAGTTCATCCATGTGGTAGGTACTACGGATTTAAAATATTTCTTAGGGTCTTTTTGATCCTGTTCATCTTCACGCGTGCATTGACTTCAGATATCCCCAGCATTTCAGAAATCTCCCGGTAAGACTGGTCTTCCAGGTATAAAAAGACCAAAGCCTTGTCGATATCATTTAGTTCTTTTACCGCTTTATACATTAATTGTAGTTGTTTTTCAACCTCATCATCATAAACATCTGCCTTTATTTTAAAACTTACCTCGTCATAATTCTGGGTGCGCAGTTGTTTTTTCGATTTTCTATAGAGGGTGATAGCCGTGTTAAGAGCTACCCTGTACATCCAGGTGCTAAATTTTGAATCACCTCTAAATTTTGGGTAGGCGTTCCAAAGTTGAATGGTAATTTCCTGAAAAAGATCATTGTGAGATTCCTGGTCATTGGTATACATGCGGCAAATCTTGTGCACTATGTTCTGGTGCTTTTCAAGATGACTTACAAATTCATGTTCCAGTTCTTTCTTCACAAGATTGTTTAGGTTCTTAATTAGTAGTGAAAGTAGCGATCTTGTTACAATTCCCTTAAAATTTATTAATCTTCTTTTTATTCTGCGGAAAGCTCTAACTTTGAAAGAAAGGCTTATATAAGATGAATATTCCCATTTCTGAATACCCTCGTGTGGTCATTGTAGGTGGTGGTTTTGCAGGAATTTCAATTGCAAAGCACCTTTTAAAGGAGAAATTGCAGGTGGTTTTGCTGGACCGTCACAACTATCACACCTTTCAGCCTTTGTTGTACCAGGTTTCCACCTCGGGCCTCGAACCCGATTCTATAGCTTATCCTTTACGTAAGATCACCCGCCACAGTACAGATGGTTATTTCAGGCTCACCGAAGTTCAGCGTATTGTTCCTGAAGAAAATAAAATTGTAACCTCCATTGGCGAGCTGGCTTACGATTATCTTGTACTGGCCACAGGTTCGCGCACTAATTTCTTCGGAAATGAGAGCATTCAGAAAAATGCCATGTGGATGAAGACCATTCCGCAGGCACTTAATATTCGCAGTTTAATCCTTGAAAATCTTGAGCAGGCAGTAATCACATCAGATCCCGTAAAACGGAAGGCTTTGCTCAACTTTGTGATTGCCGGTGCCGGCCCCACCGGAGTGGAGCTTTGCGGCGCTATTGCCGAAGTGCGCAATCACATAGTGCCCAGAGATTTCCGGGATCTCGATCCTTCCGAAATGAAAATCCATCTTATTGAGGGGCTAGACAGGGTTTTGCCGCCAATGAGTCCCGAAGCTTCCAAAAAAGCCGAAAAATTCCTTAAAGATCTCGGGGTAGAAATCCATCTTAATGTGATGGTACAGGAGTACGATGGTCAAAAAGTGACTACAAATAAAGAAGACCTCACGTTTAACACCTCCACTTTTATATGGGCGGCAGGAGTTTCGGGTGCACCGGTAGAAGGTTTGAATGCATCGGCACTGGTAGATAGGGCCGATCGTTATGAGGTTAACGTGTTTAACCAGGTGAAAGGTTACGAGAATGTCTTCGCCATTGGAGACATTGCTCTTATGAGCAATGAAGATTATCCAAAAGGGCATCCCATGGTTGCGCAGCCCGCGATACAGCAGGGGAAACACCTGGCAAAGAACCTTAAGCGCATCCTAAAAGGGGAAAAAATGGAACCCTTTGTTTATAATGACAAAGGTACCATGGCCACTGTGGGAAGAAACAAAGCCGTAGTAGATCTCGGAAAATTGAAATTTGGCGGCTTCTTTGCCTGGTTTATCTGGATGTTTATCCACCTGTATTTTCTTGTCGGCTTTAGAAACCGACTCATTACTTTCTTTAATTGGGTCTACAATTACGTGAACTTTGATAAAGCGGCAAGATTGATCATAAGGCCGTTTAAAAGTAACAAGGAAAACCTGGAAGTAGATCAAAAAAAGGTCTAGTATTTCAGTTTTTATCCTGAAAGATCTTCTGTGCAAATTCTCTGCGGAATTTTAAAGCTGAAAATGTTCAAAAGCTTAAACAAGTGCTTTTTGAAGATTTAAGGAAATTACAGCCAAAATTTACTTTTGCCGGAATTAATTTGATATCCTGAAAGATGGCAAAAATGGCAGAAAACTTTTCAAAAATGGCATTTTTGAAGCCTCTTATTTGTACATCAAAAAGTGAAGTTGATTAAATTTTCGAGGGAGAATGGCATATAAAATACCTCAGGTAGCAATCCTGTATAAAAACGTATTTGTAGAACGCTTCCACTCAAATGTTTAGAATGTAAATGACTTATTTCAGGAGATGAATATCAATAAGACGAGGAATATGAAAAAAGCAGCCACAGCGCAATGATCAGACCATACCTCGAATGTAGTCGCCTTCTCTTTATCTTCAGATTTTCTTCTTTGAGCACTCATGGTGAATCATTTATTAGGTTAATACTATAAAATCGTCTTAAAGATTTCCTATAAAATTAGGATTTTTTTGTGCTTTAACCAACTTTTGTCCTGTTAAATATCTGAATTTGAGAATAAAACCTACAAATGTGATTTTAGTATATTAACAAATTAGTTAAAATTTTGAGGCTATGAGCTGCATGAGAGCATGGAGCAGCCGGCTTTAGTCTCTGCCCATTCCGGTCTTTTCTTTACAAAATCCTCAAAGCCATCTGTTGCGTAAGGCTGCTTCATCGCTTCCTGTAGCCTTACAAATAATTTATTCTCTCCCCGTTCCAGTTCCTCTATGGCTTCATGAAGTAGGTAATTTCTAAGGATGATGCGGGGATTGGTTTGGTTCATCAGGTTCTTCCTGGCTTCTTCCGAAAGCCCGTCATTTTTTGTCATTTTTGAGTAGTCTGTCAATAAAGCAACCAACTCGTCCTGTTCTTTGGGCTGGAGATCTCTGTACAATGAAGGTGCAAAGTGGTTCAGCAGGGTCTCAGGTACGGTTTCAGAAGGTATTTCAGCTAAAAGCCGATAGAAGAGGGTCATATCTGGCTGAATACTGGAAAGTACTGCTTCAAATCTCGCGATGATTTTCTTTTCCTCTTTTCCGGGGGGTTGAAAGCCTAACTTTTTTGCCATCATTTCATAATAGTAATCCCAAAAGATCTTTTCGTAGGAGTCGAGCGCATTTTCAAGACCTTCGGTGTCATCAAAAAGTAAAGAAATGGCATTGGCGAGCCTGCCAAGGTTCCAGTAACCAATTGAAGGCTGGTTCCCAAAGGCGTAACGGCGGCCCGGAAGGTCGGTGGTGTTGGGTGTAAAGTTGTGATCATAGTGGTCAAGAAAAGAGAACGGCCCGTAATCAATGGTTAGCCCCAGTATAGACATATTATCAGTATTCATCACCCCATGTACAAATCCCACCCGTTGCCACTCGGTCATCAAAAATGCCGTTTTATCGACTACTTCCTGGAACCAGGTGAGGATGCGATCTTCTTCCGTAAGATGCGGAAAATATCGGTCAATGGTCCAGTCTATTAGCTGTTTCATTTTTTCTTTATCGCCCTGGGCAGCCAGTAGTTCAAAGTTTCCGAAGCGTAAGAAGGAGGGGGCTACGCGAGATACAATAGCACCGGGTTCGTATTCGGGATTTCCATTATAGAACATATCGCGCAGCACTTTGTCTCCGGTCTCCACTAAAGCCAGAGCCCGGGTGGTGGGAACTCCCAGGTGGTGCATAGCTTCACTCATCAAATACTCTCTAACCGAAGATCGCAAAACCGCCCGCCCATCGGCATGTCTCGAATAAGCAGTTGGCCCCGCACCTTTTAATTGCAGCTCAAAAATGCCATTTTTGACACCCCATTCCCCCAGGGTAATCGCACGGCCATCGCCCAGTTGCCCTGCCCAGTTTCCAAATTGATGCCCTGCATAACAGGCTGCATAAGGGTTCATGGAGGCAGTAATTTTATTACCGGCCAGTATTTGCACATCTTCCGTAGAAGGATCCGCTATTCCCAATTCTTCAGCCAGATTCTTTGACCAGGCCAATAATTTAGGCGCAGCAACCGGGGTTGGGATTGCCTTGCTGTATAATTTCCCCGGGGTTTGGCGGGGAGTGCGGTCACCACTTTCATCTCCTTCAAACTGCTGCGTGAAATCATTCCGGAATTTTTTTTCTGCTATAGCGGTCATGGTGCAATTTTTTTCCAAAATACAAAACTTTTAAGCAGGTTTGAAAGAAGATGCTTCCGCAGAGAATTATTCACTTACAAAATATAGCCGCTGAAATTCAAGAGTAAGAATTTTCTTTAGAAAATTAACAGCAGCTTAGGCAATGACAAGAAATTAAGTTAAACCTAAATTAAAAAGTATTTTGGACAGCCTGATCTGGATTATTTTTAGAAAAAAATTGAAGGAAAATGATCTCATATCAAAGTAAAAACGAAATTCAGAATCAGGTGCTCAACCTATTGCCGCACCAGATTGAAGAGTGCAGGGAATGCGATAAACTTCCTGCTTCTCTTGAAGAACTTATTAAACACAACTACCAGGCTGCTTTTGTTTGCTATGACAAAAAGACGAACAGCATTGAAGTAGGCGTGGAAAATGAAGAAGAAAATTCACCTTATCCTGAAATTAAAGTTCACAAGATCCCGCTTGCAAAAGCTGTGGCAAGTCTTCGAAAGAGCTTTAAAAATAGTGATGCCGACCTTAAATTCTACGGAAGAATTTTGGCCGGATACGGCTCCTCTTCAAAAGTTGAAGATGTAGTGCTGGTATAACAGCCTAAAGGGTCTAAAATAAAGCCTTCCGGAATTAATTTTCGGGAGGCTTTTTTTATGGAAAGACTCTCAAGGCTTTTATCTTTGCCATTTTCCACTACATTTAGCCGCAATGAATCCAGTCAGTTTTGTTTTAACCCGTACAGGTCTTCCGAAGAAAAGCGTTGAAAACACGCTTCAACTTTTACAAGAAGATGCTACTATTCCTTTTATTTCCCGTTACCGAAAAGAAATGACGGGTAATTTAGATGAGGTGCAGGTTGCAGAGATCCTGCAATTTAAAGAGGAATATGAGGAACTGGAAAAAAGGAAAAAAGCGGTTTTAAAATCTATCGCCGAGCAGGAGCTTCTCACTCCGCAACTGGAGTCGAAGATCAAAGCTTCAGGAAATTTGGTAGAGCTTGAAGATCTTTACCTGCCTTTTAAGAAAAAGCGCAAAACAAGGGCTGATACTGCCCGTGAACTGGGACTTGAACCTTTGGCTAAGATCCTAATGGCCCAAAATTCGGGAGACATAGCAACTTCAGCCAGGAAATTTGTCACTAAAGATGTTGTTGATGTTGCAGCCGCTTTGCAGGGCGCTAAAGATATTATTGCTGAATGGATCAATGAACACCAGGGAGTTCGGAACCGGCTTCGGAAGCTTTTTCAGCAGAAAGCCATGATTTCTTCCAAAGTGATCAAAAAGAAATCTGAAGAGGAAGATGCGCAAAAGTTTCAGAATTATTTTGAATGGGAAGAAAAGCTGAATCATATTCCTTCTCACCGGCTATTGGCCATTCTTAGGGCAGAAAAGGAAGGTTTTGTACGGGTGAAATTGGAGGTGGAGCATGAGGAGTCTTACAGGATTGTATCAGGATTTATTCTGAAACCCCAGCGAAATTCCTGTACCCAATATATAGAAGAAGCCATTGATGATGCCCTGAAGAGGTTGCTTTTTCCGGCACTTTCAAACGAAGCTTTATCGGCTGCAAAAGAGAAAGCTGATACTGAAGCCATAAAGGTCTTTGCCGATAATCTAAGGCAGTTGCTGCTGGCACCGCCTTTGGGCAGCAAACGGATACTGGCGCTTGATCCCGGTTTTAAATCGGGTTGTAAGCTGGTGTGCCTTGATGAGAAGGGTGATTTGCAACACAATGAAACTATTTTTCCGCATGCACCGCAAAGAGAAACTGCCCTGGCTTCAAAAAAGGTAAAATCCCTGGTCAATGCTTATAACATTGAAGCCATAGCGATTGGGAATGGTACGGCTTCGCGCGAAACCGAATTTTTTATTAAAAATATCCGGTTTGACAGGGATGTGCAGGTTTTTGTAGTGAACGAGGCCGGCGCTTCGGTGTATTCGGCTTCGAAAATTGCGAGGGCCGAATTTCCGAATTTTGATGTTACCGTGCGTGGCGCCGTCTCCATTGGCCGTCGTTTGGCCGATCCTTTGGCCGAGCTGGTAAAGATCGATGCCAAATCTATCGGAGTGGGGCAGTACCAGCACGATGTTGATCAAACAAAGCTAAAAAATGAACTTGATCGCGTAGTGGAGAGTTGTGTAAACGCTATAGGTGTGAACCTGAACAGTGCAAGTGCGCCGTTGCTAAGTTATGTTTCGGGCATTGGCGCGTCTTTGGCCGAAAACATCATTACTTACCGAAGGGAAAAAGGCGAGTTTTCTTCCCGAAAAGACCTGCTGAAGGTGCCACGCCTTGGCGCAAGGGCTTTTGAACAGGCAGCAGGGTTCCTGAAGGTGCCTGGCTCTAAAAATCCGCTCGATAATTCGGCCGTGCATCCTGAAAGTTACTCCATAGTAGAGAAAATGGCTGCAGATCTTAAAGTTGAGATAGAAGAACTAATTGGGAATAAAAAACTCATTTCAGAAATTACTCCTGAAAATTACATTTTTGACACTGTAGGTTTGCCTACTATTAAAGACATTCTGCGCGAGCTGGAAAAACCGGGAGTAGATCCACGGAAGTCGGCAAAAGTGTTTGAATTTGATCCTAACGTGAAGAGCATTAGCGACCTCAAACCCGGATTAAAACTACCGGGAATTGTCAACAATATCACCAACTTTGGTTGTTTTGTTGATATCGGGATCAAGGAAAGCGGACTCGTGCATATCTCCAAACTAAAAAACGAGTTTGTGAGTGACGTAAATTCTGTTGTAAAGTTGCACCAACACGTACAGGTAACCGTGATGGAGGTAGATGAGGCGAGAAAACGTATCCAGCTGTCGATGATCGACTAATTGAAGTTAGGACTCATCGAAGGTAGATTTTAGAAGTAAGAAAAAAAGGTTAGATTTTAGAAGTACAAAGGTAGAACTGGGAAAGTACCAATTTCCAGTCAAATTCCAAATCTCTAAGATAGCCTTGGAATGGCAGCCGGAATGAATTTTCCGCAGAAAGAGTCAGGTTTTTTGCCCTTTTTGGCACCTTATTCAGTAGATTTTTTGGGATCCTGTCGCAGGAGCTGGTATTTTTTCTGCCTTGCTTTCCAACGCTCCATCGCGTACTGCTGCATGTCTTCTACCCGGTCTTTTTCGTCTACAATTTCAAAACCTAGTAAGGTTTCAATAATATCTTCAAGAGTAACTATACCATCAATACCGCCATATTCATCAACTACAAGAGAGATCTGTTCTTTTTTGTGAAGCAATTCTTCCCATACACTAAAGAGGGTGTCTGTTTCAGCAAAAGTTGAAATAGTTCTTCTAATATCCTTAAGTTTCAGGTGGAATTGATCTTCGGCCAGCTTTTCAAAAACCATTTCCCTAAAGACATAGCCGGTGACATTTTCTCTACTCTCACTGTAAACCGGGATTCGGGAGAAGTGGAGAAATTCCTTATTGACCAGAAATTCCTGCAGGGTCATCTCTTCATTGGCCAGTACTACTACGATTCGGGGTGTCATGATCTCTGAAATCCGTATGGTTTTAAGTCGGATAAGGTTTTGAATGATCTTATTTTCTTTATCGGCAAAAATCCCTTCTTCGGTTCCAATAGAAGCTAAAGCCGAAATTTCTTCACGGCTGGTGGTTAGTTCCTTTTCTTTTCGGGATAAAAACCTGGTAAGAAAGAGAGACATGATCACCAAAGGATAAGTAATCACTATCATGAGCCTGATTACTTTAGTGGTAATACCCATTAATTCTTTGCTGAAGTTGGCACCCAGTGTTTTAGGAATGATTTCGGTCAAGATGAGGATAAGAATGGTCAATACAGCAGAAACAATCCCAAAGTAGGCTTCGCCGAATACAACTGTGGCTTGGGCACCCACGCCGGCGGCACCAACGGTGTGCGCTACCGTGTTGAGTGAGAGTATTGCCGAAAGTGGCCGGTCTACATCTTCTTTTAATGAGAGGAAATTTTTGGCAGTTCTACTGCCCATTTCTATTTTGGCCTTTACATAAGAGACCGGAGTAGACAGCAATGCTGCCTCTGCAATAGAACATATAAAAGAGGTGAAAAGGGCAATAAAAAGGTAAGTCAATAGGAGTCCCATAACTATAAGTGGTAAATTATAAAGTGATTATGCAGAATAACCTGAACTCTTTAAAGATAAAAGAGAACAATCAGGAAATTTAAAGTCAAAAAGAATGAAATAAGAAGAAGGGCAAAGACGGGAAAGTCCTTTAAAACTCGTATCGCAATTATCGGGGTCAGGGTCCATATGATAATAATTTCAGTAAGCTTCTGAAGATCATCAGGGTTTTGGAGCAGGGGTTTAAAAATTTTAGGTGCCTGCTGCTATTCTTTCAGAATCTACTAAACTGAGTGCAAAGATACGAAGAATTTCATATTCGGAATAAAAATTCTTCAGGAAGGGAATGGGTAGCATAAAAATGAAGAAGAACTCGAAAAATGAAAGCTGCCGTTGCCAGGTTTGCTAATTCCCTACAATGTTTTGCATGATCATTTTGGCGTGAACCCTCGAATTTTCTATAAACCACTTATGAGTTTCGGTGCCGCCACAAATTACTCCGGCGAGGTAGATGCCTTTTACGTTAGACTCCATGGTTTCAGAATTGTACTGCGGAATTTTTTTACCGTCCTGGGAGAGATCGATCCCGATATTTTTTAAAAATTCGAAATTTGGACGGTAACCGGTGAGCAGGAGTACCCAGTCATTTTCCAGTACCTGTTCCCCATCTTTGGAAGTGATAACAACTTCAGATTCTCTGATCTCTTTAATTTCAGCATTAAAAACAGCTTTTATGCTGCCTTCATCGATGCGGTTGTCTATATCGGGTTTGACCCAGTATTTTACACGTTCCCCAATGGCAGGGCCTCTAACCACCATAGTTACATCTCCACCTTTACGGTAGATCTCGAGTGCGGCATCGACAGCCGAATTACTGGCGCCTACCACGATTGCCTTTTGAGTGGCGTAAAAGTGAGGGTCGCCGTAATAATGCGCAACTTTTGGGAGATCTTCCCCGGGAATATTCAGGTAGTTTGGAATGTCGTAAAAACCTGTCGCAATAATGACATTTTTGGAGCGGTAGCTTGCCTTAGAAGTGGTGATCTTATGCAGGTTATCTTTAGTTTCTATTTTTTCTACCCTCTCAAAAAGGTTAATTTTAAGATGGTTTGAAGTTACAATTCTTCGGTAGTACTCGAGAGCTTCCTGCTTGTGGGGCTTTGGATTGGTACTAATAAAAGGGATTTCATCCAGTTCAAGCTTTTCAGAAGTTGAAAAGAAGGTCATGTTAGACGGGTAATTGTAGAGGGAATTCACCAGGGTTCCCTTCTCTAAAATGAGATAGGAGAGACCATTCTTTTTTGCCTCCAGGGCACAGGCTATCCCAATAGGCCCTCCACCAACTATGATCACATCAAACATGTTTTCCTCTTTATTTATTGACAAGATCTTTTAGCTCTTTAATGGTTCGTGTAGGATCTTCGGCTTTAAAAACAAAACTACCAGCGACTAAAACATCTGCACCGGCTTCAATGAGTTGGGCTGCATTTTTATCTGTGACGCCACCGTCTATCTCAATGAGCGTAGAAGCACCGTTACGTTCAATGATTTCTTTTAGTTGCTTTATCTTTTTGTAAGTGTTCTCAATAAAGCTTTGCCCGCCAAAACCTGGGTTTACACTCATCATACAAACCAAGTCAATATCTCCAATCACATCTTCCAATAGTTGTACCGGCGTGTGTGGATTAAGTGCTACACCTGCTTTCATACCTTCAGCTTTAATAGCCTGTAAGGTTCTGTGCAGATGGGTGCAGGCTTCGTAATGCACCGAAAGATTATTGGCTCCCAGCGCAGCAAATTCCTTGATGTACCTGTCTGGATCAACGATCATAAGGTGCACGTCAATAACCTTTTTTGCGTGTTTGTTAATGGCTTCCAGTACGGGCATGCCATAAGAGATATTCGGAACAAATACTCCGTCCATAATATCGATGTGAAACCAGTCGGCTTCACTCTTGTTGACCATTTCTATGTCGCGCTGCAGGTTTCCAAAATCGGCAGCCAGAAGGGAGGGAGCTATAAGTCTGTCTTTCATGTTGGTGTTGTTGTGCTGCAAAAGTAACAAGAATTATACTAAAAGCCTTAGCTGAGGGAAGGGGAATTGCTGTATCAGGATTTTTGTATCTTTAAGTGACTAACAACCTAAAAAAGCATTTATGGAAGTAGAAGAAAGAAGTGGAAAAAGGAATTATGGTAAAATGGGCTGTTTTATTGCTGTGATCCTTCTGGTCATTGTCATTATTCTTATAGCTACGGGAGTGATCAACTTTAGCTGGGAACAGTAGAATTTCCTAAGAAAAATTCTCCAGCACATAGTTTACTGAATTTCGGATTGAGGGGTCGAGTTTTTCTACATGAGATTTGTAATAATCTAATTCTTCCCTGTTGTAAGCGGCATCCAGGCTTAAAAACAAGTTCTCATAAGTATCAAATTTTTGACCTTCAATTTCTTTTTTGAAAATAGGAATGAGGTTATAATGCCTTTTATCTTGTTGTATCTTCTCAAAAAGGTCTGTCACCATTGTTTTTTCCCCTTCTAAAACCTGAAAGAAGTTGCCATTTGAGTATAATAAGATACCGGTGATCTTAACCTGATTATTATTGGAGCTGGTTAATTTAAGGAGGTTCTCAATTTCATTTTCAGAAATTCCTGAAGCTACGGTGCTTACGTAGCTTATTGCATAATTCATGATTATATTTTTGGGCTGCCAAAAATAATAAAAATGAGAAGATAACCAAACAAGTAGTTGATGCTTAACTTCTTGTCTAAATATTTCTCTTAAAAATGCCATATTTGACACTTTTATAAAAAGGTGAACCCGGAGTAATCAGCTCCGGGTTCTTCATCAATCAATCAAAAAACGAACAGTAATCAACTGTTGCTTCTTTACCGGGAATTAACCCAGGTATGTCTTTAATATCTTGCTTCTTGAGGTGTGTTTCAACCTTCTAATTGCTTTTTCCTTAATTTGTCTTACTCTTTCTCTTGTTAGATCAAAAGTCTCGCCAATTTCTTCAAGAGTCATTGGATGCTGGTCTCCGAGTCCAAAATAAAGACGAATAACATCGGCTTCTCTGGGAGTAAGGGTTTCAAGAGCTCTTTCAATTTCTGTACGCAAAGACTCATGTAGGAGTTCTCTATCGGGGTTTGGAGATTCTCCTGAACGAAGTACATCATAAAGGTTAGAATCTTCTCCCTCTACCAAAGGAGCATCCATAGATACGTGACGCCCGGAATTCTTCATTGATTCCTTAACATCATTAATAGTCATATCAAGTTCTTTCGCGATCTCTTCGGCACTTGGCGGACGCTCATGTGACTGCTCAAGGAAAGCAAAAGTTTTGTTGATCTTGTTTATTGAACCAATTTTGTTGAGCGGTAAACGCACAATACGAGACTGCTCTGCAAGAGCCTGCAGAATAGACTGTCTAATCCACCAAACGGCATAGGATATGAATTTGAAACCACGGGTTTCATCAAATCGCTTGGCAGCTTTTATTAATCCTAAATTTCCTTCGTTTATAAGGTCGGGAAGGGTTAATCCCTGGTTTTGATATTGTTTCGCCACAGATACCACAAAACGAAGGTTCGCTTTTGTTAGTTTCTCCAAAGCACGGTCATCACCCGCTTTAATTCGTTGTGCCAACTCCACCTCTTCATCTGCGGTGATCAGGTCAACTTTACCAATTTCTTGCAAATACTTATCCAGCGAAGCAGTTTCACGGTTTGTTACCTGCTTCGTAATTTTAAGTTGTCTCATCTAACGTCTCCTTGGATTTTAATTATGAATAACTCTTGTATTAGTTATACGTAAGATGGGTTGGAAATGTTACAAGAATTAAAGATAATAAAAAATTTTTTTCCTTCGACGCCTTTTGACCTGTTTTCCCTGTCGCCAGATCAGGAAGCCTGTAATAGATAAAAAGGGGCCGCTAAGGCCGATAAGGCAGTACAGAAGCTTAATCCAAATGCCGCCATATTGCCCAAAGTGCAACGGGAGTACGGTACTTAAAATTTTTGTTCCCAGGTTGGCTTCCTGGATTTTTGTGACTCCTTTAATTTCTCCGGAAAGATAGTCGGCACTAACATAGTTGAAGAATTCAGAATAAAAGAAAGGGTCATCATCAAAAAAACCATAAATGACGAGGTTGGCATCAGGGCGAAGCGGAAGCCTGATGTAGGTGGGTTGGAAATCGGGAAGTTCCTGCTGCATTTCTTTTAGTAAACTTGCCACCTGTACTGTAACAGCAGGAGAATTTGGTGCGGCTGAAGTTTTAAAACCGGCCACAACAACGCTCCACGAAAGTAAAATGCCGGTGATCACCAAAATAAAATTAAGTAGTAAAGCCCAGGTGCCTACAATGCGGTGCAGGGAAGAATAAAAAGTGCGTTTGTTCTTCGTGAGTACCGGGGTTTTGAAAAATAGTGTTTTAAAGATGCTTTTCCGGTAGAGGTAAATTCCGCTGATGAGCGAAAATAGGAACAGAATGCCAACAATAAACACAATTGTGCGGCCTATAGGGCCTGCCTGGAGGGAATAGTGAAACTTTAACAACCAACGGGTAAAAGTGGTGAGTTCGTTGAGCTCTTTGATAACCTCTCCACTGGATGGGTGCACAAAGACAAAAAGTCTTTCGTTAGAATTCCTCAAATTGAAGATGAGTGCTTCCTGTTCTTCAAAATGAATGAGTCGGGTGTCCCAGCCGGGATAATTTTTCTGAATTGTCGAAATACCGCGGTCAATATGTAAGCCCGAAAAGTTATCTACTTCAATATATTCCTGCCAGCGGTAATTGTCTATGTCATGCTGAAAAACCAGAATGGCTCCAGATAATCCCATTAAAACTAAAACAAATCCGGCAATGAGCCCGGCATAAGAATGGTATTTTAAAACTTTCCTGTTATTCATAAAATAGAGAAGAGGCCGTCTAAAAAGCTGCTGTAAGGTCTTCTGGAATTCAGTTTGACACTAACGGGGCTTTTTAGGCGGCCTCTAAAATTTATTCGGTTTGGCAGGAATTAGTTCCTGTCGTTACGATCTCTGTTTCCTCTTGAACGGTCATCACGGCCGCGATTATCACGGTTATCGCGTCTCCCGCTATCACGATTGTTGTCTCGTGGAGGTCTTGGAGAATATCCTTCTGGTTTAGGTAGGATAGCCTTTCTGGAAACTTTAGGTTTCCTTGTTTTAGGATCCATACCCAGATATTTTACTTCAAACTCGTCGCCCATGTTGACAACGTCGCTCACATTTTCTGTGCGTTCCCAGGCAAGTTCAGAAACGTGAAGAAGTACTTCATTTCCTTTTGCTTCCTTGTATTCAACTACAGCACCAAAATCAAGCATCTTAACCACTTTCACTTCGTATACTTTACCAACTTCAGGTTTAAAAGTGATTGCTTTGATACGTTTTTTGACTTCGTCGATCATTTCCTGGTTTACACCAAGGATCTCGATCACTCCCATATCTTCGACTTCTTCGATTACAATGGTAGTTCCGGTTTCCTTCTGCATTTCCTGAATAACTTTTCCTCCAGGCCCAATTACAGCACCAATGAATTCTCCCGGTATTTCCACTTTCTCCATTTTTGGAGCGTGAGCTTTTACGGTTGCTTTTGGTTCAGCAATAGTTTCGGTAAGTTTATCAAGGATATGAAGTCTTCCTGCTCTGGCTTGTTTAAGGGCCTTAACAAGGATCTCATAAGCAAGTCCTTTTACTTTAATATCCATCTGGCAGGCGGTAATTCCGTCGGCTGTTCCGGTTACTTTAAAGTCCATGTCACCTAGGTGATCTTCATCTCCAAGGATGTCAGAAAGTACTGCAAAACGATCTCCATCAGAAATAAGTCCCATAGCAATACCAGATACCGGTTTCTTCAATTGAATACCTGCATCCATCATTGCCATTGTACCGGCACAAACGGTTGCCATAGATGAGGATCCGTTAGATTCAAGTACTTCAGAAACAACCCTTACAGTATATGGGCAGTCTTGCGGAATCATTCCTTTAAGGGCTCTTTGTGCAAGGTTACCGTGACCAATTTCTCTTCGTGATGTACCACGAATTGGGTAGGCCTCACCTGTACTAAAAGGAGGGAAGTTGTAGTGCAGATAGAAAGTTTCCTCACCCTGGTGGGTAGGCATATCTATCATATTTGCTTCTCTGGAAGTTCCAAGGGTCACTGTAGCAAGTGCCTGAGTCTCACCTCTGGTGAATATGGCAGAACCGTGTACAGAAGGAAGATAATCGATCTCACACCAAATTGGGCGAATTTCATCTGTCTTTCTTCCGTCAAGACGCAAACCTTCAGCAAGGGTCAATTCTCTAACTGCTTCTTTTTCTACTTTGTTAAAGTAACCTTTTATAAGATCTTTTTTCTCTTCAAGTTCTTCTTCAGAGAACATTTCAAGAACTTCGTCTTTTACTGCAGAAAATGCATCGCTACGTTCATGTTTGCTATGAGCACCTTTAGCGATATCATAGATCTTTTGATAAGCAGCTTCGCGAACTTTGTTGTACAGATCTTCATCAGATTCTGCAACAGCATATTCCCTGGTCTCTTTTCTTCCAAAAGCATCGGCAAGGCGTTGCTGGGCTTCAATTTGACCTTTGATGGCTTCATGAGCGAATTTTATAGCCTCGGCCATTTCTTCTTCGCTAATCTCTTTCATTTCACCTTCTACCATCATTACAGAATCGGCAGAGGCACCAATGATCATATCAATGTCAGATTCTGCCAGTTGGCTACGGCTTGGGTTGATCACGAACTCGCCGTTGATTCTTCCCACACGGGCTTCAGAAATTGCAGTTTCAAATGGGATATCTGAAAGCTGAATTGCTGCTGAAGCTGCCAGTCCTGCAAGTGCATCGGGCATTACTTCTTCATCATGAGACATCAGCTGGATCATCACCTGGGTCTCATATCGATAATCTGAAGGGAAAAGGGGACGCAAAACGCGGTCAACAATTCTCATTACAAGAACTTCTCCGTCGCTTGGGCGTGCTTCTCTTTTAAAGAATCCGCCGGGATATCTACCCGCGGCTGCAAATTTTTCTCTGTAATCTACTGTTAACGGAAAGAAATCTGCCGTGCTTTTGTTGTAGTTAGAAACTACGGTACAAAGTAGCATAGCGTCTCCCATTTGAACAACAACAGAACCGTGGGCCTGTTTTGCCAATTTTCCGGTTTCGATGGAAATAGTCCTGCCATCTCCAAGGTCAATAACCTCCTTAAATGTCTTTGGAATCATAAATTTTTTAATTCTACTCCTGCTCATTTGCAGGTTGTTAAACAATGGTCTCCCGTTAATTCTGAACGGGACAGGTTGTGTTGTTGTTGTGGGTTGTGAAGACCAATGAAAAACTGCCTTTTGTTTTCTCACCTGCCAGGTAAAAAACCAGAGGTGTCAAAAATGAGCTTTTATTACTGAATTTTTTCAGCTTAAAAATTACGGAGATTTTTCAAAGGAAAAGAAAAACCAATAATAAATTTTTAAAAAAGCTGTGTGTAAAGAAGAAATGGTATAAAAAAAGGGGCCGCGAGAGCCCCTTTTAGTTATTTTCTTAATCCTAATTCTTTAACGATCGCACGATACCTCAAGATATCTTTCTTCATTAAATAATCAAGTAGGCTTCTTCTCTTACCTACTAATTTTACCAGTGATCGCTCTGTATTAAAATCCTGACGATTGTTCTTTAAGTGTTGACTTAAATGTTCAATACGATGAGTGAACAGGGCAATTTGTCCTTCGGCAGAACCTGTGTCGTTCTTTCCTTTGCCGTGTTTTGCAAAAAGTTCTTCTTTTGCTTCTTTAGTTAAATACATTCCAATATTAATTTTAATGATTTTTATGTATTGACAGGTTTTCTGCCAGGCCGCAAATATAATATATTATAAAATATTAACAGGGTAAAATATTACTTTTCTGATTGACAGCCTAAAATGTCATTTTTAAGCCCGTATGGGTTGATTTTGAATAAGATCGATGTATTGGTTGACCTTATTCTTAAGTTCAGATCTTTTAGTGATGAAATCTAAAAATCCATGTTCCATAAGAAACTCTGAAGTTTGAAAATCATCTGGAAGGTCTTTACCGGTAGTATCTTTTACTACACGAGGGCCGGCAAAACCGATAAGGGCACCGGGTTCGGCAATATTTATATCTCCAAGCATTGCAAAAGATGCTGTGGTACCACCTGTTGTAGGATCTGTACAGAGGGAAATATAAGGAATTCTGGCATCGGCCAGTTGGGCAAGTTTGGCTGAGGTTTTTGCCAGCTGCATTAAAGAATAAGCTGCCTCCATCATCCTGGCTCCTCCAGATTTTGAGATGACCATAAGTGGGAGCTTGTGTTCTAAGGCATAATCTGCAGCCCTGGAGATTTTCTCTCCAACTACAGAACCCATAGAGCCGCCTATAAAGGCAAAATCCATACAGGCTACTACCAGGTCTTTACCTTTTGATTTTCCTACTGCTGTGCGAACGGCATCTTTTAAACCAGTCTTTTTTTGGGCATCCTCCAGGCGATCGGTATATTTTTTTGTATCCTCGAAATCCAGCGGGTCACGTGACGATAGATTCTTGTCAAGTTCTGTGAACTTATTATCGTCAAAAAGGATCTTGAAGTATTCATTACTTCCAATTCTTACGTGATAACCATCTTCGGGGCTTACATAAAAATTTTTCTCCAGCTGCTCTGCATCTACAATCTTTCCGGTAGGGGATTTATACCACAAACCTTTGGGCACATCCTTTTTGTCTTCGGTGGCAGTTTGTATTCCCTTTTGTGTTCTTCTAAACCAAGCCATGGTGAATGAGATTAAAAAAGGTATGGCCCGAAAATATTCAGGCCATACCTCTAATTAGTTTTATTACAGGGTGTTAATGTTATTAAGGTCTTCAAAAGCCTTTTTTAGACGGTTTTTGAAAGTTACCTCTCCTTCTCTAATCCATTTTCTTGGATCGTAGTATTTTTTATTTGGAGAATCTGCACCTTCAGGATTACCGATTTGACCTTTTAGGTAATCGGCATTTTCGCCCATGTAATCGCGAATTCCTTCTAAATAAGCATATTGAAGATCTGTGTCAATGTTCATTTTGATAACTCCGTAGCCAATAGCTTCTCTTATTTCTTCAACTGTAGAACCGCTTCCGCCGTGGAAAACGAAGTCTATAGTATTTTTTTCAACACCGTATTTTTCAGAAATAAAATCCTGTGAATTTTTAAGGATCACAGGAGTCAATTTTACATTTCCGGGCTTATAAACCCCGTGAACGTTACCAAAAGCTGCAGCAATGGTAAATTGATTGCTCACTTTGCTCAATTCTTCATAAGCGTAGGCAACTTCATCTGGCTGGGTGTAAAGCTTCGAAGAATCAATGTTGGTATTGTCAACTCCATCTTCTTCGCCACCGGTAACTCCAAGTTCAATTTCGAGGGTCATTCCCATTTTGCTCATTCTCTCAAGATACTTCTTAGAAGTCTCAATGTTCTCTTCAAGAGATTCTTCAGAAAGATCGAGCATGTGAGAACTGAATAAAGGTTTTCCAAACTGCTCAAAATGCTTTTCACTAGCATCAAGCATTCCATCTACCCATCCTGTAAGTTTTTTCGCACAGTGATCTGTGTGAAGGATAACTGTTGCTCCATAAGCCTCTGCCAGTTCATGAACGTGCTTTGCGCCGGCAACAGCTCCTGCGATAGCGGCTTTCTCATCTTTATTAGAAAGACCCTTACCGGCATTAAATTGTGCTCCTCCATTGGAGAACTGTATGATGACGGGGGAATTTAATTCGGCTGCTGTTTCAAGTACCGCGTTAATAGTACTTGAGCCTATGACATTGACAGCGGGAAGTGCGAAATTTTTCTCTTTTGCGTATTTAAAAATTTCCTGTACCTCCTGGCCAGTAGCAACGCCGGGTTTGATATTATAACTCATAATTATTATTATTTGGTTAACAAAAATAAGAAAAATAGTCGGGTTAAAAAGGATAATTGATCCCTACATTAAATACTGCTTTTGAAAGTTTGTACCCGCTAAACCACCTGTTTTCTGGTTCAAGGGCAGGGTTGTAAGTTTTAAAACCTACATCAAACCTCAGAACAAAAAAATCGAAGTCATACCGGAAGCCCAGCCCTGTTCCCAGTGCAAGTTCTTTAAGGTCGGGAAGGCCCGTAAAGGTTGAAGCCTCTTCTTCTACAACATCAAAAACATTCCAGATATTTCCTGCATCTGCAAAAACGGCTGCGTTAAGGTCGCCAAAAAGATTAAACCTGTATTCAGCACTTAAAGCTATCTTCATGTTGGCTTCATTGAATTCATTTCGGCCACCGCTACTTCCGGGGCCAAGGGAATAAGGTTGCCAGGCGCGGTTATCGTTAGGCCCTCCGGCAAAAAATGATCTTATGAAGGGAATGCTATTCGAATTTCCATAGGGAATGGCGATACCTCCAAAAGTCCTTATGGCAATTACATTGTCACGTCCCAGATCCCAGTGTTTTATATAGTCAATTTCAGTTTTAACGTATTGGGAGAAATTCACTCCAAAAATGCTGTACCTGCCGGTTTCGTCTTTTTTGATCCCTGCGAGCCTGGATACAGCAGAGAGAAAGTGTCCTGCTGCTTCTAATTTTATTCGTAACCGGGAAAAATCTTCATCATAGATATTCTCTTTTTTGTTGAGGATATAAGAGAAATTGGTTGCATAAATAAGGTTATCTTCGGTTAGCCGGTTTTTTCGCTCTCTTAGATCGCTAAGAATTTCAGACTGGCTCCCTGTTAGCCCCTGAACCTCTCCCAGGCGTGCTGCGCGTAAGAAACCATCGGCACCTTCAGGAATCATGAGAAAACGCTCTCCCTGTTCATTTGTGGTGTAAAATTCTTCGGGAGCATTGACATTTTCTGAAGTTGCTATTTCGTTTATTTCCAGGTATGAATTACGATATACGTTGAAGTAGTTATCTACATTCAGGTTGCGTACATACTGCACATTTACCAGGTCAAGGAGGTGGGTAAGTTTATCGTTGGGCAGCCATCTATAGTTCATAACAGCAGTAAAACTTTGCTTGTCAAGACCAATATTAGTCTGCGTACTGGCACCTGCACCCAGGGTGGTAAAAGGATACATGTACTTTGGAATAAATTTTTCGGTTGAAAAAGGAAATAAAATACGCGGCAAGGTAAGATCTACATCCATACCAATTTCGGTGATGTCAAAGAATCGATCAGAGTCATTTGCAGCGTCTTTTGAAGATCCTATACTTCCCCTTCCAGAGATCTCTAAAATTTCGGCTCCCTTAAAGACATTCCGGATTAAAAGTGAACCCCCAAAACCAATACCGAATTTTTGAATGTTGCTTTGGGAAAGATCAAAATCAAAACCCAAAGAATATTTTTGACGCGGAGTGAGAAAAACATTGGCAACAAGTGCTGTGCCTGTGGTATCGGTAGGATCCTCCATGTATTGAATGTTCGGGTATTTAAAGATCCTTAGCTGGTTGAGTCGGTTGTAAGTTAGTGTCCTATCGGCATCAGAATATATGGTGCCCGGGGTAATGAATATTGCATTGGTAAGAGCCCCCGGTTTAAACTGTAGCTTTTCAAAACTGTAAAGGTTGTAGCCTTCATTAGAGGCAGTATCTGTTATAGGTTCGGTGCGGTTCTCATAGCGGTAATCTGGGAAGATATTCACCTTGCTTATCTTGTGCACCTTATAAGGAATTCTTGTTTCCACGCCATCTACCGTTGCTTCCCGGTTCTGGATAATTATGGCAGAGTTTACTTTATGATCAGTATTTATGGTGTCGGCCTCAAAACTTATATATTCCTGTTCAAAATGATACAACCCATTATTCCGGTATAATTGAGTCAGTCGTTCTCGCTCGGCTCCGTAATCCTGGGTTTTGTATTGAACTCCGGGCACTATCAGGGAGTTCTTCTTATGGGCTTCATAAATGGAATCGGCCACCGCCGAAGCAATCTTTGTAGTGACAGAATCGATATAATAAGGTTGCTTTGGCGTAACAAAATAATTTATTTTCGCCCTCTTTTTCTTGGTGGGAATGATCTCGTACCCAGTCTCTGCATTAAACCAGCCATTGTTCCAGTACCACGCCTTAAGCCGTTCTGCAGATCGTTGACTTTTTTCTTCACTAACAATTGCAGGAGGTTCGCCGGTTTCCTTTAACCACTCATTAATATTTACATAAATGTTTCCCAGCCGTACTACCTGCTTTTCAGAAAGAATATTTGCCAGTCTTTCGGCTCTCTTCGGTTTTTTCTGAAGCCAGTTAATATAAGTAGTATCGGGATTGGGGTTGGCGAGATTGTAGAGGTACAGCTGTAGCGGTAGCCCCAGGAAAGATTTGTTTGGCTCCTGGTAAAGCTGGTTGTAAATATTTCTTTGAGAGACCTCCTCACCATCCACATAAATGGTATTCTCTTTTAGAAGTCTTTGATCGTCTTCAACCCTTTTTACAGCGTTACAGGAAGAAAGAAATAAAGCAATTAAAAGAATTAATGATATTTTTGCCCGTAAATGTTTCAAGTAGCCTATTTAATGTGCTCAAAAATACAACTTTGGTATGTTTAGCAAAAGCCAAATTAAACTTATAAAAAGCCTGTCTCAAAAAAAGTACAGGGCGAGGCATGGGTTATTTGTTATAGAGGGCAAAAAAGGCATTTTTGAACTGCTTTCTTCCCCTTTAGAACTTCATTCTTTATTTACTGCTGAAGATATCTTTGATGCTGCGGAAGAAAAAACCTATCTCATTACTGAAGGCGATCTCAAAAAAGTAAGCAATCAGCAAAGTCCGCAAACGGCATTGGCAATTTTTCATATTCCTGAAGTAGTGCAGCCTAAAGCTGAAGGATTGCAGGTAGCATTAGACGATGTGCAGGATCCCGGTAATTTGGGGACTATTATTAGGTTGTGCGACTGGTTTGGGGTCGAAGACCTTATTTGTTCACAGGGTACGGTAGATTGTTATAACCCAAAGGTGGTGCAGGCCACCATGGGGTCTATTTCAAGAGTAAAGGTTCATTACCTTGATTTAGCTGAATATTTGCGAGAGCTCCCTAAAGAAAGACCTGTCTACGGCACATTTTTGGAAGGTAAGAATGTTTACCGGGAACCGATTTCTCCAGAAGGAGTAGTAGTTCTAGGTAACGAGGGTAACGGTATCTCACCTGAAGTAGAACAACTCATTACTCAAAAGCTGAACATCCCACAATTTGGAAAAGCCATGACAGAAAGCCTAAATGTGGCGACTGCCGCTGCCATTTTCTTAAGTGAATTTAGCCGAAGGAAACCTACTGGAAAGTAAAATTAATAAAGACAGCGCGAGAAGACATTTTTTCTATGTTATCTGAGTTGAATACTGGAGTATCATCCCGTACAAATTCATCATTGATAGCAAATACTCCTCTTATTGATGGGGTGAACTTGAAGTAGTATAAATATAGATCTATACCAAAACCTATTTCGTAATAAAAGTTATTTGTGGTCATTCTAAACTGGCCATCGCTGTTGTCTTCGGGGTTATTCTCGTTACTGGAGAGGTTAAGAGAAGTAGACACTCCACCTACTACAAAAGGTTTAAAGTTGTTAATGCGGGTAGTGGAGAATTTCAGCAAAAGAGGGATGTGTACAAAAGTGGAGTTTATTTCCCTAAAAGAATCTGTAGGGTCAGATTTATTAAAGATAAAATTAATTCTGTTAAAAGAGACTCCGGGTTCCAGGCGCAGGTCGAGGTGATCGCTAAGGCGCATATTCCCGATTAAACCCACATTAAAACCTATAGTGCGGTCTACATGAAAATCTTTACCCTGATTTGATCCTTGAATATAGTCCTTATAGTCAAAATCGAAGTCGTATGTGTTGAATCCAAGAAAATATCCCCAGGAAAATCGCTGCATATCAAAATTTGGATTATTGATCACATCTTCCCCGCCAAAAAGCTGAGCACGTGCTGGTAAAGCTGCCAATAATACAATTGCTGCAATTAAAAACTTCTTCATGATCTTATTTTGATGCCGAATAAATAGTCGCCACTCCCATTGTTTGAGGCTTGTGTTGTACCTCTATAAACCCAATTTCATGCAAAATATTGTTCAGGTTTTCGCCGTAAGGGAAAGCGGCGGCACTTTCGCTAAGGTAACTATAGGCAACTTTGTCTTTTGAAAACAATTTACCAATTAGGGGAAGAAGATTCTTAGAGTAGAATTGGTAACCTTGTTTAAACGGAAATTTAGTAGGTACAGAGGTCTCTAAAATGACAAAAATTCCGCCCGGTTTTAGAACCCGCAGAATTTCTGATAAGCCCTTTTCTAAATTTTCGAAATTACGAACCCCAAAAGCAACTGAAATAGCATCAAAACTGTTATCGTCAAAAGGTAAAGCTTCAGAGTCTCCCTGAATCATCTTGATTCGCTCTGTAAGTTGTTCTTCTTCGATCTTTTTTCTTCCTACAGACAACATTCCTTCAGAAAGATCAAGACCCACAATTTCTTTTGCACCTGTTTTTGCCAGACTAATGGCGAGGTCTCCTGTTCCGGTTGCGATGTCAAGAACAGATTCAGGATTGGTTTCAGAAATTATATTAATAACTTTTTTACGCCATTTTACATCAATTCCAAAAGAGATAACTCTGTTTAAACCATCATAGTTGGTAGAAATGGTATCAAACATTTGCTCTACCTGTTTCTTCTTGTTTAAACTGGAATCTTTGTATGGGGTAACCTTCTTGCTCATGCCAAAAAATTTTCGCCAAAGATACATGTTTATCTATCAAATGCTGAGCCTGTAAACCAAATACTTATGTGGTATTTTGTTTTGCTCGATTGAAATACATTAACTTTGTGCCTCTTGAACTTACTTGTTCCTTATGAAAATAATCATTGCCGGTGCCGGTGAGGTAGGATTCCATTTAGCCAAGCTATTGTCATATGAATCGCAGGATATCACTCTTATTGATGTGAGTCGTGAGAATCTTATCTATGCCGATGCCCATCTGGATATTCGGACTCTAAGAGGAGATGCTACTTCCATTTCGGTGCTCAAAGATGCGCAGGTAAAAGACGTAGATCTGTTAATAGGTGTTACCAGTAGTGAAACAACAAATATTACTGTTTGTGTTCTGGCAAAGCAATTAGGTGCAAAACGTACCATTGCCAGAATTGCCAATACCGAATTTTTGGACGGAAAGGACGAGATAGGTTTTACCCAGTTTGGAATTGATGAACTCATTTCTCCTGAAGCATTAGCCGCCCGTGAAATTGAACTTCTTCTGAATCAATCTGCGTTTAATGATAGTTACGAGTTTGAAGATGGAGCCCTTACTATGGTGGGACTAACACTTTCTGAATCGGCTGCTTTTTTAGGGAAATCGGTTAAAGAGACTGCCAAGATTTTTCCGGGGATTCATTTTATGCCAATTGCACTTCGGCGGAAGGATACTGTAGAGACAACTATTCCCAGGGGAACTACTACTTTTAAAGAGGGCGATCAGGTTTACTTTGTAACCACACGTGGGGGAGTAAGTGATCTTTATAAGCTTACGGGAAAGAAACGCCAGAACATGAAAAATGTCATGATTCTGGGAGGAAGCAAGATAGGCCGTAAAGCCTCGATGGATTTGTGTAAAAAGAAAATGAATGTGAAGCTCATAGAGAGCGATAAGGATACAGCATTTGATCTTGCCGATGAACTGCCAAAAGCCCTTATCATTCATGGAGATGGTCGTAATGTGGAGTTGCTTGAGGAAGAAAGCATTCAGGATATGGACGCCTTTATTGCGGTAACAGGAAATTCTGAAACCAATATTATGACCTGCCTTGTTGCTAAATCCAAGAATGTAAAGCGAACCATTGCACTTGTTGAGAATATGGACTATTTTCAGTTAAGTCACTCCATAGGGATAGATACGCTTATCAATAAAAAACTACTGGCCGCCAGTAATATATTCAGGTACATAAGAAAAGGAGAGGTGGTTGCAATGACACGTCTTAGTAATATGGATGCTGAGCTGCTGGAGTTCATAGTTAAACCTACTTCAAAGGTTTCCAATAAAAAAATTATAGATCTTGACTTTCCGCGATCAGCAATTATTGGTGGAGTTATAAGAGATGGAATAGGAGTGATTGCTTTGGGTAATTTTAGAATTCTTCCCGGTGACCGGATTGTAATTTGTTGTTTGCCACATGCCATTCACAAAGTAGAAAAATTGTTCCTCTAATGCCGAGACTTAATAAGCCTATAATTAGTCATATCATGGGGGTGCTCATGGTCTGCAACGGGGGGTTCATGCTTACTGCTGCCGGAGTTAGTTTTTACTATCAGGATGGAGTAACCTGGGGAATCCTGCAGGCAGCACTAATTACTATGGGAATTGGGGCTTTGGCAATGGTTTTTACCAGGGGGCATGTGAAAGAGGTCAAAAAAAGGGATGGCTATCTCATCGTTACCTTTGGTTGGGTTTTTATGGCACTAAGTGGTACCCTGCCATATGTGTTAAGCGGTGGAATACCTTCGTTCACAAATGCCTTTTTTGAAACCATGTCTGGCTACACCACCACAGGGGCTTCAATTTTAAATGATATAGAATCTGTTCCCAAAGGGCTGCTTTTCTGGAGAAGCCTTACCCACTGGATAGGGGGAATGGGAATTATAGTCCTGGCCATTGCAATACTTCCCCTGTTGGGAATTGGCGGTATGCAGCTATTTGCCGCAGAGGCTCCGGGCCCCAATGCCGATAAACTGAAACCAAGAATTACCGACACCGCCAAAAGACTTTGGTTTATTTACGTAGGACTAACTTTTGCTGAAACCGTATTATTATACGTTGCCGGTATGGGCCTTTTTGATGCCGTTAATCACTCCCTAAGTACACTTTCTACAGGTGGATTTTCTACCAAAAACGCAAGTGTCGCCTACTGGAATGATAATCCGCTGGTGCAGTACATTATCTCTCTCTTCATGTTTCTGGCAGGAACAAACTTCGTAATAAGTTACTTTGGGTTCAAAGGGAATTTTAGAAAGGTATTTCGCGATGAAGAGTTTAAATGGTATTCCTATTTTATTACTGGTTTTACGCTGATTGCTGCTTTAATCGTTTTTTTTAAAGCCGATCCTTCGCTTTCTTCCATAAACCATCCTATGATTTTGGGAGAATTTGAAAGTGCCTTGAGACATTCCCTGTTTCAGGTTCTTGCTATTGTTACCACTACAGGTTTTGTCACGGCAGATTATACTTTATGGACTACCTTTTTGACGGTCTTTTTCTTCGGATTATTCTTCCTTGGCGGCTCCGCAGGTTCTACAGCTGGGGGGGTTAAAGTGATGCGTCATGTGATCATGATTAGAAACGGCCTCATTGAATTTAAAAGAACGCTGCACCCAAACGCTGTACTCCCGGTACATTATAACGGTAAGAGTATTAGTAAAAAGATTGTCTTTAATATTCTGGGCTTTTTTATCCTTTACATGCTTTCTTTCATAATTGGGGCTTTAGTGCTTGCTTCCATGGGCCTCGATTTTGAGACTGCAATTGGGGGAGCAGCTTCTGCCCTGGGCAATATAGGTCCGGCATTTGGAGACCTTGGGCCGGTAAACAATTTTGATTCTTTGCCCCCTCAGGGAAAATGGTGGTGTTCTTTTCTTATGCTTATAGGAAGACTTGAACTATTTACCGTCCTCATACTTTTAACACCATTCTTCTGGAGAAACCGATAGGATTAATCAGTATGCAGTAATTAGTATTTAGAATTGAGTAGTGAGTGATTTTTGCTGGATATTTTTTCTTCTCTTATACTTCGGAAACCTTCGTGCAGTAAACTATCTTTATTGATGTCGCGGATTTATAATCCGTGACGAGAAGAATTCAATTCGAATTTCTATGACTGAAAATGTTCTTCAAAAATGGCATTTTTGGAAAGTGTTTTCCCGGAAGGCATTCCACAAAGCGGCGTGATTTAGTATTGGGATTCTAAAATTAAGAAGTTAGTGATTTTCATTATTCAAATCTGTTCTTTTTTATCTGCGGAAATCAACGGGAAATAGAAGTATCAGTATTTAGATGTCGCGGATTTATAATCCGTGACGAGAATGATCCAATTCGAATTCCCATGACTGAAAATGTTCTTCAAAAATGACATTTTTGGAAAGTATTTTCCCGGAAGGCATTCCACAAAGAGGAGCGGTTAAGTATTGGGATTTTAGAAATGAGAATTAGAAAATTCCATTTTGAAATTTCTTCTTTTCTATCTGCGGGAAATAGAAGTATCAGTATTTAGATGTCGCGGATTTACAATCCGTGACGAGAATGCCCTTTTTCAAACTTCAGGAATAGAATGTTCTTCAAAAATGGCATTTTTGGGAGGTCTTGTGTTCAAAATGCTTCAGGCATAAACAAAAAATCCCTACTTCTTCAGCAGGGATTTTTTTATAAATTTCAGAAGAAATTATTTTTCAGAAATAGCATTTTTAATGCGATTCATGGCTTCTTCTATTTCGGCTTCACTTGCGGCATAAGAGAACCTGATGCAGTTTGGGCTTCCAAAAGCATCTCCGGTTACTGTAGCTACCAAAGCTCTTTCCAAAATGAACATAGAAAAATCGGTTGCATCTTTAATTTCGTAGCCATTGATGGTCTTTCCGAAGAAATAGGAAATATCTGGGAAAACATAAAAAGCACCCTCTGGCTCTGTAATGGCAAAACCTTCAATGCCCGACATTAAATCAATGATCAACTTTCTGCGGCTTTTAAACCTGTCGATCATGTACTGGATCTTGCTTACAGGAGCTTCTAATGCAGTGATCACCGCACGTTGTGCGATACAGTTGGCACCACTGGTGATTTGGCCCTGCATTTTGTTACAGGCTCTCGCAATCTCGGCTGGGGCTCCTATGTAGCCAATTCTCCATCCGGTCATGGCAAAAGCTTTTGAAACTCCGTTTACAGTGACTACACGGTCATACATATCTTCGAACTCTGCCATAGAGGCGTGCCCTCCCACAAAATTAATGTGCTCATAAATTTCATCGCTCACCACAATGATTTGCGGATGTTTTACCAGCACATCGGCCAAAGCACGAAGTTCTTCTTTGCTGTAAACCATCCCACTTGGATTTGAAGGAGAACTGTACCACAACATTTTAGTTTTGGGCGTAATGGCAGCTTCAAGTTGCTGAGGTGTCATCTTAAAATCTGATTCAACTGAAGTAGGTACTTCTACGGGAACTCCTTCGGCCAGCTTCACAATTTCGGCATAGCTCACCCAGTAAGGGCAGGGAAGGATCACTTCGTCCCCAGGGTTGAGCATTACCATCGCAACGTTGGCCAGGGATTGCTTTGCTCCTGTTGAAACAACAATTTGGGAACGATCATAAGTGAGGCCATTATCTCTCTTGAACTTGTTGATAATAGCATCTTTTAGCTCCACGTAACCGTCTACCGGCGTGTAGGCGTTGTAATTTTCATTGATGGCCTGTATGGCGGCATCTTTAATAAAGTCGGGAGTATTAAAATCGGGTTCTCCCAGGCTAAGGCCTATAACGTCTTTTCCTTCTGCCTTAAGCTCTCTGGTCTTGGCAGCCATTGCCAGGGTTTGAGAGGTAGACATGTTGTTAATGCGATCAGATAGTTGGTACATGTTAAAAAGGGTTGATAGTTATGGTAGATTAATAGTTAAGATGATACTGAAGGCTTCATTCCCATTTCGCGCAAATGGCGAAAATGTGCGGTAATGGCTGCCCGGGTGGTCTTATACTCATTGTAAGGCAGCTGGCATTCTTTAGCTGTTTCCTTCACTATTTTTGATAGTTTGTTGTAATGAATATGACTAATATTCGGAAAAATGTGATGCTCTACCTGGTGATTCAATCCGCCGGTAAACCAGTTGACTAACTTATTTTTGGTAGAGAAATTTACCGTGGTAAATAATTGATGAATGGCCCATGTGTTTTTCATAGAACCGGTATCATCGGGTAAAGGCATGTCGGTTTTTTCTACAACGTGAGCCAGTTGAAATACCACACTCAAAATAAGGCCTGCAGTGTAATGCATTATGAAAAACCCAATAAGGATCTTCCACCAGGCGATAGACAGGATAAGCATTGGGATGACAATCCAGATAGCCACGTATATAAGTTTAGTGATGGCTATGATGCTCCATTGCTTTACCGGATTTGGCATTTTTCCGTAAGAAAGTTTACGGGCAAGATACCTCTTGGTTTGCTTAAAATCGGTGGTGAGTGCCCAGTTAAAGGTAAGTAGCCCATATAAAAATATGGAATAATACTGCTGAAACCTATGAAAGCTGTGCCATTTGGCGTGTTTGCTGAAACGTATGATCCTGCCGGCATCCAGATCTTCATCGTGGCCGTGAATATTTGTATAAGTGTGATGCAGAACATTGTGCTGTACCTGCCAGTTGTAAACGTTTCCTGCCAAAACGTAGATCGTACCACCCATTAGATTATTTACCCATTTTTTGGAAGAGTAGGAGCCGTGATTACCATCGTGCATAATATTCATACCCACACCGGCCATACCTATTCCCATCACTATAGTAAGTAATAACATCCACCATTGAGAAATGTCAAGGGTAAGAATGAGAAAGTATGGAGTTAAGAAAAGGGAAAACATGACCACGGCTTTGAGGTGAAGCTTCCAGTTTCCACTTTTTGAAAGGTTGTTTTCTTTGAAATAGGCATTCACCCTGCTATTAAGGGTTCGGAAGAACTTTGCTGAATCTGTCCGGGAAAAACGTACTGTAGGTGTATTCATTAAAAATTTTGTATGTAAATGACAAAGGTAAAAGATTATAATTCTCTACGAGTATAGCACTTCACAATTAATGCTTTAAATTATTACTTTTGCTGAAAAATAAAAAAGTTTGGAGCTTCTCGAAAAATATTTTCCCAATTTCTCAAAAGATCAGAAGAATAAGTTTTCTAAACTGCAGGAACTGTACCAGGATTGGAATCTTAAGATAAATGTAGTCTCCCGTAAAGACATTGATGAACTTTACCTTCGGCACGTGCTGCATTCTCTGGGAATTGCCAAAGTTCAGGAATTTCTTCCCAGCGCATCAATCCTTGATGTGGGCACAGGAGGCGGTTTCCCCGGTATTCCCCTTGCCATTCTGCATCCCGAAACCAATTTTCACCTTGTAGACAGTATTGGTAAAAAGATCAAAGTGGTCAATGAAGTGGTTGAAGGCCTGGGCCTAAAAAATGTTCACACTACCAACGCCAGGGTAGAAGAAGTGCCGGGGCATTACGACTTTATTGTAAGCAGGGCGGTTGCTGCCATGCCTACTTTTGTACACTGGACCACCGGTAAGATTGCGAAACAGAGCAAACACGAACTTAAAAATGGAATTCTCTACCTAAAAGGCGGAGACCTTTCTGAAGAACTGGCCGATTATCCCAAAGCCGTGATCTATGAGCTGCCAGATTTCTTTGAAGAAGATTTTTTTGAGACCAAAAAGGTGGTGCATCTACCCCTGAAGTATAAAAAATAAGGAACCTCAAAAAATAATCTAGCCCCCAAAAGTTGAACACTTATTGGGGGCTGGTCAAAAATGCCATTTTTGAGACCTCTTTTTTCATTTCGGCAAATTTATTTAATCTACAAGGAACTTGAGAGCCACACTCGAATCTTCCAGGTACACCCGCACGACGTACATTCCTTTAACCGGAACCTCTACCGGTAATTTTATTATGCTTCCCTGTTCAATTTCGTTTTTGCTGTACGAATAGATTGCCTGCCCCACAGTGTTGTATAAAATGACATTTTTGACAGGTAATAAATCGTAATTTTTAATGACGAGCTGCTTTGATTCTCCCAAATAAAGGACCTCTAATCCCGTTGAGGAAGGTTGAGGTTGTTGAGGTTTCTCAATGATGATGCTGTCGTCACCTCCATTGCTGCCGTCGTCATCACCTCCTTCATCAGGGTCTCCCGGATCTTCTTCGGAAGGTTGATTGCCTTTAAAGACTATGGCGTATCGGTCATGGATGTTTCCCGCTGCGACTTCAGCAGTAAAATCTGATTCCTGTAAATTATGATAGGTGTCGGTATCATTGTCTTTTACAAAAATTGGAGCATTTTCGCTTATGTTCTCAAGCTCATCAATTGCAATGGTAATTTGGCCTCCTTTGGAAGTCTTGATGCCAAATGGCAACACCCTGCTTTCTCCAAAATCGGGCACCCCCTGAATAATGGCCTCTAATTCATTGAACAACCAGTACATATCTTCCCTGTTGTTTTCTATAAGGGGAGCGTCATAGCCAAGGTCAAATCCTGAAGTCGTATTTTCATCAGCTGTAACCAGAAGCTGACGGTGGTAACCTTCAGGGGAACGGAATTTGATCCAGATCCTTTTTCTGCCTTCCGCAGTAGAAGATTTAGGCTCATTTAAGCCTTTTTTCTCCTGGGAATGAAACACCGATTTTGTGGGGTCAATTTCAGAAACAAAGAAACGCTGACTATTCCTGAACAAAATTTCTCCTCCATCAATGCTAACACCATATTGAGAAGTGATAGATTTATCGAGGGCGGTACTTACAAAAAAGGCCTGGGCAACCGGAATGTACTGTTGCGGCCTCTCACCACCTTCATCTCCTGTAGCATTAATACGCTCGTCATTTGCTATGGCTCTAATTCCGCCAGAAAGATTATACACCGCATAGCCGCCAATGTAGAGGGGCAGGTAGTGCGTGTTGCCTGAAAAATGCGACCAGAAATAAAGGGAGCCGTTAAAAACATTCGTGCCGTTTCTTCTATCCTCCAAATTATCGAGAATAAACTCATTGGCATCAATAGCCGATGGGTAAGGATTCCCAATAAGGTAATTTTTTCCGGTAGTGATATTTAACGAAATGGTGTCGTTATTTGGCCTTCCGGTGAACACGTAATTCTGAAGATCGAGAATTTCACTGTACCCCGAAGATCCTTTCATGGAATATCCTTCTCCAGATTTTAAGAGCGTTGTACTTTCATTGATCTTCTCCCACTGGCTGTATTCGTTTGAATCTCCAAAGAATTTATGCAGCCAGTAAGAACTTATTTTAATAGGGCTGGCCATAGCCTTGTCTGCCCAATGAAACTGATAGTTAAAGTCAATAATTTTTGGATTGGCAGGATCTGTACCATCTTTTAGTACTGAAGCGATTTTGTAACCGCTGTTTTGACCGCTAATACTCACCGGTGATGTCCAGTAATTGTAATTGTAACTGCTGGCGGTTCCCTGCTGGTCTTTTTGTATGCTGCCATTGCCAACTAAAATACTACCCTGGGTCTGGACGAGCTGTGATTCTCCATTCAGGTCTATAAAACCACCAAGATCGAGGTATTTGGTTATGGTGAGGCCGTTTCCGGTTCCAGGCTGAATTCCGCTGGAGGTGCGTACAGGGTTTTCACCCAGCATATCCAACTTTCCTCCATTTAGTAAAAATCCAAGCAGCGTAATATTTTGGCTTCCGGAATTTTGCTTGTGGGTGACATAGGCAATATTCCAATTGATGTTTTCTCCATTGATCCCCTTATCATTGGGCCAGGTCCAGAAATTCTCTCCGTCATCTCCTATATGAACATCCCATGCCGTCCGGGTTTTCCATGCGCCATCAGCTTCGGAAATATAAGGAAGGGGAGCAGTATTTTGCTGAAGGCTTTCAATATTCCGCAGATGCCCGTCTACACCATTATTTGCCCTGTCTACTGCTATTCCCTGGGCCACTTTAGCATCTTCAGCAATAAGCCTGTAATAACTTGCGAGGGATGACCAGGATAAATTTTCAGGAACATTCATGGGGAGAATTATTCCTTTTACAAGGCTACCATTGGGCTCAATGCGCTGGTTCATCATAAACCTTATTTGCTCTACAGAGAGGGCGGTGTTCCACACTCTGAGTTCTTCCATCCAGCCTTTAAAATAGTTTTGCGGCACTTCGGGGTTCCCTGCATTATACATAGCACCAATAAGAAATGGGAACGAATTGGCTGTTGGTTTGGAGCCGGTAGAGTTTCCTACTTTGATGCCGTCTACATATAATTCAACACTACTGCCTTTAAAAACCACTGCAAGATGGTACCAGCGGGTTGTGCTTAATTTGTGTGAAGTAGAAACCGAATTTCCATTCCATCTAAACGTGGGTGCACCATTATTGATTACCAGGTCATATCCACTGGAAGTTAATGCAGCTGTGTTACGTTTTGAAATAATTGTTTTTAATCCCTGAACAGACTTCGGTCTAATCCAGACTTCCATAGAAAAATCTGAAGAAAAGTTATTTCTGTCTCCAATATAGACGTAATCATCTACTCCGTCAAAATCTAGAGTACTGCAATCGCCTTTAAAATTAACCGTCATGTCACTACTTGTTCCGCAGGTGCCATCGGCATGGGCAATTGTCCATCTTAACGTGTAAATACCTGCCGGGGCGCTAAAAGCTGAGGTTGGGCTATTTGGTTCGGCAAGTGTCCAGCTTGAATTTGGGGCATCAATTACCGTCCAGGTTCCCACGCCGGTCGCAGGGGCATTTGCCTCCAGAACAGTATCGTAAAATCCGCATCCAAACGTTTGATCGGGACCAGTTTCAGCAACAGTCAGCTGTTCAGGCTGGGTAATAGTGACCGGTACGATAGCCTGGCAGCCGTTGGCATCAATCACAGTCACGGTGTAGTTCCCTGCAAGTAGATTTATCGCAGTAGCTGTGGTTTGTTCTGTTGGATCATTCCAGAGATATTCGTAGTAACTATTGCCGTTTTCATCAATGAAGGGAGTGCCTCCCTGCGGTGAAGCTGTAGCTTTCCCTTTTTCACCATAGCAGGCAGGATTAACAGAAGTGAGGTCAATGGAGATTGGAGCAAGCGGCTGGATGATCTCTACAGCCTCCGATTCAAATT
The DNA here is from genome assembly GCF_026241755.1 of Salinimicrobium profundisediminis. Taxonomy (GTDB): domain Bacteria; phylum Bacteroidota; class Bacteroidia; order Flavobacteriales; family Flavobacteriaceae; genus Salinimicrobium; species Salinimicrobium profundisediminis. The sequence goes on from NZ_JAPJDA010000025.1 coordinate 54,664, forward strand.
TTTTGCCTTCACTGTCTTTCACCCAAACTGTATAAGTGCCTGCTTCGAGACTATTGAACACATTAGAGCTTTGATAGGTTCCATTTGAACCGGTAATGCTGAAATAATAAGGAGCTTTTCCTCCGGAAGCTTTTGCGGTTACAGTGCCGTTTTTAGAACCGTAGCACAGTAATTCATTTGCAGTAACGGTGACAAATAACGGAGCCTGTACCGTCTCGGGACTATTGGTGGAATAACATTTGGGGTTGGGGCCCTGTCCGCACGTCCATTTGCTATTGTTGGAAAAAGTAAGGTATACATTTTCTACAACGAGTATGTCTCCGCAATTCCAGTCAACCTCAATGGTTTTAACTTTTTGAGGTATTGCCTGTTTATCGTACAGACACCTGCCCCTGTTCAGGCGGGTTACTTCCCCATTGGGATGTTCTATAGAAAAGATGTATTCCATATAAAGGGAATACCTGGTTGGGCCTGCAGGGAGATCAAAGTAGATGAATTTAGAAATATCGTCATCACAGGTTTCACTGGTAATTTTGTTCCCATTAGCATCCCCAATGTAAAACGGACTGATTTCAAAGTCATTTGATCCGCAGTCGTCAACAAAACATTCCCCTGCATAATGTACTATAGAAATGGTTCTTGATACTCCGGTAGCATCAGTAACCGTCAGTTTTACATCTTTATTTCCTGTGGCAGAATAAATCACTTTATGAGATCCCGGGCCGGTAGCCGTAGCGGGAGTGGCATTTGCTCCAAAATTCCAGGAATAGGTATAAGGTCCCACTCCGCCCTTCGCAGAAAGATCTTCTACTTCAAAATATGAGGTTCTAATAATATCGGTATCACTGCCACATACAGAGGTGGGAATTATTGGGGCATGGATAGCATCATATATGTGGACAGTAGTAGTAAGCTTGCAACCCTTGTTGTCGGTTACCGTTACTTCGTATTCTCCTGCAACCAGATAATTTGCCGTTTTTGTAGTTTGAAGAATTGCAGTTTCTCCTTTTTTGCGCCATTCATAGGTGTAACCCGGCGTGCCTCCGGTAAAATCTACAGTTGCTGAACCAGTAGCTGTGCCATAGGTGGTGGTTCGCTGAATGTTTGTCTTTACTACAGATAGGGGTTGAGCCGGCTGATTAATTTTTAATGCTGAATTGAGTACTACAACACAGTTAGGGTATGCTGCATCTCTTATAGCCACGGAATAAGTTCCGGCAATAAGTTGACTAAAGCTGGCAGCCGATTGCCAGCTTGTTCCATCAATGCTGTATTCATAAGAGCCATGCCCTCCTGAAGCGTTTGAAATATTAATGGCGCCACTATTTCCATTTGCACAACTAACATCTGTTTTGGTGATTTGTGCGTTCATAAGGTCCGCCTGTGATAATGTCACCGGTACCTGTACTGCACAACCATTAGCATCCTTTACGAAGATCGTGTGATTTCCGGCTGGGAGGTTTTCAAAAAGTTTTGTGGAGTAGAAATTCTCATTATCTACAGAGAATTCGTAAGGAGATGTTCCGCCTGTAACAGTTCCGGCGGTGATCATGCCATCACTTCCTCCATGGCAGGTGACTGGTGTAGTTGCAGGTTCGGTGGTCATCGTCAATACTTCCGGCTGAGTCACATTAACCGTTTCCGAAGTTTCACAACCTTTGCTGTCTTTTACAGTGATCACATGATCTCCTGCGGAAAGGTTGTTGAAAGTAGTGGCTGTTGAGAAACCACCTCCGTTAATGCTATAGGTATAACCTGAATTCCCGCCTGAAGCAGTGCCGACACTAGCTGAACCGTCGTTTCCTCCATTACAGGAAACGGGTGTGCTGGTAGAGTTGGTGAGAGTCAGGACATCTGGCTGAGAGATAGTAACCGTTTCCGAAGCTTCACAGCCCTTGCTGTCTTTTACAGTAATGAGGTGATCTCCAGCAGAAAGGTTGTTGAAAGTAGTTGCTGTTGAAAAAATTCCTCCGTTGATGCTATAGGTATAACCTGAATTTCCGCCTGCAACAGTGCCGACAGTTACTTTTCCGTCACTTCCTCCATTACAGGAAACGGGCGTGCTGGTAGAGTTGGTGAGAGTCAGGACATCTGGCTGGGAGATAGTAACCGTTTCCGAAGCTTCACAACCCTTGCTATCTTTTACAGTGATCACATGATCTCCTGCAGAAAGATTATTGAAAGTAGTGGCTGTTGAAAAACTACCACCGTTGATGCTGTAGGTATAACCTGAATTTCCACCTGCAACCGTGCCGACAGTTACTTTTCCGTCGTTTCCTCCATTACAGGAAACAGGAGTGCTGGTAGAGTTGGTGAGAGTCAGGACATCGGGTTGAGAAACATTAACCGTTTCCGAAGCTTCACAGCCCTTGCTGTCTTTTACAGTGATCACGTGATCTCCTGCGGAAAGGTTACTGAAAGTAGTCGCTGTTGAAAAATCACCTCCATTAATACTGTAAGTATAACCTGAATTTCCGCCTGCAACAGTGCCG
>NZ_JAPJDA010000026.1 GCF_026241755.1 Salinimicrobium profundisediminis
TTTCTGCTCATAGCCTAAAAATAAGCAGCTATAACTTTTTATACAAAAAAGAGGCTGCCTTTTCAGACAGCCTCTTTCGCAATTGATTTTGGAACAGGATTTCTTCGGAAAGACCAGGTTAACCTTGTGTTCTCTCCTTAAATTCCTGAAATTTATCTACCTCTGCCTCCTGTGGCCATGAATTGTTATTCACATTTACATCGGCAGTTTCAAGATCGGGGTCAACTACAATTTTAGTAATCTCTTTATCGGTAGCCAGCGCCCTGCTGACTTCCTGATCGTTCTTTCTCCAGATTTGTGCCGGATAAGTCACTTTTTCGGAAGTACCATCAGCATAAGTATACTCAACTATAATAGGCATTACCAATCCGCCCGGTTTATTGAAAGTCACCTGATAAAAATATTTCGGCATTTTCATCTCTGCTCTTTGCTGCGGCGTAAAGTTGTCCATTAAATACTCATTCAAAGTTGTTGAATTTTCCGCAGGTGATTTTCCTTTTAAAGACGCCTCAAATTCTTCACTGTCTTCTTCAACCACATAAAGAATATCCATACTAGAAGGGTCTTCTACCCCATAACGTTGTAGCAAAGCTGTTCCCTCTTTGGTAGGTTGATCTGTAACATAATATTTCTTTACTTCTGAAACCCCTATGTCCACATTATCTGTAGTATAGAACCAGCCTCTCCAAAACCAGTCAAGATCTACAGCCGATGCATCTTCCATTGTTCTGAAAAAATCTTCGGGGGTTGGGTGCTTAAACATCCATCTTTGGGCATAGGTTTTAAAAGCATAATCAAAAAGCTCTTTCCCCATTACAGTCTCCCGCAGAATATTTAGTGCAGTTGCCGGTTTCCCATAGGCATTATTTCCTAACTGATAAACATTTTCGGGGTTCGACATAATAGGAGAGATGTATTTCTGATCTCCCTTCATATAATCTACAATCTTTGAAGGCTCTCCCCTTCTTGAAGGATATTTGGTATGCGGTTCAATATCACTCGGAAATTTTTCACCGTATTCCTGTTCGGCCACATACTGCATAAAGGTGTCAAGCCCTTCATCCATCCAGCCCCACTGGCGCTCATCAGAATTTACTATCATAGGGAAGAAGTTGTGACCTACTTCGTGGATAATCACACTCATCATTCCATATTTCACACGGTCACTGTACGTACCATCTTCGTTAGGCCTCCCATAGTTCCAGCAAATCATGGGATATTCCATTCCCTGGTTTTTGGCATGTACCGAGATAGCCTTTGGGTAAGGATAAGCAAAAGTGTGATCTGAATATGATTTTAAGGTATGTGCAACAACTTTGGTAGAATAATCTTCCCAAAGCGGGTTTCCTTCTTTTGGGTACAGAGATACGGCCATCACATCTTTCTCTCCAAGATCTACAGCCATCATGTCCCATATAAATTTTCGGGAGGTAGCAAAAGCAAAATCCCTTACCATCTCCGCTTTAAGCTTCCAGGTTTTCTTTTTGTCAGAAAAACCTTTTTCGGCTGCTTCAGCTTCTTCCTGAGTCACGATCATCACAGGCTTATCATAAGACTTCTTAGCCTGCTCATAGCGACGCATCATTTCTTTTGAAAAAACCTCTTTTCGGTTTACCAGCTCTCCGGTCCCGTCAAGAATATGATCTGCAGGTACAGTAATATTTACCTCGTAGTCTCCAAAAGGAAGCGCGAACTCACCATTTCCCCAAAACTGGTAATTCTGCCATCCTTCTACATCATTATAAACTGCCATACGGGGAAAAAACTGTGCTATCACATAACTGTTGTTCCCATCTTCCGGAAAATGTTCAAATCCAGAACGGCCCCTGTCTTCAAGATGATTGTTAATATTGTACCACCAGGCAATGTCAAAAGTGAATTTTTCTCCTGCCTTTAATGGCTGCGGAAGATCTACCCGCATCATAGTATTGTTGATAACTGTTTTTAAAGGCTTGCCATCTGCACTTACTTCAGTGATATTAAAACCTCCATCAAAAGGTTCCTGCATATATTCTGAAACAAAATTCCCCGGCTGCGCCACCGGTGCTATGCCATTCCCATCTTTTAATTTGGCTACAGATTCTTTAGATCGAATATTTTGATCAAGTTGTACCCAAAGGTATTCAAGTACATCGGGAGAATTATTGTGGTAAGTGATGGTCTCGTGCCCCGTTAACTTTTGATTTTTATCATCGAGCTCAATGTCCATTTTATAATCGGCTTCATTCTGATAATAAGCAGGACCGGGTGCACCACTACCGGTGCGATATTGGTTTGGCGTTGAAAATTCCTGGTACAACTGCCGGAATTTATTCTCATTGAGGTGGCCTCCCTCCTTTTGCTCTGCTTGTTGCTCTGCCTCCTGCGCATAAAGGCCGGCCGACATTAAAATAAAAAAAGCCACAAAGGCAGTTTTAATAGATTTCATATGTAGTTTCTGAGTTTAGATTGCTAAAAATAACTGAATTTATAAGTTTCACAATTTTAATTGCTGAATTTTAACGTGCCACCCGGCGAATCACGCATGAGTAAGAGACTTTTTATCTTCCCACCGTACTCTACTTTTATTACATTTTTTTGCTCCGGAAAAAGATCTGTCAAAATGCTATTTTCGACACCTATGCTTTTTATAGGTTCCACGTCTTCCACTTCCAGGTACACCAGTAGCTGGTCTTTATCATATTCTTTACCTATGTAGTTCACAGCACGTTGCCCGCCATTTACAGTGATACGGAATTTATCCCCAAAATATTTCTGAATAAATTCATCGGCCGCAGGGTGTTCATTTCCTTTGATAAGCGTTAAACTCTCGCTGTAACGGGTTTGCAGAAGATCTTCTAAATCATCAGCAAAAATGTGGGAGATAATCTGGAGGGAACGCTGTTTTTCGTTGTATTCTATGTTTGTCGCACTAACATAGAATTTATGCACAGTAGTAAAAGCCAGTAAAGGCAGGGCAACTAAAAAAAGTAAAATTGTTCTTTTCATGGATTCTTCTATACCTGAAGTTGTCTTCTGTGTAACAAAGACCATTCCACAGCAGGTGTGGTAAATGAGACTGAAGCAAACCGAAAAGGTTTAAAGCCAGTAAGAAATTGTGGTTTGGATATGGGAGATTTCTTAAAAATGCCTGGTCATTTGGCTAGAACGCAGCAGAACTCAGTATCTTTTCTGAAAAGAAAATCTTCTAAAGATGCTCTTTCCTTAGGAGAGGAGGAAAAAAAGGAAGAAAAAAATGACATTTTTGACACCCACTCCAGGTTGTAAGCCTCAAATCATTCAGCTCAAATTTATCCGTTAATAAGCTGATTTTAAAAGTAGTTCAAAATGCCATTTTTGAGAGGAATTCTGTAAATTGTGTTAGCTTGTTATGCTGAGTCTTTTAAAAATCTTTCTTTAGCTTTTCAGGATCCTGTCGCGTATCAAAAAAAGTCAACAGGTGAACTTCAATATCATTAAATTGATAATATAAAGTAGTTTGTTTAGTAATTACACACTTTCTCAAACCACTTTCCTCATCTGATTCCGGAAAAACATCTGGCTGATCTTTAATGATTTGAATGTTCTTATCCAGCTCTTTTATAAAGTCCGATTTTACTTTAAAAGACCATTCTTCCATTAAATATTCAAAAAGAGATTCTAATCTTTTTTCCGCTATTTCTGAAATTATAATCTTTCTACTCATTATCTATGTTTGCTCATAAATGACTCATAGTCTGACGATTTTTCTTCCTTTATCTGTTTTTTTGCAGCTTTAATTTCTTTCTTTTGATCAGAAGTGAGTTCTTCCCAAAAATCAGCAGTTTTTTCTTTTTTGAAGATCTGTTTGATAGATTGAATAATCTTTGGATTGTTAGTGTTTAATAACAATTTTGCCAATTCTATCTTCTCAGCTTGAATATCCATCTTTACGTCCTTTATTACAAATAATAATATTTTTTGTTTCAAATTAAATTCTTCTTCGGTTGGTCTTCAATGCAGCATAACTCCTCAATACTCACTACTAATTACTATTTGCTCGCAAACAACCTGACATCTTCTTCGCTGACTTCCTGCCCCCCTAGAATAATGAGCCGTTCTACCACATTTCGCAGTTCCCGGATGTTCCCTGTCCAATTATATTCTTTTAACAAATTAAGTGCGTCTTCAGTAAAGGTCTTTTTATTCACTCCCTGTTCTTCAGAAATTTTTTCTGAGAAAAAATTCACGAGTAACGGGATGTCATCCCTCCTTTCGTTGAGCCCGGGAACTTTGATGAGGATTACCGCCAACCTGTGATAAAGGTCTTCCCGAAAGTTGTTCTCTTCAATCTCTTTTTTGAGGTCTTTATTGGTAGCTGCAATTACGCGAACGTTTACCTTGATGTCTTTGTCGCTCCCTACTCTTGAAATCTTGCTCTCCTGCAGTGCACGTAAGACCTTAGCCTGCGCTGAGAGGCTCATATCCCCTACCTCATCAAGAAAAATAGTACCACCATTAGCGGCTTCAAATTTCCCGGCCCGGTCTTTATTTGCCGAAGTAAATGCCCCTTTCACGTGCCCAAAAAGTTCACTTTCAATCAATTCGGAAGGAATAGCAGCGCAATTCACTTCAATCATAGGTCCGGCTGAACGATCACTTTTTTGATGCAGCCAGTGGGCCACCAGTTCTTTACCCGTCCCGTTGGGACCGGTAACAAGCACTCTTGCATCTGTAGGAGCTACCTTCTCAATAATATCCTTGATCCTGGTAATGGCTTCAGATTCACCAATCATCTCGTAATTTTTCCCAACTTTTTTCTTAAGACGGGTATTTTCAACCATCAGCTCTTTCCTGTCGAGGGCGTTGCGTACCGTGTTGAGTAACCTGTTAAGATCGGGCGGCTTAGAGATATAATCAAAGGCCCCGAGCCGCATGGTGTTCACTGCAGTGTCTAGATCGCCATGACCAGAGATCATGACTATAGGAATTTCAGGTTTTAGTTTTTTAGCTGCTTCCAGTACCTCTACCCCATCCATTTTTGGCATCTTGATATCGCACAGGACAAGATCGTAGTCCTGGTCTTTTATTTTTTCAACCCCCTCAAGGCCATCGGCAGCCTCGTCGACCTCATAAGTAGCATTTTCTTCAGTAAGTATTTTTATCAAAACCCTTCTAATAGCGGCTTCGTCTTCAATCAATAGTATTTTTGGCATGCTTCTAAATTTTAAATTTTATTCCGCTTCGGCCATAAAAAGTGTTGGTTTTGTTGATCTCATAAACATCATCCTTATCCCCATCTCTAAGCCTTATATCGTTCATAATAGTATGACCGGCGTAGAGGTAATATACTAAATGTTTGATAAAGTTATACTCATAACCAATCCCTCCCAGCACTATGGTCATCGAAATATTCTCTGCAACCTGCCCGGTGGTTGACATCACCCTGTTGTTCTGGATATTAGCAAAAAAGCCATCTAAGGTAGCAAAGAGTTGCAGGTGATGTTTTTCATTAAAAGAGTACTTAAGATTTGACTTTGGAACCCCTGCCGAGTAAGACCAGTTGGGTGAAATTTCCCGATAATAGTTCACCACCGGTAACGGGAAAGGCATTCCTGAAGTTGTGGAATAATGCAGCCCCAGTATCAACCTCCAGGGCTTAAGGGTTTCTTCGCCGTTCTCATCTTTAATAAAGAATACTGAACCTGTATAAAGGAGGTCGTCATTTAGCGCCTCTCCTAATTCAAAGTTAGAGGCCAGCATTACTCCTGCTGTGGCCGCAAATCTCCAGTTCTTCTGCATTTTAAAGGTATAGCCCAGGCTGGCAGTAAAGGACTGGTACCTGTCTAAGTCCTCTCTTCCGGTAACCGGAGCCTTATCTTCATATTTGAAGTTTATGTTCTCGTACTCTATTCCCGGAAACAGGTAACTGCCTTCTTTCTTCAGTTTTATGGGAAAGTTGGCAAAGGTCCTGAACCTCCTGAAAGAGTTGTCTGAATCTGACTGTGGAAAGTATGTATATTCAATTCTGGCAAGATCTGTATTTTGCCCCTGCATGTTGTAAATTCCAGAAACGAGCAGGGCAATAATGAGATAAAAGGTTAAATTTTTCATTTTTTGTTTGGGTTGCTAGTGTAAAGTAACACAAGCTTCATGGGGAACCCTCTCAAAAAAATCTTAATATTTCAGCCATTTATATAAATCCTTATATCCGGGTTTTTTACCGTACATCAAAATCCCGACTCTGTAGATCTTTGCAGCTACCCATACCACACCTGCTATAGTAAGGAAAAGAATAGCTATAGAAATAGCTATTTCCCACCATGCTACCCCAAATGGTATGCGCATAAGCATCACGATTGGCGAAGTAAGCGGGATCATTGAAAATACTGTGGAAACCACCCCATGCGGATTTTCAATTACAGCAAAGAAGCCTACGTAGATCCCCAGCATTAAAGGCAGTATTACCGGAAGCATGAACTGCTGCGTATCGGTTTCATTATCTACAGCGGCACCAATCGCCGCATATATGGCGCTGTATAAAAAGTAACCTCCAATAAAATAGACCAAAAAACTCACGAGTAGCAATAACATAGGTAAATTTGCAATGTCTATAACCAGTTGCTGAAGTTCATTATCGCTAATCTGTTCCATTGCCTGCTGCTGCGGGCCGTGGAGTTCGGCCATGCTCATCCCAGAAATTGCAGTAATTACAGTAAGCATTACTCCTCCCAGGATCACCCAGATAAGAAACTGAGTAATTCCGGCAAGAGAAGTGCCCAGTATTTTACCCAGCATAAGATGTATAGGTTTTACAGAAGAAATTATGATCTCAATAATGCGGTTGGTCTTTTCTTCAATCACACTGCGCATTACCATGTTTCCGTAGATAATAATGAACATCATCAACAGGTAACCGGCTGCCCCGCCAAAGAACATCTTTACGTAAGTTGACATTTTTGAAGTCTTTTCACCCGAAAAATTCTGGATACCAATATCCACCTTTGCCCTCGAAGACGCAATAACTTCCAGGTCAATTCCGCGGGCCAGCAGCTGCCTGTTGGTAAGTTTTTCGGCAATGGTCTTCTCTATCTCGCTCAAAAACCCAAAGGCCGGGGCTTCTTTGGCAAAGAACTCAATCTCGGGAACCTTGTTCTCCTGCAGTTGCGGGATATGCAGCAATCCGTAATATTCTTTTTCTTTTACAATGGTCTTAGCTGCTTCAAGTTCAATATTTGATAGGTCAATAAACTTAACATCTTTAGAACTGTCAAAATCCTCTACAAAGATCCCGCTTTCATCATTGACTCCAATTACGTGCTGCTCTTCGGAATTTAGGTTTACCAGGTAAGCAATAAGCACGATCATCCCCACGAGGATAAGAGGGCTCAAAAATGTCATTACGATGAAGGCTTTATTTTTGACCCTTGCCAGGTATTCCCTCCTGATAATTAGTTTTAGGTTACGCATTGGTGGTAACGGTTTTTATGAATATATCATTTACTGAAGGAATCACTTCCACAAAATGGTTTACCTCTGCCCGGGAGGTGAGAAAAGTAAGGAGTTCGTTTGGTGAAGCATCGCCTTCAATCTGAATCTGCAGCTTAAGATCGTCATTGATGCTTTTAAACTCGGTGTCAGAAATGCGGAATTTCTCCTCCAGTTCCTTCCTTAGATTTTCGGGCCGGGCAGCCATTAGCCCCACTTCATAGGTATTCGATTTGTACTGCCTTTTTATCTCGTTCACTTCGCCGTCAAGCAATTTGTTTCCCCGATGTATCAACGCCATATAGTCACACATCTCTTCCACGCTTTCCATTCTATGGGTAGAGAACAGGATCGTGGCACCATCGCGCCGCAACTGCAAAATTTCGTCTTTGATCAAATTTGCATTCACAGGGTCAAAACCACTAAAGGGTTCATCAAAGATCAGCAATTTTGGGCGATGCAAAACCGTGACCACAAACTGCACTTTTTGGGCCATCCCTTTTGAAAGCTCCTGAATCTTTTTACCCCACCAGTCTTCAATATTCAGTCTCTTAAACCAATACTGAAGCCGCTCTTTGGCTTCAGCTTTTGAAAGGCCTTTGAGCTGTGCAAGGTACAGGGCCTGCTCTCCCACTTTCATAGATTTATAAAGCCCCCGCTCTTCCGGAAGGTAACCTATATGCTGAATATCGTTTGGTTGTAGCGCCCGCCCGTCAAGTAACATCCTGCCACTGTCGGGCAGGGTTATTTGATTGATGATCCTTATAAAAGTAGTCTTCCCTGCTCCATTAGGCCCCAAAAGGCCAAAGATGCTTCCTCTTGGAATTTCCAGAGAAATATTGTTGAGTGCTGTGAAGTTACCAAACTGTTTTGAAACATTTTCGGCTACCAAAAGGTTATTCATATACGGGCTTTGTGTAAAGATAGAGTTTTGAAAAAAGCTTTATCGCCATTAGGAAGAATTTAAGATTCTCGAAAATGCGAAAAACGTTATCCCATTAAATGCAAAACCCACCCTTAATAGACTTAAGGATGGGAAAAAAATTGCTATGAAAAAGAAAAATTTACCACTAACCTGAATTAGTGATGCTCAAATATATGCAAAAATTTTTAACAAATGCAAATTATGTAAACATATCTTTAACTTTTTCAAAAAATGATTTATCAGATTTTTCGGGCTTCGGCTGGAAGTGTTCATCATTTGCCATACGCTCAAAAAAGTCTTTTTGTTCCTTGTTAAGCGTTTTTGGAGTCCACACATTTACGTGCACTAAAAGATCGCCTTTTCCGTAGCCATTTATGTTCGGGATACCTTTGCCCCTAAGGCGCAAAATCTTTCCAGATTGTACACCTTCATCTATTTTAATACGCACCTTTCCCGATACTGTATCAATTTCTCTTGAGGTTCCCAACACGGCTTCAGAAAGGCTGATGTAAAGGTCATAATGGAGATTATCTCCTTCCCGTTGCAATACAGGATGCTCTTTTTCTTCAATGGCTACCAGGAGGTCTCCGGGAACACCATTGCCGGGTGCTTCGTTACCTTTCCCTGAAACTTTGAGCTGCATCCCTTCTACTACCCCTGCAGGAATTTTAATAGCAACGGTCTCTTCGTTTACTACAAGCCCCTGAGCATCGGCATCGGCAGGACGATTATTGATCATTTGCCCGCTTCCTCCACAAGTAGTACAGGGGGTAGCGGTTTGCATACGCCCTAAAATAGTATTTGTCACACGGGTCACCTGGCCTGTACCGTTACATGTTGAACATGTTTTATAGGTAGTACCCGGAGCCTGGACTTTTCTTTTAACCTTTATCTTTTTCTCGGTACCATTGGCAATTTCTTCGAGGGTGAGGGCTACGCGAATTCGCAGGTTACTACCTTTAGCCCTTCGCTGGCCGCCAAAGCCGCCACCAAAGCCCGAGAAACCTCCGCCGCCGCCAAAAGCACCGCCAAAAATATCTCCAAACTGGCTAAAAATATCATCCATATTCATTCCGCCACCACCGCCACCAAAGCCGCCATTCTCGAATGCCTGGTGACCAAAGCGATCATATCGTGCCCGCTTATCTTCATTGCTTAGAACTTCATATGCCTCGGCAGCTTTTTTAAACATTTCCTCTGCCTTAGAGTCTCCCGGATTTTTGTCGGGATGAAATTCTATAGCTTTCTTGCGGTACGCCTTTTTGATTTCGGCTGTGGTCGCGTTCTTGCTTAATCCTAATATTTCGTAATAGTCCTCTTTCATGATATTTTTAAAGTTCTCAGATTAAAAGTTACTTACCGGTCACCACTTTTGGATAACGAATAATGCGGTCGCCCAGTTTGTATCCTTTTTCAACCACGTCAACAATCTTGCCTTTTAATTTATCTTTGGGGGCAGGAATTTGAGTGATAGCTTCATGGATCTCAGAGTCAAAAGTATCTCCCTCTTTTACCTCCATTTGCTCAAGGCCCTTAGCTCGTAAGGTCTCCCTGAATTTATTGCTAATAAGCTCTACGCCTTTCAATAATTCCTTGTCTTTTGCTTTGTTGATCTCATTAATGGCTCGATCAAAATCGTCAAGCACGGGCAACATTGCCACAATGACGTCCTGGCTGGCAGTCTTGAACAGTTCTACCCGCTCTTTACTGGTACGTCGCTTGTAATTTTCAAATTCGGCAAAGAGCCTCAGGAATTTATCTTTTTCTTTCTCAAGTTCGTTTTTGAGGGTTTCTTTTTCTGAAACCTCCTCATCCTTACTGTCTTCCTGAGTATCGGCTTTTTCTATGGCCTCGTCAAGTATGTCCTCTACCTGATCTTTTATAACTTCTTCTTCTGAAATATTTTCCTCTTTATGTTCTTTCTCGCTCATGTGATACGTATTTTATTCCGTGACACAATTGGCAAAAGTTCTGCCAAGAAATTTGAAATGCCAAAATGTCACAGGAAAGTTTTAATATACTTTTAGGATAAAGGCCCGGTGAAAAAACTAATTTTGCCGGTCAAACAATTAAATATCCAGATGAAAAAAAGATTTTTAAATTTCGTACTTGTTGCAGGAGTTGCCATGGGAACCGTGGCCTGTAAAAACAATAATGAAAATAAAGTTGAACCGGGCGAAGCCCAGGAAGCAGCTGTTGCGACAGAAGAAGCGATGACTTACGAGATAGATACTACTGCATCTACTATAGAGTGGAGAGGTACAAAACCTACCGGTGAGCACGTGGGAACCATCAACATTGAAGACGGAACCCTCATGGCTACGACTGAAGAAATTACCAGCGGACGTGTTGTTATCGACATGAATTCTATCACCGTGACCGATGAAGGTATGGAAGAGAAAGACAAAAGAAGTCTTGAAGACCACCTTAAAGGAACTGTTGAAGGCAAAGAAACTGACTTTTTTAATGTGAATAAATACCCAACAGCTACTTTTGAAATTACCGGAGTGACCGAGGAAAACGGACAAAAAGTACTTCAGGGAAATCTTACCCTTAAAGAGGAAACTAAAAACATCCAGTTCCCCGTAAATACTGAAATTAATGGTGAAACAATTACTCTTAAGAGTGAGACTTTCATTATTGACAGAACTAATTGGGGAGTGAACTACGGTTCAAAATCTGTTTTTGATAACCTTGGAGACAAGTTTATTAGTGACGAAATGGAGCTAACAGTTAATGTTACCGCTCGCAAAACAAACTAAGATCCTCTTCAAATAGGAACTAAGAAAAGCCGGCTTCATTTAGCCGGCTTTTTTATTGATCAAATCTTTAATGGTAGGCCTTAAATTTACAAAGGAAAACTCAAAGCCTTTTTCCTGGATTTTTGAGCTGCTCACCAGCTGGCTCCCCAACACCACGCCAGACATTTCTCCCATCACTGCTTTTAATGCCAGCCCCGGAACTTTGGGAAGCCACAATTTCTTATCGAGAGCATTTGCTATTTCTTTTGTGAGCTCTTCATTGGTAGCAGGATTTGGCGCTACCCCATTATACACACCCTGTAAACCATTAGTGATTATAAAGAGGAAGATACTGGCGAGATCCTTTATGTGAATCCACGATTGCCACTGCTTCCCTGAACCCAAAGGTGCTCCCAGGTTCAACTTCACTGGCTTCATAATTTGAGGTAGTGCGCCGCCCTCGGCCGAGAGCACAATACCTATCCTCACTTTGGCAACCCGCAGGCTAAGATCCTGGAATTTATCAGCGGCTGCTTCCCACTGCTGCGTCACCTCTCCTAAAAAGTCATTGGCCACCACAGTATCCTTTTCCTCGTACATCTTGCTTCTTGAGCTGGGGTAGATACCAATAGCACTCGCAGAAACCAGCTGCCCTACCTGGTGAGAATTCTGTTCAAGGGTTTTATTCAGTAGATTTAAAGAATCCAGCCTGCTGTTAAGAATTTTCTCCTTGTTAGATTTCGTCCAGGGTTGGAAGACACTTGCCCCGGCAAGATTGATAATTGCACCCACGCCATCCAGGCATTTGGCATCTATCTCTTCGGTTGAGGGGTTCCAGTAGTAGCCACGGTAGGCCTCACTCTTTTCAATTTTCCCCTTGCTCGTGGTTAGAAAATTGACATTGATGCCCTTTTCACGACACAATCGGGTAATTTCGGAACCTACCAGGCCGGTGGCTCCGGTAATAAGAATTCGCATTTTTATTTTGAATTTACGGCATTATCCTCAAACAGCCCCGCTGTTTATTAAAGGTTTAACAGCGCTATTTTTTGACAGCACGTAGCATCTCCCGCTTTCCCGGTGGCCCAGGTAAACGTGACACTTCAAAACCTGCCGCCTGCATAGCCCGCCGCACATCACCTTTGGCAGAGTAGGTTACCAAAACACCGTTGGTTTTTAAGGCCGCATACATGTTCCTGAATACCTCTTCACTCCATAGATCAGGCTGCACCCGCGGACCAAAGGCATCAAAATAAATTAGATCAAATTCCTGCACTGCAGATATTTCGCTGAAGAATTTCTTTTCCTTCTGAAGTCTGAAAAATGGCGAAATTTCAACAGACTTTTCCCAGGGAGTTTCATGTACCTTTTGAAAAACTTCTGAAGCCACTTCTTCCCCTACAACTTCCGAATAATCTAATACCTGAAGTTCTTCTGCCTCCACGGGATATGCTTCAACGCCTGTATAATTTACGTGTATCCTATCTTTTTCAGCTTCAATTAAAGTGAGGAGCGCGTTAAGGCCTGTTCCAAATCCTATTTCAAGAATTGAAAGTTGTGTGGGCTCATGGCTTGAAAGGTAGAATTGATAACCACTTTTGATAAAGACATGCAATGCCTCCTGCAAGGCACCGTGTTTGGAGTGGTAATGCTCGTTCCAGTCGGGCAGAAAAATGGTGGAAGAACCATCACCGGTTTTTATAATCTCACGTTTCAAGACCTAGTTTTTAATTTTAACTCCATCGGCAACAAATGAGAGTGTAAGCTCGGGAGTGGTTATAGCTTTGACTTCAGCAGGGGTTTTTCCTGCGTCTTCGGCATAATGCTGCCGGTCTTCAACAGATATTTCAGTCACAAAAGCCTTTCCTTGGACTATTACTTCCTTATCCTCAATATCTTTAGGAACAAAAAAGGCATAATCTTTAAATTTTACCATAACTTCACGATCATCCTCGAGAGCTACTTTCATCCAGCAACCCTTGCTTTTACAAACCGAAGCCACATTTCCCCTGAAAGCTACATTGACGGTATCGCCGGGTTTGAGGGTATTATAGTGCTCCTGCATACGCTGTGCAGAAAGTGCCGAAACCAGCTCAAACTCCTCTCCTACAGAAACATAACCTCCCGCTTCACCCAATTTCTTATCCTGTGCAAAACAGGATATTGTCATCATTAAAGAAGATAACAGCAGCAATAAATTAATTTTCTTCATTGTGTTCCTGTTAAAGGTTTGTAAATTTCAAATTAAAATAAAATTAGTTAAAACACATCTTTAGAACCTGTATTTATTTCGGTAAATTTGCTTCAAATAGATATCCATGAAAAATACACCTCTCGCAATCGATGTAATTGAAACTAAAACTTCAAATATCGATTCGGTTGATTTTGATAACCTGGTCTTCGGAAATGTATTTGCAGATCATATGATGGAATGCGATTATCACGACGGTCAATGGCAAAATCCCACGATAAAACCTTATGGTCCCATTCAGCTGGATCCTTCAGCTAAAGTCTTCCATTACGGGCAGGCTATTTTTGAGGGAATGAAAGCCTTTAAAGATGATGACGACCAGGTGTGGCTATTTCGTCCTGTCGCCAATATTGAGCGTTTTAATAAATCTTCGCAAAGACTTGCGATCCCAGAATTTCCACAAGATGTCTTTCTTGAAGGTCTTGAAGCCCTTCTAAATTTAGATCGTGACTGGATCAAAAAAGGCTTCGGAAATTCCCTTTATATAAGGCCTTTCGTAATTGCTACTGAAAAAGGGGTTTCGGCCTCTCCTTCAAAATCTTATAAATTCATGATCATCTGTTCTCCTGCCAAGTCTTATTACAGCGGGGAAGTAAGGGTGTTCTTTGCAGATAAATTTAGCCGTGCTGCCGATGGTGGTGTGGGATATGCCAAAGCGGCCGGAAATTACGGAGCGCAATTTTATCCTACCAATCTTGCCAAAGAGGAAGGCTACCAGCAAATCGTATGGACCGATGCCAATTCTCACGAATATTTGGAAGAAGCCGGTACCATGAACATTTTCTTCAGGGTTGGAGACAAACTTATTACGGCTCCTACAAGTGATCGTATCCTTGACGGGGTAACCCGAAAAAGTGTGCTCACCCTTGCCGAAGAGTTAGGAATTGAAGCAGAAGTAAGACGTATTAAAGTTTCTGAAATTGTAGAAGCTGCCGAAAAAGGTGAACTCAAGGAGATCTTTGGATCGGGTACCGCCGCAACCATTAACCCCGTAAGAGGTTTTGGAAACAAAGGCAAAAAATATGAACTGCCACAATTGGAAGATTCTTATGCTTCACTTTTAAAACAGAAGTTAATGGAAATACAGTACAACAAAGCCGAAGATAAATTTGGCTGGAGATATGCTGTCAAAAAGAATTAATTAAATACTACCGGAATCCGAAGCATCCTGTCATGCTCCGGTTTTCCTGAAGCATTCGCGCGGCTAAAGATCAAATAGCCGCGCTTTTCTTTTGTCTTAAATTCAAACTGCCCGCTAAACGGCACCCAATCTTCGGTCATCCAGTCCCCTTTTGCTTCAAGATAACTTTCGGCCAGTACTTTCCCGCTTTCGGTCACCAGTTTTACCGGCGCATTCGCTTCAAAAAACCAGGTGCCTCTTGCCCTACCTTCTATTTGCAGCGGCGAAGTCACAGTAGCGTTTCTTTCGGGTACTTCAGGCTTAATTAAATTCCCAATCTCTTCGCGTTCCCGGTTGGGATCAATAAAATGTAAACTCTCTAAAATGGTATTTAAGGCTGCCCTTTTTTCTTCGGAAACCTTTCCGTAGAACTTCATGGCATCCCCTCCTAAAGGATCACATTGATCCATAGTTATTTTTTCACCGGTGTTACTGCTGAAGCATTCTGCTCTAAAATCATTTACCTCATAAAAAACATAGATGGTTCCATACTCATTCCAGCCCGGTGGTGGCGAATTAAAGCTGATACTTATTGCCCACGGCTCCCCACTTTCCAGCAAATAGGCGTAGGAATCGTTTTTATTGATGTTGAACGACAAAGGCAGGTTCCCTTCCCAAACTTTTAATGATTTACGCGGCCCACCAGGTGCATCGACACCAAAACCCTGCGGTAACAAGATTATATAGGCCATAGAGGCATCATTATGAATACCAAACGGCGGTTCCTTCTCAATTTCGCCATCGTAGAGATTAATTACAGGCGACTCCCCCGGAAGTTGCCCTTCAAAAACCTCAAATCCCTGCGGAATTTCTGCTGAAAAATGCCATTTTTGGGAGGTGTAGGTTTGCTGCTTCGGGTTTTGCTCCTCCTGTACAGTTTCCTCTCCTGACGTAGACGCCTGCACCTCTTCACCTCCCCCGGAATTACGACAGGACATAAAGACAAGGCTTATAAAAATGAAATATATTGCTCTCATTTTTATAAGATACTAAAATTTCAAAATATGAAAAAGGATGGCAAGTTACCTGTTGCCGGCTCTCGTTTTTCTTCTGCCTTTTTTAATATTACGATCTACCTGATCAACTGGGGAAATTACTGGTCGAAGCGAGGTGTCAAAAATGGCATATTAGACCTACAATTCTAACCCAGAATTTTCTCAAAGTTCGGCCTGAAATAATTTGGTCCTTTAAGCACCTTTCCGTCTTCTCTGTAAATCGGTTTCCCATCTTCGCCAAGTTTGCTCATATTGCTGCGCTGTATCTCATCAAAAACTTCAGAAATTTTGTGCTGCAGGCCGTGCTCTAAAATCGTACCGCACAAAATGTACAACATATCGCCCAGGGCATCTGCAATTTCTGGCAGGTCACCATTTTTTGCTGCTTCCAGGTATTCCTCGTTCTCCTCCTTCATCAATTCGTATCGCAACTGTGTTTTTCCGTCTTCGAGCCTGGCTATGGGCTGTTGTTTCACTCCCAAACCAAAAGCTTCATGAAACTCCTGTACTGCTTTTAAGCTTTTTTTCATCCTAATACTTTAAATTCGCATAAAATTAGAAAAATTAAGGCCCTATGGAAATGTTTAGCACAGGACAATGGATTTTTGCCGCATTGTTCTTTGTGGCCTTTGTGGGAGTGATCATCTTCAGCTATCGAAAAGACATCAAACTGCACCGCAAATACTATAAAGGCACAATCTTCATCTTACTTGGGTTTATTGCTTTTATCCTGCTCCTGTTTGTTCTTAAAAGCTTTTTAAAAGGATAAAATTCAGCATAAAAAAACCGCCACTCTTTGCAGAATGGCGGCTTATATTAATTTGGTGCTCTAACTAGTTTTCCAGAGGAAGTACATCAAATTCTTCTGAATACTTAAGCATTTGCTCTTCAAAAGAAGTTGGCTGTACCACTTTAATAGCTGTAATCTCACCATTATCATCTGTCTCAGGAACAAGAATAGGATTCACAAATCCGCTATAAGCAGCAGATTTGAACTGTGCATTTCTTTCAAGAACTTCGGTGTGAATATCCTGATCTACTTTTACACCGTAGTTCTCTACAAGGTCTTTTGCCGCCTGGTAATCTCCTTCAGATTTAATTCTTTGGGTCTCTTTTAGCAGTTGACCGAAAAGATCACGAAGTGCAGCGTAATCTGTAATGTTGAAATAGGTTTTTCCATCTCTGGTTACCTTCTCAATAATGCCTTTTTCCTGGCCTTTTTCAAACACCCATGCACTCACCCACTGGCGGTTTCTCATGTGTGCTTCTTCAATATCGGCTCCCGGCTCCAGGCGGATAAGCTGTGTCATTAATCCGTTTCTAATGTACCCGTCGTAAGCAGCTTTCCCTACTTTTTCATAATCATCAACCAAACCGAATTCTTCCAGTTTTGGATCCATAAGGTAGTAAAGACCTACAAGGTCGGCACGTCCTTCTTCCAAAGTAGAAGCATAGCTCTTTAAGGTTTCTTTGGTTTCTCCAACTCCAGGATTAAGTTGCCCTGAAGCATGACCTACCACTTCGTGAAGTGCGGTATGAAGCTTATCGGCAAGTTGCCCGTATTCTTTTTCAAGAGCGATCTCTTCCTCGTCGTGAGCAAATTCTTCAAGCCTGCCAGTGCTGCCGGCATTGTTGTAGGAGTTGATGATATTTCCAAGAGAGACAGATTTACTACCGTGCTCTTTTCTTATCCAGTTAGAGTTAGGAAGGTTTACACCAATAGGAGTAGCCGGCGAAGCATCTCCTGCCTCTCCTGCAACGATCACTGTTTTGTAAGTAACTCCTACCACAGAATCTTTCTTGTGCTCTTCCATCAAAGGTGCATTGTCTTCAAACCACTGCACGTTTTCTTCAAGCACCTGCATCTTCTTGCTCATATCAAAATCTTTGATCTGCACAATAGTTTCATAAGAACCTGTGTAACCAAGCGGGTCGTTATAAACTTCGATAAAACTGTTGATGTAGTCAATATTTCCTTCGGTAGCTTCAACCCAGGCGATATTGTAGTCATCCCAGGTTTGAAGATCTCCGGTTGTGTAATACTTTATTAACAGCCCAAGTGCATCTGCTTGCTGCTGATTTTCGGCAACTCCTTTTGCCTTTTCCAACCAGAAGATGATCTTGTCTATTGCAGGGCCATACATGCCGCCACTCTTGTAAACTTTTTCAACGATTTGCCCGTTTTCCTTTACAAGTTTTGAATTAAGACCAAACGCCAAAGGTCTGTTTGGGTTTGGGGATTTTTTGTTGGCATAGAACTGCTCAACATCTTTTGCAGTGATGCCTTCACCATAAAAGTTAACCGCAGAACCTTCAACCAAACCTTTAGATTCATCAAGGTTCACCTTTTTAGCGTCTTTATCATTAAAGATCACTTCATACGCCTCTCCTGTAAGCTGAGTGTTGGTCTCGCTAAGAAGGGTATCAAAATATTCTTTGCTGAATTCAGGTTTCAGCTTGTCCATTGAGTAATGGTGGTGAATCCCATTAGAGAACCACACCCTCTTAAGGTAGGTTTCAAAATTCTTCCAGTCATCGGTAGTTTTATCTCCTTCGTAACTGGCGTAGATATTTTCAAGGGCTTCCCTTATTTTAAGATTGTGTTTATAGTTCTGGTCCCAAATAATATCTCTTCCGCTA
The DNA here is from genome assembly GCF_026241755.1 of Salinimicrobium profundisediminis. Taxonomy (GTDB): domain Bacteria; phylum Bacteroidota; class Bacteroidia; order Flavobacteriales; family Flavobacteriaceae; genus Salinimicrobium; species Salinimicrobium profundisediminis. The sequence goes on from NZ_JAPJDA010000026.1 coordinate 18,179, forward strand.
AGACCGGCCTGTACAAGGTAATACACCAGTTTTTGCTCCTTTAGGCTAAGATCTTCCCAGCCGGGAATCTGGTACCGCAAGATCTTGATATCTGCAAATTCATCTACCTGATAATCAAAATCATCGGTTTGATCAACTTCTCCCACAGCTGCAGGATTTTCCATCTTGGAATCTGCGCAGGAAAAAAGAATTGTTGCCGCAAAAAACAGCATCAAATAAGCTTTAATTTTCATTTTTAAGAGTTTAATTATTAAAAGTGTCGGAGAAACTTTCAGGAAGGAAAGCAGTATAAATTTCCAACCTGCAAGACTTTCACCATTAGTTAACAAATGTAAGAATTAACATTTTCAAATTATTTATATTAGCATAATAAATACTATAAACCCGCCTCACATCATGAAGATCTTAAAGTACCTTCTTTTCCTGCTGTTAATCCTCTTTATCGCAGGCTCCATATACATTGCCACTCAAGATGGCCAATACAAAGTTGAGACCAGCAAGCTCATTAATGCGCCTGCGCCAATGCTATTTCGCGAGGTAGCCGATTTTTCGAACTGGAAATCCTGGGAAGCCTGGACCCAAATTGAAGGAATGGATCTCAATGTTGCCGGAGCGACTTCTGAAAAAGACACAGTTATTTCATGGCAGGCAGAGGCCATAAGAGATGGACGTATAGTAACGACAGCAGCAATCCCCTATTCAAATATTGAACAAATACTGAAGACTCAAACCATAATTGGTGAAGCCGAAGGTAAAATCACCTGGACCTTCACTCCCGAAGATGAAGGCACACGGGTCACCTGGAAGCTGGAAGGCAATCAAAGCTTTAAGGAAAAACTGGCTTTTACCGTGCAGGATGAAGAACTCGCCGAAGTTTTTCTTCCCATCTTTGAACAGAGTATTGAGAACCTGGAACAGCACGTCACCAGAAAGATGGAGGCCTATTCCATTAATGTAGACGGGGTGACCGAACATGGTGGAGGATATTATATGTACACCACTACCGCCTCACGCATGGGTGAGGTTAATACCCGTGCAGCCAGTATGATTGAACAGGTGAAACTGTACATGAACCAGAACAACATTTCAATAAGCGGGCAGCCTCTTATTATTTATAATCAGCGGGATGACCGCAATGGAACTACGATATTTTCTGCCGGCGTTCCTACCCCAAGCCAGGTGATTACTCCTGCCGGAAGTGAGATCCTCAATGGCTATCTCGAGCCTCAAAAAGTGGTTAAAACCACTCTTAATGGGCATCACAAGAATGCTTCCGAAGCCTGGGAGCGCACTTACCGTTATATTGAAGAAAACGGTTTAATTGTAAATGCACAAGGCCAACCTTTTGAGATGCTGATTACCGACCCTACTAAAATTGACAATCCGGCGCTCTGGGTCACAGAAATTTATATTCCGGTAGAATAATGAAACAGGTGCTACTGGTTTTTCTTGGCGGGGGATTTGGCAGTGCCCTTCGATTTCTAATTTCAAAAAACCTCAACTCAGTTTCTTCCATCCCGCTGGGCACGCTGCTGGTTAATTTCTTCGGAAGTCTTTTGATAGGGTTCATATTAGGATTGGGAATGAAACAGGAGGCCATTTCCCCTAACACAACTTTGCTGCTCGCCACCGGATTCTGTGGCGGGTTCACCACCTTTTCGGCATTTAGCTTTGAAAACCAGGCTTTGCTGAAAGCAGGAGATTACATCAACTTTGGGATATATTCTGCCGGAAGTATCTTCCTGGGAATTGCTGCCGTTTTAATCGGAATCTGGTTATCTAAACTGAGCTAGTGCTCCTTGTACTTCTTCACCCCTGCGGTTACAGGTATTCCCAGCTTGTTTTCGGCTGGCGGAATGGGACAGGAATAGCCACCGCTATAAGCACAATACGGATTGTAAGCTTTATTGAAATCCAGCTGAACCACCTTGGTGGCAGGGATCGTTAAATCAAGATACCTTCCTCCTCCATAAGTAGTCACTCCGTTAGTAGGATCTGTAAAAGGCAAAAACAGGTAGTCTTTGTATTCTTCAGTTTGTGAGAGTGCCAGGCTCTGGTAAACATTCAGTTTAAATTCTTTTCCTTTAAGAGTAAAATACAATTCGCCATACTTCACATACATCTTCTTTTTTTCAGAAGTAGTGGGCATAGCAAAAGGAACTTCCTGAGAAGTTCTCAAAAATTCAGCTTCAACCCTGAAGTCGGGATCAAACGGAAAAAAATCCAGAGCTTCAAAACTTTCCCGATCCTTTTCTGACAAAGGAGAAGTAGCCGCATCTTTAAATTCTGAATTGATCTCTTCCTGAAATGCAATAAATGCAGAGTCCTGCTGCCCAATGGCCACACCCGGGAACAACAGAAACAGAAAAATGCCTAAAAACCTCATTTTTGAGACTCTTCTTTAGAATCATAAAATTTCGAGGCGCCCAGGTAATTTTCAATGATCTGATTGTATTCAGGGGTTAGGCGTAAGCCCAAAGTTCCTTCAATGTTGTATAATCCCTGCATGTCTTTATAACCGTGCTTCAGCATTTCTTCAAGGTAGAAGTAGGCTGTGGAGAAATCATTGTCCTGCGCGCTTAGAGAAATGATATTTTTATAGGCGCCAAAGGCTTTGGGATCAAAAATGGTCTGAATCATATTCGTTATGAGTTCACTCTCCAGAGGCACACGAGAATTATTCATGTCCTGGCGTTTAAGATGAATATATTCTTTTATAAAATCTTTTAACCGAAGTGCCATTTTTGCCTCCCCATCTTTTCTTTGGGCGAGGGAATCCAACTGATTTTTCTGATAATTCCACCAGCCAAGATTTTCAAAATTTGCGGTGCGAATATCATCTTCCAGGTAATAAACAAAATCATCCAGCAGTCTCGATTCTTTTTGAAGAATGCTTACTTGCTGGCGTTTTTGCTGGTCGTAATTCCGGGAACGCAACAACTGGTCCTGTTTTGACCTTATTTCGGCCATATTCACCAGCTTATCGTACTTTTCTTCCATCACCTCCAGAAGAACTTCGGCATTTATAAGTTGATTTTGGCTCATTAGCCTGTTTACGCGGGAAAGATCGTTACGGTACAACTGTTCAATGAGCTGATTATCTAAAGGGCGATTCCCTTCGCGCATAGCTTCAAGCGTAAGAGAGCCCACCGCACTGGAAATGATCTCTGGAACAGGCCAGTCTTCCCCTCCGGAATAAGTATAGATCTGTGTGGGAAACCTGAGTTGGGAAAGAGCAGCTGCAGTGCTATTCATTGCCCGACCCGAAAATTGTTCATCTCCTACTATTCCAATAAAGAGGAAATTCTTTTTATTATCAAGCAGGTTAAAATTCACCCAGTGGTCTCCAACTGCCACAACACCAAGAAAATTATCAAAAATAAGAGGCAGCGAACTTGCCACCTTACCGCCGGTCATAGAACCTGCAGCGGCTATTTGCCGGGAATCTAAAGGTAAAATATTCGCGGCTCGTTGTAACAACCTCGCGGCAATAACGGCATTTTCCTTTAATTCATTTTGTTCACTTATATTATTTGAAGAGACAAGGATGTACCCCTGCTCCTCGGCAGTAGACTGGAATAATTGTGCAGCAGCCTTCCCTCTGCCCTCTCCGTCAAACAAGAAAAGTACCGGCCATAATTTGTTATTTTGATACGTTGTGGGAAGATAAAGGGCATAACTTTCCTGGAGGGTGTCAGAGACCTTGAAGTCATCTACGACAATTCCTTTTTTTATCATCAATTCCTGGGCGGATACCTGCAGGCTCAGGAACAAAAAAAAGATAATTCTTTTCATGGAATTAAGGTAATAAAAATTCCAGCATCCACAGATGTATTTTCGGGTAAGGCATAAAAAAAGCCTTACTAAATAGCAAGGCTTAAGAATATAAATATCAAAAATTGAGACTAAGCTTGTCTCACGTTTACTGCATTTACACCTTTTCTACCTTCTTCAAGGTCGAAAGTTACTTCGTCATCCTGTCTAATCTCATCTACAAGACCATTAGCATGTACGAAATACTCATCATTTGACTCTTCGTCCTTAATAAATCCGTAACCTTTTGATTCGTTAAAGAACTTAACTGTACCTTTATTCATTATATAAATTTAAATTGGAGGCGAAGGTACAACTATAAAACCGATAACCTACTAAAAACCAATTTATTATTTATTTTATTCCATAAAGGCGATGTGAATCCCTTCTATCAGCATGTTAACGCCAATAATTGCAATGATAAGACCCATAATTTTCTCTACCACCACAATTTTATTGGCTCCAATATAGCGCACAAGGTATTCACTTGAGAGAAATGCCAGGTGATTTAGCCACATTACCAGCGCAAACATCACCAGGATTATGCCCAATTGCAGGTAGGTGGCGGTAGTAGTAAAGTTCATTGCTGTTACAATAGTACCGGGACCGGCAAGGATAGGAATCCCAAGCGGTGAAATAGATATTTCTTCGTTGAAGTTTATTTCTGTCTGGTTGTCAATACTTGATACCTGCGCGCGAATCATTTCAAAACCTACAAAAAATACCAGGATGCCCCCGGTAATCTTAAAGGCAGGAATGGTAAGCCCGAAAAAATCGAAGATATATTTACCCAGGATTATAAATCCAGAGACAATAACAAAGGCTGTAAAAGTGGCCTTTTTAGAAATTTTCTTTTTGGTAGGCCTATCGGCCTGGCGGGTAAGGCTAAGGAAAATAGGCACATTTCCTACAGGATTATTGATAGCAATAAACCCTGTAAACACCGCAATGGCAAATACCCAAATTCCTTCCATTTAATTAGTTTGGTGCTAAAGATTACACGCGACAAAAGTATCTAAAATAAACTTCATGCAAAAACAACCTTCCATCCATATTCATTTTATTTCAGAATAAGTTTTGAGACTTCTTTAACGAAGGTGCAGAAGCATTTTTTGTACATTTTCCAACCTGCGGGATGTGCAAAAATGAATAGCATGAAAAGTTATAATGAAAAAAGGGATTTCAGCAAGACCGGTGAGCCGCGGGATGTGCCATCTAAGAAGAAAAATGAGCAACCCATATTTGTAATTCAGAAGCACGATGCCACCAACCTTCATTACGACTTTAGGCTGGAAATTGACAACACCCTTAAATCATGGTCGGTACCCAAAGGCCCAAGCACAGATCCTTCAGTAAAGAGAATGGCGATCCCCACCGAAGATCATCCAATTGCCTATGCCGATTTTGAGGGAGTAATCCCAAAAGGAGAATATGGCGGGGGTACGGTAATGATTTGGGACACCGGCACCATTGAGAGCAATAAAAAAGATGAAGATGGTAAGCTTATTTCCCTGGAAGAAAGTTTTAATGCAGGCAGTATTGAGGTCACCCTTCACGGAAAAAAGCTTAAAGGCGGATATAATCTTGTAGAAATGAAAAGCGGAAAGATGAAGGGAAACTGGCTGCTTATGAAGCAGGATGATGCCGAAGCCGATGCCCGCCGCAACCCTGTAAGCACTCAGTCTAAAAGCGTCACTTCAGGAAGGACACTGAAGCAAATAGCACAAGAAGAATCTAAAAATCTGCAGTAAATGACAGTGGCCGGGGTAGAGATTTCAAATTATGACAAGATCATTTTTCCGAAGAAAAAGATCACCAAGGGAGACATGGTGACTTATTATAAAAAAGTGGCCCCTCTCATGCTTCCTTATCTAAAGGACAGGCCATTTACCCTGCACCGATTTCCAAACGGGATTGACAACAACGGATTCTATCAAAAAAGCATTTCAGATTATTTTCCTGGTTTTATAAAGACTATAGAAATTGAAACCGAAGAAGGATCAAACACACAAATTCTTTGCAATGACACCAAAACGCTTGTGTACCTCGCCAACCAGGGCACCGTGGCATTTCATATATGGTTGAGCAAAAAGGACAAATTGCGGCAGCCCGATAAAGTCATCTTTGACCTGGATCCTTCCGATGATGATTTTGAAAAAATAAAGAAAGGGGCTAAGGCACTGCGGGAATTATTAAATGTGAAAGACATAGACCCTTCCCTTATGACCAGCGGGAAAAGCGGCTTACATTTATACTACAAGATAAGAAGAGGAAAAGATTTTGACCAGGTAAAAGCAACTGCCCGCGAAATAGCAGAAGAAGCAGAAAAGCGCCATCCCGAATTATTCACTACGGAAATAAGAAAAGAAAAGCGCGGATCAAAAATTTTTGTAGATTATCTGCGGAATGCATATGCCCAAACCGCTGTATGCCCTTACTCTTTAAGAGCCACTGAAGATGCAGGTGTTGCGACACCAATTGAATGGCGGGAGCTCTCAAAGATTAAAAGTGCTGCGGAATATACCATTGACAATATATTAAGAAGAACCGGACAACTAAACCAAAATAAAAATTAAGATCAAACAATTATGAAAGACATTAGCCCCGAAGAGGCAAATCGCGCTCTTAATGAACAGGCAGAGAAGGTAGAACAAAAGGACCTTAAAAAGGTACTTGCAAAAGAGCAAAAAATTGAAGACAAATTCCGTAACAATGAATCGATGAGCGGATACCTGGCCAAGGCAAAAAGTATGTTTAGCCTTGTTCGGGATTACTGGAACGGCAATTACAGGGAAGTGCCCTGGAAAACTATTGCTGCAGTTGTGGGAGCTTTGCTCTACGTACTCATGCCCCTGGACCTCATCCCCGATTTTATTCCCGTCGCCGGTTTTCTTGATGACGCAGGAGTAATTGCGGCCTGCCTTGCACTGGTAAGTGATGATCTTGTAGACTACGAGAAGTGGAAACTTCACCAGGACAATTCCGCCAGTAACATTGAAGACGAGTCTCCAGCCTAACGCCCTGCGTTGTGAATAAAGACAAACTGGAGCGTATGCCATTGTACCGTAAGGCAATGGAAATTCTTGAAATTGTAGAGCGCATAATACAACTGGTGCCCGAAGAAGACGAATTCACTACTGCGGTAGCCCATAATATGTATACCGATGCTCTACAGCTCGCGCCTAAAATAGCCGGAGCAGAAGGTGTCGACCTCTATGACATAAAGATGGAGAATGCAGCGATCATTCGAAAATGCGCCCGCGAAATATACGTGGGTTGTAATGGGTTTGTCATGGAAGGTTTTAAGGAAGTTGAATATCTGGAAATGCTAAGAGGAGAGGTTGAAGAATTCCGGGTGCTTTTCGCAGAATGGGTAAAGAATTTTGACCAATGGAATTACATAATTGACCGCTGGGGATTATTTAATCCGCCGGGAGTGAATTATGATGATGTAGACCCAGATGACAATATTCCTTTCGATAACCCATTTGACGACGAAGAATAGCGCAAATTTTATTTCTGAAGATTTAAAGAATTATGGAAAGGGGTCTCAAAAATGCCATTTTTGAGACCCCTTTTCAAATCAATCATATCAGGTGAATAACTACTTCTCCTAAAGTTTATCTTGTTATATATCTGCCTACAGAAGTATGGTCTGGAGGACTGGAATTCCTATTATCTAAGGACCATATGAATCCTTCTCCTGTAAAACATACATGGTCCAAAAGAGACCTTGCAGGTTTGGCTGGAAAAAGGGAAGGCAGTTATTGTAGCCCTTTAAAAATAAAAAACTTCTCACAAAAAACCTCACAGGTTTTTAAAACCTGTGAGGTTTGAATATAAATTTTCAAGAGGTTCCCGACGTCGCTGTCGCACATCGGCTCTCTGCTTACATATTTCTCCTGTACTGCCCTCCTACTTCAAATAAAGCTGTAGTGATCTGTCCTAATGAACAAACCTTTGTAGCTTCCATAAGCACCTCAAAAATATTCTCATTCTGAATGGCAGCATTTTTCACCTTTTCAAGGGTTGCATGTTCCAGTTCCTTCTTCGCCTCATGCAGGTCCTGCAATGTTTGGATCTGACTCTGTTTTTCCTCCTCGGTGGCACGGATTACTTCTCCGGGAGTCACAGTTGGGGAACCTGTAGAGCTAAGGAAAGTATTTACTCCAATGATCGGGAAATCTCCATTGTGTTTTAGGGTTTCGTAGTAAAGACTCTCCTCCTGAATTTTACTCCGCTGGTACATGGTTTCCATTGCACCAAGAACGCCGCCTCTTTCGGTGATGCGGTCAAATTCCTGAAGTACTGCTTCTTCCACAAGATCGGTAAGCTCTTCTATTATAAATGCTCCCTGGATTGGATTCTCATTCTTTGTTAACCCCAATTCTTTATTGATGATCAACTGTATAGCCATCGCTCTTCTTACTGAAGCCTCTGTAGGCGTAGTAATAGCTTCATCGTAAGCATTGGTGTGCAAAGAATTACAGTTGTCATAAATAGCATAAAGCGCCTGAAGTGTGGTTCTTATGTCATTAAAATCAATTTCCTGTGCATGCAGTGATCTTCCGGAAGTCTGGATGTGGTACTTCAGCATCTGCGCCCGCGGATTCGCACCGTACTTATACTTCAGGGCTTTTGCCCAGATCTTTCTCGCTACCCTTCCAATCACCGCATATTCGGGATCAACCCCGTTAGAGAAAAAGAACGATAAATTCGGCCCGAATTTATTAATGTCCATTCCCCTGCTCAGGTAATATTCTACATAGGTGAATCCATTGGCAAGCGTTAGGGCGAGCTGCGTAATTGGGTTAGCCCCGGCTTCAGCGATGTGATAACCTGAAATAGAAACTGAATAGAAATTCCGTACATTTTCCTGAATGAAATATTCCTGTACGTCACCCATCAACCTCAAAGCGAATTCTGTTGAAAAGATACAGGTGTTCTGCGCCTGATCTTCCTTCAGGATATCTGCCTGTACAGTTCCCCGCACCTGGCTAAGGGTCCTTTTTTTAATATCTTCATAAACATCTGCCGGCAACACCTGATCTCCGGTAACACCCAATAATATGAGTCCGAGTCCGTCATTTCCTTCCGGGAGTTCGCCTCTGTATTTTGGCTGCCCCATTCCTTTTTCAGCATAGATCTTATCGATCTTTTCCTGCACCTCTTTCTCAAGACCGTTCTCTTTGATGTATTTCTCACACTGCTGATCTATAGCAGCGTTCATAAAGAACCCAAGCAACATTGGCGCAGGACCGTTAATGGTCATACTTACGGAAGTCATAGGGTCGGCAAGATCAAAACCAGAATATAACTTCTTCGCATCATCGAGACAGCAGATTGACACTCCGGCATTCCCTATCTTTCCATAGATATCAGGGCGATGATCAGGATCGTTTCCGTAAAGCGTGACCGAATCAAATGCCGTAGAAAGTCGCTTTGCCGGTAAGCCCATACTCACGTAATGGAAACGGCGGTTGGTACGTTCCGGCGAACCTTCTCCCGCAAACATCCTGGTAGGATCTTCCCCCTGTCTTTTAAAAGGATACAATCCGGCAGTATAAGGGAATTCTCCCGGCACATTTTCCTGCAGGCACCATCTTAAAATGTCACCCCAGGCCTGGTATTTTGGTAATGCAACCTTCGGGATCTGGGTATGGGAAAGGGATTCGGTATGGGTTTCAATTTTAATCTCCTTATCGCGCACCTTAAAGGAGTAGATAGGATCTTTATATTTATTCACTTTTTCATCCCACCCGGTAACGATCTCCCAGTTGTAAGGATCGAGGTCCATTTTAACTTTATCAAACTCTTTCTTCAGTAGGTTTACCAGCTCCTCATTTTCTGAAGTTGTGGCATCCTTCAGCTCATCTTCTTCGAATCCGTATTGATTTAGACCGACCTTAGTTCCGGTTACCGATTCAATGGTTTTATATATTCCGTAGAGCTTTTGAGCAACTTCAGCCTGTGAGGCCGTTTTTTCATCATAGCTGCGGTTATTTTCTGAAATTTCAGAAAGATATCGCGTCCTGTTTGGCGGGATCACAAAGATCTTTTCACTCATTTCCTTTGAGATGTTGAAAGTAGAACTAAACTTACTTCCAACTTTCTCATCGATCCTGTCCATGATCTGCTTGTAAAGCGTGTTCATACCGGGATCGTTGAATTGAGAAGCAATAGTTCCAAAAACAGGAAGACTATCAGGGTTTTCATGCCACAACCCGTGGTTGCGCTGATATTGTTTTTTCACATCGCGAAGGGCGTCTAGAGCACCACGTTTATCGAATTTGTTGATCGCTACAAGATCGGCAAAGTCGAGCATATCGATCTTTTCCAGCTGAGTAGCTGCCCCAAATTCGGGCGTCATCACATAAAGTGAAACATCAGAATGCTCCAGGATCTCTGTATCACTTTGCCCAATTCCCGAAGTTTCCAGAACAATAAGGTCATAACTCGCGGCTTTTAGCACCTCAATGGCTTCAGCAACATATTTTGACAGGGCAAGATTAGATTGACGGGTAGCCAAAGACCTCATATAAACCCGTGGATTGTTGATCGCATTCATCCTGATACGATCTCCTAAAAGGGCTCCGCCAGTCTTCCTTTTTGAAGGGTCTACAGAAATAATCCCAATAGTTTTTTCAGGAAAATCCATAAGGTAGCGCCGCACAAGCTCATCTACCAAAGAAGATTTTCCGGCACCTCCTGTTCCGGTAATTCCCAGCACGGGGATCTCTTTTTCTTTATTTTCAGAATGGATCCTATCAAGAGTTTCTTTGGCAACTTCAGGAAAATTCTCGGCAGCCGAAATCACCCTCGCAATAGCTCCCGGGGTTTTCTTCTCCAACTCTTCTACCTCCCCGTTGAGGCTGTCCCCCAGCGGGTAATCAGATTTTTTCACCAGGTCGTTGATCATTCCCTGCAGCCCAAGTTCGCGGCCATCATCGGGAGAATAGATCCTGGTAATTCCGTATTCTTCAAGCTCTTTGATCTCTTCAGGCAGAATTACACCGCCACCGCCGCCAAAGATCTTGATGTGCCCGGCCCCTTTTTCTTTAAGCAGATCGTGCATATATTTAAAGTATTCGGTATGCCCACCCTGGTAGGAGGTCATGGCAATGGCATTGGCATCTTCCTGGATTGCACAATTCACCACCTCCTCCACACTGCGGTCATGCCCCAGGTGAATTACCTCTACTCCCGTAGACTGGATGATACGGCGCATAATATTTATGGCGGCATCATGCCCGTCAAAGAGCGAAGCTGCGGTTACAATTCTTACTTTATTATTAGGTTTATAAGGAGCTTGTTGTTCCATGTTCAATTTTATGATCTATTTAAGCATGCAATTTACGAAAATTGAAATAGTTGGTAACTAGATTTACAAATAGCACAAAGTCTACCTCGTATTAGTGCAAATGCTATGATTTATCTACTTTTAAAGGCCCAAATATAAGCCATGTCAAGTTTCATACTCTTAATTCATTGCCCCGATAAAGCCGGAATTATTTCAAAGGTCACCTCCTTCATTTTTAATCGTAAAGGAAACATAGTATACATTGATCAATATGTAGATGTAGAAAATTCAATATTTGTAATGAGGCTGGAATGTGAATTTTTAGACGCTACAAATATTGACTCGCTTAAGCAAGCATTTTCTGAAGAACTGGCAGTGCCATATCAAATGTTTTGGCGAATATATTCAGCAGAAGCTAAATTGAGAATGGGCATTTTTGTATCAAAATATGACCATTGCCTTTATGACCTTTTGGGAAGACACAAAGCCGGGGAACTTCCCGTAGATATTCCTTTGATCATTAGCAACCACGAATACTTGCGTTCTACAGCCGAAAAATTTGATATTCCTTTTTATCATGTCCCCATTACCAAAAACAATAAACCCGAAGCTGAAAAAAGACATTTAGAATTGCTGCGACAGGAAAAAATAGACTTTTTTGTTCTGGCCAGATATATGCAAATTATTCCCGATGGGCTTATTGAAGCATATCCAAATCGCATTATCAATATCCACCACTCTTTCCTGCCGGCTTTTGCAGGGGCCAAACCTTATCATTCTGCTTATAAACGCGGAGTAAAAATCATTGGTGCTACTTCACATTACGTCACCGCCCAGTTAGATGAGGGGCCAATTATTGAACAGGATATTACCCGAATTTCTCACACCCATTCTATAAAAGATCTTATCCTCAAAGGCAGGGACCTGGAAAAAGTAGTTCTGGCAAGGGCGATAAAATTACATATTGACCGAAAAACGCTCGTGTACAATAACAAGACCATAGTATTTATATAATTAAGAGTAAAATTCGCCCGGCAAATAGCGGGAATTTTAATAACTATCTTTGAAAAAAATTATCATGAAAAAATTTGTAACCCTTATATTTCTCCCGCTTTTTTTCGGCTGTGCCGAATTACAACAAATAGCCGATTCGCTTCCGCAGGAAGGAACAGGGATTTCTAATGCCGAAGTAGCTGCAGGCCTGCGACAGGCGCTCAATTTTGGGATAGACAAGCAGGTGACCAAACTAACACAGGAAGATGGTTTCTTTAAGAATGAACTGGTGCGCATTGGGCTTCCTCCCGAATTACAAAAAGTAGATCAAACCCTACGCGACATTGGGTTGAGTTCTCTGGCCGATGAAGGTTTACGTGTGCTCAACCGGGCCGCTGAAGATGCGGTACAGGAAGCTACACCTATTTTTGTAGATGCCGTAAAGCAAATCACCTTTACCGATGCTAAAAATATTTTACTGGGAGACGACATTGCTGCAACAACTTACCTGGCCAATAAAACCACAGAGCCTCTCTATTCAAAATTCAACCCTGTGATCACCAATTCCCTTGAAAAAGTGGGAGCCACCCAGGTATGGACAAAAATTATTGAAAGATACAACGCCATTCCGCTTACCAATAACGTCAATCCCGATCTTGCCGATTATGTGACACAACAAGCTCTTCAAGGGGTTTACACCATGATCGCAGTTGAAGAAAAGGAAATAAGGAACGACTTTTCTGCCCGTACCACCAATCTGCTGAAGCGCGTTTTTGCTTTGCAGGACTAGAAAAGACTAAGGTTTAAGGATTAAAGTTTAATCCATTTTAGCTGTACAAAAAGTCTCGATTCTGTTGAAGCATTGCTGTTGCGAGTTGTGGGTTTTTCCTGTTGCAGGTTGCGCGCTGAAAATCTTTAATTACCTAAAGGTTAGAAAGAGGTTCCAAAAATGGCATTTTAAGGAGGAACAGTAATTTAAAATTTACTCCCTATACCTTAAGCATTACTCATTGAAAAATGGGGTTATGAACAGTGAATAATTCCTTTAAACCCTTGTAGAACCTCAACTCTATGAGTCTGCCTTATAACTTTTTAACAAGAGAGACCAGGGTTCAACACAGTTTTACCATTAAGTTAACTTTCAGTTATGAATTCTTCGAAAAACTGCAGGATATCTTTGCAGTATTAATATAAGTATATGTTTCGATTATTTGAACCCAGATCTACGTTGGAAAGGCTTCGTGAGAAGTACTGTTTTCTCATGCGCCGTTCTTTTGAGCTCGCTTTAGTGGATAAGCTGCGAAGTGACATGCTCAATGATAAGGCGTGCAAGATCTTAAAAGAGATCCGTCGTATGGAGCAGAGTCAGGATAAAACAGCCTGAACTTTCCTGAAGTAGGTAAAAGCAGCCTTAAGGCGCGACCCATACCAGCTAAAGTATTCCCCGTCCACAACCTGGATGCAGCCCAACTTCACTTCTTTTTTCAAAGCTTCTACATCTTTCTCTTTAAAAGGAAATGGTTCTGTAGAAAGCAGTACCACCTCCACCTCTCTTTCATCGAGCTGTGCCAGGGATATTTCGGGGTAACGGGAGTCCTCTTCTAAAAAGGCATTTTTGAAGCGGTTAAGTTCCAGCAGGTGATCTATAAAAGTATCTTTCCCTGCCACCATCCACGGATTTTTCCAGATAAAGTACGCCACTTTTCGCTCCGGAAAATCTTTGACGTATTCCTGAAAATCTGCTTTTTCTAGCTCTATCTTTTCAATTATTTCTGAAGCTTTGTCGATCACTTGAAAGATTTCGCCGTATTGCCTGATGAGTTCGAGGGAATCATCTATAGTGTAGATATCTGAAACATGAACGGGAGCGATCTTTTCAAGCTCCGTAACCATTTCTTGGGTGTTTTCTTCCTTATTACAGAGGATGATATCGGGTTGCAGTGCTGCTATGCGGTCAAAATGCACCTGTTTGGTACCCCCAACCACCTTTTTCTGCTTCCTGAGGTCTTCGGGATGCACACAGAATTTTGTTATTCCCAAAATTTGCTGCTCAAGCCCAAGATCAACCAGCAATTCCGTCTGGCTGGGCACCAGGCTCACAATTCGTTGCGGAGTTTCCTTCAGCTCAATTTTTCGGTTTAACTGGTCGTAGAAGGTGTTCATGATCAAAAAATATGAGGTGCCAAAAATGCCATTTTTGACAGGTCTTTCCGAAGAAATTCCTATAAAAATGTTGCCATTTCCTGCTGTAGCTTTTCTGCTTCTGCCGCAGCTGCTTCAGCAAAATCCATTCCTTCCGAAGCATAGATAATAGCACGGGACGCATTTACGAGCAGGCCTACATTACGGTTCATCCCGAATTTACATACTTCTTCCAAACTTCCGCCCTGGGCACCAACTCCCGGCACCAGGAGGAAACTTTCAGGAATAATTTTTCGAATATCCTTTAAAAATTCTGCTTTTGTAGCACCAACCACGTACATGAGATTTTGCCCATTATTCCATTTTTTAGAGGTTTTGATCACTTCTTTATAAAGTTCCTCTCCATTTATGGTTTGTGTCTGAAAATCATAAGCCCCGGCGTTAGAAGTCAGGGCCAGTAAAATGGTGTGTTTATCTTCATAGGCCAAAAATGGCTCTACGGAATCTTTTCCCATGTAAGGGGCCACGGTGACCGAATCAAACTGCAAATCTTCAAAAAAGGCCTTTGCATACATGCCCGAAGTATTGCCAATATCCCCCCTTTTTGCATCGGCAATGGTAAAGATATCGGGGTGATTTTCGTTCAGGTAATTAATGGTTTTTTCCAGTGCTTTCCAGCCCTTTATTCCATGTGCTTCGTAAAAAGCCAGGTTGGGCTTGTAAGCCACAGCCAGGTGATGGGTGGCATCAATAATGGCCTTGTTAAAAGCGAAAACAGGATCTTCTTCTTTTAAAAGATGTTGAGGAATCTTCTCAAGGTCTACATCAAGCCCCACGCATAAAAAGGACTTTTTGAGGCGTATTTGTTCGGTAAGCTGGGAAGTGGTCATTGGCTGGAAATAAAAAAAGCTGCCGGAGTGCGGCAGCTTTTGGAATTATGTTCTAAAAAACGTCGGAATTCTCTTTCAGTTTTTCTGTGTTTTCTACTAGTTGTAATTCGTCGAGGATCTTCTGGATATCTCCGTTGATGATGTTCCCAAGATCGTAAAGGGTAAGACCAATTCGGTGATCGGTTACACGGCCCTGTGCATAATTGTAAGTTCGGATCTTTGCACTCCTGTCTCCGCTGGAAACCATAGAGTTTCTCTTGGCTGCATCGGCTTCCATTTTCTTGGCCAGCTCCTGCTCATAAAGCCTTGACCTCAACACGCGGAATGCCTTTTCCTTGTTCTTATGCTGGGATTTTTGATCCTGGCACTGCGCCACCAATCCTGTAGGGATGTGAGTTAAACGCACCGCGGAATAAGTGGTGTTCACCGACTGCCCACCTGGTCCTGAAGAACAGAAATAGTCAATTCGCACCTCTTTTGGATCGATCTCCACATCAAATTCTTCGGCTTCTGGTAATACCATAACCGTAGCGGCAGAGGTATGTACCCGCCCCTGGGTTTCAGTTTGCGGTACCCGTTGCACACGGTGTACCCCGGCTTCAAATTTTAATGTTCCGTAGACATCTTCGCCGGTCACGTCAAAAATGATTTCTTTGAATCCGCCGCTGGTACCCTCGCTAAAATCAACAATCTGGTGTTTCCAGCCTTTGCTTTCAATATATTTGGTGTACATGCGATAAAGGTCTCCTGCAAAAATACTGGCCTCGTCCCCACCTGTACCGGCACGAATCTCCATCACCACGTTCTTGGCGTCTTCGGGATCTTTTGGCACAAGCATCATCCTTATCTTCTCCTCCATTCCGGGAATCTGCTCTTTGGCTTCTTCGAGTTGAAGTTTGGCCATATCTGTCATCTCGGGATCACTGCCATCGGCGATGATCTCTTCGGCCTCTTTTTTATTCTCGATAAGGCTCACGTACTCGGCGCGAACGTCCATCAATTTCTTTAACTCCTTGTACTCTTTATTTAGCTCTATATAGCGCTTTTGATCGGCAATCACGTCGGGCTGAATGATCAGGTCATTCACCTCGTCAAAACGCTGCTTCACAATATTCAATTTCTCGATCATAACATCTCCTTAAAGCAGCAAATTTACGATAAATCTGTCGGATTTCTGAAAAGGATTTGTGCTGGAGATAAAAATTATTCAGCAAGGACATGTTCGATATTGCGAAGATATTTCTCGCAGAGTCTGCAAAGGAAAAAGCGCATAGATCGCAAAGTAATTCTAAATGATGCTTCTTTTGTATCTTTAGAACAATGAGTAAAATGAACAAAATAGGCCTGGGCGGAGGTTGTCACTGGTGTACCGAAGCAGTTTTCCAGTCGGTGGAAGGCGTGCTGAAGGTGGAGCAGGGATATATTGCTTCTGAAGCTCCAGCCGATACATTCTCTGAAGCTGTCATTGTGCATTACCTTCCAAAAATGACAAATTTGGAGCGGCTTTTAGAGGTGCATCTTCATACGCACAATTCCACTTCAAATCATTCGTTTCGGGATAAATATCGTAGTGCTGTTTACTTTTTCTCTTCGGAAGATGAAGTGGAAATTAGAAAGATCCTGAAAAAACTTCAGCAGCAATTTAAGGAACTCCTGGTGACGCAGGTATTGGCGTTCAATGAATTTAAGGCTTCGAGGGAGCAGATACAGGATTACTACCGAAAAAATCCGGATGCTCCTTTTTGTAGGAGATATATTGAACCGAAGTTGGAGGTTCTGGACAAAATTTCTCGCAAAGGGCGCAATTAAAATTTTCACACGAAGAGCACGAAGCAAAATAAATGAAGATCACAAAGAAAGGCAGTTAAGAAGAAACTGTTGTACTTTAGAATAATGAAGGAACAGGATTTATCATACCGGATCATTGGAATTGCACTTGAGCTTCACAAAATTTTGGGGCCGGGCCTGTTAGAATCGACTTATGAAAATGCTTTAGCTTATGACTTACGTGCTGCCGGTTTGGAAGTGAAACAACAACATCCCATGCCATTTTTCTATAAAGAAATTAAAATGGATGTAGGCTACAGAATTGACCTACTGGTTGAGAGTAAAATAATCATTGAAGTAAAATCTCTAGAAAATCTTGCTCCTGTACATTTTGCACAATTACTCACTTATTTAAAATTTTCGGAATTAAAAGTGGGTCTACTAATAAATTTCAATACAAAAATGCTCAAAGATGGCATTCACCGAATAGTTAATTGAAAAAATCAATTTTTCCTTCAATTTCTCTGTGCCCTTATTTAATCTTATTTTGCTTCGTGTGAAAATTGAAAACCTATTAGTATTCAAACTCCCCAAACTCACTTCTAATTGTCAATTTTTTCTCTTCTGAAGCTTCTACCCTACCCACTATTTTGGCATCTACGTTGAATGATTTTGAAATTTCAATAATATCTTCAGCTACTTTTTCATCAACATATAATTCCATTCTATGTCCCATATTGAACACCTGGTACATCTCCTTCCACTCGGTTTTGCTTTCCTGCTGAATGAGTTTGAATAAAGGCGGAACTTCAAATAGATTGTCTTTGACTACATGAACGTTATCTACAAAATGCAGGACTTTGGTTTGTGCGCCCCCGCTGCAATGAACTATGCCAAAAATGTCATTTTTAGAGTACTTTTCCAGGATCTTCTTAATTACCGGAGCATATGTTCTTGTAGGAGAAAGCACAAGTTTACCAGCATCCAGCGGACTGCCCTCAACTGCATCGGTGAGGTCTTTTGAGCCGCTGTAGATCAATTCAGCGGGAATTGAAGCATCAAAACTTTCAGGATATTTTTGAGCTAAACTCTTTCCGAAGACATCGTGACGTGCAGAGGTGAGTCCGTTACTGCCCATGCCACCGTTGTACTCTTTTTCGTAAGTTGCCTGTCCAAAAGAAGCCAGTCCAACGATCACATTTCCCGGTTTAATGTTTGCATTGTCTATCACATCACTCCGCTTCATGCGTGCAGTCACGGTAGAATCTACAATAATGGTGCGTACAAGATCACCAACATCGGCAGTTTCGCCGCCGGTAGAATGGATTTTTATTCCGAAGCCTTTGAGATCATGGAGCAATTCTTCGGTACCATTGATAATGGCAGAGATCACTTCACCCGGCACCAGGTTCTTGTTACGACCAATTGTAGAAGAAAGCATGATGTTATCTACCGCACCAACGCACAGCAGGTCATCAATATTCATGATCAATGCATCTTGGGCTATTCCTTTCCACACCTCAAGATCCCCTGTTTCTTTCCAGTACATATAGGCCAGGGAAGACTTTGTACCAGCGCCATCGGCGTGCATGATGAGGCAATAATCTTCATCACCTGTGAGATGATCGGGCACAATTTTGCAAAATGCTTTTGGAAAAAGCCCTTTATTGACATTCTTAATGGCATTGTGCACGTCTTCTTTCCCGGCAGAAACTCCGCGGCCGGCATATCTTTTACTTATTTCCTGGCTCATGTAGATAGATTTACGGTCAAAGATAATTAGTTTAGTTTTTTTGATCGTAGATTTATATAATAAAAAAGGCACTCCCATTGGAAGTGCCTATAAGTCTATTGAATACAAATTATCGGGTAAACAATAATTCCCTGTACTTGGTTAAGGTCCAGATCTCATCGTCTATTACCAGCTCGAGCTTATCGCAATGGTAGCGAATGGTCTCAAAGAATGGCTTCACATCATTACAGTATGCAAAGGCTTTTTCTTCGGCATCCTCCAGTTTGTTAGCTTTCTTACGGGCTTCGATCATTTCGGTAATGCCAGAATTGATCTTCTCGATACGTTCGGAGATTTCTTTAATGATCTCGAGTTGCTCTTTGGAGTGTTCTTTGAAATCATCAGCAAAGATCTCTTTAAGTCCGCGTACGTTTTTGATCAAAATGTTTTGGTACCTAATCGCGGTTGGGATCACGTGGTTGCGGGCAATATCACCAAGGATACGGCTCTCAATTTGCACTTTCATGATGTATTCCTCTAACTGAATTTCATGACGGGCTTCAATTTCCACATTATTCATGATCTCCAGCTCCTTATACATATCCATCGTCTTCTTGCTAACAAGAGCTTTAAGAGCTTCAGGAGTATTTCGATTGTTACTTAGACCTCTTTTTGCGGCTTCTTTTTCCCATTCTTCGGAATAACCATCACCTTCAAAACGAATATTCTTAGAGTCTTTGATGTATTCTCTCAGAACATTGAAGATGGCGTCATCCTTCTTCATCTTCTTATTCTTGATAAGACCATCAACCTTTTTCTTGAAATCTATCAGCTGCTTGGCAACAATTGCATTTAGAGCGGTCATGGGCTCTGCACAGTTTGCAGTGGAGCCTACTGCACGGAATTCAAATTTATTCCCGGTAAAAGCGAAGGATGAAGTTCTGTTCCTGTCGGTATTATCCAGAAGGATCTCAGGGATCTTTCCAACCACATTAAGTTTAAGTTCGGTCTTTTCTGCCGGAGAAAGTTTCCCATCGGTAACTTTTTCGAGTTCGTCAAGCACCTGGGTCAATTGAGAACCAATAAAAGTAGAGATGATAGCCGGCGGAGCCTCATTAGCACCTAACCTGAAGTCATTTGAAGCGCTGGCAATTGTAGCCCTTAACAGCTCCTCATTTTCATTTACAGCTTTTATGGTATTGATGAAAAAAGTCAAAAACTGAAGATTTTTCATCGGTGTAGAACCGGGTCCTAAAAGATTTACACCTGTATCTGTACTTAAAGACCAGTTGTTATGCTTCCCACTTCCGTTAATGCCTGCAAATGGCTTTTCATGGAACAACACGGTGAAGTTATGGCGCTCTGCTACTTTATGCATTACATCCATCAAAAGGGAGTTGTGATCTACTGCCAGGTTGGCTTCTTCAAAGATTGGAGCAAGTTCAAACTGGTTTGGTGCCACCTCGTTGTGCCTGGTTTTAACAGGTACTCCAAGAAGCATACATTCTTTTTCAAGATCGCGCATATAAGAAAGTACCCGCGAAGGAATAGAACCAAAATAATGATCGTCTAACTGCTGACCTTTAGCCGGAGAGTGCCCCAGCAAAGTTCTTCCAGCCAGCTGAATATCGGGCCTTGATGCTGCCAAAGCCGAATCTATAAGAAAATATTCCTGCTCCCATCCAAGAGTAGCCTGAACTTTACTTACATTTTTGTCGAAATATTTTGCCACATCGGTAGCAGCCTGGTCAACAGCCTGCAACGCTCTTAAAAGTGGCGTTTTATAATCCAGTGCATCTCCTGTGTAAGAAACGAATACACTGGGAATACACAAAGTAGTTCCATATATAAATGCGGGAGAAGTAGGATCCCATGCGGTATAGCCACGGGCTTCAAACGTATTTCTTATCCCCCCGTTCGGGAAACTTGAAGCATCGGGTTCTTGTTGTACAAGTTGCCCGCCTCCAAATTTTTCAATTGCAAGGCCATCACCAATAGTTTCAAAGAAAGCATCATGTTTTTCGGCAGTGCTTCCGGTAAGGGGTTGAAACCAGTGTGTATAGTGGGTGGCCCCTTTAGAAATGGCCCATTCCTTCATTCCGGTAGAGATATGATCGGCAATAGTACGGTCAATCTTTTTACCGGTGGCATTTGCTTCCTTTACACTCTGGTATGCTTCTTTAGTTAGAAATTGTCGCATTACGCTTTCGCTGAAAACATTGCGGCCAAAAAGTTCTGAACGCCGTTCGTTTTCTTCAATTTCTACAGGTTTGCGGTTCAAAGTCTCCTTGAGTGCCTGGAATCTTAAAGTTGCCATTTATTAATTGGTTTTATGGGTTAACAGCAACAAATATATTTAATAATTGTTTACACCCCCTAAAAAATTGGGGGATGTTTACAAAAATTTTATATTTTCTTAAGAAGACCCCTCAGGCAAAGCCTATCCTACAAAGGCAAGGCTTACAAACACAGCATAACCGGCAAAAAGCAGAAAACCTTTCCACCTGTTTAATGAATAACGCTTCGGAAGAAAAGCCAACGGAACCAGAATAAAAGCAATACCAATCATCCATAGAATATCGCTGCTTAATATCTCTGCTGAACTTACTACCACAGGCTGAATTAAGGCAGTAATACCCAGCACCGAGGCTATGTTGAAAATGTTAGAACCAATCAGGTTTCCAAGGGAAATGGCTTTTTCCTGTTTCATAGCTGCAATGACCGATGCTGCCAGCTCGGGCACACTCGTTCCTACGGCGATCATAGTAACCGAGATCACCCTCTCACTCACTCCCAAAGCCGATGCCAGGTCTACCGCACCCGAAACCAAAAATTCTGATCCAAAGTAAAGAGCAGCACCTCCAATGACCAACCAAAGAACAGTCTTAAAATTTGAAGCCACTTTTAAATCGGGATCTACTTCATCGGGCTGAAGTTCCGGTTTCCGGCGGGCGCGACGAATCAATAAAACAAGGTAAAGCACAATAGCCCCTACCAAAACAACACCTTCTAAGCGCGATAATATATGTTCTGTAGAAAGAAAATAAAACAGCCCCAGGGAAAAAAGCATCATTATTGGCCAGTTGAACCTGTAGAATTCCCGGTCAATGATTAAAGGCGAGATCATGGCCGTAATACCAAGAACCAAACCTATGTTAGCAATATTAGAGCCGATGACATTACCCAGGGAAATATCTGAAAATCCTTCAAGGGCGGCCTGCAGACTCACCAGTAGCTCTGGCGCCGAGGTTGCAAAGGACACCACTGTAAGGCCAATTACCATTCGGGAAAGTTTCAGTTTCAAAGAAATCGCTACAGACGATCTCACGAGGAATTCACCTCCAACTACTAACAGAATAAAACCAAGGATAATAAATAGAATGCTCATCAATTTTTTTTGCGAAGATATGAGATTCTCAACGAATAGGCTTGTTTGAACCGTTTTGCAGAGCTTCACCTACACCAAAACCAGGACTTTAAGAGAGAATAAACCAGAGATTCGTTATTGGCGGTATTGAATGATCTCCCAAAAATGCCATTTTTGACACACCTTCCGGGAAGACCTTCGGAAGGCGATTTTGCTCCTATACCTTTCAAAAAGGGGAAATTGGGAACTAATTTCTATCTTTGATAGAAACCAACCGACATGAAAAAGACATTTTTCAAGACACTTTCGAAGATCAACAAAAAGGTTCTTCCCAGCTATTCAAAGCGACAGCTGGACCTGGCTAAAGCAACTAAATTTCAGAAAGCCCTTATCGGCTGGAAAACCTGGGTCACAAAGAACTCACTCTAAAGGTTCAAGGTTCAAGGTTTAAGGTTTAAGGTTTAAGGTAAAAAAGGAAAACTTTACTACAACTATTAACCATTAACTATTAACTATTAACTGTTAACTGTTAACTGTTAACTACGAACTAATAGCTAACCAGCGAAACCACCTTATATGAATCCAGTTTTTCCTTTCCTTTTAAGAAGCTGAGATCCATTAAGAAACTGCACTGTACAATTTCCCCTCCCATTTTCTCGACCAGTTTACACGCAGCCGCAGCAGTACCTCCCGTTGCCAGCACATCATCGTGCACAAGGATCTTTTCACCTTTTTGTATTGCATCGCTATGCACCTCAAGTGTATCTTCCCCATATTCTAATGAATAGCTCTCCCGGTATGTATCGTAGGGCAATTTACCCGGCTTTCTAATGGGCACAAAACCTGCATTTAACTCCTGCGCCAAAAGTGTCGCAAAAAAGAAGCCGCGTGATTCTATTCCTACAACTTTATCTATTTTCTCACCTTCCAAAAATGACAAAAAAGCAGCCACTGTTTCTCTAGTAGCAGTGGCATCCTGCAGCAGGGGTGTTATATCCTTATAAACGATCCCTTTTTTGGGAAAATCATGTATATCTCTAATGTAAGCTTCAATATTAAACATATGCGCGGTTTCCTGCGAAGATAATAAGAAAAAAGCGTCTCTTCCCATTACCTCCATTACTCCTTTAGTAAAAATTCAACAAAGATTTATTACTCATTTAACTGGCACAAGTCTCTTCCATATATATTTTAGACTGAACCAAAAAAAGCCTGAAAAATGAAAAACTTAAAAGATCTATTCGAACATCAGCTAAAGGATTTGTACAGCGCCGAGACCCAACTGGTAGACGCTCTCCCAAAGTTGCAGAAAAATGCCAATGATGATAAACTTAAAAAAGCTTTTGAGAAGCACCTCAAAGAAACCGAGGGGCATGTAAAGCGCCTCGAGGAAATTTGTGACAAACTGGGCATTAAACCTACGGGAGAAACCTGTAAGGCTATGCAGGGTCTTGTGAAAGAAGCTGAATCTTTTCTGAAAGAAGACACCGAAAAAGATGTGCAGGATGCAGGACTAATTGCCGAGGCCCAGAGAGTAGAACACTACGAGATCTCGGGATATGGTACGGCTGTACGTTATGCTAAAGAACTGGGACATGACGACATTGCTGCAAAACTTCAAAAAACTCTTGATGAAGAATACAAAGCCGACAATCTTCTCACCGACATGGCCGAAGATCGCCTGAACAGAAAGGCTAAATCCTAATTTGGAACCAGAAATCTTAAAAACCGCCTGCACTTTCGCAGGCGGTTTTGTTTTTTCATCCTAATAAATGCCTCAAAAAACATCTTTTTAAGAAAGTTTTTGTCGTCTTCTTCTTCAACTGTCAAAACGGAGTTAACCATCCAATTTTACGAAAACGATTGAGCAAATTTGCTTAAATTAAAGTGTTAGTAAAAGAGTTGGAAAAGAGACAGAAATATAGATCAAGAAATCATGAATAACGGGAAAATTAGAGAACTTACTTTGCGGCGTCTTTTAGACGATAACTTCGCAGGTTCGAAACTTTTTCGGGATTTGGCAGAATCCCTGGATGATGCTTCTTTAAAAAATTATTTTCAAAGCCTTGCTTCCCGGCGTACCCAATTCGCCATTGAACTTGGTGAGGAAATTCTATACTACACCGGGAAAAAAGCTCCAGCTTCTTCTTCTTCTTCTTCTTCTTCTTCTTCTTCTTCTTCTTCTTATACAGTGAGAAAACGCACCGGGTTATACGGGGAAAGCAGGAACAAATGCATAAAAAATGCTTTGCGGGCTAAAAAACTAAGCCTTCAGAAATACCAGGAAGCCTTATGCAGAATTTATGAAGGCAGCTGTCGCGAGGTCTTAATCAGGCACAAAGCCTATCTTGAGAACTGTGTTTTCGAGTTAAAAGCTCTAAAGAGCCTGCTTAAATACAGGGATCAAATAGAAGATCAACAAAATGAAATGAGCAGTCACCTTTAAAAACTGCTAATAAAATGTACGTGTAAAAAGCACCTTCGGTCCATCAGGGGGTGCTTTTACTTTTAAAACTATCCTCGGGTTTTTTTATATTGCCAATCCAATTTCAATCTTACCTATGAACAAAAAATACTTCCTCTACATTCTGGCATTTTTGAGCCTGCAGGCAGCCTATGCCCAAACGTCTGATCTCACTGTAGAAAAGATCATGCAGGATCCTTCCTGGATGGGTACTTTTCCTTCAAACGTGCAGTGGGGCCCGCACAGCGAATACATTTATTTTAATTACAACCCCGATAACAGTCCTGCCGATTCCCTCTACAGGATATCCAGAAAAGACCTGAACAAGATAGAAAAGGTTTCATGGCAGGATGAGCAAAAACTCCTTCCGCAGAGAGGGGATTTTAACCAGGCGCGCAATAAAAAGGTGTACACCCGCGATGGAGATCTCTTCCTGTACGACCTGCGTAAAAAAAAGGAGGAAAAGTTACTGGAACTCAGCGGGAGCCTATCAGACCCTCAGTTTTTGTACAATGAAAATAAAATTAGTTTCGTCTTTGACAATAACGCATTCGTTTATGATCTAAGTACGGGAAAGATCACTCAACTCACCAATATCCAGACGGGTAGCCAAAAAGAGCAAAAAGACAAAGAGCTTTCTGCACAAGATCAATGGCTGCAAGATGAAAACCTGCAACTGCTCGAAGAAGTAAGAAAGCGGAAAGAAAACAAAGAAGCACAAAAAACTTACCGTGACATGACTGCAAAGCCGGAAGTGTTTACCTTTTACACCGGCGACAAGCACCTGCGAAACCTACAGGTATCCCCCAATGGCGAATATGTGACTTTTCAGCTTATCACTACCGCCGAAGCAAAAGATACTGATGTTCCCGATTACACCAATCTTACAGGTTACACAGTGAATCTTCCTGCCCGTAGCAAAGTAGGCAGCGAGCAGGCAAAACTGGAAGCCATGGTGTACAACCTGGAAAAGGACACTGTTTTCAAAGTAGATACAGAAAATCTTCCCGGAATTAAAGATCTGCCCGATTTTGTAAAAGATTATCCCGATAAAGAATGGGAAGAAGAAGTAAGGGAAGTGTACCCCAACGGCGCCTGGTTCTCGAATGATGGAAATAAGGCTGTGATGGTAATTCGCTCCAAAGACAATAAAGATCGATGGATTGCCGCATTAGACCCTAAAACAGGAAGCTTGAAATCCCTGGACAGGCAGAGAGATGAAGCCTGGATCTCCGGCCCCGGAATAGGCTATTCCTGGAGTGGTGGTAATATTGGCTGGCTAAACGACAATAAGACCATTTATTTTCAAAGTGAAGAAACTGGGTATTCACACCTCTATCTTCTCGATGTTAATTCGGGCAAAAAAACACAGTTGACCAAAGGTGATTTTGAAGTTTTTGACCCCATTCTTTCCAATGACGGAAAAAGCTGGTATCTCACTACTTCGGAAGTTAATGCCGGCCAGAGACATTTTTACAAAATGCCGGTAAGTGGGGGTAAAATGCAGCAACTTACTACACTTACCGGAAATAATGAAGTCTCCCTGTCGCCAGATGAAGATTATATGGCAATACGATATTCGTACTCCAATAAGCCCTGGGAACTTTATTTGAAGAAAACTTCTGCTTCAGCCGAAGCTAAACAGGTGACCACAGGCCAGTCTGAAGAATTTCAGCAGTATAACTGGAGAGAACCGGAGCTTGTAAAGTTCGAAGCCACAGATGGTGCCATGGTTCCTGCCCGGTTGTACAAACCTTCAGCCAAGGCAAAGAATGGTGCTGCGGTGGTATTTGTTCATGGTGCCGGTTACTTACAAAACGCACATAGCTGGTGGTCCAGCTACTTCAGGGAATATATGTTCCACAACCTGCTGGCCGATCTTGGCTACACGGTTCTCGACATAGATTACCGCGGAAGTGCAGGTTATGGCCGTGACTGGCGCACCGGCATTTACAGGCATATGGGCGGTAAAGACCTTAGCGACCAGGTAGACGGTGTAAAATATTTAATTGCTGAACATGGCGTAAACCCAGAGAAAGTCGGAATTTACGGCGGCAGTTACGGTGGGTTCATCACTCTCATGGCTATGTTTACTGAAGCCGAAACATTTGAATCTGGCGCTGCTTTGCGTTCAGTGACAGACTGGGCTCACTACAACCATGGCTATACCTCAAACATACTCAACGAGCCGGTAAATGACCCTATTGCCTACAGGCGCTCTTCCCCTATTTATTTTGCTGAAGGTCTTGAAGGGAACCTGCTAATAGCACACGGTATGATAGATGTTAATGTGCATTTTCAGGATGTAGTGAGATTAGCCCAGAGGCTCATCGAACTTAAAAAAGAGAATTGGGAAATGGCCGTGTATCCGGTAGAAGATCACGGTTTTACCGAACCAAGCAGCTGGACCGATGAATACAGGAGAATCCTGAAGTTATTTAATGAAACCCTGTTAGATTAACCTGCCAAAAAGGGCAAAAAGAGGCTGTCTTTAAAGCTGTAAAATGTCATTCTGAATTTATTCAGAAGCATACTTCACTCACCTTCAGAAGCATACAATATCTGAGACGTTTAAAGGAGCACAAAACAGAGCTTTAAGGGCAGCCTCTTTGCATTCGCCCCAGCCTTTCGCTTCCAGATTTACAGTATTTTTCCTACCTTTAATAATCTAATTTACTTCTACCATGAAAAAGATCCTCGTAGCGATCAACATTGAGAAAAATGCCGATCGTTTAATAGCCAAAGCCGAAGAAATTGCTCAGGCTTTCGGATCCAAGATTTGGATCCTTCACGTAAGCGAACCCGACCCCGACGATTACCTTGGGCTGGAAGCCGGACCACAATACGCTCAGGACAAAAGAGTGGAAAACCGGAAAAAAGAAGGCGAACTTGTTAAGCGCATGGCCGAAAACCTGCGCCAAAAGAACATTGAAGCCGAAGCTGTACAACTTAAAGGGTCAACGGTAAAAATGATCAAAAAAGAAGTGCAGAATATCAATGCCGACCTGCTTATTGCCGGACACCACAAAAAGAACTTTTTCTACGATATGTTTGTAGGAAGCATAAAACAGGAACTAATTGACGATCTGGATGTTCCCGTTCTACTGGTGCCTGTAAAACATAGATCTTAATCTGTTTGAAGAAAGGACTACAATGAATTTCCAGCTAATTTGTAGGAATTTTCTTCATTTATTTATTACCCTACAGGTCAAAGAGGACTTTTTTGTCGCCTAACGACCCAACTTCGTAGTTTTCAATAGGTCGAGGGAATATATTTTGTTTATATTTGTTTCGCCTTTAACAAAAAATTAGGAGCAAAGGCAGGTTTTATACTTGTGTCCCCCTGCGATGAGAGAAAACTGCTGGAAAGAAATTTTTGAAGCCATTCCCTTTGCCTGTTTGGTTTTAGAACCTCAAGAGTGCAGTGCATTCATGATGGTAGAGGCTAATACGGCCTATCTTGAATTATTGGGTAGATCCCGGGAAGATCTATTAGGCAAAGACAGCAGGGAAATCTTCTCTTCCAATCCCAACCTCAGCGAATATGGACCTGACTCTTTCTTTGCAACTTTAGAAAAAGTTATAAGGTTAGGAGAAAAAGAAGAGGTAAACGACCTCCGGTACGACGTAGAAAATAAAGTTACGGGAGAACTTGAAGAACGCTATTTCAGTTCTCAGAATTTCCCAATAAAGAACGAAGCCGGAAAAGTGGAAGTGATCCTGCACTGCGCCCGGGAAGTTACGGCAGAGAATAAACGCAAGAAACGCGATAAAGAAATTGAAGAAGAGCTCAGTTTAAGCCGCCAACAATTCAAGAACTTTATAAGGAGTAACCCTGACGGGCTTTACAGGCTTGACATGCAGGGAAATTTTCTACATGTCAATGAGAGCCTTGCCATGATGGCCGGCTTACCTGCAGAAGAGTTAATCAAAAGTAACTTTATAAATTTTTGCACCCCTCATGACCAGGACCTCGTTATTGAACATTTTGAAAGGTCCCGTCAAGGAAAAGTAACCTCATTTGAAGCCGAATTCCTAGCGGCTACAGGCAACCTGGTTGCTCTTAAGATCCTGCTAATGCCTATGTTTTTAGAGGGCAGTGTAGCCGAGGTTCATGGAATTGCTAAAGATATCACTCAGCTAAAGCACAGCGAAAAGGTGATTATGGAGAAAAGCCGTTTTCTTGAAGTGAACGCAGCTTTTGTAAGTTCCCTCCTTGAAAAAGAAATTAATCAGGAAGCACTTCAACAAACTTTTGGAGTCATAGCCGAAACCGTTGAAGTCGACAGGATGTACTATTTTGAGGCAAACTCCGACCCTGAAACCGGTGAAATATTGATAAGTCAAAAGGTAGAATGGTGCAGCGAAAAAACCATTCCTCAAATTGATAATAAGGAGCTGCAGAATATGCCAATAAAGAAGGTACAGGAAATTACTGGTCCCCTTGTAAAAAACCTTCCATTTACTGCTATTTTAGACGAACTTGCTCCTGGTGAGCTAAGAGAAATTTTTATTGAGCAGCAAATAAAATCTATGTTGTTACTGCCAGTTTTCGTAGGAGATTCACTTACCGGCTTTGTGGGGTTTGACGACTGTACGTATCAGCGCATCTGGAAAGAAGAAGAAATTACCTTTTTAAAGGGTCTTACCCAAAACCTGACTAATGCTTTTGAACGTAATGCCGCTCTTAAGAAAGCCAAACAAAGCGAGGAAGAACTTAAATTGAGTGAACAAAAATTTCGGGCTCTGGTTCAGGAAGGTGCCGATCTTATTGGGATTTTAGATATTTATGGATGCTATTCTTTTGTAAGTGAGAACTACAAGAAGATTCTTGGTTTAGATCCGCAGGAGCTCATAGGGAAGAATGCACAATATTTCATTCATCCTGAAGACTGGCCCAGGGTAAACCAACAGTTCTACCAGTTAAAGAATCAAAAACAGGTGAAAATCTCACCTTTTAGATTTAAGAATAAAAATGGTGAATATCGGTGGGTACAGACCACCGCTACCAATCTATTAAACGATTCTGCCGTTAAAGGAATTGTAGCCAATTCTCTTGATATTACCATGGTGATTGAGCAGGCCAGGGAAATTGAGCATATTAACGAACGCTATCAATTGGCAGCAACGGCCACGCAAGATCTTATTTACGATTGGGATCTTGTGAAAAACAAAGTCACCCGTTTCCACAGAGGACCACAGGAGTTGTTTGGCTATTCTGCGGAAGCAGTAGATCAATATGATTTCTGGAGAAATAATGTGCACCCCGAAGATAAACAGGCTGAAAAGAAAAAACTGGCAATTGTAATTTCCAATCCAAACGAAAATTTTATAAAAACAGAATACCGCTTTAGGAAAGCCGACGGCACTTATGCCCGGGTGGTAGATCGCGGTTACATCATTAGAGATTATACCGGTAAGGCACTACGGCTTATTGGTGCCACCAGCGATATTTCAGAAATAATCACAAAAAGGGAGGCCTTAAAGGTCGCCAACAAACGTTTTAAGATGGCCATGAAAGCCACCAATGAAATGATTTGGGACTGGGAGATAGATACCGATTCGGTAACACGAAGTAAAGGCTATAAGAAGATCTTTGGTTATGACACCAACGAAGCCACAACAGTACACGCCTTTTGGCTCAGGAAAGTGGTTGACGAAGACAGGGGTAAGGTACAACGCTCTCTTGCCGATGCCATAAACAATACCGGGGTCAAAAAATGGAAACTGGAATACAGGTTTGTAAAAGCCGATGGCATGATTGCCCACATCATAGATCGCGGTTATATTTTACGGGACAGCAACGGCAAAGCAACGAGAATGGTGGGCGCGGTGCTCGATGTAACGAACTCCAGAAGGCTTTTGCAGAAAGTTCAAAAACAAAATAAGGTGCTAAAGGAAATTGCCTGGGAACAGTCTCACGTGGTAAGAGCCCCACTGGCACGCATAAAAGGCCTTTTACACCTGCTGGAAGAAGAGTTGTTTGAGGAAATGTCAAAAAAAGAGATCCTATTTCACATGAAAGAATCGGCTAACGAGCTCGATGATATTATTCGGAATATTGTAGAAAAAACTGAAAAGATTAATGTTGAAGCCAGATAATTCAGGTCGTTTGGAAATTCTGGTAGTAGATGACGATAAAGTAGTGACTTTATTGCACAAGAGCAGTCTGAAATCTTCCAGAATTGAACATTCTCCGGTACTTTGCTACAACGGTAAGGAAGCGCTTGACTATCTTAGGAAGCACGACAAACCCGGAAAACACTTCCTGGTTTTGCTCGACCTCAACATGCCCGTACTTGACGGCTGGAAGGTGTTGAAAAGACTCAAAAAAGAACCTATGCAGGCCCAGGTATTCGTAGTGGTGGTGACATCTTCAATCAACCATCAGGATGCTGTAAAAGCCCAAAAGTTTGAGCACGTAATTCATTTTTGCCGCAAACCTTTAACAGTGGCGTGCACTCTTAAGATCAAAAATCTGGAGCCTCTTCGAAAATTCTTCTTTCAGAACGTGGAGGAAAATCAGAAAAAATAAAGAAGGGTGTCAAAAATGGCATTTTAAGAGCCCAATATTCTTCAGAAATTTTTATCTTGAAACAAAAATGAAGCAGGTAAATACTGCCTTTGCAGGTTATGGCTCCGGCGGGAGCATCTATAATGCCCCAATCCTATCGAGCGTTGATGGATTTACAGTAAAAAAGATCCTCACCTCCAACCCTACCAATGTTGAAGCCGCAAAAAAAGACTTTCCGGAGGTTGAGATCGTAGGAGAGTATTCAGAAATACTGGAAGATCCCGAAATTGATCTCATCATTTTAGTATTACCCAACCATCTCCATTATACTTTTGCTGAAAAAGCCTTAAAAGCAAGGAAAAATGTACTGGTTGAAAAACCCTTTACTCCCAATGTACGAGAAGCAAATGAACTTATAAAACTGGCACATCAACAAAATTTACTGCTCACCGTGCACCACAACCGGCGTTGGGACAGTGATTTTTTAACTGTAAAAAAGGTAGTTGAAAATGGCCTTTTAGGAAGGGTGGTTGAATATGAAGCCCATTTTGATCGCTTTAGAAACAAAGTAAAAACCGGCTGGAAAGAGGATAAAGAGAACCCCGGAAGCGGAATTCTCTATGATTTGGGAAGTCATCTAATTGATCAGGCGCTTTGTCTCTTCGGACTTCCTCATGAAGTATTTGCCGATATTAGGACCCAGCGGGACAACGCCACGGTACCCGATGCTTTTGAACTTCTCCTCTTCTACCCTAACCTGAAAGTTACTTTAAAAGCAGGAATGCTTGTAAAGGAAAAAGGCCCCACTTACCAGCTCTCTGGTACGAAGGGAAGTTTTGTGAAATATGGTGTTGACCCCCAGGAAGAATATCTTAAAAAAGGTGCTAAACCACAAAACACTTCAGAATGGGGTGTGGAACCCAAAGATATTTGGGGCAGGCTAAATACTGTTGAAGAAGAAAAGTTTTTAGAAAGTGAGCGCGGCAATTACCCTTTCCTGTACCAAAACCTGTATAACGCCCTTACCCAGGCAGAAGCTCTTGCAGTGTCACCTCAACAGGCCAGAGACGTCATAAAGGTCATAGAAGCGGCGCAACAAAGTCATGATGAGCGTAGGGTGATTACCTTTGGTTAAGAGGTTTTCCCGACTCCTTCAGTTTTAAAAAATATCTTTTTGCCTCCTTCAGTACCCGAGGTGCCATGATTAGTGTGGCTGTCATTGTAGGAATAGCCATTAAAGCAAAAAATCCGTCGATGAGGTTTATCATCATACTTAGGGATGTTGTTGCCCCCAGGAGTATACTCAGAATATAGAAGTAGTTGTAGTAATGCTTGTTTTTGGCCCCAATTAAGAAGGAAAGACATTTGCTTCCGTAGTAAGAATAAGAAAACAGGGAAGATATACTAAAGATGGCGATACAAATGAGCAGCAGATAATTTCCGTAGAAAGGTATAGATGCATCAAAGGCGGCAGCGGTTAAACTCACCCCATTCACATCGTGGGTTTGCCAAACCCCGGTGACAAGAATCGCCATTCCGGTTAAGGAGCACACAACGAGCGTATCTATTGCCGGCCCCAGCATAGCGACCAGGCCTTCGCGTACTGGCTCGGCGGTTTTAGCAGCTCCGTGTGCCATGGGAGCGGTTCCAATCCCGGCTTCATTTGAAAAAGCACCACGCCGTATACCCAGAATTATGAGTCCGCCAAGCATACCTCCCAAAAATGGCTCTCCGGCGTAATTTTCTGCTGCAAATGCATCAGTAAAAATAAGTTTGAAGTAGTATGGCACCTGCTCAAGATTTACGAACAAAATAATAAGCACGGCCACAAAATAAAGCCCCACCATAACCGGAACCATTCTTGAAACCGTATTACTTATTCTATTAAGACCCCCGTAAATCACCACTGCAGTAATTATGGCCAGAATCACTCCAATGATAAGGTTGGATGTTAGCGTGACTTCAACCCCATTAGGTGTTAAAAGAATATAATTTATAGCCTGGGTAAGTTGGTTGACATTAAAGACCGGTAAAGCCCCCACAAGGCCTGCTACACTGAAAAAAGCTGCCATGATCCACCATTTTTTCCCGAGTCCTTCGGTAATAAAATACATGGGGCCACCCTGTAGCTTCCCTTCAGAATCTTTTCCGCGGTACATGACGGCCAGGGTATTGGTGAAAAATTTGGTAGCCATACCTATAATGGCACTTATCCACAACCAGAACATGGCACCCGGACCTCCAATAGCGATAGCCACTGCAACGCCGGCAATATTCCCCATCCCAATGGTAGAAGAAAGTGCCGTAGAAAGCGCCTTGAAATGATTGATCTCGCCGGGATCGTTTGGATCATCATACTTTCCCCGAAGTACCTCTATGGAATGCCCCAGGTAACGAAAGGGAAGAAATTTTGAAAGAATAAGAAGGTATAATCCTCCACCGGTAAGTAAGATTAAAAGCGGAAGGCCCCATACGAAGGAGGCGAATTGAGCAATGAACTCATCTAGTGTTGCCATATAGCAAATATAGTATTTGCAGGGTACTATACAAGCCCAGCAGGCTTATCACCAGATCATTTCTTTAATTTTCACAACTTTAGCGCTTCAGACTTTTCTTTTAGTACCCCCACTAACAAGAGATTATATCTCAGTGAGAACAGCAACAGAAACGCGGTAGACAAAAAATACTTTATTTTGCACAAAAATATTTTCGTTTTTTATAAAATAGCCTATATTTGCACCCGCAAAACGGCCTCGTGGCGCAACTGAATAGCGCATCTGATTACGGCTCAGAAGGTTACAGGTTTGAATCCTGTCGAGGTCACTATATCCACTTCAACAAACCCTGTAACTCACTGATTTACAGGGTTTTTTATTTTTTTTGATGTTAATTAATGTTAAAAAATATTGATTAATATCGAATTACGAGGTCAACAAATCGGTCAACAAAAATAGTTTTAAGAAATTTGTTGACCGCTTTGTTAAAATTATTAACTTTCTTATATAGTTGATTTGACTTTCGTCTTTACTGATTATTCACCTTTAAGACGAACAACTATGACTTCAAAACAAACATTTTCTATCTTGTTCTGGGTTAACTCCTCCAGAGCTAAAGACAATATGGCCGAAATTTATGCCCGAATTGTCGTCAACCGGAAA
Organism: Salinimicrobium profundisediminis; assembly: GCF_026241755.1. GTDB lineage: Bacteria > Bacteroidota > Bacteroidia > Flavobacteriales > Flavobacteriaceae > Salinimicrobium > Salinimicrobium profundisediminis. Next base: position 52,319 of record NZ_JAPJDA010000026.1, read on the forward strand.
AGAGTTAATATCAGTTTAAAAACAAAAGTTGACATAAAAAAATGGGATAAAAACAAAGGACGATTAAAATCCAAAGATCCAGGTTCACTCCAGATAAATCGGTTCATCGAACAAACAAGGACGCAAATTTTTCAGTCTTACATGGACCTCCAAGCCAACAATGAGGCAGTTAGCGCTACATCCGTAAAATCTCGTTTTTTAGGAGAAGATGAGAATCATACCTCAATAAAGGAATTAATAGCATATCATAATGAAAAGATGCAACACGTTCTGAATCCTGCTACTATGCGCCACTTCAAGACGAGTCAAAACTATATTATGGAGTACATTCAAAAAGAGTATAAATCTAAAGACTACCTACTTAAAAATCTTGATTATGGTTTTATAATTGGTTTCGAAAGCTTTTTGCGCTCCTATAAGCCGAAACATTATCAAGCACAAATTGGCAACAACACCATCATGAAACATATTCAGAGATTGAGAAAGATGGTAACCATGGCCTTTCATATGGAATGGATTACAAAAGATCCATTTGTAAAATTCAAACCTAAAATAATCAAGAAAGAAAGAGATTTCCTTACACAAAACGAACTGGAAAGATTAGAAAAACTATCCTGCTCAGTGGAAAGGTTAACTCAGGTTAAGGATCTATTTGTTTTTAGCTGCTATACCGGAATCTCCTTTGGGGATATTATGTTACTAACCAAGAAAAACATTGTAGAAGGAGAGGACGGAAATCTTTGGATTATAACCAGTCGTCAAAAGACTTCTACCTCTGTAAAAGTTCCTCTACTACCTCAGGCTCTTGAGGTAATAGAAAAGTATCAAAAATGTCGTCGAACATCAATTACTGGAACGCTATTGCCCACATTATCGAACCAAAAGGTAAATTCATACTTAAAAGAAATAGCCTATCTATGTCAAATAAAGAAAAATCTCACTTTTCATATGGCACGACATACCTTTGCAACCACAGTTACTTTAACAAATGGGGTGCCGTTGGAAACAGTCTCTAAGCTTCTAGGTCACAATAAGTTATCCACCACACAAATTTACGCTAGGGTTATTGAAAAAAAGGTTAGCGAAGACATGCAAAATCTCAAAATGAAAATGGCCAGGAAAACAACAGACGAGTGTTCAGACAAGAAGAATCAGTGATATCAGGAGGCTCTTAATGAGAAAAATATAATTCTCGTAATTCAGGTTGTTAAACTGCCAATACTCCTATTGATCCAATGGTTCTTCTTCTGAATTTTGACTGTGAAAGTCAAATCCACTAAAATTTAGAATAATACAACCAGAGAAATTTTATTGTTATGCAATACTTTTTGCGATTTCAATCTCAATTTAATTATGACGTTATTCTAAATTATTGAAAGATAAATTTCGAAATATGAGAATAGGATAAGGAGAAATAAGGGACATTTTGTTTATGCATAAAATGATTGTTTACACCCTAAAGCACTTTTACTTGATATAGAAAAACATCTTATTCTTGACTTGAAAAAGCCCCTTCTACAGGTTCCTATAGATTATTATGTTTACACCTTGCATTTAAGGAATAAGCACGTATCCAAATTCAATTTGAATACATCATTTGTAGGATTATAACTTCATTAACTTTTTTTTAGGGTTTTTTTTGCGGATCTGTTTTGCTCATTTCTTTCCGAAAAATGTCCCAAAAATTTTAATAATGAAGAACAACTACATCTTGAAATTTATATTATTTTC
>NZ_JAPJDA010000027.1 GCF_026241755.1 Salinimicrobium profundisediminis
ACTATTGCTGATGCAATCCTGGACAGGATAGTAAACTCCTCACATAGGATAGATCTTAAAGGAGAATCATTAAGAAAAGGAGTTTTAAAAAAGGAGTAACATTAATTTTTTATATCATTGTAAGATCTTTCAAAGTGGCACTGTTTGAACCGAAATCGGTGGCACGGTCACTCCGAAATAGCCAAAATCCAAATGGAATATCAAATTCAGCATAATACCGGGCAGGAGTACCGTTCACATTTGCTTCCCTCGGAATCTTTATTGAAAGTCAGTTTCACGAAGAAATATTTATCCGTGGTGGCTTGTTCAAACGCACCATTCCTAATATTCACGACCATAGCTACTGTATTTCTGAAATGAAGAACAGTGCCGGACCGCATATAGATTTTCAGCCTTTGACACAGTCCCCACCGTATGCACCCCACTAAACCCGTCTTGACTTCCTTTCTTTCTGGCGCTAGCTTTGCTGCTCTAAAATAATATTTATTATGAGTAAACAGGAAGAAATGTACACTTTAGTTAATGAATACCGTAATAGCGGCCTTTCGGCAAAAGCCTTTAGCACAGAAAAAGGAATCAGTCCTTCCACTTTCTGTTACTGGATCCGCAAGAAAAAAGATGAAGATCAGCCCGGGGGATTTGTAGAAGTTACCAAGGGATTAAACGCCTCATCGGGTGAGCTGGAACTTATTTATCCCAATGGGGTCAAACTCCAAATGAATGCCGCGGACCTGGGACTTATTGCCCGGCTAGTTAAGCTGTATTAATGTTCTCCTTAGGTTCCTCCCATAATTATCACTTTTATCGTAAGTCTTGTGATATGCGAAAATCATTTAATGGGCTAAGTGGCTTGGTGAAAAATGAACTCAACCGGGAGCCTACCAGCGGTGATGTGTTCGTTTTTCTTAATCGGAATCGCACCCATCTCAAGCTGCTTCACTGGGAGCGGGGCGGCTTTGTTTTATACTACAAACGCCTGGAGCGGGGAAGCTTCACTCCGCCTGTAATTAAAGAAGATCAGACCAGTTTTACGACGCAATTGGTACTGATGATAGAGGGTATTACGGTTAAAAAAAGTGTTCAGAAACTGCGTTATTCTCACTAGAAAATAATCGCACTTTATCAGTAAAAACAGGGGTTCAGGCTAGGTTTAATAGCCCGGATATTGTATATTTATCCTATGCAAAATTCCCTGAAAAACCTTACCAAAGAACAACTTTTAGCGCGCCTTGAAAAGGAGACTAAAAGAAGGGAGAAGGCGGAAAAAATTGTTTCCATAAAGGATCAAAAAATCTCCGACCTGGAATTCCAGCTTGCTCAGTACAAGCGAATCGTACACGGGCAGAAAAGGGAACGCTTTGAAGGCAATAAGGACCAGATGAGCCTTCCCTTCGAGATGGAGCCAGAAACAGCCCAAAAGCAGGAGGAACAAGTAAAGGAGAAGCTCACTTATGAGCGTCGAAAGAGAACCTCTGCTCATAAAGGTCGTATGGCACTTCCAGCGCACCTGGAGGTAAGGGAAATCGAGATCTATCCACAGGAAGATTACAGTGATATGGTATGCATTGGCAAGGAAGTGACCGATGAGTTGGAATATGAGCCTGCCAAACTTTATATCAAGCGTTACATCCGGTATAAATATGCTCCTAAGAATAAAGAAGGAGTCATCATCGGGGAACTTCCTACCAGGGTTATTGAAAAAGGCATTCCGGGAGCAGGACTCCTAGCCTGGATACTGATCTGCAAATATGTAGATCATCTCCCGCTTTACCGCCAACTTCAACGCTTTAAAAGAGAAAATATCCCCATTGCAGCCTCCACTTTGGAAGGCTGGGTCAGGCAAAGCCTGGAACTGCTCGATATACTCTATCAGCACTTGCTGGAAGATACCCGGTCCAAGGGATACCTGCAGGCCGATGAGACGCCTATCAAAGTCATGGATAAAAACAAAAAGGGCACCACCCATCAGGGCTACTATTGGGTGTACCATAGCCCTATAGATAAAACCGTACTCTTTGATTACCAACCCGGGCGAAGTGCCCAGGCTGTCGAGCATGTATTATCTGGATTTAAAGGCTACCTGCAAAGTGACGCCTACAGTGTGTATGACAAAATCGGAGCACGAGAAGGAATTACCCACCTGAACTGCTGGGCGCACGCTCGAAGAGAATTTACGAAATCCCTGGATAACGATAAGCAGCGGGCTGGAATAGCCCTGACTTATATCCAAAAGCTCTATAAAATCGAAGCCAGGGCCAGGGAAGAAAATATGGATCCCCAGCAACGAAAAACGCTTCGCCTGGATGAATCCCTGAAGATCCTGGAAGAGTTTGGTAAATGGATGGTGGATGAATTACAGCAGCATACTATTTTACCGAAAAGTCCAATAGGAAAAGCCATACATTACACCATGAGCAGGTGGGACAAGCTCCACGCATATTTATATGATGGAATCCTGGAGATTGATACGAATCTTACGGAGAATGCCCTTAGACCCCTTACAATCGGAAGAAAGAATTACTTGTTTGCCGGGTCTCATAATGCAGCACAGCGATCGGCTTGTATTTATTCCTTTATGGCTATCTGCAAAAAGCACGACGTAAATCCGGAGGAGTGGTTAAAGCATACTCTGGAGAACATTATGACTATCAATCATAAGAACCTCCGTGATCTGTATCCCCAGAATTATAAAAAACTAAAGAATACCTGATAAATATTTACCGCAGAGTTCTGCGATAAATATTTAGCTTAACATCCTATATGTACTTGGTGGGGTGCATACTCCCCACCGGAATAGCTCTGTCCCCTACCCTGCACCGAGCTTTTGACTGGGGATTGATGAGCATAACTGAAGATCATCTAGAAAAAATTTCATTCCTGGTCAAGGATAAAGGTTCTGAGTTTACTGCACACACGAGTTTGAAAACAAACTCATCTTTTTACCAGAAAAAATGGAATGGCAGCCTTCCATTGACTCCCTTATGTGCATCAACGAGAGTTATTCCTGAAGTAAATGTTTATGGTTGGTAAATTTGAGCCATTCTAAATGCAGGATTGGTGTTTGGCATCTTCTTTTTTTATAACTTTCTATTATGAAAAGTATTCCCTGTATCCTTTTCTTCTTATTTATGCCCGGCTTTTGCACGGGGCAAACTTTTATATCTTCTGTGACACGCTACGTGGAACTGGATACAACCGAAAATATTGATAGGATAATTGATGTTTACAATGAATCCATCACTATTATAAGCAAAGGCAAACTGGCGACAGATATCCAGGAATGGTTCATAATGGAAACTGAGGAAACTGTAGATGATTACGGCAGTGGGAAATGGTTTCTATGCACAAGCCCTGACAGGCAGGTAAAAGCTACTTTTTTTATTTACAATGAGGACGGCCAGAACCCCAAACAAATTACGGCACAAATACCACCTGATTGGCCCGGTGCAAATATCACCACAGAAATGTTCATAGATAAGTTAGAATGGAACAACAAGACAGTCCGGGAGCATAAATTTTAAACAAAAAACATGAAACCTAAATTTTTCACATTGCTGTTCATTTTTACCTTTTTTGGCATTTCCTGTAAGGACAGAAAACCAACACCCTCTGCCAGTGGTAAAAAAAATCACCCAACCGAGCAGACGGAATCCGAAACTGAATTACTGAAAATTGATAGCACTGCTGTTATTGCTGGTTTACAGGGAAAATGGAGAGAACCTGAATATCCCTACCGTCTGGTTTACTTTAAAAATTCCACTGTTAAATTTGTTGAAGAAGGTGTGGCAGAAGAACCGGAATTCCAAGAATTCAGAATTTTATCGCAGTGCCTTTTCGACACCAACAATATGGTGGGCATTACTGCCCGTGATACCATTCTGGTTATCCCGGAGGATGAGCGATGCGAAAAACTAAGTGTCACCCAGGACACGTTAATTTTAAGTGGTTATAATAGTGCCACGAGCAGTAACTATCACATTATATACATCAAACAGGAAAGGTAGATTTTTCTATACCTCAACTGAACCCACTCGTAATTATTTGATATTTTTTTTGCACAATTACTTTTTTATTAATTTTTAATATTCAAAATATTTAATAACTAAATCATACATGTCTTGTACAGTAACAATTGCCTGAGCCTCATGATCTGGAATTGCTATGTTAAACTCATCTTCTATATCCATTACTAATTCAATTGTATCAAGAATATCTCCACCCAAATCATCTATAATGGATGATTGCATAGCCACTTGTTCAGGATCAATTTCAAATTTATCAACTATAATCATTTTTATTGTGTAAAAAATGTCATCTTGCCCAGTTTCAATTGGAAAATTGGTCAGATCCTGAACCAACTCATATAGATCATTTACTGTAAAAATTGTTTCCGCACTTTCATCTGAGATTTCTATTTCAAATTCTGATTCAATGCCCGTTATTAATAATATAATATCAAATTCATCTAAATGAAAATCATAAGTAAAATTAGCATCAGGTGTTATCTGCTCTGGATGAATGTTTAGTTCATTTATAAGCACCTCGTTAATTCGTTCAAAAATGGTAGGCTCTACTGATGAATCAGGTTCTTCAGAATGTGGTGTGTCAGTCAAAATATTTACCACTGATTTTGGATAAAGCGGACCCATTTCAGCTATATGGGTGTGATACTTTTTTGTTTCAATTGAACCTGTTTGATCTTGGATTTTTGTAATTATAACACCTTTCCACGTTATTCTGGGATATGGGCCATTTTTATCCCAACTACCAGAAACAAAGGTGTATGCGATTTCTTTTGTTATTATATCATTCGTTTCCGAATGATTAGTTTGGGTAATTACTGGAGGTGCCGAAGCATAAAAATTATTTACTTCAGTTATTTCTTGTGTATTGGAACGTTTAATAATTTCACAGAAATAATCTATTGGAAATTCAGTATTTAAAACCTCAACAGCACTTGTATTTGAAGAATAGACTTTTATGGTGGTGACTTTTATTTTTACGAATTCTATCCATGCCCCTACCGTTGTTAACTTCTGTGGATCAGGAATTATTATTCCGAAATAACCCTCAACGTTCATTTGGATGAGGTTGAGATCATATTCGTCTGCACCTAAATCCTCACTTAAAGAGGTTTGAGAAGTTAATTGAATGCTTGGATTAAGTACAGATTCAATGATTTCGGTCACTTTTAGCTCCACAGCGATTGGACTGAAGTTTTGGATTGTTAAAAATTCCTTTTCTACTGTAACCGCTCCTGCAGAATTTTTAAGTTTTTCCGTCTGAATTTCCTCCTTACTACACGAAATAGAAATAAGGACTGCTAAAAATAAAATCTGGATATAGAACTTAAACTTCATTGTAAGTACATTAAAAATTTGTTAAAATCAAATATACAATTTATTCTTCACGCCAGGTAATTGATTTCACAGGCGTCTGCTCCCTGAAGAGGGTTTTCTGGTAGGATATACTTCGCAAATGCATGAATCTTTCTAAAATTTATAATAAAGCGAGGCCAATGATCTCTACACCACCTATATCGCAGAAATCAGAAATAGGTAAAAACTAGATCCAGGAAACATTAACGGGATATAACCCCCAGCTGGTAAATATTTTGCCGAGCATCTTTGTGCGGAGTGAACTATCTCCCAAACAAACCGGAGGAATTATCAACCTCCTCTCCTACCCTTAATTTTCTGAAAAAGAAAATCCTGAAAGCGATATCCTGGGCCGTATTTATGAATATTACATCGGTCGATTTGCAATGGCCGAAGGTTCGGGTACGGGGCAGTTCTTTATGCCCGGCAGTATCGTAAGGCTGCTGGTGGAACTACTGGAGCCTTTCAAAGGCCGCATCTTCGATCCTGCGTGCGGGAGTGGCGGTATGTTTGTGCAGAGCTTGAAGTTTATCAAGGAACACGGCGGAAACAAAAAAGACATCGCGATCTAAGGGCAGGAAATGACCGCTCAAACATTGCGATTGTGCCTGATGAACCTGATGCTGCGGGACCTTTCTTTTGATATTAAACTGGGAAATTCCTTGCTCGATGACAAGTTCCCAAACCTGAAAGCCGACTTTATCATTGCCAATCCGCCATTTAATGTAAGCAACTGGCATCCTGAAGATCTGCCCGATGGCGATCCCCGGCTATTTGGTCCCAAAGAAGAATTTACTACAGATGGCAGCGCCAATTATATGTGGATGCAAACCTTTTGGCACCATTTAAGCGACACCGGAACTGCCGGAATTGTAATGGCAAACGGCGCGATGACCTCCAATAACAAAGGAGAGAAATACGTGCGGCAGCATATGGTAGTCTATGATAGATGCCATTGTGCGCCTGCCCGATAAGCTGTTCCTCACCACGGGGATCCCCGCCTGCCTGTTTATCCTGAGCAAGAACCGCGACGGAAAAAATGGTCTTTAGCTTCCTTCACAAATTCACCAATCCTAAATTTTAAAAGTCCGGTACATATTAGTTTTTAATCCTACATTCTCTATATTAGCCAAAATTTGACAAGTCATAAATTAACAGGTCATGCAATTTGGTGAAAAAATCAAGCAATTGAGAGAAGAAAAAGAGCTACTGCAGCGACAACTAGCAGCGAGCCTTGAAATTGATACTCCAATGTACAGCAAGATTGAAAGGGGCGAAAGAAAAGCAAAGAGAGAACAGGTAATTGCCTTGGCTCAATTGCTAAATGCCAATGAAGAAGAATTTTTGACTATTTGGCTGTCCGATAAAATCATTGAGAATGTTGGGGATGAAACATCTGCATTGGCAGCTCTTAAACATGCTGAGCAGGAACTAAAAAAGAAATCGAAATAATTGAACAATGGCTATAGAAATCAAAAAAAACGGTAACAAGATTTTTGCCCCATTGATCGGCAAAGAATTAATCTGTACCCCGGAAGAAGAAGTCAGACAAGAATATATAGTTCACTTAGTGAAACAATATGGCTATTCTCTTGATCAAATGGCTCAGGAGGTAAAAGTCAATAACTCCAAAAGAGGTCAGGGAAAAGCTAGAGCTGACATTGTTATTTGGAAAACCAAAGAAGACCGCAACTCGGATAACAGCCCAATCATAGTAATAGAGTGTAAAGCTGAACAAATTACAATTCACGAGGAAGACTACTACCAAGGCTACAACTATGCTTCATGGGCAGGTGCCGATTTCTTTGTTACTACCAATCTAAAAGACACCAAATTCTTTAGGGTGGTCAAAGGCAAAATGCCTAAGAAGCTGGAAGAGGTGGCGGAAATTCCAAACGCCACCGAGCTGTTTGATAAAAAGAAAATTGAAGAGCTTTTAACCAAAACAAAGGCATTTACCCGTGACGAGTTTAGTAAACTACTATTCAAATGTCACAACATCATTCGTAATAATGACAAGCTTTCTCCTGAGGCCGCATTTGATGAGATCAGCAAGATTCTCTTTATGAAAATCCGCTATGAAAGAGAGCAGGCTAAAACAAAAGCTCTTTTTTCCAGAAAGGAATTTGAAGAATTAAAAGCGGCTTATGAAAAAATTACCGGAAAGGATTCCTTTCCCTTCTACCAGCACTTTTTTGAGAAGACAAAGGAAGTATTCAAAACAGAAGAAATTTTTGATCCCAATGACAGCATAAAAATTCGCGAAACCAGCTTTCTGCAAATTGTAAAGGAGTTGGAGAAATACAATCTCTCAGATACTTCGGACGATATTAAAGGGATTGCCTTTGAGGAGTTCTTGGGTAGAACATTTAGAGGTGAGTTAGGACAGTTCTTTACCCCACGTACCATAGTGGATTATATGGTAGACGTACTTGACCCGGAAGAAGGAGATGTAATCTGTGACCCTTGCTGCGGTAGTGGTGGCTTCTTGATTAAAGCATTTGAATACGTGAGGGATAAGATCGAAAGAGAGGTGCAGGTTCAGAAGGAAAAAATTAAAGAGCAATATTTTGGTCAGGAATATGATAAGCTATCAGAGAAAAAGCAAGAGGAGTTAGCTAAGACTGTGGACGACCTTTTCTCTAAGCTCAATTTCGAACTAGACATACACAATCCAAAAGGCCGTTTAAAAACCCTTTCGTATGACTGCATTTTCGGTACAGACGCCAATCCAAGAATGGCTCGAACCGCCAAAATGAATATGATTATGCATGGTGATGGTCATGGTGGAGTGCATCATCATGATGGATTACTGAATGTCAACGGCATTTTTGATGGGCGATTTGATGTCATACTTACCAATCCTCCTTTTGGCTCAAGAGTCAATAAAACTTTGAAGATCACCCCTTCAGACATTCCAAGCGAAGAAAAAGTCAAGTTCTATGAAGATAGATATAAGGAATACAACTATCGTGAAACCGTTGTAAAACAAATTCAAGAGTGGGCAACCTATGACAATGGACCTGGCAAAAGCCGTGGTAAGGCTTTGTTAGACATATTTGATGTTGGTGCATGGAGTGGCTTGACAGAAGTGCTCTTTATGGAAAGATGCCTGAACCTTTTAAAACCAGGTGGCAGAATGGGCATTGTATTACCGGAAGGTGTTTTGAACAATAGTGCACTGCAAAAAATCAGAGAATACATTGAAGGAAAAGCCAAGTTAATCAACATCACTTCCATTCCTCAGGATGTTTTCATTGCCTCGGGTGCAACTGTAAAACCTAGTTTGCTATTCCTTAAAAAGTTCAGTGAAGAAGAATTGGCAACCTATCAAAAAATCACCGAGGATACCACCAAAGAAATCAAAGACAAGTACCAAACCAAACTGGATGAACTGAAAACGACTTTCAAGAAGGAAGAAAAGAAATTGAAAGAAAGTAAATCAGCCAAAGAGCTTCGGGAGCTGAAAAAGAAATATACAGAAGATGTCAAGCAAATAGAAGACCTCATTGCTGCCGAAATTAAACCGCTTGTGAAAGAGCGTTTCGACTATCCAATTCCTGTTATAGAAGTAGAAAAGGCAGGTATATCCAGTACGGGAGCACCTTGCGAAAATGAGTTGGAAGAAGTAGCCGTTGAGTTCAGAGCATACAGAAAAAAGGCCCAGCTATGGGCTGAACCCAAGAAAGAAGTTCAATACCCGGTAGATGATGAAGGTAACATTTCCCGACTGCAACTGATTGACGGAAACATTCTAAGTGAACCTGAAATATTTTATGAAGCATATGCCCACTGAGACAACATTTAAATATCTCAATGAAGTACGCTTCATGACCCTCTCCAATTGGAGCGTGGGTGCTATTCTGAGCGATAAAGTATTGTATAAAGATGGGTTTAAACTAGAGCCTATCGGAAACCTTATTATTCGTAATCGGGAAAAGGAAATACTGGAAGACGACAAAGCGTACAAGCAAGTTACCATCAAGTTATATGGCAAAGGTGTGATACAGCGAGGTGATGAGTTGATTTTTGGCAAAAACATTGGCACAAAAAACCAATTCCGTATTTCAGAGGGACAATTCATTATGAGCAAGATAGATGCTCGTAATGGGGCGTTTGGTATTGTACCTCCCGAACTGGAGGGTGCAATCACAACACAGGATTTCTTGAGTTACAATATCAATACAGAAAAGATACTTCCTGAGTTTTTCAATCTGATCACAGGCACAAAGCACTTTGCCGAACTGTGCCAAAAAGCCAGCTCAGGTACTACAGGTCGCCAACGGGTGGATGAAAAAGCCTTTTTAGGATTTAGGATTCCCGTGCCGCAGATCGAAATTCAAAAGGAAATAGTAAAGCAATACAGAAATAATGTAGAAGAAGAAATACAACTCCAATCTACTCTGATTGCTCTTAAAGATGAAATAGACTTGTATCTCAATGATAAACTTGGAATTACGAGTTATAATTCCCAAGAGCCTACAAAACGTTTTAATGTTGTAAGCTTTTCAAGCTTATCTGAATGGGGTATTAATAGCCCCATGGCAAGAATGAGAAATTTTTACTCAAATCTAAAATTCAGGACCTTGCCTATTAGTGCTTTATGCAAAATTAGCAGTGGAGGAACCCCAAGTAGATCAAATAAGCAATATTATGGAGGTGAAATACCTTGGATTAAAACAGGAGAAGTAAGGGAAAATATTATTACTGAGACTGAGGAATATATTACCGAATTAGGGCTTAAAAGGTCAAGTGCAAAATTATATCCAAAAGGTAGTTTAATTGTAGCCATGTATGGTGCTACAGCAGGCAGAAGTGCTAAACTCGGTATTGATGCTACCACAAACCAAGCTTGTGCAGTGTTGCATAATATAAATGCTGAGTTGATTTTAACAGATTTCCTTTGGATTTATTTAATAAGTCAAATTGAAAACTTCAGGTTATTGGCTTCTGGAAGTGCTCAACCAAATTTAAATGCTTCAAAAGTTGCTAATTATTTAGTGCCTATTCCAACAATTTCGGAACAGAAACAAATTCTAGATGATATTAACGTTATCAAGGATAAAATATCTCGGCTAGAAACGGAAATTGAACGAGTAAGCGAGCAAACTAAGAGTCAGTTTGAATCAGCAATTTTCAATATCGATTAAAATGAAAAAATCAGTTATTGCCATATATGGCCCATCAAGTCAGGGGAAATCAGCAACGGTTCTTGAAACATCCAATTTATTGTTAGCTGCTTTTCCAAATCATACCCTTCATGCTATTAAATCTGGTGCAGATATTACTTATATCGTTGACATCAGTGGTATTAAAATCGGTATAGAAAGCCAGGGAGATCCGAATAGCCGGATGTTTCAGAGCCTTCAAACATTTGTAACTCAGGGATGCGATATTATTATTTGTTCGTGCCGTTCCAGAGGGGCAACAGCGTGGGCAGTTGAAGACTTGCACCTCCATCATCAATACGAAATCATTTGGTCAACCAACCACCGCTCATGTCATAAAAACCAAACGCAATTGAATCAAATAGCTGCCAGTGAAGTTTTGGAATTAATTAAACTAATCATGAATGGACAGTTATGAAATTACTCAAATTAGATATAAAGAATTTTAAGCTTTTCGAAAATCTTTCAGTTGATTTTCAGAATAGTGGTCATATAGCAGTGTTCATAGGTAAAAATGGTTCTGGGAAAACAACTTTAATCGAATCATTGACACAAATCTTCGCTACGCTTTTAGGTACAAAGGATTTTAAGTCATTGGAGACAGAAACCTTCCCTTTCCAATTTTCCATCACTTATTTACTAAGAAGGGAAAAAATCACTGAAACATCCATGTATGGTGAATCCTTTGTAAACTACATAGGTGTAGAGGTATCATATGAAGACAAACTACACATTAAATTATTTGAGGGTAAAGACATTATAGAGGGCTTATCGAAAATAGAAAAGCATCTACGCAATAAAGGTGAAGAGTTGGCTTACATTCTGCCCGACAATTTTGTGGTTTACTATTCAGGTATTTCCAACAGTATTTCTGAAATCTATACTAAGTTTCAGCGAGAGCTAATTACCGGCACACTCACTGGAGAAGTTCAATTCGATCAGCCTTTTTATTATTTCCTTCCTCAGAACCTACCTGCTATTTTGATAGGATTGTTGAGTTATGAGTTTGGAGATGTGCCAGAGGCTTTACAAAGGCAATTTGGGATTAGTGGGTTTTCTTCTATTCAACTCGATTTCAAGAAGCCAAGTTGGGCAAAGTCTAAATCCATGCCTGAAGAATTTTGGGGAGCAATGGGAGAACTGAATCAGTTCATGAATATTTTGAAAGGGGCAACTAAAGCAAAATTTCGGTCAGACTCAATCACTTTTAGTATATCCGATAAATCACAACTCGAAAAAATTTGGAGCTTTTACGGGACAGAAAAAAGGCTTTTTGAATACCTAGTTTCCCTGCAATCGAATGATTTTCTTGAAAGCATCGATCTGAACCTAATTAAAAATGGACGAGAGGTAAGCTTCAACAACCTGAGCGAGGGTGAGAAGCAACTATTGATTATTACGGGTTTGAAAGAACTACTGGCTGCTGATAATAGCTTGTTTTTACTAGATGAGCCCGACACTTATCTGCATCCTGAATGGAAACGTGAATTTGTGTACAACCTATTTAAGGAAGAAGAAGATTTATTTAAGAATTTCTCCATCATAACTACCCATTCGCCAAATGTTCTTTCTGCATTAAAAAAAGGACAACTGAATGTTCTTGTAAACGAAAATGGAAAATCTAGGATTAAGAATATTTCTTTTAATCCTTATGGCAAACCCGTTGATGACATATTAACAGATTTCTTTGATTTAGAAGGATTGCGTTATAAAAAAGTGCAACAGCAGTTAAACGATATTTGGGACTTCATCAGGGCTAATAATTATAAATCAGCCGAGTTTAGTGAACTATTAGCAGAATTGGAAAAGGATCTCGGTAAATCAGATAAGGCTCTAATGGATATAAGACTTGAAATAACAAAAAGGAATAAGCTCAATGAGAAAGATAAATAAAGATTCGCCATTGGCTTCCTTTACTGATTTTAAAGACAAGAACCCTGGAGCCGATTGGAATATTGATTTTAGTAAACCTGGTTGTGCTGGACATCCAACTTATTTGGAGACTAGAGCAACCATCCTGATTAGTGAGCAGGATTGTATTTGTGGATATTCTGAAATCCCCATAGATGATGAGCGAGATTGTCATATTGATCATTTTCGAAATCGAAATATGTTCCCTGAGCATACTTTCAACTGGGATAACCTTGTAGCTGCATGTAATGATGAAGATTTTGGGGCAAAATACAAGGACAATAAGTCAGGCATAAAGAAACCTGATTATGCAGGATTCTTTGATCCTGTTGTGGATTCTGTTAAGGATTATTTCTATTACAATGAGAGAGGCGAAATAGAACCACATCCAACATTATCTGATCCTGTTTTACAAGCAAAAGTTCAAAAAACTATAGAGGTCTTCAATCTACAAGACAGAAGTCTGGTAAATAGACGAAAAACCGTAATAGAGCAAATAAAAGCATATGCAGAGCTTACAAAAGAGGAGGTTTTTGATGCTTTAAAATTTGGTGGGTTTATAAGTTTAATTCAGCAATACACGAGTGTTAAATATGGAAAGACTAGTCCAAGATAAAACATACAGCTATTACGAATATGCTAAAGAACAGGAGTTTGAACAAGTCATCGTTCAGCAATCAAATCACATATTTGGTAGCAATAGTTTTTACAGAGATATTAAAAAACGAATTGGCGATAGCATCATCACCATTCCAGACGGCTACTTAATTGATTTTTCCTTTGAGGCCGAACCTCGACTATACATTATCGAAAACGAACTTTCAAGCCATGATCCTTACAAGCACATAGGTTCACATCTAATAAAATTAAACAGTTAAATAAGATTGAAAAAACGTCATATTATACCACTATACTTAAACTCATGAAGAGATTTTTTACATTATTCCTGTTGATCGGCAGCACTTTTGTCGGCTACTCTCAAAATTATAATCCGCCACAGGGCGTGTCGGAATTTAAGACCATGAGCAGCAAGATCCTCAATACCGGAAGAAGTTATTCGATCTACCTTCCCAAAAGCTATAGCACAGATACAGAAAGAAAATATCCTGTCCTCTACCTCCTGCACGGCTTGTACGGCAGCAACAAAGACTGGGTAGAACGAGGACATGTAAAGGAAGTAGCCAACCGGCTCATTAATGCTGAAGAAGCGGTAGAATGATTATAGTAATGCCAGATGCTGGAACAGACTGGTATGGTTATTTCAACATGGACAGGTGGGCCTACGAAGATTACTTCTTTAAGGAGTTGATCCCACATATTGAAAAAACCTACAGAACAATTCCCAAGAAGAAACACCGCGCGATTGCCGGACTCTCCATGGGCGGCGGCGGATCTGTCGTTTATGCACAGAAACACCCGGATACTCCTCGGTCTATGCCATGAGCGCCTGGCTAGGAATTGAACCCGGCGGCGGAATTTAGGATGCAGATGAAAAAGGCAAAGAATTGAACAGGACCGTCCTCGAAAACCATGCGGTGAAATTTGTCTCCAATGCTGATGCAGAAACACAGGAAAAACTAAAGGATATCAGGTGGTTTATAGATTGTGGGGACGATGACTTCTTACTTCCAATAAACCTCGATTTTTACCGCGCGATGCAGAAGGCTGAGATCCCTTCTGAATTAAGAGTAAGAGATGGCGGCCATGACTGGGAATACTGGCATTCTGCGCTTTATCGTGCACTGCCTTTCGTTTCAAACGGATTTCTACGCTAGGCTGGTTTAAGGTTTGAAAAAAAACCTCCAGCTCGACTGGACCCAAAAAAGAAGAAGCCCGCGCAATGTTGCCAGGTTGAGACAAAAATTTTGTTCACACCTATTCAATTAAGTTCAACAGAAAACTTTCCCTGAGTATTAAATTTTTCTGGTTTTCCAATTGATATCATCCACCTGTCATAGGCGGCTTTTCTTAACCATTGAACCTGATAACGGTTCTGGAGTGACGGCGCTTCTGATGCAGCAGCCGCAAGCTGGTAGGCCATTTTATAATCTTTGCTGTTGTCACTGTGGTGGTAGACAAAAGCGGCATGAAATTTATCTATAGGTACTAAATTATTCTCCTGCATACAGATTTCCTTTACCTGCTTCAGTCTCTTTTTATCTCTAGAATTCAGTTCACCTAAAACGTAGGATTTGAGCTGCATTCGGTCTTTCTGATCAGTTTCATATGCATATTTCAATTTTTCACTCCTGTTGCCATCCTCAAGAATAGCTTCATCATACGGACGTAACAAGGAAGCAAGGACACCTGCTAAACCTACTGCAAGCATCAAAATAGGGGTCTTAAACCTTTTGGGATTGATCGTTTTAAAAATGGAGATGATTACTAACAGAATTAAAAAGACCAACAGCAGCAAAATAATAGCTATTAAAAGAAATTCAAACGACTCAATCCTATATGAAAGAAAGGTCACAACGATTATAGAGATCAGGAAAATTGAAGTTCGTTTCATATTAAAAAACCATTTGTTATCATAAAGACGATTTTTGAAATGTAAAGTTGCAGGTTTTCTGAAAATGATGCAGGAAAGAATCTATGTTCGTAGATAAAAGGTTTATTCGGAATGGCAGTTATCCTTGACTCACCAAACTAGTTGTATAGAATAGATTGATTGAGGTTAAGTTCTCTGTTTAGATAACACACTGGAAGATCGGGATTAATATCTTTATAAGAAATCCTTTTTTATATTTTTAAGTAAAAATACCCTTTAATGGGTATTTTTTAATTTCTGATGTATGGTTATCTTTTCATCCTCAACCAATTAACTTTAAAAAATGGCAACATTACAGGAAATCAATCAGCACTTCGATCTTAATGAATTGGAAAGACAGCTCCAGACTGTGCTTACCTTTCAGGATCCTGTTGGATATATGCAAAGTAATATCAACTGGGAAATAGACAAAGAAGATTTAGATGATACTCCAGAGCTCGGCCAGTTAACTCAAATAATGGCAGCAGACCTTTCTGCTAACAAAATGTATGGCCCCTGGAACCCATTTCAGAAATTTTTAAACTGGTTCAGCAGAAATAGAACTGCTAAAAAAGTAAAAAATGGACTTTGTGGCATTGCTGATGAAATTCAACGTTTAATCGATGAGGAAGCGGAATTAAAAAAATTACTTGAAGCAGCATTATTAGCCATAGCAGCAGGCATTGGTATTGGAGCAATAAACCCTGTACTTTTAACCATTCTAGTTGGTATACTGGCTACCATGATTCTTAAGGGAGTGAGTTCTGTATGTGGATTTTAATATAGTGTCTTTAGTGGGTCAAAATAGCAGTTTTTGGACTTTTTTTAGAACCAGTTCCTGAAAGAATCTAATCCCAGACCCTGTTTTTAGTCAATAAAACTATAAATTCCTGCCATGATTTAATTTTTCCACTCCGTTTACCTAAATATGCAGCCGCGCGCGCGGACCTTATATTTGAGCTAGAAAATATGGAATAGAGACTTTATATATTACAAACGATTTGAAAATTTTACAGAAAGCCCATTTTCTTAGCCTTATTAATTAAAGCAAGATCCCCACCGTCTTCCACCTCAAATATCTCTTTCATTACTTTTTTCCGCTTTTCAATTCCTGCCAGTGAAAGTGGCACCTTATCAATAAGATCTTTTGTTCTAACTCCTTCTGACAAATGATAGAGAATAGCCCGGTCGTTTTCATTCAGAATTACGTCTGTGGTTATCTGCCTTCTCATTAAATTAATTATAGATTGGCTATAATGAACTTTTCCTTCAAGAACCTTTTCAAAAGCTTTTAAAAACTCTGTTGGAGTAATATCACTTTTTATTAAGAAAGCTTCGGGATTCAGGTTCTTTAAAATGTTAAGTAGTCTAAGGTTCTCCCCAAACATGGTAAGAACAATCAAAGAAGTTTGCGGAGATATTTTTCTTAATTTTCTTCCAATATCCTCACCTGAAAGAAATCTATTATCTTTTGACGCCGGTAAACCAATATCAAGTATAACTACATCATAAGGATGTTCTTTATCTGCATCTTTAATTTTACTATATGCTTCATCACAGTTATTAGCCATATCAATGAAGAATATAATTTCATCTGAAGTGTATGATTGTAACAACTTACTCTTATAACCCTCCAGTATTAATGGATGGTCGTCAATCATCAATAATTTTATATTTTTAGGCATTTTACACTGGTATTATAATTTCTATTTCTGTACCTGATTCAGTAGAGTTTATATCAATATTACCCTTGCAGTCGAGAACTCTGTCTTTCATATTAGACAAACCAATACCTTCGGTTGTTTTGGTTAAATCAAAACCGCAGCCATTATCTGAAATCCTGAGCAAGATATTTCTTGCCTTGCTTTGAAAATTAACAGTAAATTTGGTGGCTTTGCCATGTTTAGCCGAATTCAACAGAGCTTCCTGGATAATTCTATAAAGATTCATCTTAATTTTGTATGGTATTTTTTGCCATTCAATATTTTCATCGGTAATAAGCTCTCCCTTAACAAGAAGTATATTTTCATTATCCTGAAGTAAGTTTCTTATTAATTGAAGAAAGCCAACTTCCTTAATCCCATGATTGTGTTGAAGATCATGAGAAATTCTTCTTATTTCTTCTTCTATAGACTTTAATTCTCCTAAATATTTTTCTTTAATGTCGCGTGATTCTCCACTCTGTTCATAGTGGCTTCCAAGAACAAACCGGACTCCGAAAAGTCTGCCTAATACTCCATCATGTAATTCTCTTGATATTCTCATTTTCTCGTTCCTACTTCCTTCTTCTCGCTTTTTTTCTTGCTCCAGTAAAAGATTATAGATCTCTTCATTAGCCTTGTTCTGCTTTTGTTCAAATTGCAGTTTTTTATTCTTAGCTTTTTGATTTCGGATAACTAGTAAAAGGGAAAACAAAAGAACCGTACCTGTTGATCCTGCAATTATCCAATTTCGTTGGGTACTCAATTCGGAATTCCTGGCAATATATTCATCAGTTTCAAACCGTATCCTCTCAAACTTATTTCTTACAGCCCTCTCAACTCTTATTAAGCTATCATTTAACCTGATATAGTCCAAATAATATTTGGAAGAATTTTTCTTGTCTATTGCAGAAAGAAAAAGATTAGCTTGAAGTTCATCTCGAAAATTATTCCCGGAACTGGCAAGAGTTTTTGCATCTTTAGAATGTTGGATTGCTCCCAAAGTATCATCTTGTTGAAGCAGAAATTCGGCTATATGCAACTTATTGACCGTTACTCCAGAAATAAAGGAAAGGCTATCGCGAATATTTAATGCTTTATAAAGTTGAGCCTTAACCCCTGATGTATCACCTTTTAACAACCTGGTATGGGCGAGATTATCGAGAAGCATTGCGTAAAGTTCTGGGTCTTTGTAGTAAAGACTATCTGTTTCTAATGCTTTATTAAGATTATTGTCCGCCAGGTTATAGAGCTTCTTATTCTTTAAAGCAACTCCTAAATTATTATAAGACGCTGCTGTTTTAAGTGGATCATTTAGCGCCTCAGAATATTCTAAAGCCTCAGAATGATAATTTATCGACATTTCATAATCACCAAGTTCATTATAAATTATTCCAAGATTATTGTAAGACATGTAAAGTTGTTTATCCTTTCTCAAGGGCTTAAATTTTTTGATTGCCCGTACAGTATTCACCTCACTTCCTGCATAATCTCTTATATCACTTTGAATTGTAGCAAGATTTAAAAGCATTCTTCCTGCCATGAACTTATTTTCATCCAATTCATAATATTTATGGGCTCTATTATAGTGCAAATAAGAACTATCCAACAACCTATGCTGGTAAAAAAAATTGGCAAGATCCCAGTTAGCCTCAGCAATGGCTGCTGTATCTCCTATCACCTGTGAAAGTTTCATGTTTTTACTGTTCCAAAAGCGGAATTGAGCAGAGTCTTCTTGTTTATAGTAAGAATATGCCAACTGAGAAAAGAGTACATTCTCCAAAGAATCATTATATAATTCACTCAATACCTGTTTTTTAAGATTTTCTGAAAATTTATTGGCCTTGATAGAATCTAATATTTCCGAATAGTATTTATTCTCCACACCAGAAGATTTTTTTAAGCCTCCATCAGAGCAAGAGAACAAAAATACCGTCATCAATAAATAAAAGAATAATTTAAAAAAAACAGGGTTCTGCAGAGAACCCTGTTTATATTTTTGATATAAAATTAAATTTCTAATCGGTATTCTTATCGTCATCTATCTCTTTCTTTTGATCACCTGTATCAGCAAAGATTTCCACCTCTTCGCCGGCTTTTACAGTACTCCCGGTTATTTCTTCCGGATCACACGAAACAAAGCTTCCTGATGTAAATATAAAGAATAAAAACATTGTTAACCTTTTCATAATTAAAAGAATTTTTAGAATTGTTGATTAATCCAAATCACCTGCGTTAAGGCGATTGAATTTTTTTGAGTCTTACTAAGAATTCTTAATTATTTGTTAACGATTCAAAATTAGAGCTTAAACTTTGAGAATTTTGTCTCGGGATATTCTAAAAGGCAGAATGCAGCATTCTGATGGTATTTAACATCATTCAAAGGGTAGATGGCATCATTTTACTATGAAACAATAGCCAAAGGAGAAGAATAATTGTTCTTTATCTGGTCAACTCTAGTTCTGTAAGACCTGGAAAAGGGAATACTTAATGAATTATCATCTAAAAAAATAAGGGATCTGGCAAAATTTATCCGTGAGATATGCCTTACGTTTATTATGTAACTATTATGGATCCTGAGAAAATTTGAGGGAAGTGCGAACTCAAACAGCTTTAAAGTTTTAAAAGCAGTAACTTTCCTGTTTTGAATTAAGTAAAAGTCGGTTGTGTTATTATCTGCTTGTAAATAAAGAACATCATTCAAATCAATTATTTGATAGTCAGAATAAGATTTCAAACAAATCTTCCCATGGTTCTTTTTAGCCCATTCTTTGCTATATTTCACAAGAAATTTTCTGAACTCAAAATGACTTACAGGTTTTAGGAGGTAGTCTTTGAAATCATTCTTAATAACATCATAAGCTTTTCTTTTTGAATTTGACAAGGCAACAAAAGCCGGAATTTCGTCCACATAAGGATATAAATCTTTTACAAGGTTAAATGGATTTTTTATGCCGTCGTTTTTATCTATATCTAAAAAAACCAGGGCTGGAGCTTCTATCATCATTTTATCTAAAGCTTCTTTTGGTTCATTAGAGTTAAATAAAAATTTAAAATGAGGAAAGTCAGAAAAGATATTGGCCAAATCATCTCTGGTCTTTTTGTCACACCCTACTATTGAAAAAGTATGTTCCACTCACTTAGCTTGGATTTGTACTAAAATAGAAGGAGAGCAAAGCCCTCCTTCCTACTTGCTAACCAAATTGCTATGAGAAAAAAACTTGCCCCTACCACAAGTTTTTAAATACATTGCTTAACAGATGCAAAATTATTCCAGAAGAAAAATCAGGAGGTACGGTTTTCCATAAAAAAAGTAGGGATTAAAGCAACATTGAACTCTACTCATTCTGTTCTTCAGAAACAGACTGAATATTATATAGTTTTATATAAAAAATTAAATTAAAAGGGAGCCACCCATTAGAGTACTCCCTTTTAATTCTACCACGAATCCCTAATAAAGGTATCCTAATGCTACCTCATCATAATACCCAAAATTCCCGTCTTCATTCGCACCGAAGCAGGCGAGCATTACAGATGTGGGATCATATCCTGTCGGAGTCCCCGGGATGTGGACTGCACCGTCTGGATCCGCATTTTCTCCACTTTGCCCACAACTCTGCCTACTGAACCAATCTGTGTGGCGGAGACCTACAGCATGACCAATTTCATGCGTTATCACATGTTCATTTGTTGCAGTGCTATAACTTTCCATCCCTGAAAAAATCTGCACATACTTATAAGGATCACCATTTTCAGGAAATCCCGCTACCCCACCTGCTTGACCATTCGGATTTTGATATACTACAATATCGTACGGATCATAATTTGTACCAAAGGTCAGGGTGAAATTCAATCCGATATTAAGAGCATTGTAATTATTAATAGCTCTTTGTAAAGCTGATCTTTGTTTTGAGCTTAAACCCTGTCCTGCGCCACCCGTATACCCTATAACATTCACATTCCTGGGACTACTCACCAGGTTGTAGGTTCGATACTGTTTAGTTGTAATTTTTCCCGGCTGCATGTCCTTCAACTGATCAAGGGTCATAAGGATATCCCCTTCCAATAGGAGCGTTTTCTCAGTAGAGCCATCGGGAAGTAACATATCTATGACTTCCACATCATTATTATTAAAATGTAAAGATGAGATCAGTTCCAGAGTTTTCTCGGAAATTTCTTGTCCCTGTTTTTCAATAGCAACGTTTTCTTCAACCGTAACATCTTCCTTTTCGCAAGAGGCAAAGAAAGCCAAAACTACAGCGGTTAAAATTCCATGGTAATACTTCATAATAAATAGATTTTGAGGTTAATAGACGTCTAAACTAGAAATGCACCAGTTCCTCTTCGAAAGAAAAACCGTAAAATATTTACGGTTTACCACATCTTAGGAAAAGTTTAACTACAAGGTTTGTAAAATTCAGCAATTAAATCAATCGCTGAATAGACAGTTTTATTTAAATATTCAACTTTAAAATACTCATCAACCCGTAAAAAATTTACGGGTTTCCCACCTGAAATTTTATCCTGAAACCACTAAAATTGTTCTACTATGAGAATTAAAAAAATACCTTCGTTTAACCTCCAGGAAATGCTAATTGTGTTGGCTATTTTAGGTATCCTGTTGCTAATTGCCCTTCCTAATTTTATGCCTTTGATAAGTAAAACAAAAGCGCAGGAGGCTCAGATTCAATTGAAGTACATCTCGAACCTACAGAGACAGTTTCAATATCTTCATTCAAAATATTCGGCCGATTTCAATGAGATTAATTATGAGGCACCACGTACAGTCCTGGAAAATGGAAGTGCAAATTACCGGTACGAAGTGACAGAAGCCTCGGTTAACACCTATAAAGTACGTGCTACTGCTGTGGTGGATTTTGATGGAGACGGCATTTATAATGTCTGGGAGATTGACAATGAAGGGAATCCAAAACAAATAATTAAAGATTGATAGTCACACTTGTTTTTAGAATTTTACTCATAACCGGCCTTTCAATTATCTTTTATCAGGATGTAAAGGAACGGGCTGTATGGTGGTTTCTATTCCCTCTGTTCACTTTAATAGCAGGTTACTTCCATTTTACTGGAAGCCTTTCCTGGCTTTTTCTACCCAACATTGTTTTTAATGTCGCGGCTGTTGCAGGAATATGTTTGATGGCATTCTTGTATGCTCATTATAAGATGAGGGTTAACTTTCTAAAAGAGGCTATTGGTTTAGGAGACATTTTGTTTTTTTTAGGTCTGGCAGTATCTTTTCCTTCAGAAACTTTTCTAATCATCCTTGTTTTTAGCATGATTTTTTCCCTAGGACTCCATGCCTTTGTTTCCCGAAGGAAAAAAAATGAGACGGTGCCCCTCGCGGGATATGCCTCCTTATTTTTAATATTTATCTATTTGTGCAGTTGGTCCGGACTTTATAAAAACCTGTATTTTATTGGATAACCAGTTTCACATCCCGGTATCTTTAAAGCAGCTGATAACGGCAAATCAGGCTTTTCATCACAGGATTGTTCCTGTAGAAAAGCGGGAAAATAATGTCATTTTTCGAACTGATGCAGAAAACCTTTCCGAACTGGAACAGGAACTTCAAATACTTTTGGGCTATGATGTAAAGCTTGAGAAGGAAACTTCAACTACCTTACAATCATACCTCTCCCTCAATTATAGGCAAACTACAACTGCAGAAACAGAAGAACTGAACTATAAGAATAATTTTCTGCAACAACTGCTTCAAACCGCCAAAGATTACGGTAGTAGTGACATCCATTTAGAACCATATGAGGACCGATGTAGAGTGCGCTTGAGGTTGGACGGAAAATTAAAAGAACAATTCTCAATTTCTTCAACCGAGTATCCACAAATCATTAACCAGATCAAAATCCAGGCTGGATTGGATATTTCTCAAAAAAGACTTTCTCAGGATGGACGAATAACTGTAAAGTCTGCTCTGGAAGATTTTGATATTAGGGTCTCTACATTGCCAACACTCCACGGGGAAAAGATAGTGCTTCGTATTCTTAAAAGAGATGCTGAAGAAGTGAGTTTAACTGACCTGGGATTTACGGAAAAGGAACTATCTCTCTACATGGAAGGGATCAAAAAACCAAACGGGATTATACTGCTCTCCGGTCCTACAGGATCTGGAAAGACTACAACTCTGTACGGCACACTTAAAATACTGAATCAGGAAACCACTAACATACTCACCATTGAGGATCCTATAGAGTACACTTTAGCAGGAGTTAATCAGGTACAGCTGAAAGAAGATATAGGATTTGATTTTCCGGCGGCATTAAGGACTTTTCTTCGCCAGGACCCCGATATAATAATGGTTGGGGAAATAAGAGATGAGAAAACGGCCACGATGGCCATAAAAGCTGCCTTAACAGGACACCTGGTACTTTCTACCATTCACACTAACTCGGCCTGGTCTACCATTTCCCGGCTTATCGACATGGGGATTCCTTCCTATCTCATTTCCAGCACCCTAAACCTCAGTGTGGCCCAGCGCCTGGTGAGAAAATTATGCAATAACTGTAAACAAGCGGCAGCAATTAAAGAAGCCGCTTTGCCAGAAGGTTTTAAAGTTCCTGTAGAAATGACTGAACATTTTTTACCGGTAGGCTGTCCAACCTGTTTTCATACAGGATACCAAGGAAGAAAAGCAATTTATGAAATCGTGCCGATTACCAAAAGTCTTGAACCATCAATAAGGCAGAACGAAGCTGAAATTGATAGTTACTTTTTAGAGAAAAATTTATCCACGCTAAAGACCAATGCTATTCGGATGATCATTTCAGGAGAAACCTCTATTGAAGAGGTTTATTCCCTACTAAACAATGAAAACTAATGTCCTACAAGAAGTATATATATATCATTTTTCTTATCCTTAGCCTGAAAGCATTTTCCCAGAGTGACAGCAGGATTAATTCCATTGAAAATCAACTTGAACTTCTTAAAGTTGACCACCCGGAATTTGAACAAAAAGTGAATGTGAATATAAGCCATACCACTTTATCTAATTTACTGCTGGCTATATCCAAGGTTCATGGGATAAACCTGAATGTTTCTCCTCAACTTGAGGAAATAAATGTTATTAATAATTTTTCGGATGTAAACATTACAGATTTACTCGTTTTTCTTGTAAAGGAATACGATCTCGAAATTCAATTCACCGGAAACATTATTTCCATCTCTAAATATCAACCGCCGGTACAAATTCCTGCGGAAAAGGAAGTTGTTGCTCAATATGATCCTTCCCTCAATGTCTTGAGTTTAGATTTACAAAATGATCCTCTTGAAAAAGTATTTAGAAAGATCACCGATGTATCCGGCAAAAATCTTGTTTTCGCTCCTGGAATGGAAAACCTCCCACTTTCGATTTATTTTGCTCGTGTACCTTTCGATTCGGCCATGGAAAAATTGGCTATTTCAAATAATCTTGAGGTTACTCAATCCAGGGATGGCTTTTTTATTTTTAATCCTATAGAAACTGGTGGTGAAAGATCTTCAGCCAATAGGATCATCAGCCGAGAAGATAACTTCAATTACAGCATCCTCGATCCTTATAAAAAGGTTTTAAAAGTAGATTTTAACAATATTCCTGCAGAAGATATTATTTACACTCTTGGAGACGACCTGAACCTAGATATTTTCACAGCCTCCTCGCTTACCGAAATGGGAACCGTCACTGTTAATGCTGAAGAAATATCTTTTGACAATCTTCTAAATAATATTTTTGAGAGTATCAATGCTGGCAGGTCTTCAGAAAGTCTTCAGCAGGAAGGTCGTCTAGATCAAAACATGCTAAGGAATGAGTTCGGCAACAACCTCGGAAGCTCCGGAAATTTTACCTATAAAAAGGAAGGAGATCTTTACTTTTTTGGAACTGAAGACCAACTCGCACTCAAGCAGGTGGAGGTTATTCAAATGATGCATAGGTCTATTGAAATGTTAAGCAATCCCTCGAGAAGTAATCAAAGCAGACGGGCAGACCGGAATAATTTTATGGCTGCAAACACCAATTACTATCCCGGAAACAATCAAAATTTCAATGGCGGGAACATGTCACCGTCCAATAACAACAACTACAGAAGCTCCGAAACTTCAAGTGAAATCAATACAGAAGGTATTCAGAAAATTATTCCAGATGAACTGATGGCAGGAATTGATGTGAAGATAGATTCAGAATTAAACAATTTTGTTGTGAGCGGCCCGGCAGCAAGAATTGAGAGATTTAAAAGTTTCGTACAGTACATCGATAAACCTGTGCCGGTAATCCTTATTGAGGTAATGATCCTGGAAGTGAACAAAACCGCAATAGTAGAAACAGGCGTGTCTTTTGGTCTTGGCGACGAAGCAGTCCAAACAGAAGGAAGAGCTTTCCCATCTACTGATATGGAGTTAGGTGCACAAACTGTAAACCGTATAATAGGTGGTTTTGATGGGTTTGGTTCTCTGAATATGGGAAAAGTGCTACCTGAATTCTATATGAACATTAAAGCTATGGAGACCAATGGAAATCTGAAAATTCTATCTACTCCTAAACTAAGCACCCTGAATGGACATAAAGCACATCTCTCCAGTGGAGAAACAACATACTATGCAGTAACAAGCCAAAGTTTCTTCGGTTCTCAGATACCGCAGACTTCAGAAGTAACCAATTATTACCCCATTGATGCCGAACTTGCCTTAGAAATTATGCCATTTGTATCGGGGGATGGTGAGATAACTCTTGACATTAATGTCATCCAGTCCAATTTTAACGGGGAGCGTATAGCGGAAGATGCACCTCCCGGAATGAATAGTAGGGAGTTCTCCTCTATCATCAGGATGCGCGACCAGGACGTGGCTATCTTGGGAGGAATTGAAGAACGAACAAAAGATGATTCGGGTTCAGGAGTTCCGGTATTGGCACGTGTTCCTGTTATCAAATGGCTGTTCAGTGAAAGGAGGCGGCAGGATTCAAAGAAGAAATTAAACATTCTTATTAAACCCACAGTAATCTACTAATGATCTCGGCTTTTCTCTCATACTGGAACTATGGCAGAAGATTCTGCGGAATAGAATATTATTCTCCTTCCAATGATACTTCCAGAATTTCTGTACTAACGGCTATTAAAAAAAATAATGAATTTGAAGTAGAGGAAACTTTTGAGGCAAATAAAGTTTTAAAATGTGCCCGAAAGCTTAAAAAAAATCAACATGCATTCCTTTGTATTACAAGCAGCCAGGTACTTTTAAAGGAAACTACAACTACAGGGACCGATGCTAAAGTGGTCTCCTCAGCCTTTCCTAATGTGGAGCTGAATGATTTTTATTACGAGATCCTTCATAGTTCTGAAGGAAGCATAGTAGGCCTGTGCAGAAAAAAGATGGTTCATCAGATTATTTCTTCCTTTGAAGAGCAAAATATAAGGATCATTGGGTTTTCCCTGGGGTTCTTTTCTCTGCAAAATTTGCTCGGAATAATAAAGGAACAGGAAGTTCGTTTGCCCTCTTTTATCCTCCATACAAATGGTAGAGAGATCATCTCCTTTGACAGAGCAGGACAAGGAAATGAAAATACCAATTTCAACATAGGAGACACGACAATTAATTACAAGTTTTTACTTCCTCTTGCATCCCTGTTTAATTATCAATCTGGAAACGTATATTATACTTCTAATTATATCACTAAAAACCTTGAACTAAAAAAGGAACATCATCAAAAAGTTTTCTTCAGAAAAGGTTTGGCATCTGCCGTTATATTGCTCCTGGTAATGCTACTGATCAACTACCTGTTTTTCTCAACCTACTATTCTGAGCTTCAACAATTGAGCCGGAAGCATGAGATTGAAATTTCTCAGAAACTGGCTTATGATGAAAAATATAAAGAGGTACTTGAAAAGGAAAAAATTGTTGAGAATATTCTGAATAACAGCAATTCCCAAAGTAGCCTTTACCTTAACCGGCTAATCCTTACAATACCCGGTTCAGTACTTTTTGACCAATTAAATTATCAACCCCTTCAAAAGCAAATAAAGGAAAATGAACCTATAATAATAGAGAAGAATATCATTCTGTTAGGAGGAGAAAGCACGGATGAGGAGGAGTTCTCACTATGGATAAAAGATCTGGAAGATGTTACATGGATAGAAGAAGTGAAGGTTAGCGATTACGGCTATAGCTCTGCGGGAACTTCAAAATTTCTTCTTATATTAAAATTAATTGAAGATGAAGCAGTCTATTAAAAACGTTTTGCTAATAATAGGCTTCTTTCTGATGCTTATAGTAGCTTATCAATACTCTTTTTCAAACACTCTTGAAGTAAAAAGAGAATTAGACAGTATAAAGAAACAGGTCGAGCAAAAATCCGGATCACTCCAAAACATAAATTCTCTGAAGGAAAAAGAAGCTTACTTTGATGCTTTTATTTCTGAAAACAGGATTGGGAATTCCTCCCTTCAAAACAATCTATTAAAAGTTCTTAATGAACATGCAGGAGAAAATTCCTTCAAAATTATTAACTTTAAAGAACCTCATGTTAAGGCCAATGACATCAGCATTGTGACGTCATTTCAATTTTCCTTAGAAGGAGAATACTTGTCTATAGAGGAAGTTCTGTATAAATTAGAAAAGGACTACAGCTTTGGTTCTTTATCTTCTATAAGTTTTGAGCGAAAGAAGGATTATCGCCTACACAAAAACTTTTTGCAGTGTAGTGTGGTCGTGCAGAATGTGGAGTGATAACTTGTTTACCACTATGTCCAAAACAATTTATGCGATCGATTATTAATCACCTGGAAGCCACTATTCTTACACAGAATATCTCGCATTCGTGAACTACGAGGAATGAAGCAGGAAACCCTCGCCGAAGAGCTCACAGCAAAGTGTTTCCCATATCGAGCAGAGTGAGACTATTGAGGAAGAGTTACTGCAACGGGTTTCTAAGGCTTTAGGGGTTTCTCCCGAGGGCATTAAACGTTTCTCTGAGGAAGCGGTGATCAATTACTTCAACAACTTCAATGACAGTAGCGAAGGTACATTTAACAACCACTGCACCTTTAACCCCATCGATAAAGTCGTGGAACTCTATGAACGCCTGGTACAGGCTGAGAAAGATAAAGTTTTGTATTTGGAGAAGTTGCTCAATAAATAATAAAATCCCTGCCAATTGGCAGGGATTTTATTATTTAAATCCTGCATATATCAAATAGCTAACAAAAACTAAAGAAATCACAAGATATATTATAACTGTCCAATTTGCAATTACTGCTCCATTATCAATGTTTGATAAAAATCTCTTATTTATAAAGTGAAGTAAAAAAGCCAAAATTGCTACTTCAATAATTAAAACAATAGTTTGTATTATTGCTAATCCAGTCAAATTTTCTCTAAGCTCTCCGTTCTGCCACCTTAGACTATCTGGTATAATTTTGCTGTTTATATAGGTGTTTGCATAAAACAAAAACCAAAGCGATATTATCTGATAAATAATATTGTAGAACGCATATGTGATATAAGTGAACATAACTTTTTACTTGTCTTTATCTTCCCTTGGGAATGGTCCCGCAGATTCTGATGTACCTATTTTATTAAATTCATCCAAAGTATAGGTTTGGTCTCCTACGGTAACACTCTGGAATATACCGTTATCATTGATTCCTATAATTAAATCGACTTTTTCTACTAGTTCTTTATCTGAATCCGCTAAATCGCCCGCAGTTCCAAATGCTGCTGCTCCAGCAAGATGAATAACATTACCTTCACTATCTTCTATTAGTCCCTCTGTTGCTGGAAATTGTTTACTCGATAAGTCCAGTGTTACAAATACCTGTCCTTTTTCTAAATTTTCTGTAATTGAAATTGCTGAACTTACTTCTATATCAGGTGCTGCACCTAAAAATGCGGGATTTGAGCCAGCAAATTTAGAACTCAATGAAGCTGTAGCACTTCCAATACTATTCGTTCCAAACTGTGGATCAGATATTCCGCCTTTATTAGTTGCCGTACCAACATTTCTCCCATTCCAATAGGTGGGATCACTTGTAGGTGTGCCTCCGGAAAAAGTCCTTGCGGTTGGGTCAATTGTAAAATTTTGTTGAATCCTTGATGTAGCGTTCAAATTAGTGGAAAATCCTCTTTTATCATCATGAAAGCCTGTTCCTTTAAATGCTCCTTTAGGTGCAAAAGCTCTTACGTGGAAAGTATAAGGAAAAGCTCCGTCTGGGTCTAGAAACAATATCGGGTTATTAAGCCCATAAACGTATAGCGACCAAGATGGTAATTTGTGTGCCAATGGATCAATGTTCATCCACCTACCAAGAGCAGGATCATAGTTTCGGGCAGAAACGTCATACCAATCCAAAATATTCCCGGAAATATTCTCGCTTTGCAGCTCTTTCCCCCCAAAACCATAGCGTTTCGCAGCTGCATTACCATAGGCACTGCCTCCGCCTCCACCATTATAACCCTGGTGGGTTAGTCCAAAGGGATAGTAGTTTTTCTCCTGGATGATTTCCGTTGCAGGATCTATCGAGCCATTGTGATCACCATCAGTATAGCTTAAACGCACATTTCCGAGATGGTCTTTATAATTGTATATATAATTGAACTGGCCGCCATCATAGGACACATATCCTTCGGGATGGCTAAAAAACTGCAACGTTCCGCCTTCGTAAATAAAGTTGCCGGCATAGTCCGTAGTCTTTCCAGGGATTTCTTTTCGGAGTTTAACTCCGGTAGCATCGTAAGTGTATTTGATAACCTGGCTACTGGAATTATTGAACTTCACCTCTGTGGGCAGGTTCAAATGGTTGTACTTAATTCCGCCGGCCAGAATCCCCTTATTAAGGTCGGATGTTAAGTTGCCATTGGTGTCGTAAGAATAGTCATTCCCTGTATTAGTACCATCCATAAATCCTTCTTCTCTAACATAGGAAGTGCCATTATCCGTAACTTTCTTTAATTCATTACCTAAATACTGATATTTTAAATCATCTATTAAATAATAATTTGCTTCACCTCCCCTTTTTAAACGAGTCAAATTTCCATTCTTATCGTAAAATGTTTCTAATCTATACTTATAAGAGGAGTTATTATTAAAAAAATTATTAGCATAAGTTAAACGATTCATACTGTCATATTTATAGCTATATGCTCGATTGACATTACTGGAACTGGCAAGTTTATCATTTGCAGTTAACCACATAGCTTCGCTTATATTTCCATTGTATAATGGAACAGAACCACTAAGTTCAGTATTGTTATAAGATAATCCAAATGTAAAAAGATCATTACCAATATTTTCAATATCATTGATTGTTTTGAGCCACCCCCTGATGTTATACGTATAGGCAATATCTTGTAGCCTTGAACTACCGGTATTCCCCACCCCCTTTATCTTTAGGTGCCCCAATTCATCATAGGTGTTTTCCACAATTACCTCTTTACTACTGCTGCCATTAATACTCTGGCTGTGTTTGGTCAATCGGTTCACATGATCGTATTCATAGTAATCCCTAAGAACAATAGTGCTCCCTCCAATCTTTTGGTGGGTACTTTTTGTTTCCTCTATATTCCCTGTGAAATCCAGCTTATGTTCCACAACATCAATGGTGTTAAGAAATGAATTTACTGTTTTGCTCCAGATAATCCTGCCTTTATCATCATAACCATTAACGGTCTCTATCCATTTAGTAGTTCCCAGAACTCGCACCTTAGTTCCTGTAGTCAATCCTTTTGTATTAATCCCCTTAACAATAGTATCTCCAAAAACATTGGTATTGGGAAATGTAAAGCTGGGGTTAAAATTATAGTCATCATAATAATTAATCGTATACAGCTCTTCCACACCATTAGGTATTGCGGTATTGTCATAATACACCGACACTCCATCAAAGATAATGGCAGAAGAAATTCGCGCTACGTATTCATTATAATCATTAGGGTGATTTGCTCTTGCCTGTAAGCTTTCCCTGTCATGGGTACTGCTCTCAAACACCCCGGTATAGGCAATTCTTCCAAAAGCATCATATTTAGTAAAAAGCCATTCTTTTGGATTTTTAGCCCGTTGCAGTGCATCCTGGGTGATCACAGGCTGATCCAGCTTGTTGTATACAATATGCTCCCAACCCTTTCCAGGGACCTTCTTCTCAATCAATCTATTCCTGCCATCATAGCGATATTGATAACAAAGCTCATTCAACTCCGTTGCATCAGGTTTGGCTGCAGAAGGCTCTGCTTTGGGAGGCAACACATAAGTTAGATTGCCATAATCATCATATACGTAATATGTATCATGGGGGGCATGCGCCTCTCCACTATCTGCCGTATCTCCATCCATATTAATATCCGAAGCCCCGTAGGTACGTTTTAGCACTACCCTTCCCTGCTTATCTTTAAATTCTTCTGTGGTATGATCCAATCTTGAAGTAGGAGTCCAGTTTTCATCCTTGGTAATATTCTTGTAAAGTTCTCCTGCCGCGTAATGTGTCGGAGAAGAATTGTCCAGCAATGGGACATTCGAACTCGATAAGTTTACCCGATACAATCGTACTTCATTCAGGGTATTTGTCAGATATTCAAATTTTACAGTATGGTCACCATCGCTAGTTTTATTCACCTTCCATGCTGCTCCCGGTGCTCCCTGCTCTACTACACGATTTAAGGGTGAGGCTTCAAAATGTTTTTCAGAATAAGGGTTAGGATTAGTACTGCTCAGCTCCACTCCATATGTAGAAAGATAATAACTATTGGTAGCAGTAACAGCATCACTTCGATAAATACCAGATGAAGAACCTCCAACAGCATAAGGAAGATAATCCTTATCCTGCCTCCCGTAATTATCATAACCTATATGAGTGACGATATCTTGATATCCCGTACCTCCCGACTGCTTTATCCCCACATGCTGCATCGGACGGCCAAGCCCATCATAATAAGTAATTTCCTCTATCACATCATCTGGCGTCGGATCTTCCGGTGAGGTCGTAAATTCCCTCTTATACATCCGGGTAAAGACATAATTCTCATCCGAAAAATCACCTGTCCCTATAGCATCGGGGCATCCATTCACAGACCCTGCAGTTGTTGGACATTGATCATCACTATTTGAAACATAATTTGCCGGTTTAGAACAAGCACTTTTGGAAATAGAAGGATCACCAAATCCATCCCCGTCATTGTCAGAATACCACAATGAACTCTGATTGATGATATAGGTTACTGAACGTGAACCACTCCATAAGTGACTACCGTTATCTCGCGCCCGAAGATAATATTTTGTCCCAGTGGTTCTGTTTATACTTAAACCGCTACTTGATGTACTAGTCCCGGTGCTGCTACTTTGCCAATACCACGTTACTCCTGATGGAGGAGAATTACGGGTTAACTTAGTATAACCACAATAATTTGTTACAATAATGGCAGACGGAGTCGAAGGTGGAGAAGCATTGCAATTATCCCATACCAAGGGTTCGGTATCATCACAATCCAGATTGTTAGAAACATATCCAGTAGGTTTAGTTGAACTTTGAGTAGACATATTAGGATTTCCGTAACCATCACGATCAATATCACGAAACCACGTATAACTATTACCTCCTCCGCCAGGCTCACCAGGTGGGGGTTCTATTGGCTCCACCATCATTAAATGTAATTCATTAGTGCCTGCTTCAGAATTATTCGATTTTTCCTCCTTTTGTTCTTGACCAACTACAGGAAAGGCAAAAAAACATGCCAATATAAGAATTAATGCTCTTTTCATCTTAATTCTGTGTTTTATAGTGATAACCGTATTCTGAAATAATATTTTGATCCTGATCTTTAATAAATTCCAAACGATTAAAAGCATCGTATTCATAGTAGGTAGTTAGTCCCTTTGGATCGGTAGTACTTCTTAATCCAACCAATGGTTCATAGGTATAGGTGGTAATTGCCGATTCTTTAAGAGAAAGCTTGTTTCTTAAAAAATCTATTTCTTCTAAGTTCTGTTCATTAAAAGTATCTAAGTAATCTTTATCCACATTTAGTGCAGAAGCTACATCTGAATATGTGGCATTTTCAATTCTGGCTATAGGATATTGACCGTTATATCCCCATATATAAACAGTCGTAGGGCCACTGAAATGAGAAATTTCGACCGGATTACCTTCTAGGTTATATCTTTTGTAAATCAAACGGACGTCAGAAGAAATATTAAAATTTTTAGTACCCTTTAAAACTTCAATATCTTTCGGTAAGACCATTCCTTTGTATATTGAAAAGTTTGTACGGTGCACTACCTTCGATACGGTGTCATTTGTATTAGTAACTAAATCTGTAATTTGTATTGGAATTCCAATTAAATTATCCCGATTCTTTTTCATTTTGTTAACCGCCTCTAATTCCGATAAGGTTAGAGGATGGTGTCCCATAGAGTTAGAATCCTTAATATCCTCGGAGTAAAGCAAACTTTTAATTACTTTTTCCCCTTTACTATTTATTATTTCCGTTCTCGAAATTTGCATATGGTCGGGATTATCATATAAATATTTTTCTTCAGTCGTTATAGAGTCAATACCGTCTTCATCATAATCAGTTCTTGTCTGATAGTCCAAATAAGTCCAATTAGATAAAGTTTTGTATTCCTGAATATCTAGATTATCAATTAGTTCAGGATAAACTATCGTTTTAGGAAGGGTTCCGCCAAAACATGGATGTGGAATAACCAACAATTTATTATTACTTCCTGATGCGTAACATTTGCCACTAGTGGTTGACCACCAATGGCTATGGTCAGCAGCACAATAACTTTGAATATGTTTTCTATTTAAATCCTTTTCCGTGCATTCATAGGTTATATCTCCCGAAACCATACCCGTTCTCTCATATTTCTTTCTTATAGAATAAGCATAAACTTCATCATATAATCTAATGTCCTTCTTATAAAAATTTTCTGTTTTCCTTACATTTATAAACCCTCCATTTGATCCTTTTTTAAAGCTTAGTTTCTTTTTTAAAAATCCATTATCCCATCCAAAATTAGTATAAGGAGATTCTTCAATCGGTTCTCCATATAACGGATTACCCGGATAGTCAGAGTTCACGATAAACTGATGTTCCTCCCCTCCTTTCTCAAAGCTCTCTCCCCCATAACTAATTGTGACGAATTCATAATATGTAGAATTAACACCCTGAGTTTTGTATAAATTTCGTATACTGTTAGAACTTAGATGCAAATAATTGAAATTATAATAGCCGCCTTGACCATTCTGACATAATTTTCTTTCAATATTTTTGGATAGATAATAAGGTCTTACTCCTGGATTAGCAGATGATATTGTCAAAGACTCCTTTTTTCCATAATAAATTTTCTTATGTGAATTCTGTTGGTCATCAGAACCTTTAGTAACAATACTTTTTAGCCTTAGACCCCCAGAGGGCACATTAGCTTGAATTATCTCAGCAGGATCTTTATAATATGATATACGTGCACTCGCATATATGCAATTAAATCTCAATGTAATTTTGAATTTATAATTTTTACCTTTTTCAAGTTGAGCGTTTAAATTTTCAGAATTGTCTGGTCCTACTAAATAGCTTTTACCTAAATTAATTCTTCCTCCTAAACTGGTGTATTTATATAAATTGATGAAATTTCCGCTTTTGACTTCTTGAATAGAAAATTCTACTTTTGATTTTTTTACATCAAAATTCTGACTACAAACGTAACTGTTAAAGTGAGCACCTGCTAAAATTTCAATTTCCTGTTTCATTGGGCTGAATACCGTCTTCTCATCAGAAAATTCCCCCATCTGTGAACTGTTAGTTTCCTGAAAAAGTCTGACGATATCCTTAGGAGGATAATTTAATTCCTCCCTACTTTCAGAGTTTTCTTCATGTTCAAAATTAGTGGAACCTTTCGTTGGATAGGTTACCTTTTTTAATAATCCTTTTTTCGCAAATAAGTAATTTGGCGATTTATCAGCTCCTATATTATGTGCTTTTAATTCATTTGGAATATTCTGCCCCAAAGTCTTAGGATTAGGAAACCAATAAGACGAGTTAGTTTTTCCATTGTAGTATCCCCAATGATCTTGACTTTTTGATAATCTAGATGGAAATCCTTCTGGGTCATCATATACGAAGTTGTATTTTTTATCAGGATCAGAAAAAACAACCTCCTTAAGAAATACCCTTTGATTTTGCGTAAGTAAATAATTTAACCTAATAGATTCTACTGTAATTTTCTCTGAATTGTTAAATATTATTTTGTCTATCAACCCAAATCCCAAGGTAGGATGATGGATCCCATTACTAAATGTCACCGAACCTGAGGACGGCGAATTACTGTTGATCTCCAGGAGCTCCTTTCCCACATGCCTTAAATTATTCTTTAAAGAAATATCATTTCCTGGATAAACAACCGGTCCGCCAGCAGTAGTACCACATACATATTGACCAGAAGGAAACGGAACAATGAATGTTTGGCTTTCGGAAACAGTATAAGAAAATTGATTGCTTCCATATATGAAATTAATTATGTCTCCTTTAGGATGTTCTATTCGTGATAAATACCAAGCTGTAGTTCTAATTAAACCTTGTTCAGAATGTCCGGCTCCAGAAATTCTGCTAAAAGACTCTTCTTCTTCTAAAAAAATATATTTTACGCCTACAGGGGTTGTAATTTGAAAACCCCTAATATCATTCTCAATAACCGTTTCTATTTTTAAAGATGACTTAGGAATCTGAACAATTTTTTTATTGTTATCCACTACGAACCTTCCAGAATGTCCAGAAAAATTAAAGGAGTATAAATCCCTTTCTGTGTCAAATTCCCCACGACCCGCCTCATAGAAAAAATCCATAGCAATCGGACTATAAACCCCAACATCTGAAATTTCCTTTTCTGGAAATAAGTAATTTCTTTGATCATCTGGTTCGTCTCTGACTATTCTTGTTATAACCCCACCTGCCACCAGATTCCAATCGAGTCCGACATTAGAGGATATTTGATCAACCTTTACTCCATTAGAACTATAGCCGAGATAAATTGGAACGTCAAGGTTACTTGTCCTATAATTCCCTAATGGAACAGAAACCTGTGTGGTACCAGTAAAAAGACCTACATTCTCCTGACCATATTCTCCTAGGTGGTATGCTGTTGGGGAAGGAAGAGTAAGGTTTGGGATTTCCACATTCGTTTGAGCAAACATATCAGTGAAAAGTAAAACAAAAATAAAAACTAAAATTTTTCGAGTAATAATCATAGAGACATTGTGTTTTTGGAAATGGCAAATTATGAACTCCCCTCACTGAATACCTAATGAAAAACCATATACTTTTTACGGTTTTAAGATAATATATGTGAGGTAATATCGAGTTAGTTCTAAAACCTTCAGAAATCACAAATCTTTGAAACTGTTAATCTATGGGTTTCGCTAATAGCTATAAATTGCTCAGAAGAGAATTTTTCTTCGCTGAAATCCTGAAGAGCATCAAGAACACGAGCACCTTCCCAAAGAGGACTAGACCCATATTCCGTATGTGATCGAAAACCTGATCAAAGCTGTAAAACTAAAATCCATTGCTTTACCCCAATATTTTGATTTCATTTTCTTTAGCTTATCGCGCTTGCTGTAAACTCTCCATGTTGTTCTGTCAGTAACTTTCCGTTGAAGAGATATATTTGTGCCCGGACAGGAATTGAACCTTTTCAATATTATGTTGACCAATCTACTTGACGATTACGGATGCTCGTAAATGATTCACATTTCGAGCTTTTTAGTTGAGCTTTTTCTCAGAACCTGTAATATAGGTGATGATCTTAAAAGAACTAAGATCAAGTGTGTTTGAATATTGATATTCACTCTAATATTTCCTGTGCCTTTTATGACCACCACACGATCATAACCCACATATGAGCCATTTGTAAATTCAACGTGGGAATGGGGCGCCATGAAAGTATCTATCCCAAGGTAGGTCTCCAATTCTGCCAAAGAAGTTGCATTTTGAAATCCTGATTTCTTCATTTTAAAGACAGCATATTCTGGCAGTCCCATTAAACTGCCTGTAAAATAGTTATACTCAATTAATTTCTCTCGTCCATATTCACCCCTTAAAATTTGTTTTGATATTCTAAGACCTCCCCCTTTAATGCCATTAAATTTCATTGAGTTCATAATAATATTTATTAATTCCACCAGTAGGTAAGATCATGCTTTTTAAAGAATATGCTTTAGCATAACTCAAATTTGAAGTCAATGAAAAATTTCCAGAAAGAGGGATTGCTGAACTACTATAAAACGGTGTAACCTTACCATGAAGAAAGTAATATTTTGGCTCTGGAGCACCCAATGACGCATTATAGGACCCATTGTTGTATCCCAGAAAATCATGCGCTTAAGAGTTTCGAGGGGGATGCAGAACGGCAGTATCATAATTGAACGAAAATCCAGGTAATTGTTTTCCATTCTTATCAACTTCATAAACACGATCCAGATTAAGTCTTTTCGATTGTGGTTTTGTGTTATCTATATTGGATTGAAAATAACTCTGTTGCAAATTTATTTACTTGACCAGATTACCTCTCCAGTCTTTTACCAAAATCTCCGTTAGAGCTTTTTCTCCGGGATTATCGCTCCGTGAAGAACCATAAATAAATTCAACCTCCCCCCTGACTAAAAGTTATTTTTTTTAATCTCTGCATCAAAGGATAAACAATATGATATGGCTTATTCCCGAAATTAAAGTCAGCTCCGCCTCCATATTCACCTCCCTTTATCATCTTTTCATCGAAGAAGTAATTGGAATATGACTCGTACTCAACAAGAACAGATCTTCCTGAATTAGGGTCAGAAATTTTGTTTATTCTATATGATTCTATTTTATAGATATTTCCAGAAGAAGGGCCGTGATATCTTGAAATTTCAGGCGTAGCAAAATTATACTTCAATCCGTCTATTGATATAATTTCAATATTACTTAGACCAAAAATGTTTAATGTGCCCATTCTTTGGGTATAATCATTATAATAATTTTTAGATAAAACATCAAATATCTCTTCAATTATGTTGCTCTTATGTTCTAGCTCCACTACTTTTGGAGAGTTTAAACTTGCAACAGTTCTTGCGTTATCACCAGCTTTATAATGTCTTTCATGAATGTAAGTAGTGGAAAGACCGGGGGCATTTACTACAAAATGATCTGGTTTCCCATCGTTTTCTGGATTAATTCTTCCCTGTATTCTCGAATCATAAGGAGGTGTATAACCAAGTCATCCTGCCAGAGACATTACATCCCAATCTTCATTGATGAACATTGGTAAACGAAAATCATTCATTCCTTTAATCATTCTCGTTACCATACCTCCTGCATTCAAACTCCAGTTTAAACCCACATTGGAAGCCATATCATGCTCTTTTACCCCGGAAGAATTGTATGATAGAGAAATTGGGACTTCGATTTTCCGCTCTTGTATCGTGAAAATCGGAATCTGAATATTTGCTTTTTCCCGTATAATGTGAAACGGGTACAAAAGTATTTTTTTGAAAAGCCGCTACATCGGGGGGGGGGCTGTTCAAAAGGATTAACAATAATATTTGAAGCAGTGTATAAATTACTATTCAAATTGGTACCATAATGATCTTGAGCCTGAGCCAGTATTCCAACAAATAGAAAGATATAGAATAATATTTTTTCATCGAATTGAACATTCAAGCCGAACAAATGAATACTTCTTACTTTCTTCCGGCCATTAATTATTAGAAACAAATATATTCCCTCCTTCTACGTTGGAATTAAAATAAACCGTACAATTTTTACGGTTTATTTTAATTCGGTCCATAAATACAGCTCCTCCTTATTACCCATATAGAATTGTCTACAAAAGATTAAATCCTGAAAATTTATGGGAAATGATAAAGAATATTTTATTAGAAGCAAGCAATCTTTAAAAATCTATTTATCACCCAATCACACTACTCAACCTAAACATTGGCAAATACATGGCTATAAGAATTAACCCCACAATAAAGCCGACCATGAGCGTCAGGATGGGATTGAGGATATTGGTGATAGTTTTCGATTGATATTCTACTTCCCGGGAGTATTGGTCATAGAGTTTTTTAAAAACGTACTCCGTCTGGTTGGTCTCCTCGGCTACCTTGAGCAGGGCGATCATCTTTTTATCGAAAAGAGGGTGCTTTTTAAAACTTTCGCTCATCCGCTGACCCTGGAGAATATCGGCTTCGATGGTTCGGAGGCTCTCCTGAAGCGGATGAAAATTCACCATCTCCCGCACCATGGCCAGACCATTTACTACCGGGATCTTTGAATTGGTGAGCAGCATCATCGTGTGGGTGAAGCGGGTGATATATATTTTTCTTACGTACTCCCCAATGATTGGAAGTTTGAGAGAAATTTGACCGCTGTACTTTCTAAACCATTCCTTTTTTCTGCTGGCTCTTAGACCCACAATTAAAGCGGCTACCCCAAAAAATATGTACATCCCGTTTACCTCGAGGAGATGGGAAGCTTTCACGATCACCTGTGTCAAAAATGGCAGTTCCACGCGGTTTTGTTCGAAGATATCCTCAAACATGGGCACCACGTACTTTAGCATAAAAAAGACCACTATGAACGCCGTGAAAAGCACGATGATGGGATAGGTCAATGATGACATTACCTGCCGTTTCTGTTCATTCTTGCGCTGGTAGTATTCGGCCAGGTCATTGGTAACGAATGTAAGCTGACCTGTTTGTTCTCCGATTTTTATTGCCCGGTACTCATACGGTGTAAAGTTCTTATCCTTCTCCATGGCAGCCGCAAAAGAACTACCCCTGAGGATCTCCTCGTTCAGCTTGCTTATGATCTTCTTGTCATTCTCCTTCTGGGATTCTTCAATCAGATCCAGGGCCATTTTTAAATTGACGCCAGACTTCAGGAGTACCGAAAGCTCTGAGTAGAATTGCTCTTTTTTCTTATCAGAAAAAGTCTTTCCAAAGAAATTGATCTCCTTTTTGAGGAGGGAATCCAGGGATGCAGTGGATTCAGATTTCTTGCGGGGCTGTACCTGTTCGATCTTTATTCCCATGAGTCAAAGAAGGTTTTTGCATCATTCTTTTTCGAAATGAATATGAAATGGTTATCGGACATATTCAGAAATAGCTTTACTGCATCTACTTTTCCTTCAGAAACAGCATTGCCTAAAAAGAAAAACTGTATTTCCTTAACAGGAACGGGTAGCGTGTCTTGATTTCGAAAGAAAAGTTTTTCAGAAAGAGTATAACTTATGGAGTCAATAGGATTTTTTAGGCGTAACTCGCCTAATCTCTTATCGAAACGAATTTCGTGGAACCTGTTGAAATCAATGCTGATTTGCTGCCTTAAATGCTGCACTTCAGTTGTGGCTTCATAATTTTCTTTAATTGCTCTCATATTCTTTTGCACCAGGTCAAGAACCGAAAAAGCCATGCCTACTACTATAGCACTTATCACCAGAACCACAAGAATCTCGGTAAGCGTAAAGGCAGATATTTTGTTTTTCTTGTTCAATGCTCTAACTTTAATTCAGACTTACTGCCATTTCTCAAATTCTGCACTTCTAACTGCAGCTTTCCGTTTGCTTCTTCAGCGGAAATTGTCCAATAAGGACCTTCTTCATAAAAAGGTAATTGTAACTTATCATGGGTAGTTAAATACTTCACTTCTTCAAGCCTGTTCTGAAGTAGGTTGTCATCGCTCTTCACCGAATTCAGAAACACATTATTGAAGCTGAAACTTGCGATCATGAACACCACTACAATGATCACTGAAGCGGTTAAAGTCTCCACCAGGCTCGCTCCTCTTATTTTTTTTAGTACAACCATGCCGCTACTTTCTTTTCCTGCCCGTCCATTACAAGTCCGCTCATTTCCTGCTTCATTCCATTTGTCAGGATTCGACCGTTATAGATATGGTTTATATAAAGAGACCCCCCTCGGTTCGCTACACAATATTTTGTGTAAAGGCTACCGAGCACTTTCCCCCTAATATCTG
Organism: Salinimicrobium profundisediminis; assembly: GCF_026241755.1. GTDB lineage: Bacteria > Bacteroidota > Bacteroidia > Flavobacteriales > Flavobacteriaceae > Salinimicrobium > Salinimicrobium profundisediminis. The sequence goes on from NZ_JAPJDA010000027.1 coordinate 40,688, forward strand.
TATAGCCTTCGCAGTAGATCGTCCCTTCTACAAAGGAATTTTCTGCGAGCAAAAGGTCAAGTTTCGGATTGGTTTCTTCGGAAGCATCCAGAAAAACGAGGTTCCCTTCCAAAACGCTATGCTCTCCAATTTCAATTTTTGGTTTGTAAGACGATTCAGGATTAATTTCTACTTCTTCTTTTGCAGAAACGACTATAGAGGATGGATAATTCAATTTTACATTTTCCTGAAGAACTGCCTCTTCAGCAATAACATGGACATTCCCCCGGAAGCCACTCCGAAAAAGCACTTTTGGAGCCACCAATAGTACCTGGTCCAGCTTTGCGAAGGGAGTAACTTCAATCTCGCGGAGGCTAATAATGAGAATATTTCCTGAAAGGGATTCATTAATCTCAATTTTGTCCTCCTGATATATGACCTGCCGTTCATTAAAAAAAGAATTGGTCCTGTCCTCCAGGCCTATCACTATCGCACCTGCTTCCGGAATGAACTTCAGCATGTTTTGCACATAGAACCGCCACTCAGGATTTAATTCAGGTAATTCAGAAGGGCTCTCAAACCTCCTTCCGTAGACAAGTTGATCGCCCGCATAATAATGCCCTGCAATACTTCCGGGTTTAATGATATCCTGTGAGGTAAAAGCATCACCTTCTATGCGGGTATTACCCGCCACCACTAAGGGAAGCAGGTTATCTTCCAAAAATAAACTTATTTTTTCCCCTCCGGTCCCTGCACCCAGTAGTGCCACCTTTTGAAAAGAAGTACTACCGGATCCTCCGCGGGAATGCGCAAGTTGAAAACATCCCCAAAAACTGTTCTTAACAAGCACAGGAATCTCTTGGATTAGGATCTCGAGAGAATCTGTCAGCTGAAGGTCGGCTTTAGCCAGATATTCGATTCCCTTATTGGAAGCGTTAATATTCCTCAGAACCTGATCTGACCTGACCGAGAAACTACTGTAGGTGTGAGTAAACAAAAGAAAGGCGCTGAGAAGCAGGGCAACGATCACGGATACGAGGAGTGCAAACTGCATGGCAGATGCCCTGATTTTATGCCCGCTTTTCATTTATCCGTTCTTTTTAAAAATCTTTCTTTCTCCTTTGTATAGCAGCGTTACCTCCCCCGCCCTGGAGCCGATGATCCTGATCTCTTCGGCAACCTGATTTTTTTCCAGTATAAACTGTCTTCCATTTAGCTGGAGAATATGAACCTCAGAAGATTTTCCTGTGTCTGAAATCATTCCGAGGTAAGAAATGTCCGGCCATTCCACCTTTTCGGCACGAATTACAGGCCTTGCTTTAGCCTGCACCGGCTTTTTATAGTAATGTCCCAAGAAAGGATCTTTGTCTATTGGTAAAAGGGAAAAAGTATCCCTTTTCACTATTTTCACTTCTTCTGCCATAGTGCGCGGAGTTGCAGGAAGTATTACCGGCTCATCCTTAAAAGCACCTGCCATTTTATAAATAACAACTCCCCAGATGATGATCACCAGGGGAAACAACAGGTAAAGGCTGGTCTTGTTCTTTAGCATTTAAAGCTCTTTTTCTATGGTGAAAGAAAAGACCTCACTCCTCTCCCCCACATTGCCCGCGGAATCATAAGATTTCATAAACCAGTAGTAGGTTTCTTCCCTGTCCAAAGTAGTCGCATAGGAAGTGGTCACCCTCTCCTTCACCACAAGATCGGCTAGCTCCAGGTCTTTAAAAACAAAAAGACTGTCTATTTCCTCTGATCCCTCAACGCTGTTCCTATCCCATTCAAAAGTGACGGTGGGCAGGGAAAAATTTGCTTTATCTGCAGGGCGAAGCAGCGTAGGACTCTCGGGCGCCTTCGTGTCTACAAAGACGGTTCTTTCGAAATACAGGGTATTGCGGCTATCATTTTCGGCCCGAACTCTCCAGGTGGATTGTCCTTCGACAAAATCCATGGACAGGTGCGTTTCTGAAGTTGTTTTTTCAACCACCACCTCTTCGTTCTGAAGTATTTGCACCCGGTAAACCGTGGCTTCCTCTACTTCTCCCCAGTTCAACACGATATCACCGGAGCCCGACAGGAAATTGTTTGATGGTGAAAAAAGCTTCACCTGTTGTTCAGAAAAATCTTCAGTTGCTTTTACAGTAAATTCTGCGGAAGCATAGGTGGTAGTGAAGCCGGAATTAAGAGCTCTCACCCGCCACTCATAACTTCCCTCCTGCAGTTCTTCGGAAGTAAAATTTTCTTCTATAATTTCATCCACTACAAGTTGTTGAGGGGCATCAAAATTGGGAGCGGCTATTTGAAACTGGTAAGCAGTCGCTCCTTCCACAGCAGTCCAGTTGAAGGCAACCATTGAAGTTGCCACTGTAGTTCCTTCCACCGGAGCGAGCAACTCTACTTTTGAACCAGACAGATCCTCTTCCAGCAAAATTTCTTCGCAAGAGAAAAACATGAGAGGAAGGAAAAGTGCCAAAATAACTTTATTTTTTTTCATCTTACATCTTGTCAAAAACATCATCTTTTTTCAATTTCTTAGGATCTTTTACTGTATTGCCTGGACAGGAGCTGTTTCTTTCACGAAATGCCGCTATCAGCGGTTGCCTTCGGTTATTCTCTGCCCAGCAAAAAGCAGAAAACCCATATTCGAAGGACACCCCATCGCTGAACTCAATAATTTCTCTCGATTTATCCTTTTTAAGCAGTTCCAGGGAATAGCTGCTTTTTCTGTTATTCACCAGGTAGATCTCGGAAAAATTATCTATAGCCTGAGCAATTTCATCCGGGAAGTAAATATTTGTGGATGTGAGGATCACATTTTTATCGTTAGTTCCTAAATAGTTCCTGAGACTTGTGTTGGCGGGAGAATTGAGGGCATCAATTAATCCTATTTTATCAGAGATTTCAAATTTGTGATATTGAGGCCTGAGGTCTAAGGAATCAATAATCTCTAGCTTTTGATCCTTACTAAGAACCTTTTTATTGAATTTCCTCAGGCTGCTCCTGGTGAAGTTACCTTTCTTGACAGTAAGGCGGATTTTTTCTTCCAAATGCGGCACTCCGGCCTCTTTAAAATTAGATGAGGTCAAGTTCTCTGAATACGCACCTATCATTCCCGGAAAAGGCTGCGAAGACAGATCTGTAAAGGAATCACCTCCAAAAGAGACTGTTTTGCAGGATACAACTAATAGGATTATAAACAATAGTAAAAGATAATTTTTCATTTAATTGTTAGCTTAAACACGGAGAGTATCTAATGTCTAAAGGTAACTTACCCTTAGTGGGTGGAAGGAATGGAAAACCGTAAAAAAAGTAGGGTTCAAAACCCTAAAACAAAACAAGAAATACGGCTTTAGCTTAGAATAAAGGAATTATGAAATTTAAAGAAATGGGAAATACATGCTTCAATTTTTTTTTTCTTGTAAAACAAATTTTGAAGGCAAGATGCATAATAACTCTGAAGACAAAGAATAGAATAATAACAACAACATGCCCAGAAAAGATTTGTTTGTCCCGATAAAATTTAACCCTTATATAACCAATTCAACTTATACTTTAAAGAAAAATAGCTTGGAAACCCATCTCTTATGAGTTTGATACTCCAAATAAATATCCTCGAATATCACTTATTTCTATCTCTTTATTTCATTTTTAATTCTTGGTCTATTATTCCATATCTTCCATAAAAGGTTATTTCAATATTCTCTTTGTGAACTAGAACAACAATTGGATCTCCAGGTTTTAGTACCAGATCAATTCCCTCTTCACTTCCTTTTAACGGCGGATTCATCTCCAGATGATAATCATAGAAAATATTCCTATTCCGTGGCGAATCAAAAGCATATGAGGTAGGTCTTATTTCCGTTATAATCCCTTGAACCTCGTAAAAATCTTTTTCATTGTAATCCTCATATCTTTTCTGCTTTTTTTCACAAGCTATGAATACCAAAAGAATTATTAATAGTAATATGGTTCTCATACTGGTTCTATATTCCTTTTCTTAGCATATTCCAATCTCTTGCCATATAACTCCTATAGGTTCCTCGACCTTGGAACCTCCCACGGTAGTTTTGGCTAAATCTTTTCACAAATTCTTGGAAACTCATATTTTTGAAAGGATTAGCTGATACAGAAGAATGATGATTCCCCGTTGTTAGTGCTGTCGTTCCTTCGCGCGCTCTAGCCAAAGAACCTTTATTTGTTCTTAGACCTAAATATCTGGGCTGCACTGAACTACTAATACTTTCTGGTCCGCCCATCAAGTCAAGTTGCATACCAGCAAAGGCGGCATAAGTAGCGAGTCTTGCATTCCGCTCACCTCCAACATAATTTATATAATTGTGGGCAGTAATAGGTTGATACCAACCAGTCCTTTCTCTACGTCGCAATTCTCTCGAAATAGGATCGCTGCCCCCTCCGCTTAAAATATTATTTCTCATTTCATAATCCTCTCTGGTATATAAATAGTCTGTTTTACGTTGATAATAAGCCACTTCATTTTGTAATTTGTGCTGAGACAGCTCTGTCATTCTTGATGCACCTGTAGATTTTTTATGAACGATTGTAGCATTGGAGAGGGGGAGCCCCTCGTTGTAGCTATCGAAAAAAGCAATATCTTCTCTTATAAAGTTCTGTAGGCCTTTGTTTGAAACATCTGATCCCTCCTGATTAATATAACCCAAGAGTCGAGCAATTTCATCTTCATCAGTGGTTGTATAGCCTCCGTTTACACTCTCCCAAAGACCCGTTGGATCAGAAAAAAAGATCGGATTATTAAACCCGAAACGGTAGGGAGTGTAATCTTGTGCCTGTTCTGCTAACTCGTCTATTACGTTGAACCTTCCAATAGCAGGATCGTACTGTCTGAAGGTCATTTCAAGAACATTCAGACCCAGAGTCTCATTAAGCTCCTGTCCATTATAATTGAAGTAATTGATGTGAACACCATTCACTACATTATTATATCCTTTATGCTCTAATCCAAAAGGGTAATAATTGTTCTCTTCAGAAATAACTAAACTTGGAGAACTCGCAGTTCCATTGTTAGAATAGCTCAACCTAATATTCCCTAAGTGGTCTTTATACTGGTAATGATATTTATAAGTCCCGGACACGTTTTCTACATAACCTTCAGGATGATTAAAGAACTGCAGGGTAGGATTATTTGATCCTTCTTTCTTGTAGATATAATTTCCCGCGTAATCTGTAGTTGTTGTTCCGACCACTTTTCGTTGTTTTACTCCTGTCGCATCGTAAATATAGGAAATTGTTCCGCTACCTATATTCACAGATTTAGGTAAATTCAGGTGGTTGTAGGTGATGCCATTAGTGGTGGAGGCACCAATACCTTTGTTCAGGTCTTTAAGCATATTTCCATTCCCGTCGTAAGTATATTCATTGGTTGTATTGATTCCATCCTTAAATCCATCTACATCTCCTGATGTATCTGTAACCCGGCGAAGTCGGTTACTCACTTCAGAATTGTGATAATTATAGGTAAGGTTATCCATAGTACCTCCCGATTTGGTTCGAATGAGAGATTTAATATTTCCATTTTTATCATAAGTGATTCCGGACACATTGTAATCGGCAACCTGTTCACTAAATAAGCTTCCCGTAGAATTTCCTCTTCTAAAATTCCCGGCTGTAATTCGGTATAAATGATCATATTGGTAAGCATACCCACGCTTCCTCTGGCTATAGGTGTCTTGGTTGTTTGCCGTGCGCCAGATGGTTTCACTTATGTTGCCATTGTAAAGAGGTTGGACGCCACCAATCCCCATCTCGGTGGTATTATAATTGAGTTGAAACGCGAAAAGATCATCCCCCAATGTGCCGGGATTGTTAATTTGTTTGAGCCAGCCACGAACATTGTAGGTGTAGTCAACATTCTGCAGCCCTATACCGTTTTCAACACCTCCCACTTGTTTCTGCACCATTTGTCCCAGCTCATCATAGGTGTTGCGCGCAATAAGTTCGGTGGCATTCGAATTTACCTTCTGCTTTTGCTCGAGCAGTCTGCCCATGTGGTCATAATGGAAAGTATCTGTGGTGGTAATAGTGGTTTGTCCGGATTTACTATGGGTGGTTTTGTTCAGTTTTACCTTTCCTGTAAAATCAAGGTCGCTTTCCACCAGGTCTGTGGTTCCCAGATAGGAATTTACAGATTTGGTCCAGACTGCTCTTCCCTTCGCCTCATAAGCCGTCACAGTAGTGATCCAGTTAGAGGTATCCAGCACACGCACCTTGCTCACTGTTGGTAAACCTTTAGTGGCAGTGCTGATAGTTTCACCAACGGTACTGGCGGAAGGAACTACTATTCCTACCTGTGCAGAGGAAGTGAGATAGGTATCGTAATAGTTCTCGGTGTGGACCTCGCTAATATATGTTTTTGGATAGGCAGTATTTGTATAATAAATGGAAGTCCCTCCTAATGTCAGAGCACCTCCTCTATTTTCAAATTGAGGAGTGTAAGCATCTGCCTCTGCTTGTAGAGTCGTACGGCTCACTGTTCTTGTCACCAGCCCAGTATAAGCCACTCTTCCAAAAGCATCATATTTGGTGAACAGCCATTTGCCCTGCGCTTTGAGATTTTGATCCTGAGTCATAATAGGCTGATCCAGGTTGTTATAGACAATCGACTCCCAATTTGTCGCAGTTCCTTTGCCAGGTAGCTTTTTTTCAATAAGCCTATTCCTTCCGTCATACCTGTATTGATAACATAATTCGGCAAGCTCTGTTGCTGAAATACCATCTGAAGTCACCACTTTCGGAGGAATGACGTATGTAAGATTACCATAGTCATCATATACATAATAAGTGTCGTGAGGCGCCCCTGCATTATAGGTTCTTTTTAGCACTACCCTTCCCTGCTTATCTTTAAATTCTTCTGTGGTATGATCCAATCCTGAAGTAGGAGTCCAGTTTTCATCCTTGGTAATGTTCTTGTAAAGTTCTCCTGCCGCGTAATGTGTCGGAGAAGAATTGTCCAGCAATGGGACATTCGAACTCGATAAGTTTACCCGATACAATCGTACTTCATTCAGGGTATTTGTCAGATATTCAAATTTTACAGTATGGTCACCATCGCTAGTTTTATTCACCTTCCATGCTGCTCCCGGTGCTCCCTGCTCTACTACACGATTTAAGGGTGAGGCTTCAAAATGTTTTTCAGAATAAGGGTTAGGATTAGTACTGCTCAGCTCCACTCCATATGTAGAAAGATAATAACTATTGGTAGCAGTAACAGCATCACTTCGATAAATACCAGATGAAGAACCTCCAACAGCATAAGGAAGATAATCCTTATCCTGCCTCCCGTAATTATCATAACCTATATGAGTGACGATATCTTGATATCCCGTACCTCCCGACTGCTTTATCCCCACATGCTGCATCGGACGGCCAAGCCCATCATAATAAGTAATTTCCTCTATCACATCATCTGGCGTCGGATCTTCCGGTGAGGTCGTAAATTCCCTCTTATACATCCGGGTAAAGACATAATTCTCATCCGAAAAATCACCTGTCCCTATAGCATCGGGGCATCCATTCACAGACCCTGCAGTTGTTGGACATTGATCATCACTATTTGAAACATAATTTGCCGGTTTAGAACAAGCACTTTTGGAAATAGAAGGATCACCAAATCCATCCCCGTCATTGTCAGAATACCACAATGAACTCTGATTGATGATATAGGTTACTGAACGTGAACCACTCCATAAGTGACTACCGTTATCTCGCGCCCGAAGATAATATTTTGTCCCAGTGGTTCTGTTTATACTTAAACCGCTACTTGATGTACTAGTCCCGGTGCTGCTACTTTGCCAATACCACGTTACTCCTGATGGAGGAGAATTACGGGTTAACTTAGTATAACCACAATAATTTGTTACAATAATGGCAGACGGAGTCGAAGGTGGAGAAGCATTGCAATTATCCCATACCAAGGGTTCGGTATCATCACAATCCAGATTGTTAGAAACATATCCAGTAGGTTTAGTTGAACTTTGAGTAGACATATTAGGATTTCCGTAACCATCACGATCAATATCACGAAACCACGTATAACTATTACCTCCTCCGCCAGGCTCACCAGGTGGGGGTTCTATTGGCTCCACCATCATTAAATGTAATTCATTAGTGCCTGCTTCAGAATTATTCGATTTTTCCTCCTTTTGTTCTTGACCAACTACAGGAAAGGCAAAAAAACATGCCAATATAAGAATTAATGCTCTTTTCATCTTAATTCTGTGTTTTATAGTGATAACCGTATTCTGAAATAATATTTTGATCCTGATCTTTAATAAATTCCAAACGATTAAAAGCATCGTATTCATAGTAGGTAGTTAGTCCCTTTGGATCGGTAGTACTTCTTAATCCAACCAATGGTTCATAGGTATAGGTGGTAATTAGTGCCTGGGGTAGTTTATTGTCACTACGGAGATTATTAATAATACCAACATTACTCTCATTGTAATCATTTAAACTACTAATACTTATACCTATTGCAGAAGCAATATCAGAATAACTGGCATTTTCAATCTTTGCTACTGGGTATTGTCCATTGTAACCCCATATATAAGAAATTTTGGAGCCATCAGCTTTTGAGACTTCAATATGATTTCCATAAATATCATAATTTGTATATAAAATACGATCCTCCAGAAGATTACCGTTTTTTGAAACCTGAACAGTAGTTGGAAGGGTAAGAGAACTATTAGAAAACCGTTTAAAGATCGTCCTGCTTCTAGATAACAAAGTCTCATTTTTATATTTTTCTACTTGGACAGGTATCGCTGTTTTAAAGTCTGCATCACTTCCGTTTAAACCTTTCTTCTTTAGATTAATTAGGGGTAGATATTCAGTAGAATAATCAAGTGGTTCTCCAAGGGAGTTTACGTTAACAACATCATGGGGGTAATAGTTTTTGGTTTTAATATGATTTCCCTGACTATCTATAGAAGAAATAATAGATGGCAGTAGATTTTGTTCATTGTATTCATACAAAACTTTGGTAACAATTGGATCTCCATTTGTTGAATTATATGAATATTCAGTAAGGGATGTTAAAGGCTCCCATCGTGAGAAAATGGGATAATAATGAAATCTTCCATTACCATACCATGTCGAAGAACCAAAAGGATTATATCCATCTTGAAAAACACTACTAATAATCACCTCATCCAACCTGGTGTATTCATAGAATTTTTCATGAATTTTTTTATTGCCATCACTAATTGAGGTACTTTTCAGTTTTCCATCTAAATAGAATTCTATGCTACTTGGAATAAATTCCTGACTAATTGGGGTAGCATAATTAATATTAACATTGTTATGATAATTATATGTAGTTGTACCATTTTCCCCGTTAATACCATTCTTTTCAATGATTTTCGAATATCCTACATGACTGTTTTGAGAAAGACTTAAATTATTATGAAACGATGATGAAAATCGTATAGTGTTATAACATCCTGATGCAGGAGTTCCGTAAAACATCGTCCAATATCTATTCGGAACCTTAAGAACTCCATAACTCAAATCTTTTTGTCCTTCAGGTGTATTAACCTTATAACCATATTCGTAGGTCTTAATCATTTGCCCCTCATTTGACTCAACTTCTGAGTGGATTATTTTCTTAACCCTAAGACCACCAGTGTATTTTTTATCAATTTTCTTTTTTATTCGGCACTTAAAGGTGAGATAGGCAGACTGATTATTGTCCATCTCCGGAATGTTGAAGCTTAAATCAATAGGCCCAGTTATATTATCAGGTAAATTAGTATCTGTGAAGGAATAACCACCACTATTTGGTGTCACATTGGCATAATAACGTTTGGAATAATTAGAACTATTAAATTCCGCCCACATATTGTTATTAAAAATAATAGGTGAACCTGTACTCGTAATAACAAAACTTACTTCCGCGTTAGAAACTCCCTGGGAATCGGAGGGCAAATTGAAGGGCATAGAAATGCTGGAGTATTCTGAATCCAACTGTCCCTTTCGTGAAATTTTTCTTATATCTTGAGTATAATCTACAAAAACCGCATCGGTGCTATTAGTAGCATACTCATTTGCTTCAAATTCAAAAGAAGTACTTCCGCCAGTAGGATAGGTTATTTTGTGAAGAATGTTTGCTCCAATCACTGTAGGATTTGTTTCCCTATTGCTTCCTCTAATTCTATAAGTACGTTCTGTACTAAATTGCAGTGGAGGATTGCATCCTATTGGAGAGTTATTACTATCTGAGATTAATTTAAGTTGATTATATGGTAGAGGACCTTCAAAGGAGGGTATTAAATTAGAGTTTGCCCTTCCATTGTAGTAGCCCCAATGATCTTGACTAAAAGAGTCTTTATTTGGTAAATTAATTGCAGAATATTCAAACTGATACTTTCTTTCCTCAAGTCCTGATTTTTCGGTTATTTTATTTAATCTAAGCCTTTTTCTGTAGTAACTATATTCCTCTGTAGGTAGATTTTCCATATATCCTTTAAGGGAATTATTACTCTCAAAATAATCAGTTTCAAATTCAAATTCTCTGATTACCTTATTGTGGTTATTATAAATACCAATAGTTTTTAAACTTTTTCCATCCTTAAGGTCCTCCCTAGATAAGCTGTTAGCATTTAAAACTAAATAACCATTATCCCATTCGATTCTTTTTAAATAAAGCTTTTGTGTCCTGATATCAGAAAAATTCTTTTGATCAATAAAAAATGTAAAATCTTGGTCTCCGCCGCGTACAGTGGATACCTCCCCATATGACTTTTGCCATGAAGGGAAAGTGTCTTGAGAATAATAAAATTTAAGTTCTCTTTTATTTGGTGAAATATATTTTGTAATATACCAAGAGCCATTAACCTCTTTTCCATAGTAATTTTTGGAGGTCTCTTTTTTTTCAAAGAAGTATTGAGAACCATCATTCTTTCTTACCATCCAGCCACCTTCTGTTTTTCTGATCTCCAAATCTTTTTTATCAAGAAAATGTATATTCTTTTCCTGATCCAAAACAAATTTGCCTTGTAAATCCATAAAATTAATAGCATAGATGTCAGGTTCCCAATCAAAGAGCCCTCCAATGTAGTGACTGTAATCTACTATCTGACCATCAACTTGAGCCAAATTAGAGCGTCCGCTACTTATTGCAGGTGCTCTTTCACCGGATCCATTAAAATTATTCCCTCCCGGTACATTATAGCAATCAACTGTGTTTCCTAAACTCCCTCCGCTACAGTTGTCAACAATATCAATAATTTTGGGAGAACTATGGTACGGGCTTGTTTGGTCAGCAACACTTCCAATAAAGTCCTCAACCCCCTTTACAGTTCTTGTAATAGCACCATTAATAGTAAGTGTCCATCCCAATCCAACCCAACTAGCTTCTTCTGAAACTTTAAATCCTCCAGCATGATAATTTAAACCTATTGGAAGTTCAATGTCTCCTGATTTAATTGTGTAAAGAGGCAAAAATATCTCCGGCACACCAGTAAAATTTCCTAAGGGATACTCGCTATACTTGCTTAAGGCTGCTGCGTCTGGTGTTTGCGGCACAACTTGAGGTAACTCCTGGCTATGCAAAACAATTGAGAAAATCAGAAACGAATAAATAATTATATTCTTCATGTTATTTTGGCTTATATTAATACGATTTTATAGATGCACAACTACATTAAAGGCAACTCACACGGCAACGAAAAAATTAAAAGCTCTGAATATCAGGTCTCAAAAATACTTTATGACCTTCTTTCCATAATTATGGTTTACCTTACAGGATGTATGGTTGATATTCAGATTAGATAATCGTTGCCTATAGATTTAAAATTAACATTGAAAAAAGCTATTTTTATCATAATAGCTACGTTTACTAGCCGGTAGATCCGAGCGTGAATTCCCTCTTGGCTGTGATTGACCTTCTACGGGAGTGATCTGATGTGAAGTTATTCTGGTAGACACATTTGGATACAAAACTTTCTTTATAATCGCTAACTTTTAGTATCAATTTTCTGAATTACAAAAAAGACTGCTGTTAGCTTTCTTAAATCATTTTTTTTGGCTGTTAAATCATCCGGGGTAAGTCCAAGCAGAATTTGAATGGAAAACGTACTCAAATTTGAGGCATTTATTGACCCGGCAAGACTCGGGTTTTTCCCTCTTATGATAAAATCAGCACAAACAAAAATTTTTTTTGATATGTCTAAACTTTATGTTTTGCCAGTCGATACAGATTTATTCCAAATTAAAAGACAATAAAAACTATTTTATAGTGTCCCTAATACCATTACTAGTAACTACTGCAAAACCATATTCAGGGTTATTTCCTTCATGCATTGAATGGTCGTTCAAGAGATTTTCTTACTTTTTTCGAATTCAGCAACAGTCCTGCAACTGAAGTTACACCCTACAGATGTTAAAACTAGAAGACGTTTAAAAAAATGGTCCATATGGTAGAATTAAAATTAAACCATCAGTAAAGTTAAAATAAGGTTAAAGGTCACAAATTCGGTTACACTATAAATCCAAGACTTGGGAGGATACAGAAATAGAGTGGTTTCTGAGTTTCTGGATAGTTCCTCTTTAACGGGTATATGATACGAATGAACTTCTAGGTTATATAACTGGTTAATTTACAATGTATCCTGTTTCAGATATAGGTTACTGTAAGTCAACAATAACAAAATAAAGCATTTTCTACCCATGGGATGGATTCTGGATTCGCCAAACAAATGAACCTTTTTGCACTCCTAAAACTTCGAAAAAGTTTAAAGGGCAATAACAATTTATATCGCCCTATTGCTTTAATTAATTGATTTTAAATAGTTAAATTTGTTTCATGACGAAAGGGATCCATTAGAAGAAGGTTCACAATTCGGTCAACAAAATTAGGAAAGATCTTAAAACCCCTGTAAAAACAGGTGTTTTGAAGTGGGTTCATGATCCTGTCGAGGTCACTATATCTACTTCAACAAACCCTGTAAATCAATGATTTACAGGGTTTGTTATTTTTTGTTAATATTAATTGTATTAATCTCCACATCCAAATGGGACCAGGTTAACAAATTGCACCAAGAATTTTTTTGATCCCTCTATAGCTGATTTTCTAAAGATTAGTTGAATATTTTATGTTTACAACCTCGCACCTAAGTGATAAGCACGTGTCCAAATTTAATTTGAATACATCATTTGTAGGATTTTAACTTCATTAACGTTTTTTTAGGTTTTTTTTTGCGGATCTGTTTTAGCTCATTTCTTTCCGAAAAATGTCCCAAAAATTTTAATAATGAAGAACAACTACATCTTGAAATTTATATTATTTTC
>NZ_JAPJDA010000028.1 GCF_026241755.1 Salinimicrobium profundisediminis
CCGGGTTACATTGAAAAAGATATAGAAAATATCAAAAAAGTGACCAAAGAAGATGTGATGAGGGTATATAATACCTACATCAAAGATAAGCCTTTCGTGATGACCAGCTTTGTACCTAAAGGCCAATTAGAGCTTATTGCTGAAAACTCTGAAAAAGCACAGGTCGTAGAGGAAGAGATCACCGAAAACGTAGAGGCCGAAGTTGCTGCTACCGAAGAAAAGACCATTGAAAAAACACCTTCAAAGATCGACAGATCTACACCTCCTCAATTGGGTGAGGCGCCCGGCTTAAATGTTCCTGAGTCATGGAACCTGGTGCTTGAAAATGACCTGGAAGTCTATGGCATTGAGCAAAATGAATTGCCATTGGTAAACTTTAGCCTGGTAATTGAAGGCGGACATTTACTTGACGACCTCAGCAAAAACGGGGTAGCCAACCTAATGACCGATATCCTTATGGAAGGTACGGCCAACAAAACACCTGCAGAACTCGAAGAGGCTATAGATCTTCTTGGAGCTAACCTGTATATGTACACCACAGATGAGTCTATAGTTATTAGAGGGAACAGCCTTGCAAGGAACTTTGAAGCAACCATGGAACTCGTGGAAGAAATCCTTCTTGAGCCACGATGGGATGAGGAAGAGCTGGCACGCATCAAAACCAGCACAATCAATTCCATAAAAAGAAATGAGGCCAATCCTAATGTAATTGCCAACCAGGTGTATAACAAGCTGCTTTATGGAGAGAACCATCCTTTTGCCTATCCCACATCGGGTACGGTAGAGTCTGTAGAAGCCATTAGCATGCAGGATCTTAAAGATTACTACAACAAGTATTTTTCTCCTACAGTAAGCCGTTTCCATGTTGTGGGCGATGTTTCACAGGAACAAGCACTGGATGTACTCGCCGACCTCAAAGACAATTGGGAGCCTAAAGAAGTTACCATCCCTGAATTTGAGGTAGTAACCAATAGAGACAAAGCTTCCTTGTATTTTGTAGATGTACCTGGTGCCAAGCAGTCGGTGATCAATATTGGTTACCTCGCTCTTCCCCGCACCAGCGAAGACTTCTTCCCTGCCGAGGTGATGAACTACAAGTTGGGAGGTTCTTTTTCGGGTAACGTAAACCTGGTACTAAGAGAAGAAAAAGGATATACCTACGGCGCCCGCAGTGGTTTTAGTGGTTCTAAGATCCCCGGCACCTTTACAGCCTCTTCTAACGTGCGCACCAATGCCACAGGAGAATCTGTAGGTATTTTTAAAGATGAGATTGCCAAATACAGGAATGGCATCACGCCCGAAGATCTCGAATTCACCAAAAATGCCCTTATCAAGTCTAATGCCCGCCGTTTTGAGACACAACCCTCACTGCTGGGCATGCTTCAGGAAAGGAGCGCGTATGACCTTCCGGCCGATTATATTAAGCAGGAAGAGGAAGTTATTCGCAACATGACTCTTGAAGAGCATAGAAAACTGGCCCAAAAATATCTTGACGAGTCCAAAATGGCTTACCTGGTGGTGGGAGATGCCGCTACGCAATTTGAGCAGTTCAAAGATATGGGCTTTGATGAAGTTAAATTGATCAATAAACAAGGGGAAGAAGTAAAACCCGAAGCAGTAAAGCCCTAAACAATTTTTTAAAATTCAATTATAAGCTCCCGTGTTCGCGGGAGCTTTTTTTTATTCTTAAGGGTAGGTTTTAAAACCCAATTACTTTTTTTAATTACACCTTACCTCGTCTTTAATGGCATAATACGGTTAGCTATTTTAAAGCCTGCAAAATTCACTAAAAAAATTAGGAAGAATAATCTACTTTTGCCGCATGGCAACAAGAGGTGGATTTTCAAGCAGGTTAGGCTTTATAGCCGCAGCCGCAGGATCGGCAGTAGGCTTGGGGAATATTTGGCAGTTTCCGTATGTGGCAGGACAAAACGGAGGAGCCGCTTTTTTAATAATCTATGTTTTCTGGATTTTCCTAATAGGTTTTCCAATAATGTTGGGAGAAATCACCCTGGGCCGCAGTGCACAGTCCAACCCTTATGGAGCTTATAAAAAATACGGCGGAAAAGCCTGGGGACTTGTAGGGCTGTTCGGTATTCTTTCAGGAATCATGATCCTCTCTTTCTATAATGTGGTTTCTGGTTGGGCCTTCGGTTATTTTCTTGAAACAGCCTTCGGAAATTTATTGGAAGAAAATGATTTTTCCTCCTTTTTTGGAGAATACGTAGCCGATTATTCAGATAATCTCTGGTTTAGCTTTGGGTTTATGGCCATTACTGCCGTGATAGTACTGCAGGGCGTCAAAAAAGGCATTGAAGGTTCTGCAAAAATATTGATGCCGGCGCTTTTTTTCCTGCTACTGGGAATCATAGTTTACGGGCTCACCTTACCGGGAGCCATAGAGGGCGTGAAGTTTTATTTGCTGCCCAACTTTAGCCTTATTAATGCCGAAACTATTTACTCTGCTCTTGGGCAGGCTTTCTTTTCCCTAAGCCTGGGAATGGGCGGTTTGATTACTTATGGCTCTTATCTCAGTAAACAGGAAAATATCTTAAGCTCTGCCAGCCTGGTGGTAATTGCAGATACCATGGTGGCATTTTTGGCAGGTTTAATGATTTTCCCGCTTGTTTTCTCTCAGGGACAATCTCCTTCAGAAGGCCCGGGACTGGTATTTGTAGCACTTCCCGGAATCTTTCAGGCCATGGGACCAGTGTTGGGGAAAATCGTAGGGAGTAGTTTTTTCCTTTTGCTGTGTTTTGCCGCCCTCACCTCTACCATCTCCCTGCTGGAGGTGGCCGTTGCCTATCTCATAGACGAGCGCAAATGGTCCCGCCGCAGGGCAGTTTCTTTGATGGCTCTTGTTATCTTTTTTATTGGAATACCCAGTATGCTGGGTTACGGTGCCATTCAAAGCTTAACCAGCTTCACTTTTTACGAAGGCACATCAAAAAGCTTTATGGACCTTGTACAGGATATATTTTCGGTTATTGCGCTGCCCCTTGGAGGGTTCCTGCTTAGTGTCTTTATCGCCACCCGATGGACCACTGCCAAATTTTCTGATGAAATAAGCCAGGGTGCAAAAAATTATAAAGGCTCTTTTATGGAAGGCTTTTTAAATATAATGATCAAATTTATTTGTCCGGTAGTTTTGGGTCTCATGTTCATACTTACCCTGCTTCAAAAGTTCTTTAACATTCAGCTGTTTTAGCTTTCTTCGGAAGTAAAAAATACAGCTAAAATATCCCGGAACATATTTTGTTTTTTGCGCTGGTGACAAATTTCACCTCACTCAGCCTTCAAATAACCTGCTTTAATTTTTTCTGCGGAATAAATGCACAATGCAGCAAGGATGTAAATAACGATATCGAGCCATTCAAAATGATTCCCTAACACCATCGAAGCAATCCTATTATCCTGACGATTCAGAAGCGAAATGAGCCGGAAATACTGTGAAGCTTCAACAGCAAAGGCGAAAAACAGCACTCCAAAAATGGCATTTTTGACAGGAATATTAAAAAAGCTTTTTAAAAGGAAGTAGAGAAAGATGACCACCAGGAAATCTCCACCGTAGGGCCTAATGATCGTATCGTTTATAAAAGCAGCAATAAAAACTTCTGTAAAGAAAAGAAGAACAGCCGCCGCAAAATAATTGAAATGAAATTGCACCCCGGCAAGCTAATAAAAACTATAAAACCCTGGTGTCAATAAATGATTTTAGAATGTTTTTGATTTGCTGCTGGGTTTCGAGATCCATTCCCTTCACAGATTCGCAGTATTGGCTTACCAGTTCGGGCTTTGAATATTCCGCTTCATCCAGATGTTCAACAATATAATGATCACAAGAGCCTTTTGAGAGGTCTTTTCCCACCACCTGGATAATGTTATTGTGACGGTGGTCTTCTTTTATACGCTGAAACAGCTCCAAAACTTTTGTCTTTTCTCCTTCCAGCACCTGAAAGAAATTGCCTTCAGAAAAAAGGAGCATTCCTTTAATATTTTCTTTGTTGTTCTTCTCCCGCCATTTGGGAAGTAAGGTTTCAATCTCGCCAACTGTAAAATTGTTGCTGGCGGTACTTATAAAACATATTGCATGCTCCATTAAAAGGGGTTTTTCAGTCCCAATTTAAAAAAGTATAGTTTTTATAAATCCTAAGAATTTCACAAATCCTTCATTTTAATGTAAAACCCACATTTCTTCGGAAGTGAATTTCTCCACAACTTCTTCGGAAAAAATCACCCCTCAAAAAAATGCCATTTTTGGAAGGAATTTCCAGTAAAATTTCAGAAATAACCGAAATAGACAAAAAACATTCAGCTTTACTGCAACAAATATGATTTTTTGTTGTCTATTAACTAAACTTCTTGATGAAATCACTTTTTTCAGCCCTTTTTCTCTTGTTAAGTATTTCGGCTTTTACACAGGAAAAAGACAGTATTCCGAGGAAACAGATCTACATCTCCCGCATTAATGACGCTCCAAAGATTGACGGCAGGTTAGACGATGCTGCGTGGAAAAATGCGGCCAGCGCTACCAATTTTGTGGAACGGCTTCCAAACAACGGGCGATCTATCCCCGATAGCCTTGCAACCCATGTAAAAGTAGCTTATGACGATCTGGGGATTTACTTTGGGGCCGAAATGCTGGACCCTAATCCTTCAGAAATAAGAAAAGAACTCACAGAGCGGGATGGAATTGGCAATGACGACTTCTTCTTTATTTTACTAAACGGGTACAATGACCGGCAACAGAGCATGCAGTTTATTGTAACGGCTGCAGGAGTACAATACGATGCAAAAATGACCAACGGCAACGAAGATTCTTCGTGGAACGCCGTTTGGTACAGCAATGTAGATATCAATGACCGCGGGTGGACGGCCGAGATCTTTATCCCTTATTCCGAATTGCGGTTTCCTGAAAAAGCCATTCAGGAATGGGGTTTGCAAATGGAGCGGGAGTTTAAACGCAGCGGCACCCGGTACAGCTGGAGCCCCGTAGATAACACCAAAGGATCTTTTTCTATATATGACGGCGAGATTCACGGTATTGAGCACATTCAAACCCCCACCCGACTATCGGTACAGCCTTACGTCTCTACTTACCTCAACAGTTACGACGGCGAGACCAGCACTAACGTTAACGGCGGAATGGACCTGAAATATGGCATTAATGACGCTTTTACGCTCGACATGATTTTGATCCCCGATTTTGGACAAACTAAATTCGATGAATCTGTGCTCAATCTTTCGGCTTTTGAAGTGCAATATGATGAGCAGCGACCTTTTTTTACTGAAGGAACCGAACTCTTTACCAAAGGGGACCTCTTCTATTCGCGCAGGGTGGGCGGTGCGCCTTTTGGAGATGTGGCACTTCAGGAAGAAGAAGAGATCCTTGATTTTCCTTCTTCCGTAGATCTTATCAATGCTTTGAAGGTCTCGGGAAGGACAGATGGTGGGCTGGGAATCGGATTTTTTAACGCCATTACCGAAAAGACCTATGTCACTGTGAAGAATACCGAAACCGGTGCCACCCGCCGGGAGCTTATTGAACCTTTCACCAATTACAATATCCTGGTGCTCGATCAACGCTACGGCGACAATTCTTCTGTTTCGCTGGTAAATACCAACACCACCCGCGAAGGCCATTTTAGGGATGCCAACGCTACAGGCCTGTATGTTGACCACACAAATAAGACCAATACGTTTAATTATTTTGGGGGGATTGAAGGCAGCTGGGTAATGGAAGAAGGCACCAAAACTGGTATGGAGGCCCAGGCCGGAGTATCCAAAATAAGTGGAAAGAACCGCATGGACCTCAACGCCAATTTACGCACCAAAGATTATGATATTAACGACCTTGGCTATTCCAGCGCCACAAATTTTGTACGTTACCAGGGCCTGTACCAGCGCAGGCTTTTGCAGCCAAAAGGCTTTCTAAACAACATGTACCTCAACTGGGTAAGTGTACATGAACGCCGCCTGGAACCCGACCTGCACAGCAAATGGATCCTCAACTTTAATTCCAGCTTTACTACCCGGGAGTTTTTCAACTTTGGCGGTGGCTTTGAAACCACTCCCATTGGCACAAACGATATTTATGAGCCACGGGTAGATGGCAAGTACTTTAGCATTCCTGCTTATTATGATGTGTGGCTTTGGTTCAATACAGATTTCAGGAAGAAGCTGGTAGTAGAAGTATTGGCCGACTGGTACAAGTATGATGAACGTGGCCGGGGAGATCTCATTTTTGATTTTAGCCCGCGATACAGGTTTTCAGACAAATTCAATGTGCGACTGTCCACCAACGTGAGATTGTCTGACAAAGAAGAGGGCTTTGTTGATTTCCTGGAGGCTGATGATATCCTTTTTGGGCAGCGCGATCGCAACACCATTGTGAACTCCCTGGGTGCAAATTACATCTTCAACAACAAAATGGGATTGAACCTGGCCTTTAGGCACTATTATTCTGAAGTGTTTTATTCTGAATTTTACACGCTCCAAAACGATGGAGGTTTAAGCGATTACGGTTCCAAAAATGACGAATACAATACCACTTACAACAGCTGGAACCTGGATTTACGCTTCTCCTGGTGGTTCGCCCCCGGCAGCCAGATGACGCTGCTCTATCGCAACGCCACCGACAGCTACATAGAGCGTTCGCACATCAATATTGGCGACAACTTTAAAAACCTTTTTGATCAACCACAGGTGAACAGCCTTTCTTTAAGGATCTCCTACTACCTGGATTACAACCGCGTTAAAAGCTGGTTTAAATCTAACGACAGACCCACCGTACCTCAGGATGCCGTTGGTTACCGGGAATCAAAAATGAGGTTATAAGAGACATATTTTATTCTGAAGAAGAGGTGCCAAAAATGGCATTTTTGGGAGGTGATTTTGAGAGGTCTTATTAAGCAACTCTGGTCTCTGCCTAAATTTTTTCCAGGTAACGGTATTATTAAAAAGGTTCCCCGAATTCATTTCCGCCATCTCCCAGTCTATTCTGAAAAATTGATAAAGTGTGTTTTTAACAATTATTTTCTACATTTATAGAAAATGATTCATTATGGGTAATAAATCACTATTTAGAAATTGGGCACTTATTCTTTTTTGCACCTTAGGTGCCGGACAATTATTCGCGCAACTCAGCATTAATGAAAAAGAATATTTTGAAACCCGCGGGCTAAACGTCCTTGTTTTTAGCAATGAGTATAATGGATTCTTTTTTGACGAAAAAAATGCCGGTATAGAACTCATCCATCACGGAATGAGAAGTAGTACCGGAGGAGCTGTAAGATTGCAGAATACGCCTGAACAATGGGACCTTGTACCTTCACTTGTAGAACGAAAGGTAGATCGTGCTTCCAATACCATAGAGGTCACCACCCGTTATAACCAGTTGGATTTAACCTCAAAGATCATTGTCAGGGCTGAAGCAGACGGCGTAAATATTTCTGTATATCTCGATAAACCCCTGCCTGAAAACCTGGAAGGAAAAGCCGGGTTTAACCTTGAATTCCTGCCTGCTGCTTATTTTGAAAAGTCTTACCTTGTAAATGGCAGGCCGGGCACCTTCCCTCTTTATCCGTCTGGCCATACCCAAATTAGATCCCTTAGTGAGAAAATTCCGCAGTTTGCCGGTCATTCAACTTTAGACACCCGCGGGGAAGAAGAATTCATTGAACCCCAACCCCTGGCCTCTGGTAAAACTATCATCCTGGCACCCGAAGATTCTTATCACCGTGTAAAAATTACTTCAGAAACCGAGATCTCTTTATTTGACGGGAGAAGCCTGGCCCAAAATGGCTGGTTTGTTACGCGCAGTATACTCCCGGCCAATAAAACAGGTAAAGTTTTGGAATGGCATCTGGAAGCCAACACCGTTGCTAACTGGATACGGGAACCAAATATTGGTTTTTCTCAAATTGGCTATCACCCGGAACAAAAAAAGCTTGCTATCATAGAATTAGATAAAAACGATGATGGGTTGCAAACTGCCTCTTTGTATCAGATAACTCCGGAGGGAAAAACAGTTGAGAAATTAACCGGGAAGGTAACCGAATGGGGGGAACATTTCAGGTACAATTATGTCAATTTTGATTTTTCCGAAGTAACCGAAACGGGGATTTATTTTATAAAATACGGAGATCAAACCACAAATACCTTTCCTATAAGTGAGCAGGTTTACGAAACGGCGTGGCACCCAACGCTGGATATCTTCTTTCCTGTGCAAATGGATCATATGAAGGTAAATGAAGCTTACAGGACCTGGCACGGGAGACCTTTTATGGATGATGCTTTGCAGGCGCCGCTGGAGCAGGAACATTTTGACGGCTACAGCATGGGAACCTCTACAGGTACAAAATTTGAACCCTACGAACACATCCCCGGCCTTGATGTAGGCGGGTGGTTTGACGCAGGAGATTATGACATTCAAACCGGAACCCATTGTCTAACCATTACAGATCTTGTTGCTTCCTGGGAAGAGTTTGGTCTGGAGCGCGATCAAACTCATATCAACCAGGAAAATCGATACGTTGATATCCACCGGCCCGACGGGCAAATAGATATCCTGCAGCAAATAGAACATGGCACCTTAAACCTGGTAGCACAAATAAATAATATAGGACACCCGGTTAGGGGGATCATAGTTCCTAACCTGCACCAGTACCATCATCTTGGAGACGCCTCAACAGAAACCGATAACCTGCCCTACAACCCCAATTTGCAGCCATTCGAAAGCGATGGAGTGTCAAGCGGAAATATGGATGACAGGTGGGTGTTTTCTGAACGCTCCCCTTACCTTGACTACAGCACCGCCGGCGCATTGGCGGCCGCAAGCCGGGCATTAAAAGATTACAACCCGTCATTGTCTTTAGAATGTCTTGAGCTGGCAAAAAAGCTTTGGCAGGAGAATGAAAATATACCAGCGCCTGAGCCTTCTTCAGGATATTTCGCCCGTTTCCTTAAACTCAGCGAAATGAATGCTTCTATGCAGCTCTATGTGACTACTAAAGACACTCAATATGCTGAAGCCTTTGAATCTAAGATATGGAATGCGATGGATGAAACCCTGGACAGGACCATTGATATAGCTTTGCACGCTGCGCCCCATATGGACACAGAATTCAATAATAAATTAAAAACCTATGTTCAAAAATATACTTCAGAAATAGACCAATTGGAAAAGGATAACCCTTATGGAGTACCCATGTTCCGCAGGCCGGGTTGGGGCGGGAACCACGGCATTATAGATTTCGCCATCGCCAATTACAGGGCCCATAAGTTATTCCCGGACCTGGTAGATAGAGAGCATGTATTTAAAGGCTTACACTACATCTTCGGGAGGCACCCTCATTCTAACCTTTCTTTTGTTTCGGGAGTAGGTACAAAGAGCAAAAAAGTGGCTTATGGGAGTAACAGGGCAGACTTCAGTTTTATTGCCGGAGGCGTCGTACCGGGTATATTATTGATGAGTCCCGATTATCCCGAAAACAAAGAAAACTGGCCATTTTTTTGGGGTGAGAATGAATATATTGTTGATATTGGAGCCAGTTATATTTTTCTGGTAAACGCAGCAGATGAACTCCTTAAGGAAAAATAGTTACCACAGGCCTAATCTTTACTTCATGATAATGAGGTTCCAAAAATGACATTTTTGAGGCTTCTCTTCTTCGGAAAGAGTTTTCAAAAATGGCATTTTTGAAGGGTATAAAAGCCAAACCCTCCCGATGCTGCTTTTTTTTTAAAAGGGATTCAAATTACATGGGTTTTAAGAAAAAAGATTGCATTTAACTGAAAAAATCTGCCTCCCGGCTTCAACACTTGATTTTTGTCATTGTTTTCTCTATTAAGTCTTTCTTATTTTTAGTTGCTTACCGCTAATTCTATAAATATGAAACGCTTTCTACTCCTGTTGTCGCTTTTTGTGATCATTTCCTGCAAAAATAAAAATGAGAATACCGAAACTGACTTTACCGATGAAGGTTACGAGCTGCTTACCGATGCAAGTGTGTATTTTCAGCCTTTATCTTCGGTAGAAATGGAAGAACCCGACTCTAATGCAGTAAAACTCGGGAAGCATTTATTTTATGACACCCGTTTGTCGGGAGAGGGGAATATCAGCTGTAATTCCTGTCACAACCTGAACACTTATGGGGTAGACAACCGGCAATTCTCTCCCGGAGATGTTGAAGGAACCTTTGGGAACCGGAATTCCCCCACGGTACTTTACGCCGCTTTACACAAAATGCAGTTTTGGGATGGCCGTGCACAAACTGTAGAAGAACAGGCTGCAGGCCCCATTTTAAACCCTATTGAACACAATATTAAACAGGAAGAACAGCTGGTAAACCGCCTGAAAGAAGTTGAGCTATACCAGGATTTGTTTACCAAAGCTTATGGCGACGAAGGAATTACATTTGAAAATGCCCTTAAAGCCATTGGGGCTTTTGAACGCACCCTGATGCCAAAAAGCCGGTTTGACTCCTATCTCGAAGGAGATCATTCTGCCCTTACTGAAAGAGAAAAATCCGGACTTAAAAGCTTTATAAATGCCGGTTGTATCACCTGCCACAGTGGCGTTGCCATGGGCGGACAAATGTTCCAGAAATTTGGTTTGTACGAAGATTACTGGAAATACACCGAATCTGAAACTATTGATCTGGGACTCTATGAAATAAGTCAGGATGAAATGGATAAGTATTTCTTCAAAGTTCCCGGTTTGCGCAATATTGAACATACCTACCCATACTTCCACGACGGCTCTGTAGAAGATCTTAACAAAGCGGTAGAAATTATGGTAGAATTGCAAACTGCCAACGATCTTTCTGAAACAGAGATTGAAGATATTGTGGCCTTCTTAAAGAGCCTGTCTGCCGATGTTCGGGACGAGGCAAAACAAAATCCCTTTGAGTAGGCGACAATTAATCGGGATAGGTTTACAGGCCCTTATACTTCCGCAGAAAATTGAGTAATAGGGAGAAGGAAGTTATTTTAAATTGATCATTGAGGGAGAGTTCACTTTTAAGAGGTTCCAAAAATGCCATTTTTGGGAAGTGTTTTGAAGACAGGAGCATCAAATAAACATCATCACTAAAAAGCAAAATAGAGAACATCAGGAAGCAAAAAAAAACCTTTCAGCGAACTGAAAGGTTATAAAACTAATTCAATAATATGTTTTTAGAATAAACCTAAATACTTCTTCCCCCCAGAAAAAATAAATAGATAGTATTCATTATCGAATTAACCCAGTTTAAACTGCGCTCGCAGAGATTACTTTATTAAAACCAGATATTGCCATTTTAGACATTAGGGTTGAAGGTTCACAAACAGGAATCTGGTTAGGGAACCAGTTAGACATCCCGCTCATCTATTTAACTGCTTTTAACGATGTAGAGACCATCAAAAAAGCAATTGCTACAAAACCCACCAGCTACCTGGTAAAACCCTTTAATAACAAGGACCTTTTTATTGCTGTAGAACTGGCTGTGAGTAAAATACAAACGAAAGCAAAAATTGTTGTAAAGGATAAAGACAAAAAAGTCATCCTGTCAGAAGAACAGATCCTGTTTGCAAAAAAAGAAGATCAATACCTCATGCTTTATTTAGAAAATTCTGAAAAGTTGATCCGTTCGAGTATTAAAGAGTTTTTAGCGCAGGTGAATTCTTCTTCCTTTTTACAAGTGCACCGGTCCTATATCATCAACAAAAAATGTGTCACTGCCTTTAACAACAAAGAGATTACCATTGGCAACAAGAATATTCCCATCTCAAAAAGATACGCGAAAGAAGTTTTAGGGGAAATCTCTCCTTCTTGATGCCTTTTCATTTTTAAATTCAAGTAACTAAGCTGAAGAACTCAATGTGGAATTTAAAGTCTCCTGCTTTGAAGCAAATGAGAATAATTTTTATATTAACGGTAAAATCCACAAAGGGCTTGAGCAAGTTTTAGCTTCAGTTTATGAAATTCATGACTGAAGCTAAAACATATTAAACTTTAATTCTTCTGGTTACAAATAATCACCTGTAAGAGCTTGGTTCGTCAAACACTAAAAGCCTCTGAAGGAAAAAGAAAAAATATCTTTTTATTAATCAAATTTGTGTGAGAGTGGACAATAGCTCTTTTACTAAAAACATGATAATATATTTTTTCAATTCTCATTAAATTATTAATAATTTTTGAATATTTTTAAAGACTCCGCTGCAGAGTCAATATTGTCCCTACCCAAGAAAAACAATTGCAGCTGTTAGAAAACCCATCATAATGAACAAAGGGCTAGGGCATAAAGCACATTCACTATTACCAGAACCGCATTTGGTAACCAAGTTGTTGAGAGCTGTCTCTTCATTTATTTCCCCTCCTTACCTATTATCCTTTGAATCGATTCCGCTTAACCTTTTAGGAGATGAATATTTAATTAATACCAACTGTAAAAACCTATGAACATTCAACTGGAACTCTTAGCCAGAGAGCGAATGAACCTCGCCCTCTTACAGAACCGCATCCCTCTTATTCAAAAGTTACAGATTGGTAACGATACAGAAGAACATTTAGAAAATCTGAAACTAAAGATAAAGTCCGATCCAGAAGGTGTCTTGAATGGGGAAATGGCAATTTCCTCTATTCCTCCTGGTGAAACTTTCATCGTAGAAAATCCCATTATAAGCCACTCCTGGGACTACTTTAAAAACGTAAATGAAAAAATTCGGGGAAGAGTTTTGGTTGATTTACTGGATACAGAGGGTACTATTATATCACAGACCTTTCAGGATTTAGAAATCGAGCCAGAGAGTGTTTGGTTAGGGCAACAGGCGCCACTTGAACTTGTGGTGAGTCACATAATGCCAAACAGCGACATTGTTCAGCGAATCAATCGAAAGGCTGCGGATTTTCTTAAGGAATTGACGGGAAATTCTGCTTTGAGTGGTTATCAAAGTAAAAATCGTGAACGGATATATCAAACAGGTCAGGCAATATATCAGGCTATTCGAGAAGAAAACATCACCTATTCAGAAGCTCCCGCCAGTTTTGAAGATACAGGTCAAAAAATTCGTACGCCAGAGCAGATCCTTAAACATGCAATGGCTAACTGCTTGGATATTTCTCTTCTTTACGCTGCTTGTTTAGAACAGGCGGGGATTCATTCATTAGTATTTATAATACAAGGTCATGCTTATGCAGGCTTTTGGTTGGAAGACAAATTTCTTCCGCGACCTTTGGAGGAAGATGCTCAGTTTTTCAGGAAAAGGATTGAACTGGATGAAATGGCGGCTATAGAAATCACTAGCGCCACAGCTGATTCTCATATTGGTTTTTCTCAATTAGAGAGTTTGGGTAAAGACCACTTTAAAAATGGTGAGAACTTTATTTGTGGTATAGACGTGACTCATTGCCGGCGGCACGCCAGAATTCATCCCCTAAATGATTCAGTATCGTTAGCTAATAAGACAACAGAGAAAAGAGCGCTAAGAAAGGAAGAAACGGAATTGGAGACCCGAAGCTTTAAAGAATTTGAATTACCTGAAAATGTCGAGGCTCGCGAGAAAGAGCTCGATAAGTGGAAAGACAAACTTCTGGACCTTAGCTTCCGTAATCGCCTTTTGAACTTTCGCCCTAATAAAGGAACTGTGGAAATCCTTTGTCATAGCCCGAACGAAATTGAGGATATACTTGCTGATGGTGCAGCTTTCGAAATATTGCCTGAACCACGACAAAGTTCTTTGAACCTCCAACGGACCGATCAAGAAGAGATTCTAACAGACCAGATAACCTTAAACTTTGAAAGAAAGAAACTGTTAACAAAACTATCTGAGACCAAATTTCAGACAGTACTGAACAGTCTTTATCGTTCGGTTGTGAATGCAGAAGAAGAAACCGGGGCTAATACATTGTTTCTTGCTTTAGGTATACTTTCCTGGAAGGAGACTGATCGAAGTCAGACAGAGAGAAGATCTCCACTCCTGTTGCTTCCCGTAAACCTCAAGAAAAAAACAGTTGGAGGTAAATTTTCCCTGTCACTCCGCGACGATGATACCGTGTTAAACCATACTCTTCTTCAAAAACTAAAAAGGGATTTTGATTTAGAGTTCCCTGGTTTGGATCCTCTTCCTGAAGACAAATCTGGAGTAAATGTTCAATTGATATTTGACATTATTAGAAAAATAATTCGTGACAGACGTGGATGGGAAGTTAAAGAAGAAGTATGGCTCAGTGAATTTTCTTTTCAGAAGTACCTCATGTGGAAAGAACTGGATAATCACTATGAGGATATGCTCAAAAGCCCTGTGATTCGCACAATAATGACTTCAGAAGCCCCCGATGAAATACCAGAATTCGTTTCAGAAGATAAGGTGGAAGAGCTACTTCATCCTAAGGATCTGTATTGCCCTCTGTCAGCAGACTCATCCCAAATGGCTGCAGTGCTATCAGCAGCGGAAGGCAACAGTTTTGTACTCCAGGGGCCTCCCGGCACGGGAAAATCTCAGACCATAGCTAACATGATATCTCACTGCATTGGAATTGGAAAACGAGTACTCTTTGTTTCCGAAAAGAAAGTTGCATTAGAAGTGGTCTACAGGCGCTTACAAGAGATTGGCATTGGTCCTTTTTGTCTGGAACTTCATTCTAAAAAATCAGAAAAGAAGGAAGTTGTAAAAAGCTTCTACAATGCTCTGGAATTTAATTCCGAGCCCCTTAATGGCGAATGGAACCAGGTTTCAGAAGAATTAAAAACCTCTAGGGACGGATTAAATAACTACTTCCGGGAACTTCATGAAGTAAGTCCTTCAGGTATTTCAGCATATAAAGCTTTTGGATTGGCTTCAAGAAACCCCAATATGCCGAAGATAGATCTTAATTTCGAAAGTTTTCTGAAATTCCCTCTAGCTATGTTTAGAGAACTCGTTTCAAAATTAAAAACCTGGGAGGAATTTGCAGGAAGCCTAACAAATGAAGAATATTTAGCTTGGGCCACAGTTCAAAAAAAGGAATGGAATAGCAGAACCGAAGAGGTAGTAATTCAATTGATGAACAAAATCAAGCCCCTGATTGAGGAGCTTGAAAGAATAAGTGGGGATGTCAATAATAAACTCCCAATCAATCCAAAATGGAAAATTGTCGACTGGCTAGCCTTGAGAGATTTTGTTGATAAGCTATTGGATACACCGAAGATAAAACCTGGATTTCTCAACCAAGGAGATTTCTCACAATATAATTCCGAATTTTATGAGAATTTAGAACATTTAAAAAATCAAGCAGAAATCAGGCAAAAGCTGGAGAAGGTGTTCCAGGCAAAAGTGTTTCAGGAGAATTTTTATGAGCTGAAGCAGCAACTACAGGAAACTCGAGAGGGTTTTTTCCTTATCTCATTTTTTAAGAAGCTAAAGTTTAAAAGAAGCCTTAAAGCTCTGTTGAAAGACAAATTAGAACCTCTGGACAATTATGCTCAATATTTTGTAGATGGAATAAGATATCAGGAAGGTTTAATTAAAGAAGAAAGGGCCTGCCGCTTCGTAAAAGAAGCAATAGGAGAAGAATACCAGCTTACAAATGATGAGAAATTTCGAAAAGCGATGGCCTGGGCAGAAGATGTGAATAAAGATCTTTTAGCCCTCTACTCTTCAGATTTTGAAACAGCCGCCTCAGCTAAGGCTTTTATTGCCAACTTGATTGAAAATAGATCCTTAGCCCTGGCGGAATCAAGCGAAATAAAAAAAGAATTTGACCAAAAGCACGAATTTTTAACTGACCTCAGATCAAATCTAAATTTGCTGAAGGACGAACTGGAGATAAAATCTGGATTTGCTGAAGTAAAAGCGACTGAACTAGCACAAAAACTTAAAGCTATTCAAAACTCTTTTTCGCTGTTCAGAGATATTACCACAATGAATGTTTTGAAGTCTGAACTTTCTGTAGCAGGTTTAGATCCGCTTTTTGAAGCTGTGGATAAAACAGAGGTCTCAAAATCAAAAATCTACGAGGTTTTCAATTATAACTTTCATCGTCAATGGCTACAGGAGAAAAATGAAGGCTCTGATATTTTAAATAGCACCACCGGATTACAGCTCAACAAGTTGGATTCTGATTTTAAAACTTTAGATCATAAGTACAGAGGTTATACTGAAAAGGCTCTCTCCGGCAAAATATCTGCTGACAAACCCAGAATGGGGAATCTGATTTTACCCGATTCGCCGGTAGGTCTTATTGTGAAGGAAAATAAGAAGAGTAGGCGGCATCTTCCTATTCGAAAGTTTCTGGATTCGATTGATTCAGTAGCTAAAAGCCTCAAGCCTTGCTACCTCATGAGCCCGATGTCCGTGAGTCAATATCTGCCAATTTCCCCAGATTTTGACATAGTCATCTTTGATGAAGCTTCACAAATACCACCTTGGGATGCCATAGGGGCATTGTCGAGAGGAAAACAGGCAATAATAGTCGGAGACACTAAACAATTGCCACCAACGGCTTTCTTTAGCATGAAATCAGAAGATGATTCAGATGAAAAGATAGACTGTGAAAGCGTTCTGGAAATGTTTGGTAGTATATATCCTGAAATGCTTCTTAAATGGCATTATCGAAGTCGCTCTGAGAGTCTTATCAGTTTTTCAAATCATCACATTTATGATAATAGGCTTCACACCTTTCCCGCCAGTGATACTGAAGATGACAAAGTTTCTTTAAAGGTAGTAAATGGTAAGAATGCTTTTTATGATAAGGGGAAATCCAAGACAAATGGTGGGGAGGCTAACGCTGTAGTTGATGAAATATTTAATCGCCTAAAAGAAGAAAGCACTGGCTCCATTGGGGTGGTAACCTTTAGCTCCGTCCAGGCGAACCTCATCAGCGATTTAATCGATGCGCGTCTGCAAAAGGAGCCACAATTTGAAAGTTTTTTCGACGCCAATAATCCTGAATATATCTTTGTTAAGAACCTCGAAAATGTGCAGGGAGATGAAAGAGATTTGATCTTATTTTCTGTAGGCTATGGTAAAGACAGTCTTGGAAAAATAAGTCGAAATTTTGGTCCATTAAATAATTCAGGAGGTGAACGTCGTCTAAATGTCGCAGTGACTCGAGCCAGAAATGAAGTAAAAATATTTTCAAACTTTCACCCACGGGAGCTTGATGTTAGCACAAGCAGCTCAGAAGGACTACGTCTACTAAAGGAATATTTGCTATATGCACAAGAAGGCCATAAAGCCCTTCTTCGACAACAATCCTTCAACATTGAAGATGAGTTTGGTTCTCTTTTTGAAAAAGAGGTTGCTGTTGCACTCAGAAATAAGGGCTGGAATGTGCGGACACAGATAGGAGTTGGTGGATATCGTGTAGACTTAGGAATAGTACATCCAGAGTATCATGGACGTTTCTTGGCAGGCATAGAATGTGATGGTGCACGTTACCACTCTGCAAAATCAGCCAGGGACAGAGATATTTTAAGGCAGATGGTGTTAGAAGGGCTGGGCTGGACAATTTTAAGGATTTGGTCAACTGATTGGTGGTACGATAGCAGCAAATGTATAGATAAGCTACATCAAGAATTAGAAGCTTTGTTAGTTGCTCCCAGAGAGGCTATTAAAGAAGTCTTTAAAGAAATAGACACTTCCAAATTTATTGCGGAAGATAAAGAATCTGAGCAACAGGAAGAGGAGATTAATGTACTTCAGGAAAATTTACCACCAGTCAAGAACTCTTCATTATTTGACCCTACAGTGGTGGATCTAACTCCTATGGGAGATTTTTTTGAGAATCCTACATTAGTAAGTAGCCAGGTGAAGGATTTTGTTCAATCCTTGACACCTGTTTCCAGAGAAGAATGTTTTTCAACTATATCCCGCTCCTGGGGATTTGCACGAAGAGGAAATAGAATAGACCTATTTTTAGAAACTTGCTCTAAAAATATCCATCGTACTAAATCTAATGGTCAAGTATTCTTCTGGAATTCTCCAGATGATGTTGGAGCGGTTGAAGCTCTTCGATTGCCACCAGATGGTCAGCAGAGACACCCATCCACTATTGCACCTGAAGAACTTTTACATGGTTTTTTGCCTTTACTTCAAAGTAATATTGAGATTCCAAAAGATGTGCTTTACAAAGAGGTGGCAAAAATGCTTGGCTTCAGTAGGATCACAAAAGAGAATACAAAACATATGGAACCCGCCTTAGATATTCTGAAAAAAACCCAGAGAATAAGTATTGAGAAAAATGTTGTAATCTTTCAAAAACAAAATTAATCCTGAAAAGTGAAGAAAGTAAGGCAGATCTTGTACGGTCATGAAACTTTCCCAAAAGGATTGAAGAAGAGTGTGCATAAAATCATGAGCGTTTCGAAACGTCAGGGCAATTTTAGTTGGTATTTTGATGTGTTTATTATAAGTTTAATACTTTTGAATATCCTTGCTTTAGTGCTAGAATCCGTCATACCAATAAAGCAACAGTATCATGAGCAATTCGTTCTTTTTGAAACTTTCTCTGTTCTCATTTTCACCTTGGAATATGTTTTACGAGTATGGTCTGCCAATGTAAAACCGAAGTACTCCCGCTCTGTAATAGGTAATTTTAAATATGCCTGTACTCCACTTGCTGTGATCGATCTTTTAGCTATTCTCCCTTTTTATCTACCGTTCCTGGGGATTGACCTAAGACTTCTAAGGATGTTTAGAATATTTAGAGTGTTCAGATTATTTAAAATTGCCCGCTACCTGACAGCCCTAGAACTAATGGAGCGAGTACTGATAAAAAAAAAAGAGGAACTTATGGTTTCCTTGATCTTTACTGTTTTTCTTCTTTTGTTGGCTTCAACACTTATGTACTACGTAGAAAATGAAGCCCAACCAGAGCATTTTTCCAGTATTCCAGAAACGATGTGGTGGGGCATAGCTACTCTTACCACTGTAGGATATGGCGATATGTATCCCGTGACAGGTTTAGGACAATTTTTAGGTGGCATAATTGCCATTATAGGGATTGGGTTATTTGCTCTACCCACAGGAATATTAGCAGCAGGATTTTCAGAGGAAGTATCTCAGAAAGCAAAAAAAGAAGGTGCTTGTCCCAACTGCGGAAATATTAATAATTAACCCTTTAAGTTCATAGCCAGATACATTTATAAAGTATTCTTCCTGTTCAGATTAACCACGATTTTTGCCTAATCCCCAAGTTTTGATCATGATCCCTACTTTAGAAATAGAAGCACAAATGCTTCAGCAGAATCATTCAATGCAAAAATTAAAGCTTTTAGAAGTCAATTTAGAGGGGTGAAAAATGTAGAATTTTTCCTGTACAGATTAACTACATTATTTAGCTAGTCCACAACTTTTGTTCTTGATCCTCTTGTAGTCTGTATGTTTTTGCCAAAGTAAGAGAAAAGTGATTTCCTATAAAAATAGAAAAATGTTCCACTATAGTTGCACTCGCCCAAAAATAAAAAAGCCTAACATCTCTGTCAGGCTTTATTTTGCTCCCCCTCTTGGGCTCGAACCAAGGACCCTCTGATTAACAGTCAGATGCTCTAACCAACTGAGCTAAGGAGGAATTTCAGTATGTCTTCAGTGTTATTTAAAAGGTCACTAACACCCTTTTTGTTTTTGCTCCTCCTCTTGGGCTCGAACCAAGGACCCTCTGATTAACAGTCAGATGCTCTAACCAACTGAGCTAAGGAGGACTGTCGCAACCATTTTTGCGGTTGCAAATATAATTTAAAAAATCTATTTCCCTAAACAAAGTGCGAAAAAATTAAGTGGCACATCACAGTTTTTTATCCCGTGTTAAATTCAGGAAAGTACTTCGCTTTTTAAATAATTTTGGCGCTGCTAAACTTTAAATATGAAATCACTTACTACCATCCTTTTACTGGTCCTCTCCAACGCTTTTATGACTCTTGCCTGGTACGGGCATTTAAAGTTTGGAGAATGGAAAGGCGTAGCCAAATGGGGGCTTTTTGGGCTCATTGTTATTAGCTGGGGCATCGCCTTTTTTGAATACTGCTTCCAGGTACCGGCAAACCGTATTGGCTTCAGCGGTACCGGCGGCCCTTTTTCCCTTGTTCAGTTAAAAGTGCTTCAGGAGGTCATCACCCTTGTGGTATTTGTGGTCTTTTCGGTGATCTTCTTCAAAAATGAAACCTTCAGCAGCAACCATCTTATAGGATTTATCTTCCTGATCCTGGCTGTTTACTTCATTTTTAAAGGATAGCCAAAAATGCCATTTTTGACACCTCTAGATTCCGCGGTTACAGTCGCCGTAGTTGATTTCAGACTGGTACTGCTTCAGGTAATCGATAAGATATTCCGCAGTAGTCTTTTCATACGTGCTGGTGGGCTGTTGAAAATCTTCCTCGTAAACATTAGACAAATAGTCATTCATGGCCACAGTAATTTCCGAAGCATTAGGAAGCAGGCTGCCATCGGCGGCGACAAGCTCTACCCTTCCATTCCTGTATTCCATCACTATCCCTGAATACGCCAAAGAAGGCGCATAAGATGCATTAAGGAAACCTTCCAGCTGCCCTACCGTCATTTTGAACGAGTCAAGCCCGTTTTGAAAAGGATCAATGGTGTACAAATCAAAAGGGGTGATGCTACCGTAATCAAGGTCGGCCCTTATCCCTCCATAATTCTGAAAAACCACATCGGCGCCGGTGATAGCGCGTAAGGCATCGGTGTAGAAGCAGGCTGTTTCATTCCTGTCGTGATCTTGCAGGGAGGTGCCTAATTCTTCAAAGAATTCGGGCCTGTTATTGTATGAGGCGATCAATTCTTCCATCGCAGCATCGGTTTCTGTGACCTTATTGAGATCTATAAGCTCATAAGTATACGAAGTCACCTCGCCATTTTTCACGCTAAGGTTCAATTTGGTAAGCAGCTCAAGGTCTGAACCCGATTGTACCATGTATCTCCCCTTCACCTGCTCATTGTATACCGCATGATTGTGGCCACCAACTACCAGATCAACAAAATCATGCTGCTCCAAAATCATCCTGTCACCGCCTCTACCGTAGTGGGTGAGCGCCACCACAAGATCGGCAGACATTACTTCGGAATCATTGCGATATGCCTGCATGGCATCTACACCTTCAGTAAACTCCAGTCCCTTCAATTTCTTCGGATGAGACAGCGGTTTATTATCGGCCGAAGAAGTTTCTACCACACTTATAAATGCGATCTCAAAACCATCTTTTTCAAGGACCACTTTTCCCTGCGGAAGCGTAAAACCTGAATCACTGCTTTCAATATTGGCACAAAGAAAAGGGAAACCGGCTTCGAGCATTCTCTTTTGAAGCACTTCCTGCCCGTAATCAAACTCGTGGTTGCCCAGGGCAGTGACGTCCATCCCCGCTTTGCCCATAAGGTCTACAATGGGAGATCCTTTTTCGGGGTGGTAATCTACCACAGGATTTCCTGAGAAAATATCGCCTCCCGAAACAAAGAACACCTGCGACTCTGTTTCTTTTTCTTTATCGATGATGGCTTTTATCCTTCCGAAGTTATGGATCTTGCCGTGGGGGTCATTGATGGTGTAGATCACAATGCTTTCGGCTTCGGGTTCTACTTCAGGCGGTACAGGATTTTCTGAATTAGCAGAATCATCTGAAGAGCAGGAAAGAACCACAAAAATACCTGCCAAAAATGCCATTTTCCGAAGGTATTCCGGAGCAAAAGAAAATGAAGATGTTTTCATAAAAGATAAAATTGAAGAGGCTGCCTCAAAAATCCGCCAATCGTTTTACGCATTACTGCGCGACGATCATAGAACTTTTGAGACAGCCTCTCATAAAAATTGTTAGCTAAATTTATTCGAATAACCAGCGATAGATGTCATTCCCGTTGGCAAACAAGACCAGGGCAATTAAGATAACAAAACCAACCAGTTGTGCGTATTCCATAAATTTTTCATTAGGTTTTCTCCCGGTGATCATTTCATACATCAGGAAAACCACGTGGCCACCATCCAGTGCCGGGATGGGAAGTATGTTCATAAAAGCCAGGATGATAGAAATAAAGGCTGTGGTCATCCAGAAGGCCTGCCAGTTCCATGCATCGGGGAACAGGCCGCCAATAGCGCCAAAACCTCCCACCTGGGTGGCTCCTTTTTTGGTAAAAACGTACTTGAACTGGGCCACATAATCGTGCAGCGTCCAGTAGGCAAGGTCGAAACCTTTAGATATACTTTCGGTAAAGGAGTAATGTTCTCTGCTCACCTCGATTGAAGAACCGGGTGCAACCCCAATTTTCCCTTCTTCATCGGGCGTGATCGCTATACTTTGTTGTTGCCCGTCTATGGTACCGGCAGTCTGGCCGTCTACTTCCATACTTGCGTATTCACCATTGCGGCTATAAACTATTCTTAGCTCTTTTCCCTTGCTGGCTTCAATTTGCCGGGTCACTTCATGCCAGTAGCCAACTTCAAAATCATTAATGGCAATAATCCGGTCACCTTTTTTAAGACCGGCCTTATCTGCAGGGCTACCTTCAATTACCGTGTCGAGCACCGGGATGGTCATGGGAACGAATGGCTGCATCACGCCCTGCTCGAACATTTGAGAACCTATGTCTTCGGGAACCGAAATGGTTTCTTCCTGCCCGTTCTGGTGTAAAACGCTAATGCTTTGAACATCCCTCAAAAAGAGGTATTTATTGATATCAATACTATTCTTCAAGTCTTCTCCATTTACCTGCAGCACGCGGTCGCCATCCTGGAAACCGAATTCTTTAAAGGTATCATCTACAGCAAAGCCATTGGGCATATCTTCGGGCGCTATGTAAGGGCTACCCCAGGTGAATACCACCATCATATAGATAAAGAAACCAAGGACCACATTGACAGTAACCCCACCAACCATAACAATTAGCCGCTGCCATGCCGGTTTACTGCGGAATTCCCAGGGCTTTGGCGGTTGGGCCATTTGCTCCTTGTCCATGCTCTCATCTATCATTCCGGCAATTTTCACATAACCTCCCAGCGGAAGCCATCCAATACCGTACACGGTATCGCCGATTTTCTTCTTTAAAATGGCAAATTTGACATCAAAGAACAGGAAGAATTTTTCAACTTTTATCCCAAACATTTTCGCCGGGATAAAGTGTCCAAGCTCATGCAGAACGATAAGCAGCGATAAACTGAGTATTAATTGTAATGCTTTTATAAAAAAAGGGTCCATATTTTCTGGCAAAATTAAAATCGCACAAAAGTAACCTTTTAAAGGTTCTCACAAAAGTTTAAAGTTCAGGTGGTTTAGCAGGAGTTCTTTTTATGAAGGTTAGGGTTCAAAAATGCCATTTTAGAATTGTAATTTTGCATTCAAATTTATGCTATGCTTAGCTTTTTTGCGAAATACAAATTCTTTGCAATCTTTCTTTTTGTACTGTCGGCGATAATCATCACCATCATTTACAATATCCTAAAACCCACAGAAAGATTACCCGTGTACCAGCCAAGTATGGTAAACATTGAACTGGTAGATTCTACCATGCAGGAAGTACGAAAATATCACACCATCCAGGATTTTAAGTTGTACAACCAAAACGGGGACACTATTACGCAGGATTTTTACAAAGACAAGATCTATATAGCCGATTTTTTCTTTACCACCTGCCAAACGATTTGCCCTATCATGACAGACCATATGCTGCAGATACAGGAAAGGCTGAAAAATGATGAAGATGTGCTTCTTCTTTCGCACACGGTGATCCCCAATTATGACAGCGTGCCGGTACTTAGAAAGTATGCCGATGAAAAAGGCGTGATAGATGAAAAATGGAATCTCGTGACCGGCGATAAAAAAGAAATTTACGACCTGGCCAGAAAATCTTACCTGGCAGCAAAAAGCACTGGTGACGGTGGCCCTTTTGACATGATTCACACCGAAAATTTTGTGCTGGTAGATAAAGAAAAGAGGATTAGAGGCTTTTATGACGGAACAAACCCCACTGCGATTGAAGACCTTATGCACGATGTGGAGGTGCTGAAAAATGAGTACAAAGAAGCCGAATCTGATTAGGAAAACAGCATTTAAAAATCTTTTGTGGATGCAAGTTTTTCTAATAGTAGATTTTGCCTTATTTTTGTCTTGTTTAAAATCAATCTAAATAAACATTGATCACCACTATTGCCGATCTTAAGCGTGGCCAGCGAGGCATCATCAAGGAAATTTCAGCCGAATTAATTCCGCTAAAACTTCTGGAGATGGGTTGCCTTCCGGGAAATGAAGTTCTTCTGGTACAAACAGCCCCGTTTCGGGATCCGCTTTATCTTAACATAAACGGCAGTCACCTGGCGATACGTAAAGAGACCGCCATGCACATCGAAATAGAAATTCTTCCGTAGTCATGGCCAAACAATTGAATGTTGCATTAATTGGCAATCCTAATACAGGGAAAACATCAGTATTTAATCAGCTTACCGGCCTTAACCAGCAGGTAGGAAATTATCCCGGCATCACCGTAGAGAAGAAGGAAGGCTTAAGCAAGCTATCCCGCAATGTAAAAGCGCATATCCTGGACCTTCCCGGCACCTATAGTCTTAACGCATCTTCGCTCGATGAAAATGTGGTGATTGAACTGCTGCTCAACAAAAATGATAAAGATTATCCCGATGTTGCAGTGGTGGTAAGCGATGTTGAAAATTTAAAAAGGAACCTGCTGCTTTTCACGCAGATCAAGGATCTGGAAATTCCAACCATCCTGGTCATCAACATGGCCGACAGGATGAAGCGCAAAGGAATTTCACTGGACATTCCTTTACTCGAAAAAGAATTAAAGACCAAAATTGTTCTTGTAAGTGCAAGAAAACGCACCGGAATAGATGAGCTGAAAGAGCACATTATCAATTACCGGCATATTTCTACAGAACCCTGTCTCAACGCGTCTAGGATGGATCCCGAGTATTTTGACAGGTTGCAAAGTACATTCCCTAACCAGTCGCTGTACAAGCTTTGGCTGGTAATTACACAGGATGTCAACTTCGGAAATGTAAACAGGAACAGTGCCCCTCTAAGAGAAGATTTCGTTACCAAAGACGCAAGCACGCTTAAGAGGATGCAGCAAAAGGAAACTATACTGCGCTACCAGTTCATCAACAACGTCCTGAAAAAGGGGATGACCGTGGATGTTAATGCTGCCAAAGGACTGCGCGCGCAAATGGACAGGGTCTTAACCCACAAGGTTTGGGGTTATGTGATCTTCTTTGCCATTCTCTTATTGATCTTCCAGGCGATTTACGACTGGTCGAGCTACCCAATGGATTTTATTGATGCGACCTTTGCGAAGCTGAGTGAAGTCACAAGAACGGCAATGCCGCCGGGACCGTTTACCGATCTTATAGCCGAAGGAATTATTCCCGGCCTTGGCGGTATCGTAATATTCATTCCTCAAATCGCATTCCTGTTTTTGTTTATCTCCATTTTGGAAGAAAGCGGATATATGAGCAGGGTAGTCTTTCTAATGGACAGGACCATGCGCCGCTTTGGGCTTAGTGGAAAAAGTGTTGTACCGCTGGTTTCGGGAACTGCCTGTGCGATTCCTGCAGTAATGGCCTCCCGGAATATTGAAGACTGGAAAGAAAGGCTTATCACCATTCTTGTTGTGCCATTTACAACCTGTTCGGCAAGGCTTCCGGTTTACCTCATCATCATTGCCCTTGTAATTCCCGATGAATCATTTATGGGATTCAACCTGCAGGGGTTAACCCTCATGCTCCTATACCTCCTCGGATTTGGAATGGCCATAGGATCGGCCTGGATACTGCACAAGCTCCTCAAAATAAAAAGCAAATCTTATTTCGTCATTGAAATGCCCAATTACAAATTGCCATTGTTAAAGAACGTGGGAATTAATGTGGTGGAAAAAACAAAAGCTTTTGTGTTAGGCGCCGGAAAGATCATCCTTGCTATTTCTATTATCTTATGGGTGCTTGCAAGTTATGGCCCGGGAGATAACTTCAGCAATGCAAGAGAGATTGTTGAAACCAAATACAGTGAAACCTACCTGCCCGAAGAAGAGATTGACGAATTAGTCGCCTCATATAAACTTCAGCACTCATACATTGGAAACATTGGAAAAGCTATTGAACCGGCGGTTGCTCCTTTAGGATACGACTGGAAAATTGGTATAGCTATTGTGAGTTCTTTCGCGGCAAGAGAAGTTTTTGTGGGCACCCTCGCCACAATTTACAGCGTGGGCAGTGATGAGGAAGAAACGATTAAGTCCAGAATGGCATCAGAAACCAACCATATACTGGGAGGCCCGCTCTTCACCTTTGCCAGCGGTGTGAGTTTGCTGTTATTCTACGCCTTTGCCATGCAGTGCATGAGTACACTGGCAATTGTAAAAAGGGAAACCAACACCTGGAAATGGCCTGTGCTACAGCTGGTGTCTATGACTGTGATAGCCTATGTTGCAGCCTTACTGGCCTTTCAGATTTTAAAATAAGACTATGGAATTACTACAGGAAATACTCGTCTTTATCACCTTCACAATAGCTGTTGGCTACATGTTCACCAAATTTGTATACAAACCGAAATTCATTTTTGGCGGGAAGAAAAAGGCTGATAAAGCCTGTGGCACCGGCTGCGGAAGCTGTCACTAATCGATTTACAAAAGTGTGGCAGGCAACCTGAGACAATAGATCTAAAGGAAAATCTCTGTAGTAGTTTCAGCTGAAGGATCAGTTTTTCCAAAGCCTTTATTTATATTGGCACGAGCCTGTCGCCCCATATCATTACACCTTCTTTATACTATCCACCAGCTCTGTAATTGCCCATAAGGGTTGAACCTCATAGAGTAAGATGCAGGTATCTCTGTAATTATACCTGTCAACCAAAAAGACTCTATCAGGATCAGCATTTTAGCTCAAACCGACGTCAAGGGTCATCATCACCATAAATCCGCCAATAAACCCCAGGGTAGCAATATCGGTGTACCGGTCCTGTTGAGATTCGGGTATTACTTCTTCCACCACCACAAAGATCATCGCACCGGCTGCAAAACAAAGTGCATAAGGCAAAATTGGCTCAAAGGTCATTACTGCCCAGGCCCCCAGCACTGCTGCCACCGGCTCAACAATAGCCGAAAGCTGCCCGTAATTCCAGCTCTTCCAACGGCTCATGCCCTGCCCTCTTAGCGGCGTGGCCACAGCAAAACCTTCAGGGAAATTCTGTAAGCCAATGCCCACTGCCAAAGCTACCGCACCACCTATGCTGGCTCCTTCAAGCCCCATTGCAGCACCACCAAATAGCACCCCTATGGCAAGACCTTCAGGAATGTTGTGCAGGGTTATTGCCAGGGTAAGCAGTACAGATTTGTGCCATGGCGTTTTCACGCCTTCCTTGTCGGCCATTCTAAAATTAACGTGCAGGTGGGGCAACACCTTATCCATACCAAAAATGAATAGCGCTCCCAGGCCAAAACCTACCACTGCTGGGACTACTTTTTCAAAGCCTTCGCCTTTACTCATCTCAATTCCCGGTGCAAGAAGGCTCCAAAAACTTGCCGCTACCATTACTCCACCTGTAAAACCCAGCATACCATCAAAGAGCGCACGATTCATTGTCTTAAAGAAAAACACAAAAGAGGCCCCCAGCGCAGTGAGACCCCAGGTGAATAAAGTGGCCAAGAAAGCAGCCATTACTGGATCTAAAGTTTCAAAATATGCAATTATTTCATCCATTACTCCACAGGTTTTACAAATAAATTGTTTGAAATGCTCTTAGAAACATGCAGGTCTTCATCATTGATCTTTATGAACAGGGACTCATCATAAGCTTCCCGGTGTACAACTGTGACCGATTTGCCAAGAGCAATATTATTTTTATCAAGGTATTGAAGGAATTCGGTAGAGGAATCTTTTACGCCCACACATATACCCGATTCTCCTTCCTCAAGGTCGGCCAACAGCACCTTATTCGCAATTCTGAAGTTACCTTCGGCATCGGGAATGGGATCGCCATGTGGATCTCTCTTCGGAAATTCCAGGAATTTATCGAGTTCTTGAGTAAGTTTTTCAGATTTGATGTGTTCAAGCTGTTCAGCAATGTCGTGTACCTCATCCCAGCTGAAGTTTAATTTCTCCACCAGGAAAACCTCCCAGAGCCGGTGTTTACGAATCACTTCAACGGCTGCCTTGTGACCCTTATCGCTCAGCTGCACACCCTGGTACTTTCGGTATTTCACCAGTTTCTTCTCAGAGAGTTTCTTCAGCATATCGGTGACCGAAGAAGCTTTGGTCTCCATTTCCCCGGCCAATGCGTTAGTACTCACCCCGCCCGAATTAATTTTTTCGAGATGAAAAATGGTTTTTAAATAATTCTCTTCAGAAAGACTAAACATAAAAGCGATGTTTTTTCGTGTATCAAAACTACATTTTTTATTCATCATAAACAATTTTTAGCCTTACCTAAAAATTGTTTATAGATTTGCAGAAAACATACTGATGAAAACACTTTTCTCCCTACCCCTTTTTCTATCCTGCTTGAGCTTTTACAGTCAAACTGCAGAAATCACCGGCGTGGTAACTTATAAAGGTGACCCTGTGCCCCCTCGTTAATGTTTATCTTGAAGGCACCACAATTGGCACCACGACCAACAACAAGGGCGAATTTTTTATGAAAGCTCCCTTAGGTCACCATGAAATTATCTTACAGGCCATAGGCTTTAAGACTGTACAAAAACATCTTGATGTACTAAACCATGACCCTCAAAAACTGAATTTTTCCCTGCAGGAAGATGTTACCGGTTTAGACCAGGTTGTGATCTCAGCCAGCCGCAACGGGCAGCTTAGACATACCGCACCCGTCATAGTCTCTGTAACTTCTGAAAAAGAATTTAATGCTATCCAGTCTATCAGCCTTAGTGACGGACTCAATTTTCAGCCGGGGCTAAGAATGGAAACCAATTGCCAGAACTGCGGTTTTTCACAGGTACGAATGAATGGTCTTGACGGGGCATATTCGCAGATCCTCATTGACAGCCGCCCCGTCTTTAGCGCCCTTAACGGTGTCTACGGGCTTGATCAAATCCCGGCCAATTCTATTGAAAGAATTGAAGTGGTGCGAGGCGGAGGATCGGCACTTTATGGCTCAAATGCCATTGCCGGCACCATAAATATTATCACTAAAATTCCTACG
Organism: Salinimicrobium profundisediminis; assembly: GCF_026241755.1. Lineage (GTDB taxonomy): Bacteria > Bacteroidota > Bacteroidia > Flavobacteriales > Flavobacteriaceae > Salinimicrobium > Salinimicrobium profundisediminis. The sequence continues at coordinate 29,118 of NZ_JAPJDA010000028.1, forward strand.
GAAAATTATTATGAAATAGCCGGAAACCTTGCCGCCATTAACGCCGAAGCCGGCGACAGGGCTATTACCATGAATACTACGGTTCTTTCTGAAAACTACAACGCCGGGCTCAATGCCTACGGAATGTTTAGGGATCGCAATCCTTATGACCATAATGAAGACGGATATACCGAACTTACTACCGTTGAGAATAAAACCTTCGGATTTAAATCATTTTACACGCCGAATGACCGCAGCAGGCTAAGTCTTGATTTTCACACCACTCACGAATTCCGTCGCGGCGGCAATAAATTGCATCTTCAGCCTTTTGAAGCAGATATTTCCGAGCAGATTTCAAGTGAAGTGCTTGGAGGAGGGCTTACTTACGCGGCTTCTTCCAGGAGCAGGGACATTAGATATTCTGTTTACGCTACTACCCAACTTTCCAAAAATGACAATTTTTATGGGGGCCAGAGAGAAACTTCCGAAGAAAGCCTGAAGGGCTACGGCAATTCCATGGACAACACTTACCTGCTGGGAACACAATTTTCTTTTGATCAGGAGAATTTCCTTGGCTCACCCGCCACTTTCACTACTGGATTTGAATTCAAGAACAACCTCATGCGAGACCGCAAGCCCGGTTATAATGCGCACATCAATCAAAACCTGAACATTCTTGGCATCTACGCACAACAGGAATGGCAGGCGACCGGCAAATTTAAAATCCTGGGTGGCCTGCGTGCCGATTTTCACAACGCAACCGATGAAAATGTGGTGTTCAACCCACGAATAAATCTATTATTTTCTGAAAGTGAACATTTACAATTCCGGGCCAGCTACGCCAGGGGTTTTAGGGCGCCACAGGTTTTTACTGAAGATATTCACGCCAGGATCGGTGCAGGAGAAGTGAGCCTGGTCACATTTGCCGATGATCTTCAATCAGAAACCTCACATAGTTACCTGGCTTCCGCAGAATGGAACAAAACCACATTAGATGAAAATTACCGGCTCACGCTCGAAGCTTTTTACACCCGGCTACAAGACCCGTTTATTCTGGAGCGCATTTCTGAAACCACTTTCGAGAAAAGCAACGGCGAAGGGGCCAATGTTTACGGAATAAATCTTGATGTGGTTGTGGCTCCAAATGAAAACTGGATCTTGCAAATGGGCGGCACGCTTCAAAGATCCAAATACGATTTTCCTGTCCAATTTAGTAATGATCCTTCTGTACCTCTCAAAAATGCCAAAAATTTCTTTAAATCGCCTAATCTCTACGGAAATTTCATTCTTACGTATGCGCCTGTAAAGCAGTGGCAAAATAATATTTCAGGAGTCTATACAGGCAGCATGTATGTGCCTCACCTCGCAGGTTATATTGAAAATGATCGTCTTGAAAAAACTGAAGGCTTTATGGAGATCAACCTGAAAACTGCATATATCTTTAAATTATCTGAAGAATTTCAGCTTGAAGTAAATGCAGGGCTTCAGAATATATTTAACGAATACCAGCAGGATTTTGACCAGGGAATTGAACGGGATGCGAATTACGTCTACGGCCCCACCCGGCCCCGAACGATTTTCGTGGGATTAAAAATAGGAAACAGGCTGCTGCAGTAAATATTAAAAGCCTCTTCCCTTCTGTATTTGCTCATAAGCTTCCTGCACCTTTCGGAATTTTTCTTCGGCGCCCTTGATGTAGGCTTCATCCATATGCTGAATCTTGTCGGGGTGATATTTCTTGGCCATTGTTCTAAAGGCCTTTTTCACCTCGGCATCGGTTGCCGATTTATCGATCTCCAGAATTTTGTATGCATTATCGGTAGTTTTGAAGAACATGGCATAAAGACTCTCAAAATCTTTCGCCCCAATTCTCAAATGCCCGGCAATCTGTCTTATTTTTCCGGCTTCGGCCTGGCTCACATTGCCATCGGCGTTGGCTATACTAAACAAAAAGTGAACTATTTGTAAACGCGCCGCATACTGTGTACGGGCTGCTAAAAATGCAGAAATCCGCCTCTCGTCGAGTTCACGATCTTTTACAACCTCGTTAAAAGTGCGAAAAACGGCATTTGCACGATCTTTTCCGTAAGCCTGGACAAAGTAATTGCGCACATAATCCATCTCTTTCTGGCTCACCTGCCCGTCGGCCTTGATTACAATAGCCGACAGGGTTAAGAGATGAAGTTCAAAATCTCCGGGGGTTACACGCTCCTCTTCATTCGAAATTGTGAATCCGCCTTTGCGGTTGGTAAGAGCATCTATAAGGCTTCCTATAATAAATCCGAGGATGGCTCCACGAATACCATAAAACATAAAACCGACAAAAGCGGCAAACCATTTGATCATTAGGGTACTTTTGGGCTGCAAAGATAACATTTTACAACTTCTTTCTTTTAGCAGAGCAGCTTGCGAGGCTTTAACTTTCGAAAATTTATGCTCTTACTTTTATTTGGTATCTTTGTGTCTTTAGTTTTAACGAAAAAAAATTGATATATGTATCCACCCGAATTAGTTAAGCCAATGCGTGAGGATCTCACCAGTGTTGGGTTTGAAGAATTACATACAGTAGAGCAGGTTGATGAGGCAATTGCCAGAAAAGGTACTACCCTGGTGGTGGTGAATTCTGTTTGCGGTTGCGCCGCGGCAAATGCCCGTCCTGCAGCAAGAATAAGCTTGCAAAACAGCAAGAGACCAGACAATTTGGTCACTGTTTTTGCAGGAGTAGACCGTGAAGCTACAGAAAAGGCCCGCGATTATATGGTACCGTTCCCTCCATCTTCACCTTCTATGGCTTTGTTTAGAGATGGCGAATTGGTGCACATGCTGGAGCGTCATCACATTGAAGGTCGCCCTGCCGAACTTATCGCTGATAATCTTACTGAAGCTTACAACGAATTCTGCTAAGAACTGTTAGCTACTGAAAGTACAGCCTGTCAAAAATGTCATTTTTGACAGGTTTTTTTGTGCCATTACCTGAAGTACAACAAATATCCTGAAATAATCCATGCTGCCTGAATTCTGTTTTGCACGGCAGGAATTAAATGCAGAAATTGCAGCCTTTGCAAGCAAGTGAAAATGAAAACTTTCAAAAAGATCCTTTCCTACCCGCTGTCGGTAGTTTTTTACACCTTCTTTTTTCTCAACCTGCTGGTATTCCACCTCATACAATGGTTATGTTTTAACCTGGGAGGATATCAGCCCCACAAAAAGAGCGTTGACATCTTTAATTTCTTTTTGCTGCGCTGCCTCAATGTTCTTGGCACCCGCTTCAGCATAGAGAATGAATATAACCTGCCTACAGACAGACCGTGTATCTTCGTGGCAAACCACCAGGGTATGTACGATATTCCGCCTATCATCTGGCATTTCAGGAAACATCATCCCAAATTTGTGAGTAAGAAAGAGCTGGGCAGGGGGATTCCGAGTATCTCCTATAACCTTCGTCACGGCGGAAATCTTCTTATAGACCGAAAAAATGGTCGCGAGGCTCTGGTAAAAATGAGCAAATTTGCCGATTACCTCAACCAGAATAATAGATCGGCAGTTATTTTTCCTGAAGGAACCCGCAGCCGCACCGGGGCTCCCAAAAAATTTGCCGTCCAGGGTTTGCAGCTGCTCATCAAAAAAATGCCTGAAGCCGTTATTGTGCCCATTACCATCAACAACAGCTGGAAATTGTTTCGCTACGGAAGCTTTCCCATGGGCATAGGCGTTCACCTCAAGCTTAAGGTTCACGAACCGGTTTCAGCAAAATCAGATACTCCCGATGCCCTTGTGGCCCAGGTTGAACGCAGCATTACCGCCGACATCATCTAAAAATGCCATTTTTAACACCTTATGAATAAAGACCAGATCATTGCCAATACTGTTGATTTCGTTAAGGAAAAATTGAAAAATGCTGAAGGCGGTCACGACTGGTTCCATATTGAACGGGTATTCAAAAATGCCGAAATCATTGCCGCTTCCGAAGAAGTAGATGGGTTTATCGTGGCGCTTGGCGCCCTGCTTCACGACATTGCCGATTCCAAGTTCCATAACGGCGATGAAACTATAGGCCCCAGAATTGCACGACAATTCTTACACGAACAACAGGTGCGCGAAGATGATATTCTTCATGTAGAGAACATCATCAAATGGATTTCCTTTAAAGGAGGAAATGAAGCACAAGAATTTCGCTCTCCCGAACTTGATGTAGTACAGGATGCCGATCGCCTCGACGCTCTTGGCGCCATTGGAATTGCCCGTACCTTTAATTATGGCGGCCACAAGGGCCGGCCCATCTTTGATCCCGATGTAAAACCGAATCTCCACATGAGCAAAGAAGAGTACAAAGCTTCTTCAGCCCCAACAATAAATCATTTCTACGAAAAACTTTTCCTGCTTAAAGACAGGATGAATACCAAGACGGGAAAAAAATTAGCCGAAGAACGTCATGATTTTATGGTCGGGTTTCTTGAGCAATTCTATAAAGAGTGGGGACTACCCTCTCAAAAATGGCATTTTTAGAACAGCTTCATCTGGCCATCTTTATACTGCTCGTGCAAATCGCAATTTAAAACCGGGCGCCCCCTGTCTTTAAGGTAAAGCTTTCGGGCAATAGCAAACTGCTGCGCCACCTGGTCGGCTATGTTTCCATCTCCTTTCATTCGGGTTCCAAAGCGACTGTCGTTGAGATTTCCGCCGTGGCATTCTGCAATTTGATGCAACACTTTTTCAGCCTTTCCCGGCATGGCCTTCCTAATCCATTCTGAAAATACCTCTCCAATAGCCCCATTCAGTCGTACCACCGTATATCCCACTCCGTAGGCTCCTCTTTCTGAAATCTCTTTGACCAGGGGCAGGATCTCATGACTGTTTATAGATGGAATTATAGGAGCCATCATCACGCTTACCGGAATACCATGCGATTTCATCACTTCTATGGTTTGAAGTCTTTTCTTAATACTTGCGGTACGGGGCTCCAGGAGTTGCCGCGTACGTTCATCCAAAGAGGTGATGGAAAGATTCACCCGAACAAGGTTGTCCTTTGCAAGTTCTGCCAGAAGCTCCACATCCCGCTGAATTAAAGCATTCTTAGTAATTATGCCGACCGGATGCTTGTACTTGAGGAATACCTGTAACAACTTTCGGGTAATCTCAAGTTTGCGTTCTACAGGTTGGTAGCAGTCTGTGTTTCCCGAAAGCACAATGGGAGCCGCTTTCCAGCTTTTACTGCGCAATTTTTGCTCTAAAAGCTCCACCGCATTCCTCTTGACCAGGATCTTCTTTTCAAAATCAAGGCCCGCCCCATACCCCCAATACACGTGAGAATTTCGCGCATAGCAGTATACACACCCGTGTTCGCAGCCCTGGTATGGGTTTAGGGAATATTCCATCCCCACATCGGGACTGGTCACTTTATTTACTATGGTCTTGGGAAAAGTATCAATAAAAGAGGTTTTTGAAGAAGTTGCCTCTTCTCCTTCTGCCGCACAGTAGTTTAAAAAATCATTGCGAACTTCATAAGAAAGCGCATCAAATCTGTTCTTTACCTGATGTTGCGCCCCTCTTCCCTTGATAAACTCGTTCCCCTGCATAAGGGTCAAAAATAGGATTTTTTCCGAATAAATGGATAAACTCCAAAGTTAATTAAAACAAAAAAGCTCCGGATGAGCCCGAAGCCTTTTCTCAAATCTCATATTTAAAATCTGATATCTAAATTATTTCCCGGGAAAATCAGCCTTTCTTTTGTTTAAAAATGCTGAAGTTCCTTCCTTGAAATCTTCGGTTCCAAAAGAGCTTCCGAAGCCATCAATTTCCACTTCAAATCCATTAACTCCCACTTCATAATTGGCATTTACAGCCCGTATAGCTGCCGAAATTGCCACCATAGAATTGTTCATGATCTTTCCTGCAATTTTTTCAGCAAGCGGAATGAGATCTTCGGGTGCGGTAACGTGGTTTACGAGCTGGTAATCTAACGCCTGTTGCGCATCTATCATCCCTGCTGTCATAATCATTTCCATAGCCCTGCCTTTGCCCACCAGCTGCGGCAATCTTTGCGTACCTCCATAACCTGGAATTACTCCCAAAGAAACTTCAGGTAATCCCATTTTAGCTTTGTTGCTGGCAATCCTAAAATGTGCTGCCATGGCGAGTTCGAGGCCGCCGCCAAGGGCAAATCCGTTTATTGCAGCGATCACCGGCTTTGGAAAATTGGCAACCACATCAAATAATTTCTCCTGACCTTCAGCCGCGAGACGCCGACCTTCTTTTTGAGAAAATTCAGCAAATTCACTAATATCGGCACCGGCAACAAAAGCCTTTTCGCCGCTTCCGGAGAGAATGATCACTTTAATATCGTGGTCTTCCCTGGCCGATTCAAAAGCCTCGTTAAGCTCCTCTATGGTAGCTTTGTTGAGGGCGTTTAACTTTTTTGGGCGGTTAATGGTAATGTAGCCAATGTTGTTGTTCTCTTCGAACAGAATATTTTCAAAATTCATAATTAACTATTTTGGAAAATGCACCTTAAAGATAGTGCCTTTATTTAATTTAGACGAAAACTCAATGCTTCCGCCACAACTTTCAACTATGTTTTTCACCATGGCGAGGCCCAGACCCATTCCGCTGGATTTGGTGGTGAACTTGGGCTCAAAGACCTTCTCTTTATTCTCTTCGGAAATTCCCACCCCATTATCTGACACTATTAGGCAGGCACGGTCTTCTTCCTGGGTCACCGTTACCAGCACCGCCGGATGTTCCTCTTTTTCTACAGCCTGCACCGCATTTTTCACAAGGTTTGTGACTACCCGAATAAGCTGAGTACGATCAAACTTGGCCACTATTTCTTCTTTTTCCGAAGAAAAAAGGATGTAATCTTCATTGAAAATATCGAGTGCCAGTTTTACTATTTTTGGAACATTTAGCGTCTCATTTTGCTGCGCCGGCATCTTGGCAAAATTTGAAAAGGCCGAAGCAATAGAGCTCATCGTATCGATTTGCGTGATCAAGGTATCGCTGAACTCGTCTACCTTTTGCTGCATTTGCGGATCGTTGGGATCAAATTTTCTCTGGAAGCTTTGCACGCTTAAACGCATGGGGGTAAGCGGATTCTTGATCTCGTGCGCCACCTGTTTTGCCATCTCGCGCCAGGCCTGCTCGCGCTCACTGGTAGCCAGTTTGGCTGCACTTTCTTCCAGCTCGTCGATCATTGAATTATATGCCGCCACGAGCGTATAGATCTCTTCACTTACATTGCCAATCTCAATCTTTTGGTTCTTCTTGTCGAGCCGGGTTTGATGTATCCTTTCCGAAACTGTTTTTAAACTGCGGGTAATATATTTGGAAAGGAAGTAAGCCAGTAATATTGCCAGCACCAGCATAAACAAGTACACCTCGGTAAGCTTTACAAGAAAGTTTCTAAGGTCGCGGGTGATGAAGTAATCATCTTCGAGATACGGCAGGTTGAGAATGGCCAGGGGCCTGAATTTATTGTCGGTAATATAGGTGTAAGAAGACTGAAATCTTTTGTCATTTTTGACTGTTTGCCGAATGATCCTCTTTCTCGAGGACGATTCCAGCTGTTCAAGCACACTATTACTCAGCCGAAGATCGGTGGTGTCGGGGAAAAAAGACTGGTTTGATTTTAAGATGAGATCTCCCTCAAGACTGTAAATATTAATAGGCATATTGTGCACCTGGGAAATCTCATGAATCTTGTCCCGTTCCTTTAAAATAAGGTAGAGATTTTCTTCACTAACTTCATAGGTAGTACTCTCTACTACGAACTTGATATGCTCTCTTATTGCCTCTTCTTTGCGCTCAAGCCTTTCTTTATGATAATCCTGGGCTTCCTGCTTGTACTGCAGCACTGTTATTCCTCCAATAAGGATTGACGCCAGCAGCACCAGCACAATCATAGACAGGAATATTCGGGTTCTTAAAGAAAACTTCAAAAAAGATGGTTTTAAAATGCCAAAATACGCAACAATAATTGAACCGTTCTAATGCCCTTCGTTTCTTGTGCGTATACGTTTATACATTTTCACTCCCAGCATTAACATTGCAGCAAGTAAAAAGATGCCTATTAAGCCAAAGATCCAGTTAAACGCATCTTTAAGAATAACAAGAAATACTACCGCAAACAGGATAAGAGTTGACCCTTCATTCCAGAGCCTCATTTGGTTAGAAGTCCAGGTAGCTTTATCGCTTTGCAGTTGCTTAAAGATGTGATGACTTTTGCCATGATAGGCAAAAAGGAGCAACACAAAAGTAAGTTTTACGTGCATCCAGGGCATTTGGAGCCAGTCTGGCATCAGGATAAGCAGCCATACTGCAAACAAAGTAGCGAGTACAGCCGAGGGCCAGGTGATGATATACCACAACCTCCTGGTCATGATCTTTAATTGATCGCTTAAAATGCTCTTTTCAGGTTCGGGCTTATCAAGGGCTTCGATGTGGTAAATAAACAGCCTCGGAATATAAAAAAGTCCGGCGAACCAGGTGATCACAAAAATGAGGTGCAGCGACTTGATGTAATTGTAGTATTCCAATTTATGCTGAAGGTTTTTTATTGGGGTTTAGGTGTGTGTGGAAGATGGCAAAGATAAGCACCAAAGTGCCTGTCAACCTGTAAATCATCACATATGGAAATTTTTTTAAACCAATTTCTCTAAATCCCTTCCTTTTTAGTTGAAAAGCTTCAGGATTTGTCTTCAAATATTCGGTAGTGTTTTCAACTTCAGAAGTAAATTCATCTCCTAAACCTTTCTTTTGATCTTCATACCATGAATATGCTTTGAACAAATCTCGCTGAGCCTCCTCCCGGAATTTCACTTTATAATTCATAAGAATCGTTAAGATTCTTTTTGACTTCTTCCCACGTATATGATTTACCTCTGCTTTGAAGATGATCTTCGTACCTCCTCATCAACTCCTCCTCCTGTTCGGCAGAAATACTTAATTCTTGAGAAAGTTCTGTATATGCATCCAGGCCATACTCTTCACCGGCTTCAGAAACTCCAAAGAGTAATTCTTCTACCTTTTTTAAAATAACCTCATTCTCACAAGCGATTATCTTTTCCAGAAGTTCTAATTTTAACTTATCCTTTTCCATAGTATATCAAAGATAATGAAAAGCCCATTCTAAAGCTAAGGTGTCAAAAATGGCATTATACGGCTGCATTCTGGTGCGCCCACTCATCAATCCAGCGGGAGAGGACTTTCACCCAATCCTCGCGATCGTTTAAACAGGGCACCGTGGTGAATTTCTCGCCCCCGGCTTCTTCAAAGATCTCTTTTCCTTCCATAGCGATCTCCTCCAGCGTCTCCAAACAATCGGAAACAAAGGCAGGACATACAATAGCAAGGTTTTTCACACCCTCAAGCCCTTTTCTCTCAATAGTACGGTCGGTATATGGCTGCAACCAGGGATCAAACCCAAGCCTGGACTGAAATGAGACTGAATATTTGCCCTTTTCGAGCCCCAGGTGTTCGGCTACCAGCTTTGTGGTCTCATAACACTGGTGACGGTAGCAGAATTGATGTGCTGCCGAAGGCGTCTGGCAACAACTGCCATCTATCTTGCAATGCGAGTTAGTGATATCGCTTTTTCTAATATGCCTTTTTGGAACCCCGTGGTAAGAAAACAAAAGATGATCAAAATCTACCCCTTTTAAAGATTCTGAAATACTTGTGCTTAGCACACGAATGTAATCATCGTGATTGTAAAAAGCAGGAACTGAAGTAAACTGCATCTGCGGAAAATGCTTTTTCCGAAGCTCTTCTGCCAGCACCAGGATGGTTTCGGTAGTAGCCATGGCAAACTGCGGATACAATGGAAAGATCAGTACCTCATCTACCCCTTTTTCATGCAGCTCTTCGAGACCCGCTTTTATAGAAGGCTTCCCATAACGCATGGCCAGTGCAATTGGCACAGAAGTAAGTTCATCAACTTTCTCCTGAAGTCTTTCAGAAAGTACAATAAGAGGAGAACCTTCCTCCCACCATATTCTCTTATAAGCTTCAGCCGATTTCTTGGGCCTGGTATTCAGGATAATTCCGCGTACCAGGAGGGTGCGTGCCCAATAAGGAACATCAATTACCCTTTCATCCATAAGGAATTCATCCAGATATTTCTTTACATCTTCCGGATCTGTACTGTCGGGCGAACCCAGGTTCACCAATAATACTCCTTTACTCATCTGTTAAATTTGAAGCAAAAATACGATTATTAAATTCGGCTAAAAAGCTTCAGAAAAGCTCTAAAAAAATAGTTCTATTGAAGAAACTTATAGTTTAAGCTTCCGAAGAAAGCGACATGAGATATTTTTTTGGGGTAGTGCCGAATTTCTTTTTAAAAGCTGCGATAAAGTGGCTTGAGGTGCTATATCCCACTTTTAAACCTACCTCATTCACATTAAATTCACCCGAATCAAGTAGTTTTCTGGCCGATTCCATTTTGTAATCAAATAAAAAACTGAAAACCGAATCGCCGTATATTTGTTTAAAGCCTTCTTTTAATTTTTTAAGGCTTAAGCCAATTTCCCGTGAAAGCTCCTGTAACGAAGGTGGCTCGGCCATGTTGGCAATAATAATTTCTTTTGCCTTTCTAATTTTAAGCACATTCTCTTCGTCACTTAAAAAAGGACATTGTTCCACATTAGGTTCTTCAGATCGGTTGAAATAGAGGCTCAGCAATTCATAAGCTTTTGCCTTAAAATAGAGGTTTTTGATACTGGGCACCACATTGTAATTGGCAATTTGGTTTAAGACAATCACCATACCCGGCGTGAGCGGACTGTCTTTATAATATTGCTTATCGCGATTCTCAAGGCTGAGAAAACTCACGTAACCGGCATCTTCAGAAAAGAGGGCATGAAATTTCTTAAGGGAAATAACAATAGAGATCACCCAGCTCCCGGCCTGTAATTCCAGGTCTATTGGTAGGTCTCTTTTTGGGTTGTACAGCAGCAACGCATTCTCTTCAAGCAGCGGAATCTTGTAGTTCCCATTGTTGAAAAAGAACCTTCCTTCTCCTTTTCCTGAAAAGTGAAACTGTATAAAATTACTGTTGATATTCCGCTGAATCTTTACCCGCTCCTTTGACGGGTTTTGAAACCTGAGCAAGTAAAAACCTTCTTCAAGACGGGTTTTTTCAAAGGTACTTTGAGCGACATTTTCCTGCATGACAAAATTGGTTTTTTAGCAGCTTCTATTTAGAAACGTTCTAAACTAAAAAGCTAAGTTTCCATATTTCACAGGTAAAAATAGCCCAAATAAATGATTTTAATCACTTTTAGGGACAAAATCACGTGCAGCGACAAAAAATGTACTTTGAGCGTTGTTTTTTACTTTAAGCTTAGCTTAAATTTGCCCGTTAGAATGCTATTCAGGTACATGGAAGATTACAATATTTCTAGAGGAAAACATTTTTATACCATTGGTCTTAGTTACAAGAAAGCCGATGCCGAAGTAAGAGGCCACTTTAGCCTGGACGAAACCGGAAAGAAGAATTTGCTTGAGCAGGCAAAAGCTGAAGGTATCGACGGACTCATTGTTACCTCCACCTGTAACCGGACCGAAATTTACGGTTTTGCACAGCACCCGTTTCAATTGATCAAGTTGTTATGTGAGCATACACACGGTACCGTTGAAGAATTTGAAAAAGTGGCTTATGTTTACAAGAACAAAGATGCCATTTCTCACATGTTTAGAGTGGGTACCGGGCTGGACAGCCAGATATTGGGAGACTTTGAAATAATTAGCCAGATAAAATCGGCATTTATAGATTCAAAGGATATCGGAGTCTCAAATCCATTTTTAGAGCGGCTGGTCAATGCCGTGATCCAGGCAAGCAAACGCATTAAGAATGAAACAGGAATATCTTCGGGAGCTACTTCAGTAAGTTTTGCTTCAGTACAATATATTCTGAAGAATTTCGAAAATCCTTCAGAGCTCAATATTTTACTGTTTGGTACAGGAAAAATTGGCCGCAATACTTGCGAGAACCTTGTAAAACACACAAAGAACCACCAAATCACCCTTATAAACAGGACCAAAAACAAGGCAGAAAAAGTAGCCGGAAAATTTGATCTTACCGTTAAAGATTACGCCGATCTACAAGCCGAAATTAGGCAGGCAGATGTATTGATAGTGGCTACAGGAGCACAAAATCCTACCATTACCAAAGATCTTATCTTTAACAAGAAAGACCTGTTGATTTTAGATCTTTCTATCCCTAAAAATGTTTCTACTGATGTAGAAGAACTTCCGGGGGTTTCTCTTATCCACCTCGATCACCTTTCACAGATGACCGATGAAACCCTGGAAAGAAGAAAGGCCGCCATTCCCCAGGCTCATGAGATTATTACTGAAATGGAGGCCGACTTCAACTCATGGCTGGAAACCCGAAAATTTGCCCCTACCATAAAAGCTTTGAAAAAGAAACTGCGGACGATGAAAGATGCCGAAGTAGATTTTCAACGCAAAAAGATTGAGAACTTTAATGAACGGCAGGCCGAAGTACTTGGAGATCGTATCATTCAGAAGATCATGAACCAGTTTGCCAATCACTTAAAAGGCGATTCGAATAGTACCGATGAAAGCCTGGAGTTGATCCAAAAGGTTTTTCAACTTGAAGAAACCGCCAAGAGATGAGCAGGGTGATTCGTATAGGTACGCGTGACAGCGAACTGGCGCTGTGGCAGGCAAATGCCGTTAAGAATGCGCTCGAAAAGCTGGGCCATGAAACTAAACTGGTTCCGGTAAAATCTCAGGGAGACCTGGTGCTGGATAAGCCCCTTTACGAATTTGGCATTACCGGTATTTTTACTAAAACCCTCGATGTCGCCATGATCACAAATCAAATAGACATCGCCGTGCATTCCATGAAAGATGTTCCTACCGCACTACCGCAGGGCATTGTAGAGGCTGCGGTCTTAAAAAGGGCAAATACACACGACATTTTGGTTCATAAAGGAACCGATTTTCTGAATGACGACGACGGTATTATTGCTACCGGAAGCCTGCGCCGACAGGCACAATGGTTACACAAATATCCTAACCACGAGATCGTAGATTTGCGTGGCAACGTCAATACCCGGCTCCAAAAACTGGAAGACAGTACCTGGAATGGCGCTGTGTTTGCAGCGGCAGGCCTTGAGCGTATAAATTTAACCCCCGAAGCTTACTTAGATCTCAAATGGATGATCCCCGCCCCCGCACAGGGAGCCATGCTGGTGGTAGCAAAGGAAGATGATGAGTTTTGCAGAAAAGCTCTTGCTGCTCTAAATCATGAATCTACAGCAGTTTGCGTGCATATTGAAAGAGAATTCTTACGAGTACTGGAAGGTGGTTGTACTGCCCCGATTGGTGCACTTGCTACCGTTCAAGACGGGACGGTGCATTTTAAAGCTGCACTTTTCAGCCTTGACGGGCAGGAGAGAATTGGGGTAGAAAAAGAAATTCCGGTTTCTCAACACAAAGGTTTCGGTCGTAAATGTGCCGAAGAAGTATTAAGCGCCGGCGGTGATGTGCTTATGCGCAAGATCAAGGAAGAGGTAAACAACACCAAGGGCTAACTTTTTGGCCACCAATCATAAAGTCTTTTGTTTAATAAAAAAGAAAGTCACGGGAGTAAGCAATCACTTTCTAAAGAGAGAGCGGACATTAGCGTACTTTCTACAAAAAAACTGACTTCGGGCCAGAGAGAACTACTTTTGAATAAAGGAATAGGCCTCGTAGAAACTGATTTCATTTCAATAGAACCTTTAGACTTTGAAATAAAAACCCTTCCCGAAAATGTCATTTTTACGAGCAAGAATTCGGTAAGAACAATACTTCAGCATTCTCGGATGAAGGAAATTCAGCAGAAAAATATCTTTTGTGTAGGTGAAAAAACTGAAGCCTTTCTAATACAGCATGGCTTCAGGGTGTCAAAAATGGCAAATTATGGGGCCCTTTTGGCTTCAGAAATTATTGAGAGCCACAGCAAAGAAAATTTCCTGTTCTTCTGCGGAAAAAAGAGGCACGCCGAGCTTCCGGAGCGATTAAGATCGGCAGGGGTAAAACTCACCGAAATAGAAGTATACGACACCCTTTTGGTGCCAAAAAAAATAGATCGTATCTTTGAGGGAGTGCTGTTTTTTAGCCCCAGCGCAGTGCGAAGTTACTGTGCAAGTAATAATTTAAAACCCAGCATAGCTTTTTGTATTGGAACAACAACAGCTTCCGAAGCAAAGAATTTTACAGAAAATGTGGTCATCGCCAGCACACCGACTATTGAAAATGTCATTGTACAGGTGGTGAAGACTTTAAAATAACACTGGTGGCATACCTGCAGGGTTTTCAAAACCTTGTAGGTATTTGAACCGTATAAATATGAGACCTACAAGGTTAAAAAAGACCTTGCAGGTCTGGTGAAGTAGAAAAAATGAAACTTGAAACGTTAGAAAAAGATTCGTTTTATCACCTCTATAATAGAGGTATCAATAAGGCGAACATTTTTTCTAATGAAGAAAACAAAAGATATTTTCTCAAACAGTACAACAAATATTTAGCTGAAAAGGTTTCAACCTTTGCATATTGCCTGCTTCAAAACCACTTTCACCTAGTTGTGAGAATTGAAAAAGAACCTAAAGATGTTATTCAAAGCTTTTCTAATTTCTTTAATCCTTATGTCAAATCTTATAACAAAGCAGAGAATAGAACCGGTAGCCTGTTTGAAAAACATTTTAAACGAATTAAAGTAGATAGTGAAGATTACTTAAGGCAACTAATAATCTACGTAAACTTAAATCCTCTTATCCATTTTAATAAAGATTTTAAAACCTATGCTTTTTCTTCATATAAAGAAACCTTAGCCGAATCTTCTAAAATTGTGAAAGAGGAAGAAATTTTGGATCTTTTTGGAGGAAAACAAAATTTTCAGGAAGTTCACGATATACGCAGGCTTTATTTGTCTGCACAACTAACATTCGAATAATAAAAATTATGATAAAAAACGATCTTTTTCTTCGAGCTTTAAAAGGTGAAACTGTAGAGCGACCGCCGGTGTGGATGATGCGCCAGGCAGGAAGATATTTGCCCGATTTTATGAAGCTCAAGGATAAGTACGATTTCTTTACCCGCTGCCGCACCCCCGAACTGGCTACAGAAATTACTGTAATGCCAATTCACCAGGTAGGTACCGATGCCGCTATTTTGTTCAGTGACATTTTGGTGGTACCACAGGCGATGAACATTGAGGTACAAATGAAACCGGGGCTGGGGCCATGGCTTCCCAACCCAGTGAGAACAACGGCTGATGTTGAAAAAGTGATTGTTCCCGATGTTCATGAAACTTTAGGTTACGTTATGGAGGCCGTCAAAATGACCAAGAAGGAGCTCAATAACGAGGTGCCGTTAATTGGTTTTGCAGGTTCTCCCTGGACAATTTTTTGTTATGCGGTACAGGGACAGGGTTCCAAAAACTTTGACATTGCAAAGAAATTCTGTTTTACCAATCCGCAGGCTGCCCATACCCTGCTTCAGAAAATCACTGATACAACTATAGCTTATCTGAAAACAAAAGTAGAGGCTGGTGTTGATGCAGTGCAGGTATTTGATTCCTGGGGCGGCATGCTTTCTCCCAAAGATTATCAGGAATTCTCATGGAAATATATTCAGCAGATCATCGATGCGCTAAAAACGGAGATCCCGGTAATCGCCTTTGGAAAAGGCTGCTGGTTTGCCCTTGATAGTATGGCAAAGTCGGGCGCTTCTGCACTTGGCGTAGACTGGACCTGTTCCCCGGAAATGGCAAGAAAACTAACGGGAGGCGAAATCACCCTGCAGGGAAATTTTGACCCGAGTAGGCTTTATTCGCCACCTGCTCAAATAAAACAGATGGTACACGACATGATCAACCAATTTGGAAAAGACAGGTATGTTGTGAATCTTGGCCACGGGATTTTACCCGATATTCCTGTTGAAAATGCCATCGCTTTTGTAGAAGCCGTGAAGGAGTATAAAGTTTGGTAAAAGTGGTAGTAGGTAAAAGAATAACAAGCCTTAGGTTTAGCGAACTGGTTATTCTTGTAAAGGTCTTTTTAAAACACCCTGTTTACCTTATTCCCACTTACAGGGCTACTAATAAAACGATAAAGATCTGTAACCAGTTGTATGGAAAGCTACATCATGAAAACAACAGGACCAATGCCTTTCGCCATGCACTCTGGAACTACCTTATATGCACGTACTGTGTTAACGCAGCCGGATCATTGGAGGAGGCTACCCACTGGAGTAAAATAATTACCGATCTTCATGAACGGCTTTCACCAAATGAAGGTCTTGCCAAAGCAATGGACCTTCACAACAACAAGATTGGCAGGCAGTTATTCAGAAGTAATTCTGAAGAAAAGGAAAAAATTGTACCTGTGTTACAAAAAATGATGACCGAAGCAGTAAGGGTTACAAGCCTTAGAGAAGTTGAAGAAGAGAATTATAAACCGGTATTCATAGAAGAAGTCTAACCCTAAAGATGAAGGAGAAATTTTACGCATATATACAGGACCTGCAAGATCGTATCACGGCCAATCTTGAAGCCATTGACGGAAAAGCAGTTTTCAAAGAAGATCTTTGGCACCGGGAGGAAGGCGGTGGTGGCCGCACCCGGGTCATTGAAGATGGAAATGTATTTGAAAAAGGCGGAGTGAACATCTCCAAAGTTTTTGGACCACTCGCCCCTGCCATGCAAAAACATTTTGGAGTGGGCGATGTAAATTTCTTTGCCTGCGGAATAAGCCTCGTGCTACATCCAAAAAGCCCTATGGTACCAACCGTACATGCAAACTGGCGCTATTTTGAAATGTATGACAAAGATGGAAATACGGTAGATAGCTGGTTTGGCGGCGGACAGGATCTTACTCCTTATTATCTTTTTGAAGAGGATGCCCAACATTTTCACAAGGTGTGTAAAACTGCCTGCGACCGGCATGATGCCACTTTTTATTCTGAATTCAAGGAAAAATGCGACAACTATTTCTGGAACTCCCACCGGGATGAAGCCAGGGGAATTGGCGGATTATTCTTTGATTATTTAAGGCCTTCTGAAGAAAAGGGTAGCGAAGAATGGTATAATTTTGTAACCGATGTTGGAGACAGCTTCCTGGAGGCTTATCTTCCCATTGTTGAAAAAAGGAAAAGCCTCTCTTTCACCCCCAATCAGCGTAACTGGCAGGAGATAAGACGGGGCCGTTATGTAGAATTCAACCT
Organism: Salinimicrobium profundisediminis; assembly: GCF_026241755.1. Lineage (GTDB taxonomy): Bacteria > Bacteroidota > Bacteroidia > Flavobacteriales > Flavobacteriaceae > Salinimicrobium > Salinimicrobium profundisediminis. The sequence goes on from NZ_JAPJDA010000028.1 coordinate 46,329, forward strand.
GGTGCATGATAAAGGCACGCTCTTCGGATTAAAAACCAACGGACGAATAGAAAGTATATTGATGAGCCTTCCTCCGCATGTGCAGTGGGTATATGATCATCATCCCGAACCCGGAAGCGAAGAAGAAAAACTTGTAGAGGTGCTTCGTCATCCAAGATCGTGGACCTGATATGTCGCTCCTCTGGAGCTCATAATACGAGATGCTTATATTACTAAAAATATATCGCCTCTCCGAGGCTTAAATTCTTGAGTAGATTTTAATCTATGGAAGGATCAAAATTACTCTCAAGAAGCAGTAAAAACAGATTTTCACCGCAGAAAATTTCTCCGGAATGTTGATGGTGTTTTTGCTCGTTAGAAAAATTATTTAATCTAAAGCTCTTTGAAGATTTAGATATTTTAAATTCGATAGGGAGAATCTGAGCTCCAGAGGAGCGAAATATTTATAGATTAGATTCATTAAAATCAAAAAAGCTCCAGAGGAGCGGCATAACAATGGCCGATATTTATTCCAAAATATACATTCATGTTATTTTCGCTGTTAAAGGTCGACATAGCCTAATTTCCAAAAATTGGGATGACGAACTCTACTCCTATATTACGGGTATAGTCAAAAATAAGGGTCAAAAGTTGCTACGAATTAATGGAATGCCAGACCATCTTCACCTTTTAATTGGAATCAAACCCGACTTGTCTCTATCAAGTCTTATTCGGGATATTAAATCAAATTCATCCCGTTTCATTAATGAAAAAGGCTGGATAAACGGCAAATTTGAATGGCAACAGGGCTTCGGTGCTTTCAGTCTTGGCCATTCCCAATTGACATCGGCAATTACTTATATTGAAAATCAGAAGGAACATCATAAAAAAAAGTTCCTTCCAGGACGAGTATGAGAATTTCCTGAAGAAATACAATGTAGAATATAAGCCGCAATACCTTTTTAAAGCACCATAATAATAATACAAATTAAACAGTAATAACCGAATCTCATATCATGTTAATAAGAAACCGCAGACTTAGAACAAATGAAGTAATAAGAGGCCTTGTGAGGGAAACTTCACTTACTCCAAATGATTTTATAGTTCCTCTTTTTGTTGTGGAGGGAAAAAATATAAAGGAAGAAATTGCATCAATGCCTAATTACTTTAGGTACAGCCTTGACCTCCTGGAAAAAGAAGTAAAAGAACTCTGGGATCTTGGCTTAAAATCGGTACTCATCTTTGTAAAAGTGCCCGACAACCTCAAGGACAATAAAGGAACTGAAGCTTTAAATAAGGATGGCCTAATGCAACGGGCAGTGAAGACCATCAAAGATGCCGTACCCGAAATGCTGGTAATGACCGATGTCGCTCTTGACCCCTACTCTTCTTACGGCCATGACGGTATAGTTGAAAACGGGTACATTCTTAACGACCCCACAAAAGAAGTCCTTGCAAAAATGTCACTTTCGCATGTGCAGGCAGGTGCCGATTTCGTTGCGCCAAGTGATATGATGGATGGCCGCATAAAAGCCATCAGAGAACTTTTGGAGCAGGAAAAGCATTTCAACGCAGGGATTTTAAGCTACAGTGCCAAATACGCTTCAGCTTTTTATGGTCCGTTTCGCGATGCCCTAGATTCGGCACCGGGATTTGGAGACAAGAAAACTTACCAGATGGATCCTGCCAACAGAGAGGAAGCCATTAAGGAAACGCTGCAGGATATTGAGGAAGGCGCCGACATGGTGATGGTAAAACCCGGCCTGTGCTACCTGGATATTGTGCGGGAGATCAAAAATACCGTAAATGTACCCGTTGCGGTTTACCAGGTGAGCGGAGAGTACTCGATGCTTAAAGCAGCGGCCGAAAAAGGCTGGCTTGATCATGATGCCGTTATGCTCGAACAGCTCACAGCTATTAAAAGAGCCGGTGCACAAATGATTGCAAGTTATTTTGCTAAAGATGCTGTCAAACTTTTATAACGGTCTACTTTTTGAGTAACTTTGGCTTGTGCAGCAGCAGCCTAAAATAACAATAAAACTACTGGTCCTCTTCCTTGCTTTTTTCAGCATTGGAGGGGGATCAGGATATGCTTTTAATTTTTCTGAAGTACATGAAGAGCAATCGTCTTCTTCCGAAAAATTAGCTGCTGCCAATCCGCTTTCAGTGGCCTACAGGGAGAATTTGTTCCAGGAGCTTCCCGAGCTTCAGCAAAACCCCTGGCCCGCCATTTCTTCTTTAGGATTTAATTCTTTTAGCCTTTGCGAAAATCCATCAGGGGCATCCTATTTCAGCTTTAATAGAGATTTACGAAAGGATTTAAAAATTCAGCTTTTCCCCAAACATTTTTTCTTGTGAACGCCATCCTTTTTTGCAAAATATCAGGATAACATAATAAATCGTTCACAATAAATTATATAAAAATGGATACAGCATCCACCCTAATGGGTTTGGGACTACTAATCTTATTCATAGCTCCCGTTGGTTACCTCGTTTACAACCAGTCACACAAAGAGAAAAAACGAGCTAAAAAAATGGCATTTTTGGCAAGTAAGAAAGGCTATAATCTTGATGAAACTGAGAATACTCATGGTTTGTCTATAGGTCTTGATAAAACTGCCGGAAAGTTCCTCCTTTTGAGGTCTGCTGAAAAGGCCGATCTACAGGAAATCGATCTTAAAGACCTAATGAAGATTGAGATCATCAAGATTGATGAAGATGAGAAAAACACTCAGGCTCTCGATGAGATAAGAGAGATCTCTCTCCTGCTGAAAAGCAAAAGCAACGAAGACAAAAGGCTTATTTTTTATGCCGAGGAAGAAGATCCTGTTACCGAGAAAAATAATCGGCTGGACAGGGCTATAAAATGGCAAAAAGCTCTTCAGAAGTATTGTAAGTCATAAAAAATATTCGAATTTGAATGAAAAGAACAGGAGCCAAAAGAGCTCCTGTTCTTTTTTTTTTACAGCTTCTTCAACCGTGACTGCTGCTGCCATTATTAAGAAATATCTGACGTATTTATCCCTTCCCACGGCTGCTGATCCTGGCTTGAAAGTCCAGTGAAATATAGGGGTTTAAGAATGTTTTAGGTTTGTTTTAGTAAAATTTCACAGGCTCCTCATGTACCTTTGAAAATATCGGGCGGTGAGGAAACTCAGCCCTTTTTTTTCCGCAGAACATATCTCCCCCTTCTGTACTTCTGCCGGAAAAAATAACTAAAAGGTTTTTCTTATATAAACTGAAATAAACTCAACTAAATGAACCAAAAAACTACTTCCAAAATAGCACTTGTTACGGGCGGAAGTAGTGGCATTGGCAAAGCAATAGCCCAAAAGCTGAGCAAAGAAGGGGTAAGAGTGGTTGTAGCCGACTTTCAAAAAGGGCATTTTAAGGAGGAAAACATTCAGTTTCGCCATTGCGATGTAAGAAAGGCTGAAGATATTGATGAGCTCTATGCCTGGACCACAGAGAATGTAGGCCATCCCGATTATCTCATCATAAATGCAGGACAGGGTATCAAAGAAAAACTTTCTGAAGGAGACCCCGAAAAATGGAAGGCAGTACTGGAGACAAACCTACTGGGCCCTCTTAGGTGCATACGGGCATTTACCCCCAACATGATCTCTAAAGAAAATGGGAATGTGGTATTCATTTCTTCAGTTGCGGCCAACCAGCCTCACGCTTATGGGGGCATTTACGCGGCTTCAAAAAGTGCACTGGAGATGATCGCTGAGACATTAAGGCTGGAAACCCTGCCACACATTAATGTTACCGTGGTTAGCCCCGGCATAGTAGACACCTCCTTTTTTGAACATGAGATCTCAGGAAATGCTTCCGTAGAAGAGATGGGAATGAGTGCCATACATCCGCAGGAAATCGCAGAAGACGTGTGGTATGCGCTCAATAAGAAAAAGGGAACCAGCATAAATAAAATCACCACCAGACCATTATTACAAAACTTCTAACCAATCAAAACCAACCAAATGCAGAAGAAAATATTAATAACCGGAGGAGCAGGATTTATAGGGTCTCACCTTGCAGATGAATTCTTGAAGGAGGGATATACAGTGAGGGCCCTGGACAATCTGTCTGAACAGGTGCATGGAGAAAATGCTATCCGCCCCGATTACCTCAACCCAAATGTAGAACTGCAAATAGGAGATGTGCGCGACAAAGCGGCTGTTGAAAAGGCTCTTGAAGGCATAGATGCCGTGGTACACCTTGCAGCGATGGTAGGAGTAGGACAAAGCATGTACCAAATCAAAGACTACACCGATGTTAATAACGTGGGAACAGCCGTACTTATGGAGGCTTTGATGGACAACCCGGTAGAGAAATTAGTTACTGCATCAAGCATGAGCATCTATGGGGAAGGCCTTTACCTCAATGAGGCCGGGGAGAAAAGGATGGACTGTGAACGCAAACTTGCCGATCTTAAAAACGGACAATGGGAAATGTATGACAGCAATGGGAAAGAGCTACAACCTGTTCCGACTCCCGAGTCTAAAACCCCTAATCTTTCTTCGGTGTACGCCCTTTCAAAATACGATCAGGAACGGCTAAGCCTTATTACCGGCAAAGCTTATAACATACCCACCACAGCGTTGCGGTTCTTTAATGTCTATGGAACCCGCCAGGCGCTGTCTAACCCTTATACCGGTGTACTTGCAATTTTTGCTTCCCGCCTGCTTAATGACAATCCGCCAATGATCTTTGAAGATGGTAAACAAAAGCGTGATTTCATTCATGTAAAAGATGTAGCCCGTGCCATTCGCCTGGCTATGGAAAAACCAGAAGCCGATGGAGAGGTATTTAACGTGGGCAGCGGTAACCAGTACAGCATCCTTGAGATTGCAGATAAACTTGCAGGTGTAATGGGTAAAGAAAATATTAAAGCTGAAGTCACTGGAAAATATAGAGTTGGCGATATAAGACACTGCTTTGCAGACAATACCAAGACAAGAGAGAAACTGGGATTTACTCCCGAAGTGAAATTCGAAGATGGCCTTTACGAACTTGCTGAATGGCTCAAAACCCAAATAGCCACAGACAATGTGAGCAAAGCAAGCAGCGAATTGTCTTCCAGAGGTCTAACCGTGTAAAAGAACAGCTATGAACGTAAAGAAGAATCTAAATAATAATACTCCTTCCCTCGGCATTCTGGAATGGTTTAGGCCCGGGGAGTACGAGGAAGTGAAAGCCGCGATAGAAGATTTCAAAAAACTTGGAATTAAACACCTGCGTACAGGGATTTCGTGGGCCGACTGGTATGTAGAAGGTACAGAGGAGTGGTACGACTGGCTCTTTGCCGAACTTGCTCCACACGTAGAGATACTGCCTTGCTTCCTTTATACGCCACCATCAATTGGTGAGATGCCGAAGACCTCGGCACCGCCTAAAGACCTTAAAGCCTACGCCGATTTTATAGATACTATGATCACCCGGTACGGGGAATATTTTGAATGGGTTGAACTGTGGAACGAGCCAAATAACAAGGTGGAATATGATTTTACCCTTGATTATTCCTGGAACAAATTCTCTACCATGATAGGCATGGCGGCACATTGGGCTCAAAAAAGGGG
>NZ_JAPJDA010000029.1 GCF_026241755.1 Salinimicrobium profundisediminis
GCAGGTGCCGTAGCCGTTTTTGGCCCCGGTACAAAGATTAGTGAAGCAGCAATAAAACTTCTGGAAATCCTTATTGAGGAATAAACCTTCAGAATTAATATTTACAAAAATTAAAATTCAGCATTATGAGAGATTCTCTTAACATAGTTTCCCCAGAAGAAGCTGTATCTCACGTAAAATCGGGAGATAGAGTCTTCCTGCACGGTGCCGCAATGACCCCCAATGTACTCATTGATACGCTTACCCAACGCTATCGTGAATTACAGGATGTGGAGTTTATTCATATTCATACTGAAGGGGCTGCACCTTACACGCAGCCTCCTTACAACGAATCCTTCAGGACCAACAGTTGCTTTGTGGCGGGTAATGTAAGGCAGGCAGTCAACTCCAGTATTGGCGCCTACATTCCTATATTCTTAAGTGAAATACATTTGCTCTTCCGCAGAAATATACTTCCGCTTGACGTGGCTTTCGTACAGGTTTCTCCGCCAGATGAACACGGTTATTGTTCATTGGGTGTTTCAGTAGATATCGCCTTACCAGCAGTACAAACTGCAAAAAAGGTGATAGCCCAGGTGAACCCCAGGGTGCCTCGCACTCATGGAGATGGTATTATTCACGTAAGCCAAATTCACGCAGCCATTGAAGTAGACCAGCCTATTCATATTCACGACATCCCGACACCTTCGCCTATCGAGCAAAAAGTGGGGGAATACGTGGCCGGACTGGTAGAAGATGGTGCTACGTTGCAAATGGGGATAGGAGGTATTCCAAATGTGGTGCTTTCTAAATTAATGAATCACAAGCGCCTCGGAATTCACACCGAATTATTCTCAGACGGGGTGTTGCCACTCATTGAAAAAGGAATTATCACCGGTGAAGAGAAAAAGATCAAAACCGGAAAGATCGTGACCTGCTTTGCAGCCGGAAGTCAGAAGTTGTACGACTATATTGATGATAACCCTGTAGTGCATTTTAAAGAAGCTGCTTACACCAATGATTCTGCTATTATAAGGCAGAACCCAAAGGTAACTGCTATTAACTCGGCTATTGAGATAGACCTAACCGGACAAATTTGCGCCGATACTATCGGAAAATATCATTTTTCGGGAGTGGGTGGCCAAATGGATTTTATTCGCGGCGCATCTCTTTCTGAAGGCGGTAAAGCCATTTTTGCCATGCCATCGGTGACCAACAAAGGGATTTCAAAGATTGTGCCTTCCCTCAAAGTAGGTGCAGGGGTTACCACAACCAGGGCTCACGTACATTATGTAGCCACTGAATATGGGGTAGTCAATCTCTTCGGAAAAAACCTTAAAGAACGCGCCAAAGCCCTTATCTCTATTGCTCATCCCGACCATAGAGAGGAGCTTGAAAAAGCCTTTTTTGAGATGGCATATTGATTTCCTGATTTAAACAAATCAGACACCGAGAAACGGACAAACTGCTTCAGGAGTTTTTCTGAAGCAGTTTGCTCCCTTTCTTTATTCTTTTTTTGACCGAAATTTCACTTAATAATGATATTCATAAAAAACTCCGTTACCCGAAAGAACCTTATGGCAATTACCGGATTGTTCTTGTCGTTCTTTTTAATCATTCATCTTTTAGGTAATTTACAGTTACTGTTGCCCGCAGCAGAAGCGCAGCTTCAGTACAACTCCTACAGCCATTTGCTAGGTGGTAACATCGTTATAAAACTTGTTTCGTACGTTTTATACCTATGTATCCTCCTGCATTCAATAGATGCCATCTACCTTTCTTTTAAGAAAAGAAGAGCCAATGGCACTTCGTATTCCTATGACCGTCGTGGAAGAGCCAGTTCCTGGTATTCCCGAAATATGATGGCCCTGGGCATTATAATTTTTGTATTCCTGGTAATTCACTTTAAAGACTTCTGGTACCACTATAAGTTCGGTGAACTTCCGGTAGATACTAACGGGAATAAAGATCTCTACACCATTGTGGTTGTTGCTTTTGAACAACTCTGGTATGTTGTGCTATACATTGTAGCCATACTCGCTTTAGGTTACCACCTTCTTCACGGCGTCTTTAGTGCTCATAGAACAATGGGAATCTATCACCCCATGTACAACCGAATTATAAACATAGTAGGAAAGTCCTTCGCTGTAATTATTACCATAGGATATATTATTATTCCTCTATTCCTCTACTTTAATCTACAATCATGAGCAAGACCTTAAAAGCACCAATTCCTGAAGGCCCTTTAGCCGAGAAATGGAACAACTATAAAGCAAAAGCCCGTCTTGTAAGCCCAAACAACCGTAAACAACTAGAAGTAATTGTGGTGGGCACAGGACTGGCAGGAGCATCTGCGGCAGCATCTCTGGCCGAAATGGGATACAATGTAAAAAGTTTCTGCTTTCAGGACTCTCCAAGGCGGGCACACTCTGTTGCCGCCCAGGGAGGCGTGAATGCAGCCAAAAATTATAAAAATGACGGTGACAGTGTGTACCGTATGTTTTATGACACTTTAAAAGGAGGCGACTTCCGCTCACGCGAGGCCAACACCTACCGCCTGGCCGAATGTTCTGCAAGTCTTATAGATCAGGCTGTAGCTCAGGGAGTACCTTTTGGCCGGGAATACGGCGGGTACCTGAGAAACCGCTCTTTTGGTGGCGTGCAGGTATCAAGAACCTTCTATGCCAGGGGCCAAACAGGACAACAACTGCTCCTGGGATCTTATCAGGCTTTGTTGAGACAGCAGCATACCGGAAAGGTAAAGCTTTATGCGCGTCACGAAATGCTGGATGTGGTGATCATTGATGGTAGAGCACGCGGAATTATAGCAAGGAACCTCGACACCGGAGAAATTGAACGTCACGGCGCACACACTGTGGTACTGGCAACAGGAGGATTTGGAAAGATCTACTACCTCTCTACCCTGGCTATGGGTTGTAATGCTTCAGCTATTTGGCGGGCTCATAAGAAAGGGGCTTACATGGCTAACCCCAGCTGGACTCAAATTCACCCAACCAGTCTGCCTCAAAGTGGGGAACATCAGTCTAAATTAACGCTGATGAGTGAATCCCTGCGGAATGACGGCCGCATCTGGGTGCCCAAAGATAAAAATGAAACCCGTGCTCCCGGCGAAATTCCGGAAGACGACAGAGATTACTACCTCGAAAGAAAATATCCATCATTTGGAAACCTGGCGCCCCGCGATATCTCATCGAGAGCTGCCAAAGAGCAAATAGACCTGGGCAAAGGAGTGGGACCTCTCAAAAATGCCGTTTACCTCGACTTTTCCAGAGCTATTAATGAATACGGTAAAGACGTAATTGCCGAGCGATATGGCAACCTTTTCACCATGTACAAGAAAATTACGGGTATTGATGCTTATAAGGAGCCTATGAAAATCTCTCCTGCAGCCCACTTTTCAATGGGTGGTTTATGGGTAGATTATGAACTTATGACCACTGTACCGGGACTTTTTGCTATTGGAGAAGCTAACTTTTCAGACCATGGGGCCAATAGACTGGGAGCAAATTCCCTGTTGCAGGCTTGTGTAGACGGATATTTTATTCTGCCTTACACCCTTCAGAATTATTTAGCCGATCAAATTAAAATTCCGAAGATCGAGGTCGATCACCCGGCATTTGAGGAAAGTGAGAAGCTGGTTAAAGACCAAATGCAGTCATTTTTAAGCTGCAAGGGTAAAAAAACAGCCGAAGAATTCCATAAAGAACTCGGAAAAGAACTCTATGATAAATGCGGACTCCTTCGCACCAAAAACGGTCTGGAAAAAGCTATAGAGAACATCAGAAATTTAAGAGAAGAATACAAAACCAACCTACTGGTACCGGGAAGTGCCGAAGAGGTGAATAGTGAGCTTGAAAAAGCCGGCAGGGTTGCAGATTATATGGAGCTGGCAGAGCTTATGTGCGTTGATGCCCTTCACAGGGAAGAATCTTGTGGAGCCCATTTTAGAGCCGAATTTCAAACTGAAGATGGCGAAGCCCGGCGGGATGATGAGAATTTCTGCTATTCGGCAGCCTGGGAATGGACAGGCAATGCATCTCAGCCAATTTTAAACCGTGAACCCTTGGTCTTTGATACCGTAAAACCAACGGTGAGAAGTTATAAATAGAAAGTTATGAAGATCACATTAAAAATATGGCGTCAACGTGACTGCCAGAGCAAAGGAGAATTTAAAGAATATCACCTGGATAAAGTAAGCAAAGACATGTCGTTCCTGGAAATGCTGGATACCCTGAATATAAAATTAATAAAGCAGGGAGATTTACCGGTGGAATTTGACCATGACTGCCGCGAAGGTATTTGTGGGCAATGTGGAGTGATGATCAATGGAATTGCCCACGGGCCTCTAAAAAACACCACCACCTGCCAACTACACATGAGGTCTTTTAATGATGGAGACACAATTTACGTAGAACCTTTTAAAGCTTCGGCTTTTCCTATCGTGAGAGACTTGAAGGTTAATAGATCGGCGCTTGATCATATAATTACCTCTGGCGGATATGTTTCTGTAGACACAGGCCAGGCTCCCGAAGCAAACTCAATTCCTGTCACTTTTGAACAGGCTGAAGCTGCTTTTGATGCTGCGGCTTGTATTGGATGTGGGGCTTGTGTTGCCAGTTGTAAAAATTCAAGTGCTGCCCTCTTTACAAGTGCTAAGATCTCACACCTGGCGCAGTTACCTCAAGGAGATAAAGAGACCTCAACCAGAGTGGTGAGCATGGTGAACCAAATGGAAGAAGAAGGTTTTGGCCACTGTACCAATACCGAAGCCTGCGAGGTAGAATGTCCCGAAGGTATTTCGGTTCTCAACATCGCCAGGATGAACTACGAGTACAACAGGTCAAGGTTAATGAAAAAATAAATATCATTTAACTTCAAGAAAAAGAGGGAGCTGTAAAAAGCTCCCTCTTTTTTTGTGCAGGTAAGTCAGGTTACTATAGGTTGAGCCAGCGAAGTAATTCAGCAGAAGACATTTTGGTCTTTACATCCCTAACTAACTGGTAAGTATTAAAATGAAAAGGCCGTCTTAGAAATCTAAGACGGCCTCCTCGTGGTTAGAAAAGCTCTAGTTAAAATTCTGCTTCCATGTGGTGGTGCTCATCAATTAGCGGACCTCCATTAATGATCTGTTCCGATGCCTCAGCAGAGAATTTCTCGAAGTTGAGGTGGAAAGAATGTGCCAGCTGAATTGACTTTTGAATATAGGCTCCTTTTTGCAGCCAGGTATTGATTGGGTTCAGCATTTCGATAGGCACATTAGGACAATATTTCGGCATATAAAGACCAAATATTGGGTGCATTTCAAATTCTACGTTTTCAAGTTCTCCTTTCAAAATAGAAGTGATCATGGCACGGGTATATTTCAGTTTGATCCTTGATCCTACTCCAAATGGGCCACCGCTCCATCCGGTATTCACAAGCCATACGTTAACCCCGGCTTCTTTCATTTTGGTGCTCAGCATTTCAGCATACACAGTTGGGTGTAGCGGCATGAATGGAGCTCCAAAACAAGCAGAGAATGATGGTACAGGCTCAGTAATTCCGGCTTCTGTTCCGGCAACTTTTGCTGTATATCCTGAAATGAAGTGGTATGCAGCCTGCCCCGGAGTTAGTTTTGAAACCGGAGGAAGTACTCCAAATGCATCACAGGTAAGGAAGAAAATATTCTTTGGGTTTTTGGCGTAAGATGGTGACTGGATATCGGCAATGTGATATATAGGATAACTCACCCTGGTATTTTGAGTGATGGTTGCATCAAAAAAGTCTACTTCTTTAGTGCCTTTTTTGAAGATCACGTTTTCAAGTAAAGCCCCTGGTTTAATTGCGCGAAAGATATCTGGTTCAGATTCTTCGGTAAGCCCAATAACCTTGGCATAACAACCACCTTCAAAGTTAAAGATCACATCTTCTGATGTCCACCCATGTTCATCATCTCCAATCAGTTTACGATCGGGATCGGCAGAAAGAGTTGTTTTTCCTGTTCCTGAAAGTCCGAAGAAAATTGAAGTATCGCCTTCCTGTCCTACGTTAGCAGAACAGTGCATAGGTAGCACATCTTTTTCAACCGGAAGGATAAGGTTAAGAGCAGAGAAAATACCTTTTTTCATTTCTCCTGTATAGGCAGAACCTCCTACCAGTGCAACTTTTCTGGTAAAGTCAAGAATACTGAAGTTCCCCTGGCGTAAACCGTACTTGGCAGGTTCGGCTTCAACATAACCGGGAGCACATAATACCAGCCATTCTTCAGAAAAATCTTCAAGTTCTTCTTCCTTAAGCCTTAAAAACATATTCTTTACAAAGAATGCAGACCATGGATATTCAGCAATGGTACGCACATTCATTCGGTAATCTGGGTGGGAACACACATAACCGTCATGAACGTAAATTTCTTTGCCAGATAGGTATTCGGTCATTTTATCATACAGTAATCCGAAGTTTTCTGAAGATAAAGGTTTATTGATATTTCCCCACCACACTTTGTCTTTGGTGTAATCGTCTTTTACCAAAAAGCGGTCCTGTGGAGATCTACCGGTAAAAGTTCCTGTATTGACACTAAGGGTGCCATTTTCAGTTTCGGTACCCATTCCCTTACGTACAGCGATTTCCTGAAGTTCTTCTCCAGAAAGGTTCCAGTTCACTCTACAGTTTTTCAACCCGTATTTATCGAGGTTTGTGGCTTGAGGTCTTTCTAAAACATTTTTCATGATCTAAATATTGAGTGGTTATAAATGGTGCCATAATCTATGGCGGTAATAAAGTTTATATTCTCACCAGCAGTGAGAAAGTTGGTGTTCCTGCTTTTGCTTAATCAAGCACCAGTAATGGAACATTTGAGTGTAGCGTGAGCAATCTTGTAAGACGGCCTGGAGAAGCTTCATCACCCGGTAAGTGGGTTTTTGGCATAATGGCCAGCATATCCATATCGTTCTTTTTAATGTAATTCAAAATTCCAGCTTCAATGTCTTCACTTTCATGGAAGGTGTGGTGAGAATAGAACATTTCAAGAAAATAATTGAGGGTAGTTTCATTACTCTCATCATCTTCGCTATAGCCCATTGCCATCTCTTGTTGTTGTATGGTTAAAACATGGACCTGCGCCTTGTGTTTTCTTGAAACATCAAGTAACACATATAAAGGAGATCTGTCGGCAATCTTTTCGTTACCTAAAGAGAGGATTATACTTTCAAGTCTAAATTTTTTATATTTCTCTGGAATCACCAAAACTGGGAGGTCGGCTTCCTGTACCAGGCGTGAAGTGGTAGTTGCCACATTTTCTTCTTCGAGATTGGCACCTCTGGTTCCCATCATAATAATATCAACCTTTAACTCTTTTTGAAGCTGAATGATAGAGGAAACCAATTCGCCGGTCTGCACCAAGGTATAGATCTCGGGAGAGAGCGGTTTTTTATATTTTTTGATGATTTTTTTAAAATTCTCACGTATAGCATTAACATCAGCACCTTCTTCAGTAATGTTGAGTAGGAATAAATTAATTAACGGATCCTTATCTGCAAATTTCACAGCGTAATCCAAAGCATTTTTAGATACTTCAGAAAAATCGAAGGGGATTAGGATATTTTTCATGGCTTTAAAAATTGCGGAAACTGCCGTACACATTTCCTGATTTATATTACCTAAAGATACCTCTATAAAAAGCCTACCAATATGACAAATATCATTTGCATAATGAAAGAAATCAACATTTTAGCATCGAAAACGATTGCAGGTTTTGCAATTTTATAACTGAAGAAAAATGGGTGTCAAAAATGGCATTTTTGGCACCTCTGTAAATTTATATTTCCCCTAAAAATTCTGAAATTTTCACCAGTAATTCTCCTGAAGCCAGAAAAGATTTAGCCCCAATTTTCTTCGGAAGAAATTCCTTCCGAAGATCAAACTAAGCATGTGTAGATGATTATTATCCTAAAACTGATGTAAAAGGAGTGTGTTACTTCTGAAGGTTTTCATTTTTCCACTCTTTAAGCTGAAGTTCTTTACCATCAAAAACTCCGTAAGTGTAGAAATTGATCCAATCTCCCAGGTTCATATAGGTAGCATCTTTCTGAAGACTGATATCTAAAGGCAGGTGGCGGTGACCAAAAATAAAGTAATCGTAATGTTGTGTTTCCAGCTTTCGGCGGCAGTATTGAATAAGCCATTCCTTTTCTTCTCCCAAAAACTGCACATCCTCTTCTCCCGAAATAGCCTTGTTCTTCACCGAAAAGTACTGCGCCAAAGGCACGCCCAAATCGGGATGCAGCCACCTGTACAGCCATTTTGAAAGCGGATTGGTAAATACCTTTTTCATGCGCTTGTAACCTTTATCTCCCGGCCCCAGCCCGTCACCGTGACCAATAAGGAACTTTCTGTCATTGAAAACAAACTCCTTCGGCTTTCTGAATACGGGGATATCTAGTTCCTTTTCAAAATAATCATCCATCCAGAGATCATGGTTACCTACAAAGAAATATACAGGAATGCCCCGGTCCCTCAACTGGGCTAATTTTCCCAATGTTCGCACAAATCCTTTTGGAACCACATGTTTATACTCAAACCAGAAGTCGAACAAATCTCCCAGAAGAAAAATAGCTGCAGCATCCTGGCTTACGTGCTCAAGCCAGGCCACGAAATTTGCTTCCCTGGGGCGACTTTCTTCGGCCGTTGGTGCTCCCAGGTGATTGTCACTTGCGAAATAGATCTTTTTACCCTCGGGTATCTGCATGCTAAGGATTTGCCGGTAAAGATAGTTTTAAAATTTCCGAAGTTAAAATCTTCAGAAAAATTGCCATCCCACGGCGCTGTGCTTGGGCATTTTATTAATTAAAAGTATCTTTAAAAGAAACAGATAATAATGAGCCAGCTAGTTACCGGAATACATCATGTCACTGCACTTGCGGGTGAGCCGCAGAAAAATCTCGATTTCTATACAGGGATTTTGGGGCTGCGCATGGTCAAGAAAACAGTGAATTTTGATGCCCCCGATGTTTACCACTTTTATTATGGCGATGAGCAGGGCCGGCCAGGATCTATCATGACCTTCTTCCCCTACGAAGGGATCCAGAAAGGCCGCCATGGAAAGGGTATGCTCAACATCACCACATTTTCGGTGCCTGCAAATTCTCTTCTGTTTTGGGAAGAGCGTCTTAAAAAGTTCAATATCGACTTTAAACCTGCGCAGGACAGGTTTGATGGCGAGGCGGTAATTTATTTTGAAGATCCCGACGGGCTGGGGCTGGAGCTGGTTTTTAATGAGCGCGACGACAGGCCGGGATGGACCTATGGGCAAATTCCGATGGAGCATTCCATCCGCGGGTTCTACAGCGTAGAAATATGGCAGGAAGGTTATGAACGCACTGCAGGTTTACTGCAGGAAGTTCTTGATCACAAATTAATTGCCGAAAAAGGAAATCGCTTTCGCTTTGCGGCTACAGATGCACCGGGAAATTACGTAGACATTCTATGCAGACCCGATGCATTGCGGGGCCTTGGCGGCGGCGGCACGGTACATCACCTTGCTTTTTCTACAGCAAATAAAGAAAGTCAGTTAGGGGTTAGGGAGAAGCTGGCCAGTTCGGGTTATAACCCCACGCCGGTATTAGATCGCCAATACTTTGAATCTATTTACTTCAGGGAACCCGGAGGCGTTTTATTTGAAGTAGCCACAGCCGAACCCGGTTTTGCCATTGATGAACCGCAGGATACGCTGGGGCAGGAGCTTAAACTTCCGCCGCAGTATGAATCGCGCAGGGAACTGATAGAAAAAGCCGTAAAACCGGTAAACCTCAACCCTTCAAAATTTTAGACATGTTACACCAAAAAGATTTCAAGTATAACGGAACTCCTCTAAAAGATGCAAAAAAAGCACTTATCATGGTGCATGGCAGGGGCGGCTTTGCCGAAGATATCCTGGCAGTGGCCGATCATCTTAAAATAGAAGATTTTGCCCTGGTTGCGCCACAGGCTTATAACAACAGCTGGTACCCGCTCTCTTTTATGGCCCCGGTACAACAAAATCAGCCGTGGCTGGATTCGGCTGTAGAGATGCTTCAGCTTTTGGAAAAGGAACTCAACGATGAGGGCATAGCTTCAGAAGATATCTATTTCTTCGGATTTTCACAGGGTGCCTGCCTTACGCTCGAGTATGTAACGCGAAATGCCAAAAGGTACGGCGGGGTAATTGGGATTATTGGCGGACTTATAGGCAAAGACATCAACACCGGAAATTACCTTACAAATTTTGAAGGCACGCCGGTTTACCTAGGCACCAGCGATCCCGATGCGCACGTACCTGCCGAAAGGGTGCAACAAACTGCAGATATTCTAAGGAACAAAAATGCACAGGTGGAGCTACAAATTTTCCCCGATGCCGGGCACGTGATCTTACCTGAGGAACTGGGCCGGGCCAATAATTTTATCTTCGGGTATTCGGGGATGAAAAATGAAAAACCTTAAAGGTTATCTGAAGCATACCATTCGGCATAAGAAGTCTCGGTCTCCTGTAATTTCAGGGAGAAAAGCTTAATATGCTCTGGCAGGCGGCTCATTATTCTTTCAGCAAAATCCTGGATCATATTCTCACTGGTAGGTTGGTATTCAACAAGAATGATGTTGTGGCCTCTCTTTTGTAATTCTTCTGCCAGCTCAACATGAGGCGTGTTCTTGTTAAAAACAGTAGCATGATCAAATTTATCAACGATCTCCTGTTTTACAATTTTTTTGAGGTCACCAAAGTCTATGACCATTCCCAGCTTCACGTTATCCTCATCTTTTATGGGCTCTCCCTGCACTGTTACCCCTAATTTATAACTATGCCCGTGCACGTTCTTACACTTGCCGTCATAGCCAAAAAGGGCGTGGCCTGCCTCAAAAGAAAATTGTTTGGTGATGCGAATAGTTGCCATACTTTAATTTTGGGCAAAGATAGAGCTTGGCTACACGAAATTTAACTATTCAGCCTAAAAAATTATAAATCTTTGCTTTGAAGACCACGTAAAAAATGGGAAATTCAAACGTACATTTGCACGCCTAAAATAATGACATTGGAAATTATAGAGAACCCGGTTTATGAAAAGATCATTACAGATCTTTCTGAGCAGCAATATTCTATTGTTGAAGATTTCTTCAGCCCCGAAGAAGTCCTGGAGCTGCGCAATTCCCTGCTGCACAAATATGAAGAAGACAACTTCAAAAAGGCTGCGATAGGAAACCGAACCAATGAAATTATAGCAAAATCTATTCGCGGGGATTTTATTCTATGGTTAAATGAAGCTGAAGCAGCACAAGCCGAAAAAGCCTTTTTTAGAAGGATCAACGATTTTGTAGATTACCTTAACCGCACCTGCTTTACCGGCATTCTACACAAAGAATTCCATTATGCGCTATATCCCGAAGGCACCTTCTATAAACGACACCTGGACACCTTTCAAAATGACGACAGGCGAAAACTCTCTATGGTGTGTTACCTCAATGAGCAGGACTGGCAGCCAGAGTATGGAGGAGAACTTGTTATTTATAACAATGAAAATGGCGTGGAAGTTCCAAAAAGTATTTACCCTTTCCCCGGAAGAATGGTCATTTTTGAAAGCCAGATCCTGGAGCACGAAGTAAAACCGGTAAAAACCGAAAGACTGAGCATTACAGGCTGGTTGAAGACCCGCTAAAACCTACTTCCTGAATTTTTTATACAATACCACCACGATTAACAAAATTGCGAGGAGCAGCCAAAAGCCATAGCCGCTTAAAAACCTGAGCAGGTCAAAAGTTTCCTCATTTACGGGGAGATCTTCCTGCATTAGCGTTCATTTCTTTTGCGCCAGGCATACCTCGCGTAGAAAAATATGCCTAAAATGATAAGGATGCCCACAAGGTACATCCATTGGTCTTCAAGGAAATTCTCTAAAGAAAATCCATAGCCTTCCCTTTCACTTGCGGGTTGATCTTTTGGTATATGTTCCTGCTGAAAATTCATACTGCCTGCATTTTAGGTGTCAAAAATGACATTTTAGCTGATGCTTTTTTTCTTTCTGAAGAAAGCAAGATAAAGAATAACAGCCAGAATCACCACGGCTGCGGTCACTACTTCCCAAAAATTAGAACCTACAAAATAACCTACTTCATAGCCTACCTGGAAAGCTTTTGTTTTCTCTATCTCCTGAAAGAGCACTACATTCATTAATTCCATATTATTTTCTGAATTTTGATAAAGCGCTTCGTGTAAATTCTGAAAGCACCAATTCTCCCGAAATTGCCGCACGTTCCTGAAGCAAAGAATCCCAGCTCCTGGTTCCTTCCCACAGCACTTTCTTCATTTCCAGAAGGGCAGCAGGATTGTAAGAAGCCAGTTTTTCTGAAAAGAATTCCAGTTCCTTATCCATGTCCCCTGTGTTTTCAAAAACCCGGGCATAAAGACCTTTTTCCTTTGCCCAATAAGCATTTTTCCACTCATGCGCTGCAAGGGTAAGTTCGGCAAGGGCAGCCACCCCCATTTTTCGCTCAATTGCCGGGGCAATGACAAAGGGCCCGATTCCTATACTTAGTTCAGATAATTTTATTGCGGCATGTTCAGTAGCAAAACAATAATCGCAGGCTGCTGCCAGGCCTACCCCGCCGCCCACGGTTTTTCCGTGAATACGGCCAATAATCAGTTTTTTACAGCTGCGCATGGCATTGATCACATTGGCAAATCCCGAAAAAAAGACTTTCCCCTGCTGCATATTCTCTACCGCTAAAAGTTCATCAAATGATGCCCCGGCACAAAATGCCCTGTCTCCTTCAGCTCTTAAAATGATGATCTTTACCTCATCATCATCTGACAGTTTATGCAGTTCCTTTTCAAGTCTTTCTAACAGTACTCCGGGAAAAGAATTACTTGCCGGGTGCCCAAATTCAAGAGAAGCAATCCCGTTAACAATGTTGGTGTATAAACTTCCATTCTCCCTGTTCGTGGTCATTTTTTTATTCTTTCCCGTAAAGTTACATTTTTTATTTTCAGTCCTGTATCTCTAGGTTTCTTTGTACAAATATTTCCTGCGGAATTTTATCACCAGCGCACTGCTTCTAATAAGCATCCATACAAAGAAAGCGATCCAGATGGCGTGGAGTTTTAATCCGAAGTAATCGCCTATGAGCAGCGCCGGGGTAAAACCAAGAAAGGTAGCTGCCAGCAACACATTCCGAAGATATTTTGCTTCCCCCAGCCCTTTAAATATTCCGTCGAACATAAAAGCAATGGCATTCACTGGCTGCATGAACAGTACCATCCAGAAAACAGAAGTGAACAGCAGCAGCACAGGCGCTTCTTTGCTGAAGATCAACCCTATTTCTTCATAAAACAGCGCACAAATCCCGATTAAAAAAACAGCGATGATGACAGAATATTTGCTGATCTTTTTGCTCAACTGCCATAAGCCATTGTAATCCCTTGCTCCCAGGAGTCGGCCGCCCATGGCATTTCCGGCATTGGCATAGCCATCAATAAAGAAACTGAAAAAGAGCCAGATGTTCATGAGGATACTCTGGGCAGCAATATAGTTTTTACCGTAATCTGTCGCATAGGCATTAGCCAGGTAAATGGCGAAATTTAAAGCCGCAGTACGCACAAAAAGGTTGCCGCTCATTAAAAGCAGGGCTTTCATCTGCGGATTGATGGTGCGGCTAAGGCCCAGGTGAAAAGGCGTTTTTTTAAAGAAAAAATACAATGCCATGACCAGCATGACCAGTTGCGCAATAACACTGGCATAAGCGGCGCCTTCAAGATGCATGGCGGGAATCCAGCCCTCTATGCCATAAACCAGCATAAAATCGAGGCCCACATTTAGAACCGCGCCGGTGAGACTGCATTTCATGGCCCACAACGTGTTTTGGAGCCCACGAAAAACACCAAAGAGAGCGAAGGTGACCAGGGTGAGTGGGTAGCCTATCGCACGAATTTGATAATAATCGGCAGCATAATTCAAGACCTTTCCTTCAGCATTATAAGCGCTAAAGATCGCGGCAGCAAAGTAGGCTGTCACGGCATAGATCAACAGACTAAGTAAAAAGTTAAAAAAAATAGCTTGTGGTACCAGTGTTTTAACTGCATGAATGCGGTTTGCACCAAAATGCTGTGACACCAAAGCCGAAATAGCGGTTTTAGTTTGGGCTACGATCCAGATAATAGCCGAAAGAAATGAACCAACAATTCCTGCTGCGGCAAGAGCTTCAACAGGATCCTGGTCTACATTACCAATAATGGCAATATCGGTTAAGGAGATAAGAGGTTCTGCAATGCCTGCGATTATTGCAGGAATTGCAAGCCGATTGATATTTTTGAAGTTCACTACAGCCATTACTTTATCACTTTTTCATAGCAGTAGAAAGGGGCTTCACTTTGCTTCGGAAAATAAATATTCCCCAGCCTTTTGTAGCCCCGGGCTTCGTAAAATTTTTGATTTCGCTGGTTCTGGCTGAAGGTATCCAGTCTTACTGAATCATAGTTGTGCTTACGGGCAAAATCTTCAGCAAAATCCATAAGCCTACGCCCATGCCCGCTGCCCCACTTCTGCGGATTGGTAGCCAGGCGGTGTACGTAAAGATTATTGCCGCTGGGGGTGAGCCATGCTATAGGCAGGTACTCTTCATCTATGGTAGGCGTCAAAACAATAATCCCCTCAATCTCTCCCTCTTCTTCAAGCACATACAATTCCTCCTGTAAAATGTCATTTTTGAGCCGCTCTAAAGAAGGATAAAATTCATTCCACTGCAGGATCCCTTTTTTCTGCATGGCGTGGGCACAGGCTTCGGTGAGGCTTTTAATGGTCGCTAAGTCCTGGTATTTGGCTGTTCTTATCATGTTTGAAAGGCTTCTCCACAAAAATAATTTTATAGAAAGAAATAAAGGCTTTAAACATTGGAATATATTTTATAAATTTGCCCTCATCAATGGGGGATTAGCTCAGCTGGCTAGAGCGTTTGGCTGGCAGCCAAAAGGTCATCGGTTCGACTCCGATATTCTCCACAAAAAACCACCGTTTCGCGGTGGTTTTTTCGTTTTCGGGTGTTCCTAACTGCTTAGCGTATATAAAGACCTCACAGGTTTTCAAAACCTGTGAGGTCTACAGTTATGTCGGGTAAGTTATCTGATAGGTCATGGTACGATCAATTAACCTTGACTAAAACACCTTCCAAAAATGCCATTTTTGACAGGTTACTTTTTAATGAATTCAGTAGCTTTTTTTATGATCTTCTCCATGGCCGGCGGGAGGTCTTCGCGTTCCCACGGATGTGAAGCCTCAAAAACATGATCGCTGCCATCAAGTAGGAACAACTCCGATTGTGATGACCATTCATGCAATTGACGGGCGTTATCTACAGCAACTGTAGGATCATTGGTGCCGTGAACCACGAGATAGGGAATATTGAGCTTTTCCGCCGACCTGGCGATATTCAGTCGCTCTTCATTTTGTTTAAAATCTTCGTAAAAGTCGAACAGGTGCGGCATTTTCTGCTTGGTGCGGGAATTTTCTATATAAGAGATTCCTTTTTGTTTCCAGGCCTCCAGTTCTTCCCCTTTTGGAAAGCGGTCTTCAAAGTCACTAACTGCTGCAAGAGTAATGAGCTTTTGGATACGGGGGTCTTCAGCAGCTTTAACCACCGCAATACCTCCGCCGCGGGAGTGGCCCATCAAAGTGAGACGGGAAAGATCGTCCCGGTTAGCGTAAGGGAAATCTTCACTGCTTATCCAGTCAATTAAAACTTTAAGATCATCGAGCTCTTTGGTGTACGTGTTCTCTCCAAAAGCGTCTAAATCGGGGAAATCTATAGGGTTTTCAAGAGTGCCGCCATTGAAGGCAAAATTAAACTTTACGAACAGGAAGCCATTTTGGGCAAATGCGGTTGCCATCAGGTTCCAGGCGCCCCAGTCTTTGAAGCCTTTATAACCATGACAGAACAATACTACCGGTTTCTGCCCCTCTTCTTCCGAAGAAAATACATCTGTTGGAATTGGCCGCCCGTGCAGGCCCGGAAGGCTTATATTCTTTTGCTTTTTTACTACCATGAATGTTGTTTTATTTCTTTTTCAACAAAAGGAACTTCGGGATCACATATCTCTAAAATAAGGTTTTTAAGCTGAATTTTAAATTCTGCAAGGGTATCTGAAGTTATATTAATGTCTTTTTTGGCACCATATCCTTTTTTGTCTTTTTTACAGAACTGAAGGAATCCTGCTTTCAGATTTTTGAAGGAAATAATCCCTGCTTCAAGATCTTGTGGAAGTGGCGAATCTTCGTTCATCATAAGCGCATAAGTGAGTATCTGAAATGGCTTGCTGTACTTGTCATAATCTAAACTGATCTCTTCCCAGTCTACTACCTCAACTTTGTTTTGTTCAACCTTACCGGTTTTATAATCAATGATGCGCATCTTGCCGTTGAATTCATCAACACGATCTACAGTTCCCTTTAAAAATACAGGAAAATCGAGCTCTTCAATGGGAATCTGCACCTTCAGCCTGTCTTCTATTTTCAGGATCTTTATAGTATTCCCTTCTTTTATGTGAACAATCTCTGATCTTAAAAAGTTGCGCACATAGCGGCGTGCAACTTCAAAAATAAGCAGGTTTTGCCCATTGTTGAGGGGCGCTTTGGTGTAGTGCTCCCTAAACTGTCTTTCAATTTCGGCATTGCTGTTGTCAAGGGCTTCTTCGAGCTTTTCAACAGTGACCTGCTCCTCGAGCATATTTCTGTAAAAAACCTCGAGGGTATCATGCACTACAGTCCCCAGGGTATTATAGGCGACTGTTTCTTCTACCTCTTCGCGCTCCCTTATTCCCAGAACATACTGTTTATAAAAATCTAAAGGATTCCTGATATAGGTGGTGAGCGCCGATGGAGAAAATCCTTCTGCCGCTCTTGCCTTGAGCTTTGCAATGACTTCTGCCGACTTGTGTACGGTTTTAAGTTGAGCCGACACGGGTGGAACTACGGGGCTAATATTGAAGTTCTGTATGTTGTGATCTTTCTGGGCTTCCATTTCAAGCTGCAGTAAAAAACGGCTTTTTTCACCCGCATTGAGTCCGTCACTTTCAGTATTGTACAGCAAATGCACCTGTTTTGCCCGCTGTAGTAAATGGTAAAAGTGATAGGTATAAACAGCGTCTTTTTCTTTATAAGTGGGCAACTTATAAGCGCATTTAAGATCAAAAGGGATAAAGGAATTACTGCTTTTTCCTGCCGGAAGCACTCCTTCATTTACCGAGGTAAGGATTACATTTTTAAAATCGAGCACCCGCGACTCGAGCATCCCCATAAGCTGTAGCCCTGAAAAAGGTTTCCCACGGAAGTCGACCGTCTTTGAAGACAGGAAATCTTTGTACACAGAGAACAGGATCTTAATGGAATCTATGTAGGGATATTCTGATACAAGGTTGTTTATCTGGTTAAGCAACAAATGCAGCTGATACAGGAACTCGAGGGTAATTTTATCGCGGTCACTATCCATACGATCTTTAAAGATCATGATCAACCCCTGAAGATTCTGTAAAGCAATTTTCGGATCATTTTTCCAATCTCCAAAGCAGGCAGTGAAAAGCGGTTTAAACTCGGTGGGGACAGCTTTAAACAGGTCCTCTTCTTTTATATAGACCAGGTTCTCCTTGCGGATATTTTCCAGCAACCGGCGCGAAAATCCACCTGTCACCTGTTGTACCAGCGGGTGGCTGAGCACCAGCATAAGATCTTTGTAATAGTGAGTGCCATCGCCCTGCACCGTATGTATTTTAAGCAGGTGTTCAAGAAGGAAAGCAACAGGGGCATTTTGCAGTGCAAAGCCCATGGTAATATTTACCTCCTCTACATTGGGCGGCAGGGAATTCAACACCGGGAGCAGCAGGCTTTCGTCGCCAAGAACCACGGCGGTTTCCTTTAGTTCTTCAGGCGAAAGCTTAGACAATAATTCTCCCACATACTTGGCCTGCCCAATATTTTTGGGAACGCCAATCATCTTTATATCCTTGGGTTCACTATACGAGCGGGAAATAAACTGTGGCTTATGGTTCTTAAAATAGGGCCAGGATTTGAGATAATTCCGTAGAAAAAGTGAAACATCATGCTGCTCATCCTGAAGAAAGACTTCATCTATATCCCAGAATACTTCAGCTTTACCGGCTTCAAGAAGAAACTGAAAAATATTTTGTTCCGCAGTATTTAACGCATTAAAACCTATAAATACAAATGGCCCGGCTACTCTCCCGGCATATTCAGAAATTCTTTCAGAAGCCCTTCTGTAGACCATTCCCTGATAGGCCAGCTCCTTCTCTTCAAGCTGCTTTTGGAGTGCCTCATAATAGTCGGGAAGTTTATTCCAGAAGAGCAGGTAGTTCTCCATGAGTGGAGTTTTCTCTTCCTGAAGGTACCAGTGGTTCATTTCCTGGATATCACCCAGGTAACCAAAAAACGTTTTATAGTCTATAAGATAGCGGTCAATTTCGTTGAAATCGTAGAGCAGCGTTTGCGCCCAGGCAGAGAAAGTTTCAAAACTTTCACATTGATCTTTTGGCGTACAGGCCCGGTAAGCGGAATAAAATTCAAAAAGGGCTGTGATATTATCAATAGATTTAAGCCCTGCTATTTCTTCGGAAAAGTCTTCAATACTCAACACCCTGGGAGCAAACATAGGCTTTGAAGAAAGGCGGGAAAGCCTGTTCACCAGGCTGGCACCTGCTCTTTTACTGGGCAGGATAAATGTGGTTTCAGAAATGTTTGCGTTTCGGGATAGTAACTCCTGAAGCACCTGTTCAATAAATGATATCATGCCTTAAAAATAAAAAACGCCCCGGTCAAACCGGGGCGTTTTTCTAAATAAATTTAGTGAAAGTCAGGTTACATTCCGCCCTGATTATCTCTCATCTCTTTTTCTTTATCTAAAGATATCTCTACCCTTCTGTTTTCCTGTCTTCCTTTAGCAGTGCTGTTAGAAGCGATTGGTTGAGATTCACCATATCCTTCAGAAGTTAATCTGCTAGAAGGAATACCAGTGTTTTCAAGGAAAGTTTCTACAGATTGTGCTCTTTCTCTGGATAGTTTTTCATTGTAAGATTCACTACCAGTGCTATCTGTGTGTCCTCCAATATGGAAAATTGTGTTAGGATATTCTTTCATGATATCGGCGATAGCCTGAAGAGTTTCTTCTGACTCAGATCTAATTGTAGCTTTATCAAGATCGAAAAGAATAGTTCTTGAGTATTCATTCAATTCTTCGATTACCTCTACAGTTGGTTCAGGACATCCGTTGTTTGCAGCAGTTCCTGCTACTTCTGGACATTCATCATCTTTGTCTAGCACTCCATCGTTATCCATATCTTCCCATGGACATCCGTTGTTTTCTTTTGGACCTGCTTCGTTTGGACATTCGTCCTCGCTATCTTTAACTCCGTCACCATCGGCATCTGGACATCCGTTCAATGCAGCAAGACCGGCTACAGTAGGACATTCATCCTGAGGATCGGCAATACCATCACCGTCTGTATCTGGGCAACCGTTAAATTGTGCAAGACCTGCTTCATTAGGACATTCGTCCAACCTGTCCTGTATCCCGTCACCATCAGAGTCAGGACAACCGTTGAATTGTTCTAATCCGGCTACTTCAGGACACTCATCATCCTTATCGTAGATACCATCTCCGTCAGTATCCTGTCCTCCAAAGGCAAACTTAATTCCTGCTGCGTGTTGGAAGTGAGAGTTCATATCATCGTCAAATCCATGCTTGTAGATAGTTTGGACTGAAAGGGCAAGATTATCTGTAAACCAGAAATTGAAACCTACAGTTCCATCAAGAGTTGCGAAGCCTTCTTCGTCAATCCAGGTGTAACCCCCACCAACTCCCACAATAGGATCTAACCAACCTGCGTTGGCGTCATTACGAAAGCTGTAGTTGAAGGTACCGTCAAGACCGTAATACATTAGGTCATCCCATCCTTCATCTCCATATTTACCGATTTGGTTAACCGAACCAGCTGCTTCAAAATAGAACCCTGCGCCAATGTTACGGGCAACAGAGATTCTAGAAATACCTGCAAGTACATTCCAGTGATCTCCGGTGTTGAAGAATTCATCAAAATACCCCCCTAGAGGTGCGTCTTCACCTGTAGGATAAAAATCCACTGCGTTTACTCCTATTCCAATAGCCCATGGATTATTGTCATCCTGCGCCTGCATAGTGCTGAAGCTCAGAATGCATAGTGAAGCCAATAATAATCTGTTTAGATGTTTCATATTGCTGAGTTTAATATTTTAATTAGTTAGCAGAAACAAAAGTAGACCGATATTCAGTATTAACAAAGCCCAATTTAATAAAGTTTTCTTAATAAGACTGGCATTTGGAGCAGTTACAAAGGATTTACAACATAATTATTTTGCGAAAACCTTAAAATATTAACAATTTTTTAGGTTTTGCTGTTGTGTTATTCTGCCCTGTAAAAAGCTTTCCTAAAGTATCTGATATAAAGGATGAAGAAGCCCGAAATGGATGTAAAAAAGGTGTTCCTAGACAGAAACACCTTTTTTATTTTTAACCTTATTTAATGATATCAAGCTCTTTTCCCACTTTTTTAAAGGCGGCAATAGCTTTATCAAGGTGTTCCTGAGTGTGGGCAGCCGAGAGCTGTACCCTTATTCTCGCTTTTCCTTTAGGCACTACAGGGTAGAAGAATCCAATTACATAGATCCCTTCCTCTAAAAGCCTGTCGGCCATTTTTTGTGAAAGTTTTGCATCATAAAGCATTACCGGTACAATGGCAGCTTTCCCGTCAATGATTTCAAATCCGGCATCTTTTATACCTTTTTTGAAGTATTTTGTATTTTCCTTGACCTTGTTCCTAAGAGAGTCGTCTTTAGATAACATATCAAAAACCTTGATAGAAGCTCCCACAATAGCCGGAGCCAGGGAGTTGGAGAATAGATATGGCCGCGATCTTTGACGCAAAATTTCTATAACCTCTTTTTTGGCCACAGTATATCCGCCCATTGCACCTCCCAGTGCTTTCCCGAGGGTTCCGGTAATAATGTCTATGCGCCCAAGCACTCCTTTCTCTTCGAGAGTACCAATCCCGTCCTGACCAATAAATCCTGTTGCGTGGCATTCATCTATCATAACCATGGCATCATACTTTTCGGCAAGATCGCAGATCTTATCAAGGGGTGCCACCAGCCCGTCCATGGAGAATACACCATCGGTAACAATAATTTTAAACCGCGCTCCTTTTTCATTAGCTGTTTTAAGCTGCGCTTCAAGCTCTTCCATATTTCCATTTTCGTAACGGTAGCGAGCTGCCTTACACAACCTTACCCCATCAATAATGGAAGCGTGGTTGAGGGAATCAGAAATTATAGCGTCTTCAGCAGTCAAAAGTGGCTCAAAAACACCCCCGTTAGCATCAAATGCAGCAGCGTAAAGTATGGTATCATCCATCCCGTAGAAATCTGCAATCTTGCGCTCCAGTTCTTTGTGGATATCCTGGGTACCGCATATAAACCGTACACTTGACATCCCAAAGCCATGCGTATCCATAGCGTCTTTTGCTGCCTGTATCACTTCTGGATGTGATGACAGCCCAAGGTAATTGTTGGCACAAAAATTAAGAACCTTTTTACCACCTTCAAGAGTGATCTCAGCACCTTGTGGTGAAGTAATGATCCTTTCTTTTTTATAAAGGCCTTCTTCTTTAATATTGCTTATTTCCTTTTCAAGGTATTCTTTCATTTTTCCGTACATAATGACTGGTTTTTTACAAAATTACATTCTTTTTACACAAAAGTTACTTCAATCTGGTCGTTTATATAAACCAGGATCTTGTTTTCAATCTCAAAATCCATTTTTGCCAGAATATGAGCATATTCTGAAATCTGCGCCTTGTGTTTTGGATCTGATGCACCTGTCTTATAGTCAATAATATTCACCTTATTACCAGAAAAGATTAATCTGTCGGGTCTTAAGAGTGCACCGTCCTCAGAAATTATTGCGCGTTCATTATAATTCACCACGCCATTGGCAAAATATTTCCTTAACGCGCTATGGCCTGTAACTTCTAAAATAGATCTTTTAAGTTCTTCTTTTTCTTCGGAAGGAAAAAGTCCGTCATTTTTGCCATTTTCGAGCACCCGCTCTACATCTGCTTCCGTATCTATTTTCGCAAAAAGATCGTGGATAAGCTGACCTTTTTCAATAGCCTTTTGCTGCTTGGTATTCCACATGAGCCCCGAACGCGTGATGATGGAAATACCATTGCCCTGGGTTGGGGAAGAAAAGAAGCTTTGCTGCTCAAAGGTGTTTGAAGGTTTTTTTTCTTCCGAAATCATTTCATGCATATTTCCGAAGTGGTACTCATTACTGTCATTCCACTTCCCTATAGACCGTAAATAGGATATAAATAGACCCGAAATGCGGTTGGTATTTTCGTTCCCCTTCTTGTCGAGGTCCATTTTTGAAATGATATACAACTGATGCTCGGGCCGCGTCATAGCCACATACAGCACATTGAGTGCATCAAGCTGACTGTTACAGCTCAACTCATGATAAATTTGAGGCGCTTCGCCATCCCATTCTTTCATCTTATCGGCTGCACGCAGATAAGCAATTTCTACATTGGTATCGAGTTCTTCGGGCAATTCTATCCAAAAATGTTCCCTGGCCGTGTCATTTATCTGGGTATTGGCAAAAGGATAAATTACCACAGGAAATTCCAGCCCTTTAGCTTTGTGAATGGTCATTATTTGCACTGCATTTTCACCTTTCGGTACCACAATGCTCAGTTCGTCTTTCTTTCGTTCCCACTGTTCCAAAAAGGTGAAAAATGCGACCCCTTCGGTACTGGAAACTTCGTAAACAAAATCGAGATAGAACTGCAGGTAAGCATCAGAAACGGCCTCTAGCGAGAAAGCCCTGATTATATATTCAACCGCCTCATAAACCGACATTGCCGTAGCTGCCACGGGTGAAAAATTGATCCCATTTTTTTCCAGAGCTTTAAAGAATTCCTCCCCTTCAGGCTTTAGATGCTCTTCCAAAAATTGGAAATCGTTGTCTACTTCAATAGTTTCAGTCAAAAGATAATCAAGGATCTCAAATTTGAGAGACCTGTCTCCGGGATCGAGGCAATACTGCAAAACTGCCGTAATAAACCTGATTTTTGGAGAACGGTTTATGAGTAAACTTTCCGCAGAGATAACTGGAATAGCATGTTCACTCAGGTAATTGGCTACAGCAATGCTCTCGCGGCGTGTTCGGGTAAGGATACAGATATCAGAAAGTGCCCTGCCCTGTTCCTGCACTTTAGTTATAATTTCAAGCACCCTTATGGGGTACGCCTCCATTTCTTCGGAAGCATTTTCAGCCTCTATAAAGGAGATATTTACATAACCTTCTTTGGAGCTCACAACGCCCTGGCCGCTGTTAAGAAAGAGGTTTTTATGGGTTTCATTCAGAAAAAATCCTGAAGCATACTTAAAGAAATCGTTATTGAACTCCACCACGGTCCTCGCACTCCTGTAGTTGTTTGGCAGCACCAGCATTTCCAGGTCTTCAACGCTAAACGGATGCCGCTTTTGGCATAGCTCCATAAATTGTTCGGCTTTACCGCCACGCCACCTGTAAATAGACTGTTTTGCATCTCCTACCAGCGTGAGCGAACCAAATTCGCCGGCCGGATGCTCAATAGAAAGTGTATTGTCAACAAGCGGGATCAAATTTTCCCACTGTAACTGGGAGGTATCCTGAAATTCATCAATAAAATAATGACGATAGCGATCTCCCAGCCTCTCATATATAAAAGGTGCGGGCTGATCTTTCACTGCTTTGCCTATCGTTGCGTTGAATTCGGAAATCAACACCAGCGAATTTTCTGCTTTTATCTCTTCAATCTGTGCCTGTATGGCATTTAAAAGAGACAGCGGCACGAGGTTCTTGTCTACCGCTTCAAGGAACTGTATGCTGGTGATGAATTTTTTTACCTGATTGTAAAGCGCGACAATTTGCGGCTGAAGGCTATCGAGAACCTGCTTTTTGGCTGCATCAAGTTTAGATGCATAGAGCGCTTTTTCAGCAAGGTCCCTTTGCCAACCTGCGGAAAAGTTAACGTTAAAATCCCCTTTTTGAAGCTTCAGAAAAAATTTTGGGCAATAGCCGCCACTAAAACATCCATTGTCAAGATTGTTTTCATCCAGCAACTGGAAAAAGTCATTTGCCGTGTCAATAACAGCACTTTCCAGCTTTTTTTGTTCCTGAATGATCTTCTTTTTTAGATCTTCAAAATCATCCGGCTTCTTTGTCTTTAGGATCTCCAGGAATTTACTGCTGGTTTCCTGCGTGAGCAAACGCCCAATAGCAAAAAGATCGCGGGCTATGTCCCAGCTCTTATCGTCATCTGTGCGGGAGAGGACAAAATTGACCAGAACCCGGGTTATGGCTTTGTCTTTTCCAGCTTTGCTTATAAGCCTGTCTACCGCCTCCCCGAGTACTTCATCGGTTCTAAGTTCCACTTCAAAATTAAGTGGCAGCCCCAGGTCTTTGGCAAAGGTTCGCAAAACCCGGTGGGTGAAACCATCTATAGTAGAAACTTCAAAGGCTGCATAGTTGTGAATTATATGCTTTAGGATATCGCTGCTTCTCTTCTGAATGATCTCTGGCGGCATTCCCGTGTCTTTGGAAAGCACGGTGAGCAATTCTTCTTCTTTGCTGGTGCGACTGGGATTGGCAAGCCCGTGCAGGCTCTCAATTATGCGCGATTTCATTTCCCCCACAGCCTTATTGGTAAAGGTAATGGCAAGTATATTCTTATAACTGTCTATTCTCGGCGAAGACAGCAGAAGTAAAAGATACTGTTTTACAAGGGTATAGGTCTTTCCCGAACCAGCCGAAGCGTCGTAAATTCTGAAGATGTTAGCGTCCTTCAAATTTTTTTCACTAAAGTAAGAAATGCATCTTAATTGACCTTCTCGTGCCGATCCATTAGCTGGAAAATATGCAGAAAAAATTGAGATTATTCTAAGTAACTGTAAACTAACTTTTTTAAAAAGCTACATCTTTAAGGATTTTATAACATTTTATAATTCTTATTAATGAGGTTTATCTCTAAATTTGAAGTTGACCTAATTAATAATAAAAACGATTTAACTATGGCTTTCGAGTTACCAAAATTAAAATATGCATTTGACGCATTGGAGCCTCACATTGACGCAAAAACAATGGAGATCCACCACGATAAACATCACGCAGGATATACCAGCAAATTAAATGATGCCGTAAAAGGCACAGATATGGAAGGTAAGAATATTGAGAATATTCTCAATAACCTTGACATGGATGATAAAGCTGTCCGCAACAACGGAGGGGGATATTTTAACCATAACCTTTTCTGGGAGATCATGGGACCTAATGGTGGTGGAAAGCCTCAGGGAGATCTGGCCTCTGCAATAGACAAAGACTTTGGATCTTTCGAAGCTTTTAAAGATGAGTTTTCCAAAGCAGGTGCTACCCAGTTTGGATCTGGTTGGGCTTGGCTTTGCGTGCAGGAAGGTGGCAAGCTTGAAGTATGTTCTTCAGCAAACCAGGATAATCCTTTAATGCCCGGAGTAGGTTGCGGCGGATATCCAATCCTTGGAATGGACGTTTGGGAGCATGCTTATTATTTAAAGTATCAAAACCAACGCCCCGCTTATATTGATGCGTTCTTCAATGTGATCAACTGGGAAGAAGTTTCCAAACGATATGCACAACATAAATAATTAAGGTCTCAAATTAGAGAGAGATTTTAAATAAGACAGAAGGCTGTCTTAAAAGCTTACTTGAAAAGTTATTCTGAATTAGTGGATCTATGTTGAATAGGACCTCAACTTCAGGCTTGACCAGGAAAGGCTTTTAAGGCAGCCTTTTTTTTGCAGAATACTGCGCATAAAAAAAGGTGGATATCTCCACCTTTTTTTGCCCCAAATCTACCATGAACTTAACCTACTTATGTTATGGCTTTACTAAAGTAGCTAAACATCTCATTATCAGAAACTTTTTTAGATGAAGTACATGGAAAATTGTTGAAGAGCAAATAGGCGGTATGTACTGTAAGAATTCAGCAACAATATTAACAAAAGGTCACGCTAATTTACCTCAATGCCTTTTAAATTTAGTTGTAGCGTGATATTGCCCTGAAATTCATTCTCTTCAATAGAATAGGCAGCCTTGACCTTTTTCCCTTCACTTACCAGCTCACACTTCTTCCCCAAATCAAAACCTATGGCGCCAAAGCTGCGATCATTTCCCTTCTGATAAAACCTGGCTTTCAGGTGCTTGTCATCTCCACCCACACAGCGGGCGTAACCGGTATCCCGCAAATTCTTTGACATAAAAACAGGAGACATATTGCCGGGCCCAAATGGTGCAAACTGTTTAAGGATCCTATAGAACTTATCTGTAATATCACCGAGTTCTATTTCGGCATCAATCTGAATTTCGGGAGTTAGCAGGCGGGGATCTATTGTAGCCGAAACCACTTCTTCAAATTTTTTCTTGAAATTCTCATATTGATCAGAGAGCAGTGTTAAGCCTGCCGCATATTTATGACCTCCAAATTGTTCAATGAATTCACTGCAGCCTTCCAAAGCATCATAAACATCAAAACCACTGACAGAACGTGCCGATGCCGCAAGTTTTTCACCGCTGCGGGTAAACACCAGGGTAGGGCGGTAATAAGTTTCGGTAAGCCTCGAGGCTACAATCCCTATCACCCCTTTATGCCAGGTCTCCCGGTAAACTACTGTGGTCTTTCTCTCCTGTTCGCAAAGTTCGTCAATCTGGGCAAGTGCTTCTTCAGTAATTACTTTATCTGTCTCTCTTCGGCTCGTGTTGTATTCTTCAATTTCGGCTGCAAATATTTTTGCCTGCACACTATCTTCTTCAGTAAGCAGGTTAACGGCGTGTAGCCCGTGCTTCATCCTTCCGGCTGCATTGATGCGGGGCGCAACTATAAAAACCACATCTGTAAGGGTGAGTTGTTCCTTCTTCACCTGTTCGAGGATCGCACCAATTCCTGCACGGGGAGCAACATTTATTACCTGCAGGCCATGATAGGCAAGTATCCGGTTTTCGCCGGTTACCGGCACTATATCGGCCCCAATAGCTGTAGCAACCAGGTCCAGGTATGGGATGAGCACTCCAAATGGCTCTCCCCGCTTTTGGTTTAGAGCCTGCAACAGCTTGAAGCCCACACCACATCCGCAGAGTTCCTTATAAGGGTATTCACAATCTTCTCTTTTAGGATCCAGTACAGCTACCGCCTTTGGTATTTCTGCCCCCGGCCTGTGATGATCACAAATTACAAAGTCAATGCCCTTTTCACTGGCATAGGCTACTTTTTCAATAGCTTTAATTCCGCAATCGAGGGCAATGATGAGGCTAATGTCATTATCGGCTGCAAAATCTATCCCTTTATAAGACACACCGTATCCTTCTTCATACCGGTCGGGGATATAGGTCGCAACGTTTGGGTAGATCCTTTTTAGATAAGAAGAAACCAATGCCACACTCGTGGTGCCGTCTACATCATAATCTCCAAAGACCATGATATTTTCCCCTTTTTGAAGGGCAAGCTCAATCCTGCTTACCGCTGCTTCCATATCTTTCATTAGAAAAGGATCGTGGAGGTCTTCAAGACTGGGGCGAAAGAACTTTTTGGCTTCTTCAAATGTTTCTATGCCGCGCTGAACCAGCAATGAAGCTATTGGTTTTTCTACACCTAAAGCTTCCTGCAGATGTTCAACTGTTGAAGGATCGGGTTTAGGTTTAAGTGTCCAGCGCATAGAGTTTTTTTTCAAAAATACTTATTGTTCTTTATTATTTACGTCCTACAAACTGGCCTCATCGAGAACCTGAAGGAAAATCTGACACCGAAATTTCACAGTTATAAAGATTCATTCAGCCAATTAATTATTTCTTTATTAATTTAATTGAAAATTATACTGAATGAAAAAGATCCTCTTATTCGCCATCGCACTGATATTCCTGGCCTGCGAAAATATAACTTCAGTAGAAACAGAAGCACCTGAAAAAACACTTTCCATTTCAAAAGCCGATACTCTTGAGCACCTGCTTTCAAAAGTAATACCCACTGAAGGTGGTTTCAGTATTTCGGAGCAGGCAGCACATGCGGTTCTGAGTGAAATTCAGCACCGCGAGCAAGGCATCTTCTATGTTTACGCTCCAGAAGCCGACTTTAACGGGATCGAAGTTGTAAAGATCAAAAGGGCTGATTCTAACGGAGCCGAAATTTTTTCTGAAACAATCACCACGCTCAAAATCGAGGTCGCAGAGTAGCTATTTATTCCCTGCAACAACAACCACAATCTCTCCTTTAGGAGGTTTGGTCTCATAGTGCGAAAGCACTTCAGCTGCTGTTCCCCTCACGGTTTCCTCATGTAGTTTGGTGATCTCCCGGGATACAGAAATCTGCCTGTCTTCTCCAAAGAATTCTTTTATCTGGCCCAGAGTTTTAAGAAGCTTGTGCGGCGATTCATATAATATTATGGTACGGGTTTCCTGCGCCAGCAATTCCAGCCGGGTTTGCCGTCCTTTTTTTACCGGTAAAAAACCTTCAAAAACGAATTTATCATTGGGCAACCCACTGTTCACGAGGGCTGGAACAAAAGCAGTGGCGCCGGGAAGACAATCTACTTCGAGCCCTGCTTCAACACAGGCCCGGGTGAGTAAAAATCCGGGGTCACTAATGGCGGGCGTCCCGGCATCACTAATTAACGCCACAGTTTTCCCATTCTGAATTTGCCGCACCACATTTTCTACCGTTTTGTGTTCATTGTGCATGTGGTGGCTCTGCATAGGTGTATTTATCTCAAAATGTTTTAGCAGTTTTCCGCTGTTGCGGGTATCTTCAGCTAATATGAGATCTACTTCTTTGAGAACCCTAAGGGCACGAAAAGTAATATCTTCAAGGTTGCCAATAGGCGTGGGCACAAGGTATAGTTTCGCCATAGAAACTTATTCGAAGTTCTTTTCAACTATAGCCAAAAACCTGCTTTCATAGTCTTCTTTTCCCTCCCAGTTATTATAATCGGGCTTGACCATGTTTGCAACAAAATTAAAGGCCTCTTCCTTAGTCCTTATAGTAATAAGTTGAGACAACACCCTGTTATAATCTGATGTACTCCCGTCAAAAAGGTGCTTTACAAAGGCCATTCTGTCGTTAAGTCCAATATTGATACCTTTCTTGAGCCTGTCATTGAGGGATTTTGGTTTTTCCTGGGCAGAACCCTGTCTTTTCACTGGTTCAAACTGCGGCAGGTTATCATAATGCACTCCCCCAATATCGCTCATATCATTCTTCTTGTAATTGCGCGGTTCTACATGTGCAAAGAGATCGTCAACCTGCTGAGTCTCCGGTGGCATCTGGGCCACAATATCCTTGATCTTTTCGGTATTTGGCTCGGTAATCTCTTCAGAATCGTTGTATTCAAGTCCGGTAGGGTTATACTCGTCCGGTTCTGGAGCATCTTCTTCCTGCACCGGCGGCACCGATTCCTTCTTTTCTTCGGAAGCTTTAACCGGAGCCTCTTTTTCTTTTGGAGCTTCTACTTTTTGAGCAGTTTTTACTACTTCCTGCTCTCTTATTTCTGAAGCCGTGTAGAGATTAGATTCGGTAAAATTGTAGACGGTAAGCTTTTCGTATAATCTCCTGGCAAGTTCTTTTAATTCCCCGGTCGCGACCTGGTCCTGATCTTTTAAAAGAGCAACTTTTTCGGCCAAAGCTACTAATTCCCCTTTCAATTGCTTTTTCATAACTTTCATTCTTGCAACCCGAATACGGTTGTATTTTTAATAAATTTGTGTCACCTTTATCAAAAGCGAAGTCTGCTTTTTGGTCTTGAAAAATACAAAATGTTTCTTGAAAATACAGTAAATCATAAAGAGCAATTTGGGTGGATTGAAGTTATATGCGGCTCGATGTTCTCTGGGAAGACCGAAGAGCTGATTCGCAGACTCAAGCGCGCCAAATTTGCCAAACAAAAGGTCGAAATCTTTAAACCGGCCATAGATACCCGCTACAATGAAGAGATGGTGGTGTCTCACGATTCTAATGAAATAAGGTCCACCCCTGTTCCAGCTGCAGCCAATATCAGGCTGCTGGCCGATGATTGCGATGTGGTGGGCATTGATGAAGCCCAGTTCTTTGACGAAGAAATTGTCTCTGTATGCAATGACCTTGCAAACAGAGGGGTAAGAGTGATCGTTGCCGGACTGGATATGGATTTTAAAGGCAACCCCTTTGGACCAATGCCAAATTTAATGGCCACTGCAGAGTATGTCACCAAAGTACACGCCGTTTGCACCCGTACCGGAAACCTCGCCCAATACAGCTACCGCAAGACTTCAAATGAAGACCTGGTGATGCTGGGAGAGACCGAAGAATATGAGCCTTTGAGCCGCGGAGCTTTTTACAAAGCCCGGTTAAGAGAAAAGCTAAAAAATTTCGAGGTTACAGAACCCGAAGAATTAAAAGACACCAAAAGAAGTGAACATGCCGAAAGCCAGGGAGACCGTACTTGAAATAAATCTTGATGCCTTAGCGCACAACTACAATTACATTAGGTCAAAACTCGATGAAGATGTAAAATTTATGGCCGTGGTCAAGGCCTTTGGTTACGGAAGCGACGTAGCCGGCATAGCCCATAAGCTCGTGGAGCTGGGCGCCGACTATTTTGCGGTAGCTTATACTTCTGAAGGTATTGCCTTAAGAGAGGCCGGAATTGAAGCCCCTATCCTGGTTCTTCACCCTCAGTCATTCAATTTTGAAGCTATTATTGAAAATTGCCTGGAACCAAGCCTTTACAGCAAGTTTGTTTTAGAGGAATTTGTCAAAACTGCTGAAGAAAAAAATCAGAAAGAATATCCTGTACATATTAAGTTCAACACCGGACTCAATCGCCTTGGGTTTTCAGAAAAAGAGACCGATGTAGTGAAAGACCTGCTCACAGCTACCACTGCAGTTAAAGCGAAATCATTCTTTTCGCATTTGGCCGCAAGTGAAGACTGGAAAGAGCGGGAGTTCACCCTCATGCAAATCCATACCTTCCGGAAAATAGCTGTCAAATTATATGACGATTTAGGCTACAGCCCCATGCTGCACATTTGCAATACTTCGGGGATCATTAATTATCCCAAAGCCCATTTTGACATGGTGCGATCGGGGATTGGGCTTTACGGGTTTGGAAATGATGAGCCCAATGATGAAAAGTTAAGGCCAATTGGAACGCTTAAAACCATTGTCTCACAAATCCATGTGCTGGAAAAAGGCCAGTCCCTGGGCTACAACCGCGCCTTTATCGCCGAAAAACGCACCAAAACAGCCACGCTCCCCATTGGTCATGCCGACGGGATTAACAGGCAGTACGGCAATGGCCGCGCCGGGGTAACTATTAATGGCAGCTACGCCCCAATTTTAGGAAATGTTTGTATGGACATGGTGATGGTCGATATTACCGGAATTGACTGTAAAGAAGGGGATGAAGTCATTGTTTTTGGAGAAACTCAACATGCAACTGCCTTTGCTGAAAAGGGAAACACGATCTCCTACGAATTGATTACCGGAATCTCCCAAAGAGTGAAGAGAGTGCTTATTACAGATTAATTCATACATTTAGGTTACTAACTTAAAAATCTTATTATGGCATTCTTTAAGGATTTCAAGGCTTTTCTAATGAAAGGCGACATTATTGCCCTTGCTACCGCCGTGGTTGTAGGAGGTGCTTTCAATAAAATAGTTTCTTCTGTGGTAGCCGATATCATCATGCCTCTCATAGGTGTTATTACTGGGGGAGTTGATTTCTCACAAAAATTCATTTCTCTTGACGGTAACGAATATGAAAGCCTGGATGCCGCAAAAGAAGCCGAAGCCGCAGTGCTCACCTACGGCAATGTTATTCAGGCTATTATTTATTTTGTGATTGTGGCCTTCTTTATTTTCCTGGTTTTACGGGCTTATGAAAGAACCAAGACTGCGAAAGAAGCTCCAAAAGTCACTGAACCTAAAGGCCCTTCACAGGAACAGCTACTTACCGAAATTCGGGATGAATTAAGGAAAAAGAACAGCTAAAGATGCCATTTTTCGCGCCTGTGTATCACTGCATGAGCAAGAAATAAATATTTTTGCGGCAAGAGAACGAACTTTAAAACACGTAGTAACCGCTACGCTACATATCCTAACCTTAAACCCCCGGAACCACCGGGGGTCTTTTTTTTACTACAACCCTCCATATTTAACAAACTGTACAAAGTGGTTATAAAAAGTCATTTGAGGCAGAATTTCTTTGTGTCTACTCTTTTTATTATTTGTAGTACAATACATTTGTATAAAATATCAGGACGAGCAGGAAATGGAGCCTTACAGGTTTCCGAAGCCTGTGAGGTCTTTAAATCACTATAGCATGAAAATAGCAGTTGTAGGCGCTACCGGGATGGTGGGCCAGGTAATGTTAAAAGTATTGGCAGAAAGAAACTTTCCGGTTACCGAATTGCTTCCGGTAGCTTCAGAAAGATCTGTAGGCAACAAGATAAGCTTCAATAACAAAGAATATGAAGTGATTGGCCTGGAAGAGGCTGTGGCACAAAAGCCAGATATTGCGCTTTTTTCGGCCGGCGGTGAAACTTCCCTTGAATGGGCACCAAAGTTCGCAGAAGCAGGTACTACCGTCATAGACAATTCCTCGGCCTGGAGAATGCATCCGGAGAAGAAACTTATTGTGCCCGAGATCAATGCTTCAGAATTGACTTCCGAAGATAAAATTATCGCAAACCCCAACTGCTCTACCATTCAAATGGTGATGGCACTTGCCCCTCTTCACAAGGAATACGGTATTACCCGCGTGGTGGTTTCTACTTACCAGTCTATTACAGGCACCGGCGTAAAAGCTGTACAGCAGCTAGAGAACGAATATAAGGGAGAGCAGGGAGAAATGGCATATCCATACCCTATTCACCGTAATGCCATTCCGCAGTGTGACGTTTTTGAAGAAAATGGCTACACCAAAGAAGAGATGAAGCTCACCAACGAGACTAAAAAGATCCTGAAAGACAACGCTGTAGAAGTTACAGCCACCGCTATACGTATTCCGGTAGTGGGCGGGCACAGCGAATCTATAAATGTCACTTTTAGCAGGGATTTTGACGTTAATGACGTTCGAAGACTGTTAAAAGAGTTCCCGGGAGTCACCGTGCAGGATAATACTGACGTAAACACTTATCCCATGCCTATTTATGCCGAAGGTAAAGACGATGTTTTTGTGGGTCGTATAAGAAGAGACCTCTCTCAGGCTAATTCTCTAAACATGTGGATCGTAGCCGATAACCTTCGGAAAGGTGCTGCCACCAATGCGGTGCAAATCGCCGAATACCTGGTAGATAACAAACTTGTTTAAAATATGAGGTGCCAAAAATGGCATTTTTGAAGAGTAATAATTTAAAGGCTGCATATTTCTTGTGCAGCCTTTCTTATATCTTTTAATGAGAAAATTACCTATTTTAGGACCTCTTAAACTACTGATAAATGAATAGAATATTAATTACTGCCCTGGCTGCCGGAACTTTGATCTCCTGCGGAAGTTCACAACAACCTGAACCTGCCCCCGGGACAACCACACAAACCCCATCTACTGCTTTGGAATATCCCACCACCCGAAAAGGTAATACCGTAGACACTTATTTTGGCAACGAGGTGAAAGACCCTTACCGCTGGCTCGAAGATGATCGCAGCGCAGAGACCGAAGCCTGGGTAAAGGCACAAAATGAAGTCACTTTTGAATATCTCAACCAGATTCCCTTCAGGGAAGAACTAAAACAAAGGCTTACCGAACTCTGGAATTACGAGAAATTAAGTGCTCCAAGTGAAGAAGGTGGCTGGATCTACTTCAGCAAAAATAACGGACTCCAAAATCAAAGCGTTATTTACCGCAAAAAATCGGAAAATGCCACGCCCGAAGTATTTTTAGATCCGAATAAATTCAGTGAAGACGGCACAACTTCTCTCTCCGGAATGAGTTTTTCTGAAGATGGAAAAACCCTTGCTTACAGTATTTCTGAAGGTGGAAGCGACTGGAGAAAGATTATTGTTATGGATGCCGAAACCCGCGAAATCAAAGAAGATACTTTGATTGATGTAAAATTCAGCGGCCTTTCCTGGAAAGCCAATGAAGGTTTCTACTATTCAAGTTATGACAAACCTGAAGGAAGCGAACTTTCAGCCAAGACAGATCAGCATAAACTTTACTACCACAAACTCGGCACGCCACAAAGTAAAGATAAAGTGATCTTTGGCGCTACTCCCGAGCAAAAGCATCGTTATGTAGGGGGGAGTGTTTCAGAAGATAACCGCTACCTGTTCATCTCGGCAAGGACTTCAACTTCGGGAGGTAAACTATTTATGATGGATCTCGCAGAAGACAATCCTTCTATTGATACAATAGTAGGCCATGAAGACAGCGAAAGTTATGTAATGGACAACCGCGGCAGCAAGCTTTTTATCGTGACCAATCTAGACGCGCCAAACAGAAAGATCGTTACTGTAGATGCCGCAAATCCGCAGCCCGAAAACTGGAAAGACCTTATTCCTGAAACCGAAAATGTACTTAGCCCATCAACCGGAGGCGGATATATTTTTACTGAATATATGCAGGATGCAGTTTCTAATGTAAAACAGTACGACTATGAAGGAAAACTGGTAAGGGAAATTGATCTTCCCGGAATTGGAACTGCCAGTGGCTTTGGCGGGGAAAAAGACGAAAAAGACCTTTATTACAGTTTTACAAATTATGTTACTCCCGGCAGCATCTACAAATACAATGTAGAAACCGGAACATCAGAGTTGTACAACCGCCCCGAGGTGGCCTTTAATCCTGATAACTATACCAGCGAACAGGTTTTCTATACGTCTAAAGACGGTACTAAAGTGCCTATGATCATCACCTACAAAAAAGGGATTGAAATGAATGGGAAGAACCCAACGATCCTTTACGGTTACGGCGGATTCAATATAAGCCTCACCCCTTCCTTTAGTATTGCCAATGCTGTGTGGATGGAACAGGGCGGAATATATGCCGTACCAAACCTACGGGGTGGCGGGGAATATGGAAAGGACTGGCACGATGCCGGAACTAAATTGCAGAAGCAAAATGTTTTTGATGATTTTATTGCCGCTGCCGAATACCTTATTGAAAATAATTACACCTCCAGAGATTACCTGGCCATTCGGGGAGGTTCCAACGGCGGACTTTTAGTAGGAGCTACCATGACCCAAAGACCAGATCTTATGAAAGTTGCCCTGCCGGCAGTGGGAGTTCTTGATATGCTGCGCTACCACACCTTTACAGCAGGTGCGGGCTGGGCTTACGATTACGGTACCGCCGAAGACAGTGAAGAGATGTTCAATTACCTGAAGGGGTACTCTCCTGTTCACAATGTAGAAAGTGGAGAAGAATACCCTGCTACTTTGGTCACTACAGGAGACCATGATGACCGCGTAGTACCGGCACACTCCTTTAAGTTTGCTGCCGAGCTTCAGGATAAACAGGCAGGTGACGACCCTGTATTGATTAGAATTGAGACTAATGCAGGTCACGGTGCCGGTACCCCGGTGAGCAAGACCATTGAACAATATGCCGACATTTTTGGCTTTACACTTTACAACATGGGATTCAACAAACTCCCTAACCCGGTAAAATAATTTTTGTTCAGACCTTTTTAAAGAGGCTGTTTGAAAGTACTTAAGTGTTATTCTGAATTTATTTCAGGGATCCTGTGATCATCATTAGAGTCACATGAGACCTGCACCAGGTGCAGATCAACACAAATAAGGCTTTGAGACAGCCTCTTTTTATTATTAAAGCTCTAATTTTACAGCCTTAACCAAACGAAGATGCTAAAGGTCAAAAACCTTTCTTTTGCTTATGGAGCCAAGCCGGTGTTAAAGAACCTCAGCTTTAACATCCAAAAAGGGGAAAATATATCAATCATTGGCGCCAGTGGATGCGGTAAAAGCACCCTGCTCCAGTCCCTTTATGGACTTCATGATGTAAAAGGAAAGATCTTCTGGAAAGAAAAGCAGTTGCTGGGGCCCAATTTCAACCTCGTTCCCGGCGAAGATTTCATGAAATACCTCACGCAGGATTTCGACCTGATGCCACCATTGACAGTAGCCGAAAATGTGGGCAAACATCTCTCCAACGCCTACCCCCGTAAAAAACAGCAACGGGTAAACGAGCTTCTCGCTTTGGTAGAAATGAAGGAGCTGGCAAAAACAAAGGCAAAGTTCCTGAGTGGAGGCCAACAACAGCGGGTAGCACTGGCAAGAACCCTCGCAAATCCTCCTGAAGTTTTACTCCTGGATGAACCCTTTAGCCATATTGATCATTTCAGAAAGAACAAACTGCGCAGGAACCTCTTTAGCCACCTGAAAGCAACGGGCACTACCGTAATGCTGGCTACTCACGACAGCACAGATGCACTTTCTTTTGCCGACAAGACCATTGTAATGAAAGCCGGAAGGATTATAGCTATGGGATCGCCCACAGAACTTTATAATAACCCGCCAAATGCCTATGTTGCTTCCCTGTTTGGAGACGTAAATGAACTCCCGGCTTCCCTCTTCTTTGACGATCAACCAGTACGCAAGAAGGTAATTCTCTACCCTCACGACATACATTTGACAGCATCGGGCAGGTATCAGGGGGTAGTCAAAAATGTGTTTTTTAAAGGAAGTTTTTTTCTTACTGAAGTTGAAATAGAAGGAACTTCAGTTTTCGTGGAACACCCGGAAGGCCTGGAAAATGGCAAATCTGTTCGCTTACAAATCGAACAGGATCTACTTGAAAAAAGGTTAGGCTAAGTGAGAATTTGTTCCGAAGAAATTATGCAATTCAGAAATGCAGATATTTACCTTTAGAAAATTTCTTCTATTTGTAATTCCCTGCCATTAAACGTCACGCTACTTCCCTTCTTTTTTCCCATAAATATTTGTGCTATTGGAGCACCTACCCCTACAGTATAATATTTCTCATTGTCCACACTAATTTCACCGGCAGGAATGGCAATAAAATAATTGGCCACTGTAGTTTTCACGATACTTCCAAAACCTGCTACATTCCCCGTACTACCTGTGGGGACTTCCTTAAGCGTTCTTTTAAGCCTTTTAAAACCTTCGGCCTGGTTTGCCACTTTCTCAAATTCGAGGTGCAGCATAGCCCTTTCGGTCTCATATTTATCGCCCATAGAGCATTTGGTCTCCAGTTTTAGAGCAGCTTCAAGATCGTCTATGACATGCTGTACGGTTTCGATCTTTTTCTCTACGTAAGCAGCGCAGGCTTCAATCAACTTTTCTTTTATTTCAGACATTTTTTCTTTGCTGTTATTTTAATGTCAAAGCCTCAATCAGGAAGTTTTTTAAAATCTCTTGCCAACTGTAAGGCCAAATCTGGGATAAGCAACGCTTATATTATCTGAACCTAAAAAGTTTCTTCCAGCTCCTCCAAAAACTTCAAACACCCATCCACTTTCAGTCATAAATTTTGATCCTACCGCAAGACCTATCCCTGCACCTATTTCATTTTCAGTTTTAACTTCGTAAGTACTCCCGTTATAGTAGGTGTATTCTTCATCATCTACTACGTAAAAGGCCGCATTCCCCTCCACAAAAAATCCGGCAGCAGGTTTTTTACCAAAATAGATCCTGTAATAGGGAATAGCCATAAAATCAATTTCTATATCATCTATAGAAAAGTTAACAGAAATACCCAAAGCAGACTCATCATTCAAAATTCGCTCGTAGCTAAGCTCGGGGAAACCAATGAGCAAATACATTCCATTTAATTTTAATTCGTTTTTACCGGAATAAGGTACCTGCTCGTGTGGGGTAGCTATTTCTTCAGTCTCCTGGGAATATCCATGAAAACAAAACAACATGGATATTAATAATAGAGGTAGTATTCTGTTCATTGATTGCTGATTTTAAATTGAGTAAATATAATTTTATTTGGTCCTGTTTTTTTGGAATGTCTTAAATTCTATTAAAGCTCAATTTTTCCGAGATTCCTCATTTGCCTCACAATCCAGCTCTTCCTGCCCCCAATGTAACTGCTGGCAGGATTCGCCCTGTATTCCCGAGGA
This sequence comes from Salinimicrobium profundisediminis, assembly GCF_026241755.1. Taxonomy (GTDB): domain Bacteria; phylum Bacteroidota; class Bacteroidia; order Flavobacteriales; family Flavobacteriaceae; genus Salinimicrobium; species Salinimicrobium profundisediminis. Next base: position 38,182 of record NZ_JAPJDA010000029.1, read on the forward strand.
TTTGGGAGTATGGCTGCAATGGCAGCGGCTTCATAGGCGGTAAGGTTCTCTGCACTCTTTTTAAACCAGGCTTGAGCAGCAGCTTCGGCGCCATAAACGCTTTTGCCCATTTCTATGCTGTTAAGGTAAACCTCAAGAATGCGCTCTTTACTCCACAAAAGTTCTATCCAAAAGGTAAAATAAACTTCCAGGCCTTTTCTAAACCAGCTGCGCTGTGGCCATAGAAAAACGTTCTTGGCAGTTTGCTGCGAAATAGTGCTGGCGCCCCTTACTCTTTTCCCTTTTTTATTGTCTTCCATGGCCTTTTGAATCGCTTTATAGTCAAACCCATTGTGACTGGGGAAATTTTGATCTTCACTGGCAATCACTGCCAGCTTCAGGTTGTCAGAAATCTCCTCCATGGGCACCCAATCATGTTTTATGTCTTCATCAGGATTTTCAAAGTACCTGATGACCATTAACGGAGTAAAGGGTACCGGCACCCACTTATAGACCACAACCATAAATATGCTGAAGAGAAACAATCCCAGCACCAGTTTCAGTAAAAACCTGAAAAATCTTTTCATTTTTATTCAATTAGATCGGCCAGTTCTTTTCCTACGAGACTGCCAATTGCTATACCCATTCCGCCTAAACGCACTCCGCAGAACACGTGTTTCGAAACTTTTTTAACCACAGGTTTCTTCTGTTCCCCCATGCCCATTATTCCGCTCCACCTTCTTTCGATCTTATAAGGAGTATCGGGTAAAATGACATTTTTGAGCAAGCTTTCAAGCCGCTGTTGCACCAGTGCCGTCAATGCCATTTCGGTGGTTTCTTCTCCTTTAAGGTTGAGGTTCCTGCCTCCGCCCAGCAGAATCCTATCGTTAATATTTCTGAAGTAATAAAAACCTTTTTCAAGGTGAAAAGTGCCTTTTAGATGAAGGTTGGGAATAGGAGCTGTGATCAACACCTGTGCCCGGGCCGGCTTAACCTCTGGAATGCCCAGTTGTGAAGCAAAGCCATTGGTGGCAATAAGCAAATTCCCGGTGTAAAAACTAAAATGTTCTGTTTCTACTTCTACGGAATCATCTACTTCAGCAAAACCATTTACGGTAACCGAATTGAGGATCTTCACGCCGGCTGCCTGCACCTTCTGAAGCAGGGCACTCATCATTTTCCCGGTATCAAGCTGGCCTTCAAATTTATTGTAGATCAGGCTGTTATCTACTTTTGCAAATCCGAATTTATTATTGGTTATGCTGAAGACATCCTCTCCAAAAATGGGGTTTAGAAGGCTGTTTATTTTTGCCATTTTTGACACACAAGCTTCAAAGAGATCTTCTTCGGCTGCAGTAAATAGTTCATATCCGCCATTTACCTGCAAATCAATACCATCACTATTCAAAGTTCTTTTGAGTAGATCAAGCCCCTGTACCCGTTTTCTCACCAGTTCTACCATCTCTTCTTCGGAATGATGCTGCAGGTCGTCCAGAATTTCGCTAAGGCTTCCAAAAGCAGCAAAACCCGCATTTTTTGTACTAGCACCATTGGGTAGAAGTCCTCTTTCGAGGATTACCACCTTTGCTTCGGGATAACGGGTTTTTAATTGCAGGGCGCAGGTAAGTCCGGTAATCCCGCTGCCAACAATGGTAAAATCAATATTAGAAAACCAGGAATCGTGTTCCCAAAAAGAAAAGCTCATAAAAATGCCATTTTGTAGCCAAAGTTATTCTTTTTTTGCCTCTTCTTTTACGTCTTCGGGTTTCCCTCTTGAAAGTTTAAGAGGAACGAGTGCTCCGCCTTGTCTTAATGAGCCGGAAAGTTCCTCTTGCTTTAGTCTTCCTTTAAAATGGAACCCTCCAAGCTTCGGTGCCTTTACCTCCAATACATTATCTTTAAAAGATGTAGACTCAACAGGAATATCAAAAGCATTTTGTGCAGGACTATCTAAGGTAGTGGTATAGCCATCCTTATTTTCAGAAATATGGAAGACAATTCCCATATTACGGTCCTGTACAATCAATTCGCCATACCAGTCGCCGGTAATCTCCTGTGCACTTAAGGAGTTGCTGAGAAATAATAAAAGTAGAACTGAAAATACCTTCTTCATAATTTTAGGTTTAAAGAATTAACTAAAATGTTTAATGCTACACCGGCCACCACGGTAGATAAACATTTCCTTTAAGATAAGAATTTATTGCTAAACCCCTGTAAAGCAAAACCTTTGAAATAAATTTTGAAGTAGCAATGAAATTTTCGGAACACGCTTTTCGCTGAAGGAGATAAAAAATACCGCTGCCTTCCAGGAGCAGGAATTCAAGACAATAAATAAAAAAGACCTCACAGGTTTTGAAAACCTGTGAGGTCTAAGGTATAGTAATTAAGGATCGCTGTAGCAATCCCCATATAATATTACTCTCTTGGTTTCATTTTGAAACTCTCCATGAACTTGGTGGTGTAGTTCCCCGCAACATAATCTGGCTCATCCATCAACTGCCTGTGAAACGGAATTGTGGTTTTCACACCTTCAATTACAAACTCGTCAAGAGCCCGTCTCATTTTACTAATCGCTTCTTCGCGGGTTTGGGCGGTAGTAATCAATTTGGCAATCATAGAGTCGTAGTTAGGCGGAATCACATAACCACTATACACATGAGTATCTATACGCACTCCATGCCCACCCGGTGCATGCAGGTTGGTAATCTTTCCGGGGGAAGGTCTAAAGTCGTGATATGGGTCTTCAGCATTAATCCGGCACTCAATAGAGTGTAACTGTGGCTCGTAGTTCTTACCTGAGATAGGCACTCCTGCTGCCACAAGGATCTGTTCCCGAATGAGGTCGTAATCTATCACCTGTTCGGTAATAGGATGCTCTACCTGAATACGGGTATTCATTTCCATGAAGTAGAAGTTCCTGTGTTTATCTACAAGGAACTCTACGGTACCGGCGCCTTCATACTTGATGTATTCGGCTGCTTTAACTGCAGCATCTCCCATTTGTTTCCGAAGTTTATCGGTCATAAAAGGAGACGGAGTTTCTTCGGTAAGTTTTTGATGGCGTCGCTGTACAGAACAATCCCTTTCTGAGAGGTGACAGGCTTTACCTGAACTGTCTCCCACGATTTGGATCTCAATATGTCGCGGCTCCTCAATGAGTTTCTCCATGTACATGCCATCGTTACCGAAGGCTGCACCTGCTTCCTGCCTGGCCGATTCCCATGCTTTTTGCAGATCTTCCTTTTTCCAAACGGCACGCATTCCTTTACCACCACCACCGGCGGTAGCTTTCAGCATAACGGGATAACCCATATCATTGGCGATCTTCTCGGCTTCTTCATAAGATTCGAGAATGCCTTCTGACCCGGGAACACAAGGCACCCCGGCAGCTCTCATAGTAGCTTTAGCCGTGGCTTTATCTCCCATCTTATCTATCATATCGGGGCTGGCACCAATAAATTTGATATCGTGTTCAGCACAGATCTTCGAAAATTTAGCATTTTCAGAAAGAAAACCATATCCCGGATGAATAGCATCTGCATTGGTAATCTCGGCCGCTGCTATGATATTTGAAATCTTTAAATAGGAAAGGTTGCTGGGAGGAGGGCCAATGCAAACTGCTTCATCGGCGAAACGAACATGAAGACTTTCTGCATCGGCGGTAGAGTATACCGCAACGGTCTTAATGCCCATTTCTTTACAGGTGCGAATAACGCGCAAGGCAATTTCTCCCCTGTTGGCAATTAATATTTTTTTAAACATACTGTTTAGTTTTGGCTTTAGGGTAGCTCCTTACAGCTATTATGACGGATCTACCAGGAATAGAGGTTGATCAAATTCTACTGGTGATGAATCATCAACCAGTACCTTCACGATCTTTCCGGAAATCTCACTTTCAATCTCGTTGAAGAGCTTCATAGCTTCAATCACACAAAGAACATCACCTACTTTTACAGAGTCTCCAACTTCTACAAAAGGACCTTTGTCTGGAGATGGTTTTCTATAGAAGGTTCCAATTATAGGAGACTTAATAGTAACATATCCTTTATCTTCCTGTGCGGCATTGGCTTCGCCCCCGGTTGTAGCACTCTCCTGTTGTTGTGGAGAAGAAAGCTGTTGCTGCACCGGCTGTTGCACTTGTGGTGCAGCCTGCATAGGTACCTGCTGCAGGATTGTGGTTTCCCTTTCGTCAGATCCGGTTTTGATGGTGATCTTTACATCATCCATTTCCAGCTTTACTTCACTGGCTCCAGATTTTGCCACAAACTTGATGAGATTCTGAATTTCTTTTAAATCCATATTATTTAGTGTTGGGTGTTTTTAAGAATTATAAGCCCACTTGAGGTAGATAGAACCCCAGGTGAAGCCACCTCCAAACGAAGCAAAAATAAGATTATCTCCTTTTTTAAACTGTTTTTCGAAGTCGCTTAATAGTAAAGGCAAAGTAGCCGAAGTTGTATTACCATACCTATGAATATTCATAAGCACTTTGGAATCATCGATCCCCATTCGGCTTGAAGTTGCATCTATAATCCGGCGGTTAGCCTGGTGTGGCACCAGCCAGTTGACATCTTCATTTGAAAGATTATTTCGCTCCATGATCTTTGCACTCACATCGGCCATATTGGTAACGGCAAATTTGAATACGGTCTTTCCATCCTGAAAGACATAATGTTGCTTATCGGCCACTGTTTGTGCCGTTGCAGGAATAAGAGAGCCACCGGCAGAAATTTTGAGAAATTCTCTTCCGGCGCCATCGCTTCTAAGAATTTCATCCTGTAGCCCAAGACCTTCTTCATTGGGTTCAAACAAAGCAGCCCCTGCGCCATCTCCAAAGATGATACAGGTAGTTCTATCTGTATAGTCAATAATTGAAGACATTTTATCGGCCCCTATAACAAGAACCTTTTTGTACCTGCCGCTTTCAATATATGCTGCGGCGGTAGACATCCCGTAGAGAAAACTGGAGCAGGCAGCCTGCAGGTCGTAAGCAAAAGCATTTACGGCACCTATTTGTGATGCCACGTAAACACCTGTCGCTGCGACCGGAAGGTCGGGCGTTGCCGTAGCCATAATTAGCAGGTCAATTTCTGCCGGGTCTATTCCAGATTTATCTATAAGGTTTTGGGCGGCTTTAATTGCCAGGTAGGAAGTTCCTTTATCAGCATCCTTAAGGATGCGGCGCTCTTTGATGCCGGTTCTTGAGGTGATCCACTCGTCGTTGGTATCAACCATAGTCTCAAGGATTTTGTTTGAAAGAACAAATTCCGGTACATACGCGCCTACAGCTGTAATCGCTGCTGTTGTTTTACTCATAAACATGCATTTAATGCCTCTGCAAAATGGTTAAATTACTGAGAAACAGTAGACTAATAAAACTCACAATACAGCGGTGCAAATTAAGGTGTTTTTAGCACTTTATCAACTTAAAACAAAAAACTCTCACTATGTGAGAGTTTGGAGTATTTTCAAAGCTCTTGAATATTAAGCTTCTACTTCTTCTGTATTGTCAATTAACACCTGACCACGGTAGTATAATTTACCTTCATGCCAGTGTGCCCTGTGGTACAAATGAGCTTCTCCTGTAGTAGGATCTGTAGCTATTTGTGGTACAGAGGCTTTATAATGCGTTCTTCTTTTATCTCTCCTCGTCTTTGAGGTCTTTCTCTTAGGATGTGCCATGGCTGCGTATTATTTATCGTTTAATAAATTTTTCAATTTTTCCCAGCGGGGATCTATGTCCTCCTCTGTTTTAGTCTCTTTTTCTCGCGGACTTAACTCGTCCAGCTTTTCAAGTACATCTGACTTTAAAGTGCCATCTAGCACTCCAGGATGAACTCTTTTTGACGGAACGGCCAAAACCAGCATTTCATAAATGTACTGTTGGATATTTACCTCGTACTCACCATGCGGCAAGATCAAAATATCCTCATTGTCATCGTTATACTCCTGCCCAAACTTAATTACCAGAAATAGCTCACTGTCTATTGGCTGGTCATAAGGTTCGTTTGTAAGGTCGCAGTAAACGTTTACCATTCCCGATGCTTTAAAAGTGAGCTCCAACATGGTCGATTTCTTCTCAAAAAGAAGATCTATCTTTATGTTGGCACTGTTAAATTCATCGTAATCAAAATGTTCAAAGAACTTATTGTCAACCTCGTACTTGAACTGGTGTTTACCTTGTTTAAGACCCACAAAGGGGATCGTAAACTCCTTTAGTTTCCTCATTTCATCATCAGTTTCAAGTGCCTACCCCTCAGGATAAGGCGGGTGCAAAGATATAAAAATTAATTAACTGCCTATTCTTTATGAACAATTTTTTGTTTATATCTTCTTGCCCTGTTTCTTCAGGACGTTTTGGGTGAGTTCTTCATATTCCTGACGGCTTTTAAAGATATCTATTCCCTTGAACACGGCTTCTTTAAATGAGTGGTGATCGGCCTCGTTCTTTCCGGCAATCTCGTATGCCGTACCGTGATCGGGCGAAGTGCGCACCTTACTAAGACCGGCTGTGAAATTAACCCCGCTTCCGAAGGAAAGGGTTTTAAAAGGAATTAATCCCTGGTCGTGATAAGCTGCAATAATTGCATCAAAATTTTTATAATTACCACTTCCGAAGAAACTGTCGGCAGAATAGGGGCCAAAAATGAGCTTTCCGGAGTTCCTTATTTTTTCAAGAGTGGGCTTCATGATCTCCTCATCCTCATTTCCAATAACTCCGCCGTCACCACTGTGCGGATTAATTCCCAGCACCGCAATTTTAGGCTGCGAGATCCTGAAATCCTGCTGCAACGTTTTATGAATGATCCTCACTTTCTTTTCGATCAATTGGGGTGTTATAGCTGCAGCTACATCTTTTACCGCCACATGATCTGTCAAAAGCCCAACTTTTAAGGTATCGGTGATCATAAACATGAGGCTTTCCCCTCCCAATTCCTTTGCCAGATAATCTGTATGGCCCGGAAAGCGAAACTCTTCACTCTGAATGTTGTGTTTATTTATAGGCGCGGTAACAAGAATATCAACATCACCCTGCTTTAGAGCATTGGTTGCTGCCTGTAACGAAAGAAAGGCATGCCTGCCGGCCTCTTCTGTCTCCTCACCAAAATTCACCGTCACATTCTCTTTCCAGACATTTACCACATTGAACTTATTATCAATGGCCTGGGCTGCATCATCAACCCCCTGAAAGGCAATATCGATATTGAGTTTTTTCTTGATGAACGTAATGGTTCTGGCCGATGCAAATACAACCGGTGTGCAGAGCTCCATCATTCTAACATCCTCAAAAGTCTTAAGCACGATCTCACTTCCAATTCCGTTGAGATCTCCAATACTAATTCCCACTTTTATTTTGTCGGATGATTTCATAATGTTTTCCTGTATTTACACTAATTTTATACCTGCAAAGGTAATTAATAATAGGAGAATGTTTACAGGCATCATTGAAGAACTGGGAGTAGTCACGGCACTGACTAAAAGTGGAGACAACCTTAATATTAGTATTAAAGCCAACTTTACTTCACAGCTGAAGATAGATCAAAGTGTAGCTCATAACGGCGTATGTTTGACTGTGGTAGATATTGCACAGGGGGAATATACTGTTACTGCTATTGCTGAAACCCTCTCAAAAACCAACCTGGGAGAATTAAAGAAAGGAGATGTGGTAAACCTGGAGCGGGGTATGCAATTGGGCGCCCGGCTAGACGGCCATATTGTGCAGGGCCATGTAGACCAAACCGCTTTATGCACCGCAGTGGCGGAAAAGAATGGCAGCTGGGAGTTTACTTTTGAATATGACCCTGGGCTGCAAAACATCACTATAGAAAAAGGTTCTATTACTGTAAACGGGGTAAGCTTAACCGTTGTGAATTCGGGTAAGAACAACTTTAGCGTGGCTATTATTCCCTACACCTTTGAGCATACCACTTTTAAAATGATCAAAAAGGGAACCAGAGTCAACCTGGAATTTGACGTTATTGGGAAGTATGTAAAGCGACTTACTCAGTTAAATCCTTAAGTTCCTCCTCTTTCTTCCTGAGTCTGAATAACTGGAATGCTCCAAGCGCAACCCCCGAAAGGAACAGGGGCAACAAATAATCGTTTATAGGTAAGCAAAAACCCGGTGGTGGTGGTGGACTGCCGTCTCCTGGATCATCAGTTTCTCCACAACCATTATCTGTCGTGGAGTCCTGGGTGCTTTGCATCATAGGCGGTGGTGGGTTCTTCGAATCCTGCGCATAAGCGCCCTGGAAATAAATTCCAAAGGCAAGACCTGCAAGCAGAACAAGTATGATCTGGTATTTCCCCTGTTTACCCATGGTCACAATATTCTAATAATTAAAAGTAATAAACAAATTACCTGTCAGGGAATATCCAATAATTCACTTTCCTACTAATTATCAAATATATTGACTATCACCCTGCAGAATTTCTCCACCCTATCTAAGGTTTACTTTTCTTACAAAATTACAGGTTATCCTGCATTTTTTGCTCTTCAGCACTCTAAAAAGGTCTTTATCTATAAATTTATAAATTGAGATCCTATTTTAGCCTTATGAATAAATATATCTTTTTTCTTTTCTTTAGTTTAAGCATTGTAACGACTCAGGCACAGGATTCTTTAAATACTGCAGGCGAACTTATTATTGGATTAACCGAGGCTCCTCCTTTTGTGATGAAGGAGGGAAGCGATTTTGCGGGTCTTAGTATTGAATCATGGAAGCTGGTAAACAGGGAATTGAATGCTAATTATAAGTATAAGCAATTCGAAACTCTTGATGCGCTGCTACAGGCGGTAGAACAGGGAAAAGTTGATCTTAGCATCAACCCCATCACTGTTACCGATAAGAGAATGCAAAAAATGGATTTTTCACAGCCCTACTTCATCTCTTACACCGGGATTGCAAGAAAAAGTGGTTCTGCAGTCTGGAGATACCTCTCTAATATTTTTAGCTGGAACTTCTTCTCGGCCATACTTATCCTGGTGGGGGTCATCTTTATTTTTGGAATGCTGGTCTGGATCTTTGAACGAAAAAAGAACAAAGAAGAATTTGGGCCCGGTGCCAAAGGAATACTCCAGGGCTTCTGGTGGAGTGCAGTGACCATGACCACCGTGGGCTACGGGGATAAGTCGCCACGTACTTTTGGTGGGAGAGTTGTAGGTTTTATCTGGATGTTCATAGCTATTATCATGATCTCTACCCTTACAGCGGGAATTGCCTCTTCCCTTACCGTACAAAACATTCAGGATGAAATTGGCACGGTTCAGGATCTGGAAAGATTTGAGATCTATACCGTAAAAAGTTCCAGTGCACAGGAATTACTGGACCAGTACAACATTGATTCCTATAAAGTTCTCAATGCCAACGAGGGCCTGGAAGCGCTCCTGGAGAATGATAAAAACGTGCTGGTATACGATAAACCTATTCTTAGCTATTATATTGAAGAAAAAGAACTGCAGGAGGAACTTACCGTTCTTGAAAACAGCCTCAAAAAAGACTACTACAGTTATAGTTTCCCAAAGCACTCTAAACTTGTAAACCAAATAGACCCTATTCTTATTGGAACGCTGAAAACCATGGAATGGAACAGCCTGATTTCTGAATACAAGTAATCATACAGTCACTTTATCTCCTTCCCCAGCTTTATAAGTGACTACATTAGCTTCTGAAGAACTTTATATTTTTTTCACTTCATTTCATTTAATATTGTAACATTACTGCTGAAAATCAGACACATTACTATTTAGCACTTATTATATTCAGCAAATTTTAACTAAAACCAAAAGAAGTATGAAAAAAGTAAGGTTCCTCGCAATGGCACTTATGCTGCCCTTGTTAACCTCCACCTTTACTTCCTGTGATGACCTGCAGGGAAAAGAAACTGACAGTCTCCAGGACCAGAGCCTGTCTATTGAGTACGAAAAATACGAACTTGACAACGGTCTAAATGTGGTACTGCACCAGGACAAGTCAGATCCTATTGTGTCAGTTGCCATCCAGTACGGGGTGGGTTCTAACCGGGAGAAAAAAGGCCGCACAGGTTTTGCGCATCTCTTTGAACACATGTTATTCCAGGAATCTGAAAATGTACCACAAGATCAATTCTTTAAAAAAATCCAGGATGTGGGTGGAACCCTAAACGGCGGTACCTGGCAGGATGGTACTGTTTATTATGAAGTAGTACCCCAAAATGCACTTGAAATGGTGCTCTGGCTGGAATCTGACCGTATGGGATATTTCATTAATACTGTAACTGAAGCTGCATTTGCCAACCAGCAGGAGGTAGTACAGAATGAGAAACGCCAGCGGGTAGACAACAACCCTTATGGACACACCGGCTGGGTGATCGATAAAAACCTTTTCCCTGATGGCCACCCATACAGCTGGCAGGTGATAGGCGAACTTGAAGACCTTCAAAGTGCCACTATAGCTGATGTTAAGGAATTCTACGACAAATTTTATGGCCCCAACAACGCCACCCTGGTGATTGCCGGAGATTTTGACAGGGACGAGACCAAAGCAATGATCGAGAAGTATTTTGGCGAAATAAAAAAGCGTCAGGAAGTTGCCCCGCTTGAGGTACAAAACGTAAAGCTTTCAGAAACTAAAAGGCTTTACCATGAAGATAACTTTGCTACCGCACCTCAGCTCAATATGGTGTGGCCTACAGTTGAACATTATACTGCCGATGCCTATGCGCTCGATTTCCTGGGAGAGATCCTTTCCGACGGAAAAGAAGCGCCACTGTATGAAGTACTGGTAAAAGAAGAAGAACTGGCCTCTGAACCAATAGCCTTCAACAGCTCTGATCAAATTGCCGGGAAATTTCGAATCCTGGTCACTGCCAACGCAGGGGTAGATTTAGACAGTGTTGAAGCCGGTATTGAAAAAGCCTTTGATCGTTTTGAAAAAGAAGGAGTTACAGAACGGGATATTGAACGCATAAAAGCAGGTCTTGAAACCGATTTTTACAACGGCATAAGCAGCGTACTTGGAAAATCCTTCCAGCTCGCCCAATATGATGTCTTCACCGGAGACCCGGGTTACATTGAAAAAGATATAGAAAATATCAAAAAAGTGACCAAAGAAGATGTGATGAGGGTATATAATACCTA
>NZ_JAPJDA010000002.1 GCF_026241755.1 Salinimicrobium profundisediminis
AATTGGAACTCAAACCAGAGGATCTGGGGTTTTCACCAACTTTAGTTCCAACCAACTAATTTGACGTTAGTCAGAATATTAAAAGGCCTCACAAGTTTTGAAAACCTGTGAGGCCTTTTGTATTGTATTCAAACCTAACAGGTCTTTGAGACCTGTTAGGTTTTATATATTCCGTTTGGTGCAGATTTGCAATCCGTCCCCTGTATTCTGCTACTTCTCTGCCTGCTTCAGTTTAGTGAAGTGCTTATAGAAGTACGGAATGGTTTCAATTCCCTTAAGATAATTCCAGATTCCGAAGTGTTCATTCGGGGAATGGATCGCATCGGTATCCAGTCCGAAGCCCATCAGAATAGTCTTACTTTTCAGTTCTTTCTCAAACAGGGCAACTATGGGAATACTTCCACCGCTGTGCTGCGGGATTGGATCTTTTCCGAAGACTTCGGCATAAGCATCATTGGCAGCCTGATATTCGAGTGTGTCTATTGGAGTAACATAGGCCTGCCCGCCGTGATGAGTAGTCACTTTTACCTTTACACTTTTTGGCGCGAGGCTCTCAAAATGTTTGGTAAACAATTGACTTATATTTTTCCAGTCCTGATCACTTACCAGACGCATAGAAATTTTAGCATAGGCTTTTGATGGCAATACTGTTTTTGCACCTTCACCGGTGTAGCCTCCCCAAATTCCGTTCACATCTAGTGTAGGTCGAATAGAAGCCCGTTCCAGGGTGCTGAAACCTTCTTCTCCATGAACATCTTCAATATTGAGTTTCTTCTTGTAAGCTTCAAGATCAAAAGGAGCCTCGGCCATTTTTCCCCTTTCAGCTTCGCTGTACTCCTTTACATTGTCATAAAATCCCGGAACGGTGATCCTGTTGTTCTCATCCTGTAGAGAAGCGATCATTTTTGAAAGCACATTAATGGGGTTTGCTACCGCTCCCCCGTATAGTCCGCTGTGAAGGTCGCGGTTGGGCCCGGTCACTTCCACTTCCATATAGCTGAGGCCGCGGAGGCCTGTGGTGATAGATGGTACATCTTTGGCAATCATCCCGGTATCACTGATAAGGATCACATCGTTCTGCAGTTTTTCCCTGTTCTTCTCAATGAACCAGCCAAGGTTTTCACTACCCACTTCTTCTTCCCCTTCAATCATGAACTTCACATTGCAGGGAAGTTTATCATTTTTGGTCATGTATTCCAATGCCTTTACGTGCATGTACATCTGGCCTTTATCGTCACATGCTCCCCTGGCAAAAATGGCACCTTCGGGATGAATTTCTGTGTTTTTTATCACCGGCTCAAACGGCGGACTCTCCCATAGTTCAACAGGATCTGGCGGCTGGACGTCGTAATGACCATACACGAGCACTGTGGGCAGGTTCTTATCAATGATCTTTTCTCCAAAAACAACGGGATGACCGGGAGTTTCATGGATTTCGGCCACATCGCAACCAGCGTCTAGCAGGCTTTGTTTAACAGCTTCGGCAGTTTTTAGTAGATCTTTCTTGTATTTGGAATCGGCACTAATGGAAGGGATTTTTAGCAGCTCCACGAGTTCGTCAATGAACCGCTGTTTATTCGCTTCCACATATTTTTTAATGTCTTGCATGTGTATAATTTTGGTAAAGAGTAAAGGTAAAAAATAGTATTGAGTAATTAGTACTGAGTAGTTAGCGGGAAGACATCTCAATACTCAGTACTAATTACTCAATACTAAATAAAAAAAATTCTCCCTAACGGAGAATTTTTTTTATTTTTCCATTTGCAGATTCAAACTTATGCTTATATTTGCATCCGCTTACAACAAGCAATCTTATTGAAATTACCAACGCGGGCGTGGTGGAATTGGTAGACACGCTAGACTTAGGATCTAGTGCCGCAAGGTGTGAAGGTTCGAGTCCTTTCGCCCGCACAGACTGAGAAAAGCCGACTTTAACGAGTCGGCTTTTTTATTGCATTGATATTTCGGTAATTGAAAAATACCCAGCTAAACAAGGTTGATGTCAACCTCTCTTCTGTCAGCAAATTCTTTTCAGCAAAAAAAAGCTCCGGAAAATTCCGAAGCTAAATTCATAAACCGCATTTCAACATTTCACTAAGCAACCTGGGAAAGTGCTTTCGGGGTATGGTTGTAGTAGTTTAATGAGCTCTGATAAAAATTCAGGCTTCTTTTGTCATTTTTGAGGCAGGAAGAAAGGAACCTGTCCAGGTCCTGGCACTCAAAATTTACTGTAGTGTATTGATGCGGAGCCATAGGAATCTCAGCTTTAATAAGTTGTTGCTTATAATCTATCTCTACACGACGGGCCCCAAAATACATTTTAATGATCCCCTTGTGAAGAGAGCTGTATTTATCCATTTCAGTTTCACAAGTAGCACAACTATCGTGTATAAAATTCTTGAATTGTTCTATGATTTGAGAGGGTTGAAATGATGTCATATGGCTGATTATATTTTAGTTAGTTTTCTTCTTACAGGGCCTAAATTAAGACTTGAAGTGTTAAAAATGTTCTAATAAAATGTTGATTAATAAAGAATTAACAGCGAAGTAACATTCCCGAACCAAAGTTGTGAAGAATTAAGAAAATGTAAGTGGAATCTTACAGCAAAATCTTAACAATTGTACCCGCTTTTTAAGATGGTAAAACATAGTCTGTTTTCTCCTGAAGTAGTGTTAACAGGTGTTTGAAGGAAAAATACTATCTTAAACAAAAAAAGCGTGAGCAAGAAAAAAACAATTATCTGGATCGGTGCGGGTGTGGCAGGGATTATTCTTCTGCTGTTTCTGGCAAATCTATACGTAAAGAACAGCATTGAGCAGCAGCTTGATGAGAAACTGCAGGCTTCGGGTTACAACGATCTTTCAGTAAATATCTTTCTTAATAGGTTCAGCGTAGAGAACCTGAAGCTGGATGAACGCAGGTTTGCGGGGAGCATTGATAAAGTTAAAGTAAACGGACTTTCGTACACCGAATATTTATTCAATAACAATATCGAGGTAGATGAATTTGAGATCATCTCCCCCTCGCTTACCTTCTTTCCTAAAGATACTTCTGCAAAGAAATCTTCGGCGCAACAGCAGGTACATGTAAAGAATCTACGGGTCAAAAATGGCAGTTTTAGTAAACAACCTTCCGATACTGCTGCGGCTACTATGTATGCTCATATCCCAACTGCCCGGGTTGAAGATATTAAATCGGGAATGCAGCTCTCGGGTCTCAAAAATTATCAGCTTGAACTCGATACACTTTATCTGAGGATGAATCCAGAGCACTACATTGATGTGGGAAGTGTTTCAGCACAGAATGGGCAGATAGATATTTCCGATTTTAAGATCCGTTCCCTCTTTACCCGCGAAGAATTTGTGCAAAGGATCCCTTACGAAAAAGACTACGTGAGGCTTGATGTAGAAAAGATCACGCTCGACAGTCTTAATTTTGAGATGCGGAATGACTCTTTGTACCTTCGAAATCCAAAAATGACCGTGGCCCGGGCTCAGCTTGATATTTACAGGAACAAACTGGTAGCCGATTATCCAAATGAGAAGCCGCTTTACAGTAAGATGTTGCGGGAGGCACCTATTTTTCTCAATTTTGAGAAGGTAGAGGTGAAAAACAGCGAAATTGTGTATGAAGAGCAGGTAGAGGGCGCAGAGAAGCCCGCTATAGTCCGCTTTGCTGCTGTTAATGGCGAAATAAATGATCTCCACAACCTAAAGGAGCTCGATACTCAACCCAAAATAACTGCCAATGCCGATTTTATGCAAGGCACCCCTGTCAGTATTGACTGGACCTTCCCTGTTTTTAATCCTCAGGACAAATTTCAGATCTCAGGCAACTTTGGCACCCTCGAAGGTGAGGCCCTGGACCCTTTTCTTATTCCTTCCCTCAATGCCCGTGCCCGTGGAACGGTAAATAGCGTCTACTTTAATTTCTACGGAAATGACGATGTGCTGCAAGGCGATTTCAGAATGGAATATGACGAATTTAAAGTGGAACTGGTTAATAAAGAGAAGGAGAAAAAAGGCTTTTTAAGTGCTATTGCCAACCTCTTTGTAGATAACGAACAGGAACCCGATGAAGGCGGCGGCCAGGATGTGCGGGTAGAGCGTACCAAAAACAAGTCTTTCTGGAACTACGCCTGGAAAGGCCTGCGTGAAGGCTTGCTCGATGCCGTGGGACAACTTTAAAAGGTTTAAGGTCTAAGGTTTAATGTTCAAGGTTTAAGCGGAATTTCTTTCAGAAAAAAGCTTTTAGAAATGCCATTTTTGAGAGGTAAGTTGCATTAATCCTTATTCTGAAGTTGTTTGAGTGAATGATCAATGAATAATAAACAGATCTACAATTTGCAGTTCCCCGTCAGTTCGAGTGTTTTTCGCCATGCGGGAGCATGGTGAAAAATGTATCGAGAACCGGGTAAATCTTTGACTGCAATAGCAAGGGTAGATTTGTATCAAGAACAGTGGCTAAGTGGACGGCTTTCTTCCCGATACGATTTCCCGTCGCTCCAGCTCATAAAAATCACCTGCCTGTATCAGGCAGGCTCGAAGTCACGCCCATGAGAAAAACATGGTTAGGCAATTTAAAAAAGGTGGTGGTGGATTTTCATCTCAAACTCAAGCCCTGGTTCCAAATTCTTGCAGCGAAGCGATCCAATTTTTTAATTACGCGGAATAATTCCTATAAATAGGATATTTTCCTATTTTTGCTGAAAGTCTTCAGCATGGATTATGAGAGAATAAAAGAGAAGCTAAGTATCCTGGCCGATGCAGCAAAATACGATGTGTCCTGTTCTTCCAGCGGAAGCAAACGCAAAAACACCACCAATGGCCTGGGAGATTCCTCGGGCATGGGCATTTGCCATTCCTACACCGAAGATGGCCGCTGCGTTTCCCTGCTCAAGATCCTGCTCACCAACCACTGTATTTTTGACTGCGCCTACTGCGTGACCCGCAAGAGTAATGAGGTAAAACGCGCTGCTTTTAAGGTGCAGGAAGTGGTTGATCTTACCATTCACTTTTACCGACGCAATTATATTGAAGGTCTTTTCCTGAGTTCCGGAATCTTTAAAGATGCCGATTATACTATGGAACGCCTTATCCAGGTGGCGAAAAAGCTGCGACTGGAAGAGAATTTCAATGGCTATATCCACCTGAAGTCGATTCCCGGTGGCAGCGACGAACTCATGCGCGAAGCCGGACTCTATGCCGATCGGCTGAGCGTCAACATCGAGATCCCCACCAAAAGCGGACTCAAGCTCCTGGCACCCGACAAAAAGCATGAAGATTTCATGAAGCCGATGGAAAAGGTGAAAAATGAGATCATCCAGTACAAACAGGAAAGCCGGCTTATAAAAAGCACCCCAAAATATGCCCCGGCGGGACAAAGCACGCAGATGATCATAGGCGCCTCGGGCGAAAGCGATCGCGACATCATGTATTCGGCCAACTTTTTTTATAAGAAGTACAACATGAAGCGGGTTTATTATTCGGGATACGTGCCGGTGGCTGAAGATCCGCGGTTGCCGGCTTTGAATTCTCAGGTGCCGCTGTTGCGGGAGAACCGGCTGTACCAGACCGACTGGCTGCTGCGCTTCTACGGCTTTGATATTCGGGAGCTGCTGAATGAGCAGCACCTCAATCTCGACCTCGAAGTAGATCCAAAACTCAGTTGGGCGCTGCGAAACCGGCATTTGTTTCCGGTGAATATCAATCGGGTAGAAAAGCAATTGCTTTTGCGCATTCCCGGTATCGGATTAAAATCGGTCAACAAGATCCTGCAGGCGAGGAAATTCCGGAAACTCAATTGGGAACACTTGAAGAATATCGGGATCGCCATGAACCGGGCGAAACATTTCATCACCTGCGACTCCCGCGAATTTGAAGTGAAAGAACCTTCCAGCGAGTATCTCAAAAATGTCATTTTAAAAACCTCTTCCGGAAAGTTCAGGAAGGAGATCGGAACCCAGTTAAGCCTTTTTTAGATGGAACAGCAGGCAGTACTTACTTATGACGGCACGCTGGAAGGTTTTCTTTGCTGCGTGTTCACCGCCTACGAAGAAAAGCTGAAAGTTGTGGATGTAAAACCGCCGGGAGCGCAGCCGGGCCAACAACTATTTTCAGAATCAAAGGAGGTGATCACAGAGCCTGAAAAGGCCAAACGCGTATGGAGGTCCATGAAGAAAAAAGCTTCTCCCGCCGGGCTTCGGGACCTAAAATGGGCTTTTCTGAGTGAAATTTCAGGGATGGAAATGCACATGTTCAGTATGATTCGCTATATCCTGGCTGAAAATGTGCCTGTAGACCGGGATTTTTCCCATCCTGCAGTGCTGAAAGTGGCGCAGGCAGCTAAGAAAGTCGGCCGGGAGAAACATCGCATGGAAGCTTTTGTGCGATTCAGGCTGACCAAAGAGCAGGTGTATTTTGCGGCAATAGAACCCGATTTCAACGTGTTGCCGCTAATAAAAAGCCATTTTAAGAACCGGTATGCAGATCAAAAGTGGATCATCTATGATCTAAAACGGAATTTCGGCATCGCGTGGGATCTTTCAGAAATAAATTATATCACCCTGGATCTCGATCCCGCCATAGGAATTTCAGGCTCACCCGAGGCTTTTTTTCACACTTCAGAAATAGCCTTTCAGCAGTTATGGGATCAGTATTTTACCAGCACAAACATCAAAAGCAGGGCAAACTCTAAGTTGCATGTGCAACACCTCCCAAAGCGGTACTGGAAATACCTCACCGAAAAGAACCTTCAGAAATGACATTTTAGAGAGGTAAGTTTCTTTCTCTGATCATGTTTATCAATCTGAACAGGTCTTTGTGAATTATTTGCAATTAAGAAGTTTCCCTTCGGTCATTAAGATTTCGATTTTATTCATGTTTGTTCATTTTTTTGCTTGTCCAAAAAAACGAACCAAAAAAAGGACACTTTTTTGATAGGTGTTTCCAATTTTGCTCCCGCAAAACTAGAACCGTGCTCCCCCGGCTAAATTTTTTCCAAGGCTTCAAAAATTTTTAACGCCGGGGGAGCACTACACTTACAAAAAAGAATCTCCCCGAGAATAATTGTGGAAAACATGTTACCGGCCTATCGAAAATTGATCATGAAATTTGAAGAGAGATGACGTTTAAATCTTATGCTGTTTGAGCGTTCTTTATTATTCTCGTTCTACAATTTCTCCCGCGAGTTCAGAAAATTTAGACATCGACCGAAAAATTTAGATCAATTTACGTAAGCCTAGCGTTTTTTGGTTCTTTTTTGGGCAATGCAAAAAAGAACAGAACAATATTCAATTGGAAAAATTCTTATCCTTTTTTTTCAAAATAACCCGCTGACAATGGTATTTTAGATATGTAGGTCACGAGGTGATTTCTTGTTTAAAATAGAACCTAAAATAGACGTCATTCTGAATTTATTTCAGAATCACTTAGATCTGGTCTTTGGAAAAAACGTGAACCTGAAACTCCCGAAGCATCGGGACAGGTTGATGCCTGACAAATCCTTCAGAAAAAATCCTTCAGAAAATGCCATTTTAAAGAGGTATGTAATTCAGACATTTATGACCTGATTAAAATCATGTTATAATCAGAGCCAGCCTTATACTTTTGCAACTAAATTAAAAGGTATGAGCACTTCTTTAATTCAGAAATACAACGTTCCCGGCCCCAGGTATACCAGTTATCCCACGGTGCCCTACTGGAACGAAGCTGCATTTACGGTAGCACAATATAAAGAGCGGTTAAAAAAGTCATTTTTGGAGAGCAACAGCGAAGAGGGGATAAGTATCTACATCCACCTGCCTTTTTGCGAGAGCCTGTGTACTTTTTGCGGCTGCAACAAACGCATTACCAAACGTCATGAAGTGGAGTCGCCGTACATCGCTGCAGTGCTTGAGGAGTGGGACATGTACGTGAACCTGCTGGAGGAAAACCCGGTGATTAAGGAGATTCACCTGGGTGGAGGAACACCCACCTTCTTTTCTCCGGAAAACCTTAGGATCCTTCTCGACGGACTTTTTGAAAAAGCTGATCGGGCAGAGGAAACCGATTTCAGCTTTGAAGGCCACCCCAACAACACCAAACAGGAACACCTGCAGTTACTTTACGACCTGGGCTTTGACCGGGTGAGCTACGGGGTGCAGGATTATAATTTTGAGGTGCAACGGGCTATTCACAGGTTTCAGCCCTTTGTGAATGTGAAAAATGCTACTGAAGGCGCCCGCGAAATTGGTTACACCTCTGTGGGTCATGACTTGATTTTTGGTCTGCCGTTTCAGACTGTAGACCACGTGAGGGAAACCATAGAGAAAACCAGAGAATTGATGCCCGACAGGATTGCTTTTTACAGCTATGCGCACGTGCCGTGGATAAAAGGGAACGGGCAGCGTGGTTTTAAGGATGAAGATCTGCCAACAGCCGCTGTGAAACGCGAAATGTACGAGGTGGGAAAACAGTTACTTGCCGAAGCCGGATATGTAGAAGTGGGTATGGATCATTTTGCTCTAAAGACCGATACGCTGTACAAGGCGATGGAAAGCAACAAGCTGCACCGCAACTTTATGGGCTACACCTCTTCAAAGACCAAAGTGATGATTGGCCTGGGAGTTTCGGCTATTAGTGACAGCTGGAGCGGTTTCGCCCAGAATGTCAAGACCATTGAAGAATATTACGGGATCCTTGAAAAAGGCGATCTGCCCCTTTACCGCGGACATATACTCACTGCGGAAGATGAAAAAATGCGACAGCACATTCTGAATCTTATGTGCAACCTGGAAACATCATGGAAAGACGACGTTATGAAATTTCCGGAACTTCCTGAAGTCCTCATCAGCCTGAAAGAAATGGAAGCCGACGGCCTCCTGGAATTCGGGGATGAAAAACTCATCATCAAAGAAACAGGACGTCCTTTTGTAAGGAACATCTGCATGGCATTTGACCTGCTGCTGCAAAGAAATAAACCGGAAACGAGGTTGTTTTCTATGACGGTTTAGGAAAGGGGTTTAAGGTTCAAAATTCAAAGTTCCTACGTCTTTCCAAAGAACATTTTTAGCGACTGCGGCAATTTCCTTCTTTTGGAGTTCTGCTCTCGCTTTTTACTTCGGATGAAGATGTTCATTTTTATTGCCCGACTTTTTCGTATTTCCTCCGATCGATAGAGAATTCACTTTGAGTCTTACGCATATCATTCGGAAATAAAATAGGAATTGAAGGATTATTTGAATTCATTATCTTTATTAAAAATGATGAGATGGAAGCTATAGAATTAAGGCGCAGGTTAGTGGATTACATCAATAAAGCTGACGAAACGGTACTAAAAGAAGTTCAGGCCCTGGTGGAGAATTATGAAAATGATTCCATAGTGGCTTATACTGTAAAGGGAAAGCCTTTAAATAGAGAAGAGTTTCAAAAGGAAAATTCTGAGGCTGAGGCTGAATATAAAAAGGGTAATTTTAGTACACAGGATCAACTAGAGGAAGAAGTCAGGAATTGGAGAAAATAATTTGGACTAACCCCGCTAAAACTTCCCTTCGCCATATATGGCAGTTCTATGTAAATCACAAACTTGATGTTGGTGTCGATTGCCTTTCACCTTTTAAATATTCGTTCCGGCTAAGCTCCAGTTCCTGCTCCCAAGGTTTTTTGCTCAATTTGCAGAAGAAGTTGGTGGAGGGGAGTCATTCAGAAAACTGAGATAAAAAAGTACTTAAACTCCTTGGATCGGTAGGCTTCTCATTGGTCCGGGAAAATTTCTGGAACTCGTACCAATCGGAGAAGTAGATATAACCTGTATGTTCCTGAAAAAGGGGAATCCCATTTGGCAAAGGATAAAAGTATGTAGTATCTATGAGTTTCTTACGTAGAGTCTCCTCTGCTTTTTCCGGACTCAAATCTTCATCATTCCCAAAGATTATTTCTCCAAAAGTTTTGTAGTTTCCCTCATCGCGATGTAAATACTGAAATGAAATAGATTTCTTTTGCATCTCTAATTTTTAACTGAAGATACCAGGAAAAAATTAAATTTCTGAGAATCCTATTGATTTCAGATAATTAAAAGTTGAATTATAAAATTCTGGTTTTCTTGTATGGTCTTCATTACTTCCCTCTGGAACTACTATTACCATACCTTGTCGGGCTCGGGTTAACAATACGCGGTAAGCATTAATTAAATATTTTTGTCGCTCTTCCTTATGTATATGCTGCCATTTCTTTCCAACAAAAGAAAAACTTTTCCACCCTTCTTTAGAATATCGTAGATCACCGTCCCAGGTTACACAAGCCCAATCGAGCTCAAGACCTTGCACATGAAATTCTGTTGCTACATCTTCTAAAAAATAGGAAGAACGAACATCGTCTCTATCATTCAAAAACCAATGAACAGGATTCATTGGACTTTTCACATCAATAGCGTAAGGTTTTAATCGCTGGGCTTGTGAGGAAACAATGATTCCATACCGTTCACTTCCTCTTGCTTTTTCTTTAAGCCACTTCTTAGCTTTATGCACATTGCGTGTGAGAACAATTGGATAATTAGTCGATAAATTAGAATAAGTTTTAATTGCCGAACTGTAATCGAGGTCGAGAATATTCTTTACAAGTAGAGATAAATTTTCTGCTCTAAAAGAACGCATAGAAACCTTTAAATGTAAAGAAGGATTCAACTTTACTGAAGTTTTCTCTTTAAGATTAGTTATGGCTTCTTCAGCTTGATATTCAGAATCCACTAAGTTTGGAGAAATATAGACCTCCCAATTTGAAAATCTATTTTTTATTGCCTCTAACCATTCAGAAATTCCAGCTTCACCGGTATTTATTTCTTGTCCTCCACCTACTAAACAGATAATAACAGACCAATCTTTATGACGGTCCAAACATGATATCAAAAATTCAGGTTCTGAAAAATCAAAATCATGCTGACCTTTTTTCTGCTTCATGAATTTGACTGTTTGCTCCTTATTCCACGCCCGTTGTGCTTCATCAAAAATGGCGACGTGATCGTATGGTGGTTTTGGATCGACTAGATATGCATCTCTATAATGGTGAATATTTTGAATAAAGGTTTTGACACTTGCCCTCGCTTTCCCCTTGGTCAGTTTTCTTCCATTCTCTTTTTCATTTTTAATTTTATCTCTTGCTAAAGCTTCTTGAAGAATTGAAACTAAAGGCCCGTTTCCTGAAAGATATACGCTGGTATTTCCGTTTTCTTCATCAAGATGAGAAGTTGCGACTTTTAGACCAACTAAAGTTTTTCCGGCACCAGGCACACCGGTGACAAAGCATATAATTTTTTTCTTTTCTATTTGGGCTTTTTTAATGACTTGCGAAATTAGAGAAGTCGTTTCGGTAAGGTTTTTAGCCTCTGCATCGCTACGTGTAATTTCGTCGACGGTATGAGTCCGGTAAAGATTTAATGCAGCTTCGACAATGGTGGGAGTAGGAGAATAACTTCCAGCAGCATATTCTGCTGATATATCTTGTTCTTTATCAGTGTAAAAACTTAGAGTCGTAGAAATTGCATCCTGAAGATCCTGTTGATTTACTTTAATAGGAAGCAACAATTTATCATTATGGGATGTGGTAGCAATTTCAATAATAGAGTTTTCTGCTTCTGTTGCAACCAAGATTGGAACTAGAAGAGCCTTGTGACTTGGCTTGTGAAAGTTTTTTAAATCTAATGCATAATCCCAAACTTGTTCAATGTTGATGTTATGATATTTACTTTCTCCAACTTTAAACTCTATTACAAAAACAGTGTTTTGAATAATTACCAAAGCATCTACTCTTTTCCCCATTCTCGGAATAGAAAATTCAAAAAATATCGTGCCACTATAAGATTTTAAGACCTTTTGAAGAATGTATATTTGGAGTTCCCAAGATTTGTTTTGTTTTCTATTTGAGTCGAATTGATTAGAAAGGGTTATTTCCCCAATTATTTCCTCTCTACTTTTATTTATAAAAGTTTGAATGTCGTCCTTATAGTAGGAATTTAGCATACCTTTTTGGTTGGGCTATGGAATTACTTTAGTCATGTAGCGTAGGGAAAGATACCTTCAGCCTTAGCTTTAGATAAAATAAATGTAGGAAAATAAACTCAATCCCCTCTCAAAAATGCTATTATCAAAAATGGAAATTATGGGTCGGTCTTCGGTTTTGAGGCTTCAAGCGGACTAAATAATCCACCCTGAACTGCCTTGATTTGAGTGGGGGATCTTAGGAACTTACCAAAAAGACTATCTATCAGCCATGACTAAAGCCGAAGTTTGGGCTTCGGCTTTAGTGGAAAGGATTATAATAATGAGGAATAAAATCTTAAACTTCATCAACTAGTTTTCAGAAGATTTTTTGTCTTCAGAAGTAGCTTCGGGAACCATAAAGCTAATTGGCAGGGAATACAGCACTCCTACTTCTTCTCCTCTTTGCTTACCCGGGGTCATTTTTGGGAGAAGATTCACTACCCGCCTTGCTTCTTCCTCAAGTGCAGGGTGTGGCGCCCTTGCTCCCAATACTTCCACAACTCCATTTTTGGCAATCTTAAACTGCACATAGATCCTGTTTAGGCCTGTTAATCCTAATTCTTTACCCAGAGAGGTATTGAAGTTAGTGTTTACGAACTGGTTTATTTTTTGGGTGATACATTCGGCCTTTTCCTCTCTGGTTTCAAAACTTTCACAGCCCGGAAAAACAGGCAACTCTTCAACAACGGCAAATGGAATATCAAGCGTTTCCTGCCCTGCTTTGGGTACAGAAGTTGAAGGTTCAGGGGCTGGAGGCGGAGGCGGCGGGGGCGGCACTTGTTGAGTTGAAACTTGTTCATTTCCTGTTTTGGAAGAGCTACAGGCCACATAGGTCAACATGGCGGCCATGAGCGGCAGAATGATTAAAAATTTGAACTTTGAAACTGACTTTGATTTGGTTTTTTGCAACATAACTATTCGTTTTTTGATGATTGAATGATTAAAAAATTGATTTATAAATGAAATGTCTTCAGTATTAAAAGCTGAATTGAGCAGCTGCTGGAAGTAGTCCTGTTTTTTGACATTTTTGACTACCCCGGCATCGGCCATAAATTCATGCAGCGCCGAAATCCTGGACTGGTAGATGTAAATAAGCGGATTAAACCAGAAAATGATCCTCAACAGCTCAAAGAACAACAGGTCTAGCGTATGTCTCTGCCTCACATGTACCATTTCGTGCGACAGTATTTGCTCCCGCTCTTTTTCTGAAAGCCCGGCACCAAGAAATATGGTTTTGTAAAAGGTGCAGGCAATATTGGAATCCGGCACCTCCACAACTTTCATTTCTGAAGTGTTCACCACCGGTTTAAAATCAAAGAGCTGCCTAATGATCCTAAGCTTATTAAAGAAAAACCCCAGACTAAAGAGAAGCCCTCCAAAATAAATAAGCTGCCACCAATGATCAAAAAGCACATTTTTGGCAGCTATAGTACTTCCTGCATTACCTAAACCGGCTTTGGGCGCTTCTCCTAAAAACACTTCGGGAAGCATGACAAAATTTTCAGCAGGAATGGCATTTTGCAGCGCAGAGATCTTCAGCAGAGGAAGTATAAGCGCCAGTATTGGGGTAACAAGCAGATAAATACGGTTATAGCTGAAAAAAGTTTCTCTTTTTAACAACAGCTCGTACACCACAAGGAAAATGAGCTGAAAAACAATGGCTTGTAGAATGTAATGCAACATAGTTCTCTATTTTTTATTGATCTCCTTCAGGATAGCTTCAAGATCGGCAGTATCCATCTTGTTCTTTTTCATGAAAAAAGACACCATACTTTTAAATGACCCATTAAAATATCCGTCTACGAGTTTGTTCATGCTTTGATCTGTATAGGTTTCTTTCTCCAGGGTAGGGAAATAGATATAGCCTTTACCCTGCTTGCGGTGGTTAACGAACTCTTTGCTTTCCAAAATACGCACAATGGTAGAAACCGTATTATATGCAGGTTTGGGTTCGGGCATTTCTTCAATTATTGTAGCCACGTTAGCTTCTTTTAGATCCCAGAGGATCTGCATGATCTCCTCTTCGGCTTTAGTCAATTGCTTCATAACATCTTAATGTTTGAGCTAATATAAACTAAATATTTAGTTTAAACTAATGCTTTAGTTCTTAATTGTTCAGCTTCTTTCTCTATCTTAGCCCTAAAATGTTATTTATGGACCTTATTCTGGTAGCACTGGCGGCCATTCTCATGCTCGTAGGAATCCTTGGAAGTTTTTTACCCATGTTACCCGGAATACCTGTAAGTTGGGCAGGCCTGCTGTTACTGCACCTCACTTCGGCCATTCCCATGAATTACACCTATCTTGGTGTTACCTTACTCATCACCATAGTCATTTTTGCGCTTCAATATACTATCCCGGCGCTGGGCACCAAATATCTTGGTGGTAGTAAAAAAGGTATGTTTGGAGCAACTATAGGCCTCTTCGCCGGAATCTTTATCCCTATCCCCTTTGCAATTTTAATAGCTCCCTTTGTTGGGGCTTATTTGGGAGAGATCATCAATAAGGCCGACTCCCATACTGCACTTAAAGCGGCAACGGGCTCCTTTATTGGGTTACTGGCTTCTACTTTTATGGAGTTTATAGTAACTGCCATTTTTCTCCTGCTCTTTATTTACAAGCTATGGGAGTTTAGAGCTCTCCTTTTTTAAATATCCTTTAGGCCCCAAACTTCAATCCCACTTTGACCTCATTAGAGAGATGTAGAAAAATGCCATTTTTGAATATCCAATAGATGCTCTGATTTTGGTGATCTTCCTGTTGTGGGTCTAGACTTAAGTACCACTTCAGCAGTAAAGGTTTTCAATAATGATATCAGCAGAACTGTAACTTCAAAATTAACTTCAGGATTGGGTAATATAAACCCAGAACCGTTTCATACTGAAGGAAGAAAGCAATTAAAGCAAGTCTTCTTTACATCCTATTTAATCCTTTATTTTTTAAGATGTTTTTGTATATTATCTAATTTTTTTATTAAATAATTGCTAATTGATTAAGCCCAGGAGCAGCAGTTTACTACTTTGGTGGTCTCAAATGAAAATTAAAAACTATGAGAATCACAAATTTATTTGCCGTTCTGGCGCTTGGAAGTTCGTTACTGGTCTCCTGTCGCGAGACTGTTACAGAAAGAGAAGTGATACGTGAAAAAGAAGTTGAGGTTGAACAAAAAGAACCTCTCGAAGATGAAGATAATGAAGGGATCATAGAACGCACTGGTAGGAAAATAGACCAGGAAGTCAATAAGGAAATTGATGAGGAAATAGACAAAATAGGAGATGACAATTAATTTCCCTCATATCCAGGATTGTCTAAAATGTCAAAAAAAAAGACATCTTTTCCAGGAAGGGAAATCACAAAAAATAATTAACCACAAATACATAAAATATGAAACGTATTGCGCTATTATTTGTACTGCTGTTCACGATGAGTTCAGGATTTATTTCCTGTCGTGACACCGGGAGAGAAGCCGATGATGTAGAAGAGGTAGGTGAAGAGATTGAAGAAGCCGGTGATGAACTGGAAGATGAACTTGATTAATTTTTAACTAAACCATTCATTATGAAAAAGTACGCTCTGTTATTGTTCTTCTCTTTTGCATTGTCAACTTCCCTTGTTTCGTGCAGGGAGACAAAAGATGCTGCCGAAGCAACCGGCGAAGCTGTAGAAGAAGGAGTAAATGAAACCAGAGAGAACACAGGGCTCGGAGGCCAGGATGATCTCTAATAACAACCATTAACCAACTTTAACCGGGGATTAAAATATCCCGAAAAACGGCCTGATTTATTTCAGGCCGTTTTTTAATGTTTTAATGTTTTGAATTCATTCTTAAGATCTTCCATCGACTGTTGTAACTGCTTCAGCAAGCTACTTTCGGAAGGGGCATCAAGGTTAAAAGTGAGTTTGGAATTTACCTGCCACAACTCCTGAATATCATTTACCCTCACTTCAATAGGCAAATATTCTTCATTTAAAGAAATGAGCAATAGTTTTGAAGGATCGGGTAATTTCTGAAGCTTTTTTACCAGAACTGAGTCGTAAAGTACTACCACATAGATCCTGTTATTACTGGCTTCCTCTATTGTAGGAACAGCTTTTCCAAGAACCCACTCCCCCGGCCTGAAGTTGGGCAGCATACTGTCTCCCTCAACCTGAAAGCCCCTGTGTGTGGCGTTTCGGTACTCGGGCAGCGGAATATCAAATGCCGGTAATTGTTGATACCATTCCACATCCTGCACATTATGTGGATAACCCGCAGCGGCCTTTACATTAACCAGCACAATGTTTTCTTCCTCTGCACTGTTAAGGCTCACCACTTTGGGACTTATATCGCCTTTGGTCACCTGCAGGTATTTTTGGTTACTTTCTCCAAACAACCACATGGGATTAATAGCGAATTGACGCAGCAACTCGGCCACCACTTTTCCCGATAGTTTGGTACGCCCCCTCTCAATGTCGGCCGTAGAATTCTTGATGCCCAGTAAATTGGCAAATTCGGTTTGCGTAAAGTTATTTTCATCCCTTACCTCTTTAAACCGCTTAATTTCTTGTGATACATCTGTTCCCATACAAACAAATTTAGCTATTTTAGGAAAATATCCAATTTATTTTTAGGACACTTTCCTAAATTTTTCTGTTTTTTCAACTGTAACTAAAGAAGTAACATTCCTTTAGGAAGAAAAAGGGAGAATAAATCCTATTTTTCAACAATGGAAAAACATTACCTGATCCTTGCAGGCCTCGGTTTCGCTACCATCATTATGGCGTGGCTGCCGTCGTTTTCTGAAAAAATGAAGATAAGCTCCCCCATTCTATTGTTGCTTATCGGGTTTGGCCTTTATGCAGTGGGGTTGCCCCTGGGTTGGCCAGATCCTTTGTGGGATGATCAAAGCCTTATGTATTTTTCTGAAGCTTTGGTCATTATTTCACTCATGGGCGCCGGTTTAAAAATTGGCGCAAACTACAGCCTTAAAGCCTGGCGCAAACCCCTGCTACTGGTGTTCATTACCATGCCCATTTGCATGGTTTCGGCATTCCTGCTGGGGCAGTATTTCCTGCTGCTCAGTTTACCATCCAGTCTTTTACTGGCAGCCGTTCTCGCCCCCACCGATCCCGTTCTTGCCGCCGAGGTACAACTTGATGACCCTCTCGAAGAAGAAGAACATGCCAACGATATACGGTTTACACTTACTGCCGAAGCCGGACTCAATGATGGGATCGCCTATCCCTTCTCCTATCTTGCTGTACTCGTGGCGCAGGCCGGGAGCTGGGCCGCATTCAGTTTTACAGACTGGCTTTGGGATAAATTACTTCTGAAAGTAGTTATTGGGGTTATTTGCGGGCTGTTCATTGGATGGCTTATTGGCCATTTGATGGACCGTATCCATAAATACGCCGGTGTAAAAACCTTTGTGGGGTTCCTTGCCCTCTCCCTTACTTTTATGACCTACGGCGTGACCGAATTACTTCACGGCTACGGCTTTCTCGCAGTTTTCTTTGCCGGCTTCAGCCTTAGGTATTACGAAAAGGTAGATCAGGATTACAAGAAGAAACTGCACGACTTTGTCCAGGAGATGGAGCACCTTTTTATGGTGATCTATATCCTGCTTTTTGGAGGATCAATAATGAACGGCATGCTTACGCTAACCGATTGGAAAGGGGTGGTTTTCGCCTTTCTGTTTGTTCTTGTCGTTAGACCGGTCGCGGGACTCATCGGGTTATGGGGCGTAGAGAAGGACTTCAAAAGTAAACTTGCCATTAGTTTCTTCGGAATTAGGGGAATTGGCTCTATTTTCTACCTCTCCTGGGCTTTTGTGACTTTCGACTATTTTAGCCATAAGAATGAATTATACGCCATTACCGCCTACATCATTCTCATCTCTATTGTGATTCACGGCTTCACCGCACCTTCGGTGATTGGTCACTTTAAAAAGCGCGGAAAGTTTGAAAAGAAAGGCTCTACCCTTGAGGATTAACAAATGTTTATAGCAAATATTTGAACTTCTGCTGAATGAATTTCTTATTTTAAAAGGAAAATTCAGAAAAACAAGAAAAATGAGCAAAGGCTACCATTCTTCCCAAACCGTAGAAAAACCATCTGAAATCTCCTCCTCTGGCTGGAAATCTATTGGGATTGCAGTTAAAGATCAAATTGGAGAAGACAATGTTTCCATCGTTTCGGCAGGAGTCGCCTTTTATGCGTTTTTAGCGGTGTTCCCGGCTATAGGGGCACTGGTTTCTATTTACGGCCTTGCGATGGATCCGCAGAGCCTTCAGGGCCAATTGCAAAAAATTTCACAGGTCATGCCACAACAGGCCTTTGAGATTATTCAGACCCAATTAAAAGATCTTGTTTCCACACCTCAAAGTGCCCTTAGCTGGAGCCTGGCCATTGGGATCCTTCTGAGTTTATGGAGTTCCAATAAAGGCATGAAATCGCTCTTCACAGGTATTGATATTGCTTATGGCACCAACAATGAAAGGGGCTTCATCAAGCAAAACGCCCTCACCTTACTTTTTACTTTTGGTGCTATTCTCCTGGTGATCTTAAGCCTGGGAATCATTGTGATTTGGCCCGTGATCATAGACGAAATCTCATTGCCATCTACAGTGACCGCATTGATAACCTGGCTGCGATGGCTTATTCTTGCTGCCCTGGTGGTATATTTTATAGGATTGATCTATCGCTATGCACCTGCAAAACCCACTTCTGCTTTTAAATGGGTGCTGCCGGGAGCACTTATTGCCACCTTGCTTTGGCTAATCGCCTCCTGGGGATTTTCATTCTACGTGAAAAACTTCGGAAGTTACGGCGAGGTGTATGGTTCTATTTCAGCAGTAGTAGTTATGCTGCTATGGCTCTTCCTTACCAGTATTATTATTCTTATTGGCGCTGAAATCAATTCAGAAATAGAAAAATATTCCCGCACCAAACCATAAATTCACAGCGGTGGCCTCATAAAATACGCTTCAAAAATGCCATTTTTGAAAGGCATTTAAAAACATGACCGGTATCATATTTTCCAACCCGCTCATTTTCAACCTTTGTACCCGGTACGAAACGAGCAATTTTTATGGAAGAACTTTCTTGCTATCACTGCGGTGATACGATTAAGTCATGCATCAGCTTTGATGATAAGTCTTTTTGCTGCAATGGCTGCAAAACTGTTTATGAGATCTTCTCAGAGAACGGCCTTACTTCCTATTATGAAATGGAGACGGCTCCCGGCGCCGCGCCTGCCAAACTCGAGGGGAAATACGACTTTTTGAGCAATGAAAAGATCGTTGACAAACTCCTGGAATTCAATGATGGCAACGTGCAGGTTATTTCGCTGTACATCCCACATATTCACTGTAGTTCCTGCATCTGGATCCTTGAAAACCTGAGCAAACTGAAGTCCGGGATCACTGCCTCACAAGTTGATTTTCCTAAAAAGAGCCTGCGCATTACCTATAATTCTGAAAAACTCACCTTAAAAGACCTCGTCCTGTTTCTTAGCAGCATTGGCTATGAACCCTACATAAGTCTTGATGACAGTGAAACCGGAAAGAAAAAGATAAACCGCAGCATAATCTATAAACTCGGGGTTGCCGGTTTTGCTTTTGGGAACGTCATGTTCCTCTCTTTTCCCGAATATTTTGAAGTTAATGAATACTGGCTAGACCAGTATAAAGGCCTTTTTAGATGGCTCATGTTTGCCTTTTCCCTGCCGGTGGTTTTTTATGCCGCACAGGATTATTTTGTATCGGCTTATAAAGGTCTGCGGGCCAACATCCTTAATATCGATGTACCTCTTGCCCTGGGCGTGCTCGTCCTGTTTGTGCGCAGTACGCTTGAAATCATTTTTGACTGGGGCTCCGGATTCTTCGATAGCCTCACCGGACTCGTTTTTTTCCTTACCCTCGGAAAATTCTTTCAGCAGAAGACTTACAATTTCCTCTCTTTTGAGAGAGATTACAAATCGTATTTTCCTATCGGCATCACCCGCATAAATCCTGATGGGAAAGAAGAAAGCATTCACGTTCATGACATTGAGAAGGGCGACCGCATTTTGATAAGAAATGAAGAGCTCATTCCCGTAGACGGGATTCTTATCAACGGCAAAGCACGTATAGATTACAGTTTTGTAACGGGAGAATCGGAGGCCGTAGAAAAGGAGTCGGGAGATAAGTTATTTGCCGGTGGGCGACAGGTTTCGGGGATGATAGAGATGGAAGCCCTTAAATCGGTTTCTCAAAGTTACCTTACAAAGTTGTGGAGCAACGACGTTTTCCAGGTGAAAAAGGAAGATTCGTTTACCTCTTTCATCAACCACATCAGCAAATATTTTACCTCGGTACTGCTGTTAATCGCCTTTTCGGCCACTGCATTCTGGCTTTTTATAGACGTGACAACAGCCATTAACGTCTTTACGGCTGTGCTCATTATTGCCTGCCCCTGCGCCCTGGCTATGTCTACACCATTCACCCTGGGCAACCTGCTCCGCATTTTTGGGAACAAGAAATTTTACCTCAAAAACGCCGGAGTCATTGAGCAACTTGCCAAAGCCGATACCCTGATCTTTGACAAAACGGGAACTATTACTTCAAACAAGAAAAGCAACATTAGCTATGAAGGCGTCACTTTAACTTCGGAAGAAGAATTTCTTCTGAAGAATACCCTGCGCGCTTCAAACCACCCGTTAAGCCGAAGCCTTTACGATATGCTGGCCGAATATGATATCGTTGCGCCTGAAGAATTCCGTGAAATTACCGGAAAGGGAATCGAGTCTGTTTACCACAAACAGGCCATGAAAGTGGGATCGGCAGATTTTGTTGGAAGCACAACAGCCGGCACCTCCCTCAACACCTCGGTACATATTAGTGCAAATAATGAATATAAGGGCCGGTATGTCTTTTTCAACGAATATCGTGAAGGAGTGCAGGAGCTTTTTACTCAACTGGCACC
This sequence comes from Salinimicrobium profundisediminis, assembly GCF_026241755.1. Taxonomy (GTDB): domain Bacteria; phylum Bacteroidota; class Bacteroidia; order Flavobacteriales; family Flavobacteriaceae; genus Salinimicrobium; species Salinimicrobium profundisediminis. The sequence continues at coordinate 20,959 of NZ_JAPJDA010000002.1, forward strand.
ACAATACCACCTCTCCATTCTCTCTGGTGATAATGAAGGAGAAAAATCAAGGCTTACAGAACTTTTACCTGCCAGTACCCAGATGCTCTTTAACCAGAAACCGGAAGACAAGCTCGATTATATTGCTTCTCTTCAAAAAGAGGGAAAAAAGACCATTATGGTAGGCGACGGACTCAATGATGCAGGGGCCCTGGCTAAAAGTGAAGTGGGAATTGCCATTTCTGAAAACGTAAACGTCTTCTCTCCCGCCTGCGATGCCATTTTAGACGCCAGCAGCTTTGAAAGTCTGCCAAAATTCATCACGGCATCTAAAAAGGCCATGAGCGTCATCAAAGTGAGCATGGTTTTATCTTTTCTCTACAATGTGGTAGGGCTGTATTTTGCAGTGACAGGACAGTTATCTCCCATCATTGCTGCTATTTTGATGCCGTTTAGTTCTATAAGTATCATTGCCTTCACCACAATATGCACCAACATAATTGGCCGTAAAATTTAGCCCTCAGTAGCCTTGCTGTGGCAAAATATTCTGAACCTGTTTTTTTCTGAAAAAAAGTTGGGATTTAGAGCCAAAAACTTATACTTTAGGAAGGTGATTATTTGTTTTCCTGCCTCATGGCGGGAAAGCGACGAGAAAGCAAACCCCTACTTGCTTCTTGTTGCTTTAAAGCACCCTCCCAAACGCCCTTTTTGACACAGCAGAAAAAAAAACCTTTCCCGGTAATCTTATTATATTTAGTTTCTGAAGAACTGGTTTCCCTTAACTCAAGATCTCTTGTAATAAAATGAGATCGAAAAATACGGGGATCCAAAAATGCCATTTTTGACACCTCTCTATTTTTAAGTATGGATATTTTGAGCTCCATGTGCTATCAGGTTAAGAAGAAAAGTTTAATGATTTCCACTTACTTTCAAGAGTTATGATTCCACCCCCTTATTCAGAGTTTCCTGAAATTGCTTCTGAAGATATCCTGCTTCGGAAAATTAGACCCGAAGATGTTCCGGTGCTGGTGAGTATTTCCTACTACGACGGAAAAAAGGCTACAAATGAAGCTGAAGCTGCCATGATGCTGAAAAATATCGAGCAGGATTATATTTCTGGAAACAGCATTCACTGGGGTATAGAAGAAAAGAGCACGGGAAAGATTGCAGGCACCTGCGGCTATTACCGTGGCTTCAAAAATGATTCGGGAGAGCTTGGTTGCATCCTGCTCGAGAAGTACAGGGGCAAAGGCTTTATGAGCCGGGCAATGCGACTGGCAATAGCTGTGGGGTTTAAGAAAGGCCTTAAAAAGATATTTGCTGTGACTTCTAACGGGAATAATTCCGCCATTAAACTCCTGGAGCGGTTAAACTTCAGAAGGACCGGAGAAGAAGATCATGAAATACATTACGCGATCTCCCGGGAAGAACTTTTCAGCATAAGAGCCTTCAGAAATGATGAAAAAGAAGAAATTTTAAAGCTGCTGCGATTAAATACTCCCAAAAGCTTTCACCCTTCCGAAGAAAAAGATTTGCGAGAATACCTGGAAAATGAGGCTGAAAATTATTTTGTTGTAAACGGCCCCGGCGGCATTGTGGCTGCAGGAGGTTTTAATACCGGTTTTGATAAAGGCCGGGCGGCAAGGATCTCATGGGATTTGGTGCACCCGGAATTTCAGGGTTTGGGAATTGGGAAAAAGTTGACGCTCTACCGCATTGAGCAAATCAAAAAACTACCTGGCATTGAAAAAATTGTTGTGAGGACTACCGGGCAGGCCGAAAAATTCTATGAAAACATGGGGTTCCAAAAAAGGCATTTTGAGAAGGACTTTTGGGCGCCGGGTTTTGATCTTTACCAAATGGAGATGAGGATTAAAAAAAGGACTGCCTGAGAGAAGAGAGCACCGCCAGTCTGGATTTTACTTCAGAATTTCTGGAGAACCCGAAATGAATTTCAGGTTAACGGTACAGTACTTTTCTCAGACAGCCCCGACTATCTGATCTGATCTTACTTAATTTGAAACTTCAGTTTTAATAGCTTCTACGGTTTCGGTATTGTCTACCCCAAGGCCTTCCTGTTGGTGAACCAGCACCCCTTCTTCGTCAAAAACGCTGATGATGTTGGAGTGTGAAAAATCTATTGGCGAGATCTTTTTATAGCTCACGGCCAGCACGGTCGCAAACTCACGGGTATCTTCTAGCGTACCGCGAAGAAAAAGCCAGTGGTCGTCTTCCATTTCATTTTCTTTGGCAAAGGCATTAAGCCGATCGGGCGTATCGGTTTCAGGATCAATACTCACCATGATGAATTTGGTCTTGTCAAGATACTCTTCGGGCACCTGCTTTTCGATGTTGCGCATATCGGCGATCAATCTCGGGCAGGCAGCTTTGCAGGAAGTATAGATCATTACCATGACCAGCACATTGCCGCGAAGATCTTCAAGCTGAATGTCCTCATAGTTTTGGGTAGTCCACGTAGCAGGAAGATTATAGATAGACAATTCGGGCAGTTCCCCTTTTATCTCTGTATTGTTCACTGCGACTTCTTCAACCTTTGCTTCCTTCTTCTGGCCATCGTTACAAGCTGCTAAAAGAACCATAGAAAGCATTATAAAAGCTATTTTTTTCATGATCATAAATTTGTTTTTTCAATATCCCGGACGCATCTAAAGCCGAGGTTCTTTACAGCATATCTTGCTTTTACGCTTCCGCGGAAGGCATAGCGCATAAAGGCTGCATAGTTCATAAGATCTGTGGCGCCAACTGCAGCCGCCCCGCAAAAGAGGTTATTATCACCTGTGCTGTCTTGCCGGGATTCCCCTCCAATCATCACCGAATTAAAATCGGAAGTCCATTCCCAAACCAGGCCGTGAAGATCATACACTCCCCAATAGTTCTTAAAGGTATTGCCAACTGTATTTTTAAAAGTGGTGGGCGTTTCATACCAGCTTAAGATGTATTGGTTATAAGATTTCTCGGAACGGGCATCGGGGCTGGTCTCGTTTGCCATGGCCACATATTCCCACTCATCTACTGTAGGCAACCTTTTGCCCTGGCACTCGCAATAATTCTTTGCGGCAAACCAGGAGACATTTGTCACCGGGGAATTGGGCAGGTCTTCACTGCCAAAAGCCAAATCATTTTTCCAGCTGCGCAGGTAGTTCTCATCGGCAAACAGTTGTTTTACCTGAGACTTCCTCCAACGCGGATTTTGCTCTACAAACTCTAAGAATTCGGCATTGGTCACGGGATAGACATCCATCAGGAAATCGCCAACAGGAACTTCGGTTTTTGTTCCGTAGAGAGGAATAAACTCTCCCCCGCGGATTTCGACCATTGAACCAGACTGGCTATAGGCATGGCCCTGGATCATTATCGCGATGCATATTGCCAATCTGGTTAAGGTTTTCATTTCTTTAAATTTTATAGTTAGCTGCTAATTACTTCGCTTTCTTCACCATCTCGGCAGTCACTTCAGTTTTGTTGTTGCCCCAGTTATTATAAACATAAGTCAGCACATTTGCAACATCCTCATCTGAAATGTTTTGCTTTGGCATTGCACTATTATACACATTGCCATTCACTTCAATTTCACCGGTAAGACCAAACTTCACTACTTCAATGGCACGATGAACATCGGCATTAAGATAATCTGAACCTGCAAGGGGAGGGAAAGCATTTGGGATCCCGTTACCGGTAGCCTGGTGGCAGGCAAGGCAGTTTTGGGTGTAGATTTGTTTTCCCCTTTCCATTTTTTCGGCTAAAGAAGTATTGGCTACAGGTGCATCTTCAGTTTCTTCTTCGGTAACTTCGGCAGCAGAAACTCCGGGGTTGTAAACTTTCTCTTCGATTTTACCACCATAGACTTTTTTATTCTCTTCTCCTTCAACTTTAAGGATACCCAGGGCTCCTTTGTTGAAAGCACGAAATATAGAGTGATCAACCAATACAAGGTTTCCGGGTACCTCAACTTTGAATTCTACAATAGCGGCACCACCGGCAGGGATAAGAGTAGTTTGAATATTCTCGTTGATCAAAGATCCACCTTCAACATAAACTTTGTCGAAGATCTCTCCAATCACGTGGAAGGAAGATACCAGGTTAGGGCCACCGTTACCTACAAAGAGACGTACGGTTTCACCAACTTTTGCAGTTAAGGCGTTGTCACCTGTAAGACCACCAACTTTACCATTGAATACTACATAATCTGCATCTTCATCAACTGCTTTCTGCATGCTGAAAGCCTGTAAACCTCTTTCGCCATTCTCACCTTCGGTGTAGAAATCACCCTGCATAACGTAATATTCTTTATCAACCGGCTCAAGACCACCTTCTGGTTCAACAAGAATAAGACCGTACATACCATTAGCGATGTGCATCCCAACAGGAGCAGTAGCACAGTGGTATACATATAAACCAGGATTCATGGTTTTAAAAGTAAATACAGCTTCGTGGCCTGGAGCTACGAAAGAAGATTCGGCACCACCACCAGGTCCTGTTACTGCGTGTAGATCTATGTTGTGTGGCAATTTACTGTCGGGGTGGTTTTTTAAGTGGAATTCAACTTCATCTCCAACGCGGGTACGAATAAAGCTTCCGGGAACTGTACCGTCAAAAGTCCAGTACACATAACTTACTCCGTCGCTCATCTCCATTTCTTTTTCTACTACTTCCATATTAACTATGAGTTTGGTAGCAGCTCTTTTTCCAACAGGTCTTGGCACCATTGGAGGAGCAGTCATTTCGGCTTCGCTCTCTCCATATACTTTCATTAGTTCTGGGTTTTCTTTAGCTGCAACTGCTTTATCGCAGGAAGTGAACACCCCTACTACAAGGGCTGCAAGAAAGAAAACGTATACAAGTTTCTTTTTTGAATGTTTGAAATTTTTCATGATCAGATGTGTTTAATATTAATTTCAGATACAAATGTCCGATTTAAGCTCTCTCTTTTATATGAGCCTAATCATATATGCCTGAATTTTTTACAAATATATTTCTGATGAAACCTGACCGAAATCATATTTACAAGCCAACAATGCCTGTAGTTTTGCCTGATATATAAATAGGTATGAGCGTCATCTATTTACTCCTTACAATAAGCATTATTGTGGCGGTATTGTTTTTCGTTGTTTTTATAGTGGCTGTGCGTAACGGCCAGTTTGACGATGATTATACCCCATCGGTGCGTATTCTTTTTGAGGATGAGCTTGTAAAAGAGAAATCAACAAAATCGAGTAAAATTAATCAAGACAATTAAAAGAATGGAATTGCAACAGTTCTACTACGACAACAAAATCGTAAAAAAGTTCCTTTATGCTACCCTTTTTTGGGGCGTCATAGGAATGTCAGTCGGGCTTCTTTTGGCCTTTTTATTCCTTTTCCCCAATTTAACCGATGGCATCTCCTGGTTGAGTTTTGGACGCCTGCGCCCACTGCACACCAACGCGGTGATCTTCGCATTTGTGGGGAACGCTATTTTTGCCGGGGTATACTACTCTACCCAGCGGCTGCTCAAAGCCCGGATGTATAGTGACATCTTAAGCAGTATCAACTTTTGGGGCTGGCAATTAATCATTGTTGGCGCTGCCATTACATTGCCCCTGGGCTTTACAAGTTCTAAGGAATACGCCGAACTGGAATGGCCTTTTGACATTGCTATTGCTGTTGTATGGGTTGTTTTTGGATGGAACCTTATTGCCACGATCTTCAAGAGAAGACAAAGGCATTTATATGTAGCCATCTGGTTCTACATCGCAACCTTTGTTACCGTAGCAGTACTTCATATTTTCAACAGCCTTGCAATTCCTGTTGGCCTGTTTAAAAGCTACTCGGTATATGCAGGAGTACAGGATGCACTGGTACAATGGTGGTACGGTCACAATGCGGTTGCATTTTTCCTTACTACACCATTCCTTGGGCTCATGTACTACTTTGTACCCAAAGCTGCAAACCGCCCGGTGTACTCCTATAAATTATCTATAATCCACTTCTGGTCCTTAATATTTATTTACATCTGGGCCGGGCCACATCACTTATTATATTCATCACTACCCGACTGGGCTCAAAACCTTGGTGTTGCTTTTTCTGTTATGCTGTTGATGCCATCATGGGGTGGTATGATCAACGGACTTTTAACCCTGCGTGGTGCCTGGGACAAAGTTAAGACAGACCCTGTTTTAAAGTTTTTGGTAGTAGCGATCACCGGATATGGGATGGCCACTTTTGAAGGCCCAATGCTCTCTCTTAAGAACGTAAATGCCATTGCTCACTTTAGCGACTGGGTAATTGCACACGTACACGTGGGGGCTCTTGCATGGAACGGCTTCTTAACCTTTGGTATGGTGTACTGGCTGGTTCCAAGAATGTTCAAGACCAAATTACACTCTATTAAGCTTGCCAACGCCCACTTCTGGACAGGTACTTTGGGTATTATCCTTTACGCACTGCCAATGTATGTTGCAGGTTTTGTACAGGCTTCAATGTGGAAACAATTTAACCCCGATGGCACCCTTGTCTACGGAAACTTCCTCGAAACCGTGACCGAAATCATGCCTATGTACTGGTTTAGGGCCATTGGTGGTAGTATGTACATCTTCGGAATGTTCATCCTGTTGTACAATGTTTACAAAACCATTAGAAGCGGTAGTGAAGTAACCGATGAGCTGGCTGAAGCAGCACCACTACAAAAAATTAGCAATAGAAGACTTGTGGGAGAAGGCTTCCACACCTGGTTGGAGCGCAAGCCGGTGCAACTTACAGTTTTAGCTACTATCGCGATTCTTATAGGAGGTATTATTCAAATTGTACCAACCCTGCTTGTAAAGTCAAATATTCCCACTATTACCAGTGTTAAGCCTTACACGCCACTAGAGCTTGAAGGAAGGGATATTTATATAAGAGAAGGTTGTGTATCATGCCACTCACAAATGATTCGCCCTTTTAGGAGTGAAGTAGAACGCTACGGCGAATTCTCAAAGGCCGGGGAATATGTTTATGACCACCCGTTCTTATGGGGAAGTAAACGTACAGGCCCAGATCTTATGAGAGTTGGAGGCAAGTATTCAGATAACTGGCACTTTAACCACATGTATGACCCTCAAAGTACCTCATCTGGTTCTATCATGCCCGGTTACAAATGGTTGATCACCAGCAAACATAACCGCTCTGAAACCGAAGCTAAAATGGAAGCAATGGTACAACTTGGAGTTCCTTATACCGAAGCCGAGATAGCAAACGCCCAGGCTCATATGGAAGAGCAGGCTACCAGCATTCAGCAAAACCTTTACAGCGATCCCGATTTTGTTGCCACATATGAGGCAGATAAAAAATATGCTGAAGAGAACGGACTGGAATTTATTGAGATGAAAGATAGAGAGATCGTTGCCCTTATCGCCTATATACAGCGATTGGGAACAGATATTAAAGTAGTGAATTCAACAACTTCAACAAACTAACTGTCATGTTAAAATTTATAAAAGGACATATGGAGAGCATAGCAGGGATAGAGATCTATCCAATTATTTCCCTACTTATTTTCTTCATCTTTTTTGTAGCACTTTTTTGGTGGGTCTTCACCGCAAAAAAAGACTACATCCATACTGTAGAACAAATACCATTAGAAACAGATAACGACCAGAACCTATGAGACAATCCATCCCAGCCTGGATAAGAATCCCCGTTTTCTTTCTCCTCATTGTAGGAGTTCTAGAATACTTTATAGACTCAGGTGATAATTATGCTTTTATTGAATTTCCACTGCTATCGGCCGTGCTGGTGGTTATCCTGTTATTCCTTATTGCTGCGGAAGCCATTCTTAATGCAATTGAAAATGTCATGTTTCAGGCGCTTACCCCTGAAGCTAAAGAGCGATACATGAGAGCTCAACAGGAGCGAATCAAAAAGTATGACTTAAAAAGGATCTACCGTAAACTTGCCGGTACACGCCCAATTTCTGAAGAAAAGGAGCTGGAGCTGGACCACAACTACGACGGAATTAAAGAACTGGACAATAAGCTCCCGCCATGGTGGCTCTACTCCTTTTACGCCTCTATAGTTTTTGCTGCAGGTTATCTCGCATATTACCACCTGTGGGATGGAGAAAACCAGGTAGCCGAATTTGAAAAGGAAATGCTGGCTGCTAAAATTCAGGTTGAAGAATACAAAAAGACAGCCCCCGATCTTGTTAATGCCGAAAACGTGGTTCTCCTAACCGAAGCTGCCGAATTAAAAAAGGGCGAGACAATTTACCAAACCAACTGTATGGCCTGCCACGCTCCCGACGGAGGTGGTGGAATAGGACCTAACCTTACCGACGAACACTGGATTCTTGGCGGAGGTATCAAAAACGTCTTCCACACAGTTAGTGAAGGTGGACGTGCAGGTAAAGGAATGATTGCGTGGAAATCTTCACTCAAACCGGCAGAGATCCAACAGGTAGCAAGTTATGTACTTAGCCTCCAGGGAACTTCTCCAGCAAATCCAAAAGACGCTGAAGGAGATATCTGGACAGAATAAAATTGAATTAAGAAAAGGAAGCAGGAAGTGGAAAGAGAAGAAAATAACTTTAGGGACAGAATAGGCACAATGAATGCCGAAGGTAAGCGCTCCTGGGTTTACCCCAAGAAACCTGAAGGGAGATTCTATAAGTACCGTACACACTTAACCTGGTTCCTGCTCCTTTTTCTTATTGCTTCGCCATTTATACATATAAATGGCCACCAGTTCATGATGTTCAATGTGCTGGAAAGGGAATTTTTCATTTTTGGGCAGCCATTCTGGCCCCAGGATTTTTATCTTGGGGTTACTGCAATGATCATTGCAGTATTGTTCATCACGCTTTTTACTTCGGCATTTGGGAGGATCTTTTGCGGCTGGATTTGCCCCCAGACGATATTCATGGAAATGGTATTCCGAAAAATCGAGTACTGGATAGAAGGAGACCGCGGTGCCCAGATGAGGCTGGATAAGCAGGAATGGAATGCAGATAAAATAAGAAAGAAAGGCTTTAAATGGTTCCTGTTCTTCCTCATATCATTTGGCATTGCCAATGTTTTCCTGGCATACCTCGTGGGAAGCGAAAGGCTGCTTAGATATATTACAGAAGGGCCATTCCAGAACCTGAGCACCTTTATAGCTCTTTTGATCTTCACCGGGGTTTTCTACTTTATCTTTTCATGGTTTAGAGAACAGGTGTGCACCATTGCGTGCCCTTATGGAAGATTACAGAGTGTACTGCTAGATAAGAAATCTGTAGTTGTTGCTTACGATCATAAAAGAGGGGAACGTTCTAAAGGTCGGTCAAAATTCAGAAAAAATGAAGATCGGGCCCAGCTGGGAAAGGGTGATTGTATTGACTGTTCCCAATGTGTACATGTTTGCCCTACGGGAATAGATATAAGAAATGGCACACAGCTGGAATGCATCAACTGTACCGCCTGTATTGATGCCTGTGATGCCATGATGGATAAAGTAGACCTTCCAAGAGGATTGATAGGTTTTTATTCTGAAGAGAATATTGAGAAAGAGGAAAAATTCAGGTTTAACCCCAGGATGAAAGGTTATGCTGCCATTCTGTTTGTATTGGTAGGGATTCTCTCGGGCATGTTGTTCTTAAGGACAGATGTTGAAGCCACAGTTTTAAGATTGCCGGGACAATTGTACGAGACTCACGATAATAATATTATCAGTAATGTTTACACCTTTAAACTTATCAATAAAACTACAGGCAGTTTTGAAGATGTACATTTTAAACTGATGTCACACAGGGGAAGTATTGAATCTGTAACCCATGAAAGGATTATAGTTCCTGAAAACGGACTTGCACAGGGAACCTTGTTTATAGAGATCCCGAAGGCTCTTTTAAAAGATGAAAAAAATAAGGTGGAAATAGGGGTTTACAGCGGGGAGAAATTGATAGAAACCACCAGCACCAATTTTATGGGGCCAAGAAGCTTCAGGTAAATACGGAATCAATAAAACTGATACTTTAAAATTGAAGTGGCAATAAATGCTTCCGAAGAAAAAGACCTGAAAAAAATACCTGTCAAAAATGCCATTTTTGAAGCGTATACAAGGGCATTATAACGGGGGCAGCAATGAAAAAAGAAACCATTGCTCACTTAACAGAAGAAAAAACAGAGTTACCTGATTTAAATAAAAATCATTAAACAGGTAAAAAATAATAGAACCACAGAGAGACGATGTCTCACTGGCAATAACAAATTAAGATCATGAAAATATCCTGGGGCACATCACTGGTACTGGCTATATTTAGTTTTATAGCGTTTATAATGTTTTTTGTGATTACTATGATCACTGATAAAGCTTACAGCCATGATTTGGTTGTAGAAGAATACTACAAAAATGAACTCACATTCCAGGAACAGTTGGATAAGACAAAAAATGCCAGCCTGCTCTCAGAAAATATACAGCTCGAACAAACTTCGGAAGGTCTTGTGATAAACTTTCCCCAGGAACTTGAGTTTGCATCCATAAAAGGAAATGTGTTCCTGTACCGGCCGTCAAACAAGCAGCTGGACTCTGAAATTCCTCTTTCATTGTCCTCACATCAATTGCTCGTACCTGATAGTCGCTTTATAGACGGCCGCTGGAACATCATTATTGACTGGGAATACAAGGGTGAAAAATTCTATTTTAAAGAGGATATTCTATATTAATGCTCTACTCTGCCTTTATACTGGGTATTCTTGGTAGTTTCCATTGTATTGGGATGTGTGGGCCTATTGCTTTTATGCTTCCGCTGTCTCGCGACAATAAGATCCTCAAGCTACTCCAGATTTTTCTTTACCACTTTGGGCGTCTGCTGTCCTATGCTCTTATAGGACTGGTGTTTGGGTTACTGGGCAAGAGTTTTGACCTTTTTGGAATGCAGCAGCAACTGTCTATTGGTATAGGCGTGCTTATGATCCTGGCTATCCTTCTTCCGTCGGGTATATTAAAAAAGGTAAATTTCTCCCAGCCGTTGTTCCGGTTTGTAGGCAGGATCAAATCTTCATTGGGTATCGCTCTTAAAAAAAGAACACCCGATACTTTTTTCACCATTGGGTTTCTTAATGGTCTTCTACCCTGCGGCCTGGTTTACGTGGCTGTCTTTGCTGCACTGGCTGGCGGTGAGATGCTTACAGGAAGCCTTTATATGCTGCTGTTTGGGCTTGGCACCATCCCGCTAATGACAACAGCAGTATACTTTGGTGGACTTTTGGGAGGAGGGATGAGAAAGAAGGTGCAAAAACTCATTCCGGTTTTTGTAGTTCTCATGGGCGTACTATTTATTATTAGAGGTATGGGGCTTGGCATTCCTTATTTATCTCCTGCGCCACAAACAGCTGTGGTCAATGCTGCAGCCAGCTGCCACTAAAATCTGTTAAGAATTTGTTATTTTCTATTCTTTCGTGGCAATCCATTTTTTAATAAATAGGACATATTCATCCCTGTTTTGATTCCAAATTCCTAAAATTCTGGTTAAAATTTCTTAATCCCTTGCCAACACATGGCATCTTTTGGAACTTTGGGGGCACATTTTATCGGTGAATATATGAGCATTATCAGCTTTTAGACGAGTGCCTGACTTATGCTCAAGATTAACCAGCTCATTAAAAGGTAATTAGGCAAAAGTGAAGGAGAATATAAAAATTTAGAATCAGGCATTATAAGAATCTTGCTGAAAGCTGACCCACGTCATACTCTACCGCTCATATCTGTGCCATCTTTGTACCATAATTAAAAACAAAAATCATGAACACAAAAAAGAACCTTTGGTTAGTAATTGGAAGCTTTCTGGTAATGGTCTTTTCTGCCAATACAATGGTAGGACAAACCTTTAATGTAAATAGCGGAGCCTCCAGTTTAAAAGTGGAAGGAACCTCAAACATACATGATTGGGAGTTAAGTGCAAAAGAACTCCAGGGAAGTATAAAGGTTCAAATGGAAGACGGACAACTAGTGAAACTTGATCAATTACAGTTTGCAGTAGTTGCCGAAAGCCTGAAGAGTGGAAAAGGAGGAATGGACAAAAACACCTATAAGGCTCTTGACACTGATAAACACAGAAGAATTACCTACGAATTATCAAGCGTTAAAAACCTTGATTGCACTTCAAAAACCTCATGCAAAGTAACTACTAATGGTGTACTTACCATTGCAGGAACCAAGAAGAATGTAGAATTGATCTTCGATGCTAAAGTTGCCGGTGATAAAATCACTCTTAGCGGAGACAAAAAGATAAAAATGACCGATTTCAAAGTGGATCCCCCTACAGCCATGTTTGGAACTATCACCACTGGAGATGAAGTGAACATTAAATTCCAGACCGTTTTTACTAAATAACCCTAATTCAACAACAAATATTAAAATTCAACTATCAACTTTTTTAATGTATCAAAAATGAAAAATCTAATTAAATATTCCGGTATTGCTCTCTTGATGGCCATGGGCTTTCAGGCACAGGCACAAGATGTAGATGTTCTTGTTGTAGAAGACAATGAAAACACTACCCTTTGGGACAGAAGTCTACCTAACTTTAGATATCCAGATCAACGCGGTATAAGCACATTTGAGCCTACAAAAGACAACAACTACGGTGAATTCGAAGGAGTACAGGTAAGACTTGGTGGTGCTTTTGCACTTCAATTCCAGGCATTAGAACAGGAAAATGCTTCAGGCGCTCCTGAATTATATGAACTTGGAAAAGACTTTAACCTTGCTACTGCAAACATGACTTTTGACATTTTGCTTGCAAAAGGAGTTAGAGTACACCTTAACACTTACCTTTCTTCTCAAAACCACCCTGATACTTACGTAAAAGGAGGATACCTACAAGTAGATAACCTTGACTTCATCAGTGAAGGGTTAGCTTCTGGTCTTATGGAGCACTTAAGGATCAGGTTTGGTCACATGGAGAACAACTATGGTGATGCTCACTTCAGAAGAACTGACAACGCAATGGCTCTTTACAACCCATTCGTAGGAAACTACCTAATGGACAGCTTTACTACTGAGGTAGGTGGTGAGATCTACTACTTCAACGGACCATGGTTAGGTATGGTTGGATTTACCAACGGTAAATTAAACCAGTCTACTTCTAGTGAAGGTCACACAAGCCCTTCTCTTCTTGCAAAAATTGGTTATGACAACCAAATCTCTGAAGATTTCAGATTTAGATTAACAGGATCGGTTTACCACACAAACCAAACTAAAAGTGCTTATTTATACAGTGGTGACCGTGCAGGTTCAAGATACTACAACGTAATGTCTGGCCCAGATGCAAACAACCCTGGAGATGGCTTTAGATCTGGTAGAATTAACCCAGACCTTAAAAATGAATTGACCTCTTTCATGATCAACCCTTTCATCAAAGCAGGTGGACTTGAATTCTTCGGAATCTATGAAAGAGCTAGCGGTAAATACGCTTCTGAAACTGACGAAAGAAGCTGGAACCAATATGCAGGTGAACTTATCTACAGATTTGGTAACAACGAGAACTTCTACGTAGGTGGACGTTACAATACTGTAAATGGTGAACTTAAATCTGGAGAAGATGTAACCGTTAACCGCTTCAACATTGGAGGTGGATGGTTTATGACCAAAAACATCCTTACTAAAGTTGAGTATGTTAACCAGGATTACAATGACTACCCTACAGGTGATATTCACAACGACGGACAATTCAACGGCTTTAACATTGAAGCGGTAATTAGCTTCTAAGAATAAAAGATTCGTTTGAACTAGCCAGAAAATGGGGGAATTAAATTCCCCCATTTTTTTTAACTTTAAAAAAATGAAAAAAATTGCGTTTGTCTTATTGGTACTTTTCTGTAGTGCGGTAACACGCGCACAGGATTTTCAGAAAAGATACATCACAGTGCTCCCCAGCAGTGAGCTCACTATCATTGGGGACTCTAATATTGCTGCATTCCAGTGTGAGTTTGATAACTCGTATTTAGAAGATTCTCAAAATATCACCTTCACCCAAAATGGCAGTAAAATAGAATTTACAGGAGCTGTTCTCATCCTTAACAACAAAGGCTTTGACTGCGGAAGCAAAGGTATTAACCGCGACTTCCACGACCTCCTGCAAACAGATAAACATCCCAGGATACTTCTCGAGTTAAACGAGGTGAGCATGTCTTCCCCTACAAAAGCAGTAGCAAAAGTTGGCATCACCATAGCAGGTAAAGAAAGATTTTACGAGCTGCCTGTAGCCATAAAAAATGCTGCAATAGCTGAATTTAAAGGAAAGCTGCACCTCAACATAAAAGACTACGGACTTGAGGCTCCAAAAAAGCTGTTTGGAATGATCGTCGTTAAAGACGAAATCGACATTCAATTTAATCTACAGGTAAAAAAATAAGCAATATGAAGTTAGTAAGTGCTGCCCAGGCCGTGTCTTATGTAAAATCGGGTAACAGGATATTTTTCCAGGGAGCGGCGATGACACCAAATATTCTTATTGAGGCCCTGGTAGAGCGCCATAAAGAATTAAAGAACGTGGAGATCTTCCACATACATACCGAAGGCCCTGCGCGTTATACACAGCCGCCGTACAGGGAATCATTTTCTCTGAACAGCTGTTTTGCTGCCGGTAATGTTCGCAATGCGATAAATTCGGAATACGGGGCTTATATTCCTATTTTTCTAAGTGAGATCCACCTGTTATTTAGAAAGAACATCTTACCCCTTGATGTAGCTTTTATTCAGGTTTCCCCTCCCGATAAACACGGATTCTGTTCGCTGGGCCTTTCAATAGATATTACCCTTCCGGCTATACAAACCGCTAAAACAGTTATTGCGCAAATAAATCCGCAGGTTCCAAGAACCCATGGTGACGGGATTATTCATGTAAGCCAGATCACAGCCGCAGTAGAGGCCAGTTTACCTTTACATGCCCATATGCCTGTTGAAGCTTCAGAAATTGAGAAGCAAATAGGAAAAAACGTAGCCGAACTTATTGAAGATGGAGCCACCCTTCAAATGGGAATTGGCGCCATTCCAAATGTGGTGCTCAACAACCTCATGAACCACAAACGCCTTGGAATTCATACTGAAATGTTTTCTGACGGGGTTTTGCCACTCATAGAAAAAGGCATCATCACCGGGGAAGAAAAAGAGGTAAAAACCGGAAAGATCGTTACCTGCTTTGCCCTTGGCTCCTCAAAATTATACGACTTCATAGATGACAATCCCGTGATCCATTTTAAGGAAGCAGCCTACACCAACGATACGGCGATTATTAGAAGAAATCCGAAGGTGACAGCCATTAACAGCGCAATAGAAATAGACCTTACCGGGCAGGTTTGCGCCGATACCATTGGCACCTACCAGTATTCGGGCGTAGGCGGACAAATGGATTTTATTCGCGGCGCTTCCCTTTCTGAAGGTGGCAAAGCAATTATTGCCATGCCTTCAACCACTTTAAAAGGTATCTCCAAGATAGTTCCTAATTTAAAAGAAGGTGCAGGCGTTACCACCACCAGGGCTCACGTACACTACATTGCTACCGAGTATGGTGTAGTAAATCTCTACGGAAAAAACCTGAAACAAAGAGCCAAAGCCCTCATCTCTATCGCTCACCCCAACCATAGGGCAGCCCTGGAAGAGGAAGCTCATAAAAGGCTCTGCGGAATAAGGTAGACCTGAAAATACTTTCCAAAAATGCCATTTTTGAGTACCTTTAAAGAGCTTAAAAAAGAAAAATATGAAAAGTAAATTCAGCGAGATCATCCAGGATGACAAGCCCGTTCTTGTAGATTTTTTTGCCGACTGGTGCGGCCCCTGCAAAACATTGGCTCCTATTTTGAAAGAAGCCAAAGCCGATCTTGGAGACAAGGTTAAAATTGTGAAGATAGATGTAGACAGAAATCAGGCGCTGGCCGAAAAATTCCAGGTGCGCGGCGTGCCCACACTTATCCTGTTTAAAAAAGGAGAACAATTATGGCGACAGTCGGGCGTGGTACCAAAAGCTAACCTGGTTGAGCTTATAAATTCCCACCAGTAGATCTATGATAGACGAAAACCTGTTGCTTAATTACGGCGCCAAGAGGGTGCCTTTTTCTAAAGGAGATCAATTGTTTCGGGAAGGAGAATCGGCTCTCAACTTCTACCAGGTAGCTTCAGGAGAGATCAAGATGAACAATTACAACGAAGATGGTAAAGAGTTCATCCAGGGTATTTTTTCTATCGGGCAGAGTTTTGGGGAACCGCCATTGCTGGCAAACGTGAAATATCCGGCAAATGCCGAAGCCATTTCAGATGCCGAAGTTTTTCAGCTTTCAAAAGAACAATTTTTAGAACTGCTTTCGTCAAACCCAAAAGTCCACCTCAAGATCACCGAAACCCTTGCAAAAAGGCTTTACTACAAAGCCATCATGGTTTCAGAAATATCGAGCCAGGAACCCGAGCACAGGATTCTTCGTATCATAGATTACCTAAAGCAGGTAGATAAGGTAGATGGAAAGTTCACATACCGGCTTAACCTTACTAGGCAACAACTCGCCGATCTTACTGGGCTGCGCGTGGAGACAGTAATACGTGCCACCAAATCTCTTGAAAAGAAAGGCGAACTTCAAATAAAAAAGCGAAAAGTGTACCGGTAAAAGTTCATTATCAGCTTCTTATGATTTGGACCTGAGACATAAATGTCCTGTTTTATGATCCCAATCATATTCTCTCCTTCGCTATCCTCTTAATTTTACAGCATAATTAAAAACGACTATGCTATGAAACTTTACAACACACTTTACAAAGATTTTGAAGACCTTTATGTAGGATATTCGGCAGTAGCCATCATCCTTTCAACCTGTTTGGGTGCTGCAGCGGCTATGGTGATCTTAATGAACGGGCATGATTTTATTCAAATGTTCCAGTTATTCCTGGTTGTTGCAGTGTGTATGACATATATGGTAACAGTTTTAGCCCAGTTAAAGCCTAAGTTTGTTTTTAATACCTTAATTTTCAGCCTTCTGCTAAGCACGATCCTGCTAATAATCAACGTGTTTATGCGCTATTAGAAAGCAGATTTTCTTATGAAAAACGATATACAAAACCGGGAGGATGTCTTTCTCCTGGTTTCTACATTTTATACCAAAGTACGCGCCAACAAAAAGATTGGCCACTTCTTTAATGACACTATTAATGACTGGCCGGCCCACCTTGAGAAGCTTACCGATTTCTGGGAAACCAACCTGTTTATGGTGAGCAAATTTCGTGGTAACCCCATGCGGGCACACAAAGAAGTAGACCGGGATTTTGATCATTCTATTGAACAGGCACATTTCGGCGAATGGCTCAACATGTGGTATGAAACCCTTGATGAACTTTTTGAAGGCGACAGAGCCAACATTGCGAAGAACAGAGCCAGGAATATGGCACATAATCTCTTTATGAATATGTACCTGAGTCGGCAGCAATAAATCTCCTTCGGAAAAGCTATTTTCTCATCTTAATCTTCTGTGTTTCCTGACTCCTTCTGAAGTATTCCCGAAGCATACATTATAAAACCCCTTCCTTCAGAAATATTAGACAGAGACGTTAAATTCCTGTTATTCACCCCCTACACCTTCAGCACAAATCTTATCTTTTAAAGAAAAACTGAAAGATGGAATTACAGGACAAGGTGGCCATAGTGACCGGAGCCAGCAGCGGAATTGGAAGAGCAATTGCAAAAGCCCTTTCTGGGGCCGGATGTAAAGTGGCATTGGCCAGCCGAAATATTCAAAAATTAAACGACCTCCAGGACGAATTAAAAAATAAGAGCCTGGTGGTGCGAATGGATGTCACAGATTCTGAAAGTGTAGAAGGTGCTTTTAAAGATATCTGGGACGAATTTGGGGAAGTGCACATTCTTGTGAACTGTGCCGGCGTAATGCCGCTTACTTACCTCAAAAATCAACATCTCGAAGAGTGGCTTGAGACCATTGAAGTGAACGTAAAAGGGACTTTGCGTTGCATCAATGCGGTGTTACCGGCCATGAAGAACCAAATGAACGGGCACATTATAAATATTGCTTCTGTAGACGGTATAGAGGTATTTAAAGGCGGTGCGGTTTACGGCGCTTCAAAAGCAGCAGTCATTGCCCTCTCCCGTGCCATGAGAATGGAACTCTCTCCCGAGTTTAACATCCGCGTTACCTCTATTGAACCCGGAACTGTTGCCACTAACCTAAGGGATGATATTACCGACAAGGAATTACTGGAAGAAAAAGACTATTCTGGCAACGAACCCAAACTGGAACCTCAAAACATTGCCGATGCTGTGTTGTATGCAGTGTCACAGCCTAACAGCGTAAATGTTAACGAATTAATGATTAAGCCCACAGGAAAGGCTTAAGGGTTAAAAAAGTGTTATTTGGAAAGCCTTTAACGCAAGATAACCCATTACTTCACGATCTTGAAAAAGAACCTTAAAAACCAACAAAAATGGACTTGAAGAAAAATGCAAAAGATGCAGGTGAAAAAGTAGTAAAACTTTGGGCTGCCAAAAAAGGACTTCAGTGGACAGGTAGTCTCCTTAAATGGGGAGCTGTTGCAGGAGCCGGATATTATGCCTACACCCTTGTGAGAGATAATAAAGACCAGATCAAGGCCAAATTATCTTAAGTAGTAAGAACTTTTGACAAAAATACTACAGGAACAGTAAATTAGTACTATTCCTCAAAGTATCCACTTACAGAGGCTGTCTTAAAAGCTCTTTTCCCGTCACCCTGAATTTATTTCAGCGGTTTTGACACGGAATCATTTAAATAATGATGTTCTGGTGTTAAAAATGACGTGTGAAGTTTTTTTAAGATAGCCTTTTTTCTTTTTTTATTATTCCGAAAGATTACTTCTGAAGGATTTGCTGCACCTAAACTTTAGTGAATTCTTACTATGATATTCCCTGCAGAAGACTTCTAAAAATAGACCTCCAAAAATGCCATTTTTGACACTGATGTTTCTTCCTTAGCTTCTTCAGACATTAATGACGAAGACTTACGGAATCCCTTCTGATGAAAATATCCTGAATAATGGAATAAAGCTGAAGATAAACCTCAGCAGCAAGTATTATTCACATAATTCCGGAAATGGAGTCCCAAAAATGCCATTTTTGAGACCTCATGTTTTATCTCTCGTGGTCTACCAGAATTAAGTAAGGCTTCAGCTTTACTTTCGTTCCCCAAGCAGCAGGGTGTTACTTCCGTAGACATTTTCCTTCTGCTGAAAATGTATGCCTAAAGTGTCATTTTTGAGCAGGTAGTCGATATGTTCCTGGTGCGCCTCATTTATTCCGGCATTGAAAAGCACTTTCCCATCTGCCGTTAATAATGCTGCAACATTCTTCCAGAAAGCATCGGTAAAGAACTGCGCCGGCACCTTGAGATCCAGGAAGAGGTCGATAATTATAAACCCGAACTGCTGTTGCGAAGAGGCAACAAATGCTTCAGCATCGGTACACAGCAACTCGAGGGGTTGATGTGCTTCAATATTAAACTCATTTTTGGCAATTTCTATAACTGCAGCATCAAGTTCTACGGCAGTGATCTTTCCGTAGTAGCCATATTTGTTCCGAAGCAGGGGAATTGCACTACCGCCTCCCAGGCCCAGAAGCAGCACCGGGGCAGCACGATCTGCACGCACTTCTGCAAAACCATGGTCAAGCACTTCCTGAAGGGCACCGTAAGAATAATTGGCGTTACTGCTGTCAAGCACCTTGCGCCCGTTGATCCAGGTGACTTCCAGTTTCCCATTGTAATTGGAGTTGTACTTTTTGGTGAGCGGCCACAGGTAGCTGAAGGTCTTTTTCATAGCCCTGTAAAAGTACGATTTTAGAAGTTAGAAGGGCGAAAATAGAAGTGTCCAGTGCTCCGTGGTCAGTGGGCAGAAATATGCGGTGCGGGAGTTAATAGAATCATCCAACTTCTAAAAATGGTCAACTCTAATCAGGACTCCACAAACGCGCAACCCGCAACTGACAACTGGCAACCCGAAACCCGCAAAAATTTATTCCGTAACAGTCTTGACTCTTTCCTCTTGTTTCCTGGCTCTATTCTTCGGTTTCTTCTTTTTCATCTTGTTAAGCCATATCAGCGTACCGGTAACAGGCAAAGTAGTCGCGATGAGACATGCCAGGAAATAGATAATCTTGGAAAAAGTTCCGAAGATCTCTCCTGTATGGATAGGTTTGATGAGGGAAGCCACCTGTACATTAAGTGGTTTTTCACTAAAGATCTCTTTGTTCAAAACTGTACCATCGCGATCTATCACCAATTGATCTGAAGTCACAGGAGACCAGCCGTTGTCGTTGGTCTTTCTTATTTTGTACACCTGCTCCCTTTCGGAAGGGAATGAAATTGTGGTGGTGCCTTCATAGTTGAGTTCTTCCGAAGAAATGTTGTAGATAGAGGCTATTGAGGCTAAATCGGCTTCAGTTATATTTTCATTGGAAGTAAAGGAAGGTCCTCCACCCCTGTTAAAGACTTTTGTACCCAAAACTGCACTCCCTGCTTCGCGGTACCACTCAAAACTCCAGAAGAGTCCGGTGAGGGTCATGATGACCAATACAATACAGGCGTAAAATCCGAGTGTATTGTGAAGGTCGTGATTGATGCGTTTCCAGTTGGCCGAGGTTTTGATTTTAAAGCCGCTCTTCATGTTTTTCCACTTCAGCTTTTTTGGGAACCAAAGTACAACGCCACTCAGGGAAAGAATAAAGAAGATAATTGTGGCTATTCCTACAATGGGACGACCTATAGCCGAATCTAAAAGCAGCCATCTGTGCATCCTGAAATTCCACATAAAAAAATCGTCGAGCGAAGACTTTTTGGTCTGCATGTAATCACCGGTGTAGGGATCTACGTAGAAGGTGGTGCCGCGACGATCTTCGGGAGATGTCTTTACCCGGAATTCGTAAGGTTTCCCGGCTTCAGCAGGAATACTTACCGAAGAGACCTCTCCTTCCTGCTGCAATACTTCAGTGAGTGCTTCAATTTCCATAGCCTGCGTACCCGAGACCTTGAAATCTTCAGCAAAAACATTTTTAATTTCCTTCTCAAAAGTGAGTACAGTTCCGCTGAAACAAACCAGGAAAAGGATGATCCCACTGGCAAGGCCAAGCCATAGATGAACGTCATTGAGGAACTTTCTAATGCCGTATTTTTTCTTTTTATTCTTCATTGAAAGAAATTTAAAGTTCCGGCACAAAAAGCTGTAGCCGGAACTGTGGAGTAAGATATGATAAGCTAATTCAAAATTAAAACACTCCGATGAAATGGTTTCCTGGTTCGTTAAGCAGTTGCGCCCCTTTGGTCACTTCACCTGTTACACTGTTAATAACATAGATATTCCCGTCTTTCCCAACCGGGGAAACAGTAACATAAACATTATCTCCATCTACCACAAAGCCCTGGTACTGGAAGAAGTACATATCTGGCTCATAAGGCAGGTCTACTTTTTGTGCAGTTTTGGCATTAAGATCTACTCTTGCAAGGAAGCTTTGTTGAGTGCGGTCACTAAAACTTGTATACGCTGCATCGTCGTGGGTGTACATTACATAAGCAATACCATTTTTCACATATCTCCAGCTCTGGATGTATGAACCTGTAACGTTAAGGGCTTCATCAAGGCTAAAATCATAGCTGTTATCATATTCATTATCTGTATTGATCTTTAGAATATGAGAACCACCCGGATCTCTTTGAGTAGCCTGGTAAATATTACCGTCTTCGGCTAAAAAGCTGTTAAAGCTACGGTAACCGCTGGTGTCACCAAATCCTACAGTAGAAGTAATGATCTTAGGATTTTCTAATGATGGGTAATCTACAACCACCGCTTTTGATCCCAGTCTTTCATAGGCGTTCGCGTCGCGTTCTCCTGTAGCAGGGTCTGTTTTCCCCATCCAGGTACCAATGATCAATTTATCTCCTGCAGCGTTAAGTACAGGCGTATCTAACCTAAAAATGTGGTGCCCTGCTGCCTCTTCTTCTGCAGGCAGTGGGAGTTCAAAAGAAATGTTATTCGAGATCTCAACGTTCTCCATATCTATGGTAACGATGGTTGCTGTACCTCTTGTGTACTCGTAAGTGTCCCCATCATTTACCATAGGGCTGGTTACACTAACGGCTACCCCGGTTTTGTCTCCGTCAAAAAGTTTTACCCATCTTGGAGAAGTCCCTGCATATTGTGAGATATTTACCAGGCCTCCTGTTGGTTCAAAATTGTCACCTCCATTAACGATGTACTTTGAAAATTCACCTCCATTGTCACCCCCGTAAGCAATGTTGAACATAGTAGAACCATCTACCGAAGATTGTAATCTCGCTGTTCTTTGAGATCTCACCTGGAAACCGTTATCAAAAACATTGATCGCATAGTTGGGATCTTCAGCATTTTCTTTTGAAATAGAATAAAGCACGGTTCCGCCGTTACCGTTACCCGGAGTTTCGTCCATCACGGCTCCAGCGATGGTAATCCATCTGCTTTCTGTGGGATTTGGCTCGGGATCTGGTGAATTGATGTCATCATCGCTGCTACATGCCGTAGACAGGCTTAATAGTCCAACTACAGCGGTATAACCAAATAGTCTTGTAAATCTATTTTTCATGTTTAATAATTTAGAATTTATTGATTGAATAATTGAGTTTTAAATAGAAGGCTCTTCCCGGCTTCTGCACGGCAAAATTGTCATAAGCCTGTTTGTTGAATATGTTGTTGGCATCAAAGCTCACAATGAGATTCTTTTTTGGAAAAACGTAGCTCAAGCCAACATCCCGTATATGTTGTTCGGGGACCATCGAGTTTTCAAGTCCGCTCCTTTTATTCACCACCCATACATTGTAAAAGGAGTCAACAAAAGCATAGTTATAATAGATGTTTAGTAAAGATTCCTTCTGAAACACATTTTTGAAGGAATACCGGGCCGAAGCATTGGCAGTAAAGAACGGTTCACTTGGTATTTGCACGTTGTAGTTAAACAGAACTTTACCATTAGAATCATACTTTGTACTCATCCTGGTATTGAATTTGGACAGGTTGACCAGCAGGTTGAGGTTATCTTTAAAAATATAATTTAATTCTGCATCAAAGCCTTTAGACTCTGTTCCTCTCAGGTTTACAAAAGGAGCAGTTTGTTGTGCATCATTCAAGGTCATTTGGGGTTCCCTTACAATCATGCCGCGTGTGTCCCTTAAAAACCCAGAAGCGTAGAGAGAGACGCTGTGTTCACCAATTTTGTACGGGCCGATCTTGAATCCGAGGTTATAATTATTGCTTTGTTCGGGTTCCAGTCCTGAATTTTCGGCAACATTTTCTCCTACATCCCCAAAGATCTCGTTATCAGTAGGAAGCCTGAGGGCTTTTTCTGCGGAACCTAAAATAGCAATGCCCGAGTTCACCAGGTAAGAAAGGGCCATCCCGTATCCCGTATAATCGAAATTATTGCTGAAGTATTCTTCTACCCGCACCTCTTCCCCGTCAATGGTTTCTACACCTGGGTCCATTTGCCTGGTTTTTTGCTGGTAGTACTTTCCGAAGACATTGGCCTTTAATTTATCATTGAACCATCTCGACTCATAAGAAAAAGAGGAAATATTCTTTTCAAGCTCACGGGTTTCAATGAAGTTCTTTCTTATCCCGTTCCAAAGCTCATCATTCTGCTCTCTCGAAATATTGTAAAGTACGTGGTGCAGGCCAATCTTGTGATTGTTGTTAAAGGAGTAAGTAAGTCCTCCCCTAAAAGAGTAAATATCCCGGTAAATATTTGCAATGGTAGGCGCTCCCTGCTGTGCTCCCCGCTGCGACGGTATAGGATCTCCTTTTCGGTCGCGGCTAAGTTCACCAGACCAGTTGTAGGTCCAGGTCACCGTATCATTTATAGTTCTTTTGCGCTCGTTGTATAAACCGTGAAAATTGAAGTCTAGACCTTTAATAAAAAGATCAGATTTTTCGTATGTGAGATTCACAATACCCGCCTCGGCTTCCATGAACCTTCCTTTATATGGGATGGTCATGTACGCACCATGCTGAATTTCGTTGTAAGAATCTGAAGCCGTATATCCCACAGAAAATTTATCGGCCCAATTGACCTTTTTGAAACCTGCTTCTAGAATTCCGCCACGGGAAGAGTATTCATCATTGAACCTCTTCACCTTTACATAATCATATTTCCCATTGGGCAGAATGTTGTAAACATTCCTTCCCCAAACCTCGTAATCATTATCGGAATGGTTATAAAATCCTGAAGCTTTCACAAAAAATCCGGAGTTCTCTGCCTGGTAAACTGCATTGAAATTGGACTGGAAAGTATTGAAGGAGCCATAAGAAACCGAAGCATTGATCTGGGTTCTAAAATCATCTCTCAAAATGACATTTATGGCACCTCCCAAAGCATCAAAAGCAAGTTCGGCAGGAACCACACCTTTGTAGACATCAATACGTTCTATCATGCTGGGGCTAATGCTGCTAAGGTCGAAGGAAGAACCGTAAGACGAAAGTGGAATTCCGTCAATAAAAATCTGGATGGAGTTACCAGACATCCCGTTGAGGTTATAGTCTACAGAAGAGCCCAAACCACCACCCTGTCTTATTTTCACTCCCACACTTCTGTTCAGGAGTTCGTTGGTTTGAATATTTCTTACCGCAGCTTCTTCTGTTTCAATGACATTTACCGCGAAACCTTTCTTTTCAATTTCAGATTTTACAGATTCTACATTCAGAAGTACCTCACTCAGTTCATAATCTCCTTTATTTTTAATCTGAAAGTTCTGCACCACGTCTTCCCCGTTAATGATCACTTCGCCATATTCAACGTGGTTCTCCTTCCGAAGTTCAATTATATATGACCCTGAAGGCACCCCGGAAATTTCATAATAACCTGAATAATTTGATGTGGCCTTGAATTCTTCCGAAGTATTTGAGAGAACAACTTCAACATTGGCTGAAGAATATCCATTATGATCTTTTAAATAACCGGAAACGGTATATGTAGCACTAATCGCCTGCCCGGCCTTTTCCCCGGAATTGTTAGCTGTTTGCCCAAACACAACCACCGAAAAAAAGCAGAAGAGAACGGACCAGATATATGAAGATGCAGATTTCAAAAGAATGGGCTTATTTAGATTTAATAAAAATAATTACCTTTGGCAAAAGTAAAGGGGGAGGCTTGCCATTGGGTAACGCAAAAGGAATTTTTACTTACGTGAAAAGAATAATGTGCCCACCCCGACCCTTTAGCGATGTTATTTAAAAGGAAGTCAGGCGACAATACAAATGAAATTCAGGTTAGAAAGTTCTTTTTTTGAAGAAAATGCTGTAGTAAAGACTTTCAGCAAAGATTTTTGCGCCGAGGCCTTCAGTGAAGAAACCTTCATTATTGACAAGGAGGTTGTTAAAGGCAGTATGCACGAGCTGCACCTGGATCATTTCTGTTTAATTACCCAGAACCTGGAAGCTTCGGCAGGTTATTCGATAAACATTTCGGGAAATTCGCCTCTTTTTAAACTGCATTTTGAACTGGAGGGAGATTATAATTTTTGCCCAGTAGATCCTTCTGTACCTGCGATCTCTATACCTGCCGGCCATTTCAATATCTTTTACCTCCCCAGGCCCGAAGGGTGTTTGAACTTCAAATCTTCTTCCCGGAAAACCCTGGAAGTGCTGTTTACTGAAAAATTACTTCGGAAGATCATGGGCCCCGATTACAGCGGATTATCTTCATTGAAGGACGGAATTAAAGAGGACCACCCGTTCCTGTTGTGGGAGGAAAGCCGAATCATTCCGGTAGAATTGCAGCAACACATACGGGAAATTATTAGTTGCCGTTACTGCGGACATATCAAAAAGATCTACCTCGAAGCCCGAATTACCGCTATGTTACTGAGTTTCCTGGTAGACGATGACGCGAAAAATAGTGTTTCACAGGAAGATCACCTTCCAAAAAAGGAGTACACAGGGATTCTACGGGTGGAGGAGCACATTAAGAAGAACTTCAGAAAAAACCTCACCATAAACGAACTTGCTCCCATAGCAGGTCTCAACACCTCAAAACTCAAACAGAGTTTCAAAAAGGTGCATTCTACCACAATTTTCAAGTACATCACCGGGCTGCGTATGGAAAAAGCGAAAGAGCTTATCACCCATGAAAAATTGTCGGTGTCTGAAGCCTCTTATGAAGTAGGTTATAAGAATCCGCAGCACTTTACGGTGGCCTTCAAAAAGTATTACGGATTTTTACCCAGCTCCCTCAATTAGTTATTGGTTATTGGTGATTAAGGGTTAGGGATTGGTGAAATTTACTCACACAAGTCTTGCCTCTTGCCATCTTTGGTAATTTGAAACAGGAAGGGGAAAAAGCCGTAGGTCTACTTGCTGTTCCTGTTAATAAGGATCCAGTACAGGGCCACAACGAGAATTGTCACAATTCCTCCTGCTATGTAGATTTTATATTCCATCAAAAAATGCTGGATGACCGGGAAAGACTGAAAGTCGGAAAAACATTAGGCTAAAACCATGATATTTATCAGGTTAGGTCTCTTACAAAAAATACCAGTCAAAAATGCCATTTTTGGACATCTGTTAATTTCGGTTTGCGATGCGTTCTCTTTCAGTTTTACCCGTATTATTTCTTTGCAATTCCCCAGCCTTCCGCAGAAAAATCTCATCCATTTTGAATTGCATAATTCTTAATATGATTCCACTATATTCCTAATTTATCATTTTAATTGATTTATATTCTCAAATCACTATTTAATGTATTAAAATAGAAATTTCGTTATTCTATTATTACAGAAATGGCTATTTTGCTGGATATTCAGTAATTTTTTTCCAAGGAGATCTATATGAGAATGAAGCAACAGGGACTCTACTCCCCCGAATTTGAACACGACAATTGTGGCGCAGGATTTATTTGCAACTTAAAGGGCAAAAGGACTAACGATATTATTCATAAAGCACTTAACATCCTGGTGAGACTGGAGCATCGCGGTGCTGTGAGTGCAGATGGCAGAACCGGAGACGGTGCGGGTATTTTGATAGAAATCCCACACGCCTACTTTAAAAAAGTATGCGATTTTGAGATCCCCAACCCCAAAGAATATGCAGTAGGAATGGTCTTTTTACCACCTGCGGCCAACCAGCGTAAAATTGTAAAGGAGATCTTTGAAAAAGAGATAAACAGGCAGCATTTAAAAATGCTGGGCTGGCGGGAAGTGCCGGTAGACAAATCCTGCCTTGGAAGCGTTGCCGCCCTTAGTGAACCCAATGTGCAGCAAATCTTTATTGGCAAGGATGAGGAGATTTCAGAAAAAGAATTTAACGCCCGACTTTTCACGGCGCGTAAAATAGCTGAACACAAAGTAGAGGAATCTTCTCTTTCTGATTCCTTTCACTTCTATGTAGCCAGCCTTTCTACAACAACCATTATTTACAAAGGGCTGCTTATGCCCGAAGATATTAATATTTACTATACCGATCTTAATGACCATGACCTGGTAACCAAGCTCGCCCTGGTACACCAGCGATTCTCTACCAATACCTTCCCTAGCTGGGATCTCGCACAACCTTTTAGATATATGTGCCACAATGGAGAGATCAACACGCTGCGGGGTAACTTAAGCCGAATGAAAGACCGGGAAGAGCTCTTTAAAAGTGACCTTTTAGGAGAGTATATTAAGGAGATACTTCCTGTTACTACTGAAGGAAAGTCAGATTCTGCCTCTATGGATACGGTGCTGGAACTTCTTTTACACACCGGCCGCTCGCTGCCCGAAGCCATTATGATGATGGTTCCTGAAGCATGGGAAAAAAATCCTGTGATGAACCCCGCAAAAAAGGCATTCTACGAATACAATTCGTGTATCATGGAACCCTGGGATGGGCCCGCTTCTATTCCCTTTACAGATGGCAACTACATTGGAGCCCTTTTGGACAGGAATGGATTACGCCCTTCGCGCTATACCGTAACCAAAGATGGGTACGTGGTAATGGCTTCGGAAACAGGAGTCATTGAAATAGCCCCCGAAAATGTGGCACGGCATGGACGTCTTGAACCGGGCCGAATGTTCCTTGTAGATATGAATGAAGGAAGGATCATTGAAGATGAAGAAGTTAAGAGCAATATTGTTGCTGAAAGACCATACCAGCAGTGGCTTGATGAAAATTTACTACCGCTTTCTAATGTTCCCTACACCGGAAATAAAACTCCTGTAGAAAAAACCGATTTCAAGACAAGACAAAAACTTTTTGGTTATACCCAGGAAGATATCAATACCATCATTGCGCCCATGGCAAATTTGTCAAAGGAAGCAATAGGTTCTATGGGGTCTGACACTCCGCTTGCAGTACTTTCAGACAAGCCGCAGCTTTTGTTCAATTACTTTAAGCAGCTATTTGCACAGGTGACCAATCCGCCCCTTGACGGGATAAGGGAAGAAATTGTTACAGACATCAGCCTTTCTTTAGGAGAAGACAGGAACCTTTTTGAGATAACGCCTGAACATGCTAAAAAACTCCGCATCCAGAATCCCGTTATCTCTAATGAAGACCTTGATAAGATCAGATATATAGACATCCCCGGATTTAAAGCTGTTTCTATCCCCATCCTATACCAGGCTGATAAAGGGCTTAACGGTATGGAAGAGCGACTGGATGAGATCATCATTGAGATCACCGCAGCGGTTGACAATGGATGTAACATCATCATACTTTCAGACCGCAATACCAATAAAGACCTGGCCCCCATTCCATCGCTGCTGGCTTGTTCATACGTGCATCACACCGTAAAAAAACATCATAAAAGATCCGGCTTTGAGATCGTAATAGAGTCTGCCGAACCGCGTGAACCTCATCATTTTGCTTTGTTGTTTGGCTATGGTGCCAGTGCGATCAATCCGTTCATGGTAAATGAGATCATTTATGACCTGGTAGAAAAGAAAGAGCTGGATGTGACAGACCCCGAAGTTGCCGTTCAAAACTTCAATACTGCAGTGGGAAAAGGAATCATCAAGATCATGAATAAGATTGGGATCTCTACCCTGCACTCCTACCGCGGGGCACAGATCTTTGAGATCCTGGGGCTCAACAAAAAATTTGTAAACAAATATTTCTGCAGTACGCCTACCCGTATAGAAGGAATAGGCCTGTATGAAGTAGAAAAAGAAATTCAGAAGCGGTACCGCAAAGCTTTTAATCCGGCAGAGGATCAAAAGGGTATGGATCTCGAAATAGGTGGAGATTACAGATGGAGGAGAAACGGGGAAAGACATATGTTTAACCCCGCCACTGTTGCAAAGCTCCAGCAGGCAGTGAAACAAAATAACCCAAAAAGCTATGAGGAATATTCGAGGCTGGTGAATGAACAAACCCGCAACCTCATGACCATACGGGGAATGTTTAAGTTCAAAGATCTCAACCCGGTACCTATAGAAGAAGTAGAACCGTGGACAGAGATTGTAAAAAGGTTTAAGACAGGAGCGATGTCTTTTGGTTCCATCAGCAAAGAAGCTCACGAGAATTTATCAATCGCCATGAACCGGATGAAAGGAAAAAGTAATTCGGGTGAAGGAGGAGAAGATGAAAGCCGTTTTCACAAAAGCCCCGATGGGGACTGGAGAAATTCGGCCATTAAGCAGGTAGCTTCAGGAAGGTTTGGTGTTTCTATCAATTACCTCACCAATGCACAGGAGATCCAGATCAAGATGGCCCAGGGTGCAAAACCGGGAGAAGGCGGGCATTTACCTGGCCCAAAGGTAAATCAGGAGATCGCAAAGACGAGAAATTCCACCCCTTATGTGGGGCTTATCTCACCGCCGCCACACCACGACATCTATTCTATTGAAGATCTTGCCCAGCTTATTTTTGATCTTAAAAACGCAAACCGGGAAGCGCGAATCAACGTTAAGCTCGTTTCTAAAGTTGGCGTAGGTACAATTGCAGCCGGGGTAGCAAAAGCCAAAGCAGATGTGGTCCTGGTTTCGGGTTATGACGGTGGTACGGGAGCCGCTCCCCTTACATCTTTGCGCCATGCCGGCCTCCCATGGGAACTGGGAATAGCCGAGGTGCAGCAAACCCTGCTCCTCAATGACCTGCGAAGCCGAATTGTAGTGGAATGTGACGGACAATTAAAAACAGGGAGAGACGTAGCCATAGCATGCCTGCTGGGAGCCGAAGAATTTGGTTTTTCTACAGCACCACTGGTAGCTTCTGGTTGTATCATGATGCGTGCCTGCCACTTAAATACCTGCCCCGTGGGAATCGCCACTCAGGATCCTGAGCTGCGAAAGAACTTTAAAGGTACCCCCGAGCATGTGATCAACTTCATGTATTTTGTTGCACAGGAGCTACGGCAAATCATGGCCGATCTGGGTTACAGAACCATTAATGAAATGGTGGGGCAAAGCCAGAAACTGGATATGAACAAAGCCATAGAGCACTACAAAGCCCAGGGAATTGATCTTTCTAACATCCTGTACAAGCCGGATATTGATGAAAGCATGACTTTATACAATTCAAAGCAGCAGGACCATCGCCTTGATAATGTTTTAGATTTTGAGATCCTGAGACAGGCACATCCGGCCATATACAGGAAAGAAAAGATGAAGCTGGATTTTCCTATTACAAATATCAACAGGACTACAGGCGCTATAATCAGCAACGAGATTTCAAAAATTCACGGGGCCAAAGGTTTACCAAAAAACACCCTTACCCTTAATTTTACGGGAGCTGCAGGCCAGAGTTTTGGCGCATTTGCCACCAGGGGCCTTACACTTAATGTAGAAGGAAATACCAATGATTACTTCGGAAAAGGCTTAAGTGGCGCCACATTATCGGTTAAAAAACCTTCAACCGCAACTTTCAAATCAAATGAAAATGTCATTATTGGGAACGTTGCACTTTATGGTGCCACAAACGGCGAGGCTTACATCAACGGAATTGGAGGAGAGCGCTTTTGCGTCCGAAATTCGGGTGCCAGGGCAGTTATCGAGGGAATTGGCGACCATGGTTGTGAATATATGACCGGAGGCGTTGCAGTGATACTTGGGAACATCGGAAGGAATTTCGCTGCCGGAATGAGCGGCGGAGTAGCCTATATCTACGACCCTCACAATAAAGTAGACAGCCATAACTTTAATATGGAAATGATCGATTTGGAGAAACCTTCCGAAGAAAACCTGGAAGAATTAAAAACGCTCATCCAGAATCACTACAGTTATACCCAAAGTGATGTAGCCAAAGAAATACTGGAAGCCTGGGAAACTGCTGCTACTGGCTTTATAAAAGTTATGCCTGTGGAATACAAAAAAGCCCTGAAGATTTTGGAAGAAGAAAAGTTGAGAAATGCCCAGACGGAATTAAAAACAGCCTGAAATGAATAAATTAAGAGGATTTTTAGAATACAATAGAAGAGAAGAAGAAACCCTTGCCGTTAAAGACAGGGTTAAGAACTATAAAGAATTCACTCAGGAAATGAACAATGAGGAGCTCCAGGAACAGGGCGCCCGTTGCATGGATTGCGGAATTCCATTTTGTCACAGCGGCTGTCCCGTTGGTAATCTCATCCCCGATTTTAATAATGCAGTGTATAAGAATGACTGGAAACGGGCTTCAGAAATTCTGCACTCCACCAACAACTTTCCCGAATTTACAGGCAGGCTTTGCCCCGCACCCTGTGAATCGGCTTGTGTTTTGGGGATTATAAAATCGCCCGTAGCCATAGAATTGATGGAAAAGTACATTCCTGAACGTGCTTTTAAAGAGGGATGGATACAACCTGCACCTCCAAAAGTACGCACAGGGAAAAAAGTGGCGGTGGTAGGATCTGGACCGGCAGGTTTGGCAGCAGCACAACAACTAAACAGGGCAGGACATTGGGTGACAGTCTTTGAAAGAGATAAAAAACCAGGAGGATTACTGCGATATGGCATACCCGATTTTAAGATGGAAAAATGGGTGATAGATCGCAGGTTGAATGTTTTGGAAGAGGAAGGCATCACCTTTAAAACAGGAACCAATATTGGAGTAAATTATGATGTGGAAAAGCTGAAGGAGTTTGACGCTGTAATTCTTTGCGGCGGTGCCACTCAGCGCAGACCTCTACCCATTGAGGGAGCAGATGCACAGGGAGTGGTACAGGCTATGGAGTTCCTTAAAAGAAACAATGAAGTAGTTGACGGGCAGGCCGCACCAGCAGAAGCCCTCAACGCCCGTGATAAACATGTAATTGTAATTGGCGGGGGAGACACAGGATCAGATTGTGTGGGGACTTCTAACAGGCACGGTGCAAAATCTGTAACAAATTTTGAGATCATGCCTATGCCGGCAGAGACCCGTACAGATGCCAGCCCATGGCCCTACTGGCCTTTTACCCTGAAGACTACTTCTTCTCATGAAGAAGGTGTTGAAAGAAACTGGAGCATTGCCACCAGGGAGTTTATAAAGGATAGGAACGGAAAGCTGAAGGCCCTTAAAACCATAGAAGTGGAATGGGTAAATACCGGAACCGGCAGACCTCAGCTAAGGGAAATTCCCGGAAGCGAGAAAGAATGGCCGTGTGACCTGGCCCTGTTAGCCCTGGGATTCACCGGGCCAGAAAAGACCCTGAGTGAGAAACTAGGTTTGGAGGTAGATGAAAGAACCAACATAAAAGCCGAAAATAACTACCAAACCAATATTCCAAATATATTTACGGCAGGAGATATGCGCCGCGGGCAATCTTTAATTGTCTGGGCAATTTCTGAAGGCAGGGAAGCAGCAAGAAGTGTTGATATGTTCCTGATGGGAACCACACAACTTCCAACCAAAGGCCCGGGAGATTTACCGGCGGCTTAACCGTTATAACAAAACAAAAAAGCAGCTATCAAGGCTGCTTTTTTGTTTTCATTGTTTCTAAGCAAACGACTTATTGTGCAGGTTAAATACCTCCTCAAGATCCAGGTCTTTTACTGAATCTACAATAATGTCGGGTTTAAAGGCATAGTCATTCAGGCTCTCTCTGGTAGAAATACCCGAGAGCGTAAGTATGGTGGTGTAACCCAACTGCACGCCGCCTAAAATATCTGTATCCATAGTATCTCCAATGATCACAGTTTCCTTTGCTTCAAGTCCGAGATATTTGCGGGCAGAACGCATCATTACCGGGCTGGGTTTACCTACCGAAAATGCCTTTTTTCCTGTGGCTTCTTCAATCATAGCCACTACGGCACGAATCCCCAGGTTGGTCCAGCCTGTTTTTTTAGGGGACGGGTCAAGGTTTGTGGCTATAAGCCGCGATCCCGAAAGGATCATATCTACTGCCGAATTCACCATTTCAAGAGTGAAATTGCGGCCCTCTCCCACCACTACAAAATCTGGACGTTGATTTACAAGATTATATCCTTCCCTAGCGAGGCTGGTGATCAACCCGCCTTCGCCCAGGACGTAAGCACTGCCGCTGGGCTTCATAAAGGAGAGGAAAGAAGCTGTTGCCATGGCACTCGTGTATACATTCTGCTCAGTAATATGAATTCCCATTTTTGCAACTTTATTCACCGCATCTAATGGGGTACGCTGGCTATTATTGGTCATAAACAGGAATGGAATATCCATTTCCTGAAGTTTTTCAATAAACTTATCGGCTCCGGGGATCAAAGTGTCATTTCCATAGATCACTCCATCCATATCTATTAAAAATCCCTTTTTCATAGGCTTTAAATATTGATTGGCTAAAAGGTTCTCACAGCACCAGAATTTGGTGCAGTATTACGTCCTGAAGTTACGCAATCTTTTAAAACCAGTGGTTAGAGCAAAAAGATATTATCATTAAACTCTTTCCCTTTGAAGACCCGTGCGTAGAACTCCAAATCTCCTCGTGTAGTTTGAAAGGAAGCTGTTAATTTATCCTCCAGTTCATCAAGCGGAAATTGATACACCGTGATCTCGGGATAAGATGCAGCTCTCTGCTTCGACTCATTCACCCCAATCTCAATCTTCTCAAGATGCGCGTTGTAGGAGGCGTATTTTGCAAATAGATTGTGCTTGATAAGTTCCACTAAACCTCCAGGCAGGCTCTTATTTACCCTGCAGCTTTCAATCATTTTTCCCAGCGAGATCTTCCAGAGCGACCTCATCTCATTTTGGGTTACGTAAGTTGTGGTCATATTTTCTAAGTTTTATGCCGAAACAATTTCTTCTTTTCTGAAATTTTCTTCAGAATGACCCTTCAAAAATGTCATTTTTGAACAGCCTTTTTGAAGGGAATGGATATTTAAGTAAAATCCGAAAATCACTTTTCAAATAACAACATTGTTACTTCAATTTATTAGCAACAAAATTTAAAATTGAGATTAAATTTATATAAAAAAAGACACAACCCCCTATAAATCACTGTGATAAATTATATTTTTATGATAAAATGAAATCCTACCCCCAAATTTTATGAGGTTAATATTTATAAATGACATTTTTATTAAATTGATTATATGGAAATCCACACAAAGTCATTTGCGGGTAGAAAAATGAGCTTTCCCTTCCAAAAATCATAGTCTATTCTACCCTTTTTGAAGGCTAATCTACTTCCAGAGAAGGGGAAAATTATTTTTTAACCTGTCATCACCTGAAAATTTCAGAAAAAAATTTATTCGATCAGAGAAATCGTAAAAGAGTATTCGTAGCTGTCATTTTCAAGCCTGTAAGGTTCATGAGGGTAGGCGCCCCAGCTGTTATCACCGCCCAAACCGCGCTGTTTATAATCAATATGAAGAAATACCTTGTCCTGCACCTCAAGGTCTACAGGATGTCTTCCTGTTTTCCTTTCTCCTGCATCAAGATCTTCTGTAGAAATATTTAGCGCACTAAACCCTAAAGGTTGACCTCCGGTGATTTTAATTCCGCTGCCAGCATTATCTTTAAGGGAAACCCAGCGAACATCGGTTTTGTACCCGGCTTCCTGCGGCCTTATATATTCCCATGTGAATTGGTTTGCCACCTTATCCTTATAAACACCTAAAAAAGCCGAAGTATCTCTATCGGAATAATTTTCCCAGGGCCCACGGCCATAATATTCCAGATGCTCAAAGTTTCCCTCCAGGATCATGCGCATACCAAATCTTGGAATTTCCGGAAGATCTTTTTCAGAATTAAGAGTTGCGGTAACCTGAATATTTCCGTTGTTTTCAATTAAATAATTGACCAAAAAAGGAACATCTACCCCTGCCAGGTGATAAATAACCGTTATTGGCTGACCTGCTTTTGTCTTTTTACCCACTTCGACCTTAGTAACTTCAGAATTATAAGTTGCTTCTTTCCATGCCTTAAGTCTTTCGGGCATCCTGTTCCCATAGTCATTATCTGTAGGTGCCCTCCAGAAAAATGGTTCGGGAAATTGAGAAATCGGTGCTTTATTAAAACCTTTCAGCTTATAAATTTCAAAATTTCCGGTTCCTGTATTAAACACTCCTTCAACCATAGCTGTTGAAAATGCCATTTTTTTACCATTTTTCCTGATTTGAAGTTGGCCTGAAGTAATATCTTCCGATTCAAAAAAGTCATTTTTACTTAACCCGAATTGTTCGCGTGCAACTTCATGTCCCGCCGGAACCAACGCCCTTGCATTTTTTGAATAAGCATAAACGTTTAAGAAATATTCTTTATCACCGGGTGCTGGGAGTTCGATTTTCACCTCTTTAGAATCATTGGGTGCTACTTCTGCATTAAACTTCCCGGTTTTCACCACTTCTCCATTCGCTAAGAGTTCCCATTGAAAATCAAACTCATTTAGATTAGTGAAATTAAATTTATTCTTTACCTGAATTGCATTTTCCTGCTTTTCAAATTTAATGTTCTGATGCACCTTTTTCACCTCGTGAAGTGCGGGATGCGGGGTACGGTCTGCACTTACCAATCCGTTAGCATTAAAATTCCCATCATTATAAAGGTGCCCGCCGCCAAGGTCACCTCCATAAGCCCAAAATTTGCGGCCATCTTGGGTTTCGGCGTGTAGCCCTTGGTCTACCCAGTCCCAGATAAATCCGCCCTGCATGTGATCGCTGCTCTCGATAATATCCCAGTATTCCTGGAAGTTTCCGCTGCTATTACCCATGGCATGCGAATACTCGCACATGATGAAGGGCCGGGTTTTACTTTCATCTGCAGCATAACTCCTCATATAATCCAGACCCGGGTACATTGGTGCCACAATATCGGTATTGCGCTCCTGCCCGGCCTGTTCAAATTGCACCGGTCTTGTGGTATCTCTTTCTTTGATCCAGTCATACCCATCAAAGAAAACCGGGCCGTTCCCACTTTCATTGCCTAATGACCAGATAATAATTGAAGTATGATTTTTGTTGAATTCCAGCATTCGTTTCATACGATCCATATGTGCAGGTGCCCAATCTTCCAAAAAGGCGGGATGAACCGTTTTATCAAAGCCTCCCTGGTGTTCGGCTCCCATGCCGTGGGTTTCTATGTTTGCCTCGTCTACCACGTACATCCCGTATTCATCTGCCAGATCATAAATGCCGGTATCATGAGGATAATGGCTCATTCTTATTGCATTGATATTGTTTTTCTGCATCAATTCAATGTCTTTTACATTGATTTGACGATCTGGCACATGCCCTTTTACAGGGTGATGCTCATGCAGGTTCACACCTTTTAGGGTTAGTGGCTCTCCATTAATCATCAATTGGGCATTTTTTATCTCGATTTCCCTAAACCCCGTTCTTCCAGCCAGTGCAACCACTTCTTCCCCTTTTTTATCTAAAAAGGTGATAGTGTAAGTATAGAGGTGAGGATATTCTGCGCTCCATTTCTCTACGGAAGGAATTATTTTTTTGAACTGAACTTCCTTCTGATGCTTTGAAACCTGTTTTGTCTCAGAATAAATTTCTCTTCCCCCGGCATCCAGCAAAGTGAATTTTACCTGGGGCTTTACTGTTCCTCCCTTATCAAATTCCTGAAGTTTTACATCTACAACAAGATTTCCATCCTTGTAATTATTGGTAAGACCACTTTTTATGAAATAATCCCATAGCGTGGTTTTAGGCAATGCCTGTAAGTGAACGTCACGTTCAATCCCACTTAAACGCCAAAAATCCTGATCTTCCAGGTAACTGCCATCATGCCATCTAAATACCTGAACAGCCAGAAGATTTTCTCCTTTTCTCAAAGCTGAAGTGATATTAAATTCCGCCGGGGTCTTGGCAGCTTTGGTCATCCCTACTTCGTTACCATTCACGAAAATACGGGCATAACCTGAAATGGAGCCAAAATGAAGAATAACCTCTTTATCGGTCCAGGTCTCAGGCACTGTAAAGGTTTTGCGATAGGAACCCACAGGATTGTAGATCTCTTCCTCCCCTTCTTTAGTATTTAAATTCAGGACTTCTCCATTGGATGCTTTTTTTTCAGAAGGATAGCCTATATGCGGCGGATTCTTCGGAAATGGGTATACTACATTGGTATAGATAGGAATATCATAACCTTCAAGTTCCCAATTGGAAGGAACATGAATTTCATTCCAGTTACTGTCATCCAGATCTTCTTTATGAAAATTCGAAGGACGTTCACTGGGATGCTTAACAAGGGTAAATTTCCACTTACCATTTAAACTCTTGTAAAGACTGGAGGATTCCCTTTTTTGCTCCAATGCTTTAGATGCCGACTCAAACAGTACGAAGTCACTGCGGCCTTCCAGTTTGTTCCTGTCTATTTTTAAAGGGTTTTCCCATTCGTGGCTCTGCTGGGCAAAAGTGTCATTATTCACCAATGTTGTTAGGAGGATGAAGAGTAGGTGCTGGATTTTCATTTAAAAAAAATTACATTTTAGGACAAAGAAGACTCCTGGTCTTTTATTTATTCCTCACCATTGCTGGTTGTAGGAATAATCTGATCTAAAAGTATTAAAATATTACCTCTTAACATTTTGTATAGGAAGAAAAAAAAGGGAGGAATTAATTTTTCATAAGAATATGATGAAGCTTAAATATATTTTTAGCTTGTCCGTCTTTAGATTGAAGAAAAAGCCTTAAACCCACTATAGAATCCTCAAGGGGTTCTGCGTTCCGGCTGCGATTAACGCCAGTATGCGGAATTTAGCACGCGGAGTAGTCGGCCTGTTGTTTTGTTGTTTGGTGTTCTAATTTATTGTTTTCCTTGAATGCCGCATATTGGCTTCGTTAACGCTGTTGTAGCTAGTTTTTATTAATCGAATCTCATTAAAAACCTATAAAGTTAAGGTATCATTGACATTTGCTATATTTGAGTGGAATTCTGGTAATATAGTTCCCTACATTTTTACGAGACAGTTTAGTAAGAAATTGGAATAAATTTTTGAACGGATGAAAAAATGGTTTAAAAAGCATTATCAATGGGTAATTGGTGTAGTTCTCATTCCCATATTTATTGCTTTTCTTTCGTTAATAAATCTATCTCCTTCTAATCAAAATGTTCAGAATATTTCGACTGATGAGATTTCTGGTGGTGTTATTGGAAATAATAATACCTTCAATGTAATGAAACAGAAATTCTCAGAAGAGCACATTAAATTAATAAAGAGAAGACGAGATTATATAAATGAAAATATTGATAGGTGGTATAAATATGAAGACGGTAAGAAATACTTATACCACTTTAATATCTTAGTTGATGATCTGTTATCAGCTGCAAAAGATGGAAATAGTATCTTGTTTCAAGAAATATTGCGTGAAATACATTTTTTGTCATTCCGTCTTGAAAGAAATAATGAAATTAAAAAAATAGTTACTGAAGAGCCTGGTATGCAATTCTATCCTAATACTAATACTGGGATGTTTTTAGATTATGAAAAGAGGGGATTTATAGGGGGGAAGATAATGAACTTACTTACCCGAGGTGTTGATGCAATGATTTATTTACCAAATGATTCAGTAAGTCAATTACACTTAGACTCTCTATATGAAGTTCCGGAAAATAAAAAAATGAATGTTCT
Organism: Salinimicrobium profundisediminis; assembly: GCF_026241755.1. GTDB lineage: Bacteria > Bacteroidota > Bacteroidia > Flavobacteriales > Flavobacteriaceae > Salinimicrobium > Salinimicrobium profundisediminis. The sequence goes on from NZ_JAPJDA010000002.1 coordinate 59,864, forward strand.
GAAATTTGATACAATTTTCAATTATACTCATTGATTTTTCAATAATTTTAAATAACCAGACCCAATTTTAAATTCTTATAAGTACTAAAAGGTATTATCTTCTTTCAATCAAATAAAAATTAGCTACAACTACTAATAAGGAGAAAGTTCAGCCTCAATTACTTGAGATCAGGGATTCAGATCGAAAAAATAAAAAAGAGATATTGAAATTACCGCTCTCTCCCCGCCATTCGGAATGGAAGAGCTCTCTGTGCAGCCTTACGGCTACTGCCCAGAACACACTTAAGGACGTATTTAACCTTCCCTCAACTACGCTCGACACAGGCTTTTCACCCATACCTCTAAAAACAAAAAAACCGAACTGTTTTCACAATTCGGTTTAACATTAACTTTGTTGGCCTACTAGGGCTCGAACCTAGACTCTTCTGGACCAAAACCAGACGTGTTGCCAGTTACACCATAGGCCACTGCTGTAATGCGGATGCAAATTTAAAACAAACTTTTACTTCTACAAATATTTTTTTGAAATTCTTTTTGCGCCTCCAAATCACGCCCCTTCAAAAATGGCATTTTTGACACCTTTCCTGGAAAATTTTTGGGTTCCATAAGCAATAGCGGGGAAGTTAAAACCATGTGCTGCACCAAAATATCTTCTTTTAAAATGCGTTCTTCCCACAATAGCTTAATTATTCTTAAATTCGCCACTGTTCTCAAACTCACTAAAATGACAGACTTTAACTTTACCCGGTGGAACAAAATTCTTGGCTGGGTGGTTTTTCTCATAGCACTTACTACCTTTTGGTTAACTGTTGAGCCCACGCTTAGTTTCTGGGATGCAGGAGAATACATTGCCACCTCTTCAAACCTCGAGGTGGGTCACCCTCCCGGGGCACCGCTCTATCAAATGATGGGTGCGTTTTTCTCCATTTTTGCCAGTGAACCTTCACAGGTAGCCTACATGGTGAATTTAATGTCGGTTTTTGCCAGCGCATTCACCATTCTGTTCATGTTCTGGTCTATTGTTCTTTTAGTGCTCAAGATAAGCGGACCTGTCTCTGAGATCTCTGCGGCCAAAAAAGCTGCCGTTCTTGGAAGTGCCGCTGTAGGTTCTCTTGCCTTTACTTTTACCGATAGCTTCTGGTTCAACGCCGGGGAAGCCGAAGTTTACGCCATGGCAACCTTCCTCATGTCTATCCTGTTTTATTTGGGATTGCTGTGGGAACGCGATATGTTCGCACCTCGCGGCAACCGCTGGGTTATCCTCATTAGTTTTATCATAGGGCTTTCTTTTGGGGTGCACTTTATGGGGCTACTCACCCTGCCCGCCATAGGTTTTCTTTACTATTTCAAGAACTTTTCAAAGATCACCGTCAAGAATTTTATCGTTGCCAATTTGGTAGTGGTCGCCGTGCTTATGTTCATCTTTAAGCTGCTGCTGCCCTATTCTCTTGACTTATTTTCATCTACAGAGATCTTCTTTGTCAATACCCTGGGGCTTCCGTTCAATTCGGGAACTATTTTTACAGCCCTTGTGCTTATTGCTGCTTTTTACTTCGGAATAAAATACACCAGGCAAAAACAATACTTTCAGCTAAATACCTTACTGCTTTGCATCCTGTTCATCTTTATTGGTTTCTCCTCCTGGCTGATGCTGCCTATTAGGGCGAACGCCAATACGGTGATCAACGAAAATAACCCAAACAACGCCCGCGAACTGCTGGCTTATTACAACCGGGAACAGTACCCCGAAACGCATTTATTCTACGGCCCACAATTCACAGAGATCTACAGCGGGCTGGATGAGAACAACCCTTATATTGACGATAAGCCGAAATACGAAAAAGACGAGGCTGCCGGAAAATACGTGATTGTAAACGACTACAAAAACGCGAAACAGAATACAGATGATGATCACAAAGCCATACTGCCGCGTATGTGGAGTACAGAACATGCTTCAAATTACATGGAATTCACCGGCCCTTTAGAATTCACCATCAAACCCGAATATCAGCAAGAAGAGCAGCTTATTGCCGCTGTGAATGAATTTAAACGGAACTTTAATCAGGGGAACGTAGATTACGAGCAATACAACAGTTTTTTACGCCGCTTCAGGGAATATCTTGATGTTGAAAAACCTTCGTTTGGCTCCAACCTCAATTACCTTTTTGAGTACCAGATGGGTTACATGTACTGGCGCTATTTTATGTGGAATTTTGTAGGCCGACAAAACGACGTTCAGGGAAAATATACCGACCAGAATGGAAACTGGATAAGCGGGATCGACTTTATTGACGAGGCCCGCCTGGGGAATCAGGATCAGCTTCCTTCAGACGCACTGAATAATCCTGCAAGAAATACTTATTACTTCCTCCCGCTGATTTTAGGAGTGCTGGGGCTCGTTTTTCAGTATACAAAAGACAAGAAGAATTTTTGGGTGCTGCTCGTTTTCTTCCTCTTTACGGGTATTGCGCTAAAAATTTATCTCAACGAACGGCCTTTTGAGCCACGGGAAAGAGATTATGCACTGGTAGGATCTTTCTACGTATTTGCTATTTGGATAGGCTTTGGGGTTTATGCCCTTTTTGACATCCTTAAAGATTACCTGAAACCAAAGATCGCAGTACCCATTGTGGTCACGGCTTCCCTGCTCGCAGTACCTGCAGTACTTGCAAGCGAAAACTGGGACGATCATAACAGGGCTAACCGTTATACAGCGCTGGCCATGGCAAAAATGTACCTTGACAGCCTTGACGAGGATGCCATACTCTTCACTATTGGAGACAACGATACTTTTGCCCTATGGTATGCCCAGCAGGTAGAAGGCTACCGTACCGATGTACGTATAGTGAATACCAGCCTGTTTATGACCGATTGGTATATTGACCAAATGAAACGGCAGGCATGGGAAAGCGAGCCCATACCGGGGCAGCTTGTTCACGAGCAGTACACTTATGGAACAAGAGATGCAGTGTGGTTTCAACCTGTAACCCAGGACACCATGAACATTCAAACCTGGATGAACTGGATTGCGAGCGATGACCCCCGCACCAAAGCAGATCTTATGAGCGGCCAAAGTGTGAGCACCTTCCCTACCAAACATGTGAGAATTCCTGTGAACAGGGAAAATGTGCTGGAATACGGTATTGTAAAACCGCAAAATGCTGATGAGATCGTAGATGAGATCGTGATTGAGCTCAACGAAGATATCTTATACAAAAACCGTTTGTTGATGCTTGATATTGTAGCCAACAACGACTGGAAACGCCCAATATACTTTACCGGCGGAAGCTTTGGAGATGATGATTACCTGTGGATGAAAGATTACCTGCAACTGGATGGCGTGGCCTACAAACTGGTTCCTATTAAGACTCCGGTGAATCCGCGGAACCCGTTTGATATGGGACGTTTAGATGCCGATAAGATGTACGACATCGTGATGAACTGGTACTGGGGTAATTCGGGAGACCCGGGCTTATATTATGATCCTGAAACCCGCAAAAATGCCATTACATACCGCAGCAACCTAGCACGTCTTGCCGAAGCATTGATGAATGAAGGAAAGATGCAAAGGGCAGAAGAGGTTATGGATCTTGCGATGGAAAAAATGCCTGTAGCACATTTTGAATACTACACCCTACTTGAACCTTTTATACAGGGTTATTATGAAGTAGGCCAAAAGGAAAAAGCAAGGGAGTTGTGGCAACAGGTAGCGAAAAAGTACCAGGAGAACCTCACCTATTTTAGTTCCCTTGAACTGGACAGGCAATTCTCACGCGGCAATGAAATAGTTACAGACATTGAGCGGTACCGAAGCCTTGTAGATGTGTTGATTATTAATGATACTGAAGAAATAGCCCGGGAAGAGGCCGATAAATTCAACCAGTACCTAATGCTGTTCCAGCACTTCTACGCAAGGCCTGAAGAGACGCCCGAAGAAATCCCTGCCAGGGAAGCAGAGCTGCTTCAGCAAGAGATCAGGGATTCGCTGTAAAGCCGTTAAAAGAGCAGAATGAGGGAGCGTATACCCCGGGTGATAAAACTTCTGTATCCAAAAAGGATATGGGATGTTGCCACCTGGGAGAAAAGCCTTTACCTCAGCTTTGATGACGGCCCTATTCCTGAAATTACGCCCTGGGTTTTAGACCAGCTTAAAAAATACAATGCCCGCGCGAGTTTTTTCTGTATTGGTGACAATGTTCGCAAACATCCCGATATTTTCAGGATGGTGGTTGAGCAAGGCCATACGGTTGGAAACCACACCCACAATCATTTGAATGGCTGGAGAACTTCTGTCGCAACCTATCTTGAAAATGTGCGGCAGGCACAGGAGGTGATAGAAAAAGAACTTCCGCAGAGAACAGGTCTCAAAAATGCCATTTTTCGCCCCCCGTATGGGAAGATCAGAAATGTGCAGGCCAAAAAGCTTCAGCAGGAAGGTTACAGCGTTGTGATGTGGAGCATTGTGAGTATGGATTATGACCAGCGGCTCTCTTCAGAAAAAGTCCTTCAGAATGTACTTAAAAATGCCGTGCCCGGAAGCATTATCGTCTTCCACGACAGCATAAAGGCCGAAAAAAACCTGAAAGCAGTCTTACCACAGGTGCTGGAACATTTTCAGAAGCAGGGCTACTCCTTTAAAGCGCTGAAATAAAGAATAATACGCTAATATTTTTCAGAATCAGGTTTGTTTTTAGATTATATTTATCTAAAAATGAGCAGCATGAAAAAAGTTACCCTTTTTCCCCTTTTACACCGGAACGAATGGCAGATAGGTATAAAATTCCCTTTTGATCAGGAAATAAAAACCAAATTACAGAAGCTTGACGTTGTGAAATGGACCCGCACGCACAGTTGCTTTTACAGCCTTTACACGCCAGACAATAAACAGCTGCTTTACAACAAACTGCGCGAGGGCAAAATATTTGTTGATTACAGCGAACTTCAAAATTTTAAGCTGCCGGCAAAGGAAGCCAAACAACCACAACCTGTATTGGAATTCAGCCCCGCCCAGAAGAAGATCATGCATGAATACGTGAATTACCTAAGAGGTCAGCGCCTTAGTGAAAGCAGTGTGCGCACCTATTATAGTTTTGTACTGAAGTTTGTACACTACGTTGGAGACAGGCAGGTTTCAGAATTAAGAAAACGGGATATTGAGCTCTTTGTAGAGCAGTACATTGCAGCCGAAAATTATGCCCTTAGCACCCACAGGCAGTGGATAAGTGCCCTAAAACACTTTTTACAGCTTTACGACACTGAACATATTGATGTCAACAAAATCAAGCGACCTTCTAAAAGCAGGTATTTACCGGTGGTGCTCTCCAGCCAGGAGATCATGAAGCTGCTGCAAGCCACCAGGAACCTGAAACACCGCGCCATTTTGGCCATGATCTACTCGGGCGGACTTCGCATTGGAGAGCTGCTCAATCTAAAGCTGGCTCATATAGATATTCACAGGCGGCAAATTTTTGTAAAGAATTCGAAAGGTCGTAAAGACAGGATGGTGGTGCTTGCCGAAAGTATGTTGCCATTGCTGAAGAACTACCTTAGCACCTATGTGCCTCGTGTGTTTTTTGCTGAAGGCCTTTACGGCGGAGCTTACAGCCCACAAAGTATAAGAACATTTCTTGCCGACTCCTGCCGCCGTGCCGGGATCAAAAAAAGGGTTACCCCACATACCCTAAGGCACTCCTATGCAACACATATGCTGGAGAACGGCGTAGACATACGTTACATACAGGAGCTACTGGGGCACTCCAAACCCGAAACTACCATGATCTACACCCATGTCTCCCGAAAAGATATCCTGAAAATTGAGAGCCCCTTAGACGTGATGGTCAAGCAAATCTACAAATCTGACTTAGAAGAAGACCACCTGTTACTGCCACCACAGCATATTGCTGATAAACAGCTATATTAATGGGGATAAACATATTGAGCGTAATTATTCAGAAAAATTCTGCTCCATTCTTAAGATATACGTATATTTTAATTAATTTTGCACGTATAATTATTTTGTTATGGATACAAAGCTGACATTAAAACTTAACCAGGAAATAATCGAACGAGCGAAAAAATATGCTTCAGATAATAAAATGAGCTTATCAAGAATTGTAGAAGCATATTTACAATCGTTGACAACCGACAAGAAAAATTCAGATTTTGAAATTTCTCCTTTCATTAAAAGTCTGGCTACTGGAACAAAAATTCCGATCAATTTAGATTATAAAAAAGAATACACAGATTCATTATGGGAGAAATATAAATAAATGAAAAAGAGATTATTTCTAGATACAAACGTTATCCTTGATTTACTTGGAGAACGGGATCCTTTCTATGACTCAATTGCTAAAGTAGCTTCACTAGCTGACAAAGAAGAACTAACCTTACTTGTTTCCCCAATTTCATTTGCTACACTAAATTATTTTATTTCAAAATTTGAGTCTGCAAAAATTGCTCAGGAGAAACTGAGAAAATTTAAAATCATATGTGAAATCTGCAAACTGGATGCACACATTATCGAAAAAGGACTGAACTCTGATTTTAAAGATTTTGAAGATACTTTACAATATTTCAGTGCTACAGATTCCAATTGTGATATTATAATCACTAGAAATGGAAAAGATTTCAAAAAGTCTTTGTTACCTGTTATGAGTGCAGATGAATATTTGCAGAGTATAAAACCAAAATAACTCCGCCTAATTTCGGTTATAGCAAATAGCGGGTTTTGCCGAGAAAGTGTAATTTAGAAAACCAAGAAACAAAAGGTTAAGCCGACAACTGCGCGTCCCTATTCCCGCTACTTGTCAATAACCGTAACAATTATGAGCAATTGCCAGCCATCACTATAACGGCACTCGGGGGACAAAACCACGATCATTATAAATTAAAGATGAAACAATTAGAACTAAATGAAAGAAACATTGCTGGCTTAACCTTTATCGATATGTCTTCAGTAAAATTACTTTTGTTACTCACGCTTTTCTGCTGCAGCAGCATCTCTTCTTCCCAAACGCTGCACGGGGTAATAAAAGATTTTGACACCAAAAAACCCCTAAGTGATGTGCATATTACCTCTTCAGCCATTACAAATATTACAATTTCTGGAGAAGAAGGCGAATTCATATTAGTACTAAAGGAGTTGGTTTCACCAACAGATTCTATTTCCTTCTCCTATATAGGCTACACAACTCTTGCTATGAGTCTGAAGGAATTAGGAAGATCCGGTAATGAAATTTTCCTTAGGCCTGAAGTGGACCAACTATCTGAGGTGAACCTGGATTCGAAGAGACTGCTCAGCAAGACCTTGAAGTTTTCTGAGATAGCTTCACTAAAAAAAGGAGTTAATTCTTTTGGTTCAATAGACCTAGGAAACAAGATTTACGTCATAGCAGGGGATGCTTCAGTTGTTGAGGAACCAATCAAAGAAGCAATGGCGACGACCTTAGGGGAGCCAACTCTTTCTGACATCATGAGCATATCGCGAGCAAATTTCTCGATGCCTGAATATTCGGAGGATGTACAGGTCTACAATGAGTTAACGGATGAATGGACAATTTCTCCCATCAAAGTAAGTAAGAGAGCCGGTCATAATGCAGTGCTACATAAAAATAAAATTTATGTGCTTGGCGGCAAACATCTTAATCACTCCGGCCAAAAGGTCCTACTTTCTACAACGATCGAAGTTATTGATTTACAGAAGGACACATTACTAGTGGACCGTGTTTATCCTCATCAAGCTTCAGGCGCCGCTGTGGTCATTCATGGGAATGATCTACTGGTATTAGGTGGCTCCACCCGCTTAAACAGCAGGAGAAAAAAGATCTTTACTGATGAAGTTCATCTTTTTAATTTTCTGACGGGACTTTGGTTTGAAGCAGGAAAATTACCCGAAAGAAAGGAAATTAAAGCTGTTAATATTCAAGGTAAAATTTTCATCATCGGTGGGAGTGATGGAAGCGTTCCTAACAGCATCGAATCGTTAGATCTAACTACAGGTAAATATAAAACTGAAGCTAAGTTGCAGTATGGTTTTAATAATCCGGGGGTGGTTTCTAACGGGAATATAATTTATGTATATGAAAGTGGAAAATTTCATACCATTGATGTAGAAAAGAGAGAGATGAGAACCTATAGGATTGATCTTCAGGTTGAAGAACCGAATCTTCATATTTTGAATCACAAATTATTCGTTATAGGCGGATATAAAGAGCAACTTTATACGAAAACTCCAATTACTATGTGCTACAAGATAGCTCTAGAGGAGTTCAATAAAACTAAGGTTAAAGAAAATGTTTTTTTCTAGTAATTGGTTTCGATAAAAAAAAGAATTCACCACAAAATGAAAAGATACTTCAGTTCTAAAGTATGGTGATCAAAACTTCAAGCTGCACCTTTTAAAGGGTCAGAATCTAGTGTAAAGGATGTGCCTTTAACTTTGTAAAATATGTGCCTTAACAAACATTACATATTAGTGTTAATTCTCACTTTTTTCCTAAGCAGTTTTACTTTCGCTCAAGGATTAAATGATCAGGAAAAAAACAGATCTGCCAATAAGATTGAAATCAGTTTCAAACCACAATTTTCGGCCATTATGGTCCCTTTTGAAGATTATCCAGCCAGCAGAAACCCTGATTATGAGATAGGCAGTAACTCACGAATATATGGCCTGGAAATTTCAGCTACCTTAAATTACAAATCTATAATTGGTATTGGAGCAGGAATTGGTTCAGAAAACCTTTTACTGGAAAATGAAAATATAGAATACCTACCTGTATTTTTAGAGGTTACTCCTTTCCCCGCAGCCAATCCTAAAAAAGGTTTCGCTTCATTTTCTGGTAGAGTCGGGACACACCTGGGGGATCTTGATAAAAAAGGTATTTATTTAAGAGCAGATTTAGGTTATTACATTCCTTTGATAGATCATATTACTCTTTATTTTAAAGTCTTATTTACACATCAAACCCTGTATAAAAGTTTCCCTGATATTGAGAGGCTCTCAAACAAGTATTCATTTAATGGAATAGGTTTCGGATTTGGTTTAGAATTTTATCTGTGAAAGCCTGGGCTTCCAAAACTAAATAACTCCACCTATAGAATACCCTCCAAAAATGTCATTTTTGACTACCTTTAAATCAAATCTGTAGCTGATTATTTGAGTTTAAAGCCCCCATCCTGTGTTATGGGGAAGTATGGTGTAAAGTTTCTATTACCTCCTATAGACACTTTACTTCCCAATATTAAATTGATTATCTTAGTCTTATGAGAATTAAGGAGAGTATTCGAGCAAGGTTTTCAGACTTTACCACATTGTGCAGGTCATACAATGTGAAAACCCTGTATGCCTTCGGATCAGCTACTACAGATGAGTTTGATGAGAATAGCAGTGATATTGATTTACTCATTGAAATTGAAGAAAATGACCCTTTAGAAAGAGGAGAAAAATTACTGGCCATTTGGGATAAACTGGAAGAATTCTTTCAGAGGAAAGTTGATTTACTAACTCAGAATTCTGTAAAGAACCCCGTATTGAAAAAAAATATAGATGCCACAAAAGTGCTAATCTATGACGGACAAAAGCAAAAAATATCTGTCTGACATAATGATGGCTATTGACTTGGTTCAAAATTTCATAGCCGACACCCCTAATTTCGATTCTTACCAGAGTGACTTCAAGACCCAAAGTGCCGTAGAAAGACAGCTGGCAATAATAGGTGAAGCACTTAATAAACTCAGACAATTGGAATCGGACCTCTCAATTAAAAATGACAAACAAATCATTGGATTAAGGAACAGACTGATACACGGTTATGATAGTCTTGACAATTCAATACTGTGGGTAATCATAAGAAGACACCTACCTGAATTAAAAAAAGAAATCCAGAATCTTTCCAACTAAAAAGAACAGTTGGGCATAATTTTAAAGAATAATCGAATATGCAACAGACTGAAAAAAATTGTTTTATAATCACTCCAATTGGAAATAATGATTCCCAAACCAGAAGAAATACTGATGGATTAATAAATACAGTTTTAAGACCCTTATTAGAAAAAGATTTTAATTTTCAAACAATTGTTGCTGCGCATGAAATAAATGCATCAGGTTCAATAAATAATCAAATAATGAAAAAGATTATTTATGATGATCTTGTTATTGCAAACTTAACTGGGGTTAATCCTAATGTAATGTACGAAGTCGCTGTAAGACATGCTACAAGAAAACCTATCATCCATATTTGCGAAGAAGGAACTAAATTACCATTTGATATAATTGATCAGAGAACGATTTTCTATAAAAATGATATGCTGGGCGTAAAAGAATTAAAAACAGCATTAACTTCAATGATAAAGGAGGCTTTAAAAGAAAAGCAATCTTCAGATAATCCAATATATAACGCTACTCAAAGTAAGATATTTATAGATTCAATTGCAGATAAACCAGAGAAAAATTTTGAAAAGTATTTATTAGAAAGATTTGAAAGCTTGGAAACAAGAATAATGTCATTAAAATCCGCACAACGAGATTTCTCTACAATTCATAGTGAACCATTCGTTATCCGACTTACATCGAAGGAAAAACTCGACGAAGGTCTTTTTTATACAGAACTCAAATCAAACCTTCAAAACGAAAAAAGCAAATTATCTTACTTCAATATCAACAATATAGAAAAGATCAAATCGGAATATCAAACTGTAATTAATATAGTTCTTGAAAATGAGGTTTTTGTCCCAACCAGAGAAGAAATTATTAATTCTTTAAAAAATATTAGATTTAATAATCTAGAAAGTTTTCAAGTAGAAGGAAATGATGTTCCGTTTTAAAATACGCCAAAATCGGTTAACACAAATGCGGCAGACCAGACAGAAATAGCATTTTTGGATACCTTTAAAAACAGTAATTAAAAGATCAATTTCGTGCCCCAATCCGCACTTGTGTTATTCGGGACGTTATCATAACTGAATACCTCCACCTATAGAATACCTCCCAAAAATGTCATTTTTGACTACTTTTAAAATTACATCTACAGCTGATTTATTTGAGTTTCCCAGGCCGCAACTTACTTGATATATGAGACTAAGTACAGCTTTAAAAAGATGAAAACTGCAAAAAATAATTAACAAAATGAATTTTTTGCAGACATATAGTACAAACGTCTAGACTAAAATTATGAAAGACTGGAATTTTCAAGTGAATACTAGTCCTGAAGAGATTAGCAAAAAGTTAGAATCTTCCCTTGGTGACAGGAATAGATTTGTTTTCAAAACAAGTCGTGAAAAAATAGATTCAATAAAATTTAAAATACGCAAAAGGCTTCTCCTGGCATTTGAAGTAAATGTTCAGAATAACATTATTGTCAATGGCAGAATATTAAGAAGGGAGCCTAACACCGCAACCAACGTAAAAATTTCCTTTACCCACCACCCCTTAGCAAAATTGTTGATGTATGGCCATGTAATTCTGGGGTTGGGTTTGTTAGCCGGAATAATTTTCGAAATCAATAGAAGTTCCTATGCATATCTGGTGGTAGGGATATTGTTGATAACAGGAATTCTTACAGGGATGCATTTAAAAAGCAACTTCAATAAGAATGTTGAGGACTATAAAAAACTCATTGGGGAAATTCTGGAACCAAAAACCCTGAAATAGTTATTTTGAAGATGTGCTGCAAAACTTTCAGCATCGAGATTGGGCAGCTTCTGAAATTCTCTAAACTCTTTACTTTAAAATATTATTTTAGCCTTATTAATTACTAATTCAATGCGATTTTTTCATCTTTCTCTTAAAATGGTCAAAAATTTATATCACTACCTTGCCCTCGTATTTGTATTACTATTGTCATCCTGCCAAAAAGACGATACCCCAAAAACTGATTACTCTATTGAATCCAACAAATATTTTGAGCTTATTAGTCAGCACGAAAATGGCTGGATAAAAGAGGCACGCTACGGTAGCGATGAACCTACAAAAGAATATGAGTACTATGAAAATGGTTTTATAAAATCAGCAAAAATATACTCTGGCATCCCCAACCATCATCTATATATGGAAGTAAGCCGCAGTGAGGACAACAAACCACTTTGGTCTAAATATTATAACCCTGACGGGAGCCTATGGTTTGAAACCATTTATGAAAATGGACAGCCGTTAACCAAGAAGGTTTTTAGTGAAGATGGCACAACTATTTACAACTATAATGACGGCGGAGATCTCATTTCGGTCAATTTTACCTCGAGCGACAATTTAAGCTCCAGCGAGATGGTTTTCAATTCAGCTTCAGAAGAACGAACTCTCACCGTCATTAAGAACGGAAAAACCCTTCTGCAACAGCATCTCCCTTATCAGGAAAAGTTTGGATCTGGAATGAACACAAATACTTATATGCCTCTGGGTAATCCATTCGGTATTTCTGAAACTTCTTACATTGACAAAAATGAATCTTTATCTCAAAGCCCCGTCTGGCAGTTCAGTGTAAATCCGCTGGAATATATGTACCCTTACCGCTTATTCGACGGATTCTTTTACAATAATTACCGGCCGCAAGCCGGGATCAGCCTTGCCATTACCGATGAGCTTTACCAGTCGATCATTGAACAATACCCGGTGACCGAAGATGTTGTTCTCGTAGGCGGCGTGAAATACCCGCATGGCTACGATAACTTTACTGCTGTAGGTAAGGTGGGAGATTCGCTTAAAGACGCATGGGAAGAAAACAAAGAGGTGTTTGAGCTTAAGTATGGCAACCAGTATGTTTCTAAAGTGGGTTATGGAAAGACTTACATAATTGTTGGAGCTATCAGGAATCTGCCTACCCATAGTAATGCAGCCAATGACATTAAGGAGTTGGCCCGTCTACAAATGCAGCACATCATCTACGATCATGAAAGCTTAAATCCCCAGGAGCAAAGAATGCTGGGTAAAGTATGGTTCGAAATAAAGTTCTTCTCAACTTTAAAGGAGCATAGAAATGGAATTCCTTTAAATTCTTATGAAAATTATCTTGACGCTGTGCAGCAAGTGGAGAATGCCTAACCATCAGTAATTCAGCTTTTATATAGCAGCTTCGAATATTTGTAGATGCAGACAATTTCAAAACTGAATTCTAGAATAAAGAAACCGGGAAACTCTCTGCCAGTAACAGCATATTATAACTAGAAGTACCACATTTAAAACCATCAAAAGTGAACAAATTAACCAGAACCAGAACGCTACTACTCATTTCTGCAGGAATATTTATCATCGCAATCGCCCAACTGGTGAGCCACTTTATAAATATTTCTGAAAAATACGATTTCGCAATCGGCCTTATTGAAGGCTTAGGTTTGGGACTCATGGTGATTGCTTTAATAAAAGGAAGTTTCAGGAAAAAACTTTCTCACTGATTTTAAGCCGATACAAAGCATCGAAGTCAGTACATCAACAATGCATAATTTTCCTTCTGAAAAAGCCCTGTATTTTTTTTAAAATGAAATGCAGATAGTGGAGACTGTCTTCATCCTGGCCCGGGAACAGGAGTAACAATTCTGCATCATCTCTTTTGTAATAAGTCCAATTCGGTCTATCTTGCAGGTCCATTTGAAAGTAAAGACCATGAAAGAGAAAAACGTGCTAAATTACCTTGAAGCAGTTTTAAAAAATATGCCCAATGACTGGGTAACACTCACTACCCACAGGCTGGACATCTACAATGAAGAACAGGCAAAAACCCAGTTCTTAAGACAGTTCGAAAATTTATACCAGAATAATAATTCAAAAAAAGAAGCACTTAGTGCCCTACCTACCGCTTTTGATTATATCCGGCTGGGACATCCACTGTCCAGTATCCTTGAATGGACCATTGCCCGCCTGAATGATCTAAAGCCACAAAATGTGATCAGTTTTTCATCCAGGACAGTTCCCGTACTGGCCGTGCTTAGAAAAAATCTTTTCACTAAGAAGAACACCCGCATTCTTTATACTGAAGAATTACCCGGCTTTTTTGATGCCGATGTTGTTAAACGGGTTTACGGATATAACTTCGAAATAAAGCAGATCAACAATCTGGAAGAAATCCCTGAATTTGATGGCAGCACAATCCTCATTTCCCAAAAAACGGATTTTGGTACTGTTGACCTTCCGGCAACTGTCGACTTTTTTATCCAGATCCATCCACAGCTTGGTAGTATCTTACTGGTAAATGGAGATCAAAATGACGATTACGTCTCCGAAATTCAGCATGTGCGAAGAAGGGAAACCATAGCCATGACCCCGGCCGATTCTTTTGCTGCCTTACAGCTTATAACAGGGAAATCATATAAACGCTCACAAAATGATCTTGCAGTCAATAAAGCCAGTGTGCTAAAGTCTATTAAAGAGATTACCGCTACCGGTTCTAAGGCATTACTGGCGTCATCTGGGCTTTCTATGCAGTACGCTATCATGATGGGGCTTGTTGACAGTGCTCTTGAAAAACATCCGGGTAAAGACATAAAATTCATTGTGCCACCTAACTGTTATGGCGGCACAAACGACCAGGCACGAAGGGTTGCCGCCTGTCTTGATCATGTTGAAGTAGTAGATTTACTTGTTGACGGGAACAACAATATGGTAGATAGCATTGATGCGGTTTTAGAAAAGATCGCACAGCAGGATGCCGTTCCTTATATCATTGCTGAAATACCCACCAATCCACGGGTAGAAGTGCCCAATTTTGATAACCTAAAGGCAGTTCTCGGGAAAGCACGCGAAACCGCAAATGGCCAGCCTGCTATTGACCCTGTTTTTATTTTAGATCAAACCTTCTGCCCAAATGTGCAGTTCCCGGCTAAAGATGGCATCCTTTCTAATACGCGAGTCATATCTTATGTGAGCGGATCAAAATTTCCCAGTGGCGGAAAATGTACTGCGGGCTATTGTGTTGCCAATGAAAAAGCCGAAGGATTGCTTGATAAAATTGACAGGCATCTAAAACTTTGTGACAATGAGGCTACCCATCTTCAGGTTGAAATACTGGCTGAGCAACTTCCGTCAATGAACCAAAGGATCAAGGAGGCTTACAAAAACACGCGGGAATTTGTCAATTACATCCACGAAACCTTACCCGGAGCAAAAATAAATTTTGTTTCAGAAGAACTTGCGAGCCAGGGATTCACCCCATCAGTATTTTCACTTGATCTTCCTACAAAAGGCGACACTGCCGAAGAAAGGGAAACTTATAAAAGGGCATTAAATCAAAAGCTAATTGGCATGATGATTAGCGAGATCCCCAATGAGAGCAAGTACTGCGTAAGCTATGGGCAATTAAAAGGCTGTTACTGGACTATTCCTGCAACATCTACACAGGGAACTACTAAAGAAGACGATAAAGACTACATTGCGCGAGTTTCTGTATCGCCAGATCTTGATCTTGAACGCCATAAGCAGGTTTTTTCAGATTTTGTAGCGCAGATCTAATTTTGGCAGAAGTAGTGCTTTGCGTTTTTCTACGGAAATCATCTTCATGAACTGAATAACTTTTTGAAGCAATTTCCTTCAGAAGTAAAGCCGAACAAAAACTAAAATAGGTTCCAAAAATGCCATTTTTGGAACCTATTTTTATACATATTCTTTAATAAGGCCAATCAGCGTGTTGGCATCCTGTTCTCCGCTCTGCCTCCACTTCATCTCCCCTTCCTTATAGATCATTAGCGTAGGCAGGCCTTTTATTCGCAAAGCTTCAGCAAGTTCAGAATTCTTATCAACATCAATTTTGATGACCCTGGCCCTGTCGCCCAATGCCGCTGCAACATCTTTTAAAACCGGATTCATAGCTTCGGAAGCTTCATGCCAGTGGGTGTAGAACTCCAGCAGGACCGGCACCTGCAAATCGATTAACTCTCCAAATTTCGACATATACCTGAAATTTATAGTCGGCTGCAGAAACATGAGCTCCTGCAGCCTTTCTCAAATATAGTCAAAAGTTTGTTTCATGCGGGTTTTGGCCCCTTCCGAAGTTCAATTACCGAAACTTCAGGCCAAATCCCTACCCGACCCGGGTAAGCCAAAAATCCGAAGCCACGGTTCACATTGAGAAAACGTCCGGCTTCATTATAGATCCCCGCCCAGTGTTCATACCTGTACTGTGCCGGACTCCATTTAAACCAGCCCGGAATTTCTATTCCAAACTGCATTCCGTGGGTATGTCCGCTTAACGTAAGATGAAATTTCTTTTGATCTTTCTTCACCTTTTCCTGCCAGTGAGACGGGTCGTGCGACAGGAGGATCTTGAATTCCTCTTCCGAAAGTTCCCTGGCGGCTTTATTAAGATCTCCCACCTGCTTAAACCCGGCGCCCCAGTTCTCTACTCCCACAATTGCAATAGCATCACTGCCACGGGTAATTTTCTTGTGTTCATCAAGCAAAAGGTTCCAGCCCATCTCCCGGTGCACTCCTTTAAGAGCCTCCAAATTTGCCTTTTTTGCCGTTGCAGATTCCCAGTTCACATAATCGCCATAATCGTGATTTCCCAAGACCGAGAAAACACCATCGGGCGCAGAGATCGTGGAAAAAACTTCCTTCCACGGGTCCATTTCAGATGCTGTATTGTTCACCAGGTCTCCCGTAAACATCACGGCATCGCTCTTTTGCTCATTAATTAGATCTATTCCGTAGCGGATCTTTTCAGGATTGTCAAAACTTCCGGAGTGAATGTCGCTTATCTGGGTGATCCTGTAGCCGTCAAATGCTTCGGGCAGGTCGTCAAAATTTAAAACGTACTTTAAAACCTTATAGTTGTATCGCCCCTGGTACATTCCGTAGAGCAGCGAAGCGAAGGGAATAGCTGCAATCCCCATGGCTATCTGGCTCACAAACTTACGCCGAGACGGTAATGAATAATCTGCATTTGAATGTGCCAGTTTTTGAAAACCACTCACCACCAACCTTACCAGATCTTCGCCAAATAAAAGCACAAAAAGGATAAGTTTAGGCACAAAAAAAGCGAGAAAGAACCCAATCGCATAACTACGCGCCCCGGTAAGCCCCTGTTTTTCGGGCACATTGAACTGGTACAGCAAATACCCCAAAACTCCAAGAGAAAGGGCGAGATAGATAAAGTAGATCCAGGAATGGCGGGTAACGGTTTTAAAAGCCTGATATGCGTATATATCGAGAATGACGTAAATAACTACAAAAATGATCCAGCGCATGTAAAAATTTTTAAGCTGCAAAGGTACTGCGAAAGCCCTGCCAAAAGTTGCGGCCTGCCAAATCTTTCATTTATAGCACAATTAATATTTTGCATAAGTAAGTACTTCAGCATTTTAAAATGTAATGATCTGGCGCAAAATTTCTGCGGAAGAGAATTGCATTGGCCTAACTTCAGCAAAAATATATGCTCCGAGCTTGTAAAATGGTCTTAAACAGGCTAATAAATTTTCAGCTTAAAACATGAGCATTCTTATACAGCCGCAGCTTTACAGGCACACAATTTCTGGATCAGTTTTCATACATTTACGGCAGATTTTTCTTTAACTGTGCTTTAGCTAATTTGAAAACACATCATTTTACAAAGAACACCTCACGTGGTGCAGCCAAAGCAACTACAGTTTCCCTTTATAATGATTGCGCTAACCTGTCAAAAATGGCATTTTATCAACGTGTTTACGACACCCCCACCGGGGAATATCTTTTTCGGCCCTTGCCGCTACAACGTTTTCTGGCGCTAAGAGAAGTGTGGCAAAAAAAGGCAACCAATAGCAAACATCCCTACTAAACCCTACATTTAAAAATGGAACAAAAAAAATCCTATCGTACCGCATTTATCTTTCTTACTGTCCTCTTCTTTTTATGGGGCTTTATTACCGTGCTGGTTGACTCGCTAATCCCAAGGTTACGAGAAGTCTTTACGCTTTCTTACTTCCAGGCAGGGATGGTTCAATTTGCCTTTTTTGGCGCCTATTTCTTATTGTCAATCCCGGCGGGCTGGCTGCTCTCTAAAATAGGATATAAAAAAGGGATTGTACTGGGGCTTTTCACCATGGCTACAGGGTGCCTCCTGTTTTGGCCTGCGGCATCTTACCGCGTGTTTGGAGTATTTATGCTGGGTTATTTTATACTGGCGGGTGGGATCACCATCCTACAGGTGGCAGCCAACCCATACGTAACTATACTGGGCCCGGCAAAGACTGCATCCAGCCGTCTTAACCTTTCGCAGGCTTTTAATTCCCTGGGAACTGCTATCGCTCCGGCTTTGGGAGCTTTATTGATTTTAAGCGACAAGGTAATGACCAAAGAAGAGATCGCTTACATGACCGAAGCTGAACAGGTAAAATACTATGCTTCGGAAGCTGCAGCCGTACAAACGCCTTTCGTGGGAATTGCAATTTTTATCATCCTTATCGCACTGGTATTCCTTTTTGTAAACCTTCCGAAGGTAACAGATACCGAAGCTTCTAATGATTATGGCGTAGTTCTTAAAGACCGAAATCTTATTATGGGTGCCTTTGGTTTGTTCTTCTACGTGGGTGCCGAAGTAGCGATAGGTTCATATATGGTCAACTATTTCCTGACTCTTAACCTGCCCGACGTGATTCGGGAAACGCCATTTATGCGAACCCTCGCCGAATGGATCCTGTCTTCGGGCGTTACCACGTCTACAGATATGGCCGTAGTGGGTGTTTTTGTTACCTTCTATTGGACCGGTGCCATGATTGGCCGCTTTATTGGTTCCTATCTTACCAAAATTCTTAATCCGGCAATGGTATTGAGCACCTTTGCTGTCTGTGCTATTGGGTTGGTATTCATTTCAAATATTACCACGGGGCTGGTAGCCATGTGGACGCTTATCGCGGTAGGGCTGTTCAATTCTATCATGTTTCCCACCATTTTTAGTCTTGCACTTGACGGGCTTGGCGACAACAAACCACAGGGCTCGGGGGTATTGTGTACCATGATTGTGGGTGGTGCCATTATTCCTCCTGCTTTTGGATACCTTACAGATTCCTTCGGATTTAATCTTGCCCTTATCCTGGTCATGTTATGTTATGGGTATATCTTTTTCTACGGATTTAGAAACAGGAACAGAGAATTATCCGTGTAAAAGTCAGGTTACTCCTGAAGTTTATAGATAAAAAAGCGTTGTGCCGGTATGTTTTTCAGAAAAAGCATACCGGCATACTTTTTTGAGGGCGCAGGGTTATTGGCTTTAAACTTACAATTCACTGCTATTGGATTAACACTGAATACATAAACCTCACTCCCGTGCAAGGCACCTTAATACTCATTTAAGTTTCGTAAATTTATCCTCTTAAAATTTAATTCATGCCCGAACAAAAACGCCTATTCCTTCTCGATGCTTACGCCCTGATTTTTAGGGGATATTACGCTTTTATCAACAATCCCATTGTGAACTCCAAGGGTCTTGACACCTCGGCCATTATGGGCTTTATGAATTCGCTGTTTGACGTTATAAGGCGTGAGCAGCCCGATCATTTGGCCGTGTGTTTTGACAAGGAAGGAAGTGTTGCCCGCACCGAATTGTTTGAGGCTTACAAGGCGCACCGCGATGCCACGCCCGAACCTATTTTAAAAGCTATTCCTTACATCCAGGAAATATTGACTGCCATGCACATTCCCGTGGTGGTGCTGCCCGGCTGTGAGGCCGATGATATTATTGGCACCCTGGCAAAACAGGCAGAAAAAGAAGGTTATAAAGTCTTCATGGTAACGCCCGATAAAGATTTTGCGCAGCTGGTCTCCGAAAACATCTTTATGTACCGCCCGGCCCGCATGGGTAACGGAATTGAAATTTGGGGAATCCCCGAAGTACAGAAGAAATTTGCTGTAGAACGCCCCGAGCAGGTGATAGATTTCCTCGGAATGATGGGCGATGCAGTAGATAATATTCCGGGACTGCCGGGAGTGGGTGAAAAAACTGCCAAGAAATTCCTGAAAGAGTTTGGCAGCATGGAAAACCTGCTGGCAAATACCGACAAGCTCAAAGGGAAGATGCGCGAAAAAGTGGAGGCCCATGCCGAACAGGGTATGATGTCTAAACAATTGGCCGCCATTATGACCGACTGTGATGTGAAATTTCACGCTGAAGATTATGAACTTTCTATACCCGATGCCGAAAAGGTACAGGAGATCTTTGAAGAACTGGAATTCAGGCGTCTAAAAGAGCAATTTTTGAAGTTGTTTTCGGGAGAAGAAACAGCCAGGCCTACCCAGGTAACCAGCACAGCTACCGCAAAAGCCCAGGAACGGGAAGCAGGAGCCGGACAATTTTCCCTTTTTGGCACCGAAGCAGCCGAAAGTGTGGAGAAATTTTCAGGAAGAAAGACCATTAAAGATGTACCTCATGTTTACCAGAGCGTAAATTCCGGTTTTGCAATGGAGCTTTTCCTTCAGAATTTAATGAAGCAAAAGTGCGTTTGTTTTGAGTTCACCACCACCGGATCGAACCCTCTTTCCGCAGAAATTATTGGTGTTGCATTTTCATGGGAAGCCGGAAAAGGATTTTATCTTCCGGTACCCGAAGATCGGGCCGCAGCACAGGAAGTCATGGAAAAACTCCGTCCTTTCTTTGAAGCTGAAGACATTGAAAAAGTAGGGCAAAACTTAAAACACGATATTAAAGTACTGGCCAAGTACAACATCAGGTTCAAAGGGCCGCTGTTTGATACCATGATCGCGCATTACCTTATCAACCCCGATATGCGCCACAGTCTGGATGTACTTGCAGAAACCTATTTAAATTATTCTCCCGTTTTTGTGGAAGAATTGCTGGGAAAAGGAAAGAACCAAAAATCCATGCGTGATATTTCGCTGGAGCAGCAAACCGAATTTAGTGCTGAAGATGCCGATGTGATCCTTCAGCTGAAACAGCATTTTACACCTGAATTAAAGGAGGCCAATACTGAAAAACTTTTCAATGAGATTGAGATTCCGTTGGTACGGGTGCTGGCCGATATGGAGCTGGAAGGGATAAGACTGGATAAAGACTTTTTGGCGAGCCTTTCCGAAGCATTAGATAAAGATATAAAGCAGCTTGAAAATGCCATTTTTGAGACCGCAGGAGAAGAGTTTAATATAGGCTCTCCAAAACAGCTCGGTATTATTTTATTTGAAAAACTGAAACTGGTAGAGAAGCCAAAAAAAACAAAATCTGGACAATATTCTACGGGCGAAGAAATTCTATCGGCCCTGGCGCCGCAGCATGCAATAGTGCGGCAGGTACTCGACTACCGCGGACTCGTAAAACTCAAGAACACCTATATTGATGCCCTGCCCCTGCAGGTAAATGAGAATACGGGCAGAGTGCATACAGATTATATGCAGACGGTTGCAGCTACAGGAAGATTGAGCTCAACAAACCCCAATCTTCAAAATATTCCAATTCGTACAGAGAGAGGGCGACAGGTGCGACAGGCATTTGTCCCCAGAGATGAAGACCATATTTTACTGGCGGCAGATTATTCCCAGATAGAACTAAGAATTATCGCAGCCTTGAGCCAGGAAGATAATATGATCTCTGCATTTCAACAGAATCAGGATATTCACGCTTCTACGGCTGCAAAAGTTTTTAATGTTCCTATAGAAGAGGTGACCCGGGAACAACGGAGCAATGCAAAAACTGTGAACTTCGGAATTGTATACGGGGTTTCAGCTTTTGGATTAAGCAATCAAACCGAACTTTCAAGAGGAGAAGCAAAAGAACTTATAGACACTTATTATAAGACCTATCCAAAGCTCCGGAATTTTATTAGTGAACAGGTAGAATTTGCCCGCGAACATGGGTATGTGCAAACAGTGCTTGGCAGAAGAAGGTATTTGCGGGATATTAATTCCCGTAACCAGATGGTGCGGAGTGCAGCCGAAAGGAATGCTGTAAACGCCCCCATACAGGGAAGTGCCGCCGATATCATTAAGCTGGCTATGATCAATATCCACGAAAAGCTACAGGAGGGCAATTACCGAACAAAAATGTTGCTACAGGTTCATGATGAACTTGTTTTTGATGTGTACCGTCCCGAATTGCAGGACATTGAAAAAATGGTGAAACATGAAATGGAGAACGCCTTTAAGATGGAAGTACCCCTGGAAGTAGAACTTGGCCTGGGAGAAAACTGGCTGGAAGCACATTAAGGCAAGGATTAAGGAGATACATGATTCAAAAATGTTACTTATGATGTAATCTCATCTACAAAAGTTTCCATATATAGAAACTTTGCATTAGCTTTGTTGTTGGAGAACAACAAAGCAATCTGAATGGAGAAAAAGTTTGAAGTCGTTTTTCTAGAGCAGGCAATTGACTTTCTTGAAAACCTGGACGAGAAAACGAGAAAGAAAATTTATTACAATTTAGATAAAGCGAAACTTGTAAACGACCCAAAATTATTCAAGAAACTTACAGATGATATATGGGAATTCAGAACCAAATTCAGAGGACTACAATATAGATTATTTGCCTTCTGGGATAAAACGGGAAAAACTGAAACACTTGTAATTTCCACACACGGCATTATCAAAAAAACCGATAAAGTGCCAAAAGAAGAAATTGAAAAAGCAAAACAGATAAAGAAAGAATATTTTGAGCAATAAAAATCAAAGGTTATGGACACCCCAAAGGAAAAAATGAAAATGATGACGCTCGATCAAATGAAAGACAAACATATTGGTGAAGTTGGAACAAAGGAGCGTGACAAATATGAGTTTGACCTGAAATTGGAAGTTTTAGGAGAAATGATAAAATCTGCCAGAAAAGAAAGACAACTGACTCAAGAACAGCTCGGAGAATTGGTAGGTGTTCAAAAATCGCAAATTTCCAAACTAGAACGAAATGCAAAAAACGTAACTATTGAGACGATTTTGAAAGTATTCCGAGCTTTAAAAGCTAATATCAAATTTAGTGTTGAATTGAAAGATGAGGATTTTAAAGTAGCATAAGCACTGCAGGTATAACAAGGGTTTTAAATACTAACTTTTGTTTGCCAAAACCATATTCCTTAAACATTATTCCTTATACCTTAAAAAAGAATCCCCAAAAATGACTTTTTTGGGGATTCTTTTTTGGGGCAAAAATTACTTTATTCAGCTCTTTGGTATACCATATCAATTTGCTTGATATCGGAAGCTACAGTGTTTCCCGGATCTTTGGCTACATAAACAGCCGAATCGGTCTCTGCTTCAGTCAGTGTTACTTTTAAATATTCTTTCCCATTTTCACTGAAGCGGGAAACGGTTTTAGACTGGGTATACTCCACACCATTCACTGTAAAAGTAACGGTAAGGTCATTCCCACTTATTTGATATGTCGCAGCGTACTGGCCTGTGGTAGCGCAGGTAAATTTTCCAGAAGTACCGTCAAAAAACAGTCTGGCATTTTCGGTCAAAACATCACCATCGGTTTCAAAAACAAAAAACATATTGTCAAAACAATCGGTTTCTTTAAGGAGATCATAAGTAGAATTCCCATCCAGATCAAAATCTACAGTCTTTCCTTCTCCAACAGAGGTCATGGAATACATGTTCCAGGTGCCGGCCAAATCATTCATAGTAAGATTTTGGGTGGGCACAGTAGAGGTTGTGGCATTAAGGGATAGCGCATCATCATTCACACTATCTGCAGAACAGGAAATTAGCATACTTAGTCCTACTCCGCCAATCATCATTCTTTGTAACATTTTTTTCATTTCTTATCCTTTTCTTTTTCATTGAAACAGGGTGCAAAGATAAATGCAGTTAATCTTTTTTAATAATTTTTTAACACAAAAAAATCCGTTAATCGGTGATTATGTGCTTTTTAACGACTAAACCCTTTAGGCAAGCGGCCAGAGGAAGGGAAAATTCATTCAAAAAAAGTTTCTGAAAGAAGAAGGCGGGGCAGTTGGTTTCACTAATCCCATTATGAAGAGAAAAAAGGCTCTTATTATATAAAAGTAAATACTCCTGAAAATCAGTTTATTTAAACCTTTTAAATTATTGAAAGTGCCATTTGTAATATAAATTTATAGTTGTACATTTGCACCCCTGTTTTATGCAGGGAATGGAATGTTTAATTATTAAGTAAATTTAATTAGTGTGGACACATTAAGCTACAAAACGGTTTCTGCCAACAAAGCCACTGTAAATAAGGAGTGGGTTGTTGTAGACGCTGAAGGACAGGCCCTGGGCCGCCTTTCTTCTGTAGTAGCAAAGCTACTAAGAGGAAAGTACAAAGCTAATTTTACCCCACACGTTGATTGCGGTGATAACGTAGTTGTTATCAATGCCGAGAAGATCAACTTAACAGGAAAGAAATGGGACTCTAAAGAGTACATTCGCCACACCGGCTATCCTGGGGGTCAAAGAAGTTTAACTGCAACGGAATTATTCACAAAAGGTCCTGAGAGACTTGTGGAAAATGCAGTAAAAGGAATGTTACCAAAGAATAAACTTGGAGCAGATCTTTTCCGTAACCTAAGAGTTTTTGCTGGATCTGAGCATGACGTTCAGGCGCAAAAGCCAAAAACTATTAACTTAAACGATCTTAAGTAATGGAAGTTATTCACAAAATTGGCCGTAGAAAAACGGCTGTTGCACGTGTGTACGTTTCTACAGGAAGCGGGAACATCACTGTAAACAAAAAAGACGTTAAGGATTACTTCTCTACAAGCACGCTTCAGTACAAGGTAAGACAGCCTCTTAACATGACCGGAAACAACGAAAGCTTTGACATCAAAGTAAATGTTTACGGTGGTGGGATCACAGGACAGGCCGAAGCTATTCGCCTTGCCCTTTCAAGAGCTATGGTAGAGTTAGACGCCGAGAACAGAAGCACTCTTAAGCCAGAAGGATTACTTACCAGAGACCCAAGAATGGTTGAACGTAAGAAATTCGGTCAGAAGAAAGCTCGTAAGAAATTCCAGTTCTCTAAACGTTAATATTATTTGGTGTTTAAAGACACTAAAAGTTCATTTAAATCATTAGATTTTTGTTGTTACTCCGGAATCACACTAAGCTCGTCGAAGTGCCGGTGGTTAGTTTAGCATCTAAACGGTCAGGGCCTGATATTGTATCGCCACCTGGTTGTTGCTATCTCAACAGAACGTAAACTATTACAAAAATGGCAAACAAAGTAGAAGTAAAAGAATTACTTGATGCAGGTGTACATTTTGGACACCTCACAAGAAGATGGAACCCGAACATGGCGCCTTACATATACATGGAGCGCAATGGGATTCACATCATCAACCTATACAAGAGTGCTGCTAAAATGCAGGAAGCCGGTGAGGCTCTTAGCAAAATTGCAGCCAGTGGTAGAAAAATACTCTTCGTAGCTACCAAGAAACAAGCAAAAGAAATTGTTGCTGAACAAGCCGAAAGAGCTAACATGCCTTACATCACCGAAAGATGGCCTGGTGGTATGTTGACCAACTTCGTTACTATTCGTAAAGCTGTTAAGAAAATGGCTTCTATCGATAGAATGAAGAAAGACGGTACTTTCAACACACTTTCTAAGAAAGAACGCTTACAAGTAGATCGTTTAAGAGCTAAGTTGGATAAAAACTTAGGTTCTATTGCCGATATGAGCCGCCTTCCAGGTGCCCTATTCGTAGTAGACATCACTCGTGAACACATCGCGGTTAAAGAAGCTCAAAAATTAAACATTCCAATTTTTGCAATGGTTGACACCAATTCAGATCCAAGAGATGTGGATTATGTTATCCCTGCAAACGATGATGCTTCCAAATCAATTAGCAAAGTAGTTTCTTACGTGGCCGACTCTATCGTAGAAGGCCTTTCTGAAAGAAAAGCTTCAGGAAAAGAAGGTAAAGAAGAAGATTCTGCAGAAGACAAACCTGCAAAAAAAGCTCCTAAGGCAAGAAAGCCAAGAGTAGAAGCTGAAGTTCCGTCTACAGATCCACAGGATAAAAAAGACATGAAAGAAGCTCAGCAGGATGTAAAGCTGGAGTCTAAAAAAGAGACTTTAGCTAATGCAAGCTCTAACGACGAAGAAGAATAGAAGTTAATAATATTGATCTGTAAGTCGTTTGGTTGCATTCATTTGAATTTAACTAAACGACTTATTTTTTTTTTAATAAAATACATTTAAGACTATGGCTAATATAACCGCCGCAGAAGTAAATAAATTGAGAAAAGCAACCGGTGCCGGTATGATGGACTGTAAAAAGGCATTGGTTGAAGCCGAAGGAGATTACGAAAAAGCTATTGAAGTACTTCGTAAGAAAGGCCAAAAAGTTGCTGCCAATCGTGCCGACAGAGAATCTTCTGAAGGAGCCGTAATTGCTACAGTGAATGAAGGCAACACCAGAGGTGTGATCGTTTCCCTTAACTGTGAGACAGATTTCGTTGCTAAGAATGAATCTTTCATTCAACTTGCTCAAGACTTCGCTGATCTTGCTTTGAACGTAAATTCAAAAGAAGAACTACTTGCAAAAGATTACAAAGGCATCACTGTACAGGAGAAATTAACTGAACAAACTGGTGTTATTGGTGAGAAAATCGAGATTGGTGACTTCAGGACTCTTGAAGCTCCTTTCGTAGGTTCTTACATCCACGCAGGTAACAAGATTGCTGTTTTGACAGGACTTTCTGAACAAACAGAAAACGCTGACGAAATTGCCAAGAACGTTTCTATGCAGGCAGCTGCCATGAACCCTGTTGCTCTTAATGAAGAAGGTGTTGACCAGTCTGTGATCGAGAAAGAAATAGAGATCGCTAAAGATCAACTAAGACAGGAAGGTAAGCCAGAAGGTATGCTTGACAATATCGCTAAAGGTAAGATCAAGCGTTTCTTTAAAGACAACACTCTTGTAAACCAGGATTTCATCAAAGACAGTAAAATGTCTGTTGCTGAATATGTAAAGTCTGAGAATGCCAATCTTTCTGTAGTTGCTTTTGAAAGAGTTGCTTTAGGATAAGCATTAAACTTTTTATACAATAAAAAACCCGCTTCCAAAAAGGAGCGGGTTTTTTGCCTTTTTTGAGACCCATTATTGTCGTTCAAAGATCATAAAAGCACCTTCAACCTCAGGATTGGTGGTGTAAAAATTTCCTATCTGGAACCTTGCGGGATCAAGTTTCTTAAAGAAAAATCTACGCATATCTTCCTGTCCGGGTTTACTCAAATGAATTGAATCTCCTTTAATTTCATAAGAGAAATTCTCTTCATTGCCCTCTCCATCTATTTTTACCATTTTATTTTCCGAAGAAAACAAAAGTGTGGTGCGTTCATATACAGGTTGCACTTCAATCCATGTGCCCGGCAGGGTTCCTTCAATAGCATCATTCTTATCACAGGAAAATCCTAAAAAGATACTCAAGACCAGTAAAGCCTTTAAAACAACTGTTTTCTTCATTGTGAAATTTAATTTGAAGTAATTATTTCTTCATGGTTAAAAATAGGAAAATCATCTTCCCTGCCGGCACGTGCCAATAATCTTTTTTATCGCTATATCACATTAATAAATTCCTTAGTTTTGCACAACCCATCAAATCACGTAGATGCATTACAAAAGAATTTTATTAAAACTTTCGGGCGAGGCTCTCATGGGAACCCGCCAATACGGAATCGACCCAATACGTTTAGCCGAATATGCCAAAGAAATAAAAGCAGTGACTAACAGGGGAGTTGAGGTAGCTATAGTCATTGGAGGTGGTAATATCTTTAGAGGGGTGGCAGGTGCGAGCCGTGGAATGGATCGCGTAACCGGAGACCACATGGGAATGCTGGCCACGGTAATCAATGGCCTGGCCCTGCAATCGGCCCTCGAAGATGCCGGTATTCAAACCAGGTTACAATCGGCCATAAAGATCAATGAAGTGGCCGAGCCATTTATCCGAAGAAAAGCTATGCGACACCTTGAGAAAGGCCGGGTAGTCATTTTTGGAGGTGGCACAGGTAATCCCTACTTCACAACAGATTCGGCAGCAGTTTTACGTGCTATCGAAATAGACGCAGACGTTATTCTAAAAGGTACACGCGTTGATGGAATCTATACAGCAGATCCTGAAATTGATAAAAAAGCAAAGAAATTTGACTTTATCAGCTTTGACGATGTACTTACAAAAGGATTAAAGGTGATGGACACTACGGCTTTCACCCTTAGCCAGGAAAATAAATTGCCAATTATCGTGTTTGACATGAACAAACCGGGCAACCTAGAAAAGGTAGTAATCGGAGAAAAAATTGGTACCAAAGTAAATTTTTAGACGAACAAGACTTATATAATTTTTAAAAATTAATTTTTAGAAATGGACGACGAGTTAGATTTTATAATCGATAGCACAAAAGAAGCAATGGATCAAGCCATTCTTCACCTTGAGAAACAATTACTCAACATTAGGGCCGGGAAAGCCACCCCGGCAATGCTTGGTAGCGTAAGAGTAGATTACTACGGAAGCCAGACCCCGCTTAACCAGGTGGCCAACGTAAACACGCCCGATGCGCGCACCCTTACCATTCAGCCATTTGAGAAGAACATGATCACTGCCATTGAAAAAGGCATTATGCAGGCAAACCTCGGATTCAACCCAATGAATAACGGAGACAGCGTGATCATTAATGTTCCCCCTTTAACAGAGGAGCGTCGTCGCGAATTGGCAAAACAGGCCAAAGCCGAAGCTGAAGATGCAAAAATTGGAGTAAGAAACGACCGCAAAAATGCCAACCAGGACATTAAAAAGCTTGATATTTCTGAAGACCTTCAAAAAACAGGAGAAGCCGAAATCCAAAAGCTTACAGATACCTATATCGAGAAGATTGAGAAGGTGCTGGCCGTAAAAGAAAAAGAGATCATGACCGTCTAATAAGACAGTTGAACCATACCTTTCAAAAAGCGGCTTTTTAAGTCGCTTTTTTTGTCCTTTTTCGGGATCGCTACGTTGGAAAAAGTTTACATGCTTTCATACCTTTGCAAAACAAATTTTTCCCATGTCTAAAATCCTCGGCTTTGAGTTCTGGAATACTGTTGCACGCACTATTCTTCGGAACAGGATCCTCATCCTGGTATTAATTACTGCCTGTACCGTATTTCTCGCTTTACAGTGGAAGAACATGAGGTTTTCCTATACTGAAGCCAACCTCCTGCCCGATGATGATCCCATTAACCTCCAGTACCAGGAATTCCTGAATAAATTTGGGGAAGAAGGGAATGTTATTGTCATGGCTGTTAATGATACAGCACTCTTTACCCCCAGGAATTTTACCGCCTGGAATGAACTGGCCGACAGCTTAATCAATTTTCAGGAAGTTGAGTTCACTGTAGCCTTAGGCAACTTAAAAAAACTTGAAAAATTTGAAGATCCGGGGCGTTTTGAGATGGTTCCGTTTATCAAAGAGGCTAACCCCAATGACCAGCAGGTAAAAGAATACCGGGAAAAATTGTTTCAGGATTTGCCATTTTACGAAGGTCTTGTTTACAGCAGGCATTCCAATACCGTGCAAACTGCGGTGTACCTGGACCAGGAAATAGTGAACACCGGCCAGCGCAAGACTTTTGTAGTAGAAGAGCTTATCCCGTTAGTAGAAAAGTTTAAAGAGGAGTATGGGCTAAATGTTTATGTATCGGGCATGCCGTATATACGCACCCTCAACTCCCAAAATATTATTGATGAAATAGGATTGTTCATTGGCGCAGCCTTACTGGTGACCTCCCTTATCTTCTTCTTTTTCTTTAGAAGTGTGCGCGCTACCGTAATTTCAATGATTACCGTAGTTATAGGTGTAATGTGGGCTTTTGGCGTGCTGGGGCTTTTACATTATGAGATCACCGTGCTTACCGCTATCATTCCGCCATTAATTATTGTAATAGGAATTCCCAACTGCATTTTCTTCATCAATAAATATCAGCAGGAGATCCAGAAACACGGCAACCAGGCAAAGTCACTGCAGCGGGTAATTACCAAAGTGGGGAATGCCACTTTGATGACCAATCTTACCACAGCCTCAGGGTTTGCCACCTTTATTCTTACTGAAAGCACCCTGCTCAAGGAATTTGGGATAGTAGCTTCAATAAACATCATTGCGATCTTTATTCTAAGTCTGCTCATCATCCCCATTATCTACAGTTACATGAATGTGCCGCGGGAAAAACACCTCAAGCACCTCAATAAAAGATGGATTGGTGGCTTTGTAAACTGGATGGAAAGAATGGTGAAGCACCACCGCATTGCCATTTTCATTATCTCCCTTATTTTACTCGTATCGAGTATCATTGGAATTTATACCATAAAGGTTTCGGGAAGCCTGCTGGAAGATATGCCACAGGAGGCAGCATTCTTTAAGGACATTAAGTTCTTTGAAGAAGAATTTGATGGTGTAATGCCATTAGAAATTGTTATTGACACTAAGCGGGAGCAGGGAGTGATGAAACTGCCAACCTTAAAGAAAATGGAGGAACTCCAGGAACTTATTGCCGAAGAAGATGAACTTTCCCCTCCCCTTTCTATAGTCAACCTGGTGAAGTATGCCAAGCAAGCGTATTACAATGGCAACCCAAAATACTACCAGCTGCCCACCTCCCAAGAAAGAACTTTTATTTTGCCTTATGCAAAGGGGCTGGATGCCAGCGGTGATAACCTGCTCACCTCTTTTGTAGACAGCACAGGCCGCTACGCCCGTATGACAAGCTTTATGAAAGATATTGGCACCCAGGAGATGGAGGAGATCGAAGAAGACCTGTGGCCAAAGATCAGGGAGATTTTTCCTGAAGACCGGTTTTCGATAGAAATGACCGGGAAGGCCTTAATATTTCAGAAAGGGACCAATTATCTTGTAAAGAATCTTGTCATCTCCTTAAGCCTGGCTATTTTTCTGATTGCTGTGATCATGGCCTGGATGTTCCGTTCGTTTAAAATGATCCTAGTTTCTCTAATCCCGAATTTACTGCCGTTGCTGGTAACTGCCGGAATGATGGGCTTTCTTGGTGTACCTATAAAACCCTCGACCATTCTTGTATTTAGTATTGCCTTTGGAATTTCGGTAGATGATACCATACATTTTCTCGCCAAGTACCGGCAGGAGCTTAAGGCGAATAACTGGAAGGTAAAAAGATCGGTTTATGCGGCACTGCGGGAGACGGGTGTAAGCATGTTCTATACCTCAATTGTGCTTTTCTTTGGCTTTTCGGTATTTATGATAAGTAGTTTTGGAGGCACCGTTGCTCTTGGCGGACTGGTTTCGGCAACTCTTTTATTCGCCATGCTTTCTAACCTGCTACTGCTTCCGGCTTTACTTCTTTCACTTCAGAAGGAAATCGCTAACAAAGATGTACTGCGGGAGCCAACGATAAATATTATTCCGCAGGAAGAGGATTCCGAAGAAATTTCAGAAGAAGAGGATCCAAAAATGTGATTTTTGACACCTAATTTTGTCAGAAGCCTTTATTTTATTACTTGTAAGGCAAGTGCGGAAAAATTATCTTTGCTCTTCAAATAGAAAAAGATGATCACAGGAAAAGTTGCAGAACTTTTAGAAAGCACTCAGTATTTGCAGGAAGTTGAAGTAAAAGGTTGGGTACGTTCCTTTAGGAGCAACCGGTTTATAGCTTTAAATGATGGCTCTACCATCAACAACATGCAATGTGTGGTAGACTATGAAAAGCTAAGCGAAAATACCTTAAAGCGCATCACTGTTGGTGCTGCGATAAAGGTGACAGGAACCCTGGTAGAGAGTCAGGGTAGCGGGCAAAAAGTGGAAGTACAGGCAAACGCCGTAGAAATTCTTGGAGATGCAGATCCCGAAGAAGTGAAGTACACCATTCTTTCTCCAAAAAGGCATTCTCTCGAGAAACTTAGGGAGCAGGCGCACCTTAGGGTGAGAACCAACACTTTTGGAGCCGTGATGAGGCTAAGGTCTAAACTCGCTTTTGCCATTCACAGCTATTTTCAGCAAAACAATTTTCACTATGTGAACACTCCAATTATTACCGGAAGTGATGCTGAAGGTGCAGGAGAAATGTTTAGAGTAACTTCTTTTGATCTTGATAATGTGCCGCGTAACGAAGATGGTTCTATTAACTATAAAGAAGATTTCTTCGGAAAAGAAACCAATCTTACCGTATCTGGCCAACTCGAAGGGGAGACTTATGCTCTAGGTTTAGGTCAAATCTATACTTTTGGCCCTACTTTTAGAGCTGAAAATTCAAACACATCACGCCACCTTGCCGAGTTTTGGATGGTAGAGCCAGAAATGGCATTTTGTGACCTTGCCGGAAATATGGACATTGCTGAAGACTTCATCAAATATGTGCTGAAGTATGTGCTGGACAACTGCAAGGATGATCTTGCTTTTCTTGAAGAACGCCAGGCAAATGAAGATAAGGCAAAACCGGAAGCCGAACGTAGTGCTATGAGCCTTAGCGATAAGCTGAGATTTGTGGTTGAGAACAACTTCAAAAGAGTAAGCTATACCGAGGCGATCGATATCTTAAAGAGCTCTAAGCCTAATAAGAAGAAAAAATTCAATTACATCATTGAAGAATGGGGAGCCGATCTTCAAAGTGAGCATGAACGATACCTTGTTGAAAAGCACTTTAAATGTCCTGTAATATTATTTGATTACCCCGCCAACATAAAAGCGTTTTACATGCGTTTAAATGAAGACGGAAAGACCGTACGCGCAATGGACATCCTTTTCCCCGGAATTGGAGAGATTGTGGGTGGCTCGCAACGGGAAGAACGCCTTGATGTCTTAAAACAAAAGATGCAGGCGCTTGATATAGATGAAAAAGAACTTTGGTGGTATCTTGATACCCGAAAGTTTGGAACCTGTGTACACAGTGGGTTTGGACTTGGGTTTGAAAGACTGGTGCAGTTTGCTACCGGTATGGGGAACATTAGAGACGTGATCCCTTACCCAAGAACACCTCTAAACGCCGAGTTCTAAAAAGCCTTTCATCCTAAAGTACTCATAAAACAATCTGCGTTCGTTTACGTTTGTAGATTGTTTTTTTTATTTTTATAAAAAGCCAGTAAGAATATGCTAAAACAGCAGTTAAATTTTAAATTATCTCAAAAGCTTTCTCCTCAGCAAATACAGTTGATGAAGCTTATCCAGCTGCCTACACAGGCTTTTGAGCAACGGCTTAAGCAGGAGATGGAGGAAAACCCCGCGCTTGAAGGCGGTAAAGAAGAGAGTGACGAGTACGAAGAAGATTTCAAGACAGACGATTACCAGGATGAAGACCCGGGCAATGAGAGCATTGAAGCCGATATTGATGTTGATGAGTACCTGAGTGATGACGAGATACCCAATTATCGTTTGCAGGCAAACAATTACAGTGCAGATGACGAAGACAGACAGGTACCCTATGCTTCCGGAACTTCTTTCACCCAATATTTAAAAACGCAGTTAAGTACGCTTAGACTTGACGAATCTGAAGAAGAGATTGCTGAATTTCTTGTAGGAAGTGTTGATGAGAGCGGCTACATAAGAAGATCTGTTCAGGATATTGTTGATGATCTCGCTTTCACACAAAATGTATATACCGACGAGGAAACTGTAGAGAAAGTACTTAAATATGTTCATGAGCTCGACCCTGCAGGGGTAGGTGCCAGAAGTCTTCAGGAATGCCTGTTAATACAGTTAAACAGAAGGGACCAGACAAGACCTGTAAGCCTGGCAAAAGACATTATTGAGAAGTCTTTTGACCAGTTTAGTAAAAAACACTACCAGAAACTTCTTTCAAAGCATGATATTTCTGAAGAAGACCTTCGAAATGCCATAGAGGTCATTGAACATCTCAACCCTAAACCCGGTGGTGCCTATGCCGGCAACACCAGGGCTGTGGAACATGTGATCCCCGACTTTACAATTAAAATAGCAGAAGGCGAACTTGAGTTGAGCCTTAATGGCCGAAATGCACCCGAAATGCACGTCTCCAAAGATTACAGTGAGATGCTTAAAGGCTATAAGGAATCACGGGAGAAGAGTAAAGCCCAGAAGGATGCGGTCATGTTCATCAAACAAAAGCTGGATGCTGCAAAGTGGTTCATAGAAGCCATAAAACAGCGACAAACCACACTCTTTGTTACGATGAGCGCCATCATGAACTATCAAAAAGAGTATTTTCTCACCGGCGATGAAAGAAATTTAAGACCAATGATCTTAAAGGATATTGCCGATGAGATCGATATGGATGTCTCTACGGTTTCCCGTGTTGCCAACAGTAAATACGTAGATACTCCCTACGGAACAAAGCTGATAAAGGATTTCTTTTCTGAATCTATGAAGAACGATCAGGGAGAGGATGTTTCGACAAAGGAGATCAAGAAAATTCTTGAGATGACCATTGACGATGAAAACAAGAGAAAACCCCTTACAGACGAGAAACTTGCGAAGATGCTGAAAGAAAAGGGATACCCTATTGCGCGGCGTACCGTTGCTAAATACCGGGAGCAACTGGATATTCCCGTTGCCCGCCTTCGAAAAGAAATTTGATGAAGCTACTCGTAAGGTCAGCTTCCTTCCTCTTCCACCCCATTTGGATGCCTTTTGCGGGTACTTTAATCTATTTCCTGATAACACCAAGGTTTTTCCCGATAGAAGTGGTAAAAGCCAAGTTACTGGCCATAGCCATTATTACCATCTTCATTCCCATTGTCTATGTTTACATGCTAAAAACTTTAGGCAAGGTAACAGATCATCATCTAAGGGATATAAGGGAGAGAAAATGGCCGCTATTACTCTATGCGGGGCTGGATTTTGTGGTGCTCAAATATGTACTCAACACCTTTGATTACCCGGCGTTATATTACTTCTTTGCCGGCATCATGGCCTCTGCGATATTTGGGTTGTTCTTTCTACTGGCAAAGGTTAAGGTAAGTCTGCACATGATGGGACTGGCAGGGTTACTGGGATTTATGATCCTGCTAAGTGTACACTTTAATCTCAACCTGGTTTACAGCGTAAGCTTCCTGATAGCCATTACCGGCCTCACAGCTTCGTCCCGACTCCTTTATGCCGCCCACTCGTATAACGAATTAAGTATAGGGTTTATTCTTGGTCTACTGCCCCAGGTTATAGCTGCCCTGGTTTGGCTATAGCAGGTAAAAAGTGAGCCCAACCTGAAATGTTTTAAGATCAAGATCCTCATTATTTACTGTAACATCTTTAAAGAAGGAATTGAGACTGTAGTAAAAGGAGAAATTAAAGGTATTATATCCAAAAGTAAAGGTCGCCCCTAACCGCAATCGCTCGAATTCAGAAACATTGGTCTCCTTAAAAGTATTTCCATCCTGAACAAATTTAGATTGGAAGTAATAGACATATGATGGCCGTATCCCGGTATATATGCGCCAGAATTTGTAACTCTCGGGCGTGGATGTACGCCATCTAAACTGCACAGGGAGATCAATAGACTGCGTGGTAAAGCGATTGGCATCAAAGTCTACCCTGTCCCTGTTAAGTACTACAAACCGGGTCGCTTCGCCTCCCGGGTCTTCCCCTATAAAAAGGTTTTGGCCAAAAGTATCAATTGACCAGCCCAGTCCCACTCCAACACCAATATTCCGACGGGCGTTAAGCGGAAAATCCCTTATAAATCCGGCATGAAAACCTCCTGAAAACTGTGAACTCTTTATTTCTGAAGGGCTTCCGGTAACGATGTTATACGTAAAGCCAAAATAGACCTGGTCTTCCCGATACAAACTATCTACAACCGAAGGGATCTCATTCCTTTCCTGCCCCTGTAAAAAAAGCGGGAAGAAAATTAAGAGAAGAAAATGCCATTTTTGGATGTTGTGCATTGAAGTATTTTAACCAAAGATAATACGAAGCAAAACAGCATTCAAAAAAAATCCCCTTTCAAAAGACTTGAAAGGGGATTTTCAAAAAATAATGAATTGATTTTAGTCAAAGTTTTGCGACGCCTTACCGGAACGGGTAGTGTAGTTGATTTTAAGAGCTTCAGCTTTTCTAAGCTCCATTTTTATATCAGATACAAGACCCATGTTGGTTTCGTGGTCAACTTTAAGCGCTGTTGTAAGGAAAGGAACAAGCTCCTCTCTCTTAGTTTCTCTTTCGGCATAAATGAACTGTTGAATATCAGTAACCTCTGCGAAGTTATCATTTAGCTGTATCCTGGCTTCGGTACCAAAATTTTGTTGAAACCTGGAACTCGGTTTACCTGCATAAATGTACATCACAAGATCTTTCTTATCAAGCTTTTCCACCTGGTCGGCATAAGGCAATGTGTTTTGCACTTTCAGCGTGGTCTCCCTCATTGTTGTAGCAACCATGAAGAAGAAAAGAAGCATAAATACGATATCAGGCAGAGCCGAAGTATTGATCGCGGGCAGTTCACTACCTTTTTTCTTATTGAATTTTGCCATAGTTCTTAGTTTTCGCGATTAATTTTTAGGATCGGCTTCAGAAAGTTTTTGAGGCCACATATCTTTAACTTCCTCAATTTGTTCCTTCAACCTATCTTTATTTCCGGTATAATTGACACTGTTGTAATCAGCTTCCATCTGAGTAAATGACTTGCCGTACAACCTTTGGGCGGTACGATCACGCAACTCGTTATATGCTCCTACCAGTTCGTTTTGAACTGCAATGTAAGTACCATATTCGGTTTGCCTGTCATTTACAAGCATAATTACTGCTTTGATAGGATTATCTGAAGAAGTAGGATCTCCGGAGCCCTGGCAATAGTCACATGCCTCGGGGCCTACCCCGCCACCATTGTCTAAAAAGGCAACAGCAGCTTCTCTAAGATCTTTAAGCTCCATGAGCTCATCTTCTACTAACAGATCATTATTTCGGTTTACAATTACCTTGAAAATGTTCTTTTCTTTGATAATTGGCGGTTCCACATTTTCATCCTGCATTGGAGGCAACTTTCTGCTGATACCGCTATCTGTCTCAATAGTTGTGGTCACCAGGAAGAAGATCAAAAGCAAGAAGGCGATGTCGGCCAATGAACCGGCATTAACTTCAGGTGTAGATCGTCTGGCCATAGTTTCTTTAGTTTATAAGTTTTCTTACTCCCGAAAGTACCATTAGCAATACTGCAGCTCCGGCAAGGATGTAGAAGGTCACAAGACCTGCTCCTACCCAGTGGTCTGCACTTGCTGAAAGCATTGTTCCATCACTAAGAGTTTTCTCGGTACCATCTGTAAGTACATAGGCAATTGCCACTACGATAATAAAAGATCCGACTGCAATAAGGGTCCTTTTAATATCCCCTGAAAACAAACCTTTTATTACGAAGAACAAAACCAGCAGTACAATTATAGCAAACACAAGATATGCAACATATAAGAATGGAGATACCACGCTTGCCTGTACATCGGCTGAATTTTCTATAGCATCATCACCAGCCATGAGCACTCTCCCCCAAAGGATGAGCCCAACCACTCCGATGACGAGCGCTAGATATTTTAATATTTTATGTAAGGTCATAATTAAATCTTGGTATTATTATACTCTTCTTTTATTCTTGTACTCTACAAGTATATCCATCAAAGTGATAGAAGCATCTTCCATATCGTTTACAATACGGTCAATCTTAGCAATGATGTAGTTGTAGAAGATTTGAAGAATAATAGCTACGATCAAACCAAATACTGTAGTAAGAAGTGCGATTTTAATACCACCTGCAACAAGTGAAGGCTGCATATCTCCCGCTGCTTCAATTCTATCGAAAGCTTCGATCATACCAATTACCGTACCCATGAACCCAAGCATAGGAGCAAGAGCGATAAACAGAGATACCCATGATACGTTTTTCTCAAGAAGTCCCATTTGAACACCACCGTAAGCTACAACCGCTTTTTCAGCAGCTTCTGTACCTTCTTCGGCACGGTCAAGACCTTGATAGTAGATAGAAGCAACAGGACCTTTTGTGTTACGACAAACATCCTTAGCAGCTTCAATACCACCTGTGTTTAGTGCATCCTCAACATCTTGCGCCAATTTTTTTGTATTGGTAGTAGCAAGGTTAAGGTATATAATTCTTTCAATTGCAATTGCCAGACCTAAGATCAAACAAAGAAGTACAATTCCCATAAAGCCAGGTCCACCTTCAATGAAGCGCCTTTTCAGCTCCTGGTGAAATCCTACATCTTCGGTTTCTGCTTCTTCAGCAACAGCCTGATCTTCATCCTGAACAAAGTTCACCATGGTAGCCGGCAGGGCATTCACGTTATTTGTCGCATTCACATCTACGGCTCCGAACACCATAATTGTAGCGATCACCAAAATTGAAAATAATCTTTTCATTACTTTTTGTCTTAATTTAATTAGTTAACGGGTTAAAGATATAAATATTTATTCAAATAAAAATAACTAGCAGAGAGGAAGGGATTCGAACCCTCGATACCCTTGTGGGGTATACACACTTTCCAGGCGTGCGCCTTCGACCACTCGGCCACCTCTCTAGTAAAAATACAATCCAGTGCTTTTTTTAACTTTTTCTGAACAGTTCGCCAAATAACGAAAAAAAAGAGAAGCTGGTCAAGTAACAGCAGCAAAAATTACGACATTTCCCCACGTAAAGATGTTTCAAAAATTGTTCTGAAAACTTTTGGGCTAAGTTCCTTTGCCAGGAGGTACATCATTTTAGTCACAGCAGCCTCAGTAGTAATGTCTTTACCCGACACTACGCCAATCTTTTTAAGCTGCGTACTGGTTTCATACTGTCCCATGGCCACACTGCCCCCAATACACTGCGTAACATTAACAATGACCACCCCGCGGGAGATGGTATCTTTTAAAAGCTGAACAAACCAGTCTTGAGTAGGCGCATTTCCGCTACCATAAGTTTCCAGTATCACCCCTTTCAAACCTTCTTTGGCCAATATGTGCTCCAGCAGGCTCCTGTTGATACCCGGAAATATCTTTATCAAGGCAATCTCATCGTTAAGCCCCTTGTGGAGTTTCATCTTTCGGCGGTTGTGCGGCTGCCATAGATAAGCATCGTTCACAGCCAAATGCACACCGGAATTTACCAGCGGCGGATAATTTGGGGAAGCAAAAGCCTGAAAGTGTTCTGCATTGATCTTCGAAGTACGGTTACCGCGGTAAAGCTTGTACTCAAAATAAAGACCTACCTCAGTAATGACCGGCTTACCGTTCTTCTGAAGCCCGGCAATTTGTATGCTGGTAATAAGATTTTCTTTAGCATCTGTCCGCAGGTCTCCAATAGGCAGTTGTGAACCGGTAAAAATCACGGGTTTAGACAAATTTTCAAACATAAAACTCAGGGCCGAGGCGCTGTAAGACATAGTATCACTGCCATGCAAAACCACAAACCCGTCATACATCTCAAATTTTTCCTCAATGATTTCAGCCATCTGCAGCCAGGAAGCCGGGTTCATGTTAGAAGAATCTATAGGACGTTCAAAACTTATGGTATCTATGTTATGTTCAAGAAGTTTTAATTCGGGGATATTTTGAAGCAGCTCACTAAAATTAAAGGCTTTAAGAGCTCCTGTCTCAAAATCCTTCACCATACCAATAGTTCCACCGGTGTAAATAAGGAGAATATTAGCGCTGGTTTTCATGCTGATTCTTCTGATTTATTACCGGATTGGCATACATAAGGAGGTAACTGTTCACCTCAAGGGCGTTTTTAAAGTTGACCCGTCGGGTAAGACGCCTTTCAAATTGCCGTTTTTGCTTTGAAGTATAATTTTCCTGAAACATGCTGCTACCGTTCAAAAGGTCAAAGGCAATATAATTGGCAGGCCACAGCTTGTAGTTCTGGTGCACGCGATAATCTATGCTGGCGGTTATCTTCTGAAGCTGCTCGTTCATTGAACCTGCTTTTGCTTCAATTTCACCCAGTGCCGCTGCACTAATAGGTTCCCCGGCCGAGATATGTATTCTTCCCTTATTCCCCAGAGCACCCTTCAGGATAGATTTAAAATCTTCGTTTGCCGATTTAATGTAGATCTGCTCCATTCTTTTTGCTAGAATTTCGGGCAGTTTAAGCACATCTGTAGGATCAAATTCATAAGAGATTGCCACAGGGACTATCTTCAGTTTTGTAAAATATTCAGCAACAGAGTCATCTCCTTTAGCCATGGCCAGCATTTTCAACACTCCCTGCTGGGTATTATCATTTCCGTCTTTGGTTCTTCCCTCCCGCTGCGCCATCCATACCGAACGTTTATCTTCAAGCAGCAGCTTTCTTATATATTCTGAAAGCTTTTGAGAACTCTTCAGCATTTCTCTCGGACTAATTCCCCTTTTTACAAGAAAATTTCGATTGAGGCGTGAAAGGGCCAGTAAAAATGGCTTTTTTACGAGGTTATCACCAATGGCTGAAGCAGTCATTCGCAAATCACTCTCATATAACACACAGTTTAAGAGAGAAGTATCTAGAACGATATCGCGGTGGTTGGAAATATAAAGGTAAGATTCGTCTTTATCAAGGGAATCGAAGCCGGAGTAAGTTAGCCCTTCAGAACTTTTACTCAACACCTTTT
Source organism: Salinimicrobium profundisediminis (assembly GCF_026241755.1). Classification (GTDB taxonomy): domain Bacteria; phylum Bacteroidota; class Bacteroidia; order Flavobacteriales; family Flavobacteriaceae; genus Salinimicrobium; species Salinimicrobium profundisediminis. Next base: position 100,257 of record NZ_JAPJDA010000002.1, read on the forward strand.
GCACGGTGTGATAAATAATCCCGGTTTGAAAATCCCTGATGGAGTTGCACTGTACTACCTTCTCCTCTATTTTTTCATAAGCAACATTCGGAAAAGTAAAAGTTAATAGCCCTTTTATCATAGGATGCCTAACATAATCTTTTAGAGCATCCTGCACTTCGTCATCATTATAAAACCGAATATCGTCGTAATTTGTCACTGTTTCATCATTAGAGTTAGCAAAAAAACAAAAATATAAGCACAAGTCTCTGCTATATCCCAAAAATCTCCCGGGAGTTACGGGTAGTAACTTCAGCTATTTCTTCGGGACTCGTGTTGTAAACCTCTGCCGCTTTTTTAAGTACTTCAACAATATACAGACTTTCATTCCTTTTTCCTCTATAAGGCACCGGTGCCAGATATGGTGCATCGGTTTCCAGCACAATTTCACTAAGCGGAATTTCACTTAAGAACCTGTCAATTTTGCCATTTTTGAAGGTTAATACCCCGCCTATACCCAGCTTCATATTGTAAGAAAGGGCTTTTTGGGCTTGCTCCAAGGTTCCGGTAAAGCAATGAAAGATACCAAAAAGGCCTTCTTCTTTTTCCTGTTCCAGGACTTCAAAAACTTCATCAAAAGCATCGCGGCAGTGAATAACTATCGGTAATTTATGCTTTTTAGCAAGCTGAATTTGATACCTGAAGGCTTCCTGCTGAATTTTCAGTGTAGATTTATCCCAATAAAGGTCAACACCGGTCTCGCCAACGGCATAAAACTTCCTTTCCTCAAGTTGCTTTTCAACTATAGCCAATTCTTCCTTATAATTCTCCTTTACATGAGTGGGATGTAAACCGGCCATGAGAAAAATATGCTCCGGAAATGCCTTTTCCAGGGCGTACATATCCTGAATATATGTCGAATCTATTGCAGGAATAAAGAATCTGGTAATATTGGCTGCTATGGCTCTTTCAATCATTTCCTTACGGTCGTCATCAAAAGATTCACTGTAGAGGTGCGTATGTGTATCGGTAATTGTCATAACGGCAAAATTAATTTATTTTATACAGCTATCTTTGTCAAAAAAAGAAAAGAATGGCATCTCTCAAGAAGTTACTCAAGGAAAAAGGATATAAAAAAATTCCACTTACCTATACCGCCACTCAGCATTTAGAATTAAAAGCGAAAATAAACCAGATAGAAGGGAATTTCATTCTTGACACAGGCGCATCAAGTACCTGTGTAGGCCTGGAAGCCGTTTCCCATTTTGAACTCCTGGCCGAAGACAGCGACATTAAAGCTGCCGGTGCGGGTGCCACCAATATGATGACCCAAATCGCCCAGAAGAATATCATTGAAATTAAAGGCTGGAAAAAAAAGAAGGTCGACCTGGTACTGTTCGATTTAAGACATGTAAATGATGCCCTGGTAAAACACAAAGCCGAAAAGGTACAGGGAATCATTGGAGCCGACATTCTAAAAAAAGGAAAAGCTATTATTGATTACAAATCAATGAACCTTTATCTCAAGTAATTTAAAATTGGGGGATTCTCCCCATATGTGAGCGGTAGTGTTTTTTCTAACTTACAGTCACCAAAAAAATCTATCGCTATGAATTTCTTCAACCTAAAGCACCTGCCGGTGTTTCCGGCTTTAATGGCAGCATTGATTATTTTTGTACTACTGCTCAACATCTACACCCTGTTGGCTTATTAGTACAAAAAAAGAAAGGCAATGATCCTGAAATCATTGCCTTTCTTTTTTACTATTTTAGAGACCCTAGAGCTCCAAAGCTCTTTTCACGTCGTTATCCATCAGCAGTTCTTCAGGATTTTCCAGAGCTTCTTTTACTGCCACAAGGAATCCTACAGATTCTTTACCATCAATAATCCTGTGATCATACGAAAGGGCAACGTACATGATAGGACGAATTTCTACGTGACCGTCAATTGCCACCGGACGGTCTACAATATTGTGCATCCCGAGAATTCCACTTTGTGGAGGATTGATAATTGGAGTTGAAAGCATAGACCCAAACACTCCACCGTTGGTAATGGTAAACGTTCCGCCGGTCATTTCATCTACAGTGATCTGCCCATCCCTCACCTTTATTGCAAGGCGTTTGATCTCAGCTTCCACAGCTCTAAAACTCATGTTTTCGACATTTCTCAACACCGGAACCATAAGACCTTTTGGGCCAGATACAGCAATACTGATATCTTTATAGTCGTACTTCACCTGGAAATCTCCATCAATCATTGAATTCACTCCGGGGTAAAGATCAAGTGCGCGAACCACGGCAAGAGTAAAGAAAGACATAAAACCTAGGCTTACCCCATGCCTGTCTTTAAACTCATCTTTGTATTGTTTGCGAAGCGAGAAGATTGCAGACATATCTACTTCATTAAAAGTAGTAAGCATGGCGGTATCATTCTTAACCTCTACTAAACGTTCGGCTACACGGCGGCGCAGCATAGACATTTTCTTACGCTCTTCCCCGCGCTTACCATTCCCGGGAGTACCCATTGAAGGCTTGGCATTGGTCGCATCCTCTTTGGTGATCCTGCCGTCACGACCGGTTCCCTTCACAGACTTCGCGTCCATTCCTTTTTCATCGAGGATCTTTTTAGCAGCCGGCGAAGGACTACCTGTAGCATAAGTATCCTGCTTTTGGGCCGGTGTACTTGGTTTTGAAGACGATTCAGTTTTGGCTTCAGCCTTTTTATTGTCTTTCTTTGAAGATTCAAGTTCTTCTTCTTTAGCCGAAGACGCTTCCTTCTCTTCTTTTACCACTTCTTTAGAATCACTCTCTCCACCTCCGGGTTTTGGAGCATCGGTATCAATAAGGCAAACCACCTGCCCTACAGCTACAGCATCGCCTTCTTCTGCCTTAAGGGTAATGATCCCACTCGCTTCTGCCGGAAGTTCAAGGGTTGCCTTGTCACTATCTACTTCGGCAATTGCCTGATCTTTTTCTACATAATCTCCGTCTGAAACCAGCCACTGTGCGATTTCAACTTCGGTAATTGATTCTCCCGGAGAAGGGACTTTCATTTCTAAAGCCATGATTTCTTCTTTTTTATTTTTATACGCCAACTACTGTTGGCAAATTTTCTAATTACTTAACAGTGACCTCTAAGGTCTTATCAAAAACAGATTCTATTACTTTTTCGTGACGTTTTTTAAACCTCACCGAGCTTCCTGCCGCCGGCGAACCGTAAAACTTCCTGCTACATACTCTAAAGTTCTTTGTCTCCTCTAAATGTAGCAACAAATGGCTATAAGCTCCCATGTTTCTTGGCTCTTCCTGTGCCCATACTACATCATCGGCATTTTTGTACTTGCTAATTACAGCCTTTATTTGTTCTGCCGGTAGCGGGAACAACTGCTCAATTCTAACCAGAGCCACATCATCACGTTCTAATTCCTCTCTACGCTCAAGAAGATCATAGTAGAATTTACCGGTACAAAATACTAAAGATTTTACTTTATCGGCTTTAGCTTCAGCATCATCTATAAGCGGCTGAAAAGTTCCGTTAGCAAACTCTTCTTTTGTAGAGACTACTTTTGGGTGCCTAAGCAAACTTTTTGGAGTAAAGATAATTAATGGTTTTCTATAGTTCACCTTCATCTGCCTTCTCAACAGGTGAAACATATTCGCAGGCGTGGTAACATCGGCTACAAACATATTGTCTTTAGCACATAATTGCAGGTATCGCTCCATTCTTCCTGAAGAATGCTCTGCACCCTGACCTTCATAACCATGAGGCAGGAACATCACCAATCCATTCTGAAGCTTCCATTTATCTTCGGCTGCCGAAATATACTGGTCAATCATAATTTGAGCTCCATTACTGAAGTCCCCAAACTGTGCTTCCCAAATAGTTAAGCAGTTAGGACTTGCCATGGCATAACCATAATCAAACCCTACAACCCCATATTCAGATAAAAGCGAATTATATACTTTAAAGTCACACGAAGAACCTTTTCTGGTATCGCAGATTGTGCCTTTGATCTGGTTCAACAGGATGATCTCTTCTTCACTGTCTTCTACCTTAACTACGGCGTGACGGTGAGAAAAAGTTCCTCTTTCAACATCCTGCCCGCTCATTCTTACATAGTAACCCTCTTTAATAAGAGTACCGTAGGCCAGTAATTCGGCCATACTCCAGTCAAGGCTATTGCTTTCAAAGAACATGGTGCGACGAAGCTCCACCAGTTTCTTAATTTTTCTAAGGAATTTTTTATCTGAAGGAAGCTCTGATACGGCCTGGGCCACTTCGGTAAGCACTTCCATATCAATGGTAGTATCTACCTCTTCCATCATGCGGGATTCATCTACATGCTCAAAACCTTCCCACTCATCCTGCATAAAAGGAGTGATCCTGGTCTTTTCCTCTTTACGGGAATCCTCGAGATTCTCTTCCAGCTTTGCCTTATACTCTTCTTCCAGTTTCTTCACATGAGAATCATCAATAATTCCCTGTTCCTGAAGTTTTTCAGCATAAATATCCCGTGGGTTACTATGGCTGGCTATGGCTTTGTAAAGTTTTGGCTGGGTAAATCTTGGCTCATCACCTTCGTTATGCCCGTATTTTCTATATCCCAGAAGATCTATAAAGACATCTTTCCCAAATTGCATCCTAAAGTCCAGTGCAAAAAGTACGGCATGTACCACAGCTTCCACATCATCGGCATTAACGTGCAGTACAGGAGACTTGGTAACCTTAGCCACATCTGTACAATAAGTGGATGAGCGGCCATCAAGATAGTTGGTAGTAAAACCTATCTGGTTATTCACTACAATATGAATGGTACCGCCGGTGGTATAACCTTCCAGCTGTGACATTTGAACAATCTCATAGACAATACCCTGCCCGGCAATTGCTGCGTCACCATGTACAATAATAGGCAGAACAGCATCGGCCTTATTTTTATAGTGTCGGTCTTGTTTACCACGGGTAATTCCCTGCACCACGGCCCCTACTGTCTCCAGGTGGGAAGGGTTGGGGGCGATGTTTATGTTGATCTCTTTCCCGTTATCGGTCTTGCGACAGGAAGTCCATCCCAGGTGATATTTTACATCCCCGTCAAAAACATCTTCTTCATAATCTTTGCCGTCAAATTCAGTAAAAATGTCTTTCGCACTTTTTCCGAAGATATTGGTAAGGGTACTAAGACGCCCTCTGTGGGCCATCCCCATCACAAAATCTTTCACACCCAGGTCGGCCGCTTTTTCAATGATAGCATCGAGCGCCGGAATCAAACTTTCTCCTCCTTCGAGAGAAAACCTTTTCTGCCCAACATATTTAGTATGAAGAAAATTCTCAAAAGAAACTGCTTCGTTGAGTTTCTTTAGAATATGCTTCTTTTGCGGCGCAGTAAAAGCAGGTTGATTTTCATTTATATTTAGCCTGTCCTGTATCCACTTTACCTGTTCAGGATTTCTAATGAACATATATTCTACGCCAATAGAATCACAATACACCTTGCGAAGGTGCGCTACAATCTCTCTAAGGGTAGAAGGTCCTAATCCTAAAATATCGCCCGCATTAAAAACAGTATCGAGGTCACTCTCACTGAGGTCAAAATTCTGAATATCTAACGTGGGGCTATATTTTCTTCTTTCCCGTACCGGGTTGGTCTTTGTAAAAAGGTGGCCGCGACTGCGATATCCTTCGATCAACTTTACCACCCTGAATTCCTTAAGTACAGAATCGGACATTTCTACCGGCTCACCGCTTTCGGGGTGTTCAACGTATGTCTGTCCATTCCCCGAAGTCTCCAAACCAAAGTCAAAACCCTGGAAAAAAGCTCTCCAGCTGGGTTCTACACTATCGGGATATTGCAGGTACTGGTCGTAAAGTTCAGCGAAATATGCTGTATGTGCAGCATTTAAAAATGAAAATTTATCCATAATATGAAACTACCTGTTTCTTTTTTGTAAAACGTTACAAAAGTACAATTTTTAAAAAAGAAGCACAGGAGCATTTAATATATTTACCTTATACCTTAAAAACTTTTAACATTATGAACTTCTTTCTCAGTAACAAAAAGAAGCTTTTGCTTTTAATTATAGCGCTATATTCCACTCATTCATATTTGGTTGCACAGGAGAGAGAGGTGCCAAAAAGGACATTTTTGGAAGATGTTCGTTTTGGGGGAAGTTTGGGCCTAAATGTTAATAATGGTTACTTCAGCGGATACATAGCTCCAAAAGCCATCTATGATTTTAATTCTTATGCTTCTGCAGGAGTTGGCCTTTTGGGTTCTTATAACAATACTTCCCGCTACTCCTCTTATACAACCGGCGGCAGCCTTATTGGCTTACTTCGGCCTTTAAACCCGTTACAGCTTTCCGCAGAATTTGAAGAACATTATGTCTCGCGAAATTTTGAGCTGGTCGGGGCGAATAAAAGCGATTCCTACTGGTATCCGGGGCTTTTCCTGGGTTTGGGCTATGTTACAGGCCCCGTGAGCATAGGCGTGCGATATGATGTGCTGCACAATGATGAAAAAAGCATTTACGCAAACGCTTTAATGCCATTTGTCACCGTATATTTCTAATATTTTTAGACCTGCCGATCCATCAGGCCTTTTCCGAAATTGTAGAGCGGCTTTTTTCTTTCTTCCGGAATTTGCAATTCTTCGAGCACCTCAAATGCCTTTGTAGTGTACTTCTCAATTTCTTTACGCGTAAGTTCAGCCGCACCACTACTCTCAAAAAGGCCTTTTACAGTCTCCACTTTTGAGCTGGGGTCGGGCGGATTTATTGAATAAAGATGTTCCAGCTGCATAGCTTCACGTGAAGCTGCATGTTGTAGAGAAGACAGGTAGAGGAAGGTCTTTTTATTTTCAATAATGTCACCCCCAACCTGTTTTCCGAAAGAATCGGGATCTCCAAAAGCATCGAGATAATCATCCTGCAATTGAAATGCGATGCCCAAAAGACGCCCAAATTCATAGATCCTGTCACAATTTTCTGCGGAAGCTTCAGCAACAATAGCCCCCATTTTTAAGGAAGCCCCTACAAGCACAGCGGTTTTGTATTCTATCATTTTAAGATAGTCATCGATGCTGACTTTCTCCTGAACTTCAAAATCCATATCATACTGCTGGCCCTCACAAACTTTTATGGCTGTGCTCGAAAACAACTCTGCCAGTTGCCTGAAGGTTTCTCCCGGATACTTCTCAAATAACTGGTAAGCCTTAATAAGCATGGCATCGCCTGAAAGTATACCGGTATTGATATCCCAGCGTTCGTGCACCGTTTGCTCTCCCCTTCTCAAGGGAGCGTCATCCATAATATCGTCGTGCACCAGGGAAAAATTATGAAAAACCTCTATAGCCAAAGCAGCATCAAGCGCTTTTTTACTGTCACTGCCAAGAATCTCTGCCGCCATTAAAACCAGCACAGGCCTTACCCTTTTGCCTCCCAGCCCCAAAATGTAGACCATAGGATCATACAAATTTGCAGGTTCCTGTTTAACGATGTTCTGGGATAAGTAATCTTCAAATTCCTGACGATAGCGGTCTACTGTGAGCATAAATAGATTTTGTGCTAAAATACCAAAACAAGAAGAAAAATATCAACAGCCGCAAAATTTACTTTTCTGCCCAGGCAAAGATCATCTGTAAACTAAGGAAACTTTAACTGTTTTTAAAGTTTCCATTATTATCTTTGCGGCCTTATAATATCCTCTTTTGAAGAATAAAATTGTAGAAAAAGCGGCCGACATGTTTATCACTCTGGGAGTGAAAAGCGTGACTATGGACGAGATTGCTGCCGAACTTGGTATCTCCAAGAAGACCATTTACACTCATTTTCCCACCAAAATCAAACTAATTGACGCCACAGCCGATTTTGTATTTCAAAATATTGCTGAAGGGATTGAGCAAATTAAAGCTAAAGACAAAGATCCCATAGCCGAATTATACGCTATTAAAGAATTTGCCTGCGCTCATTTAAAGCACGAAAAAACTTCACCCCAGCACCAATTGCAGAAATATTATCCGAAAGTTTTCTTAAAGGTAAGAGAGAAGCAGGGTGAAATGCTCAAGGAAATTACTAGAGACAACCTCAAAAAAGGGATTGAAAAAGGCATTTATCGCAGCGACCTTCCCGTAGAGTTCATTAGCCGAATTTACTTTGTAGGTATTCTTGGAACCAAGGATCACGAATTTTTTCCCGAACCTCAATTTGCTCCACATCAACTTACAAATATGCATTTAGAGTACCACCTAAGGGCCATTGTAAGCCCAAAAGGCCTTAAAAAACTGGAAAACTATATAACCGCAAGCAGCACAACATGAAACACTTGATATTCTTATTCAGCAGTCTGCTCTATATTCAAGCCTGGACTCAGGAACCCCCGGCGCAGCCGCTACCCCTTTCGCTGGAAGAAGCTATCGCTATTGGCCTGGAAAACAATTATTCTTCCCTGAAGTCTGAAAAAGAGGTTGAAAAAGCTCTCGCTCAAAAATGGGAAATCATTTCACAGGGTTTACCACAAATATCTGCTAACGCCGATTATCAGAACTTCGTCAAGCAACCGGTCACGCTTATTCCGGGGGAGATTGGCGGCGGTGAACCTGGAACATTTGTTCCGGTACGCTTTGGCACCAAACAAAACCTGAGTGCCACTGCTACCTGGCAGCAGCTTATTTTTGACGGCTCCTATATTGTGGGCGTGCAATCGGCCCGCACCCTGCTTCAAATCTCCAAAAATGCCAAAATCAAGACCGATTTAGAAGTGAGAAAGGCTATTATCAACGCCTACGGGAATGTGCTCATGGCCCGCGAAAGCGTTGAGATCCTTGAGAACAATCTCGAGAATGTGACAAAGAATCTCAATGACACCCAAAAAATCTTTGAAAATGGCCTTACCGAAGAGGAAGATGTGGAACAGCTAAAGATCACCCGGCTTAGCCTTGAAAACAATCTAAACCGTAACAGACGCATGCTGAGTATATCCCACCAATTGCTTAACATGGCCATGGGGCTTCCGGTAGAACGTAAAATAATTCCTACAGATGACCTTAACACTCTTGCACTTCAGTTTTATGATTTACAATTGCTGGAAGAAAGCATTCCGGTAGAAGAGAATATCGATGTACGCATCGCTCAGAATTCCGCAGAAGCCGCAAGGATCTATGTGAGATTAGAAAAGGCCAAAGCGCTGCCAAGCCTCACCGGTTTTATTAACTACGGCACCAACGGCAACAGCGACTCCTTCACCTTTTTCAATGATGATCAGGTATATTACCAGCAATCTATTTTAGGGATAAGCCTTAACGTGCCTGTGTTTAGCAGCGGGATGAGAAACGCCCGCACCAAGCAAAAACAACTGGAATACGACCAGGCCATGCTGGATCTTGAGGAAACCAGGAACCAGATCTCTCTGGAAATAGATGCCGCAAAAGCCGATTACCGCTACAGTCTTGAAAATTTTGAAACCCAGCAGGAAAGCCTGACCCTGGCCGAACGAATTGAGAACAAGAACCAGATCAAATTCTTTGAAGGCCTTGCCAGTAGCTTTGAGCTCAGCGAGGCGCAGCGGCAACTATACACTGCACAACAAAACCTGTTACAGGCCATGCTTGAGGTGATTAATGCTAAAGTAGAACTTGAAAACGTGCTGAGCACAAAAAAATATTCTGAAGAAGAATAACCAACAACGAACAGTCAAAAAAATGAAAAAGATAAACCTGATACCCGTAATCTTACTACTCCTAATTTCCTGCGGAAAAAGTGATTCTGTCGAAGGAATTATTGAAAGTGGCGACCTCAGCGAAATAAGGGCCAAAAAAGCCGATTTAAGTGCCAGGCAAAGTGAACTGTCTTCCCAGATCACAAAACTGGATGCCGCCATAGAAAAACTGGCCGGGAATAACGAATTTACCCTGGTAAGCACAAGAAAAGTCTCCGATTCCCTCTTTAAACATTATGTTGAGCTGCCGGGCGATGTAGAAACCCGCCAGAATATCATCATTTACCCCGAATTTTCTGGAATCCTTGAAAACATAACTGTAGAGGAAGGCGACAGGGTTCAAAAAGGGCAAATTTTGGCACGCATTGATGAAGGCGGCCTGTCAAGCCAGCTGGCACAAATGGAAGCCCAGGCATCCCTTGCCAAAACCACTTTTGAGAGACAACAAAGACTGTGGAACCAGAACATAGGTAGTGAAATACAATACCTGGAAGCAAAAACCAACTATGAGGCACTACAAAACTCGGTGCAACAAATGCGCTCGCAACTGGCCAAAACAGTAGTAAGAGCTCCTTTTAGCGGGGTAATAGATGAAATCTTTTCAGAACAGGGAGAAGTAGTTAATCCGGGGCAAAGCAGGCTTTTCAGGCTCATTAATTTGTCTGATATGTACATCACCGCCGCAGTACCTGAATCTTACCTGGGAACCATTAAAAAAGGAACCGAAGTAATGGTAGACATAGCGGCCACCGGCACTTCGTTTACCAGCACGGTGAGGCAGGTAGGAAATTTTGTGAATCCGGACAACAGGACCTTCGAGATCCAGATCGCAGTACCACCCAGCCAGGAGCAGGTAAAACCCAACCTTATTGCCAATGTAAGGATCAACGATTACACTTCTGAAAATGCTATTATTATTCCCGAAAATCTGATTCAGAAGAATTCTGCCGGCGAGAATGTTGCTTTCGTTGTTCAAAAAGAAACCGACAGTACAGGAGTAGCCCAAAAAAGGGTTTTAAAAACAGGAATGGCCTATGACAATGCTGTAGAAGTACTTTCAGGCCTTCAGGTGGGAGATCTACTTATTACCAGTGGCGCTCGCAGCATTCAGGAAGGGGAAGAGGTAGAGATAGCTAACCGCAAAGCATTGAACTAAGATGAAATTAGATAAAGAATTTAAACTTTCTTCCTGGGCTATAGACAACCGCATGACGGTGTATGTCATCGTCGCCATCATTCTTATTGGCGGCCTGATGTCTTACTACAGCATGCCGCGGGAGTCTTTCCCAGAAGTTGTAGAAACCAAGATCTACGTGAGTTCGGTGAACCCCGGGAATTCCGCAGAAGACGTAGAGAAATTCATCACCGAGCCTCTCGAGGAAGAATTCAACAACATTGCCGGTGTGCAGGACATCTCTTCTACTACCCTTCAGGATTACTCCCTGGTGATCGTGGAATTTGACGAGGATATTTCGGTAGATGCAGCAAAGCAAAAGGTGAAAGATAAGGTTGACCAGCAAAAAGCAGCAACCACCTGGCCCACGCTCGATAATGGCGCCAAGGTAGAACCAAACGTCTTCGACCTGAATATTTCCGAAGAAATGCCCATCCTAAACGTAAACCTTACGGGTGATTATCCGGTGCAGCAATTAAAGGAATATGCAGAATACCTGCAGGACAGGATCGAACTTCTTCCGCAGATAAAAGAAGCTTCTGTTAGGGGTGCCGAGGAGAAAGAGGTGGAGATCGCGGTAGACATTTATAAGATGACTGCTTCAAAAGTGAGCTTTCAGGATATTATAAGTGCCGTGAGCACAGAGAACCAAACCATCTCTGGCGGAAATGTGATCACAGGAGGAATTCAAAAGAATATTCGCATACTTGGAGAAATAACCAATCCCGATGAACTTAAGAATGTCATTGTAAAAAGGGAAGACGGAAATGTCTTTTTACGGGATATAGCAGAGATCAGGTTCCAGGAACAGGAACCCACCACTTTTGCACGGGAGCATGGAGAACCCGTGGTGATGCTCGATATCAAGAAGCGCGGGGGTAAGAACATGATCGAGGCCATTGAAAATATTAAGGCCATAGTTAAAGAAGAGCAGGAAACAAGCCTTCCCGACGATCTTCATATCTCCTTTACCAACGACCAGTCTACCACTACAGAAAATATGGTAGACGACCTGGTGAACAACATTATATTTGGGATCATCCTGGTAGTAGTGGTGCTCATGTTCTTTCTTGGTTTCCGAAACGCCCTTTTTGTGGGGTTTGCCATACCACTTTCCATGTTCCTTTCCTTTATTATTCTGTCAAGCATAGGCTTTACACTGAACACCATGGTGCTTTTTGCGCTGGTAATGGGGCTGGGAATGCTGGTAGATAATGGGATTGTGGTGGTTGAAAACGTGTACAGCCTCATGGACCAGGGCGTGCCAAGAATAAAAGCAGCAAAACAAGGGGTGGGTGAAATTGCCTGGCCTATTATTGCTTCAACCGCAACAACTCTTGCAGCCTTTTTCCCACTGGCATTGTGGCCGGGAACCATAGGAAAGTTCATGGTCTACTTCCCCATCACTTTATCTATTGTACTGGGTTCTTCCCTCTTTGTGGCATTAATTATCAATTCGATGCTGACTTCAGAATTTATGAAAACTGAAGAAAAGGAGCTCACAAAAAAGAAGCTTATTCGCATAAGTGCAATTTTGACCGGGGTGGGAATAATACTTCTCATCGCCGGATTTGTGCTTGACATGGGTGGCCTTAGGGCAGCGGGGAATCTCTCTATTCTTGCCGCTATTTTGCTGTGGGCTTATAAATATTTTCTAAGCAGCTGGGTAGATTTTTTCCAGTACAGGGCGTTAAAGAAACTGGAGAAAAAGTATGAAGCTACCCTGCGTTTTTCTCTCCGCGGAAAAAATTCTTACCTGGTTTTCTTCGGAACTTTAGCCATGCTCATCCTGTCCTTTATCTTGGTGAGTATTGTACAGCCGAAGGTGCTCTTTTTCCCTGAAAATGAGCCTAACCAGATCATTACCTATATAGAACTGCCTGAAGGAACCGATATCAAAAAGACCAATGAGATCACCAAGCAAGTTGAGCAGCAGGTTTATGAGGTGATAGAAAAGTATGAAGACGAAGACGGATACAATTTCATGGTAGAATCGGCCATCTCACAAGTGGGCCGGGGTGCCGGAAATCCGCAGACTGACGGGGGCCAGCAGAACGATATGCCTCACAAGGGGAAAGTCACCCTCACCATGCGGGAGTTTAAAGACCGCCGAGGGGTGAAGAGTAGCCATGTACTTTCGGAGGTTCGCGATGCCGTACAGGATTTTCCCGGGGCTTCGATCATTGTTGAAAAAGATGCTGCCGGGCCACCTGTTGGTTATCCTATCAACATCGAATTAAAAGGTGAAGATTATGAGCAAATGCTTATTACTGCCGAAAACCTGAGGAAGCAAATTGGGGAAATGAACATCCCCGGCATTGAAGAGCTGCAAATAGATGTGAACAAATCTAAACCTGAGCTCAACGTGCAGGTAGACCGCGTAAAGGCAGGGCAGCTTGGCGTCTCTACAGGTACAGTGGGACAAACTTTGCGAAGGGCAATTTATGGCGAAGAGATCTCTACCTTTAAAGAAGGTGATGAAGATTACCCAATTAATGTGCGGTTCAATGAAGATCTAAGGTATAACGAAAATGCCCTTTTTAACCAGCCCATCACTTTTAAAAACCAAAGCACCGGAAACATTGTACAGGTACCAATATCTTCGGTGACAAAAACTGAGCTGACTTCTTCCTTTAGTGCCATAAAACGGAAAGATCTAAAGCGTGTGATCACTCTGTATTCCAATGTTCTGGAAGGCTATAACGGAAACGCCATTGTAGAGCAGCTTCAAAAGGAACTCGCTTCTTACGATCTTCCAGAAGGGATTTCTCTTGAATTTACGGGAGAGCAGGAAAAACAGCAGGAAAATATGTCGTTCCTTCTAAAAGCCCTTTTAATTGGGTTAGGCGGAATTCTACTTATCCTGGTTGCCCAGTTCAACTCAATTCCAAAACCATTGATCATTCTCATAGCAGTATTCCTGTCTTTAGCAGGAGTCTTTCTTGGGCTGGTAGTATTCCAGATGGATTTTATCATAATTATGACCATGATGGGGATCATTTCGCTGGCAGGAATTGTAGTGAACAATGCTATTGTACTGGTAGATTATACCCAGATACTTATTGACCGCAAAAAAGACAGTCTTGGAATTGACGATAAAGACCTACTGACAAAAGGCCAGTATTTTGAGACGATTGTTGAAGGAGGCAAGTCAAGATTGCGGCCTGTACTTTTAACTGCCATTACGACAGTGTTAGGTCTCATTCCTCTCGCTATAGGACTCAACATAGATTTTTTCTCACTTTTCACAAATTACGATCCTCAAATATACATTGGTGGTGATAACGTAATCTTCTGGGGTCCACTGGCCTGGACGGTTATCTTCGGGCTTATCTTCGCTACCTTCCTAACACTGGTGGTGGTTCCCGCAATGCTTTATCTGGTGAACAGAGGCCGCGTAAAAGTGAGGAATAAGAGAGAAAAATTAACTGCTTAAAATGCCATTTTTGAACCTGAATATTAGAAACCTCCGGATAAATCTGGAGGTTTTTTTATATATAGGCAGTCTGGCAAAGTGTTTGGACACTTAAGGCAGGAACAATTTAATTATTAATTAAAATTCAACGAATGAACACTCAGTTAACCATTGATGAACGTAACGCAGTTTTGGTCTCAATGGCAAATCTTGTGGAAAAGGAAAAAGACAATATTTTAAAAGCAAATAAGATCGACCTCGACAGCTATTCCGGGGAAGATCTGGCCATGGAAGACCGGTTAAAAGTTGATGATGCCAAAATTGAAGGTATGATAGGCTCCCTAAAACACCTGGCTTCCCAGGAAGACCCGGTAGGAGTGGAAAGATTCAGCTTTAAGCATGAAAACGGCATGCAGGTTTACAACCGCACCGCATCTTTTGGTACCGTAATGATCATTTATGAATCAAGACCCGATGTAACTGTTGAAGCTGCAGGGATCGCCTTTAAATCGGGAAACAAGATCCTTCTTAAAGGAGGAAAAGAATCCCTTAATTCAAACCTGGAAATTGTGAAACTTTGGCACCAGGCTCTTGAAGAAAACAATATTTCTCCAAACTGGGTAGAATACCTTCAGTTTGACAGAAAACAAACTCAGGAATTTCTCGCTAACCCAAATCAGCAGGTAGACCTTGTGGTACCACGTGGTGGGGAACGCCTTATCAAATTCGTTAAAGAAAATTCTTCGGCACAGGTGATTGTGAGCGGACGCGGAAACAACTTCGTCTACATTCACGAAAATGCCGATACAGATATTGCTATTGATGTGATCTTAAACGGAAAAACAGGGAAAATTTCTGCCTGTAACGCCGTAGACAAAGTATTGATCGATTCAAGGCTTCCGAATAAAAAAGAGTTCATAAACGAACTTTTAAGCACCCTGAAGAAGCACAATGTAGAAGTAATTGCCGACAAGTCTCTTGAAGATCTAGATGGCACCCGACCTCTTAAAAGTGAAGATGAATGGTATGAAGAATTTCTCGACTATAAAGCATTGATTGGGGAAGTAGATTCGGTCACTGAAGCTATTGCCAAGATCAACAAATATTCTGGCGGGCATTCGGCATCTATTATTTCAAAAGATGACAAGGAAGCACAGAAATTCATGGAAAATGTTGATAATGCAGCGGTTTACCACAATGCTTCAACAAGATTTACTGATGGCGGACAATTAGGACTTGGTGGAGAACTTGCCATTAGTACAGATAAACTACACCAGCGGGGGCCAATAGGGCTTCAGCATCTAGTAACCAACAAATGGTATATTCACGGAAATGGACAAACTCGATAAAATTTTAGAACAGAATAATATACAAATGGAAACTCCAAAGAAGAAAAAGAGGATACTTTTAAAATTAGGTTCTAATACACTAACCAAAGAAACCGACCATATTTCGAGAGGAAAAATTGAAGATATAGGCCGGCAGATTGCCGCCTTAAAAGACGATTACGAGTTCGTAATCATCAGTTCGGGGGCTGTAGCTGTAGCCAAGCAATTTGTGAACCTGGAACGCAGTGGCGAGAACATAGATGTAAAGCAGGCTTTAGCATCTATTGGCCAGCCGCACCTTATGCGTATTTTCCAGGAAAGCTTCAGGGAACTTGGGTTGTTGATAGGGCAGTGTTTGCTATCGCCAAACGACTTTAGCAATGAAGATTCCCGTCAAAATATCATCAACACTGTAAATGTGCTGGTAAAGAATGATTACATTCCTATTATTAATGAGAATGACACTTCTTCTACCGATGCTATAAAGTTTGGTGACAATGACAATCTTGCTGCGCAAACAGCGGCTTTACTTGATGTAGATTTATTTATCATTGCCACTAATACGCATGGTGTCTACAAAAAAGGTACAATTGAAGCTAAAACTCCGGAAACCATCCGTAAGGTAAGCGATTTGGCAGAGCTCAAGAAGGAAGTAATGAGCGAGACAAAATCAACTCACGGTACCGGCGGAATGGAATCAAAAGTTTCGGCTGCCGAGATCACTCAAAAAGCCAAAATTGAAACCTGGATCGTGAATGGTCTTGATGACAACTTTATCCTTAATGCTATTAATGATAAGGTGCATTTCACAAGAATTCACCACTAGATTATATTGATATTAATAGAAAAGCTGCGCAGTGATGTGCAGCTTTTTTTATGCTGAAATTTTAGCTGAAAAAATCCAATTCACTTCCTGTCCCAAGATTGTACACGGCCCGGATTGCAAAGAAAAAATTCGTGGATTCGTGGCAAATAAAGATTGTGCTCGGCACGGATTACAAATCCGCGCCAACCTCACGTAATAAATAAGAAATAGTCAAGCACCAAATTCCAATCTAGATCCTTTCCCGCAGGAACGAAACAAAAAATTCTAAATAAAATCATCTGTGCATCTGTGGCAGAAATTTCACAAGAGCCCAAAGTTTTCGTTCACAATAAACTTCAGAAGAAAACAGAAAATTCGTGGATTCGTGGCAAAGAAATGTTTGTACACGGCACGGATTACAAATCCGCGCCAACCTCACATAATAAATAAGAAATATACAAGCACCAAATTCCAATTTATGCCTTGTCACAGGCAGGAACGAAATAGAAATTTTTAAATAAAATCATCTGTGCATCTGTGGCAGAAATTTCTCAAGAGTCCAAAGTTTTGTTCACAAAAAACTTCAGAAAAAAAACAGAAAATTCGTGGATTCGTGGCGAAAAAATGTTTGTACACGGCACGGATTACAAATCCGTACCAACCTCACATAATAAAGAGAAATACTCAAGCACCAAATTCAAATTTATGCCTTGTCACAGGCAGGAACGAAATAGAAATTTTTAAAAAAAATCATCTGTGAATGTGTGGTAAAAATTTCACAAGAGCCCAAAATTTTCATTCACAAAAAACTTCAGAAAAAACAGAGAAAATTCATGGATTCGTGGCAAATAAAGATTGTACACGACACGGATTGCAAATCCGCGCCAACCTCACGTAATAAATAAGAAATAGTCAAGTACCAAATTCCAATTTATGCCTTGTCACAGGCAGGAACGAAATAGAAATTTTTAAATAAAATCATCTGTGCATCTGTGGCAGACATTTCTCAAGAGCCCAAAGTATTCATTTACTAAAAACTTCAGAAAAAAACAGAAAATTCGTGGATTCGTGGCGAAAAAATGTTTGTGCTCTAAATGATCAGCGGGAAAAAATTATAATCATTGGCAATTAATTCCACGTTAAAAGCCAAAAGCCTGAAAGCCAAAATCATTTTCGGGAAGACCTCCCAAAAATGCCATTTTTGGCACCTCTTTAAATTTAGATTCAAATTTTCTCGATTACTTTTTCCAATCTTCTTTCAATCCCGTGAGTTCTTCTTATTTTTGCCCCTCTAAAAGATCAAAACGATTATGTACAGAAGTCATACCTGCGGGGAATTAAGAATAGAAGACCAAGGAAAGCAAGTAACCCTCTCAGGATGGGTACAAAAGACCAGGGATAAAGGATTTATGGTGTGGGTTGATCTACGGGACAGGTATGGCCTTACCCAGCTTATTTTTGACGAGAAACGCACCCCAAAAGAGATCATGGAAAAAGCTTCCCAGCTGGGTCGTGAGTTTGTGATTCAGGTGAAAGGAGAAGTCATTGAGCGGGAATCCAAAAACCCAAACATGCCGACTGGTGATGTGGAGATCCTGGTTTCAGAATTAAATATTCTTAATTCGGCTCAACTTCCGCCGTTTACTATAGAAGATGAAACTGATGGAGGCGAAGACCTTAGGATGAAGTATCGCTACCTCGACATAAGACGTAACCCGGTGAAGAACAAACTCATCTTCCGCAGTAAAGTGGCTATGGAAGTGCGTAAACTTTTATCAGAAAAAGGATTTATTGAGGTTGAAACTCCCGTATTAATTAAATCTACGCCCGAAGGTGCGAGAGATTTTGTGGTGCCCAGCCGCATGAATGAAGGACAGTTTTACGCTTTACCGCAATCGCCACAAACTTTTAAGCAACTGCTTATGGTAGGCGGAATGGATAAATATTTCCAGATCGTAAAATGTTTTAGAGATGAAGATTTGCGTGCAGACAGGCAGCCGGAGTTCACACAAATTGACTGTGAAATGGCTTTTGTGGAGCAGGAAGATATCTTAAACATGTTTGAAGATTTTACACGTAACCTCATCAAAGCAGTTAAAGGCGTTGAGATTACCAAATTCCCGCGCATGACCTATGAGCAGGCCATGAAGAAATACGGAAATGACAAACCCGACATTCGTTTTGGAATGGAATTCGGCGAACTTAATGACCTGGCCAAGAACAAAGGCTTCAATGTTTTTGATCAACAGGAACTGGTAGTAGGAATTGCGGTTCCCGGTGCTGCTTCCTATACAAGAAAAGAGATCGATAAACTTATTGACTGGGTAAAAAGACCTCAGATTGGTGCTAACGGATTGGTTTGGGTAAAATACAACGAAGACGGATCTCTAAAATCTTCGGTTGACAAATTTTATTCGGAAGAAGATCTAAAAGCATGGGCAGAGAGAACAGGAGCAAAAGCAGGAGACCTTATCCTGGTAATGGCAGGTGATGCCGATAAAACCCGAACCCAGTTAAGTGCACTAAGAATGCACCTGGGCAATGAACTGGGATTAAGAAAAGCCGACGAATTTGCACCGCTATGGGTGGTTGATTTTCCCCTTTTGGAGTGGGATGAAGAAACAGGAAGGTATCACGCCATGCACCACCCTTTCACTTCCCCAAAACCCGAAGACATCAAATTACTTGACACCGAACCCGGGAAAGTTAGAGCCAATGCCTATGACCTGGTGCTCAATGGAAACGAGATTGGAGGAGGCTCCATAAGAATTCATGACAAGAATACGCAGGCAATGATGTTTAACCATCTTGGATTTACACCCGAAGAAGCTAAGGCTCAATTTGGCTTCCTCATGGATGCATTTCAATATGGCGCACCACCACATGGCGGTATAGCCTTTGGTTTTGACAGGCTTGTTGCCATACTGGGTGGACAGGAAACTATACGTGATTACATCGCTTTCCCTAAAAACAACTCGGGCCGCGATGTGATGATAGATGCTCCGGCAAGAATAAGTGAAGATCAACTTAAAGAGCTAAACTTAAAGTTACAAGTTAATTCCTAATATAAATGTCCTGCCTGTCAGGACATTTTTTTCTTTATTACTATGAGTACTAAAAGCAGGAATCCGTTATTTACAAGGTTTTTGATTTGGAGAACCAAACACCTTTCTTTGCAGCAGTTTGTAATGATACTGGCGGCCCTCATAGGTTTTACTGCAGGTTTGGCAGCTGTGGTGATCAAGAACCTCACCCACTTTATTCAGCGTTTACTTGAAGGGGAGCTAATTGTAAACTATCATCATGCTTTCTACTTCATCTTTCCTATAGTTGGGCTGGCACTTACACTATTCATAGCAAGGTATGGGATAAGACATCCCATAGGGCACGGTATACCTTCAACTTTGTACGCCATTTCAAAGAAAAAAGGGCTTATGAAGCCCATGCAAATGTATGCCTCCATACTCACAGCACCTATCACGGTAGGGTTTGGAGGATCTGTAGGGCTTGAAGGCCCCACAGTAGCAACAGGAGCGTCCCTGGGTTCAAATATCTCGAGAGCTTTTAACATGAACCAGGCGACCCGCACCTTACTCATTAGTTGTGCGGCAGCCGGTGCCATGTCAAGTATCTTCAAGGCTCCCATTGCGGCAATTGTATTCGCCATTGAAGTTTTTAGCCTGGACCTCACCCTGGCCTCCCTTCTACCTTTGTTACTGGCTTCAGTTTCTGCTATACTTACTTCATACTTTTTCTTTGGTTCAGATATTATTTTGCCTTTTAGCCTTAAAGACAGCTTTGAAATGAGTGATGTGCCTTATTACATCCTCCTGGGCGTATTGGCAAGCCTCTGCTCCATCTACTTTACAAAAGTTTATTTCTGGATCAATAAATTATTTAAACGGCTGGATTCTCCTTTTCACCGCTTACTTGTGGGAGGAGGAGCACTGGGAGTGCTTCTTTTTCTCATTCCGCCGCTGTATGGAGAAGGTTATAATGTAATAAATAATTTGCTGCAAGAAGATTATCTTGAAGCTTTGGGCAGTAGCTTATTCAATGAATACCTAGACAATTTTTGGGTAATCATTGCGCTCCTTGCCGGGCTGGTGATCTTCAAAATTGTGGCCACTTCGCTTACTTTTAACGCCGGTGGAATTGGAGGGATATTTGCTCCCGTTCTATTTATGGGAAGCACCATGGGGCATTGCTTTGCTTTGTTCATGAACCACATTAATGTATTAAGAAGTCCATTATCGGTAAGTAATTTTACCCTCGTGGGAATGGCCGGGCTAATGGCGGGAGTGCTTCACGCACCTCTTACTGCCATCTTCCTGATTGCTGAGCTCACTCATGGATACGAACTTTTTGTGCCGCTCATGATCACTTCAGCAATATCTTTTATGATCACTACCAGGTTCCTGCCACATTCAGTATACACCAGTGAACTGGCAAAACGCGGAGAGCTGATCACACATAATAAAGATCATGCAGTACTTACCCTCATGAATATAAAGCAGGTTATAGAAAGGAACTTTGTTACTTTAAAGACAGGCATGACTTTGGGTGAGATTGTGAAGGAAGGTGTGGTAAAATCATCGCGGAATATTTTTCCCGTGGTAGATAGCGACAATAACTTTATGGGTGTGCTATTGCTGGACGACATAAGACCAATAATGTTTGACAAAAAACTTTACGACAGCGTAAAGATTGAAGAACTTATGCAGGCAGCACCCGATATTATTGATGAAGAAAAAGACAGCCCAAAAACCATAATGAAAAAATTTCAGGAAACTGATGCCTGGAACCTTCCGGTAGTGCGAAAGAATAAGTATCTTGGGTTTGTATCAAAATCTAAGCTTCTTACTGCCTACAGGAAGAAGTTAATAGAAGTAACCGTATGAAAGTTTTATCCATTCTTACCCAGATAGTGGCCATTTTAATCGGGATCTCCTTTTTAGCGGGGTTTTATATTATGCAGGATGATCAGGCATTAGGAGACAGGATTGTTGGGCTCTCTGTGCTTGCAACAGTTTTCTTTCTCTTACCCATGTTCCTGGTACTTCGCTGGCGTGGAAAAAAATTAAAAGATTACACGCTTTCCGATGAAAATTTGAAGAAAATGAACGATCGGAAAAAGAAGTAACTGCCACGTTTTAAAATTTTTAGAAATAAATAACAATTTGATTAACCCCTGTTTCAATAATTGGATTATGTTTGTACTTTATTAATTATTATTTTTTTACAATGGAAGGTACAGTTAAATTTTTCAATGAATCAAAAGGTTACGGATTCATCACCAACGACGACACAGGAAGAGACATCTTTGTTCACGTTACAGGACTTAACGGAGAAACTCTTAATGAAGGAGACAAAGTTGAGTATGAGGAAGAAGAAGGAAGAAAAGGATTGACCGCAACTAGAGTGCGCGTAATCAACTAATCATATTAGTTTTTAGCTCAATCAAAAAGTCCTGCACACTGTGCAGGACTTTTTTTGGTTTTATACATGATGTACTTCCTTGATTCCTTCCAACATTTGGGAAGTCATTTTCTCGAGGTCAAATTCATGCCTCCAGCCCCAGTCCTGGCGGGCAGCAGAATCATCAATGCTTGATGGCCACGAATCGGCTATTGCCTGTCTAAAATCGGGATCGTAAGAAATTTCAAAATCAGGAATATGTTTTTGTATTGAAGCAGCAAGTGTCTCTGGAGTGAAGTTAAGAGCAGAAAGATTGTAAGAAGATCTTATTTTCACATTCTCAGCCGGGGCTTCCATTAAAGAAATCGTGGCTCTAATAGCATCATCCATAAACATCATAGGCAGCTCGGTATCCTCTTTTAGGAAAGAGGTATATTTTTCGGTTTTCAGGGCCTCATGGTAAATCTCCACAGCATAATCTGTAGTACCACCGCCGGGCAGTGTCTTATAACTAATCAACCCCGGATAACGGATACTTCTTACATCAACGCCAAATTTCCTGTGATAATATTCACACCAGCGCTCCCCGGCCTGTTTGCTTATTCCATAAACCGTAGTTGGCTCCATGATAGTGGTTTGAGGAGTATTTTGTTTAGGCGTGGTAGGCCCAAATACAGCAATACTTGACGGCCAAAAAACCTTGCTCACTTTTCCATCTTTTGCAAGGTTAAGAACGTGGAACAAAGAATCCATGTTCAATGCCCAGCCTTTCATGGGAAACTTTTCGGCTGTAGCACTCAGCATTGCTGCCATTAAGTATACTTCATCAATATCATATTGAATAACAAGGTCTTCAATTTGATGATAGTTGGTAGCATCGGCGATCTCAAAAGGGCCAGAAGCCATCAGCTCTTTGCTTCCTTCCCTAATGTCACAGGCAATTATATTATCTTTTCCCTGTTTTTCCCGCAGGGCCATAGTAAGTTCGGTTCCTATTTGCCCGCAAGCACCAATTATCAATATCTTTGAAGCCATAAAAGTTTCTTTTTTTAAGTAGCAGCAAAGATATTCAATTCAGGAAAGATGAGAAATTCCCTGGTCCTAAATCCGGGGCCATTTTGGATATAATGACTTAAAAAAACTGTACGAAAAGCATATCTTTAGAAAATGAGAAAAATTGTTCTGTTATTGAGTTTTGTCTCCTTCTTTTCCTGCGGAGAAAAACAGGAAGCACCGGTTTCTCCAATTGATTCTGAAAAATCATTTTTAGATCCTTTGGAGGTAAACACTACCCGCTCGGTAAATCTTTTACCTAAAGCCAGGGAGGTTGCCGGAGAGTGGCTCGCATACGCCACTGCACAGAACGAAATTCAGAATTTAGAAAACAGTACAGGGCAGGAAATACTCAGCTCGGCAAATAATCTCGTACAGATCATGGAAAACCTGCGTACCACCATTCCTGATTCTTTAAAAAGCACAGCGGTTGAAGCCCGTGCCAATGTTCTCTATACCAAAGCACAGATACTCCATCAACTTTCAAATAAAAAACAAAAGAACCCCGACGAAATACTTGATCTTGCTGAAGACATGATCACCGAATTTGATAATTTCAAGTTGCAGCTCAACGAACTTTTCCTGAAGACCCCTGAAAATTTTGAAACGGAACTTGACCGGGAATTTCAAGAGCCCCTGGAACCCGACAGTACCGGAACCATTCCCCTATTTCGCAGAAATGTTGAAAGGCAGTGATTTAAACGGAAACAAGAATCACGAGACTAAAGGCAAGACTTTTTTAAATATTCAAACACCAAATTCACAACAATTTTTCAAAAAACATCTTGGCGAATCTGTGCAATAAGCGGTAAACCTTTTAAAGGAAAAAGGTATATTAAATATTGTATAATCTAAAATAAAACTGCCTCCTGGAACTTTACTAAGCATTGATCACCTGAGCGGTAAATAACTATTCTTTCTCCCTCGCTGCAGGATCCTTAGGCGCCAGCGGTAAAAAGGCAGGACCTTCAATCACTTCTCCTGTTGCCTTGAACCTGCTTCCGTGACAGGGGCAATCCCAGCTTTTCTCGGCATCGTTCCAGTCTACTATACAATCCATATGGGTACAAACGGCCGACTGGCAATGTACCTGTCCCTTTTCATCTTTAAAAACAGCCCATTTTTCATTCTCTACTTCCACTACTTTTCCCTGGTCGGCAGCAATTTCATCAAAAGAACCGGCTTCAGCTTTTCCAGGCAGGTCTTTGATGTATTGTTTGGCTACATTGAGGTTTTCCTTGATGAAATTCTTTGCCGACTTAACAGGGGTGAACCTGGATGCTTTATAGAGATCACTCCACTCATTTTCCCTGTTATTAAGCTGGTCATTTAAGATCATAGCCGAAAGCACCCCATACGTAAGTCCATCTGTAGAAAAACCTGTGGCGATATAAATATTGTCATCAGAACTTTCGCCTATATACGGCAACCCATCTGCAGGTTTGTAATGCTGTGCACTCCACTCATAATCTATTGAAGCAACATCAAAATGTTTTCTGGCATTCTGTTCCAACTTTTTGAAGAAACAGCTGTAATCATCCTCCTGTCCAACTTTGTGATGGCCACCTAACACCAGCACATAATTATCTTCTCCCTTGCTGTATGTGCGCATTGAAGTATGAAAGTCGGCCTCTGTGTCCCAGTAAATACCATCGGGAAAATCACCTGAGTTTAATTTAGCTGCAATTGCATATTCCCGGTAAGGATAAAGTGCGGTTTGCAAGCCATAAATTCCCTTGGGAGTATGGGTGGCTAAAATGACCTTTTTGGCAGTTACTTTAGCGCTATCGGTTGAAAGTACAAGATCTTCCTCCTTTTCAATATGGTGGACCTCCGAATTTTCGAAGATCCTGCAATTTGCACTGTCAATTTTTTCTGCAAGCCCCCTCACAAACGCAGCAGGATTGAACTGGGCCTGCCCTTCTACCTTTATCGCCATACTCACTTTTACAGGTATGGGTAAGTCGTGTACTTCTTCTACCGGCAACCTGTAATGAGCAGCAGCTTTGATCTCCTTCTCTATGGTCTCGTCCTTTTTTTCTGTCTCGCTAAATAGATACCACGGCACGCGCTTAAAACTGCAATTAATCTGGTATTTATTTACCAGTTCCTCTACCAGGTTTACTGCCTGTCCCCGCGATTGCGCCACTCTTGAAGCTGTATCTTCATTCCATTTGCTTTGAATGTGATGCAGGCGCTTATCTACCATAGCGTAGAGGTTTCCTGTAGAATCGCCAGTGGTTCCTCCACTTATAGTACCTGCTTCAAGAAGCACTACCTTTTTACCCGATTTTGCCAAAAGGTATGCGGTTGTAATGCCGGTAATCCCTCCCCCAATAATGGCTATTTCGGCACTAATATTTTCATTCAGTTTGGGGAAGTTCGTGTTCGGGGCGGCTGATTTCCAGAAAGATCGTGTCATAAAAAAAGGTGTTTTTCTAAAGGTAACAACCCTTGTTCCTGCTGCCAATTGTATTAAGTTAGTTTTTTGTTAATCCTGCCACCGCTAAAATTTTGTAACAATTGCTTCAGAATGACGTCTATAAACAAAACATTCTCAATGAAATCCCTCTTAGTATTCTTTCTGTTTCTCCAGGCTGCTTTTGTTCAGGCACAGGAAATCAAAGCCAAAGTGCTTGATGCCGGTACTAAACAACCTATCCCTTACGCGAATGTTGTTTTTGGTGAAAACCGCGGACTCGTTACCAATGAAGAAGGCTACTTCAGCTATAATGCCGAAGAAGATAAACTTCCCGAAATAGTGAAGATCTCCTCTTTAGGGTACGAACTCCTTGAGGTTACCCCCGCTGAAATTTCCGAAGGAATTATTTACCTAAAACCCGCATCTATTGAACTGGGCGAAGTCTTCCTTTCTAACAAGAACCTTTCAGCAAAAGAAATTTTAGAAAAAGTCAAAGAAGAGGTTAATCACAACTACAACTTTGACAACAGCAAGAAGAGGGTCTTCTTAAGACAATCTGGCACCAGTTATGTACGCCGGTTTAATATGGAGGTAGATAAGAGCACGATTGAAGGGATTGATCAGGACCTCATGAATGAGATCTCTGCAAAAATCCCTAAAGTTTCCGATTCGTATAAAGAAGTTTTGGCCGACATGTACGGGAACTATGACACCCAGAAGGTCAACATCATCAAAGCGGCAAACCTTTACAATCCGCAGAGCATGAAAAACCTGGAGGAGATTACCGAAAATTTCAACACGCTCTTCATGAACACCTTAAAAGAACGTTCTTACCTGAAGATAAAATCGGGGATCATAGGGTTTAAGGTAGATGAAGACGAATTGAAAGAAGGACTGGTAGTATCAGAAAAAAAGGAAGAAAAAACTCCCGAAGAAAAAGAAAAAGCCAGGGTTAAAAGCAGAAAGTATCTACAGGAGAGTTCAGGTGCTAATGTAAAAAGGCTTATGAACGGTATGTTCTGGAAAGAGGACATTACTTTTAACCTTTTTGACAAGTCGAACAAGTACAAATACAACCTCAACGGCTACGCGTATATTGACAACAATACCGTTTACGTCATAGATTTTGAACCCAAAAGAGGAGCCGATTTTAAAGGCAGGATGTACGTCAATACGTTAGATTATGGGGTACATCGTTTGGAATACGAAAATGTGAAGCCATTAAAGAAATTTCGTCTCTTTGGAATTAGCACTGCCGATGATGTTTACCGCGGCAAGATGATCTTTGTAAAAGACGAAGCCGGAAAATACAACCTGAGTTACCTGGAGCGCGAAACCGGGGAAACCGTGGGAATTAAGCGGCCACTCACCATTATTGAAAAGAACAAACACGTTAAAGGCCGCCGCAAACAAAATGAACTCGACCTTGACCTCGATCTTAGGGTGAGCGAAATCGTGAAGCTACAGCTGGTAGTATATCAAACCGAAGCCATGGCTCCCGGAAGCTTCGATAATATTGCTGCAACCGATGATTTTGAGTATAAAACCTTTAAAACATACAACCCCGATTTCTGGAGCGGGTATAACATCATTGAACCCAACGAGGCCATTAAAAATTTCGTTGCGCTTGATGCCGAAAAGGAAAATTTATAAGAACTTAATTATTATCAATTTTTATCCCGTCTACCCACTAAAGTCTACAGACTATAAATTATAAAAACCTAAAAACCTATGCGAAAAATTCCATTTTTGACACTCCTGTTTTTCTTCGGAAGCTTTGCTTTTGGGCAAACTTCCCAAACTCAGGTGAACCAATTGCTGGAGAACTGGCACGCCGCGGCTGCCCAGGCCGATTATGAAGACTACTTCAACTTAATGGCTGATGAATCTGTTTTTATAGGGACAGATCCTACAGAGAACTGGAACAAACAGGAATTCATGCAATGGTCAAAGCCATATTTTGACCGCGGGAAGGCCTGGAGCTTCTCAACCCTGGAACGAAATATCTTTTTTGCTGAAGATGGAGAAACCGCTTGGTTCGATGAACTCCTGGATACTCAAATGGGCATTTGCCGTGGGAGTGGGGTCGCTGTAAATGAGTCGGGGAAATGGAAGATCAAACATTACGTGCTATCCATTGCTATTCCAAATGAGAATGTAGATGCTGTTACCTCTCTAAAAGCCGATTTTGACAGGAAATTAATGTCTCATTTAAGAGCTCAATAAGTAGCTGTGGCAGAAGCTAAATATTCATTCCTTTTCACTAATTTTCGCCACAATTAAAATTTACCAAAAATATGAACAGAATAAGTAAAGGTTTTCTCCTTTCTTTTATGGCTACAGCAGCTTTCACCAGCTGTAAGAACGACAAAGAAGTTGAAGCCGAAGAACCACGCGGGATCAATCTTGCCTATATGGACACCACCGTGACTCCGCAGGAAAATTTCTTTAGGTACGTGAACGGCCGTTGGCTGGACACTAACGAGATCCCTGAAGACAAAACCGTATGGGGAAGTTTTAACGAACTTCGCGAAAAGACCGATGCCGATGCACTTGCTCTTTTAGAAGGTGCAGCGAACAGCGACAGCCTTGACGGCAACAGCGACCAGGCTAAGGCAGTTTATCTCTACAAAACTATCATGGATACCGTGGCCCGTAACGAGCAGGGCATTCAGCCTATTCAGCCTTACCTCGACAAGATTGCGGCTATCAAGACCAAAGAAGACGTGCAGACTTATCTTGAGGAGATGCAAATGTATGGCGGCGGCGGATTCTTCAGCTTTGGTGTAGGTGCCGATGCAAAGAATTCTAACATGAACGCAGCTTACTTATCTCCGGGAGGTCTTGGCCTGCCAGACAGGGATTATTACATTGCTGAAGATGCAGATTCAAAAGATAAGCGTGAGAAATATGTAGCTCATGTTACCAAAATGCTTCAGTACTTAGGTGATTCTGAAGAAGAGGCAGCAAAAAAGGCAGAAACTATCCTCGAGTTTGAAACTGCGCTTGCGCAACCAATGCTGGACAAGGTAGAGCGTCGTGACGCCCGAAATACTTATAATCCAATGACAGTTACCGAACTTCAGAATAAAGTTCCGGCAGTAAACTGGAACAGTTATTTTGAAGCCATTGGTGTTACCGGCGTAGATACCATTATAGTGAGCCAGCCCCGTTACATGGAAGCCGTTCAAAAGACATTGGCTTCCCAAAATGTAGAGGATTGGAAAGAATATCTTAGATGGTCTCTTTTCAACGATGCAGCAGGAATGCTAACTACCGAAATTGAAGATGCCAACTGGGAATTCTATGAAAAGACCCTTCGTGGTGCACAAAAACAACTTCCACGTAACGAGCGTGCCCTTGCTACAATCAACCAGACTGTGGGAGAAGCTCTTGGAAAACTATACGTAGAAGAACATTTCCCGGCTGAAGCAAAACAAAAAGCTGAAGAAATGATTGAAAACGTGGTAAAAGCTTTTGAAAACAGGATTGACAACCTTACCTGGATGAGCGACAGCACCAAGGTAAAGGCCAAGCAAAAACTGGGCACCACAAAGATCAAGGTAGGATATCCCGATGAGTGGAAAGATTACAGCAGCATAGAGATCAAAGAACCTGCAAATGGAGGATCATACTTCCAGAATATGCTCAACATTGCAAAATGGAGCGTGGAAGAAGATATCGCCGAACTTGGAAAACCTGTAGACAAGAGCGAATGGTTTATGGCGCCACAAATTGTGAATGCTTATTACAACCCGCTTTACAATGAGATCGTGTTCCCGGCGGCCATTCTACAGCCACCTTTCTACGATTATAAAGCCGATGCTGCTGTGAATTACGGCGGAATTGGAGCAGTGATTGGCCACGAGATCTCTCACGGCTTTGACGACAGTGGTTCGCGTTTTGACGCCGATGGCAACCTGAACAACTGGTGGAGCGAGAAAGACCTTGAACAATTTGAAAACCTTGGCGGAAGACTGGCCGACCAGTACAGCGCCATTGAAGTACTGGATTCAGTTTATATCAACGGAAAATTCACTTTAGGTGAGAACATTGGTGACCTTGGAGGTGTAAACGCAGCTTATGACGGTCTCCAGATCCACCTGAAAGAGCATGGAAATCCCGGAAAAATAGACGGATTCACCCCCGAGCAGCGATTCTTTATGAGCTGGGCTACCGTTTGGAGAACCAAGATGAGAGAAGAAGCACTACGCAACAGGATCAAAACAGATCCACACTCCCCGGGAGAATACAGGGCTTACGTGCCACTTCAGAATATTGATGCCTTCTACGAAGCCTTCAATATCCAGGAAGGAGATCCAATGTACGTAGCTCCAGAAAACCGAGTGAAGATCTGGTAATACCTTTCAAAAATGACATTTTAAGCCCCTCTTCCGGAGGGGCTTTCTTTTTTTCCGCAGGAAAAAGAATATTAATCCCTGCGGGATTAAAAATAATTCCGCCAGGAATTATTCAAAAAAAAGAAGGTACAGACGTTGCATGCAACGTCTCCGAAGCCGAAGCCGCACCATCCCCCATCAACACCTCTCAAAAATGGCATTTTACCCCCTCTCTTTACAGAAACTTTCATCTCATAGACAATTGATATTTAAATTTTTATATCTTAATTCACTTTGGAAGAAGATTAATTCAACCGGAATTAGCAACACAATCATTAAGCAGGTGCCCCGATGGCCGACCTTTTTAAAAACAAATACCGGATAAAATCTGCCCGACTCGAAAGCTGGGATTACAGATGGAATGCTGCGTACTTTATCACCATCTGCACGGCTAATAGAAAACATTACTTCGGGGAGATTAAAAACGGAAAAATGGAATTCTCTCCCACAGGTGTGATTGCAGATATCTTATGGCATGAAATTCCGCACCACACATCCTACGTGCATTTAGACAATTTTGTAGTGATGCCCAACCACATCCACGGCATTCTGATCCTTAATAATCCGGAAATCCCGAAAGAAAATATTTCCAAAGAAAATATTGAAGAAGGAAGAATTGGGGATCGATTAGATCCAAAAAATGATTCCCGGGGGAATCATTTGAATGATCCCGTACAGACGTTGCGTGCAACGTCTCAGGAGCATCCCCAGAAGCACTCCCAAATGGCAAAGATTTCCCCAAAATCCAATTCCATCTCAACAATAATAAGATCATATAAATCGGCCACTACAAAACATGCCCACCGGCTGGAATTTGATTTTGAATGGCAAACCCGCTTCTATGATATCATCATCCGGAATGAAATTTCTTTTCAAAACATTTCCAACTACATCAAAAATAATCCGGCAAAATGGAAAGAAGACAAATTCCACTGATCATAAAAAAATTACCTAAAAAAACCTGTACCTTCCAAAAATGATATTTCACTAACCCCAATTAACATCCAGATGAACAAAAAAATCGCAATCTTAAGAGGAATAAATGTTGGTGGAAAAAGAAAGATCCTGATGGCCGATCTAAAAGCCTTATGTGAAAAATTGGAGTTGGAACAAATAGAAACTTACATACAAAGTGGCAATCTCCTTTTCAATTCTCAACTAAAAAACACTAAGCTGGAAGATTTACTTGAAGATGCTATTAAAGAAAAATTTGGGTTTGAAGTACCTGTCATTGTTCGGGATTCAGAAGAACTGCAGACTTTGAATCGTAAGAATCCGTTTTATGATAAAAATACAGACATCAATCAATTACATCTGACCTTTTTAAAGGAAAAACCTTCGAAAGAAAATTTAGAAAAAACACAAACCTTTAACTACGACCCCGATAAATTTAAAATCGCAGAAAAAGAGGTATTCATTTTTTGCGAAGGTAAATACCACCAAACAAAACTGAACAACAATTTTTTTGAGAAGAAATTAAAAGTTGGAGCTACCACCAGGAATTGGAAAACCATCTTAAAACTCCATGAATTAAGCAAAAAACAGATATAATTGCCCCATAGTGAACATCGCAGTAGCAAGAACTTCTAAAACTGTAAACTGCGGCTACTAAAAAAATACTGGCAGCAGCAACCAAACCAATCCATTTTTAATTTAATTTCAGCCTTTTATTTTCAGCAATGTTACAGCGATTATTTAAGGCGTATATAGGATCATTCAGCGACCTGAGGCGGGAGGTATGGCTGCTGGCGTTTATCACCTTCATCAACCGTGCGGGAACCATGGTGATTCCGTTCCTTTCGCTGTACTTGACTAAAAACCGCGGATTTTCTCTCGAAGAAGTAGGCTGGATCCTCACTTTCTTTGGCCTGGGTTCCGTCGCCGGCTCCTGGCTGGGCGGGAAACTTGTCGACAGGATTGGCCACTACAAAACCATGGCCTTTAGCCTGCTCATTTCGGGCGTCCTATTTATCTTTTTGCAGTTTCCCACCACTTTCTGGGGAATTTGCGCCGGAATCTTTATCGTAATGCTGGTAGCCGACACTTTTAGGCCCGCAGTTTTTGTCGCCATTAACGCCTACAGCAAACCTCAAAACCGCACTCGATCTATCACACTAATAAGGCTCGCTATCAATCTCGGATTTTCCGCAGGTCCCGCCGTTGGCGGATTGATCATTGCAGGTGCCGGTTACGGCGGACTCTTCTGGGTAGATGGTATCACCTGTATCACAGCAGGTTTTCTGCTCCTAAAACTGCTTCATCCTAAGAAAGCTGTTGAAAATCCTAAAGAGATCCTCAGCATTCCGAAGTCCATGATGAAAGACAAACCTTACCTGGTTTTCATTGGTGCCATGATCTTGTTTGGGTTTGTTTTTCTGCAGTATTTCTCTACCATCCCCTTATATTACGCCGAAGTGCATTTTCTAAGCGAGTTCGAGATTGGAGTTTTACTGGGCTTAAACGGTTTCCTCATCTTCCTGTTTGAAATGCCCCTCATCAAATACCTGGAAGCAAAAGTCCGTTCCACGCTTTTCCACGTCATCACGGGCTCTATACTTGTCGCCATCAGTTTTATGCTTATCAATCTTACAGGATGGGTGGGAATTCTGCTTGTAGGAATGATTTTTTTGACCCTTGGCGAAATGATCGCATTTCCGTTTTCAAACAGCTTTGCCCTCAAAAGAGCCGAAGGTGGAAAACAGGGATCCTACATGGCTTTGTACAGTATCGCCTTTTCAATAGGACATATTTTTGGCCACAATTCCGGAATGCAGATGATCAACAAATTCGGGTACGCCCTCACATGGAACGTCATGATCCTGCTTTCTTTAATTGCCTGTGGCCTGCTGGTTTATGTGATGTTCCTGGTGAAAAAGGAAAGTGAATCCCCTGTTCTCGAAACTTAATCTGAATTTTCTTCGGAAAGATATTTTGAAGCCGATTGCTTTTCTTCAGAAGAAAAACTCCTCTCAAAAATGACATTTTAGGCACCTTTTTCACCCCCGAAAATGTTCTAAAGAAAATAGAGAAAAAAGGAAAGAAAAATGAGGAAGAGAATGAGAAAATGCAGAAAGAATGAGGAAGAGAAGATAGAATAGAAGAGAAAAGAATGGGGAAAGAAATGGAGAAAATGAATGAAATGGAGGAAATGGAGAAGAAATGGAGAAGAAATGGAGAAGAAATGGAGAAGAAATGGAGAAGAAATGGAGAAGTACAGACGTTGCATGCAACGTCTCCACAGCAATTCCCACAGCAATTCCCCAAAAAATATTCAATTAATAAGAAAGATCATTCTTCTTCTTCAACCTCAGCAAAAACATCTTCATTTAAAGAGAAATCCAGTGTTTCGGCTTCGGGGACATACTTTAAGAATTGATCAATACCTTTTTGAAGCATTAATTCCGTAGAGAATTTTCGGCTGGTGGCCAGGACAAATCCGCCGCGGGTAATCCTGAAAAAATATTTTCCCGAACCCGTTCTGGCCTTCCTGAATGTGAAAGAATCGAGCTCCCCCTGAATTGTCTCTATGATCTTTTCACAGTCGGTTTTTTCCCTGCAGGCAATGCTGGTGAAGATGGTTTTTCCCTTCCGGGAGGCAAAAGTGAACTTATAATTCCCATTATCTCTTTTACTTATCACAAATGCGCTCATAGGCTATCCTCGAATTTTTCAAAACCTCAAATCTAAAAAAACGGAGGTATGATGCCACTGCAAAGTTTCAAAAGTTATTAAGATTAAAATATCCTATTAAGAAGCACCAAAATCCAATCTTCAAGCACCAAATGTCAAATTCTAAATTCCAAAAGAGTAGTTAATTGGTTGGCGCGGATTTGCAATCTGGGCCGATACTGACCAGCAGCAATCATATGAATAAAAATACCGGACACAAATCTCAACCAACAAACCTCATCGTGAAAAGACATGAACAGCTGGCGCGGATTTGCAATCCGTGCCGTCGATATTCATCAAATTCCGGCGCTGAATTCTACTCCCAGCTGCCGCATCACTTTTGAAGCTGAAATCACTTTCCCCACAGATGGCCGGGATTGATCGAATTGCGGAAGCTCCAACTCCATTTCCCGTGCTTTTTGCTGATAATATTTCTCCTTCGGCGGATTCAGGGGAAAAACAGCATTGTATACCTCTCCAAAAATGTCATTTTCGAGTACCTTTTTTATCACCTGCAGGCAATCTTCCAGGTGAATGAGATTTACAGGCCCTAACGGATTTGCGAGTCCGCTCCTGCCGGCAAGGTACTTCACAGGGTGCCGTCCCGCACCATAGAGTCCGCCAAAGCGAATTACTGTAGTGTCAAAAATGGCATTTTCAAGAAGAATTTTTTCTGCGGAAATGATCTCTTTCCCAGAAGCTGAAGTGGCATTTGGTTGAGTATCTTCGGTATAAACAGGAAAGCTTTCTGTCTCTTCATAAACGGAAATTGAAGACACAAAAATGACCTTTTTGACACCTGAAGTTTCAATAGCTTCAGCCAGCTTTTTTATAGCTTCGGAATAATTTACTTCCGGGTTCTTGCGAAGTCCAGGGGGAAAATCAACGATCAAAATGCCATTTTTGGAAAGGAAATCTTCAATGTTTCCCTCAACACCTTCCGAAGTAACTTTTATTTGAAAAGCTTCAACACCTGCCTGTTTTAAAACCGGAAGTTTTTCAGCAGAAGTTGTAGAGCCCTTTACCGAAAGGCCTTCAGCCATTAGCATTTTAGCCAGCGGGAATCCCAGCCAGCCGGTTCCGAGTATGGAGATGTTTTTCAAATTATGAAAAGTTAGATTTTAGAAGTACGAAGTTAGAACAGACGTGTGACGTGAGAAAAAATATTTTACGATTGATGACATTAATATCTGTAATTTGTTTTGTGTCTATTTTGGAATTTGGTGCTTGAAATTTGGTGCTTTACTTTAAAATAAACGTTTTCTTCACCACAACAGCATCATTCAGCACAAAAGGCCGCGGAATCATAGCCTCATCGCGGGCAGGCACCTGCAACTGCGTATTCTCAAACAGGTCATAGGATGCCTCCAAGAGGGTGATTTTGGGCTGCAGTCCCTCTTCAACAGTCATTTCCAGGCGCAGGGTGTCTTTACTAACGGCGTAATAAGACAACAACTGGTCCCTCCACCTGCTTTTGTGAACGTGAAGCTCACTCTGGCCGGGTTGAAGGTAACCTGCTTCCAGTCCGTTGGCTTTAAAAGATTTAAAATTAACGGCTTTATCGGCAAAAAGGGCCATTCGATTGATCTCCCGGTTTGGAGCAATTTTTACGTGGTACACATCCTCTCCTTCAGCTTCGTTACTGGCTTTTTGAACAGAGATATAGGGTGCAGGCAGCATAATTTGTGGTGCCGGGGCAGTTTTACTAAAACTGCTGCCGTTCTTGCTCCCAAACCAATTCTCTTGTTGTGCAACTTCAGCATCTTCAAAATAAGCTGCAGTAAAGGTATCGAGCCCGGCATCATAAGTGTTCCAGGTGGCTATATTCCTATCCTTATCGGCCACGTAGACCAGGCTGTTGGGCCGTGGACGTGCCTCATTGAATTCCGATTTAAAATGTGCAACAAGGAAGAGCCCTATAAAAATCACAAAACACACGAACCCAAAAAGCTGATTACTCCTTAGCGCTCCAAAAACCGGCCACAACAGCACGAATAAAAGCACCACCAGAACAGCCGACAGAAAGAGCATTTTAAGCCCCAATGCAACCGGGAACGACAGGATGAACGGCATGAGAATAAAGATGGCCGGCAGGCTCAAAAAGGCCAGGAGGATCAATTTCCATTTTAAATCGAGGATCAAAATGAATAGCTGTACAATTCCAAACATAAGCGGAAGCACGAAATATGCCGCCCCTTTTAAGTAGACTGCAGCCAGGGCAATTATAATCCACCACAAAATAAGCGGCGCTACCAGGAGTTCATGTGTATTTTGAGGCTTCCGGAACCTGTGATAAACGTAAAAACAAATGGCGAGGGCCAGGAAGATTATGGCTGCAAGGTACCAGTAACCATTGTAAGTAAAGCCGTGCTCCATTTCCTGGTACTGCGGGTAAAACCAAAGGGCGAATTCCCAAAAGAAATAACCTGCCAACCCAGCCAGGAAAAGCGATAGCAGCAATGGCAAAAAGCCTTTCAGCATTGGTTTCACCTTCAGCTTTTTCTTCAGCATCCCAAAGATAATTACGGCAAGTAGCAAAAGAAGCGAAATGAACAACAGGGGAAAGACCCAGCTGTATGGATACGTTACTAAATTGAGGCCTGGAATATCAAAAAATAGCACATCTTCTTCAGAATTTAGACTGCTGAGTGGTGCCGAAGCCGAATACTTCAGCAAGGGCATTAAATAACTGCCCTGGTGGGCCAGCGTACGTGCATCAAGATTTTCAGGAATATCTGTAGCCGTGTGATAGTCGAAGTGATCATCGATAAAAGCAAAATTGAGTCCGTTGATATTCCCTTGCTCGCGCAGCACAGTAAGATCGGTATCGTTGGGCAGCATTTTATAAACGCTGTAAGCCAGGGAATTTGTGACGGGATAAGGGACTTCGGCTTCAGTAAAAAGATCAATTAAGGCTTTATTTCCACCATTGGTCTCAAGCAGCATAAAAGAATTCCCTCCACTACCACGAGATTCAAAATTGAGGGCCAGCCCAACATTTGCAGCCCACGGGTGTTCTTTTACAAACAATTCGGCACCGTTGAGGCCCAGCTCTTCGGCATCGGTAAAAAGAAGGATAATGTCATTAGCGGGAACATTCCCCGAAGCACGATACGCCCTGATAGCTTCAAGTATGGTTGCCACGCCGCTGGCTGCATCACTGGCGCCCGGCGAAGAATGCATTGCACTATCATAGTGTGACATAAGAAGCAGCGCCGGCCCCTCACCCTTGCCTGCTATTCGTGCCAGGATATTTTGTGAACGTACTAAAGTACCTGTTTTATTAAGGGTAAACCCTTCCTGCATTTCAATGAGAAGCCCCAGGTTTTCAAGTTGATCTACAATATAATTTCGGGCATGTGAATGCGCCGCACTACCCACATAGTGAGGTTGCTGCGCCAATGCCTGAACGTGTTTAAAAGCCCGGGCCGTAGAGAATTCATTAGCTGGTACTTCTTTATCTAAATCTACATAGGGGCGTGTTCCCTGCACACTCCAGGTGATACCTGCAATAAGAACCAGAAGCGCAATAAGTGCCTGAATATTTTTAGCCATATTCAAATATATTTAAAAGCAGTTCAACAACTAAGCTGGCTGTCCAAAAATCTTAAAGTATTGCCAACTCCCTTTATATTATTGTAGGAAATTCATATTTTAAGAGCTAACAATCAAATACTTGTGCTATGGGAATAAAGAGTTTTCAAGGAAGAAGGGCCGAGCCCGAAAAAGCTGCAAGTACTCCAATGTGCGTGAAAGATTATATGACGACAGACCTGGTGACCTTCAGAAAACATCAAACTGTTATTGAAGTGATGGAGCAACTAATGCATCATAAAATATCGGGTGCCTGTGTGGTGGACGAGGATTATAATTTGCAGGGAGTGATCTCTGAAGGGGATTGTATAAAACATATCTCAGACAGCAGGTATTATAATCTGCCGATGGATGACAACCTTGTGGAAAAACGAATGACCTGCGACGCTATTACTATAGATGCTGAAATGAATGTGCTTGAAGCAGCAAAAAAATTCATTGAACATAGGTTTCGTCGCTTTCCTATAGTAAGCAACGGCAAACTTGTAGGGCAATTAAGCCAGAGTGATGTTCTTAGGGCAGCACTTGCCCTGAAAGGACAAAGCTGGGGCTCTTAGATCCTCTTTACAAGTGCATAAAAATCCCCTTCAAGCGGCAGATATCCCTGGTCATAAACGAAGTAGTAGGTATTCCCGGTCTTTGTAGTATATATGCTGGTGAAATAATCGAAATTAAAGCCTTTGGTAAGCAGTTTTGATTTGGAAAGTTTAATTTTCCCATCGGGATTTAGCTCTTCGAGAATACGGTAGTTTTTGCGCAACTGGTTATTAACGTTGCGCACCAGATTCTTGCTGTCTTTGTTGAGATTGTTGTTATATGCATTGCGACAGTAATCGCTGCAGAACTTTTTATCTGTTCTCCCCACAATTTTTTCTCCACATTCAAGACAGCCTTTTTCCATACTTTTAAAAATAGTAATTTTTGATTAATTCAGTTCCTGTTCATTGTTTATTAAATAATTGCTAATTGAAAAAGAAGGCCACGAATTCACGAATCTTTTTTTCCACTCAGACCGATTACTCAGGCTTAATCACGCAAAGGACGCAAAGGAATTCGCAGAGGCCGCCAAGATTCCTGTTCATTGTTTATTGATAATTGTTAATTGAAATGAAGGCCACGAATTCATGAATCTTTCTTTCCACCCAGACCTGTTTACTCAGGTTTTATCACGCAAAGTCCGCGGAGGTTGCGCAAAGACCGCAAACAATTCCTGTTCCTTGTTAATTGCTTATTGTTAATTGAAAAGAAGGCCACAGATGCACTGATATTTTCTCTCTACTCAGACCTGCTTACTCAAACCTTTAATTGTTTATTGATAATTGCTCATTGAAAAAAGGCCACAGATGCACAGATAATTTTTATCTACTCAGACCTTCTCACTCAGCCTTTTAATTTCTGCCCATTATTAATTGGTTATAGTTTATTGGTTATTGATAAGTGAAAAAACAGCCACACTAATAAACCTGCCGTTCTTTATTTCTGAATCTCTTAAAACACCTTCCTGCTGAAAATGGCATTTTTGGAGGGTATTTTGGCTACTGATGTTCTCGGTTTCCACAAAGGCTTCAATCCTGTGGAGATGTAACTTTTGAAAAGCATATTCCAGCACCACTTCCAGCGCCTCCTGCACAAATCCCTTTCCCCAATACTTCGGAAGCAGCCAAAATCCCAGTTCTGCTTTTTTGTGTTCCCTGCTCAGGTTGTTATACCCAATTGCCCCGCAGAAGCTATTGTCTTCAGCAGAAATTATCGCCCACCATATGCCCGTTCGGGTCCTTTCCAGTTCTGCATACCACTCCAGCTGTTCCCAGGTCGCTTCAAGACTGTTGTAATTTACACCGTAATACTTTATAACATCTGGATTGGAGAGTCCACTATAGACATTCTCCAGATCTGCTTCTGTGATCTGACGTAGCTTTAAGCGGGTTTTTGTAAGTTTGGGAAAGTCATGTTTACAATTAACAGTGATCAATTATCAATAAACAATTAAAAAAGTTTCGGGTTGCCAATAAAGTTACCAGTTTGGAACATTGAACTATACTGGAATTTGGTTTTTGGTGCTTGGTGCTTGGTGCTTGGTGCTTGGTGCTTGGTGCTTGGTGCTTGGTGCTTAAAATTTCTCAATACTCAATTCTCAATACTCAATACTAACTACTAAATACTATTTAAGCTTCTCCAGCTCCAGGTTCAGGTCGTACTGCAGGTCTTCGTGCAGCTTCTCCATATTCTTTTTCGCCAGGTCCAGCTGCCGTTCATAAAGGCTTTTCAGGATCTTATTACGGCGGATGGAAGGTTTGAAGTCATTCATCTTCTGAAGAAAATAGATCAGCAATTCTACTTCGGTTTCCTTTTTCCCCGAATATCGACTGTATTTTTTGACATTTTTGAGGATCTTACGAATACCCTTCTTTGTGTAATAAGTATTGCTGCGGTTGATTAAGGCAAATTCTGCATCCATCTCCATTTTCACCTTCTGCCTGTATTCCTCTTCATCCTGTGCATCAAACAGGAGATAGGTAAGCAGTTCTTTATTTTCCTTTTTAAAACGCGACAGGCGAAGCACAATTTGCAAAAGCTCCTCCCGGTCCTGGTGTTTTAATTCGTCTCTTATTTCTTTTGCCGAAGCTGGTTTCATTGATTTCTAACTTTTAAATATTCGTGCGTTGCCAGGTCTTCCTCGTTCTCCACCTTGTGCAATTCCCCTTTTTTCAGAATAAAATTATCAACTGCTATCTCCAGCACATCGCGGTAATAATGATCTGTAACCACAATCCCCTTAGTTGCTTTAAGCGAAAACAGCAACTCTTTGATCTTTTCGATATACTGCGGCTCCACCATAGAAAAAGGCTCGTCTAGCAGCAGGAAAGGATGCGGCATGTGAGCCAGCAACAGCAATTCCAGGTACTTTAATTGTCCGGCAGAGAGCTTGCCGACTTTTTTGTTTTCAAAAGCAGCGACTCCCGGCGAGTAAAATATCCTGTCCTGCGCTTCGCCTTCAGGAAAAATAAGGGGAATCACATCGCGCACCTTCAGCTCTTTGGGGAGAAAACTGTCCTGAGGCAAATAGCCTGTCATTTTCTTCGGAATTACTTCGGAAGTTTTCACCTTCACACCATCAAGCGTTAAACTTACAGCATCTACACTTATAATTCCCATTACCGCCTTAAGCAAAGTAGATTTACCTGAACCATTCCTGCCAAAAAGGCCAATAATCTCACCCGTTTTACAGCTGAAGGCAACATCACACAGAAGCTGATTTTTTCCGAAGCTATGACTCAGCTTACTTACTTCGAGCGTTCTCATATAAAAACAGTGCGAGCTGGCGAGCTTGATTGTCCGCAGGACAATCAAGCGTTGCAAGCGAGCATAAAGTTTCGATTTGAGACAGATTTCAGCATTGTTTTTATGTGTTGTTGTAGCACGTTTTATTCGTATTTATACTTCTTTCTCCAATTATTTTCACTCTCCAGGAAATCAATTAAAATTGTTGTCATTTCCTCCACTGATGTTGGTGGTACAGATTTGAGTAAATGGTCATTCTCAGTCACGTATCCCGAAGCTAATCCATCTTCTTCTAAACTTCCACTTACGTGTAAAGCGTTACCATTTTTATCTTCAAGTTGCACAATATGAAATACATTCCAGTTGATTGATTCCATTAAATCTTGTATAATTTCGGGAGTAGTATTTTCGGATATTGTTTCAAGCGTTTCCCCATAGTCATAGGTAACCACCAGCTTTAAAGTCCGCTGCTGTTGTGAATCAATCTTTTGAAGTGTAGAAATTTTATTTTTAGGAATGTTCCAGTTGTCAGCTGTCCGTGTTGAATTGAATTTGAAGAAGATTGCTGCTCCGAACAGGAGAAATGTTCCAATCAGTAGGTATGTGTTCATTTTTTTGAGTGAGTTTGGTTAATGTGCTACAACTGTTTCATAGAAAAAGGAAGAGTATAATTAGAAGCGGAGTCACAAAAAT
Source organism: Salinimicrobium profundisediminis (assembly GCF_026241755.1). Lineage (GTDB taxonomy): Bacteria > Bacteroidota > Bacteroidia > Flavobacteriales > Flavobacteriaceae > Salinimicrobium > Salinimicrobium profundisediminis. Next base: position 141,197 of record NZ_JAPJDA010000002.1, read on the forward strand.
GAGATTGCAGATCCACACCTTCTTCAGAAGGAATCTTTTTGTAAATCCGAGGTTGTAATACAGGTAATATTCATTTTTTCTGAAGGTTTCGTAACCAAGATAGCCAATAAACATTCCGAAGCTAAGAAAGATTAGCGTACCGCTTACCGCTCCAAAATAAATTCCCGAGATCACAGAGAAAATGAGGTTGAAAAAATTGAAATCCCGGTAGTATTTCCAGAAGGCTCTTTGATTCATTCTTGGTTGGTCTCAAATGGTTGGTAACACAGCAGTTTTGTAATAATACAAAAATTTATGCTGCAAAAATTATTCGTTTACAAACACTTACAAACGGATGTAAACGAAAACAAATCAGTATCAACCGAATAACATTTGAGACCGGTAGTAGGTTTGTCTCGTTGAAATGAACAAATGAATTTCAGCTAAAACAAATTTTGACATCATGAACACACTAAGAAACAAAGTACAGCTTATTGGACACGTAGGGAACGCACCAGAGATCGTAAACATGGAATCGGGTAAGAAGCTTGCCAAATTCTCTATCGCCACCAATGAAACCTATAAGAACAACAAAGGCGAAAAAGTAACCGATACGCAATGGCACAACGTAGTTGCCTGGGGCAAAACTGCCGATCTTATTGAAAACTACGTGCCTAAAGGTAAAGAAATAGGTGTGGAAGGCAAACTTACCAGCCGCAGCTATGAGGATAAAGACGGCATAAAAAGATATGTAACAGAAGTAGTTTGCAATGAGGTACTGCTTCTCGGAAAATAAGGATCTATTAACGATAATTCATACAATTATGAACACGCTAAAAAACAACGTACAGCTGTCGGGCAACGTGGGCAAGACGCCCGAGATCATCACATTAAGTACCGGTCGAAAACTGGCAAAATTCTCCCTTGCCACACGAGAGACCTACACCAATCATAAAGGAGAAAAAGTGACCGATACCCAATGGCATAATATCGTCGCGTGGGGCAAAATGGCCGAGATGGTGGAGCAGCAGGTTCCTAAAGGCAGGGAAATTGAGCTCGAAGGAAAACTGAACAGCCGAAGCTATGAAGACAAGAACGGCATCAAAAAATATGTAACCGAAGTTGTATGCAGAGAATTGATCCTGCCGGAAAAATAGGTGTCAAAAATGCCATTTTTGAGTAACAAGTGCAGGAACTCCCTGCGCTTGTTATTTTTTAAAAATAGATTTCCTGTGCCTGCCGGAAAGTGTTGGCGTGTGCCTCCACAATATTTTTAATATGGGGAGAATAGCCGCCGCCCATACTCACTTCAACCGGAATTCTCAGGTCATGGCAGGTTTGCAGTACAAATCGGTCTCTTTTCTTACAACCGGCCTGGGTGCAGCCCAGCTTTCCAAGTTTATCTGTAGCCAGGATGTCCACTCCGCTTAAATAGAAGATGAAATCAGGGGTTTGTTCTTCGATAAGTCGGGGCAGGGTTTCTTTCAGGATCTTTAGATATTCTTCATCGCCGGTATTGTTCTCCAGCTCTATATCGAGATCAGATTTTTCCTTTTTAAAGGGATAATTGTTTTTCCCGTGCATAGAAAAAGTAAAGACCGAAGGATCATTCTGGAAGATTTCTGCCGTTCCATTTCCCTGGTGTACATCTAAATCGACGATAAGGATCTTCTTTGCTAGATTTTCCTTTTGCAGCCATTTCGCCGCCACCGCCTGATCGTTAAACATACAAAAGCCTTCCCCCTGATTTGAATAAGCATGATGGGTGCCACCGGCAATGTTCATTGCAATGCCATGTTGCAGAGCATATTCTGCCGCCTTAATAGTGCCCGAGGTAATTAGAAATTCCCGTTCCACCAGTTTTTTAGACAGAGGTAAGCCAATGCTCCTGGCTTCGCGGTAGCTCAGCGTCTGATTCTTTAGCGCCTCTACATAATTCTTATCGTGAACAGCAAGAATATCAGATTCGTTGGGGAATACAGGTTCAAAAAAGTTTTCCTGGGTGCAGGTGCCCTCGTGAAGTAATTGCTGTGGCACCAGTTCATATTTTTCCATCGGGAAACGATGGCCTTTGGGCAAAGGCAGAAAGTAAATGGGATGGAAAGCGATTTTGAGCATTTTTTTGTCAGGTCGAGCGGAATGCAAACCTCCTATCGTTTTTTTTAATTCTTTTTCTCAAGAAACCCCTCGACTCCGCTCGGGGAGACTAAATGGTGTAAAGGAGACAATTCATTTGTCAGGTCGAGCGAAGTCGAGACCTCAATCCTTTCTAAATATTATTCAGGATAAGCTCACTGGCAATCTCCTAATTATTAATATTCCTATTTTTAGAATGACTTTCATTCCGGCACTCAGCCAAAAGCTTCAGAAGTATCTCATCTTCATTAGCCAAAGCTCTTTTCTTCTGAGCGCTCCATTTTTTGATCTTCTTTTCAAACCATATTGCCTGAATTACATTAGTAAACTCCTGGTGAAATATTACTTCTACTGGCCTCCTTTTATAGGTGAAGCTGTTTTTATTTAATCCAGCATTATGTTCTTCCAGTCTTCTGGAAATATCATTTGTTATACCCGTATAAAGGAGTTTATCGGAACATTCAAGGATATAGACATAATACAGTTTCATCTTTTCAAATTGAAGATCGTTCTAGAAAGAAACCCCTCGACAGAGCCTGTGCCGAGCGCAGCCGAGGTGCTCGGGGAGACAATGCATTGTCAGGTCGAGCGGAGTCGAGACCTACGAAATCACTGTACCCTCTTTCACTCCCTCTTCATCGGGATTCACGAATACGAGCTTTCCTTCTTTGTTCTGGGTCATCAAGATCATACCTTCACTCTCCACCCCGCGCAGTTTACGCGGTGCAAGGTTCACAAGCACGGTTACTTTTTTTCCTATAATATCTTCAGGTTTAAAGCTTTCGGCAATACCTGAAACTATGGTGCGTACATCAATTCCGGTATCTACCTTCAGCACTAAAAGCTTGTTGGCTTTTGGCATCTTTTCGGCTTCGACTATTGTGCCCACTCGCAGGTCCATTTTTGAAAAATCTTCAAAAGTGGCAATTTCCTTCTGGGGTTCGGCTTTTTTGTTTTCGGCTTTGTTTGCTGCCTTTGTTGCTTCCAGTTTATCCAATTGCTTCTGAATTTGTTCGTCTTCTATTTTTGAAAAAAGTAATTCGGCTTTCCCAATTGCATGTCCGGGTTCTAAAAGCTCTTTTCCGGCGCTAATCTTTTCCCATTCGCTTTCCTCCTGCTCTTCTCCAAAAACAACTCCGCTGGTGTTGATCACTGCTTCCGAAGTAGAGCGGCTATAATCTAATATATTTTTCAGCTTTTGTGAACTGAATGGCAGGAAGGGTTCACTAAGACTGGCCAGTGCCGAGGCTATCTGCAACGCCACATACATGATGGTTTTCACCCTTTCTTCGTCGGTCTTGATAAGCTTCCATGGCTCTTCATCGGCCAAATATTTATTTCCGAGGCGGGCTACGTTCATGAGTTCGCCCTGGGCTTCCCTAAACCTGTATCGTTCAATAGAACTTGCAATCACTGCAGGATAGGCTTTTAATTCGGCTAAAGTTTGTTCGTCAACTTCAGAAAATGCTCCGGGTTTAGGAACTATTCCTTCGTAATATTTGTTGGTGAGCACTACCACCCGATTGATAAAGTTTCCAAAAATGGCAACCAGCTCGTTGTTATTTCTTGCCTGAAAATCTTTCCAGGTAAAATCATTGTCTTTGGTCTCCGGCGCGTTAGCAGTTAAGGCATACCTCAACACGTCCTGCTGACCAGGAAATTCTTCAAGATATTCATGCAGCCATACCGCCCAGTTCTTTGAAGTGGAAAGCTTGTTGCCTTCCAGGTTCAAAAATTCGTTTGCAGGTACATTTTCCGGAAGGATAAAACTGCCTTCAGCCTTAAGCATGGCCGGGAAAATAACGCAATGGAATACGATATTGTCTTTCCCTATAAAATGTACAAGCTTGGTGTCTTCATCTTTCCAGAACGGTTCCCAATCTCTGCCGGTTTTCTCTGCCCACTCTTTAGTAGACGAAATATAGCCTATAGGGGCATCAAACCATACATACAGCACCTTGCCTTCGCCACCTTCTACGGGTACAGGAATCCCCCAGTCCAAATCGCGGGTCACCGCACGTGGTCGCAGCCCGTCGTCTATCCAGGATTTTACCTGTCCGTATACATTAGATTTCCAGTCTTTTTTATGCCCTTCAAGGATCCATTCCTTAAGCCAGCTTTCGTATTGATCTAGCGGCAAAAACCAATGCCTGGTTTCCTTCAAGACCGGAGTGGAGCCAGTGATGGCCGACTTTGGGTTGATAAGATCTGTAGCGTTATGGCTGGTTCCACATTTTTCACACTGGTCGCCATAACTCTCTTCAAAACCACATTTTGGGCAGGTACCCACCACAAACCTGTCGGCCAAAAATTGTTCAGCTTCAGGATCGTAGAGTTGTTGGGTGGTTTCTTCAGTAAATTTACCAGAATCGTACAGCTTTTTAAAGAATTCGGAAGCTGTTTTATGATGAACTTTAGCCGAAGTTCTCGAATAATTATCGAAAGAAATTCCGAAGTCTTCAAAGCTTCTTTTAATTACTTTATGGTATTTATCTACCACATCTTGTGGAGAAATGCCTTCTTTTTTTGCTTTTATGGTAATAGGCACCCCGTGTTCATCACTCCCGCACACAAAGGCCACCTCGCGCCCCTGCATTCTCATGAAGCGCGCGTATATATCGGCAGGTACGTAAACGCCTGCCAAATGTCCAATATGTATAGGCCCGTTAGTATACGGCAGGGCCGCCGTAATCGTATATCTTTTTGGTAATTCCATTCTCAAAATTAAAGGCTGTAAAGTTAAGCAAGTGCAGGGGATTACACGTTAAATTTTAGTAAAAGGCAATGCCGATGCGACAAATCTTCTGCATTTTAGTAAAAAAGTAGAAATGAAGAAACTGTTCCTCCTTGCGCTCATAATATCAATTTCAGGTTGTAAAAGCCGAAAACTCACAGCCACTTCTTCGGAAAGATTTCAGCTTGAAAATTTAGCTGAAGTCATTAGCGAAAACCGGTTAGCAAGCATTTATCCTGAAGCAGAAATCTCTGAAGGAATTGACCTTTTTGACGAGGGTACGGTAGAGCGGGCTTACAGTATTCTTTATCCGGGGACCAATGACGAACTCCTTATTATCTGGGAAGATAAAACCCAAAACCTGCCGCATCAAATCTATGTTGAAAAAGATGGCCGCTGGCATACAGGTGAAGGGATTACCGTTGGCACCCGCTATGAAGACCTGGTAAAGATCAACAACGGGCCCATAGATTTCTACGGGTTTGGCTGGGATTACAGCGGGGCTGTAGACTGGAAGGACGGGAAGATGAATGATTCTAATGTAAGGGTCTTCTTAACCCCGGTAGATGCACCTCCAAAAAACTTTTATGGAGATCACATCATAGAAGCCAATCCAGAGGATATTATCAACCTTGACCTGAAGGTGAGGGCCGTAATCTATCAAAAGGAAAGCAGGTCTTAAATTGAAGTAACCTATACCTAAACAGGGTGCCAAAAATGACATTTTTGACACCCTGTTTTACAAAGGATTTAAAAACTGATGGCACAGCACAATGAATTAGGTAAACGGGGAGAAGAACTTGCTGTAGCACATCTTCTGGCAACCGGCTATGAAATTGTGGCCCGAAACTTCATGTACCAAAAGGCGGAAGTTGATATCATTGCCCGTAAAGACAACATCCTGGCAGTTGTTGAAGTAAAGACCCGCAGTACGCCCGATTTTTTTGGGGATCCGCAGGATTTCGTAAAGAAGAAACAGATCAATCAGCTGGTTAAGGCGATAGACTATTTTGTCAATGAGCACAACCTGGATGTAGAAGTGCGGTTTGATATTGTTGCCATAATTAAAAATAAGGCAGGAACCCGGCTGGAGCACATAGAAGATGCTTTCTTACATTTTTAAAGATCATTTTTCTCTACCAGTTCGCTATACGTTGAGTTTTCACCCTCCTCTGATTTCCCAATTACCGAAAGGGTGGCATCAATCTCAAGAATCACCGCGGCAACATCATTCATGCTGCCAAAGCCCTTTTTTCGGGCGGCACTAAGAACCTTGCTCTTATCGAGCCTCTCCTTGTGCAGGTTCTTCTCAAGAAACTCTCCATTGTAATACAAAAGCCTGGGTTTGGTGTTGAATATATTTTTAAAAGTATCTGACTTATTTTCGAAGTATGCAAAAACGAACTGAAGCACCGCCAGTAAAATAAAGGCTGTAAGGGCTTCAGAAATTGAAAGGTTTTTGGTGGTGAGGGTCCGTCCAAAAACAGCACCTACCGCAACCGCAATTACAAAGTCAAAGGCGCTCATGCTTGCCAGGGTCCTTTTCCCAGATATCCGCAAGATAAGAACTATAGACAGGTAAGCCGTAACACCAACTATTACGATGCGCACCAAAGGCTGGAGTCCGTTCCATAAAAAAGTAGTGTCGTCCATAATTTATTCCAGATTATTAATCTTCAGCTACATTGACTTGAAAGACTTCATAAATATTGTCTTCCTGGTGGCGCAGGTTTTCTTTAAGATGATTGATTATCCTCTTTTTAAGAACACTTTCTGATAAAGTAGTATCACTGGGAAGCACGGTTATATTGTAGCTCACTGTAGGATTTCCATTGATCATGGTATTTGTGAAATTCACATCCTTTCCTATCACCTCAATGTAGTCAAGCTTATTGAGTTCTTTATCAAGTTCTTCAGTAAGCTCTGTATTCATGCTGGCCTTCCGAAGAAAAGGAGGCTGACTGAACTGCCACACCATCATTGCTCCAATTCCCAGTGTTACAATGGCTGTGGTAAGGTAGGTGAGCTTTTTATTCCCTTTAAGAAAACGAACCCCTCCCGGAGTAACTCTTCCGAAGAAATAGAAAACAAGTGTGGCGGCCAAATGAATTCCCAGCAGTTGCAGGATGATCCTGAAAACGCTGCTCCATACAATTTCCCAGTTCATCATGTAAATTCCGGCACCCACGAGTCCTACAGGTGGCGCAAGGGAAGCAGCAACCAGGATGCCCACTGCCGCACCCGAAACCAGACTGTCCCTTTCTGATTGCACTATATTTATTGCCCCCGCAAAACCTGAAATAAGAGGTAGTAAAAGTGCCACTTTTGACACATGACTCACTTCTACCATTAACGGCGTCAAGGTTTCAAGAGGAAATATTACGGTCATTAAAAAACTGGCCAATATTCCTATTCCTATGGCCATACCGTAACGTTTAAGGCTGCTTTTAAGCAAAGGCATCTTTCCTGCTGCAGTGGCCAGTGCCGCATTCATAGCCGGACCTGCAAAAGGAGCAACTAACATTGCCGCCACTAAAAGAAAAATTGTTGTGGTGTAAAGTCCTATCCACACAATAATCCCGGCGGCAAAAGAATAACCAATGAGGCCTTTTACAGAACCTACACTTTGAATGCCGCCCAGGTAAATTTCCAACGAACTTTTAGGCTGTACATCGGCCACCTGCCCGGGAGATTCTGAAGCCGGCGGATACAAAGTGATCACCCCCCGCGGAATGAGACTTATTTCCGGTTCTTCATACTCATCAATACGCTTGAGAAAATTATTAACTGTTCTGTTTGGCAAATAAATAACAAATACATCCTGCTCGTCCTGAGGTAAATAAATAGTATTCTTACCCTCGAATTCTTCAATAGATTTTAAAACTTCGTCCTTGTGTCCTTTTGCAATTTTAATTATTAGCTGGCGCATGTATTGTCTTTGTTTAAAAGCATAAAGAATGTTTTTTGAGTATCTGCCTACTATACAAGATAATAGAAAGCAGCTAACTGCACCATTGCATTAAGGGAACTTTAAGTGTTCGCCAGCAAATACAGCAGCAAAGACCACCTGGTATTCCAACATTTTAAAAAATTCTTAAGAAAATAGCAGCGGCAACTGCTTACCTTTAAAATAACAGCTAAAAACAGGGCACCAATGGATGCAATGACTATCATATTCTTTATAAGCTTATTGATCATACTTGTAGGTGCATTTTTTAAAAAGATCCAAAATGTTTCAATTACCGAACCCTTACTGGCACTTTCGCTGGGTGTAATATTGGGGCCCGCTGTGCTCAACCTAATACAGATCATTGATTCTCCTACCCAATTTTATATTCTTGAAGTAGCCTGCCAGTTCACCATTGCAATGGCATTAATGGCAACTGCTTTGCGGCTTCCAAGCCACATTTTTAGGAAAAATGCTACTACCCTTTCTATCCTGGTGATCTTCGGAATGCTGCTTATGTGGGTGCTGGCCAGCGGAGTCTTTTATTTACTGATGCCAAATCTGAATATTTTTGAATGCCTGCTACTGGGTGCTATAATAACCCCCACCGATCCTGTAGTGGCGTCTACACTTATCACCGGCCAAAAAGCTCAAAAATTCCTGCCGGCAAAATTGCGAAATACACTTTCTTTTGAAGCCGGAGTGAATGACGGACTTGCCTTTCCAATTGTTTTTCTTGCCCTTTACCTGTTAAATGCAGAAGGCAGTGGTGACCTGGGGCAATGGTTCGTAAAAGTGCTATGGTATGAGAGCATTCTCTGTGCAATTTTGGCATATGGCGTGGGCTACGGCTGCGGTTATCTTCTTAAAAAGACCCATAAGGCCGGCTACCTCAACCATAAGACGCTTTTATCTTTTTCAATCGCAGTAGCCCTGTTGCTCCTGTCGGGTTTTGAGTTGCTTCAAATGAACCCTATTATTGCCGTTTTTGCCGGGGCTTTGCTTTTGCAAAAGATATTACTGCAAATGAAGATCTCGAACAAGAGAGAATTCAGGAGACTATGGAAAGGATCACCACCGTTCCCGTATTTTTTATTCTGGGGCTCATGCTGCCCTGGCAGGACTGGTATGCCCTGGGCTGGACCCCGGTGTTGATCGTTGTTCTCATTCTCCTTTTTAGGCGTCTCCCGGCGCTGCTCATTTTGATGCCCTTCATGCCTCAGTTCCGGAAGAAAATTTACAGTGTTCTCATCATGGGCTGGTTTGGGCCTATAGGCGTCGCAGCCCTTTACTATGCCGTGCTTACTAAAGACAAAGCTAATTTTGAGGAAGTCTGGATCATTCCCAGCCTCATTGTTGTAGCTTCTACAGTCGTACACGGATTAACCAGTGTGCCCCTTGAAAAATTGTACCACAACACTTCGGAAGGAACAAACGAAAGGGAAAACCTGGAAAACCGAACCTGAAAGCGGAGGAGAACCATTGAATATTGTTTATTGTTTATTGTTTATTGCCAAAACCGCTTTTTCAGCACATTTTTCTCCATCAACAGCGGCCGAAACTATTCCACCGGCATAGCCTGCACCTTCACCACAGGGATAAAGCCCTTTTATTTGCACATGTTCAAGAGTTGCAGGATCACGTGGAATACGCACGGGCGAGGAAGTTCGGGATTCGGTAGCATGCACTACAGCTTCATTGGTAAAGTAGCCTTTCATGCTTTTGCCAAATTCCACAAATCCCTTCTGAAGGCTTTTATGAACAAAATCTGGCAGCACTTCTCCTAAGTCTACTGAAGTAATTCCGGGTTTGTAGGAGGTCTGCGGAAGATTTCCGGAGGTTTTGCCTTTACTAAAATCCACCAGCCTTTGTGCAGGGGCGGTTTGAGTTTTTCCGCCGGCGAGCCAGGCTTTTTTCTCCACTTCCTGCTGAAATTTGAGAGCTGCCAATGGTGAATCTCCAAAAATTGCAAAATCTGAAGGTCTTATTTCCACCACTATTCCAGAGTTTGCCGTCGCCTGATCTCTCTTGCTGGGAGACCAGCCATTGGTCACGATCTCTCCCGGGGAGGTGGCACAGGGTGCAATGATCCCGCCGGGGCACATACAAAAGGAATAAACTCCCCGGCCTTCAACCTGTTTTACAATGCTGTAGGCAGAAGGAGGCAAGAATTCTCCACGGTTTGCAGTGTGGTACTGGATTTGGTCAATAAGGCTTTGAGGATGCTCTACCCTTACGCCCAGGGCAAAAGGTTTTGCTTCTATATAGATCTTTTTGTTGTACAGTAGCGTAAAAATATCCCTGGCCGAATGTCCCGTCGCTAAAATGACCTTTTTCGCAGCTATTTTTCTTCCGTCAAGCAACTGCACACCAGCGATTTCATCATTTTTCACCTCAAAATCTACTACCCTCGCGTTAAAAAGTACTTCTCCACCATGTTCAATAATCGTGCGGGTGATATTTTCAATAATAGCAGGCAACTTGTTTGTACCAATGTGAGGGTGCGCCTCAACCATAATTTCGCGGGTGGCACCAAAGGCAACAAAAAGTTCCAGGATCCTGTTAACGTCCCCACGTTTTTTGCTTCGGGTGTAGAGTTTCCCGTCAGAGTAAGTTCCGGCGCCTCCTTCTCCAAAACAGTAGTTGGAATCTTCGTTTACTATATGTTCAATATTCAGCTTTTTGAGGTCACGGCGGCGAGCACGAACATCTTTTCCTCTTTCAATAACAATGGGTTTTTTACCCAGTTCAATGCAACGAAGGGCGGCAAATAATCCGGCAGGCCCGGCTCCCACAATGATCACGGGTTGGGCAGCCGAAACATCTTTATATTCCGGTTTATTGATCTTTTCTGCTTCAAAGTTTTCCTGCAGGTAAAGCTGCACCCTTAAATTTACTTTGATCTTCTTTTGCCTGGCATCGATGCTCCTTTTTAAGATCTCTACATGTCTTATTTCAGAAAAAGGAATTCCCTTCTCCCTCGAAAGATGATGTTTTAAGGCTTCGGTATTTGCGGCAGTTTCAGGAGAAACCTGAAGATTTATTTCTTGTTGCACCCGTATTTATTTTGACGCAAATATAAGTTTTCTCATAAGGTATTAATCAGCAGTAATAAGAACATCGTCAAGCTCATAGATGCCGTTGTAATACGAATGGTCACTCCCGGTATACCTAAAGGCGATAAAACCTTTACCTGTTACGCACGAAAGGTCAACCAGGCCCGAGGAAATCCAATCGCCAAAGAAATCGTTATTTGCTGCTATGTTTGCGGCCGAAAGGATTTTCCATTCCGCTTTTAAAAGGTTCTCTTCGGAACCATCCCAGTCGATAGAAATAAGCACTTCCATAAAACTGCCATTTGCCATACTTGTAGAAGTTTTAAATCTGAGTACTTCTGCCGAATTAGTATCAAAATTGATCTTTGGCGTAATAAGCCAGCTAAGGCTGCGGGCATCACCCGAACCTGCCGGTCTCATCCTGGCCGATCGGCCGAGGGAAGCGTTTGCCCCTGTGGCAGTAAAAGCCTCCCATGGGCGGGAACCTTCCTGGATAATGTTTTTCCAGCCTTTTCCATCAACAGGTTTATTGTTCTTCTGTAAACTGAAATCATCTTCAAACAGGATTTTGCTTCCTCCTGATGTAGCCAGGCCGCAATTATAAGTTTCAGGATCACAGCGCGTGTTATTGCTGAAGCTTATATCTCCCGGAAGGTTCATATAAATGGTATAAATTTCATCATAGAAATCTCTGGTCAAAATTCCCTGCACGCTCCCCGAACCGGTGGGCAGCTTTAGAGCAGCAAAATCGGCATAGGTACTGGTGCTAATTATAAAGGGAAAATCTCCCGCGCAGCTCTCTACCAGCCTTTCGCCGTCAAACTCATCATTTTCTTCTGCTGCATAAGTTGCAGGATTTTGAGGGATGACCAGCAATTTATTGAACTGCACATTCTCAATTTGCACGTACAGGTTCTCCAGTACATCACCAAATTCTGAAGCTTTTATGAGCTTCGGGGTGATTTGAGCTACCTCTGCACTTCTGCTTATATGCAAAGTAACCTGCGATTCAGGAATATTTACAATCTGGTTTCCGTCGGCCACGCCAAGTGTTGCTATGCCGTTCACCTGCCCAACACTAAGGCCGTTAAGGTGAATATACACTTTTCTTCCGAAGTTATAGAACTGGTAGTAGGAGGTCATGTTCAGTTTAATATTTAACCCTGCTCTGGGCTGCTCCGGTTTGTCCTGCACCACCATTTCTTTATAAAAATTCCCGGCTTCATCGCTGGAAACCACATAAGCCTCAAGCACGAGATCTTTATCAAAGCTCAAAACCCTTTCCTGATCTTGCATAAACATTCCCACCACCGCCTGTAGATCAATGTTGGTCTCTACAGGAGTAATCGTCACGGCAGGTGCAGTAAAATCATCTTCAGGAGCACAGGAAACAATAATCAACAGGCTCAAAAATGGCAAAATTCTCTTCATTTTTTAGAATCTTAAATAAACGTGAGCGTAATAAGTAGTGCCGGGGCCAAACCAGTATTTAGATCCAAAAAGGGGTTTATCCCTCTCCATATCGGCTTTAAGCAGCGTGTAATTGACGTTGCGGGACTGTTCATAACCTCCGGTTTTGTAGGTGGTATCCAGTATGTTGTTGAGGCTGGCAAAAATGCCAAAAAACCTGTTCTTAATTCTCCAGGATTTACCTCCCACCACATTTACCAGCATGTAGCTTTCAAATTCTTCCTGCTTCAATAATTGTTTTGCTATGAATTCATCAAAATTCAGCAGCGGCAAGCCATCAAGGTCGGTCTCAAAATTTTTGGTCCGTGGAAGAGGGGCAACATCTATAAAGGATTTAGAAAAGAAGTTGGCAGAAGCCGAGACCCACCAATACGCAGGATCCCGATATTCAAACCCTACCTGTACTGCTCGCTGCGGACCACCCGGAAGCCTGTATCCCTCCAGGAAAGTCTGCCCCATGTGGCGGACTTCAGTAAAATCATCTGAAGTGAGGTAGATATTGGGATTACTTTGGTACATGTATTCACCAATTGAACCCGCAGAGCGTATTTTTAGGGTAGTAGTAACCGGAATTTCCAGCCCAAATTCAACCCCCACATGCCGCTTATCTATACCGGTCATAATTTCCTGAACAAAGGCGTTGGTTACGTCTCTTCCTGAACCTGCAAGCCCATCGGCATAATAGAAGGAAACTTCGGTAGCGTCTTCAAATAGACCATAAAATCCGGTGATTCTTCCGGTGAGAAAAGGCATTCGGATTTGGTAACCTGCATCGGCAGTCATTATTTTTTCACTCCTGAGCCCAAGAACCACATCATTGTTTTGCCGCGCATTTGAGAAACTATTTCGCAACGCCGGAGGTTTGGTAAACCCAGAAAGATTAGTACTGAAGTAATTCCTGCCATTCAATTTATAGGTGATCCCGCCCTTCACACCGTAATTCCCAAAGTTGATTTTTTCGCTTTCTTCCAGGGAATTGTCGGGGAAATTGCCATTCTGAAAGTGGCCGGTGCGCCGGTAAGTGGTAGCCGAAGTTTCGATAGCCAGGTAAGTCTCTATTTTCTGAAGGTTAAACTCCGCCTGAAGAAATCCGCCGCCTTTCGTGGCATCAAAGCTGTAGTGGTACTTAAAAATGTCATTTTCGGAAACTAATTTATTTGGATTCTTGAGGTCATTCTGCGCCTTTGATCCTGTTGAAAAGGCATCGACATCCAAAAAAGAGGTTGCACCAAAGAGATCAAGTACCGAAGCAAAATTTTCACTTTCAAGCTGCCTGAAATCTACACCTCCCGTGATTGCAAGTTGAGAAGAGACCACATACCTGAAATTTGAGGCTGCAGAAATTTGCCGGTCATCGACCCTGTCTTCATAAAGAGCATAAACCGCGTTACCGCCAGCTACGGTAGCCGATTCATTTGCAAGATAGAGTTCACCCCAGTTAATTTGCCCAAAGCTCCGGAATTCCTGCTCTGCCAGGTAAGCTTCCCTGAAATTTTGTGCATCTGTGAATCTTAGAAAGTAAGATGGCAGCTTTTGATAATAGGCAGGGTCGGGATTGCTGCCCCCGCCCAAAAAGATATCTTCGGTACCCTCACGATATAACCGGCTACCGCCATATTCAATTCTGCTGTTCCCAATCTTCCCAAACTGGTATGCGACACCGGTATTTATTTCAAGAGCTTTATTCACAGTCCAGGAATGGTTGAGCATAAATACAGGTTCCTCTACAACCTGCACCCGTGAATTCCTAATCTCTCCATCCTGCCATCCCCAATACGCATTGTAGCTGTTCCCTTTCAACTCAAAAACTTCCTGAGTGTTGGGCGAATTTCGGCCGCGTTTGTTTGGAGTGTAGAATCCGGTGAAATTCAGGCTATGCGAATCATTGATTTTCTTTTCTACGGAAGCAAAAAATGAGTTGGCGTCATAGATAGTCCCGTCAACAAAACTTTCTTCAGCAAAACGCCTTGCCACAGAAAAAGAATACGCCCAGCCTGAAGCCAATAAACCACTATGGTAGCTGCCCATAGCCCTCCCGGAATACGACCTGTTGGCCACGGCATAAGAAAATTTGCCGCCGTGGGTATATTGAGAAGCCCTCATGATGATATTCGTGGTACCGGCCGGCCCTCCAAATGAGACCGAAGAAGGGGTGGTGCCGTTAGAGAATTCCTGGTTGCGTTGCACATCATTTAATCCGCCCCAATTGCTCCACAACGGCCTTCCGGAAAAAATTTTATTCATTTCTATACCGTTGATGAGTACTTTCCCATATTCACTGTCGTAACCGCGAGGCCGAAAAAAGTTGGGACTAAAGTCGAAAGCAGCTGCATTCAGAAAAACATCTTTAGAAGCCTGCAAGAGCCACGAAATATTTGATACACTTTGTTCTTCGTCCAGCTCGTGGTCGCCAAGAGATATGATTTCGGTTTGCCGCTGCATTTCGGGCAGGTTGGGAACTAAAGGAATCTGGCCGAGGTTTATATCTTCAGAAGTAATTTTAAGCGGAAAATGTTTGCTGAAAAAGCCATTTTTGGAGAGTGTAAGAATTTGCTCTCCCTGCGGAAGCCCTTCAGAAAAAACAAAAACACCTTCAATATCTGAAGTTTTCTCCACGACAGCATTGGAAATAGTAACAGAAACGCCACTAAGAGGCTCTCCCGAAACCTGATCGATCACAACACCGCTAACCTGCTGCCCAAAAGCAGCTGCAGACAGAAACAGGAAAGAAAACAGGATCCTCCCAAAAGAAAATATTTTCATAAAACATTACAGGGGAGGCATTTATGGAGCAATAATACATTTTTTATTCTATCTTTAATCTGATTCCTATCATTTTTAACAAAAGAAAATCCGGTGCTGCAAAAATCACTTAATTTATTGATCCTTAGCATCTCCATTCTTGCTTATCAACTGGCAGAAGCACAGGAAAAAAGGGACTATAATGCTTACAGTATCGGTTTTTATAATGTTGAAAACCTCTTCGATATTTACGATTCCCCAGACACTTTTGATGAAGATTTCACACCTTCGGGCAAGTACAGATGGACAGAAAAACTATACCAAAAGAAGCTGGAGAACCTGGCGCGGGTGATAAGCAGCATGGGAAGAGAGGAGCTGCCATCACCCCCAGCAATTGTGGGGCTATGTGAGATCGAGAACCTTCAGGTGCTGGAAGACCTCGTAAAAATGCCACTTTTGGCACCCTATAATTACCAGATCGTGCACAGCGACTCTCCAGATGAAAGGGGTATTGATGTCGCACTACTCTACAGAGCAAATACCTTTAAGTTAAAGGACTGGAAGAAACATACGCTATTGATCTACGAGGCAAAAAACACTTCTAAAAGGGATTTTACCCGAGATCAACTGGTAGTGAGCGGATCTATAGACAGCGAGGATATTCACTTTATTGTAAATCACTGGCCTTCGCGCAGTGGCGGGGAAAAACTAAGCAGTTATAAGAGAGCAGAGGCTGCGAGGCTTAATAAATCCATTGTAGACTCTCTACAAAGGCAGGATCCTTATGCCATGATAGTAAATATGGGAGATTTTAATGATGATCCAGCCAATGCCAGCCTGAACAAAATCCTGGGAGCCAGGGCAAAGAAGGAGCAGGTAGAATTTGGTGGATTATACAATCCTTTTGCTGCAATTGCTTCGGAAGGAGCCGGAACTTCGGCATATCGCGACCAGTGGAATTTGTTTGACCAGATTCTGGTATCAAAATCTTTAATAGAAAAAAGCCCTGAAAAACTGACATTTTTCAGGGCTTATATTTTTAATCCGCTGTTTCTTATTACCTCTAAGGGGACTTATAAGAATTATCCTTTCCGAAGTTTTGGACAGTCAGGATTTACGAGTGGATTTAGTGATCACTTTCCGGTGTACATCATCCTAACCAAAGAAGCCGATTAGAACCAGGCAGACCATGGAATTCGCGAAAGCACAAAAACCAGGGCAAGACCGTAGAATATACCGAGTGTTTTAAATTTTTGGTTAGACAGGCGCTTATTTTTGTGTTTTGAATATCCAATAGTGATCAATGCCACAGCAATAACCATTATAAGCGGGTGCTCCACAAGGTAAAGTCGCAAGGTGGAATCTTTCATTACCTCTCCCATTCCCAGTTGCCCAAAGGCTTTAAAATAGGGAGAAATAAAGTAGAGAACAATCCCAATAAGAAGCTGGATATGCGACACAATTAGCGAAAATAAAGCCAATCGAAAATCTGTTGCAGCATATTCTTTTTTCGAGGAAATGCCAATGATAAAATTCACAGTTGCAACAAGAAGGACCAGCAAGACCAGATACGCCCACCAGGAGTGGATAAAGAGTACAGTTTCGTGCATAATAGTAGATTTATTGGGGTAAAGATAAGTTATTTAAATAAAAAAACCGCTCCAGGAAAGGAGCGGCTTGTATGATGGATTTCACAATTTAAAAGGCTCCAAGACCTTCGGTATTCTCATCGCTGAAAGTTTCCCACTCATCGGGCACAAAGGTAGTATTGGGTGTGGATCCGGGTTTTCTTCTAAGATTCACATCTTTTGCAAAATCGGCACCTCCTTTTTCACCCAGCATATCAACCAGTACACCGTCAAGGAAAAGTCCTATTGGATCATTCCCGTTGAAGTTTACAACCTGGTGATCGGTTTTGATATCGGCAGCATCAAGAAGACCCTGCCTGTCGGCATCAACATTCACAATTACGAGAACTTCTCCTGCCTCTAAGGTATACCCGGCAAGGCTAAATTCATTATCCCAGGTTTCTCCTGCATTGGTGATCTTCATAAGCGAATAAGAATCAAGATCTACAGAATCATCTGAAAAGTTGGCAATTTCAAGAGCTTTATTAAATCCAAAAGAACCTTCAATATATTCAGAAATAATTACTGAAGAAGCTCCTTCAGAATCACCTGTATCAGCATCTGTTGTACCTTCAACAGCAGTACTTTGAGCTGAAGTATTGTTGTAGATATCTACAGCTGCAACAGTAAATGAATAAGTTTGATCGGCATCAAGACCGGCAATAGTATATTCTACAGTTTCTACATTCTTATAGAATTCACCATCAATGTAAATATCATAACCCTGAACAACTGCATTATCTGAGGATGCAGTCCAGGACAATGAGATACTTGAAGAACTGGATCCTGTCACAGCAAGATCTTGTGGCACAGATGGTGCCTCTTCATCGGCAATGGTGGTTACTTCAAGAGCTGTACTTTCATCGGAATCGTTACCAGCCGAATCTCCAGCAGCTACTGTGATGGAGTAAGTTGTTCCGGGTGCCAGGTCAATAATATTAGCAGTTGTTGAAGTAACAGTTGTATAGTACGCTCCATTCACTTCAATATAATATTTTGTTACCGCAACATTATCTGTTGAAGCATTCCAGGAGATCTTGATATTTTCGAAACCTTTTTCATCTACAGTAAGACCTTCAGGAACAGATGGAGCTTCATCATCTGTAGAATCGGCTTCGCCATCCCAGCGGTTTTCAGCCTCGTCTCCACCCCAAATGTTGGTTGCCAGGTGAGGGTTATCTATAAAAGGGTTCCTGTTACCCTGGGCATCGAAAATAACTTCGTTTCTCTGGATCTCGAAATTGGAAACAGGGTCTTCAGCATTCCATTCCAGGAACAGGTCAAGGTCACCAACTTCGTCAAAAGGCTCATTGTATCTAAGGTTCATGTACATGATCATCCTGGCAACATCTCCACGCCATTCATCACCTGGATAGAAAGCGTTATTATTAACCAGTTTATACTGTCCATCGCCATCAACATAAGGAAAGTTCAACCTTGACTCATTTATTTCAATATCGGCCACCCGCAGAATGTGAAGGTCGGCAATGGCGTCACCCTCAAGAAGAGATTTTGGATAAACGTGCTCTGTGTTGAAGGTTTGAACATCATTAGGATTTCCTGAAGATTGGTACTCATCTTTACTTCTGCTTTCGCCCGAATATAATAAGAGGACATTTGCAGGATTGGATGGATCTTCATCGGCATCATAGAGGTAATCATGACGATCTATATACCCCAGAATATTTTTATGTTTCTCTATGGTAAGAACTGCAAGTTCATCATAAAGCTCTTCAGTAGAAAGTGTAAAATCGACACTGTCATAATACCCAACCAGGGCATCGGGAATCACATAAATGCTTTCTTCCGAAGGAACCTCGGGATCTACAGGCGGATTAGGTACTTTATTATTATCATCGTCTGTACTACAGGCAAATAGGAATAAAAAACTGACTAATAGTGAATAAATATTTTTTTTCATTCTTGTAAATATGGATAAAAAAAAACCGCCACTAAGAGTGACGGTTTGAAGTGTTTTGCTGTTATTCGTTGAGGACGAATTCCCCTTCATCATTTACGATGACATTTACGCTATATGTAGCAGGTGCTCCTGCATAACCTATAAAGTAAACGAGGAACTTCTGGCCTATTTCAGCTTCTGGGAATCTTGCCTCCAGAACAGTAATGATATTTTCAAATGCTGCATCATAATCATCCTGATCCCAATAGTTGAAGTTACCGTATTTTCCATTTCCGGTAAGAGTATAATCTGCAGGAGTTAATGTATAGATAATAGTGTTATCTGGTTCCCAAACTTCACCATTGTGGCCATACTGTAGCAACATTTCAATAACGCCGCCAGTGGTAGTCCACTTTAAACCATTAAAATCTAATAACTGAAGTATCTCCTTTGTTTTACCGCCACCTAGATGAAGATCATAAATAACTGCTCTTTTTTCACCTTCAAGAGCATAAGGAAATCTTAATTTTAGAAAATTTGGAAGAAGATTTTCAGCATCTTCCCGATTTGAGAAATTCGCATATCTCTGCCCCATTTCATTATAATCTCCTTTTTCTAAAAGTACAGCTGGAAACCAAGTATTCTGGGCCTTCACAAATCTTTTAGTTTCAGTATTTGTTGAACCAGAGTAATATTCATAGGTCAATTCTACTGTCTCTCCGGTTTCTGCA
The DNA here is from genome assembly GCF_026241755.1 of Salinimicrobium profundisediminis. Taxonomy (GTDB): domain Bacteria; phylum Bacteroidota; class Bacteroidia; order Flavobacteriales; family Flavobacteriaceae; genus Salinimicrobium; species Salinimicrobium profundisediminis. Next base: position 160,520 of record NZ_JAPJDA010000002.1, read on the forward strand.
TCTGGAAATTTATTGCTTAAGAATCTCACCATATCATCTGCACTGTCAAAATTCTTAAAGTCGAAACCTAAGGCAACATAATCTTCTTCAGTAACTGTGTATTCTACGGCTTCATCAACTTCAATTAAAGGATTTGCCACATTAGCAGTGATAGAAGCTAAAGATTTACTCCCCCAAAGTGGGTAAGTTTCACCTAAATATTCGGTTATCTCAATATTGGCACTGTCTACTGATGCAAAATATTCATTCTTAAGTCCCATAGCTGTGTAATCCTCTTCGGTAAGTGTGTACTCAAGAATACCTACCAAAGGATCGGTTGCAATAATCTCATCGATCTCAGCATGAACGTCATCCATAGGTTCGCAACTGGTAAAAGTCGCCCCTATGACCATCATTAATAAATAAACTAATTTTTTCATTTTTCTTTTTTTAGAAATTAAGCTTTGTTCCGATGTTGAAGGTTCTTCCAAAACCATAGAAGAAACCACTGTCTCTGGCTACAGAAATATATTCTGTGTCCAATACGTTGTTTACGTTTCCAATCAATGTAGCATCAAATCCGCCAAAGTCGAAATTGTAAGTGACTCCAAAATCTACCAAACCATAGGCAGGTACTTCGTATGACTGTCCTAAAGTTGCGTCATCACGTCTTGCAGGGTCAAAGTCTGCATAAAGGGCATCAAAGTAATTCCAGTTTAAACGAATGTGAGTACCTTCCATGGGCTCGAAATCGGCACCGGCAGCAAAACTATTTTGAGCAGAACCACCAACTTTAAGACCCTCAACATAAAGGTTCACTTCGCGTAGAAATTGTCCTGTTTCATCAATTACCGCAACTCCTGTTACATCATTTTCCCAGGTCCAGTCTCCAATAGAAGCCATACCATTAAGAGTAAGGTTTTCGAATGGACGATAGTTAACTTCTAACTCGATACCCTGGTGAAGCGCATTAAGACCAAGAATGTTTGCTGAACCAAAAGTTCCATCTTCCTGACGGAAAGTTTCAGTTAATGTCTTGTCATCCCATTTTGTGTAGTAAGCGTTAAGATCTACTCTAAAGTTACGGCTTCTAAAACCGTATCCTAATTCTGCACTAAAGATCTTTTGATTCTCAGCATCTTCATTTATATCATTTGTATTATTAAGAAATACAGCGTTCATAAACGGTGCTTTTTCAAAATAGCCAATGTTAGCAAAAACATTGTGAGTATCAGTAAGGTTGTAGTTAGCACCACCTTTTGCACTGTAACCAAAGAAATCTACCCATTCGGTTTCCTGATTTCCTACTTCATATCTAAAGTAATCAATTCTTTTATAAGAAGTATTTGAAGCGGCAACGTTAATAAAAGCAGAAAGCTTATCTTTTGAATATTCTGCTTGTGCAAAAGCACCAAGCCATCCTACAAGACCATCATTATAGTAATCAATCTTATCTCCAACCTGAGCTGCATTTAAAGGATTATTTACGTTAGCATCATCAAAAACATATTGACCTCCTAATAAATCGGTAAGTTCAGTATAGTGCTCACCTTCGTAGTATCTTAAATCTATACCTCCCGTTACTTCAAGATTTTCTACTACTTCGGAAGAAATTGTAGAAAGAAGACCGTACCACTCATGGTTGTTTCTTGAAGCTCTCAAGTAAGTTTCTGAACCTAAAGCACCAAGCTCTACGTTTTCTTCTACAATAAGATCAAGGTTTACAGGCTGAAGAAAGCCGTCTCTGTATTTTGATTTAAGGCCAAACTTGTCGACACCACCAAATCCACCACCTCCACCGGAACCGAAGGAAGCATAAGCAACTGTTGACAATTTTGTGTTATCTGATATATCCCAGTAATGGTTTAGAGATATTTGTGGTTTATGGAAGAAGTTGTCTTCAATACTCACCACCTGCCCATCACGATAACCCCAGTCTCTGTTAAAGCGGGTACCGCTTTCGCTTTGTCTGTAAGTTATTAACTGCTCAGCATTTTGACGTTGACCATGTTCCTGTTGTGCACCAAAGGCAGTAAAGGAAAGTTCATGATCTTCACCAAGTTCTTTAGCCACATTTACGAAGTATGAAAAACCAGAGAATTGTGTGCCATCAACGTATCCATCTCCCTCAGTTTTGGAACCAGATACAGTTGCTGCCCAGCCATTATCCATTTTTCCGGTTGAAAGTGTTGCGCCCACTTTATTATACCCGTCATTTCCTAAAGAGTAAAGAACGCTTCCACCTTTTTCTGCATCGGTAGTTTTAGTTACAATGTTAATTGTTCCACCAATAGAAGGCACAGCAACTTTTGAAGCTCCAAGTCCACGTTGAACCTGCATAAATCTTGTAACATCTGAAAGACCAGCCCAGTTACTCCAGTATACACGACCATTTTCCATGTCGTTCACCGGAATCCCGTTGATCATCACGGCGATGTTCTCAGAATCGAAACCTCTCAGTCTAATTTCTGCATCACCAAAACCACCACCACCTTTGGTTGCGTAAACTCCCGGAGTGGATTTTAAAATTTCAGGAAATTCCTGATTTCCCAATCTTTGCTCAATTGCTTCAGCTTTAATCGTAGAAACAGCCACCGGAGTTTTACGATCAATCGCAATAGAATAAGAAGTAATGATCACTTCTTCTAATGCATCAGCATCTGGCGAAATTAAAATTCTGCCAAGATCAACAGTTTGTCCATTCTGAACTGTAAATGGCACGCGAATTGCTTCAAATCCTACGTAAGTAATTTCTACAACTCCCGATGTACGATCAGTCTGAATACTGAATTTTCCACCAAAATCGGTCATGCCACCTGCGTTGGTGCCCACTACCAGTACATTTGCCCCCGGTAGCGGCGCATCCATGTCAGAATCGATTACCGTACCGGTAATTGTTCCTTGTGCAAAAATTGTAGCTGACGTTAAAAATAACGCTAACGCTAAAAATTTTCTCATTGTGTAATTTGTTAGTTTGTGTTTATAAAGTTGCTGCAAAAGAACAACTTTCTTTAAAAATATCCTTTAACTAAAGGTTAAGAATTTTTCACAAAAAACAAGAGGTTTTCAACAAAGACAAAACAAAACAACCCCCTGTTTACCAGAGGGTTGTTTAATAAATGAATATTTAGCTAACTAACTGTTATTCTGAAAGATAAAATTTTAACAAATTCGTAGTGGAAGAATCATGCGTTCCCACGTCATTTTTCTCGATTTCATCAAGAATTGCAGTTGCAAGTTGCTTGCCCAGTTCTACCCCCCATTGATCGTAACTATATATGTTCCAGATAATACCCTGAACAAAAATTTGATGTTCGTACAATGCAATTAGCTTTCCAAAGCTTTCAGGAGAAAGTTGATCTACAAGAATAGTGGTGGTAGGATTATTCCCCTTAAAAACCTTAAATGGCAATATTTTTTCAATCTTTTCTTCGGAAGTATTTTTATCCTCCAGTTCTTTTCGAACTTCTTCTGAAGATTTTCCCTGCAGTAAAGCTTCGGTCTGTGCAAAATAGTTTGCCATCAACTTATTATGATGCTCCTGCTCGTTATGGAGAGACTTTCTGAAGCCAATAAAATCGGCAGGAATAAGTTTTGTTCCCTGGTGAATAAGCTGGAAGAAAGCATGCTGCGAATTAGTACCGGGTTCACCCCAAACGATGTTTCCGGTTTGGTAGTTCACCTCGTTTCCATTGCGATCTACACCTTTTCCGTTACTTTCCATAATTGCCTGTTGCAGGTAAGCAGGGAAACGGTGAAGGTACTGCGTATAAGGAATGACTGCCTGGGTTTCAGCTTTAAAGAAGTTGTTGTACCAGACTGTCAAAAGTGCCAGTTGAATGGGAATATTTTTTTCGAACGATGTCTCCTTAAAATGTTCATCCATTTTTCGGGCACCTTCGAGTAGCGCATTAAAATTGTCATACCCTATAGAAAGACTTATAGAAAGCCCCACAGCGCTCCAGAGAGAAAAACGGCCTCCAACCCAGTCCCACATGGGGAAAATGTTCTGAGTTTCAATCCCAAACTCTTCTACCGCCTTTACATTACTCGAAACAGCTACAAAATGTTTAGCCACAGCATCGGCCGGTGCTTTTTTGGTGAACCACTTTCTAATTGTAGTGGAATTTGCCAAAGTTTCCTGAGTTGAGAAAGATTTAGATACGATAATGAAAAGGGTAGTCTCAGGATTAAGGTCTTTAATTACCTCCTGTACATGGTCTCCATCAACATTAGATACAAAATGTACTTTCAGATGGTTTTTATAATACTCAAGTGCTTCAGTAACCATTACCGGGCCAAGGTCTGAGCCCCCAATCCCAATGTTCACAACATCGGTGAAAGCCTTACCTGTAAAGCCTTTTTTGGCACCTGTAATAACCGAATAAGAAAACTCCCTGATCTTCTCTTTGACCTCATAGACTTCAGGCATTACGTTCTCACCGTCAACTCTCACATCGGCATCAGCTTTGCTTCTCAAGGCTGTATGCAATACGGAACGCCCCTCGGTCCTGTTGATTTCTTCCCCTTCAAAAAGGGCATTTATAGCCTCCTTTAATCCGGCTTCTTCAGCAAGAGCAGTAAGGAGGTCACGTGTTTCTTCAGTAATTAAATTTTTGCTGTAGTCTACATAAAAATCTTCCCACTTAAGAGTAAAGGCATCGGCCCGATTAGGGTCTTTTTGAAAAGCTTCCTTTAGGTTAAGATCTTTTATTTCAGAAAAGTGAGCCTGAAGTTTTTTCCAGGCTTTGGTATGGATTGGATTAGTGTTAGTCATTTTAAATAGGTTCTTTAAATTCAATTTTTCCCAGCTCCGTCTTCAAAGGCTCAATAGCCGCAAAGTAAGACGGGATGTATTTATCTTCAATAGGCTCGGCTGCCGGAAGGTTTTGACGGAATGGATCTACCTGCACGCCATTCTTCCAGAAGCGGTAGCAAACATGCGGCCCGGTGGCCAGTCCTGTACTACCTACATAGCCAATAATATCTCCCTGCTTTACACGCTGCCCCTGCTTTACCGCACGTTTTGACATGTGCAGGTACTGGGTGGTATAGGTGCCGTTGTGTTTTATCTTAACATAATTACCATTTCCGGCAGTGTAGGAAGATGCGATAACCACACCATTTGCTGTGCTCCAAATTGGCGTACCATGAGGTGCTGCGTAATCTGTACCTTTATGAGCCTTCCATCTTTGCTGCACCGGATGAAATCTTCTAGGGCTGAAACGAGACGAAATACGGGTAAAGTTAAGCGGTGCCTTTAAAAAGAAACTCTGTAGCGGGCGAGCTTTTTCATCGTAATAATCACGCTCTCCCGAAGTAGAATCTACCATGAAATTAAAAGCGTAATAAGGCTTATCTTCATGGTAAAAAACCGAAGCTTCAATATTCTCGATCCCGGCATAAATGCTGTCATTAATGTAACGCTCGTTGTAGACCAGCTTAAACCTGTCTCCTTTCTGCAACCTGAAAAAATCTATACTCCACTGGTAAATATTGCTCATTTCATGTGCAATAAGATAGCTTAGCCCCTCGTCTTGTATAGCCTCGGTCAAACTGGAATTTATCACTCCAGAAACTGATCTTTTTGTAATGGTAACGGGCTTTTTGGCAGTATATACCGAAATGCTGTCGCGTAGATCTACCACGGTATAATTTACAAGGTCGTTCTCATAAATAAATACATTTGGAGTTGCAGCCGAATCCCGGCTCTTTAAAATTGCATAGGGCTTGCCAAGAACTATTTTACGCGGATTAAAGGTATCCCGCACTTTGTTAACGATTTCAAAAATCTTATTCGGGTCTACCCCATGCGTGCCGAGAATAAGTCCAAAACTATCACCCGAACGTATGGTGTCGCGCACCACTTCATAATCATTTAATACAAAACCAAACTCTTTTACAATAGCTGGCGCCTTTACTTTAACAGTGTTATCGGCTATTTCGGGTTTTTCATTGTGGTTATTACAGGCAGTCATAACCATCATCAACATTAGCAGGTAACCAAGTCTTTTCACTTTCAATATTTTATTAATTTATCATTTCTTCTACCCATTGTCTACCCCATTCCTTTTTTTCCTCTTCACTCCAAAGTTCGGGAAAGAAGAAAATCCTTTGAAAACTGGGCGGCAAAAACTCTTTCCAGTTTGTACCTCCCGTAGCTTTTACAGCGTGTTTCTTCACCACAAGGTAGCGTTGCGCTGCACCAATATGAACCAGAAGCCAGTTTACATTGACTGCAACATCCAGATTACGCAACGCCGAAATAAGATTTTTATTGTTTTTTTCTTCCTGCGGAAGTTTGTCATATAGTGCAAGAAGGTTTTTACCCTGAAGCTTATGAGCTAGCCGCAAGAACTCGTCATCATATTTTTGTTCAAACTGCTTAAGGGTAAGTGTTTTCTCTCCCGTATCTGAACTAATCCCGCCACGCTTCCAATAGATGTTTTGATACACCTCCTGAAGGTTAGTATTAGCGCGATATGCTTCCCGATTTGCCTGCAACACCAGGTTTTGTAGTGGAGTTGCATAAATCTCTATCATCCTGAACTGGGCAGACTGGAATCCGCTGGCCGGTAAAAGGGCCATCCTGAATTTAAGGAACTGCTCCCGGTCCATCCCCTTAATCATTACATCAAAAGAATGGGCTAGAATGTGGAAGTATCGTACAATACGATTAAGCCTTTCAGTAAAGAAATCGGCATTGAGCTCTTCAACTTCAACCAGCTGCTTCATTTCATGGAGCACCAGCTTAAAATAAAGTTCTGTAATTTGATGGTACCCTATAAAGATCTCCTCATCGGGAAAATGAGTTTTGGGTTTTTGCAGGCTCAAAAGGGTATCGAGTTCGATATAATCCCAGTAGGTAAGGTATTTGTCGTATAGTAGACCATCGAGATAAGAGCCAAGGTCCTGGCCAGAATTTCGGAATTTTTCTTCCAGCTGCCGCACCTTTTCGGCTATCTCGGGCTGTATGACGCTCATATTTAATTCATTATTATATTCAACGGATATTTCAAGCCTTTAAAAGCATCAATATCAGCATTCAGAGAACCTACAGCAAGATCGGCTTTGATCTTTAGGGGCATGCGATTTTTATCATCACTAACCCAAATGGTAAGGCTTTCTTTCTTTTCAAAAACCCTTCCTGCTAACACGTAGGGCCGAAATTTTAATGCCGCAATATTACCCATTTTTGTTTTTACGACCTCCCTCCCCAGGAATTTTAACTTAAAATCGTGATTCTCGTCATCAATAAACATTTTAATGCTAAACATCTCTCCCTTTTCAATAGCACTTACATCAAGATTATTACGCAGGTAATAAAAAGAAGAAAGCATATCCTGAACATTCTCGGGAATAGCGTAGGTATTCCTGGTGTTGCGTTTTCTATTAAAAACATGGGCGGTATTACTGTCATGATCAAAATCTACAAGAAGATCACGGGTATGGCCACCCTCATCTATTTGTCTTATAAACCTGAGAGGAGCACCACTCTTCTTATCCATAAAGGTTTCATAGTTGTCATCAACCTTAAAGAACAGGTGCAATAAGCCGGTAGATTTTCCCTGTCCCACTACATGGTAAACAGGTTTATTCCTTAAGGTGGTCTCCTTCACTTCAAGGGTGGCAAAGCTCGCGTTAAACATGCCGTAATGAATACGGAACCTAAACCATTCGCCGGCGTCAAAAGCCTGATGGGACTGAGCCGAAACATTGAGAGCTATAAGTGAAATTATAATCGCTGTAATCTTCTTCATTTTATACACGTAGGTTGTTTTGATATGACAATTACAATTTCTATTCCAAATGTATTAAAAACAAAAAGCCCCGTCAAACGAATGACGGGGCTTTTAATCTTATTAACCAACTAAAACTTAAATTATGAAAAAAAAGTAATTTTTTTCCCAATCCTGGTAACCACTCCAAAATTGCGGTGCAAAAGTCTTATATAAGTAGCTATTACACAACTAAAAAAATAACTTTAACGCAACTTTTTGTAAAAACCTATTTTTTTAAGTCTTAATCTACATTATCAATGAGTTGGTATCTAATTTATAGTGTTCCCCGCAAATTTTGTTCTCTTTCTATAGCTTCAAAAAGGGCTTTAAAATTACCTTTTCCAAAAGATTGAGCTCCTTTTCTCTGAATGATCTCAAAGAACATGGTTGGCCTGTCAAGAACCGGCTTGGTAAATATCTGTAACAGGTAACCTTCATCATCACGATCTATCAAAACCCCAAGCTCCTTTAACGGCTCGAGTTCTTCATCTATTTCTCCCACCCGATCTAAAACATCGTCGTAATATGCCTCGGGAACATAAAGAAATTCAACTCCCCGGTCTCTCAAAGCAGTAACCGTTTCTATGATATTATCTGTAGCCACAGCGATGTGCTGTACGCCGGCTCCATTATAAAAATCAATGTATTCTTCTATCTGGGACTTCTTCTTTCCTTCGGCGGGTTCATTAATAGGAAATTTGATACGGCCGTTACCGTTACTCATCACCTTACTCATCAAGGCGGTGTATTCCGTAGAAATATCCTTATCATCAAAAGAAACCATTTGTGCGAAGCCCATTACTTTAGCGTAGAACTCACACCACTTGTTCATTTCATTCCACCCCACATTTCCTACCATGTGATCAATGTATTTTAGACCTACATCCTTTACCTGGAAATTGGGTTTATATTCCTTGTAGCCCGGCATAAATGGCCCCGAATAATTTTTTCTTTCCACGAACACATGAACTGTTTCACCATAGGTGTGAATTCCCGAAAGCACTACATGCCCATGTTCGTCACTCACCTCTTTAGGCTCAAAATAAGATTTCGCACCTCGTTTTGTAGTCTCTTCATAACTCTTACGGGCATCATCTACCCACAGGGCTACTACTTTAACGCCATCTCCATGCTTGTCTATATGGGCATTTATTTCGCCTCCCGGTTGCAAAGGACTGGTAAGCACCAATCTGATCTTCCCCTGCTGCAGTACATAGGAAACCCTGTCTTTGCTGCCCGATTCAAGCCCCGAATAAGCTACAGGCTGAAAGCCCCAGGCCTGTTGGTAGTAGTAGGCTGCCTGCTTGGCATTCCCCACATAGAGTTCAACATAATCTGTACCCATTATGGGCAGGAAATCTTCTGCCTGTGGCACGGTCTTTTTTATTTCTGTTGTGTTTTCAGTAGACATAAATAAATATATTTTAGGCCGCTGTGCGACATGTTTCTTTAAAGTGTTATTTATTGAACCCTCAAAAATGCCATTTTTGAAAGGTTTTATTTTTAATGATCAAGCCATGATTTATGGTAAGAGTCATCTGCAATCTCCATGGCATCTTCGGTCACCATTAAGGGCTTAAAAGTATCTACCATCACTGCCAGCTCTTCGGTCTCAGTCTGGCCTATACTACGCTCTACCGCTCCTGGGTGTGGCCCGTGAGGAATACCCGCCGGATGCAAAGAAATATGCCCGGCTTCAATATCATTCCGGCTCATAAAATCGCCGTCTACGTAATATAAAACCTCATCGCTGTCTATATTGCTGTGACTGTAAGGCGCCGGTATACTTTCGGGGTGGTAATCGTAAAGACGGGGGCAAAAAGAACACACCACAAAGGCATCAGTCTCAAAAGTTTGGTGTACCGGTGGCGGCTGGTGAATTCGGCCGGTAATAGGTTCAAAATCGTGAATAGAAAAAGCATAGGGATAATTGTAACCATCGTAACCTACTACATCAAACGGATGCGATGCGTATACCATATCAAATATTTTCCCCTGTTTCTTGATCTTGATCAAAAAATCCCCTTTTTCATTATTTGTTTCCAGCTCATAAGGCCTTCTAATATCCCTTTCGCAAAAAGGCGAATGCTCCAGCAACTGCCCAAAATAATTACGGTAGCGTTTTGGGGTGTAAATTGGCCTTCTCGATTCTACAATGAACAACCTGTTCACTTCATCATCAAAATCAAGTTTATAAATGGTTCCGCGGGGAATTAGCAGGTAATCTCCGTATTTAAAATCCAGGTTTCCCAGGTGGGTTCTTAACTTCCCGCTGCCTTTATGAATAAAAAGCAACTCATCTGAATCTGCATTTTTATAGAAATAATCTTCTGTAGATTTTTGTGGCGCAGCCAGGGCAATATCTACATCGCTATTGGTAAGCACCACTTTTCGGCTCTTCAGGTAATCTGGGTCTGGTTTTACCTGGAAACCTTTAAACCTGTAAGACTGTATATTCTTTTCAGTAGCCACCTTCGGCTGTACATCATAGCTCCCTTTAATCTCTTTTACCTGCGTAGGCCGCTGCTCGTGATACATATTTGTATACATTCCGTCGAAGCCAATAGTTCCAAAAAGCTGTTCATAGTACAGGCTTCCATCGGGCTTTCTAAAGACGGTGTGTCTTTTATGCGGAATTTTTCCGAGGGTGTGATAAAAAGGCATGTTGTTTATTTTAATGAAAACGTTTTCGTAAATTTCCGTAATGAGTCTCAAAACTCCTGAAGGAACAGCTACAAATATGAACAATTTTTAGCTAAATATCCGTTAAAGGACCTCTAAAACCAGAAGCCCAGGCTAAAATACCACTGACTTTCCTTCCTTTCGGGGGAAATAGAATATTTTACCTCAACAGGACCTAAAAAGGTCTCCAGGCCGTATCCTATAGCATATCCCGAATACTCCGGCCACTTGATCCATTTCCCTCCTTCAAAAAGTTCATTTTCAACATTAGCAAAATTAGCGCTAAGAATAAGGTGGCTGTTTTCCAGAAATTTGTAATCAAGCTCCAGCAAACCTTTAGTAAAACTATCTCCCGAAAGGTTTATAAATTCATAGCCGTAAAAAGAGGTAAAATTGTTTATGAAGTCATTGCCGTAACCGCCCAAAAAGAAGTCAAAAATATTATTCGAACGACTACCAATCCTGAACCCCGCTTCCGAAGAAATTCTTACCGCCAACTGATCTACAGGAGAAAAAGCAGTTCCAAGAGTTCCCTTTGTGACAGAAAATGGTGAAAAATTATCTCTCGACGACAGGAGGTGCCAGTGAAAATCACTTTCAAAATAAACCCCGCGTGTGGGAAAATATTTAGAATCCCTGCTGTCGTAAAGCAAATATCCGAAAGGAGCATAATAAGAGCTGTCATCAAACTCTCCATTTGACGGCTGTGCAGGACCTGAGGTATTAAGCGTTTCTGAAGTTACACTAAGATGTTTGTGCTCCAGCCCTACCCCAAAAGAAAATACCTGCTGAAAAAGCGTCTCTAAATAAAGCTGATTTGTAAGATCTTCATAGTCTATCTCCAGTTTATTGATCCCTTCGCTTTCAAACCCCGAATTCTCGTTAGCGAGGTCAAACGAAACTCCTTTGCTAAAGCTATTGTACCTTGATCTAAACCCCACGCTCCAATAGTAGCCTTTATCAATATAGTAGTTGAAGTTATACCTAAAGTTATCTCCCAGGACCACATCAAGGGAACTTACATCATTAGCCACAAGAAAGCTTTTATGGGTGATATTAAGGAGTACACCGCTGTGATAGACGTTGTCATAATGCACACCCATTCTCAAAAGGGTTTTACTTGAATTTTCCTCGAGCTGCAGCACAAGGGCATGACCTCCGTTTGAAGGGGCAAGCCGGTAATTTATCCGGTTAAAGTTCCTGGTGGCCGAAAGGTTATTGATGCCAAGGTTTAAATCTCTGTAGGTAATAGTATCGGGCGACTGAATTTTCAATTTCCCCATAATATACGCCCTGGGATAAGATGTGTTCCCTTCTATCTGTACCCCGGTGATGTACAAAGATTCTACAGGTGAAATGTAATTCTGCGGTGCCGGCTTTTCTTTCTGCCTGGCCGCGATCTCCTTCAGGTTGGGTAACATTGCCCGCGCAGCGGCCTCGCCTTCATCAATGATCTCCCGGCCTTTTTCAAAAGAAACTACAGAGAAAGGTTTGATGTCAGGATCTATATAAACATCTGTCTTTTCAATTTTGTCGCGCATATCGGTGATGGTCCTGAAGTTACTTACCTGGGTGAGGATATCAAAAACCGACCTGAGTTCATCCCTTTTCATAAGGGTGTCCTGCACGTCGACACCAATAATGATATCTGCCCCCCTGCGCTTCACCTCTTCTACCGGATAATTATTTACAACTCCCCCGTCTACCAGCAATTGTCCGTCAATGATCACGGGACTGAACAGGCTTGGGATGGCTGCACTTGCCGAAATGGCCTGCGGGAGATGCCCCTCATCAAGCAAAACTTCCTTCCCCGTTTCAATGTTGGCAGCAACAGCGAAAAAAGGAATAGGCAAAGCCTCAAAATCCTGATTTTCCTCCAAATGCAGCGTTAGCTTAGACATGAGGTTGTAGACATTTTGCCCCCTTGAAAGCGCAGACGGGAAACTAATATTAAAATTATCAAAGGGCAGCGTAAGTGCATATTTTTCTGAATCCCTTTTCTCGTAAAAAGTCTTGGCACTGCGGGGTAGTTCGTCCTGGAGCAGGATATTAAAGTTGATGGTTTGAAAAATACTGTCCAGCTGGTGAGCCGAATAGCCTGCAGAATAAAGAGCCCCAACAATAGCCCCCATGCTGGTACCGCCAATAACATCAATGCGCACCCCGGCTTCTTCGAGCACCTTAAGCACCCCAATATGGGCCAGGCCTTTGGCCCCGCCCCCACTAAGTACCAACCCTACCTTTGGATCTTCCTGCTCCTGGGCAATTCCCGGCAGAAATCCCAAAAAAAGGAAAAATATGCAGAGTTTTTTAGTCATTTTCTGAATGGTAAAATTGATAGATCAGCGTGGCTTTGGATTTCCCAATGACCGAAGATAAACTTTCTATCGACGCTTCTTTCACTCTTTTTACAGACCTGAAATTCTTGAGCAACTCAACCACGGTTTTTTCTCCAATTCCCGGAATCTCTTCAAGTTCGGTATTAAGGGCAACACTGCTGCGCTTTTGCCTGTGAAAGGTAATACCAAACCTGTGCGCTTCATTCCTCAACTGCTGAATGATCTTAAGGGTCTCCGATTTTTTATCGAGGTATAAAGGAATAGAATCTCCCGGATAAAAAATTTCCTCCAGCCTTTTTGCTATTCCAATAATGGCGATCTTTCCTCTAAGCCCAAGTGTCTCCAAAGCTTTTACTCCCGAAGACAACTGACCCTTCCCACCGTCTACTATCACCAGCTGCGGCAAAGGTTCCCCTTCTTCCAGGAGTCTGCGGTACCGCCTGAAGACTACCTCTTCCATAGAAGCAAAATCGTTAGGCCCCTCAACAGTTTTAATATTGAATTTGCGGTAATCTTTTTTACTGGCTTTCCCATCTTTAAAGACCACACAGGCTGCCACAGGATTACTCCCCTGGATATTTGAGTTGTCAAAACATTCAATATGCCTTGGCTCCTCGTTTAGCCTGAGGTCCTGTTTCATCTGGGCCATAATACGGTTTACATGCCGGTCTGGATCTACGATCTTCATTTGCTTGAAACGCTCCTGCCTAAAGTATTTTGCATTTCTTGTAGAGAGATCTACAATTTGTTTTTTGTCTCCCAATACGGGCACAGTCACCTTAATTTCTTCACCCACATCAACCTTAAAAGGAACATATATTTCACGGGTGAGAGAATTGAACCTTTGCCTGATCTCGGTGATACCCAGTTCTAGTAGTTCCTGGTCTGTCTCGCTGAGCTTTTTCTTCATTTCTATAGTATGAGACCTTATAATGGCCCCGTGCGACAATTGTAAAAAATTCACATAGCCATACCCCTCATCGCTCACAATCGAGAACACATCTACATTGTTGATCTTTGGATTTACTACTGTAGATTTAGCCTGATAGTTCTCTAAAATGTCAATTTTGGTCTTGATTTTTTGCGCCTCCTCAAATTCCATTTTTTCGGCGTGGTCTTTCATTTGCTGCCTGAACTGCTGTAAAGAGTCCTTAAAATTTCCTTTGACGATTTGGCGTATGGCGTCAATCTTTTTCTGGTACTCTGCTTCAGCTTCATAGGCTTCACAAGGCCCCATGCAGTTCCCAAGATGGTACTCCAGGCACACTTTATACTTCCCGTTCCTTATTTTATCTTCAGCAAGGTCATAGTTGCAGGTGCGAAGAGGATAAACGCCCTTAATCAAGTCCATAAGCGTGTGTATGGTCTTAAAACTGGTAAAAGGGCCGTAGTATTCACTGCCATCCTTAACTAAGCGGCGGGTAGCAAAAACCCTCGGAAACCTCTCATTTTTGATACATATCCACGGGTAAGTCTTATCGTCTTTCAACATTACGTTGAAGCGCGGCTGGTGCTTCTTAATGAGGTTATTTTCCAGGAGAAGCGCATCGGTTTCCGAAGAAACCACAATATGCCTAATCTCATGGATTTTTTTCACCATCACGCGAATGCGATGGCTATCATTGTTCTTGGTAAAGTATGAAGTGACCCTTTTTTTGAGGTTTTTAGCTTTTCCCACGTAAAGGATCCTTCCGTTTTTGTCAAAGTACTGGTAGACCCCCGGATTTTCGGGGAGGGTTTTTAATTGTACTTCCAGCTTATTTTCCTCCATGCTTCAAAGGTAAAATATTAGAATTTGCCTTTTTGGATAGGTTCGGGTGTATAGTGTTAAAAATTTCTTCTGAAGCTTCAGGTGTCAAAAATGTCAAAAAGAAGGATTACTTCGGAAGAAACAGGAATCATAAAAGGGCTTTAAAGAACCTTCCGAAGTATAAAACCGATGGGGATTCACTTCATTTTCAGCAGAATATATTTTCAGAAATAGTTAAGATTTTAAAAATCTGCTTTTAGTACCTTGCGTTCATGGAAAAAATTACCATTGGCCGTTTTGACAAGGCAGATTTTCCCGATCTACACCTCGAAGACATAGCAGTTAAGGTAGATACAGGAGCTTACACCTCATCCATCCACTGCGATCACATCGTGGAAGAAAAAGGGGTGCTAAAATGCACATTTTTGGATGAAGAGCACCCGCTGTACAATGGCCGCACTTACAGGTTTAAAGACTATGATATTGTTTTTGTGAAAAGCAGTAATGGCATTGTTCAAAAGCGTTATCAAATCCAGACCACGATCACCCTGTTTGGAAAGACCCGGAAAATTTCCCTGTCCCTTTCGGCTCGGCAGGAGATGAGATTTCCCGTACTTTTGGGCCGTAAATTTATAACTAGAAAATATATCGTAGATACCGAGTATTACGATCTCTCTTTTAAGAAGAAACAAGAATGAATATAAAGATCCTTTCCAGGAACAGCAGCCTGTACTCCACGCAACGGCTTGTAGAGGCAGCTAAAAAAAGGCATCACGATGTCGAGATCATTGACCCTCTCAAGTGTGACCTCATTATTGAAAAGAAACACCCGAGTATTTACTACAAAGGCAGGCATATTGAAGACGCCGATGCTGTAATTCCGAGAATTGGGGCTTCGGTTACTTTTTACGGTACTGCAGTGGTACGTCAATTTGAGATGATGGGCGTTTTTTCTACTACCGAGTCACAATCTCTGGTAAGGAGCCGTGATAAACTGAGAAGCCTGCAGGTACTCTCTCGCGCCAGGCTTGGACTTCCTAAAACCGTGTTCACCAATTATTCTAAAGATGTTGGGGAAGTTATAGACCACGTGGGAGGTGCCCCTTTGATCATTAAATTGCTTGAAGGAACCCAGGGCCTTGGAGTTGTTCTTGCTGAGACCAAAAACGCAGCCGAATCGGTCATTGAAGCTTTTAACGGGCTGCAGGCAAGGGTAATTGTACAGGAGTTTATCAAGGAAGCCGGTGGTGCCGATATACGGGCATTTGTTGTGGATGGCCATGTAGTTGGAGCCATGAAGAGACAGGGAAAAGAAGGGGAATTTCGTTCTAATCTTCACCGTGGCGGTACTGCAAGCATCATTCAGCTTACAGACGACGAAGAGAACGCAGCCATTAAAGCAGCCAAAGCAATGGGACTGGGTGTTGCCGGTGTAGACATGCTACAAAGCTCCCGCGGACCGCTTATTCTTGAAGTAAATTCTTCTCCGGGCCTAGAAGGCATAGAAGAAGCCACTGGAAAAGATATAGCTAAAACCATTATTCGTTATATTGAGCGAAATGTTTAGTATATGGCATCTATAGATGAGAACAATGTTCTTGAGATCTTAGGGAAAAGAGTACCTCCCGGCAAAAGTGCAACGATTAACTTTAACATGGCCAAACTCTACACCACTACCCATGTAGAAGTGCCAATTATTATTGAAAGGTCAAAAAAATCCGGCCCGGTGGTACTTATCACCGCGGGGATTCACGGTGATGAGATCAATGGCGTAGAGGTGGTGCGCCAGCTTATAGTAAAAGAAATAAACAAACCTGCCAGGGGCACCGTGATTTGTATTCCTATTCTAAATGTCTTCGGATTTTTAAATATGGCACGCGAATTCCCTGATGGGCGCGACCTTAACAGGGTTTTCCCGGGTTCCAAAAATGGCTCTTTGGCCAGCCGTTTTGCTTACCAGTTTGTACAAAAGATACTGCCGGTAGCCGATTTTTGTATGGACTTTCATACCGGCGGGGCAAGCCGGTTTAACGCTCCTCAAATCAGGATTAAAAAAGGAGAGGAAATGGCCATGCACTATGCCAGGATCTTTAATGCACCTTTTACGATCATCTCCAAGACCATTACCAAATCATACAGGGAAACCTGTGCAAAACAGGGCAAACCGGTGCTGCTCTTTGAAGGAGGAAAATCACAGGACAGCAACAAAACCATTGCAAAACAGGGGGTAGAAGGGGTGATGCGCATTCTTGATCATTTTGAAATGCTCAAGCCAAAATTTGATGTGCCCGATCCTACAGGGGAAACAATTATTATAGAATACAGCAGCTGGATGAGGGCAAAATACAGTGGCCTTCTACATGTAAAGATCCCCTGCGGCAAACACGTGGAAAAAGGTGAATATATTGCTACTATTACCGACCCTTACGGAAAGCTGAGGCACAAAGTAAAAGCTCCAAATACAGGTTACATTATAAATGTGAATGAATCGCCCATTGTTTACCAGGGGGATGCCATTTTCCATATTTCTCTTTCAAAAGAATCCTATGAACAAGAAACAGCTTCGGCTTGAGTACAAAGAACTAAGAGACTCCCTCACCCCGGAACACATTGAAAAAGGCAGCCTGGAGATTGCCAATCGCCTTTTAGATCTTCCTATTTGGAACTTTTCTTATTACCACCTGTTTCTGAGTATTTCAGAAAAAAAAGAAGTTGACACACAGCTCATTTTACACATCCTGCAGGGCAAGGATAAGAATATTGTACTCTCAAAATCCGATTTCAAAAGTGGCTCTCTTACCAATTACCTGCTCACAGACTCCACCGTTATTAAAGTTAACGACTGGGGAATTCCGGAGCCGGTAGATGGCATTGAGATCCCGGCTACAAAAATTGATGTGGTTTTTATTCCGCTACTGGTTTTTGATAAAAAAGGCAACCGAATAGGCTACGGAAAAGGATTCTACGACAGGTTTCTTTCCCTTTGCACAAAAGAAGTAGTAAAAGTAGGATTATCGCTATTTCCGGCTGAAGAAGAGATTAAAGAAATTAACGAACACGACGTTCCATTGGACTACTGCATCACTCCCGGCAAAATATATAATTTCAAAAATTTGTAAACCTACTGGTTTTCAATTACATTTATTACCTCCCTTATTGGAATTTTAATGCTCAACGATCTCCAGTTAAACAGTATTTTAGAAGACTTTGATGTTGCTTATTGGAAAATCAATGTCTTCTCGAAAAAGATTTCCTGGTCTCCTCACTTCAATCATCTGGTAGGAGATCCAGATACAGGAGGTGACCATTTTGAGTACTTTCTCAATAACATTCTACACAAAGATTACCGGTATGACTTCAGGGAGCATTTTGAAGATCTTACCACTCATTCTAAACCCTTTAATGCTGAAGTCCGCATCAAGCTGGAGAACGGAAAATACCGGTGGTTCGAATGCAGAAATTTAAAAGGTAAAGAAGGTGCTTTTGGTGATACAGCCATACTCATGTTTGTGAACATTCACCAGGCAAAGAGAGACGAATACACCATTGAAGAGAATTTCTTCTACTATCACGAAACTGCTGAAATGACCTCTACGGGTGGCTGGTATTACGATGTGACTTCGGGCGCTGTGTACTGGGATAATGTAACGAAAAAGATTTTAGATTGCCCTTTAGATCATGAGCCAAAGCCCGAAGATAAAATGCGTTTCTATGCCGAAGATCACCGGGAAAAAGTGACAGACATGTTCCATAAATGTTCAAAATACGGGATCCCTTTCAAGGTAGAGATAAAAATGCGTACCCTTCACAACAGGGAGTTCTGGGTGAGGGCCACTGGCAAGCCGGTTTACAATAACGACCAGGAAATTATTGGGATTCGGGGTGTCTTCCAGGATATAGATGAGCAGAAGACCAACGAATTGAACCTGCAAAATTCCCTGGATATTATAGCATCCCAAAATTCCAGATTATTCAATTTTGCACATATTGTATCTCACCAGCTACGCTGCCATAGCAGTAATTTAAACCTCATCTCCCAACTTCTTGAAGAGTCAAAATCTGTTGAAGATAAGCTTGACCTGCTTATCAATGTAAATGACATTTCAAAAAATCTCGAAAAAGCCATTGTTGAGCTCAATACAATAGTTACAAAACAGAACAACCTTAAAAAAGAACGCCGGGTGGTGAAATTTAAAGATGCTCTAGATGTAGTTATCGCCTCTGCACATTCTCTTATCAAGAGAGAAAATGCGGAGATCATCGCCGAATTTAATCAGTTGAACGAAATAAATTACATTTCGGAATATCTGGAAAGTATTTTGCTAAATTTGATCACCAATGCCATAAAGTACAGGTTCGAAGGCAGAAAACCAGTGATCTTTATCCAGACCTACAAAGAGAATGGAGAAAACATTCTTGAGATAAGCGACAACGGGATGGGTATTGATCTTGATGAGCACGGGGATAAAATGTTTGGCATGTACAAAACCTTCCACCGGCATCCCGAAGCAAACGGAATAGGCTTATTTATTACCAAAAATCAGGTGGAAACCATGGGAGGAAAAATTTCTGTGACCAGTACAGTGAACATTGGCACCACTTTTAAAATTACTCTCTAATTCTATGGATCATCCAATAGAACTTGCCTGTATCATTGACGATGACAGGATCTATGTTAACCTGGTAAAGAAGATCATCGAGATCAAAAAGCTTTCCCAAAACCTTATCATCTTCAAAAATGGCAAAGAAGCGCTTGATTACTTTAAAGCTATTCTCGGGAACATAAGTGAAAACAGGCTGCCCGATATCATTTTTCTAGATCTCAATATGCCGGTGATGGACGGCTGGGAATTTCTTAGTGAATTTGTAAAGATCAAGAATAACTTCAATAAGAAGATAACGCTGTATGTAGTAAGTTCTTCAATAGATCCCAGGGACCTGCAAAGGGCTAAATCCTTTAACCTGGTTACAGATTACCTGATCAAGCCCATAGAGCTAAAACAATTTGAGAAGATCTTTGATCAGGACGTCGCTTAATTAACGGTTTCTTTAGACTGTTCCTGCTCTTTTTTATCCTGCGGAAAAACCTTCTTGTTAAAGATGATCAATAGGAAAAAACCTACAGTAATGGCAGAGTCGGCGATGTTGAATACAGGCTCAAAAAAGGTAAAATACTCACCTCCCCATATTGGAAGCCACTCGGGCAGGTAACCAGACCATAAAGGGAAATACAGCATATCTACAACATGGCCGTACAACATAGGAGCATAACCTCCCGCTTCGGGCATAAAATCGGCTACCTGATTGTAGCTGTGCTCGAAGATCACTCCATAAAAAACTGAATCTATAATATTACCCACGGCCCCTGCAAAGATCAAAGCTATGGCAGTGATAAGCGTCCTTGATCCATTTTTTCTCACCGAATCCCATAACCAGTAGCCAATAAAGGGCACCGCAATTAACCGGAAGGTGGTAAGCAGTAATTTCCCGTACTCGCCGGGAATCTGGGCGCCCCACGCCATACCTTTATTCTCCACAAAAAGAATCCTGAACCAGTCAAAAACCCTTATTTCATCTCCCAACATAAAGTGGGTTTTAATATAGAATTTTGAAACCTGATCAATTAAGAGGATCACAACTATAAGGGCAGAAGCTTGTTTTAAGGACATTGAAAGTTTTTTAAGCGGAGTAAAAATACTAATATTATTTAGTTTCAGTAAGCTTTATATCCCCGTTAATACTGGTTAATACCATATTGTGAACTCCATCGGGAACTTGTGGTACATTCACAGTGCCATGCCTTGTTTTCGCCTCCACATTCACCTTGCTCACCGTTCCCAGGATGTTACCGTCATAAGTATTGATCACTGCTTCCCCGCTGAAGTCGCTAAGGTAACAGGAGCCATTCTTCAGCTCAATAAATACCGACTTATACCTGCCCGAAAGATAGACACTGGCTGTGTTAGAATTTATCTGCAGCAGCATACCTTCAGGTATTTCAAGGTCAACTTCCATAGAAAAAACTTTATGGGCACTCAATTTGTCATAACCACTCTGCAAAATTTTCATGTAGCGGGAGCTCAAAAGAAGAGTATTGCCTTCAAGTTTGGTGTCGAGACTAATCTGGTTGAAGTATTCTCCTTCGGTTTTGGTCTTAATCTGGATCTCTTCTCTAGTGCTTGCTTTAATATTGATCCTGTAAATCTCGTCACTGGACAAAACGATTTTGTCAAGGTGAGCTGAAGCTAAAACATCCTGCGTCACCTTCTGCGCACTTGCCGAAAGAGATAATATGAAGAGGAAAATAACGAGATATGATTTCATAGCGGGAAAAAAACAAAAAACGCTCCAAACCTAACGGCAGGAGCGTTTTTTATCATGAGATAACATCACAGTTTATCGCTGCATGTTTTTTGCCTCAATACTAAGGGTAGCATGAGGAACCAGTTTTAATCGCTCTTTAGCAATTAACTTCCCGGTAACTCTGCAAATTCCGTAGGTTTTGCTCTCAATGCGCACAAGGGCATTCTTCAGGTCACGAATAAATTTTTCCTGGCGAATAGCCAGCTGCGAGTTAGCCTCTTTACTCATTGTTTCACTGCCTTCTTCAAAAGCCTTGAACGTGGGAGAGGTGTCATCTGTACCATTGTTCCCGTCGTTCATGTAGGCGCTCTTGTAAAGTTCCAGCTGCTCCTTTGCCTTCTCAATTTTGGCAAGGATCAATGTCCTGAATTCCGCCAGCTCTGCATCGCTGTAGCGTTCTTTTACTTCTGTTGACATAGTTCTTAATGTTTTTTAATTAACAACCTTGTGGTCACTTCATCAAAAGAAACTTCCAGTCCGTTGTTCACTTCTTCTGCTAAGTCGAGATTTGCAGTGAGGGTTTCGGTTTTAATATATTGAATATTTTGTTGAACAGCATCCTCGACAGTGCCGTCCTTTTGTAGGGTCACATCTATTTTATCTGTCACTTCAAAGCCAGAATCCTTACGCATGTTTTGAATGCGGTTCACCAGCTCTCTAGCAATCCCCTCTTTCTTGAGTTCATCAGAAATGGTGATATCTAAAGCAACAGTAATATTTCCAGAGTTGGCTACTAACCAGCCCTCAATATCCTGGGAGGTTATTTCTACATCTCCGCTTTCTAATGTAAGCGAATTCCCGTTAATATCAACTTCAATTTTTCCGTCGCGCTCAATTTTTTTGATGTCTTCTGCGGAAAAACTATTGATCTTAGCCGCCACCTGCTTCATGTCTTTTCCAAAACGGGGGCCCAGAACTTTAAAATTAGGCTTGATTTGCTTTACCAAAATGCCCGAAGCATCATCAATAAGCTCAAGCTCCTTCACATTCACTTCAGATTTGATGAGCTCAGCCACTGCCGCAATTTCCTTTCTTTGCTGCTCATCCAGAATAGGGATCATTACTCGCTGCAAAGGCTGGCGCACTTTGATCATCTCTTTTTTCCGAAGCGAAAGTACAAGCGAAGAGATGGTTTGCGCTTTTTGCATTTGACGCTCCAGCTCCTTATTCACATAACTGTGATCTACCTCGGGGAAATTCGCTAAATGTACCGACTCAAAACTCTCCTTCTGAGTGGCTTTTTCAAGATCTTTGTACAACCTGTCCATAAAGAAAGGCGCCACGGGAGCTCCCAGCTTGGCTACGGTCTCAAGGCAGGTGTAAAGCGTTTGGTAAGCTGAGATTTTATCGGTACCATATTCACCTTTCCAGAATCTTCTTCGGCACAATCTCACATACCAGTTACTCAAATTCTCCTGTACAAATTCTGAAATTGCCCTTGTAGCCCGTGTAGGCTCATAATCGGCATAGAATTTATCAACATTCTCAACGAGCGTGTGCAATTCTGAAAGTATCCAGCGGTCTATTTCTGGTCTTTCCTCCAATGGCACATCGGCTTCGGAATAAGTGAAATTATCAATATTTGCGTACAAACTAAAGAAAGAGTACGTATTGTAGAGGGTTCCGAAGAATTTACGCCTTACTTCTGAAATTCCTTCAATATCAAATTTTAAGTTGTCCCATGGGTTGGCATTAGAGATCATGTACCAACGGGTGGCATCGGGCCCAAAGGCAGCAAGGGTTTCAAAAGGATCTACGGCATTACCAAGACGCTTGGACATTTTTTGCCCGTTCTTATCGAGTACAAGTCCGTTAGAAACCACATTTTTATAAGCCACATCATCAAAGGTCATGGTCGCTATAGCGTGCAGCGTATAGAACCAGCCCCTGGTCTGGTCAACACCTTCAGCTATAAAATCGGCTTTACGCCAGGTTTTTTCAACTTTTTCGGCATTTTCAAAAGGATAATGCCACTGCGAATAAGGCATAGAACCTGAATCGAACCACACGTCGATAAGATCGGCTTCGCGCTTCATTGGTTTTCCTGAACCTGATACCAGTACAATCCCATCAACCACATTTTTATGCAGGTCGACTTTGTCATAGTTGTCATCGCTAAAATCTCCAGGCTGGAAGCTTTCAAAAAGATCGGCTTCCATAAACCCGGCCTCTACGGCCCTGCTCATTTCCTGCTTCAGCTCTTCAATAGATCCTATGATCTTTTCTTCTTTCCCGTCTTCAGTCCTCCAGATAGGTAGCGGGATCCCCCAATATCTGGATCTTGAAAGGTTCCAATCATTAGCGTTGGCAAGCCAGTTTCCAAAACGGCCTTCGCCGGTAGATTTTGGCTTCCAGTTTATTTCTTTGTTCAGTTCATGCATCCGGTCTTTGACCTCTGTGATCTTGATGAACCAGGAATCAAGCGGATAATATAAAATAGGCTTATCGGTTCTCCAGCAGTTAGGATAACTGTGAAGATATTTCTCAACTTTAAAAGCCCTGTTCTCTTCTTTTAATTTGATGGCGATCTCTACATCCACCGACTTTTCGGGGGCCTCACCATCATTGTAATATTCGTTCTTGACGTATTTTCCTCCAAACTCCTTTAACTCGGGCCTGAATTTTCCCTGTAGATCTACCAGCGGAACAAGATTGTCATTCTCGTCTTTTACGAGCATTGGCGGCACCTCAGGGTTTGCCTGCTTTGCAACCATAGCATCATCGGCACCAAAAGTTGGGGCAGTGTGAACAATTCCGGTACCGTCTTCGGTGGTAACAAAATCCCCAAGAATAATCCGGAAAGCATTTTCGGGATGTTCATACGGCTGCGCATAAGGCATCAACTGCTCATACCTGCTTTCTGAAATTTCCTTACCGGTGAAAGACTTACCTGTCAAAAATGGGATTTTCTTATCCCCTTCTTTGTAAGCCTGCAAAGCCTCTTCAGAATCCACTTTTTGGAACTTCTTATCGAACTGCTTTTCGGCCAGGTCTTTTGCAACTATAACTGTAATAGGTTCAAAAGTGTACTGGTTATAAGTTTTAACCGTCACATATTCTATCCTGGGGCCAACTGTGAGGGCAGTGTTAGATGGGAGCGTCCAAGGAGTGGTGGTCCAGGCAATAAAAAATACTTCCCCTTCAATTTCTGAAAGAAAATCGGGAAGCGTTTCCTTCTTCGCCTTAAACATAGCAGTAACCGTGGTATCGGTCACATCCTGATAAGTACCGGGTTGGTTGAGCTCGTGTGAACTAAGGCCTGTTCCCGCTTTTGGGGAATAGGGTTGTATGGTATAGCCCTTGTAAATAAGGCCTTTTTTATAGATCTGGGAAAGCAGCCACCAAACGGTCTCCATGTATTTGGACTTGTAGGTAATATATGGATCATCCATATCTACCCAGTACCCCATTTTTTCAGTAAGGTCGTTCCACACATCGGTATAACGCATCACGGCATTTTTACACGCCTCGTTATATTCCTCTACACTTATCTTCTTCCCAATATCTTCTTTGGTGATGCCCAGCTCCTTCTCAACACCAAGTTCTATAGGCAGGCCGTGGGTATCCCAACCGGCTTTTCGCTTTACCTGGTAACCTTTTTGGGTTTTGAACCTGCAAAAAATATCTTTAATGGCACGCGCCATGACATGGTGAATTCCGGGTAGACCGTTTGCTGAAGGTGGCCCTTCAAAAAAGATAAACGGCTCTTCTCCATCTCTTGAAGTTATACTCTTCTCAAAAATGTCATTTTCCTTCCAGAATTGCAGAATTTCTTCGGCCACTTTTGGCAGGTCAAGTCCTTTATATTCAGGGAACTTTGCGCTCATCATCTTGTTCTTTCAAAATAGTTGCGCGAAAATAATGATTTTTAGTAAATCGAGTGGTTTAAAATAGGAAAACCTGAAGACGAGCTGATTTTTGTCAGTTCTAAATTATTTAAAATCTGAAGCTTATACTAGAAGGAGTACTGCAGGGCGAGGATCAGGTTCCTGCCGGCAGCCGCCACTCCCGATGAGTACGTGCGGTAGCGTTGATCGGTAATGTTTTCAAGGCTGGCAGTGACCAGCCACATTTTCCCTGCCTGGTATTGAGAACTAAAGTTAAGTGTATACCATTCAGGAGAATAAGGATCCCCGTTTTCATCTATGGCATACAGGTAGTCTTTGTCCCTTTCTGAAGGCGCCAGCTCATCGGCACTAATCTCTCCATTGTACTCGCTAAAAAGGTCAAACCTAAGCCTGTCTTTCTCCCAAACCAGGTGTGCATTTCCAAAAAGAGGTGCTGCATGCCGCAAAGGTGCTGTTGTACCATCATCCTGCTCTTCCTCTCCTTCAGTAATACTTAATTGCGCCTTTAACTTCAGTTGTTCGCTAAACCTGATTTTTGCCCCGGCCTCGAATCCATACACATGCGCACGAGCCGCATTCTGAATAGCCTGCACCCTACTGGGCTCGCCGTGGTATTCAATTGTAGTTTCACCATTGAGGTCAAAATCCCGCCGCACCAAAGCATCCTCCAAAAGTGTGTAGTAGCCGGCAAGATCGAACTTTACCACATTATCAAAGTTCAACGCAAGCCCCAGCTCTGCGTTATAGGCTTTTTCGGGCTCAAGATCGGGATTGGGCACTACCACAAGGCCCGGAGCCGAATCGAAGATCTTCCCTACATCATCTATATTAGGCGATCTAAAGCCGGTAGAAAGGTTGAATTGCCATCCAAAAATGTCATTTTGCTGCCAGTTTAATCCGGCACTTCCCGTTAAAGCGCCAGTTCGTAAATTGGCATCTGAAAATGGAAAATCGTAAATATCCTCATCAAAAACAGCGTCTAAAAGAATGTAATTATATCTGGCCCCGGTTTGCAACGTAAGGGAAGGATCAATTTCCCACTGCAAATTACCATAGGCAGCCAAAGATTGCCAGGTGGCATCATCGGGATACCTCGAAGTGCCGGCAGACCACTCTCCGGTGATGATGTTCTTTTCACTCCCTTTAGACCCTACTTTGTTGTACACATATTCTGCTCCGTAAGAAAGTGTGGTAAGGTGGAAGTTCTTTTCAAAATCAAGGTTAAGAGAATAAGCATCGACTTCTTCCTGCGTATGATAAAAGATGTCATCTCCAAAAGCACGGTCATTACGGCTCTCTTCAAAATTTTGGTATGCTGCAGTCAATTTTGCTTCATTATAAATTTTTCCATTCCCGACTTTATTAAGCTGAAAATTAGTTTGCAGCCATTCCTGTGGGCCATAATACCATTCGGCAGCTCTTAAAACTCCATTCTTTTTACGGTAAAGCCGGTCGTAACGCGGATAATCGGTAGTAGTTGAATAGATCATTCCGAGGGAAAAATTGTATTCTTCATTGGGTTTGAATCTTATTTTCTGAAGTAGATTGAGCTGCTCATATCCCGTAGGTTTTTGCACCTGCGGATTGTCATTTTCTACCATCACATCCTGCCCGTTTCGCCTCACCACATAGTTGGGACGCAAATATTCTTCGGGCCCGTGGCTTCCCATGCGCATATTTCCAAAATCTGAATAAGAAGCACTGCTTAAGAATGCCCATTCCTTTAGACCGTAAGACAAATTGAGATGCCCGGTTTTCTCATTATTGGCAGTAGCATACCGGCTGTAAGCGCGGCCGGAAAGATTTCCTCCTTTTGCCACCGAAAAAGCAGGAGAAAGGGTGAGAAAATTGATCACGCCACCAATAGCGTCGCTCCCAAAAACTAAAGATCCGGGGCCGGGAACAACTTCGGTCCTTTCAACCGAAAGAGGATCTATAGAGATCACGTTCTGCACATTACCACCCCTAAAAATGGCAGTATTCATACGAACCCCATCTACAGTGATCAACAACCTATTGGTTGCAAATCCCCTAATCATGGGGCTCCCACCACCTAACTGACTCTTTTGAACATATACCTGCCCGGTACTCTCCAGTAGATCGGCTGAAGTTTGAGGTGCCGCGGTAAGTATATCTTTCCGGTTAATGGTGATGACCTTTTGGGGGACCATGTTTCGGTTCTGCTCAAATTTTGAGACCGAAAGCACTACTTCTGAAAGTTCATTTTTAGTAGATGCCAAATATACTTTTCCTTTCTTCTGAAGGATTTGCCGTTTGGTCGCATGAAAATCTGAATGCGAAACATGCCTGAAGAAGATGACTTCATTAGAAGAAAAACCTGAAATATTGGCCTCCCCGTTAAAACCAGTAAGAAGGTTTTTCGACTTATCCTTATTAAAAACTGCAACATTGAAAACAGGCTCTCCTGTTTCTTTATCAAGCACCGTAATTTCCTGAGCTGAACAAACAGAAAAAAGCAGGAAAAACAGGGCTAAACCAGAGTAAAGTCTCATCATGAATTATAGATTTCATTCATTACCGCAAGAGACTTTGGCTTGTGAAAACCCTGAAGGTGAATTTCATAATATTTCAAAAGCATTAAAAGAAATCCCGAACGGGTGGTTTGGTTAAGTTTAATGGCAGAAAGCGCATCAAAGTCTGTGCCTAACAGGCGCTGTAGAAGTACCACGTTTTCATCATTTATGCAATCTGGATTAGTCTCCACATCCTGAAAAGTACCATCCACAAGATTAAAAACCGGCGCATCCTGTTGATAATCATCGGGGTAGAACCCAAGGTAACGGCTAAGCTTCAGCAGAAAAAGCAAATGAAAATTTACCGTACTGCTATGGGTGTCAAACCATTCAAGGCTGGTCTCGAGAAAATTGTAAAGGGCCGGGTTAGCTTCCTCCTCCTTAATGGCATTTTTGAGCACTTCAGAAAGGAACATTACCACACTGGCTTTAACCACATTGGTATGCAGGCTTTGATAAACTTTACCAAGTTTAGCTTCCTTCATGTACTCCATCGTACCCTTGTCTTTGTGATTGGCCACAATTTCAAGCTGGGTGAGCGGCTGAAAAAGTGAGGCTTTGAATTTGCCCTTTTTAGACTTTAGCACTCCGCGTAGCAGGTAAGTCTTTAAACCGCTTTGCAGGGTGAAACATTTCACAATAAGATCGGCTTCCCCGTACTTTAAGGCGCTAAAAACAATTCCTTTGGTTGTGATCAACATGTATTACTGGTCTTTCAGGAGAAAACAGGTTTCAAAAATGGCATTTTTAAGAGGTAATAATTACTTCAGCTTACCTGTCAAAAATGGCATTTTTAGCAGTTGTTCTTCAGAAGCAATAAATGTAAGCTAAAAAAAGAAAAAGCCGCAAAAGCGGCCTTTTCAGAATTTATTTCAGCAAAAGTTTATACAACCCCCTGCGCTAGCATGGCGTCGGCTACTTTTACGAATCCGGCGATGTTGGCTCCTTTTACGTAGTCAACGTAACCGTCTTCATCTGTACCATATTTCACACACTGGGCATGAATATCGTTCATGATTTGCTTAAGTTTTGAATCTACTTCTTCTGAAGTCCAGTTGAACCTCAGGGAGTTTTGAGACATCTCAAGTCCAGATGTTGCAACCCCACCGGCATTTGAAGCTTTCCCAGGAGAGAAAAGGATCTTAGAGTCCTGGAACACGGCAATAGCTTCGGGAGTACAAGGCATGTTGGCACCCTCACCTACAAGGATACAGCCATTGTTCACAAGAGCGCGTGCATCATCTTCCTGCAGCTCGTTTTGTGTTGCACATGGCAGCGCAATATCACACTTCACATTCCACGGAGTTTCTCCTTCAAAGTATTCGGCATCCGGATATTCGTTGAGATATTCTTTGATCCTGCCTCTTTTCACGTTCTTAAGGTCCATGATGAAAGCAAGTTTCCCGGCGTCAATTCCGGTTTTATCGTAAATATACCCTGAAGAATCGGACATAGTTACTACTTTCCCACCCAGCTGGGTAGCTTTTTCAGCAGCATACTGTGCCACGTTTCCGGAACCTGAAACCACTATAGTTTTACCTTTAATGGAGTCTTCTTTGGTCTTCAGCATATTTTCGGCAAAGTATACGTTCCCATAACCTGTAGCTTCGGGACGAATTAAAGATCCGCCGTAAGAAAGGCCTTTTCCGGTAAGCACTCCCGTAAATTCATTGCGAAGTCTTTTGTACTGTCCGTACAAATATCCTACTTCACGCCCACCTACTCCAATGTCTCCTGCAGGCACATCTGTATTTGCACCAATATGACGTTGCAATTCGGTCATAAAGCTCTGGCAGAACTTCATCACCTCATTATCTGACTTTCCTTTGGGATCAAAGTCTGATCCTCCTTTACCACCGCCCATAGGCAGGGTAGTAAGGCTGTTTTTAAACACCTGCTCAAAAGCGAGGAATTTCAAAATAGAAAGGTTTACGGAAGGGTGAAAACGAAGACCACCTTTGTAAGGCCCAATGGCAGAGTTCATCTGGATCCTGAAACCACGATTCACCTGTACTTCGCCGTTATCATCTATCCAGGGCACACGAAACATGATCACGCGCTCTGGTTCGACCATACGTTCCAGTAATTTTTTATTTTGATACTTTTTATTTTTTTCAATGAATGGGATAACAGTTTCAGCAACTTCATGAACCGCCTGTAAAAACTCGGGTTCATTACTATTCCTTTTTGAAACGCTATCTAGAAATTCTTTTACATTTTGTTCCATGGTTTTGGCTAAAATTATATTAACGAAAACGTTTTATACGATTCGATGCAAATATACATTATCTGCAAATTTTAGCCTTGAAATTTTTGTTATTCCTTTTATAATTAATCATTTTCTGAAAGCCCCATAATTCCAATTTTCCTTAAGATGTTTTTATATATTTGCTCGTATCGTAATTTTCTATATGGCCAACATTCTCAAATCTTTAATGCTGGGTTTGTTCCTTTTTTTCTTCGGAAAAGGAACTGCTACCGCACAGGTGGGAATGGTAGGCCAGGAAATAGGTATAGTAGCGGGACCGGTAGCCTATTTCACCGATTACGGTTTGCGCTGGAATTTTGAAACAAATTCATCTAACGTAGGTTTTGGAGTAGGCCTGGTTTACTATCTCAACTTCGCATATAGGGCCGATTGTAATTGTTATGCCCGCTACAGTTATTTTAACGATCATTTTAGAGTTAGGGCCGAAATTGATTATCACCAGGGGGAGCTTAATCACTATGGGCCTCTTTCTCAAAAAGCAAGTACCGGTGGTGAACAGCTGCGTTCAATGATTGGAGAAGTAAAGGTTTATGAAATGGGCGCCCATCTTGAATACTACCCACTAAGCATAAGAGATTATACAGCTTTTGCCTATCCCATTGCCCCTTATGTAAGCCTTGGTTTCAACTTTGTGGGTTATGATCCTAATACTTATTCAACCCTGGGGCCACTTGACGAAAATATTTTCCCTACCTTTAAAGGTTACGTAAGCCAGGAAGAAGGCTCTACCTGGGGCGTGACCCTGGGCGCAGGATTCCGTTACAGGCTGGCAGTCTCCAGCGATTTGGTGATGAATATGCAGTGGCGGTATTACGACACCGACTGGCTGGATGGACTTGATCACGACAACCCCCAAAACAAGTTTAACGACATGATGTTCTGGTTAAACTTCGGGTATATTTATTACCTGAATTTTTAATTAGGCGGTAGACTGTAGACGGTAGGCGGGAGATTTATTGAGAGTTAGAAGCAATTATTATAGACAGGAGTGTAAATAGTTTGCTGTACTATTTAAGCCCAAATTTCTTAATCGATCAAGAATTTCAAATTCATCTAAATCAGGATTTGTTCTATTCAGAACAAGCTTTTTAAATGCTTCAACTGCTTTTTCTGGATTTAGGTCAATTATATCAGTTAAAAACTCATCACTAGATTTAGCACTTAAACCAAAAGATGCCAGGTAATCTTCAGGAAAATCCTTCAGGTTTTCAGTTACAATTATATTAGCATTAGTCTTTATAGCTGCAGCTAAAACGTGTCTGTCTTTCTCATCGGGTAATTCTAAGCTTGTTATTAGTTGCTCATAATTATCAACCATTGCGTCAGGAAATGCTCTATTAGCTATATTAATTCGTTTGGTTATTTCTTCTTCTGAAATGCCTTTTCTTCCCATTACATTAATCCATTCATCAAAAATATGTTGACTCCATTTTGGAGTAAACAATTCATAATAAGCAAACCAAAACATTAGGTCCCTAATTAGTAGAGGATAAATCACATTGGTGTCTAAAACACAAATAAACCTAACACTATGAATCATATAGACCAGATTCTTCGTCTGATTTCATCATTTGAATAATTAAATCTTCCTGCTCTTTCTTCATTCGATCTTTATAATTAGATACATCTTCAAATTTTACTCTTCGATGTTTGCCAATTTTTGTGAATGGAATTTCCCCTTTCTCTAAAAGTTTTACAAAATGAGGTCTGGAACAATTTAAAAATTCTGCTGCTGCCTGAGTCGTCATTTCAGCAGCGACAGGCACTACAGAAATGGGTTTTCCCTCACCCATGGCTTTTAAAATTTTGGCTAATAGTTTTAAAGCCTTAAGAGGAATTCTTATTTTATCTTTGGTTTCTTCTATCTCAATTTTAGGAGATTTATCTCTGATTTCTTTCAATACAGCTTCCAGCGCATTATAAGATTCAAATGCCGTAGTTTGTTCTTCCTTTGATGGTCTCTTGATATTTTTTAATTCTTCCATTGCTTCACGAAATTGATTACACATAAATTTAATCGAAATAAACGAAACAATCGAAATAAACAAAAATGTTTAACAAAAACTGTGACTAATAATGAAAATTAAAATTTCGAAATAGCTTTCAAAAATGACATTTTTGAAAGCTTATTCTAAAGCCTGTTGAAGGTCGTTGATGAGATCTTCTTCATCTTCAATCCCTACACTCAGTCGAATCATGGAATCTACTACCCCGGTCTTTTCCCGCTCTTTCTTCGGAATAGAGGCATGGGTCATGGTGGCAGGGTGACCCGCAAGAGACTCCACGCCGCCAAGGGATTCGGCCAGCGTAAAAACCTTCAGTTTTTCTACAAATTTCACAGCGCTTTCCATAGTTCCTTCAGCAGTGGTAAAAGAAACCATTCCGCCGAAACCGCTCATTTGCCTTTTTGCAATTTCGTGATTAGGATGATCTTGAAATCCCGGCCAGTACACATTTTCCACATTTGGATGTGCCTTCAGAAACCTTGCTACAGCTTCCCCGTTCTCACAATGCCGCTGCATACGCAGGTGCAGGGTTTTGATGCCGCGCAGCACCAGGAAACTGTCCTGCGGCCCACACACCGCCCCGCTGGCATTCTGGATAAAATATAATTTTTGGGCAAGTTCCTGATCTTTCACTACCAGGCTCCCCATGATCACATCGCTATGCCCGCCCAAATATTTTGTAGCACTGTGCATTACAATATCGGCTCCCAAATCCAGCGGCTGCTGCAAATATGGGGTTGCGAATGTATTGTCTACCGCCAGTAACAGTCCGTGTTTTTTGGAAATACCGGCCATGGCTTCAATGTCGATGATATTCATCATTGGGTTGGTTGGAGTTTCCACCCAAATCATTTTGGTATTTAGATTAATATACTGCTCAATCTCTGCGGAATTTTGCATGCTCACAAACCGGAATTTAATACCTAACTTTTCAAAAATTCCGGTAAAAAGCCGGTAAGAACCTCCATAGAGATCATTGGTAGAAATAATCTCATCACCGGGACCAAACAGCTTTAGCACGGCATCTATTGCGGCTAGACCCGAGCCAAAAGCAAGGCCAAAATTGCCATTTTCAAGACTGGCAAGAGATCTCTCGAGGGCAGCGCGGGTAGGATTTCCGCTTCGGGAATACTCAAAACCTTTGTGGCCTCCCGGAGTATCCTGCCTGTAAGTGCTTGTCTGGTAAATGGGCGGCATTACAGATCCATAAGCAGGGTCTGTGTTCTCCTGGCCTCCATGAATGGTTTTGGTATTGAACTTCATTTTTACATTTTATTTAAGATACAAAGGTAGCATTGACCTTGGGCTTTCCCAAAATAGCCCGTACCTTTCAGATCAGTTTAACATCAAGAATTTATGTTCCGCAATTTATTGGCCCTGGTATGCCTGGCACTGGTCTTTACAGGGTGTAAACAAGACAAAGAAGAAGAAAAACCAGTAAGAAATTTAGCCCCTTTAAGCTTTCAAAAGGAGAGCCTGGTTAGAAAGGCCGGAGAACACTGTGATACGGCCGATTATGATTGTTCTATCATTGCGCTGGACGTGGTGAGGGCCAAGGGGGCTTCGGAAGTTTCAGAAAAAATAAACCGCAGGCTTGATGAACACACCATTGGGCTGGTTGCTACCCAGGAAAATCCTGATATCTCAAATCTCGAGGAACTGGCTGAAAAATTCCTGAAAGACTATCGCGAGGCTGCCGAAAATTTTTCGGAAGAACCACCATGGGAAGCATACGTAGATCAAAAGGTGTATATGCAATCAGACAGCCTGATCTCTATTGGTATAACCACCGAGATCTTTAGCGGTGGCGCCCACGGCTATAAAACACTTACCTTTCTTAATATTGATCCTGCCACCGGAAAAAAGTTATCCAAAAATGACATTTTTGAAGAGGATTTTTCTCCATTTGTAGAGCAAATATTTCGGCAGGAACAGGGAATTCCTGAAGATGAAAACATCAACAGCACAGGGTTCTGGTTTGAAAATGAAACCTTCAGCCTACCCGAAAATATTGGCTTTTCCGAAGAAAAAGTGATCCTTATATACAACTCTTATGAGATTGCTCCTTATGCAGCCGGGGATATCGTAATGGAAATTCCGCTGCACGAAGTTCGGCCTTTCATGAAGATTGAATAATTTTACCCCATGAAGAAAATCTATTACCTGTCTACCTGCGATACCTGCAAAAGGATTCTAAAAGAACTTGACCCACCTGCTGATTATGAACTGCAGGACGTTAAAAAAGTACCTCTTACTTTAGACCAGCTTCAGGAATTAAAACACAGAGCGGGCACTTATGAATATCTTCTTAATAAACGGGCAAAAATGTACCAGGAGCGGGATTTAAAGAATAAACAACTCTCGGAAGAAGATTATAAAAATCTCCTTTTGGAGCATTATACTTTTCTAAAGCGACCTGTGATTATAAACAATCAAAAGATCTTTATTGGCAATTCCAAAAAGGAAGTCTCTGCCGCAAAAGCTGCGCTAAGTGAATAGCAGGCTGCTGGCTATTCTCGCAGCCATTGGTGCCGGCACTATCTATGGTATTAACCACACGGTAGCAAAAGGTTTGATGCCTGTTTACATCCAGCCATTTGGTTTTATCCTGCTGCGGGTAACGGGAGCTGCTATTCTTTTCTGGCTCATTAGCCCGTTGGGACCCAAAGAGAAAATCGCCACCAGTGACTGGCCGCGACTGCTTGGTTGTGCCGTGCTGGGAATGTGTATTAACATGCTGTTCTTCTTCAAAGGCCTTAACCTCACTACCCCAATCAACAGCTCGGTGATCACCACCATCACACCAATTATCGTGCTGGTGCTGGCTGCCATTCTTATCAAAGAAAAGATTACCCTGCTAAAAACGGTAGGAATAATAACAGGGCTTGCCGGGGCGCTTGGCCTCATACTTTTTAGCAGTAGCGAAGTAAGGAACGCCAGTAACATTCCGCTGGGAAACTTCCTGGTGCTTATTAATGCCACTTCTTACGGACTTTACCTCATCCTGGTAAAGCCGCTTACCAGCAAGTATCACCCGGTCACCCTAATGAAATGGCTTTTTACAATGGCGATTATTATCAATTTGCCGTTCACCCTGAAGGAATTCACACAGGTGGAATGGAGCAGCCTACCTACCGAAGCTATTTTTGGGATGAGCTTTGTTGTTGTAGGAACCACTTTTCTCACCTACCTGCTCAACGTATATGCACTTAGACAGCTAAGCGCCTCCACCATAAGCGCTTTTGTGTACTTACAGCCCCTTATTGCGATTGTTTACGCAGTTTCGACCGGGGCCGATTCTCTGAATATGCTCAAAATAGTGGCGGCACTTCTAGTCTTTGCAGGGGTTTATATGGTAACCCGAAAGCCTAAACCTAAGCCTGCAGCATAGCCGGATCTATATCTTTTGGCTTCTTGCCATACCTCCTGGTGTCTTCACGGGTTAGGATCTTGAAATCTTCGGTGTGGGATAGGTGGTTAATATTGTCAAACAGTTCTTTTGGGAGACCTGTTAATTTGCGCTCTTTTAGATCTATCCAGCCGCCCATCATTTCACAGCTCGCAAAGTTCCTACCCTTGTGATCATAAAAATCATGGATGAATTCAAAATACATTCCGTCTTCAGAAAGGCCTTTTAATTGTAAAGTAACGGTTACCGGCTTACCTGCAAAAACTTCTTTGAAGTATGAGATATGTTCATAAAACACCACCGGCCCCAGGTTGTGCTGCGCCATTTCTTTTTGTCCGAAGCCGTTTTCCATTAGAAAACTCATTCGGGTGTGGCTCATAAAATTTATATAGGCAGTGTTAGCCAAATGCCTGTTTGCATCGATATCACTCCATCTTATTTCAAAACTCTTCTTGTACATTTTTCAAATTTTGAGATAAAATTACAAATTTATACTATGCATGCATAACGAATTTTTCTTTCATTTACAGTTCTAAAACCTTACACCGCTCGATGCCCATAGTAGAAAGTACATATAAACCCCCAATGATCTTCAGGAATTATCACGTCTCAACCGTGTATTCTGCCATGATTAGACGGGCACCTGTAGCGCAGCAGCGCGAGCGGATAAACCTTCAGGATGGGGATTTTCTGGATCTTGACTGGAGCTTTTCCGAAGAAAGATCAGAAAAAGTACTTATTGTAATTCACGGGTTGGAGGGCAGTGCAAAACGCCCTTACGTTACCGGGCTTGCCAAATATTTCACTCAAAAAGGCTGGGATGTTGCTGCCGTGAACCTTAGAGGTTGCAGCGGCGAGATCAACCGCCATTTCAGGTCTTACCATGCCGGGGCCACCAATGACCTTCAGGAAGTGGTGGAGCATATTCTGAAGAAAAACAAGTATGCTACAATGGCCTTTAACGGCTTCAGCCTTGGTGGGAATTTAATGCTTAAGTACCTTGGCGAAGACAGGGAAATTCCGAAGCAACTCAAAGCAGCAGTGATGGTCTCGGTGCCCTGCGACTTACATGGCAGTTGGAAACAACTCGAGAAGAGGGAGAATTTTCTCTACGCAAAACGTTTCCAGATCAAACTTCAAAATCATTTACGCCAGCGCGCACAGCATTTCCCCAACCAGTTAACCACTGAAGAAATCAATGCCTGTGACAGCCTGTTAGACATTGATGACCTGTATACCAGCAGGGCCCATGATTTTGAAAATGCGCTAGATTACTACCACAAAAACAGCTCCCGTCGTTTTCTTGAAAATATTGGGGTGCCCACCCTGCTTATAAATGCTAAGAATGATGGCTTTTTATCTCCTGCCTGCTATCCTTTTAAAATTGCTGAAGAAAGCAAATATCTTTACCTGGAAACGCCTGAGTATGGCGGACATGTAGGTTTCATGCAAAACAAACCGGAGACCTATACCGAAGAGCGCGCATACCAGTTCATACATTCCCACCTCTAGCCACTTTTCTTTGTACCGCCTTGAATTTGTTTATCTTTGTGCATCAATAAAATTACCGTATGATTCAGTCCATGACCGGTTTTGGAAAAAGCGTTTTACAGCTGCCTTCCAAAAAGATCACCGTAGAGATCAAATCCCTCAACAGCAAAAATTTAGATTTAAATGCGCGCATCCCATCCCAGTACAGGGAAAAGGAGTTGCAGCTACGCAATAAAATTTCACGGGAACTCACCCGCGGAAAAGTTGATTTTTCGGTTTATGTTGAAGTTACAGGAGAAGAAACCAGCTCGGCAGTCAATGCGGCTGCAGTAAAAAAATACATGAACCAGTTGCGGGAGATCTATTCGGCACCTGATGTTGACCTTCTTCAAATGGCAGTGCGCATGCCCGATGCCTTTAAGACGGAAAGAGAAGAAATTGATGAAGATGAATTCCAGGCTATAGAAGAAGCCGTTGATGAAGCTCTTAGAGAGATCAATGATTTTCGCTCGGCTGAAGGGAAGGTACTCGAAGATGAACTGGAACAAAGAGCCGGAAACATTCAGGAGCTGTTGCAAAAAGTAATCGCCATGGATCCCGAAAGAATTGCCGGGGTGAGAGAACGCCTGCAAAAAGGAGTAGCCGAACTAAAAGAAAACGTTGACCAGAACCGCTTTGAACAGGAGTTGGTCTTCTACATCGAGAAATTCGATATTACCGAAGAAAAGGTGAGGCTGGAAAATCACATGGACTATTTTCAGAAGACGCTTGGATCATTAGATTCCAACGGGAAAAAACTCGGTTTCATCTCTCAGGAGATGGGTCGTGAGATCAATACCATTGGCAGCAAATCAAACTATGCACCCATGCAGCAACTGGTGGTGCAAATGAAAGACGAATTGGAAAAGATCAAAGAACAACTTCTAAACGTACTCTAATGGCTGATGGCAAATTAATCGTTTTTTCGGCACCATCAGGATCGGGAAAAACAACTATAGTAAAATACCTGCTTGCCCAGGAAGAACTAAATCTTGAATTCTCCATCTCTGCAACCTCGCGCGAACCAAGAGGTACAGAAGTGCACGGTAAAGATTACTACTTTCTGGACCTTAAGGAGTTCAAAAATAAGATCAAGAACAACGAATTTTTGGAATGGGAAGAAGTTTACCGTGATAATTTCTACGGAACGCTTAAGAGTGAAGTAGAGCGCATTTGGTCACATGGCAAAAATGTCATTTTTGACATCGATGTGGTGGGCGGGCTCGACATTAAGAACATCTATCCTGAAAAAACCCTGGCCGTATTCGTAAAACCCCCCAGTATTGAGGAGTTAAAGATACGCCTGAAGAAACGCAAGACAGAATCGGCCGACAAGATTAGCATGAGGGTGGCAAAAGCCTCTATTGAGCTGGCTACTGCCCCACAGTTTGATCACATTATCATCAACAACGACCTCAATACTGCCCTCGAAGAGGCTTACACTTTGGTGACCGATTTTGTGGGCGCTACTAAAGTCTCAAAAAAGTGAAAAAAAGAATAGGTTTATTTTTTGGCACTTTTAACCCTGTACATGTAGGGCATCTTATTTTGGCCAATCACCTGCTACAGTATTCAAACCTCGATGAAGTATGGATGGTGGTAACGCCACACAACCCCTTCAAGAAGAAAAGCAGCCTTTTAAATAACCATCACCGATTTGAAATGGTTTGGCAGCTGTGCGAAGAATATCCCGGGATAAAACCGAGCGATATTGAATTCAATCTGCCACAGCCCAATTACACGGTGTACACCCTGGCACACCTGGAAGAAAAGCATCCAGGTTATGAATTTGTATTGATCATGGGAGAAGATAACCTGAAGAGCTTCCCGAAGTGGAAAAATTATGAGGTTATTCTCGAAAGGCATGATATCCTGGTGTACCCCAGATATTCTGAAGGAGAAAATCACCCCGAATTGCTGGAGCATCCCAGAATTACCCTTACCGATGCCCCAAGAGTAGAAATTTCATCCACTTTTATAAGAAATGCAATTAAAGAGGGAAAAGATGTGCGGCCTTTATTACCTCCCACAGTTTGGAAGTATATTGATCAAATGAACTTCTACCGCTAAAAAAAATTGCCTCCGAAGCTTAAGCTTCCGGAGGCAATCCTCACTAACTAACCAACCAAAAAAGAAAACTCTTCTTTTAATTATAATCTTTCTTATATCATAACGCAATTGAAGTGCTAATCGTACATCATTAACACCTGCAAAATGTTAAAGTTTTAAAGTTTATAAATAGCTTTTTAAACTATTCTTTGCTACGGCTATTCTTATCAACCCCTTTATTTTGCTTATTTTTGGTGACACAATTACCATTCTATGGAGAAATCGCCGAAATTTGCCGTTATAGGCGGAGGGAGCTGGGCTACAGCTAATGTAAAAATGCTTTGTGAGAACCTCGACGAGGTTACCTGGTACATGCGAAGTGTTTATGCTATTGAACACATTAAAAAACAGGACCACAACCCCAATTACTTAAGCTCGGTAGAATTTGACAATTCTCAACTCTATCTCACCAGCGACATAAACGAAGCCGTTAGACGGGCAGATGTATTGATCTTTGCAATTCCTTCAGCTTTTCTAAAGCGGGAACTCGATCATCTCACTGAAAGCCTCCAGGACAAGATCATCTTTTCGGCCATTAAAGGAATTGTACCCGAAACCAGTCTTATTGTGGGTGAACACTTCCACAAGACTTACAACATACCTTACGAAAACATTGGGGTAATTACAGGGCCGTGCCACGCAGAAGAAGTGGCACTGGAGCGTCTTTCTTACCTCACCATTGCCTGTTCTGATGAAGAGAAGGCAAAACTGGTTGCCAAACACCTTAGCAGCGACTACATCACCTGCAAAACAAGTGATGACATTGTGGGTACCGAATATGCTGCAATGCTGAAGAATATTTACGCTATTGCTGCAGGTATTGCTCACGGCCTTGGGTATGGAGATAATTTTCAAAGCGTCTTGATGAGCAATGCCATAAGGGAGATGAAGAAATTCATCAAAAAGGTACATAAGATGAAACGGAATATCAACGATTCGGCTTACCTGGGCGACCTTTTAGTGACGGGATATTCTACCTTTAGCCGTAACCGGATGTTTGGAAATATGATTGGAAAGGGCTACACGGTAAAGAGTGCACAAATGGAGATGAGCATGGTAGCCGAAGGTTATTACGCTACAGACAGTGCTTATAAAATAGTGCAGGAAACGGGAGCTAAAACTCCTATTATAAACGCCGTTTACGGAATTTTATACCAGGGAAAGGAACCAAAGAAGGTTTTCAATAAACTGGCCGAGAAACTGGACTGATACGGAGACCTGCGAGGTTTTTGAAACCTTGTAGGTCTTTCATTCTGATAAGACCTACAAGGTCAAAAAAAGACCTTGCAGGTCTTCCAAATATTTATCGCAAATATACTCCTCTCCTTTACAGAGGCGGGGAAGAGGTTTTACTTCAGCAGCACGCCTTTCTTCGGCATTACCGGAAGGTCTTGCAGGGCTTTTTCATTGATGCTGTTCTTCTGGAAGACAAATTTCTTGTGAAACATCTTTCCTTCAGCAAAAAAAGATACTGAGAATTCGTTGTTCAGTTGCAACACGTCGTCCTGCAAAAATTCCACTTTAGCAAAAGATTGCGGCGGCAGGTTGGTTATACTGTGCCTCATGGTTGAAGTTTCCTTCTTTCCGTCGTAACCTTTAGAAACAATCAGGACTCCTTCAATGGCTTCGGCACGATCATTTATAAGGTAGATGTTCCAGTCAAGGCTGCCATATTCCTCGTGTTTTTCACGTACGGCTGCTATGAATACATTCTTCACCTGCGGGATATCAATATCCTTTTTCACTAACGATCTAATTTGCTTTTAGCCCATTTGTACACACCCCATAAAATTAATGCGGCAACAACCACTAAAATTGCTCCTATTGTGAATTCAATGATCTCAATAGCTACTAATAGGATGATGATCGCAACTGCAATGATTCCAATAAATACCAGGCCTGCTGTTTTCATATAGACGATTTAAACTGTTCCAGAAATCTCATGTCGTTCTCATAGAACATTCTAATATCCCCAATTTGGTAAAGCAGCATGGCAATTCTTTCTATTCCCATTCCAAAAGCAAAACCTGAATATTCTGAAGGATCTATGTTACAATTGCGAAGTACGTTTGGATCTACCATACCGCAGCCCATGATCTCCAGCCAACCCGTACCTTTTGTGATGCGGTAATCGGTTTCTGTTTCAAGGCCCCAGTAGATATCAACCTCTGCACTTGGCTCTGTAAAAGGGAAGTAAGAAGGGCGCAACCTGATCTTAGATTTCCCGAACAACTGCTTTGTAAAATACA
This sequence comes from Salinimicrobium profundisediminis, assembly GCF_026241755.1. Classification (GTDB taxonomy): domain Bacteria; phylum Bacteroidota; class Bacteroidia; order Flavobacteriales; family Flavobacteriaceae; genus Salinimicrobium; species Salinimicrobium profundisediminis. Next base: position 201,368 of record NZ_JAPJDA010000002.1, read on the forward strand.
ACAAAGTTTGCTTCAAATCTGCAAACGACACATTTTTATCAACATACAGGCCTTCTACCTGGTGAAAGATACAATGTGATCTTGCTGAAATTGCCTCATTTCTGAAAACCCTTCCGGGAGAGATCGTTCTAATTGGCGGCTTGTTATCCTCCATATACCGCACCTGTACCGAAGAAGTATGCGTGCGCAACAGCACATCGGGGTTGGTTTGGATAAAGAAAGTATCCTGCATATCCCTTGCCGGGTGGTATTCCGGAAGGTTTAATGCAGTAAAGTTATGCCAGTCATCTTCCATCTCGGGCCCTTCAGAAACATTGAACCCAATATTGGAAAAGATCTCGATGATCTGGTTCTTTACGATAGAAATTGGATGGCGCGCACCTATCTCAACCGGCTCCCCGGGGCGTGAAAGGTCTCCGTAAACCCCTTTCTCCTCCTCGCGGCTCTCCAGTTCTTCCTTTAATTTCTGAACTTTATTGGTAGCAGCATCCTTCAGCTCATTCACCGCCTGCCCAAATGCTTTTTTCTCTTCATTGGGCACCGCCTTAAATTCAGCAAAATACCCGTTCAAAATGCCCTTTTTGCCAAGGTATTTTATACGAAAATTTTCAACTTCATCTTTAGTATTCGCCGTGAAGGCTTCAATTTCAGAGATATGCTCCTTAATAGTTTCTGTCATGGTCCCTTGTCTTTAGGAAGCTGCAAATTTAGGAAAATAATACGGCACTCCAACTGTGGGTGCCGGTGCAATATTTGGGTAGCTAACCTGCCAAAAATGTCATTTTATATATTCCTTTTCCAAAAAGTACTGCACTATAGCTTCTTTCATGAGTACCGCCTGTTCTCCGGGTTTTAAGGTCGGCAGGTTTTCAACCACCTTATAATGAGGCCAACCTTCATCATCAAAATATTCAAATTCATAGTAACCATAAGGCTCCAGGAGTCGGCAAATGGCGATGTGCATCAAATCGAGCTTGTGATCTTTTTTGAATTTCCTGTGAATTTGCCCCAGTTCCTGCAGGCCAATTATATATATGATAGCATCGAGCTCGAGCTTCTCCCCGTCGGCAAACTGCTTTGAAAGTTTAGTTTCGACCTCGGCCCAACGTTGTTTTAATTGTTCATCTCTAGACATGGCGCAAAGATAATTACTAAGAACCGGAAATTGCTATCTTTGGGAATATGAATATCCTGGATCTGCTGCTTAGCATTTTTCTACTTTTAGGGCTTGTAAGAGGGCTATTTAAAGGCTTCTTTGCAGAACTTGCAGCCCTGTTGTCTCTCATTTTAGGAATATATGCTGCCATTCACTTTTCGGGCAGCACCTATGTTTTTCTCGGTTCCTTTATCAACTGGGATGAAAAATACCTGAGTATCCTGTCTTTTGCCCTTACCTTTTTCGTGGTGGCGCTCATCATTTCTCTGGCGGGGAGCTTTCTCACCAAAATGGTACATATGGTGGCACTGGGTATTATCAACAGACTGGCAGGTGCAGCTCTGGGAGTGTTAAAAATGGCATTTTTGGCAAGTATTTTTATAATGTTCGTAGATGGCTTTGAAGTCTTTGATGCCGAAGAAGCTACGAAAGAAGAATCTGTATTATACGCCCCGGTGAGTGTACTTGCACCGGCAATTCTTCCTACTATTATTAAAGAAATAAAAGAAGGGGATCTTTTTGAGACTTCTTCTGAAGCTGAAACAACTCCAAAATAATCTCCGAAAAATCCCCTTTTTGGAAGGTATATTAGAAGTTTAACTGGTAAACCTCGTCCAGTTCAGAATTGTTGCTGATGTTTACACCCAGATCTTTGATAATTCCTGAGCCAACCCCGTACACAGCGCCGTGCAGGAATAGATCCTGATTGTTGTTCCATGCATTTTGAACAATAGTGGTCTTAGCCAGGTCATAAACCTGCTCTACCACGTTCAACTCAACAAACCTGTCAAATCGCTCTTTTTCATCAGCAATACTATCCAGTGTATTCTTATGCACACGGTACACATCTTTTATATGACGAATCCAGTTGTCTATAAGCCCGATAGACTGGTTCTTCATTGCAGCCTGCACACCCCCGCAGCCGTAGTGGCCCACAACCATCACGTGTCTTACTTTTAAATGATTTACAGCATAATCGAGCACACTTAACATATTCATATCGCTGTGTATAACCATATTGGCTATGTTTCTGTGAACAAAGACTTCCCCGGGTGCCGCCCCAATAATCTGGTTGGCTGGTACACGGCTATCTGCACAACCTATCCAAAGAAGCGGTGGCTGTTGTCCCTTTTCAAGTCTTTTAAAAAATTCAGGGTCTTTACTTAACTCATGTTCTACCCACTCCTTGTTATTCTTTAATATTTGATCAAATAATTGTGCCATTTTATTTATTATTTAGTTTTTTAGATTCACCTGCTATAGCAGGCATATTCTGTTTGAATTTAGTTTGTCTTAAGCTGTCTTAGGTCTCATAAAGAACTGCTGATAGCTGGACGGGTTTTCTACCGTGCCTCTTTGAGAAATAATTTTAATGTTAATTTTTTTCTCTTCTGCCTTGATTCTGAAATCATCAAATATCTCTATAATATCACTATCAAGATAATGAGTTTTGCTCACATCCATGATGAGATATGAATTTTCTTCAAGCCGATTAAGCTCTTTTATAATTGCCCCTTTATTGATAAAGGTAACTTCTTCGGCCAACCTCATTTTCACCGTCTTTTGCCCGTTTTGCACATCCTCTTTATGCAGGAAGTAAGAGTTTTGGTAACTCTTGATAAGGATCACACAAATACCAACCAGTAATCCCATGGTAATCCCTACCAGCAAATCTCCAAAGATAATACCTACTACCGTAACTATAAAGGGTACAAATTGCTTCCATCCGGCGTTGTACATCTGCACAAAAAGCTGCGGTTTTGCAAGTTTATAACCCACAAGAAACAACACGGCCGCAAGTACCGACAACGGAATGAAATTAAGGATTGTAGGAATAATAATTACAGAGATAAGCAACAAAAATCCGTGGATGATGGCAGAGAGTTTGGTTTGCCCTCCAGACTGGATGTTAGCCGAACTTCTTACAATTACCTGTGTGATAGGTAAACCTCCAATAAATCCGGAGACAAGGTTTCCGGTTCCCTGTGCAAATAATTCCCTGTTTGTAGGCGTAGTTCTTCTATGAGGATCAAGCTTATCTGTAGCTTCTACACAAAGAAGGGTTTCAAGGCTGGCAACAAGCGCCATAGTAAAAGCCGTGATCCAAATCTCTGAACTTCCAATCATTTTAAAGGAAGGAAAAGTGAATTGCCCTATAAAAGAGTCAAAACTATCAGGTACGGGCACGTTTACCAGGAACTTCTCATCAATAGCAAACATGGAGGAATCACGGGTTACAATAAAGAAAATAATTCCTACTACCACTGCCACGAGCGGCCCCTGTATCAACCTAAAGATCTTGCTTTTCTTAGTAAGCACCGAGTCCCATAGAATGAGGATCCCCATTCCTATCAGGGCAATTACAGTAGCCCCCACACTTATACTATTAAAAGCATTACCTATTCCTTCAAGAGAATAAATATCCCCAATGTTTCCATCATATCCAAAGAAGTGCGGGATCTGTTTTAGAATAATAATTATCCCAATTCCCGTCAACATTCCTTTAATTACAGACGATGGAAAATAGTACCCGATGATCCCGGCTTTGAGCACACCAAATAAGATTTGGATAACTCCTGCCAAAACCACGGCTAAAAGAAAGTCTTCATAACTTCCCAAACTGGCAATTGCGGCAAGAACTATTGCCGCCAGTCCGGCAGCGGGGCCACTCACCCCTACGTTAGAACCACTTATGGCTCCAACCACAATACCTCCAACAATTCCGGCAATTAATCCTGAAAATAAAGGTGCGCCACTGGCTAAGGCGATTCCTAAACAAAGTGGTAAGGCGACAAAAAATACTACAACACTGGCCGGCAAATCACTTTTGAGTTGCTTGAACATAAAATATATACGTTTACTCACAGGAACTTCTTTTGCTCCTGCAATTGGTTATTAAAATTTGATAAAAAATGAAAGGCCTTGCCAAAAGTGCAAATACAGCACATGGAATATCTGGGCCGCAAAAGTGCAGCCACATAAAAGCAGACCTAAAAAACGGATATAATTATGTGTTCTTGGGCGGGGGAGAAATTACCTCCAGGTAAACCGGATAATAATTTTTGGTGTAAGAAAAATTTTCTTTTTGATGGCCTTTTAGATATTCAATACTAACGTGATTTGAATAATTATCTTCTATTACAGTTTCAAAAGAAGAAAGGTTTTTTGAAGAGTTTTCCTCCTCGTTTGCGGTAAAGGCAAAAGATATATCTACAGAATCATCTATTAAAGCAATAGTTGTAGGCCCCACAATAAATGTGAGGAAAACAAAGAACAATATGTAAGCGATCTTTTTCAAAGGTTACAAAAATAACATTTTTGACGAGTGTCACAAACCTTACCACCCCTCAAAGTCCTCTAAAACACCGGAATTGTGGAAATTTTCAATTCTTTTTAACTATGGGAAATAAGCGAAATTTATACTTATTTGCAGAAAGACTGATTTACAACCTTTTGAGATTGTCTTCTTCTAACCATCCCCGGCTTCCGTTGGGCAGCGCTATTTCTACCCAGTCCTGGAAATTTTCAGTGATCTTCACCTTCGCCCCTTCATGAAGTAAAAAGGCATCTTCGGCCCTGGGAGAGGGTTCGTTCTTTATTTGTACTTCTTCAGAAAAAACAATAGCATAATTACTCTCCTTATCAAAGCTCTGTTTTGTCGCAGCCACTACTGCTGAAGATATAGCCATCACCAAAAAGAACATCGCACCTATAAACAGCAGCCTTTTCACCAAAGTTTTGTTACTGAAATAGTAAACAAGGAAAAAGACCACAAACACGAGCATACAAAAAATAGCTACCAATCCCCATCCTGAAGCTGAGAACGCTGCAGTAGAGGTGTCAAAAATGCCTCTAAAGCCTGCCTGTTCTTCCTCTCCTATGGCGTCAATCGCCATGTTCCTGGCAAAGCCAAGATTATTGTGCACGTCTTCATCACCGGGTGCGAGTTGCAATGCTTTTTCGTAATGGAAAATACTTGGCGCGACCCGGTTAAGCTTATAATAGCTATTTGCGAGGTTGTAATGCAGTGCTGCCGAAGTTTGTCCGTTTTCCAGGATCTGTTCGTATTGTGTTATGGCTTCCTCATAATTTCCTGCAGCGTAAGCTTTATTTGCAGCCTCAAAAACCTGAGAGTTCTGTGCTGTTGCACTTAAGCTGAAACACAGTGCCAGTAAAAAGATCAGCTTTTTCATACTTGTTTATCCAATTCTGAAATTACACGTACTGCCTTATCATAATCCTGCTGCATGGCCACATTTGAAGCCGGGGTGTAGCGGGCAAATTCACAGCTCTTAAGCAGTTCATTAAATTCTGCTACTGTGCCTGCATTAGCACCTCTGCTTTCCAGCAGTTCCTTTATGCGCTCCTTGCTCATCTCGCTGGTTTGTATGTGCAGTTTTGCCTTTAAATAATTGTGCAATGCCCTTTCCAAAGATTCGTAGAACTTGGTTTGGTCTCCCAGGTTCTTTTTAGCTTCAGACAAATATTTGCGTGCCAGTCGGTCAGCTTTTCTTATTTGGTTACCCCGCACATCACCTGCTTTTGCCCGTCTTCTTTTTCCGAAGAGAATTACCAGCGGAATGAAAAGCAACGGACTCAAAAACAAGGTCCAGAATAAAGCCGATCCCATAAATGCTGTATCTCCAATAGTTTTTAAAGAAGTATTGAGTTTGATATACCTAAATTGATTTGTCGCAGCTGGCACCTGTTGTGCTACCGCAGACTGATTACCACCCGGCGTGGCACGGCTTCCTGCCGGCGCTGCCTCAACTTCGAGCAGGATCTCCTGTGAAGTAAGGGTTTTGTAGGAACGGGAATCAAGATCAAAGTAACTAAAACTCACCGGCGGAATAGGAACCTTGCCTTTGGCCTGTGGCACAAGTGTATATTGATTAGCAATGCTTCCCTGCATCCCGTTGATCGTGGTGTTTACATTTTCAGTATACTCCGGCTCATATTTTTCCATAGAGGCCGGTACTGTTAACGGTGGAAGATCAAATAATTTAAGGTTCCCCTGGCCCCGCACCTCAACTGTAGCCTGTAAAGATTCTGTTGCCCTAAGTTCAGTTTTGTCTGTGGTAACTTTAAGGTTAAGATTTTTACCCACAGCCCCTGTAAAATCGCCAGGGCGGCCTTCCTGTGGCAGCGGTTTTACATCAATCACCCGGTTACCCGCAGCGACTACTTTATCTACTGTTTCGTAGAACCTGTTTCCAAAGATATCCCTTCGGTTGCCCGGAACTTCTACTGAAATATTCAATGTAAGGGGTTCTATATTTAGTTTTCCGGTCTTCTGCGGATAAAGGACTGTTTTCCGAAGTACTACAAAGCGATAAGGCTCTCCTTCATAAGTGCCGTTTTCTACTTCCAGCCTTCTAATGTCAATATTCTGACTCCAGAAATCACTAAACTTGGGGCTATCAAGCTGCCGCCAGTCACTCACGTTAATCCGCGGACTCACATACAGCTTGTACACTACCGTAATGGCTTCATTGAGATAAGGATTGGTGTTGGAGATTTCTGCCACCAAATGAAGATTTTCTGAAGCCACATACTCTGAATTCTCCCCATCGGTAGGCTGATCTACGGCAGCCGTTACCTCCACCTGTACTGGTGTTGTTTTATAAAGCTTACCATCAATTGTGATCTCGGCCTGCCCAATGGTAAATTTACCACGCCCTTTTGGGGCAAGAAAATAGCTGTAGGTTTTAGAATAAGTCCGTTTGCCGTTGATCCAGCTGTTGCTCACCGCCTGGTTGGGACCTCCCACTACGGTAAAATTGGTGAACTCTGGCGGATTAAAATTATCTCCATCCTGGTTCATCTCAAAATCTACCCTAAGGCGCTCATTCACCCCCAGCCTGTCCTTACTTACCTTAGCCTCAAACTGCACCTGCCCAATGGCAAGACCAGAGAGTAGTAACATTACTAAAAGTACCAGTTTATGCTTCATCATTAACTACCAGTCTTTTTCTGTTTGCACAGGAACTCCTTTAGCCTTTTTGGCATTTATCCTTTCCTGAACTTTCTTTTCTTCATTTCCCATAGCTTCCAGTAAATTCTTCACCTGTTGTGGTGAAAGCTGGCCCGGTCGCTGCTGTGGCTGTTTAGGCTGCTCTCCTTCTTTTGGCTGCTCCTGTTTTTTCTGTTCTTTATCATCGGGTTGGCCGGCTTTGTCTTTCTTCTGCTCGCCTTCCTTGTTCTCATCTTCTTTTTTATCGCCACCTTCCTTTTCATCAGGCTTGCCATCTTCGTTCTGCTCCTTCTCGCCTTCGCCGTCCTGCTGCTCTTTTTGATCCTCTTGCTTTTGTTGATCCTGTTGATCTTTCTCTTTGCTGTCGCCGCCGCCACCTTGTTTTTGCTCTTCTTCCAGCATCTTTTTAGCCAAAGCCAAATTGTAGCGGGTCTCGTCGTCTTTAGGATTATTGCGCAGGGACTGCTTATAAGCCTCAACAGCTTCACTATACTTCTTTTGCTTCATATAGGCATTCCCCTGGTTGTGAAAAGCATCGTGTTTTAAAGGCTTTTCTTCGGCTGTTGCTGCAGCACCGCGATGTCGCTCCAGCGCCTGATACGTTATATCTTTGTTGTAGTAAAGATTTCCGAGGTTGTATTTTGCTTCGGCATTTGCCGGGTCTTTTGCTATTGCCTTACGGTAATACGCCTCGGCCGTAGCAGGGTCATTATCTGCCAAAGCAGCTTCGGCCTCCTGCATATACTTTCTTGCAGCTTTAACTGCTGCTTCAGGATTTTCCTGTGCACCTGCAACCAACGGAAAAGAAAAAAGCAAACCCAAAAACAGCATTTTTGGCAGGTGTGGTTTCATCATCCTATTCATCATCAGCTTCTTTTTTCGTTAAACAAATTTAACCTTTTTAACCAGGAAGTTTGTCGCTCAAGCAAAAGTATATCGAGCAACAGGAAGAGCAGACCCAGGGCTAAAAACCACTGAAACTGGCTTTTGTAATCGGCCACCTGCTGGGATTCAAACTCCTTCTTGTCCATATTCTGAAGAATGTCGGTCACTTCTTCCACTACCTGCGCTGTATTACTGCCATCAATATATCTGCCGTTTGCTTCGGAAGCTATCTCCTTCAGGGTTTCCTGGTCAAGCCGGGTGATCACCGTTTCCCCCTGATTATTTTTCTTATAATTCTGAACTACTCCGTTCCTTTTGATGGGAATTGGCCCACCTTTAGAAGTTCCCACTCCAATAGTTACTATCCTGATGCCTTCTCGGGCGGCTTCAGCAGCAATATCTTCAATATTACCCTCATGATCTTCCCCGTCGCTAATAAGGAATAAAACCCTATTGGTTTGCTCGTCATCATTAAAGTAGGACTTAGACAGCTCAATCGCTTCCCTAATGGCTGTTCCCTGCGATGAAAGCATGTCGGTATTCATGCCCTGCAGAAACATTTTTGCCGCAGCATAATCTGTCGTGATTGGCAACTGCGGAAAAGCACTTCCGGCATAAGCTATGATCCCCACGCGGTCACTCTCCAGGTTATTGATGATTTGGGTTACCAGTTGTTTTGATTTCTCAAGCCGGTTGGGGGCAATATCTTCGGCCAGCATACTTTTCGAGACATCTATTGCAAAAACAACATCAACCCCTTCCCGTTTTACAGTTTCCAATTTTGTGCCAAACTGCGGATTCACCAGGGCAATAACAAAACTGGCAATAGCCAGGCAAAGCAGCACAATTTTAAGCACCTGCTTTCCGGTAGAGCGATTAGGGCTCAACCTGTCCAGCAACTCCTTATCGGCAAACTTCCGCTGCGTTCTTTTTTGCCAAAAGATGACCATGGCATACAGCAGTACAATGACCGGGATACCTATCAATAACCACAAGTAAGTCTTATCTTCTAACAAAAACATCTTATTCTCTTTTTAAACAAAGCTTCTGAAAATAGTAAATCTCAACAGCACTTCCACCAATAACAGGAATCCTGCCAGTAAAATCAAAGGCCGGAATTTCTCTTCATAATTATAGAACCTGAATTCTTCTATTTCAGTTTTTTCCAATTCATCTATCTCATCATAAATTGCCTCGAGGGACTTATTATCGGTCGCCCGGAAGTATTTTCCACCCGTGGTTTCAGAAATATCTTTTAAAAGAGCTTCATCGATCTCTACCGGTACCCTGCCGTACTGGAAACTTCCGTTAGGTAAAATTGCTATGGGAGAAAGTGCGGTTCCATTACTTCCCACTCCAATGGTATAAACCTTAATCCCAAATTCCACTGCCAGTTCGCTGGCAATCTTTGGATCTATAAAACCGGCATTGTTCATCCCGTCGGTAAGCAGGATCACTACTTTACTTTCGGCTTTGCTGTCTTTTAATCTATTTACTGCTGTAGCGAGGCCCATTCCAATTGCGGTACCATTTTCGAGTACATTATTGTATTCAATATCTTCAAGCGCACTTAGCACTATACTCTTATCACTTGTAATTGGGGTTTGGGTAAAACTTTCCCCGGCATAGACTACTAGCCCAATTCTATCTGCAGGACGGTTTTTCACAAAATCGGCTGCCACTTCTTTTGTAGCTTCCAGCCGGTTGGGATCTAAATCGCGTGCGAGCATACTGGCCGAAACATCTATAGCCATGACAATGTCGATACCAAAGTTGCTGCTGGTACGAGAAGAGACATCAACGCTGCGGGGCCTGGCCAGGGCAGTGATCACCAGCGCAAGAACCAACAACCTGAGCACCATGAGAATGGGCCGCAACTTCCCTAACATACCGGGTTTAGCCTCAAAACCTTTGATGCTCGAGATCCTGAGTTCGGCGGTTTGCCGGTGTCGTTTCCAAATGTACCAGCCCAGGGCCAGTGGCAAAAGCAACAATAACCAAAAGAACTGCGGATCTTCAAAAACTAATCTTTCGAACATTAATTGCTGTTGTTTATAAGTTCAACCGATGTGGTGATGCGCTGGGCGATCTCATCGGCATATTTGTCATTTTCATTATAGATCACTACCACCTGCTGGAATCCTTCTCCCATTCCGAAGTTTAGGATAGTGTATTCTTTGGAAACAGGTTGTGATTTTTCATCTTTTTGAAGGCTCATGGTTCCAAATATTTTGAAACCGGGAGCTCCGTTCAAAGTTTCATAACCTTCCTGTTTGGTGATGATGTTCTTTGCACCGTTAGCCTCAAGGAAGGCATAAACATCTTCTACAGCCATCTCCACATCAAAATCTTCACTGGCGGGGCGCGTACTTACACTTACAAACAGGTTGGTATCAAGGCTGCCAAAGTTAAAGGTCTCTTTGCCCTGCGACATTCCTACGCTATCGCGGATATTTCTTACCAACACATCGGGCGTGGCAATAGTAACAGACGGCGTACCATATTCACTGGAGATCCAATCGCTCTCAAGCATCTCTTTACTGCTGTTCCCAATGTAGGTGTCTGTGAAATATTCTATCCCGCGGGTAGAAATGAGGTATGCAGCACCTGCACTTATAAGAAGTACAACTGCAACGATCCCAAAAATGATCTTTTTGACCTTCCTTTTTCTTTCAAGTCGCTCCCTGTATTCACGATCTCTCAACAGTTCTTCTTCTGTTGGCTGCGGGATAGAAGCTTTAGTGTCTTTTATAACATTTTCAACACTGCTGCGGTCTTCTTTTGCCGTAAGCACATCGGGTTTGGAGTTGGCAAATTTTGCAAGATCGGCTCTTTCCAGTATTTCTTTTAAGCGGCTAATGGTGGTGTTTTCCAGTTTCAGTTTACCCTTGTCTCTTTCGGCTTCAAGGTAGGTGATAAGCTCATTGGTGGTACTTTCCAGTGCATGGTCATAGATCTCTCCATCAAGGTATCGCCTTACTGCGGCAGAGAGCTGGGAGTAGTATTCTTTTATTTCCCGTTGCTCCAAAAGATGAGAATCGTCCAGCTGCTTTAGCTCAAAAAGTGCACGCTCATAAGGCGGAAGCTGTTTTGCAGCCTCTTTTCTCTTTTTCCTGCTCCTGTAAAGCAGATATGCTACTATCCCCAAAAGAATAAGCCCCAGCAGCCACCAGAGCCAGGTGGGAACACCAAAGGCCGGCGGTACTTCAACAGCAGGTTTTATGGGAAACATTTTTTGTTTGGTAGTATCAACTACCACATCATTCACTACCACCGAAAACGAATCGGTGCGAAATTCCCTGTCGTTTATTAAAACACGCTGCCGCGGAATAGAATAGCTGCCAGAATCAAACTGAGTAAGCGCATATTCGCGGGTAAGGCGGTAACGGTCGCTTATCTCGCTGGTGTCTATTGCAAAAGTCTCTATCATTTCGAGCGGAGAGAAGCTCTGCCCTTCGGGAAAAACAACCAGGTCTTCACGACTGGTTTCCACAGCCAGTTTATAGGTGATCTGCTCCCCTATCTTTATCGTAGTGGTGTCTACGGAAGCAGAAACTTCCTGTGCCTGCCCCCTAAAATTGTTAAGCAGCAGAAAAAATGTACACAGGCAGAAAAAGAGAACGCTCTTCGCGGGGGTGTCAAAAATGCCATTCTGCCTTACTATTTTTTGCATTGGTATTCTTTTATCTGGCCTTGAAATAGCCCAGTAATTTTTTTACATAACTTTCATCTACACGGGTGCTAAGGCTTCCCGCTCCACTTCTTCGGAAGCTTTCAGTAAAATATTCCACCCTTTCGTGGTAATACTTCGAATAATTGCGGCGCACTGATTTGGAAGAAGTATCTACAAGTATCCTTTTTCCGGTTTCTTCATCCTGCATGGCGACCATTCCCAGGTTAGGAATCTCTTCCTCGCGCTCGTCATAAACCCTAATCCCGGTCACATCATGCCTACCACTGGTGATCTTTAGGGTACGCTGATAATCTTCAGCAATAAAATCGGAAAGCACAAATACAATGGCCTTCTTCTTCATGACGCGTGAAAGGTAGCTCAGGGCATTTTCCAGGTTGGTCTTTTGGCTTTTAGGTTCAAATTCCAGCAGTTCGCGGATAATACGAAGTACATGAGAACGCCCTTTTTTAGGCGGAATATAAAGTTCAATAATATCTGAAAACAGGATAAGCCCTATCTTATCATTGTTTTGGGTAGCCGAAAATGCCAAAGTAGCGGCAATTTCAGTAATAATGTCCTGCTTGAACCCATTGCGGGTACCAAACAATCCGGAGCCGGAAACGTCAACCACCAACATCATGGTAAGCTCGCGCTCCTCTTCGAACACCTTCACAAAAGGTTCAGAATAGCGGGCAGTAACATTCCAGTCAATATTCCTTACATCATCCCCAAACTGATACTGGCGTACCTCGCTAAAGGTCATTCCCCGCCCTTTGAAGGTAGAGTGATATTCCCCGCCAAAAATGTGGTCACTTAACCGGCGGGTCTTAATCTCTATTTTTCGTACTTTCTTGAGTAACTCCTTAGTATCCATTTCTTCAATTGACAATGATCAATAAACAATTATCAGTGACTAATTAACAGCTGACAGACCTTCAAATTCTGTTCATTGCTAATTGCTAATTGTTCATTGTTTAAGGTACTTCGATCTCGTTGACGATCTTGTTGATGATATCTTCAGAAGTTACATTTTCGGCTTCGGCTTCATAGGTAATTCCAATCCTGTGGCGCAGCACATCGTGTACTATGGCGCGAACATCTTCGGGCACCACATAACCCCTGCGCTTGATAAAGGCGTAGCATTTTGCCGCCGTTGCCAGGTTGATACTTCCCCTTGGCGAAGCACCAAAGTTGATTAAAGGCTTAAGACTTTCAAGTCCGTACTTTTCAGGGAAACGAGTTGCAAAAACGATATCCAGGATATATTTTTCGATCTTTTCATCCATATAAACCTCGCGCACCGCTTGCTGGGCTCTGGCAATTTGATCCAGGCTCACCACCGGATTCACCTTTTCAAAACTACCTTTTAAATTGGCACGAATGATCATTTGCTCATCGGCCATTTCAGGATATTTAATGACGGTTTTCAGCATAAAACGGTCAACCTGCGCCTCGGGCAGCGGATAAGTTCCTTCCTGCTCTACCGGGTTCTGGGTTGCCATTACTAAAAACGGCCTGTCCAGCACAAAGGTCTCTTCCCCAATGGTCACCTGCTTTTCCTGCATGGCTTCCAGCAAAGCCGACTGCACTTTGGCCGGCGCCCGGTTAATCTCATCGGCAAGCACGAAATTTGCAAAGATGGGCCCTTTCTTTATGCTGAAATCATTCAGCTTCATATTGTATATAAGGGTACCTACAACATCTGCCGGAAGAAGATCGGGTGTAAACTGTATACGGCTGAAGGAACCATGTACGGCTTGTGACAGCGTATTAATAGCAAGGGTTTTTGCCAGCCCCGGCACACCTTCAAGAAGAATATGCCCCTGGCCCAGCAAACCAATTAACAGACGTTCAACCATATGCTTCTGGCCCACAATGACCTTCTTCATTTCTGAACTTAAAATATCAACAAAGGCACTTTCGCGCTCAATTTTTTCATTGATACTGGCTATGTCTACCGAGCTGTTATTTTCCTGCATGGATAAAAAATTTTATTTAGGTGAAGATACTTATCTATTGTCAACGGCGCAACCTCAGCAAATATTCAACCAAAGTATCTTAAATTTTTGTTAAAACAAAAAAAGCAGCGGGGTTACCGCTGCTTTAAAAATGCTTTTTTAAAGACTTATTTACTCTCCGTCAAGGAACATAGGATCAAGAGGCACTGTTTCCCCCTGTTCAACCTCAACGTTATTCACTACTGCAGAATTAAGCCCGGAACCTTCGGCAGGGACAGCGGTAACTTTATAAGTACCTGCAGGCAGCCCGTGTACTTCAAACTTTCCATTGGCATCGGTATAAGCAGAAGCATTCACAGTAGCGTTTTGAACTTTGATCAAAGCCTGCTCTGTAGTTGGATGTACGCTCCCCATAATAGAACCTGATTTCTCTTCAACTGCCATTCTTATTACAGGGTGAAGGTTGTAACCATCGGCTGAAGTATTTTTCACAGATTGGTCTACATCAAAATCAAGAATAAAAGTGTACTCGGCATTTGCTTCCAGTTCCTGCCCCACCATTACTTTCAAGCCAGATTGTTGACCGCTCGGGGTTTTCAAAGCAAATTCCTGCTCTACATCTCCATTCATAACAACAACACTGTTGTCACCACCTAATATAAGTCTTATCTGGTGAAGGTAACCGGCTTCAATTTCGGTGTCTACCAATAATTCGGTCACACCACCTGTAAGGCTTAAAAGATCAATTACTCCTGTGTTCACTCCTTCAAGGCTCGTCCAGCCTTCTTCGTCATTACCTTCGGTGATTGTTTTTATCATTACATCTTCAACTTCCACGTATACGTGCTTGTAATCACCGGGAGCATCGGTTAGTTCTACTGCCACTCTTGCAGTACCCCTGTCGGAACCACTGGCATCGTCATCTGAACTACAACTAACAAGCCCGCTAAGCAGGGCAGAAAAGAATAAAAATAAATGATACTTTTTCATAAATGATTTGTTTTGGTTTAGGCATGATAACGCTCGATGAAAGGGTTTAATCTATCGATAAACGAAGTTTAACTCTTTTTAACTCTCCTTCGAATTCTTTAACAATCCGCCTCCTTCGTAGAAGAATAGAGTTCATTACTTTTAAAACATGAGGCAAAGAAATTCTTATTCCCGTATTATTCAGGATCCTGAAGCCTGGCAACAACTTTCAAAAGGAAAGAAAATTCAGCTTTTTCAACATTGCGTGGAAAAAGGAATCACCAGTTTTTTAATTGACCTTTCCGGGACCCAAAGCTACACTCATGACCTGGGAGCTGCATTTAGCGAGAGCGGATTAAGCCGTGACCAGGTACAAATAGCAGCCTGTCCCGGTACAAATCTTACAGAAGAACAAGCTATTTTTGACCGGGTAGATGAAATTCTCGAACTTCTGGATACCGACTACCTCGATCTATTGCTTCTCGATTTTGACGTACCATCAGAAGTCCTTCTTTCGGCTATAAAAAAGCTAAGGGCAGTGGGTAAGATTGTGGAAGTTGGAATAGTGGAAAAACGCCTGGGAGAGAAAAAGGCATTTTTGGAAGATTTTCCTGCCAGCGCCACACTTTCTGCCTTCAGTTTTACACCCGCAACCGTGAAAAGCCTTACCTTAGCTGAAGCTGCTTCCGAAGGGATCACTCAAATGATCATTCCTGAAAGCGGGGACTGGGAAAATGAGCATGAAGAGCTCCAAAAAGCCGCCGGAAAGTACAACCTGCGCCCAAAAGAGCTGCTTTTTGCATGGTTACTGCACCACAAAGCCCAGTTTCATGCTGTGATTAAAGGAAATTCTGAAGCGATAATAGATTCGGCATATAAAGCTTTCCATACCTCTATCATTGAAGAGGATTTTAAAAAGCTGCCGGAAAGACTTTGAAAAAAACACTTTTTTGACACCTATGAACAAAACAGCTTTAGTCACCGGCGCCAGTAGTGGAATTGGCAAAGCAACCGCGAAAGCACTGGCCGGTGCAGGTTATCGCCTGGTTATTTGCGGCAGAAGAAAAGAAGCCCTGGAGACCTTAAAAAATGAACTAAGCGGTAAAACTGAAGTTCACATCCTTCAGTTTGACGTGAGAGATAAAGAAAAGGTGAAGGAGGCCATCCAAAGCCTTCCGCAGGACTTTAAGACCATTGATGTACTGATTAATAATGCAGGAAATGCCCACGGTCTTGACCCAATTCAAACGGGGAACATTGAAGACTGGGACGCAATGATAGATATTAATGTAAAAGGCCTGTTGTACGTAAGCCGGGAGATCATTCCGCAGATGGTGGAAAGGGGCGCCGGAGACATCATCAATATTGGCTCACTGGCGGGAAAAGAAGTTTACCCAAACGGGAACGTATACAGCGCCAGCAAACACGCTGTTGATGCTATAAACCAGGGAATGCGCATAGACCTCAACGGAAAGGGGATAAGAGTGGGCGCCATTAACCCGGGGCTGGTAGAGACCAACTTTAGTGAAGTGAGGTTTAAAGGAGATTCCGAAAGGGCAAAATCTGTATACACTGGCTTTAATGCCCTTAAACCTGAAGACATTGCCGAGATCGTAGCTTTTGTGGTGACCCGCCCGCCACATGTGAACATTGCCGACCTGCTGGTACTGCCTACCGCACAGGCAACTTCTACCATTGTGCACAAGGAATAGGAAGAAATGATTAATAAGCGCCTTCTTATCAAAAACCTGCTTGCGCATAACAGCGAAAATAGTTTTTACGATAAAAAGCGCCAGATCAACCTGGGGGAAAAAGAAGGAAAGGCCAAATTTTTAAAACATATATGCGCCCTTGCCAATTCCAACCCCAACAATAATTCTTATATGGTGATTGGCGTAGAAGACGCCGACAACGAAATACAGGGAGTAGATTTTTTTGACGACAGCAAGATCCAGAACCTCGTGAATGCCTATCTCAAGAACCCTCCGCTGGTAGCCTATGAGAATATTCCATTCCCGCATTTGCCCCACGACATGGTGGTGGGATTGGTGACCATTAAACCCAACAAAGGTACAACCTGTTCGTTGCGAAAAGGCATCTGGAAGTATCCTGCGGGCAGTACATTCTTCAGGGAAGGCAGCATAAGCATAGCTTCAGAATTTTCCCGGGGCATTCAAAGCGATAATTCAGAAGTAGTGGGTGCCATTGAGGCGCATTCTCAGAATAACGTACAACTTACCCTTGACGGGGTATTCGACTTCATGGGAAAACATGAGAACCTGAGCCCCGAGTATAAGGTTTTTAAAGAGTACTTTGTAGTGTGCTGGAGCGGCAAGAAGAAAGAAATCAACCAGGAAGTTTACTACTCGAGAGTAGATATTGAACTTATTAATGAGCAGGTAAAACTTTTTTATTCTGAACTTGATGAGGTGAGCATTAATATTTCTGAAGACCTTTTTACCATTTTGGAGTATGTAAAACTGGGGCTTAATGACAGGTTTAAATACTATCCGCTTGAAGAAGTAAAGATCCTCTTTAAGGATAATGCCACTTACGAGATTAAAACCAACATGCTTTTTGAACCTCCGCAATTCGAGAAAAGAACGCTTTACCACATCTACAATTCCAATATTGCACTGGTACAAAAGCTGAAACAAAACTTGCAGCTGACCCCTTCCGAAGAAAAAGACCTTTATAATGTGCCTGCCACTTATTTATTATGTCATTTCAACGGCTTTAGCGAAGCCCTTGACAGGCTGGAAGATGCTAAAGAAGAACTGAAAAATTTTGATGAAAGAATATATCAGCAGTACAAGGAAAGCCTGCGGATATTGAGGAAAGTAAAATATAATTAAATGAAAAGGACTCTTGTAATAGGAGATATTCATGGAGGTTTAAAAGCGCTTGTTCAATTACTGGAAAGGGCCAAAATAACGCCAGATGATAAGATCATATTCCTGGGAGATTATGTAGATGGCTGGAGCGATTCGGCCAATGTGGTTTCCTATCTAATAGAATTTTCAAAACAAAACACCTGCATTTTTTTACGCGGAAACCATGACGACCTCACCCACCGTTGGTTAAAAACCGGCGAGCTGAATGATAAATGGCTGCAACACGGGGGGCAGTCGAGCATTGATGCCTACCGTAGATTTACCAATAAAGAAAAACAGGAGCACATCAGGTTCTTTGAAGAAATGGTCAATTATTATATTGATGCCGAAAACCGGCTTTTTGTACACGCCGGGTTCACCAATCAAAAAGGCCCCGAAGAGGAATATACCCCCACGCCGTTCTACTGGGACCGCACCCTCTGGGAAATGGCCATGGCTGTTAATCCCGCATTAAAGCCGGGAGAAACGCATTATCCAAAACGCCTGGAGCTATTCAGGGAGATCTATATTGGCCATACGCCGGTTACCAGGATTGGTGAAGACAAACCTGCGAATTTTGCAAATGTTTTTAACATAGACACCGGTGCGGCCTTTATGGGAAAGCTATCTTTACTCGATGTAAATTCAAAAAAAGTGGTTCAAAGTGACCCGGTACATAGCCTTTATCCTGACGAATCGGGTAGAAATTAAGAATTTTTTTAACGCTCTCCTCTATTAACTTTCTATCTTTGTAGATTACCAAAATTATAATGGTTCGGTTCTTGAGAATATAACCATGAAAAACACCCTACCTATATGGCGCTAGAGAATATTAGATTAGAAGTAATGAAGACTGTTGAAAAGTCTATCGATGAATTTGTAGAAAAGTATCTCATTCCGGTGGAAGATATCTGGCAGCCTACAGATCTTTTGCCAAATTCGCAGAAAGAGAATTTCTTTGAAGAAGTGACCCAGATCCGTGAAGAAGCACAGGAACTCGGATACGATTTCTGGGTGGTGCTCGTAGCCGATATGGTCACCGAAGAAGCCCTGCCTACTTACGAATCCTGGCTTATGGACATGGAAGGTGTAGAACAACACGGGGCCTCAAAAGGGAATCAAAACGGATGGGCTAAATGGATTCGCCACTGGACCGGCGAAGAGAACCGTCATGGAGATACACTCAATAAATACCTTTATTTATCGGGAAGAGTAAACATGAGGGAAGTGGAAAAAACCACGCAACACCTCATTAATGATGGTTTTGACATTGGTACCGGGCGTGATCCTTACCGCAATTTCGTATATACCAGCTTCCAGGAACTGGCAACCAATATTTCTCACAAACGAGTAGGGCAACTTGCGAGAAAGAAAGGTAATAAAATGCTGGCCAAGATGTGTAACATCATCGCGGGAGACGAAATGCGTCACCACCTTGCCTACAGGGAGTTTGTAAAGACCATTTTTGAGTACGATCCAAGTGAGATGATGCTTGCTTTTGAAGATATGATGAAAAAGAAGATCGTTATGCCTGCCCAGTTCATTAGAGAGAGTGGCCAGGGCATTGGCGAGGCTTTTGAAAACTTCTCAAATGCTGCTCAAAGGCTTGGCGTCTACACTACACAAGATTACATCGAGATCCTTCAAAAACTGAATGACTACTGGGAAATTGACAAAATGACTTCCCTTACAGATAAAGCCGAAAAAGCCCGTGATTACCTCATGAAACTTCCAGACAGGATGACGAGAATTGCTGAGAGGATCAAAGTTCCACAAGATCCGCACCAGTTTGCCTGGGTAACACCAAACGGAAAGTTATAAGCATTGGGAGGCTGTTCTTAAAAAGACAGCCTCTTTTTTTTGTTTTCTTTCTGCGGAAGTTTCCTTCCAAAAATGGCAATTTTGAGCAGCTTTTCCAGGAACTCTTTCAGTAAAAATTATGTCTAAAAAGGAAATCAATTTTCCTGCTGAAGATTTTTCAAAAACTATCCACAGGAATCCTGTTTTTTAAAGAAAAAATCGCGGTAGCTGAAGCAGCCGTTTTATTGCTAAGTTTGCACAGCAAATTTTTAGCATGGGTACCACCAAAAATCCGCTTTTTATAGTTCTGGCCTTTTTCTCCATCTATGTGATCTGGGGCTCCACTTACCTGCTCAACAAGATCGCGGTGACCGAGTTGCCGCCATTCATGCTGGCTTCTATCAGGTTTGCCACAGCGGGCCTCCTCATATTCGGGATAAGCCGTGCCATGGGCAAAAGACTGCGAATTACCCGCGCACAATTCTTCAATACCGCGATTGCGGGATTCCTTTTCCTGGCTTTTGGAAACGGCGTGGTGGTTTGGACTCTCAGGTATGTAGACAGCGGCTTTGCAGCCCTGATAATTTCGGCACAACCCCTGGTAGTGCTGGTGTTTATGCGCATTTTTGAGGGAAAAAAGATCCTGCCCATGTCTATGGTAGGGGTCGCATTGGGCTTAACAGGTATTTACCTACTCGTGAGCCAGAAGCAGGTCACTTCAGAAGAAAATTCAGTTTTGGGAAGTATCATGATCTTCTGCTGTCTTCTTAGCTGGTCTTACGGAAGCCTTTTTGTGGGAAAAGCAAATTTACCAACCAATCATTTTGTCAATACGGGCTATCAAATGTTTGCAGCAGGCATCATTTTGGCCATAGCAAGTCTTGCCTTCAACGAGCCCTGGAGCTCTCCTTTCAACTGGAGCACCCCGGTACAATACTCGATGCTACTGCTCATTATCTTCGGAAGTATTGTAGCATTTACAGCCTTTAATTACCTGCTGAAGGTGATCTCTCCCGAAAAAGTGGCCACTTCCACCTATGTAAATCCGGTTATTGCCATGATTCTGGGCTGGTACTTTTTAGATGAACAAATCACAAGCCAGTCGGCCATTGCCGCAGCCGTTCTTCTCACGGGAGTATACTTTATAAACACCAAGAAAAAACTGATGGTGCTTTCGCGATTCACAAGCAAAGCATCTACTTTTCTGAAGAAAAATTAGGGGCGAAAAATGCCATTTTTCACACCTTAGCAGCATTTCCTTTCTTCGGAAATAACCGCTCCTGTTATTCCTGAATCTCTACTTTACCTCCAGATTCTTGTGGCTCACGTTGACCGCATTCTGCTGAATGTCAAAAACCAGGGTCTTCTTAAAATAATCGTCTCCCTCCTGGAGATAACTTCCGGTAACCGATTCTTCTTTTCCGTTGTTGCGGGTAAACCTGAAGGTGTACTTACCATCAACAGCATCTCCGGGCACCTGAAGGGTATGCGCTATTTCCTGCCCTGCCGGCAAGGCATCGACCTCAAAACTTACTTTTTCCCCGGCAGTGAAGACCCGCAGGTTTTTAACTGTTTCAGAAGTATTGTTGACAAGTTCCAGTTCCAGAACATGATCTTCGGGGACGCAGGAGAAAATAAGGCCGATAAACAACAAGACTGTAAAGATTCTTTTCATTTGAGTAGTTGGTTTAGTTTGTTCTAAGATAAAGAATCTGTCACTTTAAAAGAAGTGGTTTTTCTACGCAAGGGTTTTAACAGGCTTAACTTAACATACTTTAACCCTTTCCTTTGACATACATCAATTCTAACCCGCCAGGCCTTTATTACCTTTACACTGTTGAGGATTAACCTCATAACAAGACAAATAAAATTATAGATATGAACAAAGAACAAGCACTATTACAACCGTATAATAAAGGAAGTTTGAACCTGAAAAACCGCGTGGTCATGGCTCCCATGACACGAAGCCGGGCCACAAACGCTGAAAATAAACCTACCGGAGAACTTCAGGGGGAGTATTATAAACAACGGGCCAGCGCCGGACTCATCATTACCGAAGGGGCCCAAATCTCTAAACAGGCCGTGGGTTATATCAATACGCCGGGGATCCATTCTGAAGAACAAATTCAAGGCTGGAAAGAAGTCACCGATAAAGTTCATGAAGCCGACGGAAAGATCTTTATACAGCTTTGGCATGTGGGTAGAATGTCTCACCCCGATTTTCACAACGGAAATTTACCCGTGGCACCTTCAGCCATAAATCCAAATTCAAAATCCTTCACTTCCGAAGGTTTAAAAGACACGGTCACGCCAAAAGAAATGAGCGTGGAGGAAATCAAATCTACCGTGCAGGATTTTAAACAAGCCGCTGCAAACGCCATGAAAGCCGGTTTTGACGGGGTAGAAATCCATTCCTCAAATGGTTATTTGCTGCACCAGTTCTTTAATGGAACCTCAAACCAACGCACCGATGAGTATGGTGGCAGCATTGAAAACCGTGCAAAGATCCTTTTTGAAGTGATTGACGCCATTAAAGAAGTAATGCCCGAAGAGAAAATTGGCCTGCGCCTTAACCCTTCCCTGCACGGGATCTTTGGGATGACCATGGATGAAGAAACCATTCCTACTTTTGATTACATCATTAAGAAGCTGAATGATTACAACCTGGCTTACCTTCACCTTTCTGAACCTTTTAATGATGTTTCCGATCTTCCTTTTGCTGAAACTGAGATCGCGAAACGTTACAGGCCTATGTATAACGGGACTTTAATGATCAATACCAACTTTGACCAGGAAAGTGGAAATACCGTTCTGAAAGCAGGCAATGCCGATCTTGTAGCCTTCGGAAAACCTTACGTTTCAAACCCCGACCTGGTAGAGCGGTTTGAACAGGGCGTTGAACTAACCGAATGGGATGAGAAAACCTTCTACACCCCCGGAAAAGAAGGATATTTAGATTACCCGGTAAAAACTGAAAGAGAACCTGCACTAAAATAAGGTTCCAAAAATGCTAAAATAAAGAGGCTGTCTTTCGGGACAGCCTCTTTATTGTTTCAGCGTGTTTAGCTCTTACAAATCAAACTTGATTCCCTGCGCCAGTGGCAGTTCAGTCGTGTAGTTGATCGTATTTGTTTGTCGGCGCATATAGACCTTCCAGGCATCAGAACCTGATTCTCTACCACCACCGGTTTCTTTCTCACCTCCAAAGGCTCCACCAATCTCGGCGCCCGAGGTTCCTATGTTCACATTGGCGATTCCGCAGTCAGATCCTTCTACCGAAAGGAATCTTTCAGCCTCTCTTAGGTTGTTGGTCATAATTGCAGATGATAATCCCTGTACCACTCCATTTTGAAGTTCCAGCGCATTTTCGAGATCTCCCGAATACTTCATAATGTATAAGACCGGAGCAAAGGTTTCGTGTTGTACAATCTCAAATTCATTTTTGGCTTCAGCAATTGCCGGTTTTACATAGCATCCACTTTCATAACCCTCACCTTCAAGCACCCCACCTTCTACAAGGATGTTTCCGCCTTCTTCAACTACTTTGTCTAAAGCAGCCTGGTAATTTTTAACCGCGTCCTTATCGATAAGTGGCCCTACATGGTTATTTTCATCTAATGGGTTACCAATTCGTATTTGCTTATAGGCATCAACAATAGCGTTCTTCACCTGGTCGTAAACATCTTCGTGCACAATTAATCTACGGGTTGAAGTACAGCGTTGCCCGCAAGTTCCCACGGCTCCAAAAACGGCTCCAATCACTGTATTTTTAATATTGGCATCGGGAGTTACAATGATGGCATTGTTTCCACCAAGTTCCAGAAGAGATTTTCCAAGTCTTGCAGCAACTGCCTGGGCAACTATTTTACCCATTCTTATAGACCCGGTTGCAGATAGCAAAGGAACCCTTTTATCATTGGTCATCATTTCACCAACTTTGTAGTCTCCGGTGATCAAACAGGAAATACCTTCAGGAAGTCCGTTTTCTGAGAAAACTTTGGCTGCAATATTCTGGCAGGCCACAGAGGTTAAAGGGGTCTTTTCAGATCCTTTCCACACGCATACATCGCCACATACCCAGGCAAGAGCGGTGTTCCACGACCATACAGCTACAGGGAAATTAAAAGCCGAGATCACTCCCACTATCCCCAGCGGATGGTACTGTTCGTACATGCGGTGCCCGGGCCGTTCTGAGTGCATGGTAAGCCCGTGCAACTGCCGGCTTAATCCCACTGCAAAATCACAGATATCGATCATCTCCTGTACTTCTCCCAGCCCTTCCTGGTAAGATTTTCCCATTTCATAAGAAACCAGTTTCCCAAGAGGCTCTTTTAAGCGGCGCAATTCGTCATTAAATTTCCTTACTATTTCCCCTCTTTGAGGCGAAGGCATTGTTCTCCAGGCTTTAAAAGCTTCCTGTGCAGTTTTGATGGTGCGTTCATAATCTTCGCGGGTAGTAGACTTTACTTTTCCAATTAAAGCTCCGTCAACCGGGGAGTAAGATTCGATGACCTCTCCCGAAGAAAACCATTCCTTCCCGGTAGAAGTACCGTTGTTCACCTTGTCTACATTAAGACCAAGATCTTTTAAAGCCTGATTTATTCCGAATTTTTCAGCAATTGCGCTCATTCTTGTTGTTGTTTTAGTATGTTTTTGTTTGGATAGTTGCGAATATAAAAAAATTAAAGAGGAAAGCCTTGTTTAAACCCCTACTTCGGCTTTTCCATCACCGTTCCGCAGTTGTTACAGGTGCGCAGTTCCTCACTGTTGTAGAAATGTTCAAAATGCTTCTGAAAATCATTCTCGATATCATTCAGCGGGAAATAGACTTCATATAATTTATTATTACAGTTTTCACAAAACCACAATAAACCGTCTTTAGCATCAAGCTCTATCCTTCTTCGCTCCACCACAAGCCCTACAGAACCCTCTGTACGCTCGGGCGAATGCGGCACTTTTGCGGGGTTGAGATACATATCGCCGGGCCCCAGCTCAAAAGTCCTTTTTTGACCCTCTTCCTGAACGTGCACTTTTATTTGCCCCTCCAGCTGGTAAAACAACTCTTCGGTTTCGTTGTAATGGTAATCTTTCCGCGAGTTTGGGCCGCCCACTACCATTACAATATAATCTTCGGCGTCGGGATAGATGCTTTTATTGGCCACAGGCGGTTTTAGAAGATCCCGGTTCTGCGCTATCCACTTATTTAAATTAAAAGGTTTTGAAATTGCCATGTCTCTATTTTTGGACCTTAAATTTACGCAATCTTTTCCTGAAGCACCACCCAAAGCATTACTTGCTGTGATACCGCTCTTTTTTTATAACTTTCCTGCTGAAAAACTTCCGGTTATGAAAAAAATACTTCTCGTTTTTGCCATTTTTGGCACCCTGGCCTGTAATAATGCTGAAAAACAAAGTAAGGTAGAGGGGGCAACCCCTGAAGCAGCTTCCGAAGAGAAAGATACAGCACCCAACTTTGGGATTGTGATTCACGGTGGCGCCGGCACCATCTTAAAAGAAAATATGAGCGACAGCCTGGAGCAGCAATACCGGGCAAAGCTTGAAGAAGCCATAAGAACAGGACATGAGATCCTGGCCAATGGCGGTACTGCGGTAGAAGCCGTGCAAAGAACCATTAATGTGATGGAAGATTCGCCATTGTTTAACGCCGGGAAAGGTGCTGTTTTCACCAACGAAGGCACTAATGAGCTCGATGCATCAATTATGGACGGCTCTAACCTCAATGCAGGCGCAGTGGCCGGGGTCACTACCATCAAGAACCCCATCAACCTGGCTTATGAAGTCATGGTAAATTCTGAACACGTGATGCTGGCCGGTAAAGGCGCCGAAAGATTTGCCAAAGAACAGGGCATCGAGATCGTAGACCCGCAATATTTTTATACCGAAAACCGGTACAGGAGTCTGCAGCGTATTAGGGAACAGGAGAAAACACAGCTGGACCATGACGATCAAAAAACAGCATTTTTGGATCCCTATATTAAAGATTCCAAATTTGGAACTGTGGGTTGTGCTGCGCTCGATAAACACGGAAATCTTGCCGCAGGAACCTCTACCGGCGGAATGACCAACAAAAGATACAACCGCATTGGCGACGCCCCTATAATTGGCGCGGGTACCTACGCCAATAATAAAACCGTGGCGGTATCTAGCACGGGCTGGGGCGAATTCTTCATCCGCGGTATGGTGGCCTATGATATTTCGGCACTTATGGAATACGGCGGATTAAGCCTGGAGGATGCCGCAAGGGAAGTAATCCAAGAAAAGGTCCCGGCATTGGGCGGAGACGGTGGCATTATTGCAATAGATCACAATGGAAATGTCGCCATGGAATTTAATACCGCCGGAATGTATCGCGCAAAAATGAACCGGGATGGAGACCTGGAAATAGGCATCTACGGCGAGTAATATTCCTTCCGAATACACCTCCTAAAAAGCTGTATTAAAAGCTCTTAAAATGTCATTTCTGAAACTTCAGGATGACAACAATAGCTTTTAGGCGGCTTTTTTCATATTCAGGCAGCAGGCATTAACAAAATTTTATAGTTCCTTTAGTTCGGAAATTCCCGAACTAAGTGGTAGTTTTGCAGCTTCAAATTTGAGAAGTTAAAAACGTGGACTTAGAAATTCAGCGAAAGACGCTAATAGAAGAACTGGGAGTACACCTGGAGGAGGACAATCTTGCCCCCCTTGCAGCGCGTATTCTTGCTACTCTTATTCTTGCGGGAAGAAGAGGGGTGACTTTCGATGAGATGGTGTGTGAATTAAGTGCAGGAAAAAGTACGGTTTCTACTCATCTGGATCATCTTCAAGCAACAAACAGGGTAACATATTTTACCAAACCTGGGGACCGCAAGCGGTACTTTGTCATTGACCCTAATCTTATCCTCAACCTAATGGAGGAAATGATCACAAAATGGGACAAAGAGAAAAGGCTCCACCTCAAAATTCGGGCATATAAAGAGCAGTGCAATTGCGAAGCCAGGGAAACCGGCGGCTTTCAATTTGATCTGGAATTTCAGGAAGATTTTCTCACTTATTTAGAGGAAACTTCAAACGCAGTAAAAAAATTCAGGGACAAACTTTTATCTAGAAACAATTAAAACAGACAGAAAGCAGAATATGAGAAAACTACACGCTATAGGAATGATGTTAATTGCCTTTATGGCTTTTTCATGCCAGGACCAGCAGGCAGGCGCAGCCCAACGTGGTGCTGCCACTCCTTTTCCGGTTATTGAAGTTCCACAAAGAACCATCACAGGTTTTACTTCATATCCCGTTAGTATTGAAGGTACTGTAAGCAGTGCCGTGAGAGCAAAAGTCCCAGGATATGTCACGCAGGTATTAGTAGATGAAGGAGAAAAAGTGAGAAAAGGCCAAACGCTTTTCAGGCTTGAAACTGAGTCTTTATCACAGGAAGCCGGTGCAGCTAAAGCTAACGTAAATGCCGCACAGGTAGAGGTAGATAAACTACAGCCCCTTGTAGAAAAAGGGATTATAAGCCCGGTACAACTTGAAACTGCAAAAGCAAGACTTGAGCAGGCAAAAGCCGGTTATAGCAGTATTGCTGCAAATATTGGTTACGCCACTATAAAGAGCCCTGTAGACGGTTATGTAGGTGCCATTAATTTTAGAGAAGGAGCGCTGGTTAGTCCGGGTGATCCAACACCACTCACCACTGTTTCAGACATTGATGAGGTTTATGCCTTTTTCTCTATGAATGAAAGAGATTATTTAGACTTCATTCAAAATGCTGAAGGGGAAAACCTTTCAGAAAAAATAGAGAATTTCCCGCCGGTACAACTTCAACTGGTGAACGACAGGATCTATTCTGAAACAGGAGAGATTCAAACCGTAACAGGGCAAATTGATCCATCAACAGGAACAGTGAGCTTTAGAGCTATGTTCCCTAACCCTAGCGGTATTCTTGCCAGCGGTAACAGCGGGAGAATTAGAATTCCGCGTACCTATGAAGACGTTCCGGTAGTACCCGAATCTGCTTCCTTTGAACAACAGGGAATTGTGTATGTGTACGCAGTACAGGGAGACAGCCTTGCTACCAGTGCACCAATCGAAGTGCTTGACCGCGTTCAAAATCTTATTGTAGTGGGAGAAGGACTTAAACCTGGCGACAAGGTCGTAGCGCAGGGAGTTGGAAAATTGAGAAATAACACTCCAATTATTCCTCAGCCTGTATCCTTTGACAGTATTGCCACTTCCATTAAACCAATCTTTAAATAAGAACGACTAATGCTAAAGACTTTTATAGAGAGACCTGTACTATCTACAGTAGTCTCGATAGTTATAGTTATGCTGGGAATTTTGGCCATCACCACTTTACCGGTGACCCAATATCCCGATATTGCTCCCCCCACGGTGCAGGTAAATGCCAATTATGCCGGGGCCAACGCAGCTACCGTACTCGAAAGTGTGATCATTCCCATTGAAGAGCAAATTAACGGGGTTGAGGGAATGGACTACATTACCTCTACTGCCAGTAACAACGGTAGTGCAAGTATCAATGTATTCTTTAAACAGGGAATAGACCCCGATATTGCTTCGGTAAACGTACAGAACAGGGTAGCCCGTGCTACTCCTTTACTGCCACGCGAGGTGACTCAAAGTGGGGTTACCACCCAAAAGCAGCAAACCAGTGCCCTCATGTTCCTTACGGTACTTTCTGAAAATGAAGCTTACGACGCTACTTTTATTCAGAATTACCTTAACATCAACGTGATCCCTGAACTTAAAAGGATCAACGGGGTTGGTGACGTGAGTGTGTTTGGGGCCAAGACCTACGCGATGAGGGTTTGGTTACAACCTGAGAAAATGGCCGCCTACAACCTGATCCCTTCAGATGTTATTGGTGCTATTAACGAGCAAAGCCAGGAAGCTGCAGCCGGATCTTTAGGTCAAAATAATGCTGAAGCTTTTGAATATGTTATTAGGTACAGTGGTAGATATAATACCCCCGAAGACTACAATAATATTGTTATTAAAGCCCTTGATGACGGAAGGTTCTTAAAGCTTCAAGATGTTGCCCAGGTAGAACTTGATGCCCAGGGTTATAACGTGATATCTTTCACCAACGGAAAACCGGGGGTGAGTATGGCAGTTTATCAAACCCCGGGATCAAACGCCCAGGAAATTATCGAGACCGTTCACGATAAACTTGATGAGCTTGAAAAAAATTATCCTACCGGACTTAAAACGGTGATCAACTTCGACTCTAACGAATTCCTGAACGCTTCTATAAGCAAGGTGGTAATGACCATTTTTGAAGCCTTCTTGCTGGTATTCCTGGTAGTGTTTATCTTCCTTCAGGATTTTAAATCTACGCTCATTCCTGCCATTGCAGTGCCGGTGTCTATTATTGGAACTTTCTTCTTCCTCAACCTTTTTGGTTACTCCATCAACCTGCTTACGCTGTTTGCACTCGTGCTGGCTATTGGTATTGTGGTAGATGATGCCATTGTGGTTGTAGAGGCGGTGCACGCCAAACTGGAAGAAGGTGCCAAAAATGCCAAAAAAGCGACCCATTCGGCCATGGAAGAAATTGCCGGTGCAATTATCTCTATTACTTTGGTGATGGGTGCGGTGTTTATTCCGGTTACCTTCATTACAGGTCCCACAGGAGTTTTCTATGAACAGTTTGGGGTAACTTTGATGGTGGCAATCGCAATTTCAGCAGTAAACGCCTTAACTCTGAGTCCGGCCCTTTGTGCGCTCTTCCTGAAGCCTCACCACGAAAAAGAGGGGAAAAGAAAAGGCTTTTTGAAGCGCTTCTTTTCAACCTTTAACGTGGCTTTTGATGTCACCACGAAGAAGTATGTGAATTCGGTTTCTTTTCTGTACAAACACAAATGGATAACCGGGGCGATCATTATAGCTGCCATAGGAGGTATCTTCTGGGCTTCGTCTACGACTCCTACAGGGTTTGTTCCCGATGAAGACCGTGGGATGATCTTCGCCAATATCGAATTGCCTGCAGGTGCTTCTCTAGATAGAACTGCCGAGGTTACTGCGGAATTGAGCCGAAGAGCACAACAAATTCCCGGAATTAATATGGCTTCTGTAGTAAACGGTTTCAGCTTCCTTGGAGGTGCCGGTAGTAACTACGGGATTGGCTTTATCAAACTAGACAACTGGGATGAAAGGACCGAAGACGGTATGTCGGCCGAAGATATCATAGCAAAACTCTTTGGTGCCGCTGCAGGAATATCTGATGCCAACATTCTCTTTTTCCAGCCTCCAAGTGTACCAGGATTTGGAACATCTTCAGGATTTGAATTAAAGGTACTAGACCGTACAGGAGGTAGTTTTGAAGACCTTGATGCCGCTACACGAAATTACCTGGCCGATCTTTCAGCCAGACCCGAAATCTTGTACGCCAACAGTTCGTTCAACACTAATTATCCGCAGTACGAGATCGACTTAAATATTCCGAAGGCAAAAGAAGCAGGAGTAGATATCGGAACTATTTTCTCTACGTTGCAGTCTTACATAGGATCTGTATACGCAGCCGATTTTGCCCGCTTTGGAAAACAATACAGGGTTTATGTACAGGCGCTGCCCGAAGACCGTGCCACTGTAGATGACCTCAACTCGATCTTTGTGCGTAACTCCCAGGGAGAAATGGCGCCTATCACGCAGTTTGTAACCCTAAGCAGGGTTTACGGGCCACAGTCGGTTACCAGGTTCAACCTCTTTAACTCGGCCAGTGTGAATGGTGCACCGGCACCAGGATTTTCTTCGGGAGATGCTATTGCTGCCGTACAGGAAGTGGGAACAGGATCTCTTCCGGAAGGATTTGATATCGGATTTTCTGGGCTTACCAGGGAAGAGGTATCGGCCGGAAACCAAACGACTTTCATCTTCTTTCTAAGTGTGCTATTTGTATTCTTTATTCTTGCAGCACAATATGAAAGTTATTTACTTCCGCTTGCCGTACTGCTATCGCTACCGGTTGGGGTAATGGGAGCTTATGTTACCACAGCCCTTACAGGACTGGAGAACAACATCTATTTCCAGATCGCGCTTATCATGCTACTGGGCTTACTTGCCAAAAATGCCATTTTGATTGTGGAATTTGCCGTGCAAAGGCGAAATGCCGGAAACTCAATTGTTGACTCGGCTCTTGGAGCTGCAAAAGCACGTTTACGTCCTATTCTTATGACCTCGTTTGCCTTTATTGTGGGGCTTCTTCCTCTGGTGTTCGCTACAGGAACAGGAGCTGCAGGAAACAGGTCTATTGGTACAGGTGCCGTTGGTGGATTGTTAATAGGTACCCTACTGGGAATCTTTATCATCCCAATTCTATACATCCTGTTCCAATGGCTCCAGGAAAAAATCTCGGGACAACCTAAAGCCGCAAATGAAAACCTATAGAAAATGAGAAGACTAAATATATACAAGTTCATTTTAATTCCCGCGGTCCTGCTATCTCTTCAGTCATGTTTTGTAGCTAAGGAATATTCCAGGCCCGAAGAAGTAGTTGAAAACGAAGCTTACAGAACCGATAATCTGCCTACAGATACTTTGTCTATGGCCAGGATCTCGTGGAGAGAACTCTTTACAGACCCTGTACTGACAAACCATATAGACCGGGCTCTTGAGAATAACATAGACATTCGCATTGCCCTACAGCAAATAGAAGCGGCAGGCGCCTATCTCAAGCAGGCAAAAGCAGCATATTTGCCAACACTGGGAGTTTCTGCGCAGGTAACCCATCAGGAATTAGCACAAAACAGCCAGTTTGGAAGCTTCTTTGATGGTGGTATTACTCAATATGATGCTACCGCCAACCTGTCCTGGGAAGCCGATATATGGGGAAGGATAAGAAGCAATGAAAGGGCACAAAGAGCGGCCTACCTACAAACAGTAGCTGCACACCAGGCTGTGAAGACCAGGTTGGTTGCCAATGTTGCCAACCTGTATTATCAACTTTTGGCTTTAGATGAACAACTGGAAATTACCCGGGAAACGGTGGCGAACAGGATCAATAGCGTGGAAACTATTAGAGCTCTTAAAGAAGCAGGGAATGTGACCGAGGTGGGCGTAAAGCAAACTGAAGCCCAGCTATATCAGGCACAAGCTGTTGAAATAGAACTTGCTAACCAAATAAGGCTTCTGGAAAATACTTTCTCAATCCTCTTAGGAGAAGCCCCTCATGCCATTGTAAGGAGCGACCTTGGACGGCAGGAGCTCAATACCGAACTAAGAACAGGAGTGCCGGTACAGCTGTTGAGAAACAGGCCCGATGTTATTGCGGCAGAATATAATCTTGTCAATGCTTTCCAGCTAACCAATGCTGCACGAAGCAACTTTTATCCGGCATTGCGGCTTAGTGCGAATGGAGGATTCCAGAGTCTGGACCTGGAAGAACTTATCGACACCAATTCCTTGTTTGCAACCATTGTAGGTAATCTTACTCAGCCTATCTTTAACCGAAGAGAGATAAGGACGCAGTACGAAGTAGCCCAGGCCCGACAGGAAATCGCATTTTTAGAATTTAGAAGAGCTATTCTGGATGCCTCCAGAGAAGTTTCGGATGCCCTTTATAATTATGCTGCAGCCGATAGAAAATTTGATTTCAAACAGGATGAGTTTGAGGCCTACGATTTGGCCACTTCTTACTCAGAAGACTTGCTTAACAGTGGCTTTGCAAACTATCTTGAAGTATTGACAGCAAGAGAAAATGCTCTTAATTCTCAACTGGAACTGGTGAATATAAGGTATGATGAGCTTAGTGCCATAGTAGATCTATACCAGGCGCTGGGAGGCGGCTGGGAGTAACTTTTCATGATTGGATTTTTAGTTGTTGGAGTGGCCCCGTTTTTTCGGGGCTGCTTTTTTTTGCTTCAGTTCCTATTTAAGCGCGCTGCCTTTTGCTGCCCACCATGGATAGACTTCAATGGCTAACCTTCCAGCCACAACCATAGGATCAAGCCTTGCCAGGCTATCGGCCATCTCGAAGTTTGGGGTATTATAAACTGCTATTCCTCTAATGTCACCCTCGTCCCCAAACGGACCTGCCATACTGAGATATCCTTCTGAAGCCATTCGCTCAAGATGCGCCAGATGCTCTTGCTGAAGCTTCGCAGCTGTAAGAGAATCCTGGCCTCTATCTTCTCCTCTTTTCAGAAACACTATAAAGTACTGCTGCATGAGCTGCTGCTGTTCCCCTTCACCATATAAAAAAGTCTGATACCCCTGCTTCTTAAGCTCTGCCGCTTCATGTTCAGGATCCCTAATGGTATCGGGCATTCTTGCCTCCACCTCTTCGGGCCCGGGAATACCCCTGGTGTCGCGGCTCTGGTTGCATGATGTGATCAACAAAAGTGCACTTCCTAAAAAGATAAGTTTTTTCATGGTCTTGATATTTGCCATTCCTTAAAAGGAAATTTACTGAGGTAAGAATTGTAGTAACGCTTTTCTCCTGTCACTTCTTTACCCAGCCAGGCCGGCCTGGAAAATTCCTCATGTTCAGATTGGAGCTCCACTTCAGCCATTAACAGGCCTTCATTAAGGCCGGTAAACTCATCGACTTCAAAAATGTGCTCACCTACTTCAATTTCATACCTGAATTTCTCAATGACACCTGGCTCACAAAGCTTCAGCAGTTCTTCGGCTTCAAAAAGGGGAATTTCTTTCTCCCATTCAAAACGCGAGAGGCCGTCACTGCTACTCCTCCCCTTTATGGTCAAAAAGCCTTTATCTCCCTTGATTCGTACCCTCACCGTTCTGTCGGGTGCCGAGTTGAGATAGCCCTGCACGATTCTGGTCTTGTTTCGGACTTCCTCTTTAAAATCCGGGGCCTCTAAAATGAGAAATTTGCGCTCTATTTCCTGCATGTGTAATGGTTAACGATAACTTTCGGCAATTTCCCTAATTTCCGAAGATTTTATACAGGTAGCTGAATATTTATTGTTGGCCACGTAAATCATGGCATCGGCGATCTTTCCGGCAGGAATGCTCCTGTACTTTTTAAGAGGGCCTACAAGCAGGTGGTTACCCACACTCATGGCCTTTTGCCACGCGGCTTCAAAAGGGCGTTTTTCATCGCGTTTCCCGGCGATAAGGGAAGGTTCAAAAATGTAAGTTTCGTCAATACCCTGCGCCTTTACGTCGCGTTCCATTTCTCCTTTTGTACGGTTGTAGAAAAAGCGGCTTTCCTCATCGGCTCCCAGTGCTGAAATCACCAAAAACCTTGAAATTCGGTTCTTTTGGGCCAGTTTTGCGGCATTTACGGGAATTCCGTAGTCAATTTTGTGATAAGTATCCTCATCGGGCGTTTTCGCCTGGGTGGTGCCAATACAGCAGTAGACTTCATCGGCCACAAAATCATCTGCGTGTTTTTCCAGTTCGAACAGGTCAATTAAATGTTCTTCAATTTTGTCATTTTTGACACCTGCGGTAGAGCGGGAGAAAAGTTTGATCTTGTCATAGCGCTTATCCTCAAGCAGCCTTTCGAGCAACTCTCCCCCTGTAAGGCCTGTGGCTCCCAATATAATAGCAGTTTTCATAGTTTTTTCTTTTTTTATGAAGGTAGCAGATTTCTGTTTCAAATCAAAGGGAGTCAAAAATGGCATTTTGAAACTTATTTTTTCTTCGGAAGTAGCGCCATTTCAAACTTGAAGCTGAAGATTCACTAATTTTACAGCGATGGAGGAGATCATACAGCGGAAGATTATTCACGTAGACATGGATGCGTTCTATGCCTCGGTAGAACAGTTAGACAACCCAGAACTGCGCGGTAAACCTATTGCAGTGGGCGGTAGTTCGCAGCGCGGCGTTGTAGCGGCGGCAAGTTATGAAGCCCGCAAATTTGGGGTGAAAAGTGCCATGAGCAGTGTGCTAGCAAAGCGCAATTGCCCCGATCTCATCTTTGTAAAGCCAAGATTTGAACGCTACAAGGAACTTTCACAGCGCATAAGGAATATTTTCTTTGAGTATACAGATCTTGTAGAACCTTTATCGCTGGACGAGGCTTACCTTGACGTGTCCCAGAATAAAAAAGGCAATCCAAGTGCCACTATGATCGCCAAAGAAATTCGGCAGAGAATAAAAGAGAAAACTGGTTTAAATGCTTCCGCAGGGATATCGATCAATAAATTCATTGCCAAGGTAGCCAGTGACGTCAACAAACCCAACGGACAAAAGACCGTAAACCCCGAAGAGGTGGAGGCTTTCCTGGAAGACCTTGAAATAAGGAAGTTCTACGGTGTAGGCAAGGTCACTGCCGAAAAGATGTACAGGCTGGGCATCTTTACCGGAAAAGACCTCAAAACCAAACCTCTTGATTTTCTCAATGACCACTTCGGAAAGAGCGGGGAATACTATTATCAAGTAGTGCGGGGAATTCACAATAGTGAAGTAAAACCTTCACGAATAAGGAAATCTTTGGGTGCAGAGCGCACTTTTGAAGAGAATATATCTTCAGAAGTATTTATGCTGGAGCGGCTGGAGAATATTTCCGAAGAAATTGAGCGGCGCCTTACCCGGAGTAAGGTTGCTGGAAAAACGATCACCCTAAAGATAAAATACAGCGATTTTACGCTGCAAACCCGCAGTAAAACGCTGTCTTACTACATCTCTTCAAAAGAATTGATCCTGGAAGCCGCAAAAGAGCTGTTGTACCAGGAAAAAATGAGGGAAAGCGTGCGCCTGCTGGGAATTTCCCTGTCTAACCTCAATACCGATAAAGCGGAAGAAAAAGAGGAGAAGAAGGAAATTGCAGTACAGCTAAAGTTTGATTTTTGAAGGAGTGGGAAGTGGAGAGAAGATTCCATAAAGAAAAAAGCCACAGATCTTTGCGATCTATGGCTTTTTAAAATTAATTCTCAGTACTCAATACTAAGTACTCAATACTAAATATTATTCAATTTCTGAAATTCTCAACGTATTCACCATTCCTTTACTGGTAATAGGCATGGCTGCGAGGTTGATGGTGAAATCACCCTTTTCAACAAATTTATTTTCTGAAGCAATCCTGTTGATATCATCAATAGTCTCGTCTGTACTTACCATTTTATCGTAGTAAAACGCACGTACCCCCCATAAAAGGCTTAATTGATTAAGGATCCTTTTATTAGAAGTGAACACAAGAATATTAGATTCTGGTCTCCAGGCCGAGATCTGGAAAGCTGTATAACCACTATTGGTCAAAGTACAAATAGCTTTAGCTTTGATCTCATTGGCCATATGGGCAGCGTGGTAACAGATAGATTTGGTGATGTATCTCTTGGTACGCACGTGAGGTGGCTCATGAGGTACTTTAATAAGCGGTGAATTCTCAACGCTCATAATAATTTGGCTCATTTTTTCAATCACCTGCACCGGGTAATTACCTACTGAAGTTTCTCCACTTAACATCACGGCATCGGCCCCGTCCATTACAGAGTTCGCCACGTCGTTCACCTCGGCCCTTGTAGGGGTAAGGCTGGTGATCATGGTTTCCATCATTTGGGTAGCAATTATAACCGGAATACGGGCTTTTTTAGCCTTTAGCACCAGTTGCTTCTGAATAAGCGGAACTTCCTGTGCAGGAATTTCCACTCCCAGGTCACCGCGCGCTACCATTAGTCCGTCGCAATAAGCCACGATCTTGTCGATATTATCAACACCTTCAGGCTTTTCGATCTTGGCGATGATTGGGATCTTGTGATCTGTATGTTCTTTTATTAAATTCTGAAGTTGAATAAGGTCATCGCTGTTTCTTACAAAAGAAAGTGCAATCCAGTCTACACCCTGCTCAACTGCAAAAATGGCATCCTGAATATCTTTTTCGGTAAGGGCCGGAAGGGAAATCTTTGTATTAGGAAGGTTAACTCCTTTTTTAGATCTCAATGGGCCTCCCTGTATCACTTTTGCAAGAACCTCATCTTTTTGGTTGGTAGACACCACTTCAAAGATAAGTTTACCATCATCAAGAAGAATTCGCTCTCCGGCTTTTACATCCTGAGGGAATTCATCGTAGTTCATGTAAACCCTGGAAGCGGTACCTTCAAATTCTTCACCGGTGGCAAAGGTGATTTCATCTCCTTTGGTTACCACCACTTCTTCCTTCATCTTCCCTACCCTTAATTTGGGTCCCTGCAGGTCACCAAGTATGGCCGCGGTAAAGCCATTTTCTTCATTTAGTTCCCTTATAAGCTTTATGCGTTGTTTTACATCTTCATAATCGGCGTGAGAAAAATTGATCCTAAACACGTTTACACCTGCATGCATCATATCTCTCAAAACGTCTTTCGAACTCGTTGCTGGCCCTAGGGTGGCCACAATTTTAGTCTTTTTCGTATTCGGCATTAGTCAAAAATTAAATTTTCTTTAGTTTTTATGTGATGAAAATCAACGGCATACGCCGTAGAAACCTGTGGGATCTCGAGGATCAATGCGTTGAGCATCTTTAAAGATACCGCATCCAGTTCATCCTCGATCTTCAGCAAAAAATCTACCTGCTTAAATTCTGGTAATAGAATTGATTTTTGGACAGCCAGTTCATCCCCAAAAAAAAGAGAGTCCTTATTAGAACCCGTTCTTCCTTCCCGCCTGGCAACGTTACTTACCAGGTGATAAGTACAATATTGCCGTAGATCTTCATAGATAAAATGCGCAAAATAGTTGCTCTCATTTCCTTTATGAAGATCAATATCCTTTGGCGTTCTGGCTAATTTAAGGCCTAAATGTTTGTTCAACAGGTAAGCCAGCTTGTACTCTTCTACCGAAGAATGTACTGCAAGTAGCTTGTAGGGCTGTTCAAAAACGTCATTTAAAACCAGTTTATGCGCCGGCATATGATTTTACATCAAAGGTTAAAGATAATTATTGCATCGCAGAAAAGTAATTTTTTGGGGTATATTTTCAGAATATCTTACGAAAACGTTATAGTTTCTGCTATATTTTTAAGGGTGGTCAATTTTGCTCTGCAGGGCGTAATATGCCCTTTTGGATGCTTTTTCTTCGGCTTTCTTCTTTGAAGTCGCCCTGGCTTTAGCCACAACCCTGTTCTCAATCCTTAATTTTACAGCAAAATGTTTTAGCTCGTCTTTTCCTGTATCTTCATAGACTTCAAAGCTAAACTCTTTCTTCTCCTTTTGGCACCACTCGATTAAGAGTCCTTTATAACTTATAACCGTGCCTTCCAGTTGCTCGATATCTACATAAGGCTCAATTACCCTTTCATAAATAAATTTTTTGGTATACCTGTAGCCTCTATCAAGGTAAATGGCACCTACAAGGGCTTCAAAAAGGTTTCCATGGATGTTTGTGCCAAACTGCTCTATGGGAATATTAGTCTGAATATATTTGATCAACTCGAGATCTTTCCCAAGTTCATTCAGGTGTTTACGGCTTACAATCTTGGAGCGCATTTTTGTGAGGTAGCCTTCGTTACCACTTGGCACTTCATTGAACAGGTGCGAAGCTATAACGGCACTTAGCATAGCATCTCCAAGAAATTCCATCCTTTCAAAGTTGATGGCGTTGCCCTCTGCATCTTTCTGGTTTAAAGAGCGGTGGGTGAATGCTTTTTTGTAGTGTGCAATATTGCGGGGTTTGAACCCCATTATCTTTGTTAATTCAACAAAAAAATTCCCGCCTCTGGAGGAGCGGGAATTTAATATGTTTCTTATTACACTCATGGAAGAATTTACTCGTCCAGTTTTTTAAACAAAACGCAGGCATTATGACCTCCAAAACCAAAGGTATTGCTCATAGCCACTTTCACATCTCTCTTCTGCGCCTTATTAAGGGTAAGATTTAATTCGGGATCAATATTTTCATCCTGAACTTCGTGATTGATTGTAGGTGGTACAATTCCATGTTTCATGGCGAGAATAGAGGCAATTGCTTCTACAGCTCCCGCAGCACCCAACAGGTGACCTGTCATGGATTTTGTAGAGTTGATATTAATATCTTTAGCATGCTCTCCAAACACCTTCTTAATAGCCTTAAGTTCAGCCACATCACCCAACGGTGTTGATGTTCCGTGTGTGTTGATGTGATCTACATCTTCCGGTTTAAGTTCTGCATTTCTAAGGCAATTCTCCATTACAGCCACTACTCCTATCCCTTCGGGATGTGGGGCAGTCATGTGGTGGGCATCCGAAGATAACCCGCCCCCAAGTACTTCTGCATAGATCTTCGCTCCTCTCGCTTTTGCATGTTCATATTCTTCAAGAACAAGTGCACCCGCACCTTCACCTAAGACAAAACCATCTCGTGTTGCATCAAAAGGTCTTGAAGCAGTCTCGGGACTCTCATTTCTTGTTGAAAGCGCATGCATGGCATTAAAACCACCCATTCCGGCAGGAGCAACTGCCGCCTCACTTCCCCCTGTGACTATTATATCACTGTGGCCCAACCTAATATAGTTCAACGCATCTATAAGCGCATTGGCTGCAGATGCACATGCTGAAACTGTAGTATAGTTAGGGCCCATGAAGCCGTGCTTGATGGAAATATTTCCCGGAGCAATATCGGCAATCATTTTAGGGATAAAGAAAGGGTTGAATCTTGGGGTTCCGTCACCTTTACCAAAAGCCAAAACTTCATCCTGGAAGGTTTCGAGACCTCCAATCCCGGCACCCCAGATAACTCCTACACGAAGCTTATCAATAGCATCGAGGTCCAGCCCCGAATCTTTGATAGCCTCATCTGAAGCTACCAGGGCGTACTGGGCGAACTTGTCAAGCTTCCTGGCTTCCTTTCGATCAAAATAATCTTCAACCTTGAAGTTTTTGATCTCGCAAGCGAATTTAGTTTTGAATTTCTCGGTATCAAAATAGGTAATGGGTGCAGACCCGCTTTTACCATTTACCAGGGCTTCCCAGTATTCCTCAATGTTATTTCCAATGGGGGTAAGGGCACCTAATCCAGTTACTACAACTCGCTTCAACTCCATAAGGATATGTTAGTTTTTTATTTTTTTGCGTCTTCAATATAAGAGATTGCCTGACCCACAGTAGCAATGTTCTCTGCCTGGTCGTCTGGAATCTGGATATCAAATTCCTTCTCGAACTCCATGATCAACTCTACAGTGTCTAGTGAATCAGCGCCCAAGTCGTTGGTGAAGCTAGCTTCGTTTACTACTTCATTCTCGTCAACTCCTAACTTGTCAACGATAATCGCTTTTACTCTTGATGCAATGTCTGACATAACTTGTGTTTTTAATTTTTAATTTAAGTGGCAAAAATAAAAAACTTTATTTTAAAACCTGTTTTTACTTTAAAAATGTGAATGTAAATTACATAATTTCCGCCTAAAGCCAGTATTTTTACCTGCCAATAATTGTTAACACCCTACGCTTGCAACAAGTAAGAAATTCAAGAAAGAACAAAATTGTGATCTTTGCTTCGGGTAATGGATCAAATGCCGAGAATATTATTAAGTACTTTCAGCAAAAAGACACTGCTGAAGTTATCGCGGTTTTCTCCAACAACCGCAGGGCAAAAGTACTGGAAAGAGCACATAATCTGGGCGTAAAGGCCCTGCATTTTGACCGCCAGGCGCTTTATCATTCCAATGAGGTACAACGTTTATTGATTGACATGAACCCAGACCTTATTGTACTGGCCGGCTTTCTTTGGATCTTCCCTACCAATATTCTGCAACACTTTCCTAATAAGGTGATCAATATTCATCCTGCTCTTCTTCCAAATTACGGCGGAAAAGGTATGTATGGCATGAATGTTCACAAAGCTATACATGAAAATAAGGAAGTGGAAACAGGTATAAGTATACATTACGTCAATGAAAATTATGACGAGGGAAAAATGATCTTTCAGGCTACCACTGCTATTAAACCTGAAGACTCGGTAGAAGATATTGCCCACAAGATCCATGAACTGGAACAGGAACACTTTCCGAAGGTAATAGAAAACCTCTTACTCCCTGCTAAGAATGATTGATGCCAATGTTCACATATATACCGATGGGGCAGCCAGGGGTAACCCGGGGCCCGGCGGTTATGGAATTGTAATGGAATGGGTAGGAAAACCGTACCGCAAGGAGTTTGCAAAAGGCTATAAACACACCACCAATAACAGGATGGAGCTGCTCGCAGTAATAGATGCCCTTAAAAAACTGAAAAACCCCGATACCCGTGTGGTCGTTTTCACCGACTCCAAATATGTTGCCGACGCTGTAGAAAAAGGCTGGGTTTTTAACTGGGAGAAAAAAGGTTTTAAGGAGCGAAAGAATGTGGACCTTTGGATAGAATTCCTGAAAGAATATCGCAAACACAAGGTGAAATTCCAGTGGATAAAAGGCCACAACGCACATCCTCAAAATGAACGCTGCGACAGTCTGGCCGTAGAGGCCTCAAAAGGAAAACGCCTTTTAATAGACACAGGATTTGAAGGAGACTCGAAAAGCCTTTTTTGAGTATCAGGGCTTGAAAAACAAAAACGTATATTTGCACCTCATTTTTAAAGAACGTTATGAATAAATTATTAATAGTGGGCACGGTCGCCTTTGATGCCATCGAAACCCCTTTTGGTAAAACAGATAAAATTCTTGGTGGTGCAGCCACTTATATTGGTCTATCTGCAGCACAATTCGATATTAAAAGCGCTATAGTATCTGTGGTAGGAGAAGATTTTCCGCAGGAATATCTGGATTTGCTAAAAAACAGGAATATCGACCTTAGCGGCACTGAAATAATTAAAGGAGGAAAAACCTTTTTTTGGAGCGGTAAATACCACAACGACCTTAATTCCCGAGACACGCTTGACACGCAATTAAATGTACTTGCCGATTTTCAGCCGGTGGTGCCCGAAGATTTCAAATCTCCCGATGTGGTGATGCTGGGAAACCTTCACCCACTTGTGCAACTTAGTGTTCTTGAACAAATTGAAAGACCAAAGCTGGTAGTACTTGATACTATGAACTTCTGGATGGACAATACCTGGGATGACCTTATGAAGGTGATTGGCAAAGTAGACGCCCTTACTATTAATGACGAAGAAGCAAGGCAGCTTACAGACGAGTATTCTTTGGTGAAAGCTGCCCGTAAGATCGCCGACATGGGACCTAAATATGTAGTTATTAAAAAAGGGGAGCACGGGGCTTTACTGTTCCATAACGAACAGATCTTTTTTGCTCCTGCCCTTCCGCTAGAAGAAGTTTTTGATCCTACAGGAGCGGGAGATACTTTTGCCGGGGGGTTCACAGGATACCTGGCGCATACAGGGGATATCTCGTTCAAAAACATGAAAAATGCAGTGATCTACGGCTCTAATCTCGCCTCCTTCTGTGTAGAAAAATTCGGGACCGAAAGAATGCAGAACCTCAAAAAAGAAGAAGTGCATCAACGCCTGGAAGAGTTTAAATCCTTAACACAATTCCAAA
Source organism: Salinimicrobium profundisediminis (assembly GCF_026241755.1). Classification (GTDB taxonomy): domain Bacteria; phylum Bacteroidota; class Bacteroidia; order Flavobacteriales; family Flavobacteriaceae; genus Salinimicrobium; species Salinimicrobium profundisediminis. The sequence goes on from NZ_JAPJDA010000002.1 coordinate 243,021, forward strand.
TCAAACTTACTTAATATTGTGCCCTGTAATTTCAGGGCTTTTTTTATGACTAAACCCGGGCCAAACAACAACAAGATATGAGTGATGCTTTAAAACACGAATGCGGAATTGCCCAATTGCGCCTACTTAAGCCATTAGAGTACTACAAAGAAAAGTATGGTACTGCATTTTATGGGGTAAACAAGATGTACCTCATGATGGAGAAGCAGCATAACCGCGGGCAGGATGGTGCCGGTTTTGCCAGTATTAAACTCAACACCCAACCCGGAGATCGCTATATAAGCCGTGTAAGATCTAATGCAGCACAACCCATACAGGATATTTTTGCTCAAATCAATGCGCGCATTAATGATGAGATAAAGGAGCATCCCGAATATGCCGATGATGTTGCCCTTCAAAAAAAGCATATTCCCTACCTGGGAGAGCTGTTTTTGGGACATGTGAGATATGGCACTTTTGGAAAGAACAGCGTAGAAAGCGTTCATCCGTTTTTGCGCCAAAACAACTGGATGCACCGCAACCTTATTGTTGCCGGAAACTTCAATATGACCAATGTGCACCAGCTCTTCAACAACCTGGTAGAGTTAGGTCAGCATCCAAAAGAAAAGGCCGATACCGTTACAGTAATGGAGAAAATAGGCCATTTTCTGGATGATGAAGTTAGAAAACTTTACAAAAAACTTAAAACTGAAGGCTATTCTAAAGTAGAAGCCTCCCCCCTCATTGCCGAGCAGTTAAAAATTGGAAAGATCCTTAAAAAATCGGCAAAGAACTGGGATGGCGGCTATGCAATGGCCGGCCTCTTAGGGCATGGAGACTCCTTTGTATTAAGAGATCCTGCCGGGATAAGGCCCTGTTACTACTACTGTGATGACGAGGTGGTTGTAGTTGCTTCGGAAAGACCTGTGATCCAAACAGTATTTAACGTAGAATTTGACAAGGTCAAAGAACTGCCACCGGGCCATGCAATTATTACCAAAAAGAACGGAAATGTGCGTATCAAGCAAATCCTTGAACCACTGGAAAGAAAAGCCTGTTCTTTTGAACGCATCTACTTTTCCCGCGGAAGTGACTCCGAAATTTACCGCGAGCGCAAAATGCTTGGAAAGCTCCTGATGCCCGAAGTACTTAAGGCCATAGATCACGATACCGTAAATACCGTTTTCTCATTCATCCCAAATACTGCGGAAACTTCATTTTATGGCATGGTGGAAGCTGCACAGGATGAGCTCAACAAACAGAAGAATGATACCATTCTTGCTGAAAAAGAGACTTTGACCGATGCCCGCCTGCAGGAGATTCTTAATCACCGTTTAAGAACTGAAAAGATTGCCATAAAAGATGCCAAACTGCGTACCTTTATTACTGAAGACAGTAGTCGCGATGACCTCGTGGCACACGTTTACGACGTTACCTACGGGGTGGTAAAACCCGAAGACAACCTGGTGATCATTGATGACAGTATTGTGCGAGGTACTACTTTGAAGAAGAGTATCCTTAAAATGCTTGACCGTACCAAACCTAAAAAGATTGTTGTAGTTTCTTCGGCACCGCAAATACGGTACCCAGACTGCTACGGCATAGACATGGCAAGGCTTGAGAACCTTGTGGCATTTCAGGCTGCTTTAGAGCTCCTTAAGGAAACTAATCAATATCAAATTGTAGATGAGGTCTATGAGAAGTGCAGGCAGCAGGTAGAACTTGATGACAGGGATGTAAAGAATTTTGTGAAAGAAATCTACGCCCCTTTTACAAATGAACAAATCTCTGATAAAATTGCCGAATTGCTTAGCAATGATACTATAAAAGCTGAAGTGAAGATCATCTTTCAAACTGTAGAAAACCTTCACAAAGCATGCCCTCAAAACCTGGGAGACTGGTACTTTACCGGGAACTATCCTACCTTTGGAGGTAACAGGGTAGTAAACCGGGCATTTATCAATTTTTATGAAGGAAGTACAGACAGAGCATATTAAAATAAGCTTTTTCTGCCACTCGTGAAATCGTTTGTGCAGTTTAACTAAAATTTATGTACTTCATCTAAAAAGCTATTGGAAACAAAGATTAATATCTACTTTTACAAAGCCATAACATAAGTAGGTTAAGTTCATGGTAGATTTGGGGCAAAAAAGGTGGATCTTTCCACCTTTTTTATTTTCAGCACTTTTCATCCCTTCAAAATCCCCTTCCCTTAGTACAAATTTAGACCTGTATCCCACTGTTAAGGCCGAAAAATAGCTTATTTTTATACTCCATATTTAAGAGTTATTACCATGCCAAAAAAGGCTATTTTCCTTCTCTCCTTTCTTTACACTATTTCACTTTCGGCCCAAAACAAAGAAGATCTTTTAGGATCCTGGACAGAAATAATTGGCCAGCATCACATTTCTGAAAAATGGAGCATTCCCACGGTGGCACTACTTCAGCATTACGAGATGTTTGATAAATTTCAGTTTATTATGCTGCGCAGCGGGGTCACTTATGCCTTTTCAAAAGATTTTTCGGCTTCTGTGGGCTACGATTATGTCTATTCTGAAGCATTTTCCGAAGATAGTTTCACAATACAGCACAGGGTCTGGGAAGAAGCGACCTTAAAAACGCCATTTTTGAGCCCCTATATTGCTCATCGTTTTAGGCTGGAATCTACCTGGAAAAGGCAGGAACCAGAATATGATCTTAGCCATCGCGTGCGTTACCGACTTAAATTTGACCGGCCTTTGTACAAAAGTTTATACTTTACGGCTTTTAATGAGGTGTTTATAAACCTGAAAGAGCCATATTTTAATCAAAACCGCTTCCATTTTGGGCTTGGGTACAGCTTACATCAAGATCTAAAAATAGAAATAGGATATTTAAAAAACCATTTTAGGCGCGCACATTACGACCGGATAAGAGTGGGAATGGTTTTTAAGACCAGGTTCTTAGAACAAAAAGAACGCTAAGCGGGAGAGAGAAAAGCGGCAGCAAAAGAAAGGGCTCCATGTATCTCGAAGCCCTTTCAATCAACTACCAATAGTTTCTACATTAAGAAACTAATCATAATACCAGCGGCAACAGCCGATCCTATCACACCACTAACATTGGGTGCCATGGCATGCATGAGCAAGTGGTTTGAAGGATCGCTTTTGATCCCTTCCTGTTGAACTACACGGGCACTATCAGGCACTGCCGACACGCCGGCCGCACCTATGAGAGGATTAATCTTATTCTTTTCACTGAGGAATAAGTTCATTATTTTGGCAAAAAGGAGTCCGCCGGCAGTGGCAATGATAAAAGAAACTGCCCCCAGCGCGAATATTTTGATTGAACTCCCTGTAAGGAACACGCTTGCCTGTGTTGAAGCTCCCACAGTTACCCCCAAAAGAATGGTCACAATATCTATCATTTTTGTCCTGGCTGTATCGGCTAAACGGTCTGTAACCCCACTTTCTTTAAGTAAGTTTCCGAAGAAAAGCATACCAAGAAGCGGAATAGCCGATGGAGAAATGAAGGTGGTGAGCAACATCCCTATAATTGGGAATAATATCTTCTCAGTTTTAGAGACGGCACGAGGTGGCTTCATTCTTATAAGCCTCTCCTTTTTGGTAATCAACAGCTTCATGATAGGAGGCTGAATTACCGGTACAAGAGCCATATATGAATAGGCCGCAATAGCAATACTACCAATTAATTGAGGAGCCAGTTTAGCCGAAGCAAAAATGGCTGTAGGGCCATCGGCACCACCAATGATAGAAATTGCTCCTGCTTCATGTACTTCAAACCCAAGGGCGATAGCTCCAATAAAGGTTCCAAAAACCCCAATTTGAGCAGCTGCACCCAGCAACATAAGGCGCGGGTTGGATATGAGAGACGAGAAATCTGTCATGGCTCCAATCCCCAGAAAGATCAATGGAGGATAAATACCCTGGGTGACCCCGAAATAAAGATAATTAAGCACAGAACCAGATTCGTAGATCCCAACCCCTGCCCCAGCAGGAAAAGGAATATTACCTAAAAGGATACCTGTACCTATGGGAATGAGCAATAGTGGTTCATAATGAAAGCGAATAGCCAGGAAAATAAAAAACAGGCCTACAGCTATCATAATGAAATTACCAAAGGTCGCATTCGCAAAACCGGTGTATTCCCAAAAGTGAAGCAGCCCTTCTGTAAGATCTCCTCCTTCTTTTGGTATGTTAGGAACTAAATCCTGAGCCATTAATTCTCCTCCCAAAAGAGTTGGGATGAGGTAAAGAATGCCCAGTACAACTATAACAGTTAATAATTTTTTCACAATCTTGTTTTTAGAATTAGGGAAAGATTTGTTGAAATAGGGCTATCCTATTACCAGGAGTAGATCATTTTGTAGAACAGCATCTCCTTCCTTAACTTTTATTTCCTTAATGACTCCTGCCTGGTCTGCCAACACATCATTTTCCATTTTCATGGCCTCAAGAATAAGCAGGGAATCTCCCTTGGCTACCGTGTCACCTTCCTTCACCTTCAATTTGAAGATACTGCCTGGCAAAGGTGCTTCTACAGGGAAACCTCCAGGGGAAGCTTTCTTCGCAATGTGCCCCTCTCCGGGTTGCCGCACTACGTTTTCCCTTACCAGTTTAGGGGTTTTAACACGCTTCTTTTCCTGGTGTACTTCCACCAGGTATTCGGTTCCATTTACATGAATGGTAGCTTGTTCATCTTCAAACTCTTTGATATCAACCGAATATTTATTTCCGTTTATTGTAAAATCGAATTTCTTCATTTTTGTATTCTTTACCGTGGGTTATTGTTTACTCCATAGATCTTAGAACTCCAGGGAGAATAAGTGCGGGCAACTCTTTTAATAGTGATAACACCGCTTTCTTCATCATGCTGCTCCTTAAAGTATAAATGTAGCGCCGTTGCTATAGCAGCACTAATCTCTCCCGAGAGGTAGCGTTCTTCTTCGGCGTTTCCATTCTCTTTAGAACGCGATTTCTCTCTAACCTCTTTGATCTTTTTTCCGATTCCGAGATTAAGGATTTGTGGCATTTTCTTAAATACGAACATGAGCAGAAGGAGAGCAAGAAAAACAACGGTATAACCCACCCCTGTAATGATCCATATTTGTGACCAGTCTGTGGCCGATGTTGAAGCATATTCCATAGTTATTTATTTATAGGGGGATATTACTGTGTTTCTTCGGCGGATTGGTGACTTTCTTTGTCTGTAACGTCTGGAGGCCTCTAATGATCCTAAAACGGGTATTACGGGGCTCTATCACGTCATCTATGTACCCATATGCAGCTGCCTGGTATGGATTTGCAAATTTCTGCTGATACTCCTGTTCTTTTTCAGCTTTGAATTTGGCCCTTTCTTCAGGATCTTTGATCGCACCCATAGCTCTTCCTTCAAGTACCTCAATAGCTCCTGAAGCTCCCATTACAGCAATCTCTGCCGATGGCCAGGCGTAGTTAAGGTCTCCTCTAAGTTGTTTACAGCTCATCACATCATGCGCCCCACCATAAGATTTTCTCAAGGTGATAGTGATCTTAGGCACGGTAGCCTCACCATAGGCGAACATTAGTTTTGCCCCATGAATAATAATACCTGCATACTCCTGCCCGCTACCGGGTAAAAATCCGGGAACGTCTACAAGGGTAAGGATGGGAATATTAAATGAATCGCAGAAGCGCACAAACCTGGCGGCCTTTCTCGATGCATCACTATCCAGCACCCCGGCAAGGAAATTAGGCTGGTTGGCCACAATACCTACAGACTGCCCGTCCATTCTTCCAAATCCAACAATAATATTCTTCGCGTAATTTCTGTGCACCTCGAGAAACTCACCCTCATCAACAATGCTGTAAATCACCTCCTGCATGTCGTAAGGCTGGTTGGGGTTATCGGGGATAATAGTGTTAAGAAAATCGTCCCGCCTGTCTATAGGGTCAGTACTGTTTTGAATAGGAGCTTCTTCGAGGTTATTCTGCGGAAGGTAAGACAGCAGCTTTCTTATAAGCAGCAATCCATTTTCTTCAGAAGTAACCTTAAAGTGGGAAACCCCCGATTTTGATGCGTGAATATTGGCACCACCAAGATTTTGAACCGAAATATCTTCGCCGGTCACTGTTTTAACCACCTTTGGCCCGGTAACGAACATGTAGCTGTTCTCTTCGGTCATCATTACAAAATCTGTAAGGGCCGGTGAATACACGGCTCCTCCTGCACAGGGCCCAAAAATGGCAGAAATTTGAGGGATTAATCCAGAGGCAAGAATATTGCGTTCAAAGATCTCGGCATACCCTGCAAGTGAGGTCACCCCTTCCTGTATACGGGCACCACCGCTGTCGTTTATTCCAATTACCGGTGCCCCGGCCTTCATAGCCATATCCATCACCTTACATATCTTCTGGGCAAAAGTTTCAGACAGCGAGCCACCAAAAACGGTAAAGTCCTGTGAAAAGACGTAGACTACCCTGCCATCAATCGTGCCGTGGCCTGTAACTACACCATCTCCAAGTATCTTATTTTCTTCCATTCCAAAATTGGTACACCTGTGGGTGACAAACATGTCGAATTCTTCAAAACTACCTTCATCTAAAAGGATTTCCAGACGTTCTCGTGCCGTAAGTTTTCCTTTTTCGTGTTGGGCATCTATACGTTTTTGTCCACCACCCAAACGGGCTATTTCCCGTTTCTGGATCAATTCGTTTACTTTATCCTGACTTGACATTTATCTATTATTTAAATTACTGTTGAGGTTGTTCACAGAGTTCTGTCAATACACCAAAAGTTGATTTTGGATGTAAAAAGGCAATATTGAGCCCCTCTGCGCCTTTTCGGGGAGTTTTATCTATAAGCTTTACTTCTTTTGTTTCCAGTTCATCCAATTGATGCTGAAGATCATTTACTGCAAAAGCTATATGGTGTACCCCCTGACCTTTTTTCTCGATAAACTTTCCAATAGGCCCATCGGGGGCTGTAGATTCAAGCAATTCAATTTTTGTTTGGCCTACTTTAAAAAAAGCCGTTTTAACCTTTTGGTCTTTGACTTCTTCTACAGAGTAACATTTTAACCCAAAGGTTTTTTCGTAAAAGGGGATTGCCTCTTCGAGGCTTTCAACAGCAATACCTATATGTTCTATATGCGTTGGTTTCATGGTTTATATAGTTTTAGTTTCACTTCAGTTTAGAGCAAAAAAAAATCGCACCCCTGCGATTTCTGTTTTTTACCTGTAAATAATAATTAACCCTTCTTCAGGAAGAGATAAATTTAAATCGTCACCCTGGTTCCATGGCAAAATGGGAGGAAGGGCAATTCTTAATTGTTGATGAGAAAAGCACAACCTAAACCAGTGGAAAATATGACTAAAAATGCGTATCATTTGATACTGTATAAATGTCCTATAAAGGTAACGAAACTTTAACTTTTAGACCCTAGAAAAACTCACCTATTTTTTATAATTTAACGCAAACGTTGTAGTAATAGCAAGGCTTACCAAAGGGTCCTAATTAAAAATCAAAGCATAAAGTTCGGGCGGTTTTTTTTCTTAAAGAATGATTAAAATCATCCTCATTTTTGTCCCTTTTCACAAAAGTTATAAGTAAATTTACTGGGAAGATTTTGGCCGGTGCCGGGAGATAAAAAATATCTCCTCAAAGACAGGAATTTTGTTCTTTAAGAAAAAACTTCAGCAAGAGATCTCTTTCTTCTCTGCCTCTATTTTTTTAAAACAAAAATTCAGGTCTGCCCGAAACAAATCATTCACTTAAGATTTAGGTCGTGAACATCTTGTTCCATTTCAGCAGAGATCAATATCGGGCTACTACGAATTTTAGCCGGGACCAACTTTTGAAGTTACTCAATTTTCGAAAGCAAATGCTGGATACCTTAAGAATCAACAATATTTCATTTAAAGTAAATTTTTCAAAAAGATCCCTTAGGGATATTTATAGAACAGATTACGAGACAGTCCCGTAATCTCTCATGCAGCGATGCAATTACTTTCATTAAAACGATAAAAATGAAGGAATCATTATTTCAGGAATTTCCAGATGTTCCAGCTGAACAATGGAAAGATCAAATCAAACAGGACCTAAAAGGTGCCAGTTACGATGAGAAATTAATTTTTAGATCTCTTGACGGGATCGCAGTACAGCCCTTTTATACTTCCGCAGATGTAAAAGACCACATGCAGCTACCGCCGCCACTTCCCTGGCGCATCTGTGAAAAGATCAATGTGACATCGGCCGGCGAGAGCAATACACAGGCCGCAAAAGCCCTTCAAAAAGGTGCAGAAAGCCTTTGGCTCCATATTTCTTCGGAAGATGTAGAACCCGATGTGCTTTTTGAAGGATTTAATTTAGAGAACCTGCAGGTTCATCTAAGTTTTTCATTCTTCTCTCCTGATTATGTTGAAAGGCTGAAGTCTTACTTCAAAAACAAAAATACTGAAGTATACCTGCAACTGGATGTTTTGGGCAATCTTGCCGTCACAGGAAAATGGTTTTTTGACCAAAAAAGAGATTTTAAGGTATTAAAATCTGTAACAGAAACAACACCATATTTTGCTTCTACAGTAAGCGTGAACAGCGACCTGTACCAAAATGCAGGAGCCAGCATTCCGCAGCAACTTGCTTTTTCTCTTGCTCACGTGAATGAGTACCTCAACTTAGTGTGTCAAAAAGGGGAAAAACAAGATCAATTTCAGCCACAGTTCATCCTGGCTACAGGTAGCAACTACTTCTTTGAGATTGCAAAAATAAGGGCGCTTCGCCTGCTTTATGCTTCTTTGGCAAAAGAGTACGGGCTTCCCGAAACCTGCTTTATACTCGCGCAACCATCGCAAAGGGATAAAACCTTGTACGACTACAACGTGAACCTGCTTCGTTCCACCACTCAGTGTATGAGTGCTGTGCTGGGAGGTGCCGATGCTGTGAGTAATCAGCCTTATGACCTGCTTTTCCATAAAGACAGCTCATTTGGCAGGCGTATAGCCCGCAACCAGCTTCTTGTGATGAAACACGAGGCTTATTTCGATAAAGTAGCCAACCCGGCCGATGGGGCGTATTATATTGAACATCTAACCCACGAGTTTGCCGGTAAAGCCCTTGAGATCTTCAAGCAAATTGAAGAAGAAGGCGGCTTCCTGGAACTTTTGCTGAAAGGCGAGCTTCAAAAAAGAATAAAAGTGAGCGCCCAAAAGGAACAACAGCTTTTTGACGAAGGTAAGCTGGTTCTTATTGGCACTAACAAATTCGAAAATTCACAGGACCTCATGACGCAGGAACTGGAATTTGATCCTTTTGCAAAAACTTCTTCTGAAGATACTCTTATTGAACCTCTTTTCCCTGTACGCCTAAGCGAAAAGCTTGAACAGGAAAGACTTAAAAAGGAGCAGGGAATATTAACCGAAAGCTAAAACCATGAAAAGAAAATCACTTCAAAATATGACACTTTTGGAACCTGAGACAGCAACTCAAGTCGCTGCGGCTCCAAATGAATCAGGTAATCTGAAAGTTGCGGCCGAAGGTAGAAAAGTTTATGCTGCAAAAGATGTCAAAAACCTGGAGCATCTCAATTTTGCTGCGGGAATTCCGCCTTACCTGCGGGGGCCTTACAGTACCATGTATGTGATGCGACCCTGGACCATTCGCCAGTACGCCGGGTTCTCAACCGCCGAAGAAAGTAACGCCTTTTACCGCCGCAACCTTGCAGCCGGTCAAAAAGGGCTTTCTGTAGCCTTCGATCTTCCTACCCACCGCGGGTACGACAGTGACCACGAAAGAGTGGTGGG
>NZ_JAPJDA010000030.1 GCF_026241755.1 Salinimicrobium profundisediminis
GACTCAGGTGAAAAAACCACTCCTTTAAATATCTACCAACAAAAAAGCCGCCTAAAAATTACTTTTCAGACAGCCTCAATTTTGCATCTTCTACTTTAACAAAAGCCGAAAAACTGCAACATTGGAGTCAATATCTGGCTGCAAAAGAGCTTAATTCTGCACAACATACTTACTTAACACATTGTTAACAGTAAAAATTATTGTATAGAAGTATTTTCACGGCGAATAATTTTTCCAATACATGCTATTGAATTTCCTGCTTGAGATGATTTGTGGGTAACCTGCGATTTGTTTTAAATAGTAAGGATTCTTTGGTGGCTCTTTTTTCGTTATGAGTAAGAAAATCAAGAATTCCCCGACTTTACAATCAGAAATGACCCCTTCTTCGTCCAACACCCGAATTGTGGCCGTAGGAGCCAGTGCTGGTGGCCTTGAAGCTCTTAAATCTTTTTTTGAACATATTCCTCAAGCTACCAAAAGCGCTTACATCATAATTCAGCACCTGTCTTCAGATTATAAAAGCATGATGGGCGAACTCCTGGCCCGCAGTACGGGCTTGCCTATAGTGGAAGTAGAAGAGGGTATGGAAGTCAAGCCTGGGCATATCTATCTTATACCACCGGCCAATAACCTGATTATTAAAGGCAACAGGCTACAGCTTCTGGAGAAGCCCAAAAACCCTACGCTCAACTTGCCTATAGACATGTTCTTTGAGTCGTTGGCGCGAGAACAGCGGGAGAAGGCTATAGGAGTTATTCTTAGCGGTACCGGCAGTGACGGAACCCGCGGGGCACGTGCAATCAAAGAAAGCGACGGGATGATTATGGTGCAGGAGCCTGATGAAGCCCAATTTGACGGAATGCCCAGAAGCGCGATTGCTACAGGGCTGGTAGATTATGTGCTGTCAGTCAAAGAAATGGGTAATGAGCTCGATAATTATCTTACCGCACCTTCTATATTTCATTTTAAAGATGGAGATGTAGCTTACGACCAGACAGAGCTTATCAAGATCTTAAACTTCATTGATGAGAAAACAGGGCTCGACTTTAGAGAGTACAAAAGGTCTACTCTTGCCCGAAGGGTAGCCCGAAGAGTGAGTGTGTGTAAATGCCGATCTCTTGCCGAATATTTTACTTACCTCACCAATACCGAAGGAGAAGTTGATATACTTTACAGGGAGTTCCTTATTGGGGTCACCAAATTTTTTAGAGACAGTAAAGTCTGGGACGTTTTACGCCAACGGGTAATCCCCGAAATGGTGAGTTCAAAAATTGATGGAGAAGTTCTAAAAGTTTGGGACGTTGCCTGTAGTACGGGAGAAGAAGCTTATTCTTTTGCCATGTGCTTTATCGAAGAAATCGAAAACCAGGGGAAGAATATTGAACTTAAGATTTTTGCTACCGACATTGCCGAAAAACATCTTGAGATAGGCAGCAAAGGCTTATACCCCGAAAGTATAGCAGCCGATGTACCAGCCGATTTTCTTGCTAAATACTTTAAAAGCAAGCAAGGCAAATATGAGGTTGTAGATAAGTTGAGACGGGCTGTAATCTTCTCACGCCACAACGTGATCAAGAATCCGCCGTTTAGTAATATGGATTTGGTTTCCTGTCGCAATCTTCTCATATATTTTCAGCCTGCAATACAAACCAAGGCCTTGAGTGTGCTGCATTACAGCCTTAAACAGGATGGGGTACTCGTACTGGGAACCAGTGAAAGCGTACATACAGAGCAAAAGAATTTTTCTGAAATTGATCGCAAATGGAAGATATTCAGGAATATTCAACCCAATAACAGGCTCGAAGCCGGCCTTTCCCACACGCCAACATCGGCGGGGAGAGTAGCTGGCAGCAAGCCCCCAAGTACAGGAATGGCATATAAAGCTCCTGCCAACACTACATTTAACAAGCTCACAAGTGACTTTAATGAGACCGTACTCGATCACTTCAAGGCGGCAAGCGTTTATGTAGATTCAGATTACAATATACTTGAGGCCATTGGCGAATTCAGGAAATACGCCAACCTTCCTGTGAGCGGCTTTTCTACAAATTTACTCGACATGCTGGGCACAGATTTGAGGTATTTGATTCAGAACAGCCTTAAAAAAGCAGAAAAGCTTCAGCAAAAAGTTTATTATAAAGATGCCATTTTTGAACACCAGGGGGAGAAAAAAGCTGTTGACCTTTTAGTAAAACCTTTTCTGCGGAACCATGTAGACTCCGAAACTACTTTTATGATCACCTTCCTTGAGAAGGAACTCAACCTTGAAGGGGTAGAAAGTGTAGATAATATTACCCTTACCACCCGTACCAAAGAATATGTTTCCAATCTTGAAGAGGAGTTAAAGCAAACCAAAGAAGAATTGCAGACTTCCCTGGAAGAGATAGAAACCAGCAACGAAGAGTTGCAGGCGGCCAATGAAGAACTTTTGGCTTCAAACGAAGAGCTGCAAAGCACCAACGAAGAACTGCAAAGCGTAAACGAGGAGATCAACACCGTAAATGCCGAGAACATTCAGAAAATGGATGATCTTGCTGCGCTTAATGCCGATATTAACAACCTGCTTGAAAGTACGCAAATTGGTACCATCTTCCTCGATGGCTCCCTGTGCATACGCAAGTTCACCCCGGCCATAAAAGATCATTTCAGTTTTCTTAATTCTGATATGGGGCGGCCAATAAGCCATTTTACCGGAAACATTGGAAGAAGTAATTTGCTCCAGCGTTGTAAGCGGGTGCTTAAAACCGGTAAAACTTTAGAGAAAGCCGTAGTTTCTAAAGACGGGCTGCATTACCTGCGAAGAATATCACCCTACGTAGATTCCAATGAGAAAATTGACGGGGTTGTGATCACTTTCATTGAAATTGAAAGCCTTCAAAAGTCTAAAGAGAAGCTGCAGGCGAGCGAACGCAGGTTTAAGAGTTTCTATGAAGAAGACCCTGTAATGCACATAAGCGTGAACCCGCAAAATTATAAAATTGTGCATTGCAACAAAATGGCCATAAAGCAGTTGAAGTATGAGTCGAAAGAAGAACTTATAGGGAAATCTATTTACGACCTGTACCACGAAGATTCCCAGGTGGAGGCTTTAAAATCAAATAAATATTTTGCTGAAAACGGCGTGCTTGTCAATCTCGAGCAGAACATCCTCAACAAGAACGGAGAGAGCCTGCCCGTCATTCTCAATGCCACTGCCGAAAGAGATGAAGAAGACAACGTTCTAACCATTCGCTATACTTTTGTAGAGATTGAAGCCCTTAAAAAGGCCGAAGATCAACTGCGGGAACAAAAAGCCGATCTTGAAAGGGCTAACCGCGACCTGGAGCAATTTGTTTCAATTTGTTCGCACGATTTGCAGGAGCCGCTTTCTACCATCAAATTTGGGATAGATATCTTAGGTAAAATCTATGCTTCCAAACTCGATAAAAAAGGTCAAAATTATGTTTCTTACATCAAGCAGGCATCTACCAGGCTTTCAGAACAAATAAGGGCCTTACTGGAACATTCGCGCATAGGGCGCGACGGGGTTAAAAAGCTCGTAGATACCCGTGAACTGGTAGAAGTAGTAAAATATGATCTAGGCAAAAGGATAAAAGATACAAAGGCAAAGATCCATATTGGAGATTTACCGCGCCTGCAAGGTTATGAAGTAGAGCTAAGACTGCTTTTCCAGAACCTTATTAGTAATGCCATAAAATATACCCCAAAAGAACGAAATCCAGAGGTGCGTATCTCGGCATATAGAGAAGGTGATTTCTGGACATTTACGGTGGTAGATAACGGGGTGGGGATTGCAAAAGAAGACCAGGATAAGATTTTTACAATATTCAATCGCGTCAAAAAACACGATAGCAATGATGGTACAGGTGTGGGGCTGGCACACGTAGAGAAGATAGTGCATTTACACAATGGTACCATATGGGTAGACTCGCAAGAAGGGGTGGGAAGTACCTTTTACTTCAAACTTCAGGCTTAATAATATGGATAAATCGTCCTTAAAATACCCGGTTCAGGTTGATTTGGAGAACTGTGCCAAAGAACCTATCCACATCATTGGGAAATCTCAGGCGCATGGCGTGCTGGTGGTTTGTGATCGCACAAATTTAAATATCACCCAGGCCGGTGAAAATGCTTCGGAATACTTCGGAATTCCTGTAGATGAGCTGCTGGGGAAACCGCTGTCTTATCTTCTGAAAATGCCATTTTTGGCACCCGGTTTTGATGAAGATAGCCTTCCGCAGGAAGTGGAAGTAAACCGAAAGAAATTCCTGGTGCTTGCGCATATTTCCGAAGAGAGCCTGGTGCTCGATTTTGAACCCCTCACACAGGTGCAGGATCCATTTTTCTTTCAGAAGCAGTTAACGGGCATCCTCAACAAGTTCCAGGCAGCACGGTCTCTTGAAGAGCTTTCTTCGGAAGCTGCCAAACTCACCCGCAAAATGTTTGGCTATGACAGGGTGATGATCTACCGCTTTGATGAGGAGTGGAATGGTGAAGTAATTGCCGAAACAAAGAATGACGATTTAGAATCGTGGCTGGGGCTGCGATATCCGGCTACCGATATTCCGCAGCAGTCCCGTAAAATGTTCCTTAAACACAGGGTAAGGATCATTGCCAATGTATATTATACGCCGGTACCATTAAAGCCAGAAATTTCACCGGTTACCGGGAAGCCCCTTGATATTTCAAGATCTTCGCTAAGGGCCGTTTCTCCTATTCACATAGAATATTTGAAAAATATGGGCGTGGGCGCATCCCTTTCGGCAGCTATTGTGGTCAAAGGAAAATTGTGGGGGCTTATTGCCTGCCATCATCAGGCAGAGAAGTACCTTGATTTTTACCAGCGGGAGAGTTGCCGTTTCCTGGCTCAAATGCTCTCAACCGAAATTACGCTGCATGAAACCAGCAGTCTTTTAAGTCATTCAGAGCAAACCGAGAGTATCCGGCGGCAGCTGGTGGCTCAAATGAAATACCACGATAATATTGTGGAGGCACTAAGCAGGGATACCGTACAATTTCTAGAACTCCTTAATTGTAGCGGCGGTGCCATTTTTTACATTAATGAATGGGAACTAAATGGGCAAACACCTGGCAAAGAACAGCTGGACAGCCTGCTCAATAACTTCATAAAAAAGCAGTCAAAAAGCCTTTTTTGGACCCGTAACCTTTCAGCGCTATTTCCTGAAGCCGAAGAATACAAGAAAACAGCCTCGGGGCTTTTCAGCTTAAAAATTTCTGATAACAAATATATTTTATGGTTCAAGCCTGAAGTAGTGCAGGTAGTGACCTGGGGAGGGAATCCGCAGAATAAGGTGTTCTACAACGAAGAGGAACAAAGACTTAGTCCGCGTAAATCTTTTGAAAAGTGGAGTGAGAAACTCACCGGCTTTTCGGAACCATGGCATGAGCTTGACCGCAACACGGCCAGGGCTTTGAGAGAGAATATAAGCCATGTGCTGCTCACCCGCCAGCGCAGGGAAATTGAAGCATTGAACGAAAAGCTCATAGAAGCCAACAGGGAGCTGGAACTATTTAGTTACGGACTTTCACATGATCTACGGGCGCCGGTAAGAGGTATGGAAGGCTTTCTCAAAATTCTTCGGGAAGATTTTAGTAACCCCCTTGGAAGTGAAGGTCTTAAATACCTGGAAATGAGTGCCGGCCTTACCCAAAAAATGAACGATCTTATTGACGATATCCTGGAGTATTCCAGGCTGGGGCATATTGAGAGGGTAGAGAAGCATGAGGTAGATACCACCGCAATGCTCAAAGAAATATTCGAACTCTTCAACCTTTCGGCAAATTTCCCTTCGGCACGCATAGAGATTCAGGAAGAGCTTCCGCCTATGTGGGGTAACCGTAGAATGCTGTTCCAGTTGTGGTCTAATCTGCTTAACAATGCTTTAAAATATTCTTCAGAAAAAGAAGCACCAGTTATAGAAGTAGGTAAAACCCTCATAAATGGGCGCAGTACGTTTTACGTAAAAGATAATGGAATAGGGGTAGACCCGGCATTGAGAGAAAAGATATTCGAGACCTTTCAGCGCGGTGTGGGCAGCAAATTTAAAGGCACCGGCATTGGCCTTGCCATTGTAAAGAGGATTGTGGAAAAACATGAAGGAGAAATTTGGGTTGAAAGTGAACCCGGAGAAGGTTCTGTATTTTATTTTTATCTTGAGCCCCAAAAGTAGGAGCATACGCAAATGATTAAGATCCCGTTGAGAATATTACTGGTGGAGGACAATGAAGCTGATGTCTTGATTACCCTGCGCACTATTAGAAAACTTGTTGAAGAACCACATATTGAGGTGGTTGAAGACCTTTCTTCCTGTAGGAACAAGCTCATCAACTTTATTCCCGATGTGGTGATTTCCGATTACAACCTTCCTACCTGTACAGGCCTGGAGGTACTGCAGCTGGTACAGCAAAAAGATCCCAAACTTCCATTTATCTTCCTTACCGGCACGGTTCACGACGAAGAACTGGCTGCCAATACCATTTTGGCAGGAGCTTCGGGGTTTATTCTGAAAAAGCACATGAACAACCTCGAAGATAAATTAAAACCCCTGCTTAAACAGGTGGTCTTCCGCATGAGTGAAAAAGAGGAAATAAGGGAACGCCTAAGGCAGAACAAGATTGCCATAAACCAGATCAATGATTACCTGGATAACCTGAAATTTGACAACAGGGAGCAGAAGGATAACATCAGCAAGATCAAAAATGCCATTAAAGATTTTAAAGCCGGTAGGGATGAAGATAATAGAGAAGCTTAAGGAGGAAACCCGCGAACTGCACGAACAAATTGAGGATAAGAACCTGGCCCGGCAAATTATGGACCACAGTATTGATCTCACCACCTATAAACTCCTGTTGCTGCAGAATTACCTGGCGTATCGCGAAACTGAAACCGAAATACAAAAGTTCTTGCCACACTACGAAGGCAAAAAGCACCAGCAGTTAAAACAGGATTTGCAACAATTGGGCATTACAGAAGAAATACCTTCCAAAAATGGTATTTTTGAATGTCATTCTAAAGCCGAAGCCCTGGGAGCGGCCTACGTGGTTGAAGGATCGGCCCTGGGTGGGATGGTTTTGGCTAAAAACCTTCAGAAATGTGCTGCTTTAGATGAAATTCCGCGTCATTACTTCTTTAATGGAGATAAAAACAACATGCAGGACTGGAAAGCATTTAAGGAAGAGCTCGAAAATTACCCTTTTACCCCTTCCGAAGAAAAAATGGCCATTGAAAAGGCTAAAGATACCTTTCGGTTCTTTGAGCGTATTTTTGACAGGGAATTGAATGTAGATCTAAACCCCACTTTCAAACACCAGAGACAGTAGCCTTGGCACTTTAGACCTGTCATTATTATCAAAATGTTCGTTGAGGTCTAAGAGCTTAAACTTGTGCGCTTTGGCCATGTCTAGAAAATCTGAAAGATGATGAGTAAAGGCAGGGGGCATTTGGTAGCCGCTTTCGGTTTCAAATTTTGCTCTACTGCCTGCATACTGTCTTCCCGGATGAAGTTCACAGATATAGAACTTTCCGTTTCTCTTCAGGCTGCGGGCTCCTTCAGCAAAGATAAAGCTGAGGTCCTTGATATGTTCTAGCACGAGGCTACAGGTGACAAGATTAGCCCAACCCGGCTTTACAGGCCACGCTTCAGTAATATCTGCCTCAATAAAGCTAACATTTTCAGCCTGTGTTTTTTCCTGCGCTTTGGCCATCATTTTTGGAGAAATATCAATAGCGGTAACAAAATCGGCTTTTTGCGAGAGCCATTCGGTGTTTTTCCCTGTGCCGCAGCCCAGCTCCAGGATATTTCCGTAGTGAGGGTTCAAAAAGGTGTCCCTAAGCACCTGGGCTTCGAGGTCACGGGTTCTGTTCTCCATAGCGTCGTAAGAGGCTGCCCATGCATTATAGGAGTCGCCGGTGTTCATATTTCTATCTTCTTGATCCAATTTTTGGCTTCGTCTTTTTCGGTTAAATCAAAATATTTGATCGTGGCTCCGGTAAAGGGTTTCATAAGTTGGGTAAGTTCTTTCTCCCACTCCTTATTCCCCACCATGGCAATACGCTCCAGGTTTTCGTTATTTTTGAAGTCGAATTTGATATCGCGCCACATGGCACTCAAGTTCCAGCCTTCAAATTCTTTCATTTCAAAGTACCATCTTATGGTGCCAAAACTCCTTACTTTCTCCTGTAGCAGTGGGATAAGCCTGTCATAGTCTTCATTGGTAAGTTTTTCTTCGGCGACAGTGTAAATAACGTTATGTTCAACCTGGATAGAAATCATAATGTAGTTTTGCTACAATTTCCAAAGAAATGTGGATTTTGACAACACAATGGAATGGGAGTAGAGTTAAGCTCTTGTTAATCTATACCTAAGGAATGTTAAGTATTTTTTTCTGAAAAACTAAGAGAGCAGGGCTTTCAGCATTCAAAAATTCCTGCCATCTTTGCCTTTTTTAAGAGGTATGGAATCCCGTAAAAAGCAACGTATTGCTCTTAGCACTTTCTTCTTTATGTCGGGTTTTGCTTTTTCTACATGGGCATCCCGCATTCCCACCATTAAAACCCATTTTGATCTAAACGAGGCACAACTGGGAAATCTCCTGCTGGCCATGCCGGTAAGTTCTCTCATTGGTTTGCCCATTTCGGGTTGGCTGGTGTCAAAATTTGACAGTCGCAATCCTTTAATTGCGGCTTATTTCTTTTTTGCTGTAGGGCTGGTGCTTATAGGAAGTGCGTCAAACATGGTGTTTTTGGTGGCAGGCATAAGTGTTTTTGCCTTTAGCATGCGAATACTCAATATCTCCATGAATACGCAGTCTCTCACGCTTCAAAAGTTATTTCCGCGGAAGATTTTGGGATCTTTTCACGGCCTTTGGAGTACAGGCGGACTGGTAGGGGTGCTTTTTTCTACCTTGCTAATTAAGCTGAATGTTTCCATGCAGATCCATTTTTGGATGGTTGCAAGCCTCGGAATCTTACTCGGTTTATGTTCTTATTCTTTTTTACTGCGGAAAGATCGTGCCACGGGCGGTAATAAATTAAGGCTTGGTAAACCCGATAAATTCATTCTTTACCTTGGGTTACTCATCTTTTTTGCATCGCTGTGCGAAGGTGGTATGTTTGACTGGAGCGGCGTGTACTTTAGAGAAGTTGTTAAGGAAGAGGTGTTCACACTAGGCTATCTTATTTTTATGACCTTTATGGCGCTTTCGAGGTTCTTTTCTGATAGACTCATAGAGAAACTAGGAATGGCCCGAATGTTTGTGGTGAGTTCTTCCCTTATTTCTTCGGGAGTATTATTAATGGTCCTGTGGCCGAGTTTTTGGCCGGCACTTGTAGGCTTCAGCCTTGTTGGTATTGGGGTTGCGGCTATTATCCCCATGATCTTTAGCCTGGCAGGTACTTCTAAAAAATATTCGGCAGGAATGGCTATTTCTATCATCACTACTTATGGAATTGTAGGAATGCTGTTAGGGCCGCCACTGGTTGGCTACATTGCCCATCTTTTTAACCTTAAAATTTCTTTTCTGCTGTTCCTTTTTGCCGGACTCCTGTTCATTCCCGTGTCTCAGCTGTTCTTCAGGTTGAAACAGGAAGAGCAGGTGATATAGGATATTGCTTTTCAGAAACGTTTCCTTTATTTACCATTTTTGAGAGGTGAGCGTTTTATGATTCTTTTAGAAAGACCTTACTCCTTACTTTTGTATCTTATCTTGATTTCAGAAAATATTTACGCAAGCTTATAAGATGAAGTATTGAGCGGCACGAAGAATTGAATAAATTTTATTCGGCTGTAGAAAAATAAGAAAAGATGGCAAACAATGAAGATTATAAGGTACCTGCTTCAACACGAATAGGCCATGTTCATCTCAAGGTTTCAGATCTTGAACGGGCTCTGTTATTTTATAACGGGCTGTTGGGTTTTGAAGTGACGCAGCGTATGGGCGATGCAGCTGCATTTTTATCGGCTGGCGGTTACCATCACCATATTGGCCTCAATACCTGGCACAGTAAAGGTGCGCCCGAAGCCTCTAAAAGGGGAGTGGGCCTGTACCACACAGCTATAGTTTATGAGCAAAGAAAAGAGCTGGCGCAGGTACTTCAAAGGCTTCTTGATGCCGAATATCCTTTAACAGGGGCGGCCGATCATGGCGTTTCTGAAGCCCTGTACCTCAACGATCCTGATGGTAACGGCGTAGAGCTTTATTACGATCGCCCAAGGGAGCAGTGGCCGCATGCAAAAGACGGCTCTCTGGAAATGTACACAAGGGCGTTGCACCTTGACCATTTGCTGGCCGAGCTTAATAGTTAATTTCCTACCGGGTAGCCTTTGTCTATCCAGTCTACTTTAATATTCTCACGCAGGTTGAGCAGTTGATGATTGGTGAAATCCATTTCGTTGAGCAGTGCAAATGCAGGCCGAACATTAGGACAAATATCAAAAGGGCAACAACCACAGTAGATAAGGATATTGCTGTCTTTTGGCAGTGTTTCCAGTTCCTGCCTCAGGTTGTTGAGGCTTTCTTTTTCTCCGGAAGGTCCTGTGTCTTTAGACCCTGGGATTATTCCACCGGCACCAAGGCTAAAAATAACAAGGCTATCTTCGGAATTTTCGAGGAGATGAACGAGCTCTGAAGGTTCCAGAAGTTGCTGCTGAGACCAGGGTTCTTGCTGAATTTCAGGTTTTGCTTCTTCAGCATAGTTTTTTACAACCTCATTATCTGCAACTGCAGATTCCTGAGTTTCGTTTTTGCAGGCTGAAGTCAATAAGGTAACCAGGCAAATGGCGGAATAGAAGTATTTGTTGATCATATTTTTTGTGTCCGAAGAAAATAATTCAGAATTTATAGAATGTTTAGTCGGGGCGCTTGGGTTTTGAACGGCAATGTTAGGCTTTTATTTTTAAAATGAAAATCTGCAGGTGATTACCACAGGTTCTTTACTTCATTTTTGATGTAAGCCAGGCCGGTTTCGCTAGGTGGCTGTTGATCGATAAGTGAATTTACAACTTGCTGCCGCAGTTCATTTGCGGTGGTGACCTCTTCCCGGCCTGCAACTTTTCTGAGGTTGTTTATCGTTGCATTTTTAGACGCTTTGATAACGTTCCAGCATTCGTCAGAAATATAAATTTGTTGCGCCAGGTTGTGCTCAAATTCCTGTTCAATAGCTTTTATGAGAAGCGTTAAATAAGCTTCTTTCTCATCTCCTGCAGGTTTGATCCTTACAAGAAGATTTCCCGGGGCGATGCGTTCCAGGAAAAGGGCCATCCTTTCATAGGCCTGTAGCCGTAAAGGCAGCGCCTGTTTTTGTGATTCTTTGTGAAGTAAATACCGCCGCCGCCGCTCTTCATTGCGGGTGTGCAGGTTAAAAAAATAGAAGGCAATCACGCCCACAACCACTGCCGGTAAAATGTAGAACAGCAGCTCTAAAATGGAATCTTCTGTCATTGGTCAACTATTGATCGGCTACCGAGGTGTCTTCAGTTTCTACCTCTTTCACATCGGTTTCTTTACCTTTTCTGTACGAGCCCCCTAAGTTAGGACATCCTGCCAAAGTAGCAACAGAATCAAATGGAACTTTTGTCTTGTTGTACATGAAAGTTTCCGCCAGGGTCTTGGCAATGAACCGGTCTCCCAGGTTAATTTCTACATCATCCATCGTGAACTGGCAGGGGTGTTCGTATCCGCAGGCATGGGTGATCTCCAGAAGTTCCTTCCTGAAATTGTTGAAATAATAATTCACCCTTTCCGATTTGTCTTTTACATTGATTCCGGCCTGTAGCCAGCGGTTTTGTGTTGCCACACCGGTTGGGCAGGTGTTGGTATGGCAGGATTGGGCCTGTATACAGCCCACGCTTAGCATGGCTTCGCGGGCAACATTAATACAATCTACGCCCATTGCAAAAGCCATGGCCGCTTTAGCAGGAAAACCGAGTTTACCACTGCCAATAAATACAATGTGATTGGCGAGATCTCTTGCCTGGAAGATCTTATAAACATCGGTAAACCCGTAAATCCAGGGCAGGGCCACATGATCGGCAAAACTTGGAGGGGCCGCCCCGGTTCCGCCCTCACCGCCATCAATGGAAATAAAGTCGGGTCCGCGGTTGGTTTCGGCCATGATACTCGCCAGCTCCCGCCATTCATCGAGTTTCCCAATAGCGGCTTTTATTCCCACCGGCAAGCCTGTTTCTTCCGCAATTTCTTCTATCCAGTCTACCAGCTCCTGCATGTTGCTAAAAGTGCTGTGCGCAGGTGGAGATAGCACGTCTTTGCCCATGGGCACGTGCCTAATTTCGGATATCTCCTTCGTTATTTTGGATGCGGGCAGCACTCCTCCTTTCCCGGGTTTGGCACCCTGGGAGAGTTTGATTTCTATAGCTCTTATACTGGGATATTCTTTAACAAGCTTTACTAGTTTTTCTATCGAAAAACCGCCGTCTTCATTTCGAATTCCAAAATATCCTGTTCCTACCTGGAAAACGATATCTGCCCCTTTTTTGTGGTAAGGAGACAAACCTCCTTCGCCGGTGTTGTGATAAGCGTAGGCTTTTTTGCACCCAAGATTCAAAGATTCTATTGCTTTGGCAGAAAGGGAGCCAAAGCTCATTGCCGAGACGTTAATTACCGATGCAGGCCGAAATGGTCGACGTCGTTTGTGAAACTCACCCATTACTTTTGCACAAGCCACAAAATAAGGGTCTTCCCGGTTAACGTGCTTATGTGGCATGTAGTAAGGAATTACAGCATTGTTGATAAAGATGTAATTCACTTCATTGATGTCCTGATCTGTTCCAAAACCTTCGTAATTATTGACATTTTTGGAAGATGCATACACCCAGCCGCGCTCAATTCGATTGAACGGGAGTTCTTCCCTGTTTCCTGCCACAATGTACTGCCGCAATTCGGGGCCAATACTTTCGAGCATGTACCTGAAATGTCCTACCAATGGAAAATTATGGAGAATGATGTGTTTTTTATTTATAAAAACGTCATAAATTACTACCAGCACAACAAAAATGAGGAGCCACATCCACCAGGAGATATTTCCCAGTAAATCGAAAATACTATCCATACAAACCGCTTTAATTCCTAAAAAATCAAAAGTTAGCTTATATAGCTGCTCCTCCAAAATATATTGTTTTAAAATATTCGTAAAATAGTTTTTTGGAGCTTTCAGTTAAAGCCAAAAAGATATAGTAGGAGGGTTCTTATTTTGCCTCATTTTAGCTATTTTCACCCCTTAAAAGAAGTTACTATTGGAATCTTATTTAGCCGAATTAAATGATGCCCAGCGAGCTCCTGTATTACAGAAGGATGGAGCTATGATTGTTATTGCAGGTGCGGGGTCTGGGAAGACGCGGGTACTTACCTATCGGATTGCTTATCTTATGAGTAAAGGAGTTGATGCCTTCAATATCCTTTCATTAACTTTTACCAATAAGGCAGCGCGGGAAATGAAAACCCGAATTGCAAAAATTGTTGGGAACAGTGAGGCCAAAAATCTCTGGATGGGTACTTTTCACTCCATCTTTGCCAAGATGCTCAGGTTTGAGGCCGATAAACTGGGATACCCTTCCAATTTTACTATTTATGACACCCAGGATTCCCAACGTCTTATATCGGCTATTATTAAGGAGATGGGGCTCGATAAAGATGTGTACAAGTACAAGCAGGTCTATTCCCGAATTTCCTCTTATAAGAACAGTCTCATTACCGTAAAGGCATATTTTCAAAATCCTGAATTGATGGAAGCCGATGCCATGTCGAAAAAACCAAGGCTGGGTGAAATTTACAGGGAATATGTAGACCGCTGCTTTAAGGCAGGAGCGATGGACTTTGATGACTTGTTGCTTAAAACAAATGAGCTGCTCAATCGTTTCCCCGAGGTGCTTCAGAAGTACCAGAATCGCTTCAGGTATATTCTGGTAGACGAGTACCAGGATACCAACCACTCCCAGTACCTTATTGTTAAAGCACTTTCAGATAAATTTCAGAATATATGCGTGGTAGGTGATGATGCGCAAAGTATCTATGCCTTCCGTGGCGCTAACATCAACAATATTCTCAACTTTCAGAAGGATTATGACAATGTACAAATGTACCGGCTGGAACAGAATTACCGTTCTTCCAAGAACATAGTTGAAGCGGCCAATTCTATCATTGAAAAAAACAAGACCCGACTGGAAAAAGTGGTATGGACGGCTAATGAAAACGGGCCAAGGATCGTTGTAAACCGCCTGCTCACAGATGGGGAAGAAGGAAGGTTTGTGGCAGGATCTATTTTTGAGAACCGGATGGAGCACCAAATGAAAAATGGTGATTTCGCTATTCTTTACCGAACAAACGCACAAAGCCGGGCCATGGAAGATGCCCTGCGGAAAAAGGATATTCCTTACCGTATTTATGGTGGATTATCTTTTTACCAGCGTAAAGAAATTAAAGATGTGCTGTCCTATCTGAGGCTGGTGATCAATCCTAAAGATGAGGAAGCGCTAAAACGGGTGATCAATTACCCGGCAAGGGGAATTGGGCAAACAACTATAGACAGGCTTACCATTGCTGCCAATCACTACAAAAGATCGATCTATGAGATCATTGAAAACCTGGACAGGATTGACCTGAAGATCAACAGAGGTACCAAAACTAAGCTGGAGAATTTCATCAACATGGTCAAAAGTTTCCAGATCATGAATGAAACTGCCGATGCTTTCACCATTGCTGAAACTGTTGCGAAAAAGACGGGGCTTTTACAGGAGTTGAAGAAAGATGGTACGCCCGAAGGTATTGCAAAAATTGAGAACATCGAGGAATTACTTAACGGGATAAGGGATTTTGTTGAAGAGCAAAAAGAACTGGCCGATGTTACCGGTTCCCTTACCGAATTTCTTGAAGATGTTGCACTGGCTACCGATATGGATAAAGACTCGGGCGATGACGATCGCGTTGCCCTGATGACCATACATTTGGCTAAAGGCCTGGAGTTCCCGTTTGTATACATTGTAGGGATGGAAGAAGATCTATTCCCTTCGGCTATGAGTATGAGTACCCGTAGCGAACTGGAAGAAGAACGCCGGCTTTTTTATGTGGCTCTTACCAGGGCCGAGAAAAAAGCTTTTCTTACTTACACCCAATCGAGGTACCGCTGGGGAAAACTCGTAGATGCCGAGCCCAGCAGGTTCATTGAAGAAATAGATGATAAGTACCTGGATTTTATGATTCCGCAGGACGATTATAAGTACAAACCTCTTATTGATACCGACATTTTTGGGGAGGTAGATAAAAGTAAATTCCGTCAAACCAAACCTTCAAGCGGCACTCCGCCACCATCACATAAACCTACAGAAGAACAACTTCAAAAACTGAGGAAGCTGCGACCTGCAACTTCCCCCGGCAATTCGGCTTCTGCAGGAGAAGTGATCAAACTTATGGCGGGTGACGAAGTAGAGCATATGCGTTTTGGTAAAGGAAAAGTGTTGAGTATAGAAGGGGCAGGGCAGGATAAAAAAGCAGAAATCGACTTTGAAACAGGGGGGATAAAAAAACTACTCCTAAAGTTTGCTAAGCTCAAATTACTCAATTAAGGTTAAGTAATTGTTATTCTTTGGTTTAGGTGTATTCTTGTTCTTATTTTTAAATAAAAAATGATAAGAGAAGGTACAGCAGTAAAGTGGAAGTGGGGTAAAGGAACCGCCCAGGGAAAAGTGAAGAATACTTTTGATCATGAAGTTACACACACCATTAAAGGAACAAAGGTAACCCGTAAAGGAAGCCCCGAAAATAAAGCCTTGTATATTCAGCAGGAAAATGGGAATGAAGTTCTCAAACTTGAAAGTGAGGTAGAAAGAAATGACTAAATTTCTCTAAAACTCTTACTAAAAGGCGCTGATTTTTTGTAATTTTTGAAGCATTTAAATCAGAAGAACTATGGCAGAATTAATCAGGATCTACGAAGAGAACCCCAATCCAAAAGAAGTAAAGAGAGTAGTAGAAGCTTTAAGAGACGGTGCTTTAATCATTTATCCTACAGATACGGTATACGGTTTGGGATGTGATATCACCAATAATGCAGCCCTTGAACGCATAGCCCAGCTTAGGGGTGTAAAACTTGAAAAGGCCAATTTTTCTTTTATCTGTGAAAATTTGAGCAACCTTTCTGATTATGTGAGGCAAATAGATAACCAAACCTTTAAAATACTCAAGAGAAACCTGCCCGGGCCTTATACTTTTATTCTGCCGGGGAACAATAATTTACCCTCGGTCTTTAGAAAGAAGAAGACTGTAGGTATTCGTATACCCGATAATAATATTTGTAGAGCGCTTGTAGGAGGTCTTGGTAACCCGATAGTGTCTACTTCCATTCGTGACGATGATGAGGTGCTGGAGTACACCACAGATCCTGAACTCATCCTTGAAAAATGGGATAAGCATGTAGAAATAGTGGTAGATGGCGGATACGGTGATAATGTACCCTCTACAGTAATTGATCTCACTACCCCCGAACCGGAAGTGATTAGGGAAGGCAAGGGAAGCCTGGAAATATTATAAAAGAAATCCTATTTCTCAATAATATTTCTATTGAGTATAATAAAACAAAAAAGAGGCTGTCTTACAAAGACAGCCTCTTTTGAATTAGGTCAAAAGGTTTTTCTTCTTATTCAAAAATATCTCCAAACACGGCGATGAAAGCTTCGTGCGCCTCTTGTTGAGAAAGGATATGCCCTTTCTTTTGTGCGCTGGTTGCCAGTTCATACCCCAGGCGGGCTGCTTCCATTCTTTGAAGTGGCGTACCGTGGTGGCCGCTGCTGGCAAAGCTGCAGTCTCCAATATTGAAAAATAGCTCAAAGAATTGCTCCACTCTCTTCCAGTTGTAAGTAGCACCTCTTTTATGCGTCATGTAGTAAGCAGCTAAAAAGTCGGCTTCCAGTTCGGTAAGACGGGTGGCTGCTGCCGGGTCTTCGTCTGCACCGTTAGGATACCATTCAGTATAATTGTCAAACTGAATCTCGTGCGCCCACTCATGAGCTAAAATCCCGGTCCATACAATACCTTCATCAATCCCTGTATTGGCAAGAACTGACGTTATTCCATCTCCAATCACAATAAGGTCTCCTGTTGTAGCGAATCCGTCCATGGCAAAATATGGACTTTCAGGAAGAACAGGTGATGCTTCATTAATAGCCAGGAGTTGATCAGCAATTGCGTATGCATCTTCTCTGGTTTCAACGTTAGCGCCAACAATCATGTATAGATCGGCCAGTTTTTCACGATCGTTCAAGCTGGCAGTATGTTGCCCGTTTACTCTAATCTCGCCTTGTATTCCCCAAAACTTCTCCAGGTCACGAATTCTCTTCTTTACAAAATTGGTGTATTGACCTTCATCTCCATAGTACTGTTCAGAAGTATCAAGGTACGCCATGTAGAAGCTCAGGTCAAGGTAGAGGGAGTAGTAGGTCAACGCCAGCGGATCTGAATAGAAGGGCTGGATCACCTTATTAATTTCCTGATTAAAAGCTGTGGGTGCACATTCAGATGGCGCTACAGCATCCATTTTAAATACTTCATTCCTTAAATTGTGACCTGCATAAGTAACAGGGTCTACATTGAATTCTGGATTGAGTGTAGCGTTTGCACTTAGCGTTCGTGCCGACTGTACTGCGTTCACGCCTGCAGCATCTACATTCATAATTTCTTCTACTTCGTTTTCTTTTTCACACGAAATACTAATAAGCCCGGCGCACAGGGTAACCATGGCAATCTTGTTGAAATTTTTCAGCATAATTTTAGTTTAGTTTGATTTTTATTAGGTGCTGAAGCTAATAAAAAAATATTATTTTAAGTGTAATTTACTGAAGATTAATTTGTTAAAAATAAAAAACCCGGCCTATAGCCGGGTTTTAAAGAATATTTGAGCTTGCTTATTTAGCAGTCTGCATTCCTTCTTCAATAAGGTTGTAGAATTGATCAAGTTTTGGAAGAATCACGATACGGGTTCTTCTGTTCTTGGCTCTACCTTCAGCAGTTTCGTTTGAAGCTACAGGAACGTAGTAACTTCTACCCGCAGCGGTCATTCTTTGTGGCTGAACACCAAACTCTTCCTGAAGTACACGTACTACAGAAGTAGCTCTTTTTACAGAAAGATCCCAGTTGTCCTGAAGTACTGCGTTTCTAATTGACTTGTCATCTGTGTGACCTTCAACCATAAATTCAATTTCTGGACGGTTTTTCACAACAGTGGCTACTTTTCCAAGTACTTCTTTAGCACGGTCAGATACATTGTATTTTCCGCTTTCGAAAAGAAGTTTGTCAGAAATAGAAACATAAACTACTCCTTTTTCAACATTGATCTGGATATCGTCATCACTCATGTTTCCAAGAACACCTTTAAGGCTGGTAACCAAAGCAAGTGTTACAGAATCTTTTTTAGTGATCGCATCCTGCATACGCTGAATCTTCATATCTTTTTCTTTGATACTTTCTAAAGAGCGTTCAAGATTTTCGGCTTCTTTCTTTGATAAGGTGGCAAGATCTCCAACGTTGTTCAATAAAGCAGTATTTTGGTTGCTCAACTGACTAATTTGTTGGTTCAATCGATCTTTTTCATCCAAACAGGAGTTAAGTTTAACCGTGGCTGTGTTCAACTTGTCCTGAGTCTCCTTTTGTTGAGCTTCAAGCTCGGCATATTTCTTCTGTGAAACGCATGAAGAAAAAAGGAGCGCAGCAGTTGCCGATAAAAGCATGAATTTTTTCATAATTCTTAATTGTGTGATTAAATGTTAACGTTTCAAAAATACAAAATCTAAGGTCATTCCGAAATTTAAACAGAACATAATTAAAATAATTTAAACTCTCTTAAATTCCTTCCTTCCCTGTAGGTAATATGCGAATACAACGGAGATATTGTTATAATATTTTGTCTTTTTTGGAGAAGGTTTCCTTTTTTTCCACATTTTTCCTGCATGCCGGTAAAACTGAAAATGTGCTCTTATAATGGCTGCTGAATGTGAGGGTTTTAGCTCAATTAAGAATTTTACACCTGCCAGCCCATCCAAAAGTAACCGTAGAAAAATGATGATAAATACCTTGTCTTTTGGCGCATTTTTTAGCACTGTGAAGAGGCTGTTCCTAAAATTTAAAAAAGTCTTGCGCGGGTGCATGGCATTTAAAGTGCCTCCTCCAAGATGGTAAACCTTTGACGCTCCCACTGCTTTTACCTTTAGCCCGCTGTTGTAAAGGCGCCAGCAAAGATCTATTTCTTCCTGGTGCGCAAAGAAATCTTCGTCAAAACCTCCCGCCTCAAAAAAGGCATTTTTGCGTATCATCATACAGGCGCCTGTGGCCCAAAAGATCTCTTTGGTATCATCGTACTGCCCATGGTCTTCTTCAAGGGTTTCAAAAATGCGGCCCCGGCAGTAGGGATAACCCATGGCATCAATATAGCCGCCTGCAGCCCCGGCATATTCAAAATGGGTTTTTTTCCGGTAATTGAGGATCTTTGGCTGGAGTGCTGCAACCTTCTTATCCTGCTCCATTTCTTGTATTAATGGCTGTAACCATCCTTCAGTCACCTCTACATCGCTGTTCAAAAGCACAAAAATGTCTTCCTGCAGGTCTTGAAGGGCGTCGTTATAGCCTTTAGCAAATCCGCCGTTTATTTTATTCTGAATGATCTTTACCTGCGGAAAATTCTTCCGAAGAAAAGGTACCGAATCATCGGTAGAGGCATTATCGGCTACATAAATGATAGCTTCAGGAGAATTTTGTACCACCGAAGGTAGGAACTGCTGCAATAAAGCTTTTCCGTTCCAGTTAAGAATGATCACTGCTACTTTCACAGGTGCAAATTAAAGTAAATTATAAGGTTGATGCATTACAGGGTGTCAAAA
Organism: Salinimicrobium profundisediminis; assembly: GCF_026241755.1. Lineage (GTDB taxonomy): Bacteria > Bacteroidota > Bacteroidia > Flavobacteriales > Flavobacteriaceae > Salinimicrobium > Salinimicrobium profundisediminis. The sequence goes on from NZ_JAPJDA010000030.1 coordinate 19,899, forward strand.
ATGGCATTTTCTAGCCCCATTCCGGGAGGTCTGGGAGAAAGTGGTATTGCTCGGCTACATAATCAAGCTGACAAAAATAATGCTGAAGTCCGTTGGTCACCATCAGGTAATCTGCCTGTAGGGCCAGGTTATAACGTGCAATCTGGTCAAAAGTGCCTTGTGTAATAGGAATAGAGGCTGCCTTGCATTCTACCACCAGGTGAATATCACCATTGGGTTTATAGGCCAGTACATCATACCTTTTTATAAGATCGTGGAGCTTCACTTGCTTTTCTACATTGAGCAGGCTCTTTGGAAATTTCTTTTCCTGAAGAAGAAATTGCACCACGTGTTGGCGCACCCATTCTTCGGGCGTAAGTAAAACAAATTTTTTCCGAAGCTCATCAAAAACAGCTATTTTATTTTCGCTATTTTTGAGCCGAAATGAGTACCGGGGGAAGTTAAGTGTATGCATGCTCAAAAGTAGGATTTTTTCAGAAGAAACTTCTTTTAGTCCCTCCCCAAAACCAGCTTTATGGATGACGTAAAAAATATAGTGACTGCCATTAAAAAAGGGGATATTAAACCTATCTATTTTTTAACGGGAGAAGAGCCGTATTTTATTGATAAGATTTCAGATTACATTGAAGACCATGTTTTGCCCGAAGAAGAAAAGGGCTTTAACCAGATGGTGCTTTACGGGCGCGATGTGACTGTAGATGAAATTATTGGCAACGCCAAACGTTATCCCATGATGGCCGAACGGCAGGTAATTATCGTAAAAGAAGCCCAGGATCTTTCGCGCACCATAGAGCAACTCCTGCCTTATGCCGAAAACCCGCAACCCACAACCGTTTTGGTTTTCAACTACAAGTATAAAAAGCTTGATAAGCGCAAAAAGCTGCACAAGGCAATAGCAAAAACCGGCGTGATCTATGAAAACAAGAGGTTGTATGAGAACCAGGTTGTAGACTGGATACAGGCAGAAATGCATAGCCGCGGTTACCAAATGGCGCCAAAGGCAGCGCAAATGCTCCTCGAATTTTTAGGTAACCAGTTAGATAAGATTGACAATGAGCTAAAGAAACTTCAGCTTATTACTCCAAAAGGAAGCACTATAACTCCTGAAGTTATAGAGGAGAATATAGGGATAAGTAAAGATTTCAATATTTTTGAGCTGCGAAAGGCTATTGGCAGTAAAGACAACCTGAAGGCGCACCGCATTATCAATTACTTTTCACAGAATGAGAAAGACCATCCTATGGTGATGACGGTGGGAATGTTGTTCAGCTTCTTTGTGCAGCTGCAGCAGTACCATGCCCTTAAAGACCAGTCTGAAAACAATGTGGCCAGGGCATTAAAGGTCAACCGTTTTTTTGTGAAAGACTATGTTACCGCTGCCCGTAATTACAACATGAAGAAGGTAAGCAGTATTATTTCCTACTTGCGTGACGCCGATGTGAAAAGCAAGGGAGTAGGAGCTGCCAATGTGCCACAGGGCGATCTTTTAAAAGAATTACTTTTCAAAATTATCAATTAATATGGCGAATTTAGATACCTGGGTAAGTGCAGCGAGGCTCAGAACGCTGCCGCTATCAATTTCAGGAATTTTGGTGGGAAGTTCTATAGCTGTAGCGCAAAATGAGTTTAATAGCGTGATCTTTGCACTGGCTTTGGCCACCACGCTGGGCCTGCAGATTCTCTCCAACTTCGCCAATGACTATGGAGATTTTGTAAAAGGAACAGACAATGAAGACAGGGTAGGCCCGCAACGTGCACTTCAAAGTGGAATGATAACCCGGGATGAAATGTTTTGGGGAATGATCGTTACCGGCATCATCACTTTCTTTTTTGCCGTTACGCTTATTTATCTGGCCTTTGGCACCCGTAGCCTGTTCTACGGACTGGTGTTTTTGGTCCTGGGAATAGGCGCTATAGCTGCAGCAGTGAAGTATACCGTGGGAGATTCGGCTTATGGTTACAGGGGTCTGGGAGACGTGTTTGTGTTCGTGTTCTTCGGACTTGTTGCGGTTTATGGTAGCTATTTTCTTTATACTATGGAATGGGACTGGCGGGTATTCTTACCGGCTGCCACTATTGGATTCTTAAGTGCCGGGGTGCTCAACCTTAACAATATGCGCGATCGCGCTGCCGATGCTAAAGCAGGAAAGAATACTCTAGTAGTTAAACTGGGAGAGGCCCAGGCAAAACAGTACCATTATTTTCTCCTGCTGGCGGCATTTTCCTCTATGATCCTCTACTCGGCTTTCTCCTTTACAGGAATAGATGATCTCCTGTATCTCTTTGCTTTTGTGCCACTTTTGTTCCACTTAAAGAGGATCATGGAGAACAAGAATCCCGTCCTCCTCGATCCTGAACTTAAGAAACTAGCCTTAGGCACCTTCTTACTGGCTGTTCTTTTTGGGCTGGGACAAATATTATAGGTCTCAAAAATGCCATTTTTGGAAGGTCTTTCGGGTAGGATTTTGTATTTTGTATCAGTGTTGTCCAATTAAATAAATTAATCAGGAGCTAAGTCACGAATTCACTAATTATACTGTTCATTTAAGGTATAGAAAGATGGTTTCCAGTTTCTGAATTTATATTAAACTTTATTTATGGAAATAGAATTAAATATCGTTGTTAATCAGGTGGTTGGATAAAGTCTTGGCTCTTGCAGCGAAGCGATCTTGACTCTTGTCTCCCTGATAATAATGAATTGTATATTAAAATATGACATTATGAAAATTACTCACTACGCACACAGCACATTTGCAATAGAAGTTAAGGGGGTTCACCTTTTAATAGATCCTTTTATCTCGGGTAATGAGAAGGTAAAGGGAATGGTGAATATTGATGATCTAAAGGCAGATTATATTCTGTTAACCCATGCGCATCAGGATCATACGTTAGATGCTGAAGCCATTGCCAAACGAACCGGCGCGGTGATCATCAGTAATTTTGAAATAGCCACTCATTACGAAAATAAAGGCCTGGAAGTACACCCGCTTAACCACGGTGGTAAATGGAATTTTGAATTTGGAACGGTGAAATACGTGAACGCCATTCATACCAGCTCCTTTCCCGATGGTAGTTACGGCGGCCAGCCCGGCGGATTTGTCATTGAAGGGGAACACAAGAATATTTACATCGCCGGTGACACCGCGCTAACTATGGATATGAAACTTATCCCCATGCACACTAAGCTAGACCTGGCCATACTGCCTATTGGCGATAATTTTACCATGGGGGTAGATGATGCCATTATAGCCAGCGATTTTGTGCAGTGTGATAAAGTGCTGGGTTGTCACTATGACACTTTTGGATATATTGAAATTGATCATGAAGAGGCAAAGAGGAAATTCTATGAAAAAGGGAAAGACCTTATGTTGTTTGAGACAGGAGAAAGTATAGAACTTTAAACAATATAAGTGCAGGCAAATTATTATAAGTATATCCTGAATTTTAAACGCCCTAGCGGTACTTCGCGGGGCGTTCTTACACAAAAGGAAACCTGGTTTTTTATTCTGAAGCAAAACGGAAAGACCGGAATTGGAGAGTGCGGCATTTTAAGAAGCCTCAGTTACGACGATCGTCCGGGTTATGAAGAAAAGCTGAAGTGGGTGTGCGAAAACATCCAGTTGGGCGAAAAAAAGCTCTGGGAAGAACTTCGGGAATTTCCAAGTATTCAATTTGGGGTAGAAATGGCCTTTAGATCGTTAGCGGCGCAAGATCCTTTTCTATTATTTCCTTCTGAATTTACTGCCGGCCAGGCGCCCATTTCTATCAACGGACTCGTTTGGATGGGGGAGGAGCAGTATATGAAAGAGCAAATAGTTGAAAAGATCAGGGGTGGCTTCAAATGCATTAAGCTGAAGATAGGTGCTATAGATTTTGAAACTGAAATGAAATTGCTCAGCTTCATCAGGCGTGAATTTACTTCAGAAGAAATGGAAGTAAGAGTAGATGCGAATGGAGCTTTTAAACCTTCCCAAGCATTAGAAAAACTGAAGCGTCTCAGCGATCTGGAACTCCACAGTATAGAACAGCCCATAAAACAAGGTCAGCCGGAAGAAATGGCCGCACTTTGTGAGAATACACCTTTACCTATTGCCCTTGATGAAGAATTGATCGGGGTAACAGGTCTTTCGAAAAAGAGAGAACTGCTGGAAAAAATCTGGCCTCAATATGTCATTTTTAAACCCAGTCTCATTGGCGGAATTCGGGGAACAGATGAGTGGATTGAGCTTAGCCGTGAACTCGGTATTGGCTGGTGGGTTACCAGTGCTCTTGAAAGTAATGTAGGGCTTAATGCTATTGCACAATATACTTACAATCTTAACAATCCTATGCCGCAGGGGCTTGGCACTGGAGGTTTATACACCAATAATTTTGAAGCTCCTCTCGAAGTTGAGAACGGAAAATTATGGTATCGCCCCAACAAAAGCTGGAATTTTAATCTATAAAAGAAAAAATGTTTATACAACAGGCATATAAGGGCAAAACTGAATGGTGGCGCTATGTAATAGGGTTAGTGATCATCTTTTTGGGCTGGCAGCTCTTTGGGGCTTTACCCTGGTTTGGTGCCGTGATTTTGGAGGCTGGCCCCGATGTGCTTACGCTTTCACAGGAAGAGTGGATGAGGGTGCTCGATTCAAATCTCAATTTCTTTTTGTTGCTTCTTTCTTTTGCTGTGGGCCTCGCTGCCCTGCTTTTTGTGGTGAAATACCTGCATGCCCAAAGTATTAAAGACGCTACTACTTCTCGCAAAAAAGTGGACTGGGGCAGGTTTTTCTTCGGATTTAGCATTGTGGCTGTTTTCACAGTTGTTACCACGCTTATAGACTATAACATGCAGCCCGAAGACTACCTGTGGAATTTTAAAACTGTGCCTTTTCTCATTCTCGCAGCCATTGCCCTTATCATGGTGCCCCTGCAAACCAGCTTTGAAGAATACCTCTTTAGGGGATATCTTATGCAAGGAATTGGGGTGCTCGCGGGAAACAGATGGGTGCCTCTGGTCATAACTTCTGTGATCTTCGGAAGCCTTCACCTGTTCAACCCCGAAGTGGAGAAGCTTGGTTACATTATTATGGTGTACTACATTGGCACCGGATTTCTACTCGGTATTATGACCCTTATGGATGAAGGGATGGAGCTGGCGCTGGGTTTTCATGCCGGGAACAACCTGGTAGGTGCATTGCTGGTAACGGCCGACTGGACGGCATTTGAAACCAATTCGGTTTTAAAGGATGTTTCCAACCCCGAGGCAGGGCTTGATATTCTTCTGCCAATCGTAATCGTGTATCCAATTTTCCTGTTTTTAATGGCTCGTACTTATCGCTGGACCAACTGGAAGGAACGCCTCTTCGGAAAAGTAAATCGGCCGGAACCTATAAAGTACCCTGAAGAAATTTAGTATTTCTGAACAATTCGTTAACTTTAGCCTTTGATCGTTAAATATGACGAAATGATGCAAACAAAATTCAGCTTACCCGAAACTCATCCCGAATTCAGGCTTAACGGGCTTCACTACAACAATGAAGAACTGGCTGCGGTAGCCTACAGTCTTATCAAGGAAGGGGAGCCCTATGAGGGGCAGGCAGGAAATTTTCTGCTAGACTGGGTTAATGATAAAGAATATATCGAGGTAAAAACCTCGGGTTCTACAGGGCCTCCTAAGAGAATTCCTATTAAAAAACAGCAAATGATCAATAGTGCCCGGGCCACGGGAAAATATTTTGAACTGGGGCCGCGCACTACTGCATTGCATTGTCTTCCGGTGAATTTCATTGCCGGAAAAATGATGCTGGTAAGGGCTATGCTGCTGGGCTGGAAGCTTGATCTTGAGCTGCCAAAAGCAAACCCTCTTGACCGCATTTTTAAAACCTATGATTTTTGTGCCATGACGCCTTTCCAGCTGGATAATTCTCTTAGCCGGCTACACCTCATCAAAAAACTGATCGTAGGTGGCGGAGCCGTATCGGGGAACCTGCGTAACCTTGTGCAGGGAATCAATACCGAGGTCTATGAAACTTATGGTATGACCGAAACAGTTTCTCATATTGCAGCCCGTCACATCAATGTAAAGGAGAAAAAGATGGAAGATCCGCTGCCTTTTTCTACGTTGCCCAATGTCAAGATAGATGTTGATGACAGGAGCTGCCTGGTTATTGAAGCCCCACAATTAAACGATGAAACACTTGTTACTAATGACGTGGTGGAAATTGTTTCTGAAAACAGCTTTATCTGGAAAGGCAGAATAGACAACCTGATCAATTCGGGAGGGGTGAAATTACATCCTGAAGAGATAGAAGTGAAGCTGGCACCAATCATTGCCCACAGGTTTTTTATCACCTCCCTGCCCGATGCGGCACTTGGTGAGAAACTGGTTTTGATGGTGGAAAGTCAGTTTTCGGAAGTGGCTTTAAACAATCTTGAAAGGGAGATCAAAGCCTGCAGGAAGTTAGGGAAGTATGAAATACCCAAAAAGATCTATTTCGTCGAAAAATTCGAAGAAACTGCAAACGGAAAGATCCACAGGGCCAACACCCTTAAGAGCCGGATGAACTAGTCTTACTTCGGAAGTAATAAAGTTTTCCAATTTCCTCTGAAGTTTTAGCATAGAGGAAAGAGCAAGGTTTGAAATAAAATAAGTCGGGATCAAAACATTGATCCCGACTTATTTTGTTTTTACTGAAGTGTCAAAAATGGCATTTTTAAGCCTGCTTCAGGTTTTGACGTTTAATATAGAACTCATCTTCCTGCACCTGTACTGCTTCAGGAGAATTCACCTGCTGTTCTAGCTTTTGCCATTTTTCCGTAGGATAGAGGCGCAGCTCTTTTCCTTCAATAGTTACATCTACAGGCATATCAAATCCTTCAACATCGGCTTTCCATTTGTAGAGAATACTGCCTTTTTCCTGCTTAAACTGCAGTTCGGGTAAGGCAGCGTGCCTCAGGTATTGTTCGAATACCGGTTGCAGGTCATATTTTATGGCAGTATTAAAGAAATCTTCGGTGGTTTGGGTAGTAATGATCTTATGGCGATTGGTTTCGGTATAATCTTTTAAGATTTTCCACCACAAATCATCATCATTATAGATGCTTCTAATAGTGTTTAGCAGGTTAGCGCCTTTGTAGTACATGTCTCCCGACCCTTCACTGTTCACCCCATATGTGCCAATGATCTTTGTGCTGTTGGCAATGTTGTTCCTTATACCTTTAAGGTAGTTGACGGCTTCCTGTTTTCCCCAGCGGCACTCAATGTAAACCGCTTCAGAATAAGTGGTAAAGCCTTCATGTATCCACATATCGGCGATATCTTTGGCTGTAATGCTGTTTCCAAACCACTCGTGTCCAGATTCATGGATGATGATAAAATCCCATTTTAAGCCCACACCTGTGCCGCTTAGATTCCTGCCCAAATAACCCATTTGATATTGGTTGCCATAGGCCACGGCGCTTTGGTGTTCCATACCCAGGTAAGGCGTTTCCACCAGTTTAAACCCGTCTTCTTCAAAAGGGTAGGCCCCAAATTTTTCATAGAAGCAGTTCATCATAAACTTCACTTCTTCAAACTGCTTTTTAGCCTTTTCGAGGTTGTAAGGCAACACGTAATAATCCAGGTCCAGATGGCGGAACCTGTCTTTAAAATGAACATAATTACCTATGTTCACAACAATATTGTAATTGTTGATGGGGTTGTTCACCTTCCAGTTCCAGCGGGTATAACCGTCATCCAGGATTTCTTTTCCGTGGAAGCGACCGTTAGAAACGTTCATAAGATCGTTGGGAACAGCGATTCCAATAAGGGCTTCTTCGGGTTCGTCGCTTTGGTGATCTTTACTAGGATACCAGAGGCTTGCTCCCGTCCCCTGAACCGCAACCGCGATCCATGGGTTGCCCTGCTGGTCTTTTTCAAATAGAAATCCGCCGTCCCACGGGGCATTTTTGGCAACTATCGGATTTCCTGAGTAGTAAAAAAGAACAGAGTCTATTGCATTTTTTTCTACCTGTGGCACCAAATCGATAAAAACGGCATTGTGGCGCCGTTTAAAATCCATTCTTTTTCCGCGGAAGATAATAGAGTCAACCCTCATATTCCTGAAGAGATCCACCTGCATTACGGGAAGGTCTTCTTCGGCCTTAAAGCTGATGCCGTTATAACCCGAAATGAACTTTTCTTCGGGCACCACCTTTACCTGCAGGTTGTATTTGAGTACATCATACTCTCTTTCGGCCCTCAAAGAACCACGCAGCGTATCGGCTTCGGTGAATTGAGATTTATTGGTGAGCACCTGGCCCTGTAGGGGTACAGCTGCAAGAATTAAAACAAAAATAATAGAGGTGAAAAATCGCATTTTTGAGAAGTATTAGGTCTGGATCACACCCAGGTTAAAATCTTTTTCGATAGGGGCATTATTGGCTGCTTCAATTCCTGTAGAGAGCCATTTCCTGGTTTCGAGAGGATCTATCACCGCATCGGTCCACAAATGGGCAGCAGCGTAATATGCTGAAGTCTGCCTGTCGTACCTGGCCTTGATCTCATCGAACACTTTTTTCTCCTTTTCGGCGTCTACTTTTTCCCCTTTTTTCTCCAGGGCCGCAGTTTCAATCTGCGCCAGTACTTTTGCCGCCTGGGTACCGCCCATAACAGCGAGTTCGGCACTGGGCCAGGCGAAAATGAGGCGTGGGTCATAGGCCTTACCGCACATAGCGTAGTTACCGGCACCGTAGGAGTTTCCAATGATCACTGTAAACTTTGGGACTACCGAATTACTCACCGCATTTACCATTTTTGCCCCGTCTTTAATAATGCCGCCATGTTCACTCTTGCTGCCCACCATAAAGCCGGTCACATCCTGAAGAAATACCAACGGAATTTTCTTCTGATTACAATTGGCTATGAACCGGGTAGCTTTATCGGCCGAGTCTGAATAAATCACCCCGCCAAACTGCATCTCTTTTTTGGCACTTTTGACAATCTTGCGCTGGTTGGCCACGATACCAACGGCCCACCCATCAATTCGGGCATAGGCGGTAATGATGGTTTGCCCGTAACCTTCTTTGTACTCCTGAAATTCAGAATTGTCTACCAGCCTGGCAATGATCTCCCGCATGTCGTACTGTTCGTTACGCTGCTTGGGAAGGATTCCGTAGATATCCTGCGGATCTTTTGCCGGCTTTACCGGATCCTTGCGGTTGTACCCGGCCTTGTCATTATCCCCAATCTTATCTATAAGCCCTTTAATAGTATCGAGGGCGTCTTTATCATCTTTGGATTTATAATCGGTAACGCCGCTAATTTCACTGTGGGTTGTGGCACCGCCCAGGGTTTCGTTGTCGATAGATTCGCCAATAGCGGCTTTAACGAGGTAGCTGCCGGCCAGGAAAATACTTCCGGTTTTGTCAACAATAAGGGCTTCATCACTCATTATTGGCAGGTAAGCCCCTCCGGCAACGCAACTTCCCATCACGGCAGAGATTTGCGTGATGCCCATGCTGCTCATTATAGCGTTATTTCTAAAGACCCTTCCGAAGTGTTCTTTATCGGGAAAGATCTCATCCTGCATAGGGAGGTAAACCCCGGCCGAATCTACAAGGTAAATGATGGGCAGTCGGTTTTCAATAGATATTTCCTGGGCTCGCAGGTTCTTCTTTGCGGTAATGGGAAACCAGGCACCGGCTTTTACCGTGGCATCGTTGGCCACCACGATACATTGTTTGCCAGAGATTTTCCCAATCTTCACCACCACGCCGCCACTTGGGCAGCCGCCGTGTTCTGTGTACATTCCGTCTCCTGCAAATGCTCCTATTTCAATAGCTTCCTGGGCATCGTCAAGCAAATAATCTACGCGCTCACGGGCGGTCATTTTGCCTTTGGCGTGATGTTTTGCAATGCGTTTTTCGCCGCCGCCCAACTTTACCTCTTTGAGGCGTCGCTTAAGCTCTGATACTAATAATTTGTTGTGGTCTTCGTTCTTGTTGAATTCAATATCCATTTATAAGATCTAAAAGTCGTTGTGGTTAACACTCTACCCCTTTAAAAAGCTGTGTAGATTTATCAATGGTCGCTAAAATACAAAAACCCTGCAACTAAAAATCCTTATAAAAACATATAAAAATGCGATCTTTGTCATAGAAGAGGTCATTTTACAATACTACTTTTACGGCCTTTTGGCAAAGACTGCCATAAAACTAATTACTCGCTGCATAAGATGGGAATGAATAAGAACACGATTTTTGGATGGGCATCATTTTGCATGCTCCTTATAGGTATAGCTTTGGTTTTGCTGGGGGTGCTCAAGTACCAGGATCAGGCTATAGGTTTTTCTACCGTAGGGATTGGCTTCTTTGTAATGTCCTGGGCTTTTAATGCTTTAAAAGGAAGGGTTTAAAAATAGTATTTTCGCCCGGGATTTTTTCTGAAGAGATCCGGGAACAAAAAGCAAAATTGATCAAACTATAACTTTTTAAACTGAAGATTCATCCTGTCCTTTTTTGAATGAACCTTCAGAAGTGATTAGTTTGGTGTTGCAGTGCTTCGTGCCTAAATTAAAAGGAAAACCCGAAACCAATATTGGCAATTAAGCCTTTAAAAAGTATATCTGCCGAAGCTAACTCTTCTTCAAAATCGTAAATATCCCTCTCTGTGGTGCCATCGGGATACCTCACCTGGTAATCTATGGTTTTGGGAAGAGAGGAGAAGGCATAGCCAATTTCTGGCCGAAAATAGAACAGGCCGCCCAGTTTGGCGCCTAATTTAATGTTGAAAGAACTGTGGTTGTAATCAATATACCCGGTGCCATCCATCCCGTCTTCATTGACATCTGTCTGGCCTTCAAACTTCATTTGGCCATAGCTCACCCCGGCATAAAGGCCTTTGCCCGCTTTAAAAATATAATAATTTATTCCGCCTTCAATATAGGAGTAACTAAGATCGGTAGTTTCGGTGTCACCAGATTCATCTTCAGATAAAAACCAGTCAGATTCAATGGTCGAATAATCCAGGCTTACAGAAACCTTGTCGTTTAAAAGCGGCGTCACGTATTCTACATTCCCGCCCACCATGTTTGGAAATCCAATTTTCACACCCAGGCGTATGGGTCTTACCTTATAATCCCTTTGTTCCGGAAGCTGCTCCTGTGCCTGTATAAAACCGGTGTTTAACAGTAAAGTAGCCAGGGCTAAAAAGAAGAGCGGGGTGGTGAATATTTTCATGACGCTAATATTATGTTATAACCTAAAGATATCTCATTAAAAATGAGGCTGCAATACCCATAAATAAGTAATTTTAAGGAAATTGAATTTCAATTAAGCCTATGGATAATTTGAAAGAAAGTTTGGTGAAGCATTTAAAAGGCGGCGAAGCTTTTATGCCGGTAGATAAGATGATTGAAAAAATACCCTTTTTGGAACTGGGGAAAAGGCCTGCAGATCTTCCTTATTCATTCTTTGAGATCTTCTCTCATATTCGTTTTACGCAGAAAGATATTCTAGATTATTGTACACAAACTGATTATAAGGCACCCGAATGGCCTAAGGATTACTGGCCAGAGAAATCTTCTCCCGATGATGAAATTGCCTGGAAGGAGCTGGTAGATGCTTATTTTAAGGAGAGGGATGAGCTAGAGGAGCTTATACTTTCCGAAGAAAAAGATCTTATGGATACAGTACCTTCCGGCGTAAATCATACGCTTTTCAGGGAGATTCTACTGGTCATTGAACATACCGCTTATCACAGCGGGCAACTTTTAATTATCTTAAGGCACCTGGGACTTCATTCCTCTTGAAATTATTCTGATGCAGCCTTAAAATCAATTCTAAAATTATGATATTTGTCTGTTAGAATAAACCGGGAGTTCTTATTAAGAACTTCGAAATAATAAACTGAAAACAGCATTTTATGGCAGATGATAAGAAAATAATTTTCTCGATGTCGGGAGTTACAAAGACCTACCAGTCAGCAAATACGCCGGTACTTAAGAATATTTACCTCAGCTTCTTTTACGGGGCAAAAATTGGTATTCTTGGTCTTAACGGTTCCGGGAAATCGACCTTGCTCAGAATTATTGCAGGTGAAGAAAAGAATTACCAGGGAGATGTGGTCTTTGCACCAGGCTATTCAGTAGGATATCTTGAACAGGAGCCAAAACTCGATGACGATAAAACTGTACTGGAAATTGTAAAGGAAGGGGCAGCCGAGACCGTGGCTATTCTTGAAGAGTACAACAAGATCAACGACATGTTTGGTCTACCTGAAGTTTACGAAGATCCAGATAAGATGCAGAAGCTTATGGATAAGCAGGCTGCACTACAGGACCAAATTGATGCGAGCAATGCGTGGGAATTGGATACCAAGCTGGAGATAGCCATGGATGCGCTTAGAACGCCCGATCCCGATAAGAAAATCGGAGTACTTTCGGGTGGGGAACGAAGAAGGGTAGCGCTGTGCCGACTACTGCTTCAGGAGCCGGATGTGCTACTTCTGGATGAGCCTACCAACCACCTTGATGCAGAATCTGTATTATGGCTGGAACAACACCTTCAGCAGTATAAAGGAACAGTGATTGCCGTAACGCACGACCGTTATTTCCTCGATAACGTAGCTGGCTGGATCCTGGAACTTGACAGGGGAGAAGGAATTCCGTGGAAAGGAAATTACTCCTCATGGCTCGATCAAAAAGCCAAACGCCTTGCACAGGAGCAAAAGCAGGCAAGCAAGCGTCAAAAAACGCTTGAGCGAGAGCTGGAATGGTCAAGAATGGCACCTAAAGGAAGACAGGCCAAACAAAAGGCCCGTTTGAACAACTACGATAAGCTGCTTAGCCAGGATCAAAAACAAATGGACGAACAACTGGAGATCTATATTCCAAATGGCCCGCGTTTGGGAACCAATGTGATTGAGGCTAAGGGTGTGAGCAAGGCTTTTGATGACAAATTGTTATATGATGATCTCAACTTTAAGTTGCCGCAGGCCGGGATTGTGGGGATTATTGGACCAAACGGTGCCGGTAAAACCACGATCTTTAAGATGATCATGGGGGAAGAACAACCTGATAAAGGTACTTTTGAAGTAGGGGATACAGCAAAGATTGCCTACGTAGACCAAAGTCACACCAATATAGATCCTGAAAAAACTATTTGGCAGAACTTCAGCGATGAACAGGAGTTGGTGCTTATGGGAGGCCGGCAGGTGAATTCAAGAGCATATTTGAGCAGGTTTAACTTCAGCGGAAGCGAACAGAACAAGAAGGTGAGCAAATTGTCTGGTGGGGAAAGAAACCGCCTGCACCTGGCCATGACCTTAAAGGAAGAAGGGAACGTTTTACTTCTGGATGAGCCTACCAACGATCTTGATGTGAACACCTTGAGAGCTCTTGAAGAAGGTCTTGAGAATTTTGCAGGCTGTGCTGTGATCATCTCTCACGACAGGTGGTTTATGGACAGGGTTTGTACTCATATCCTCGCATTTGAAGGAAACTCGGAAGTATATTTCTTTGAAGGCAGTTTCTCTGAATACGAAGAGAACAGGAAGAAACGTCTTGGCGATGTGGCTCCAAAGAGAATTAAATACAAGAAGCTGGTACGCTAAGTATTAGCTCCTTTTAAGTCTATCCATTATTAGCTGAAAACTTCAGCTGGTAATGGATATTTTTTTGGTGAAAGTTGTTACAGCCGATTAGATAGCACAAACCTTATCAATTCCCCTTTTTTATTGAGCTGAAGTTTTTCTTTAATATTCTTCACGTGGGTGTCTACAGTAAGTTTAGATATGCACAGCTCTTTTCCAATCACCTTGTTTGTCTTTCCGGTAGCCAGAGATTGCAGGATCTCGACCTCCCGTTTGCTCAGTTTTTCGGTTACTGAAGTATCCTGTGTGGGCTGAATGTAATTTTCACGGTTTTTTAGTGCCAGGTTGAGGGTGGTGAGTAACTGCTGATTGTTGAATGGCTTCAGAATATAGGCATAGGGGGTAACTTCTTCGGCATACTCCATGACCTGCGGATTGGAATAGGCTGTAAGGAAAATGACCGGCCCGTGTTGATCAAGTTGATGAAATTTCTGAATGATCTCAATACCATTCATTCTGTCCTGCAGGTTGATATCGCAAATTACCCCACTATAGCTCTCATGCTGCAGGCTTTCAACAGCCTTATCTACATTTGAAGAAATAGAGACTTCGTAAGAATTCTTTTTTAGAAAAATCCGCAAGCTTTCGGCGATAATGATTTCATCTTCAATGATCAGGATTTTATTCATAAGCAGTTAGGTTTAAGAACGCGGTGAAACTTAACATTTAAATAAGATAACAATATGGGCTCCTTCGGGTACCTTCAGGATCTCGAGATGGCCCTTTAACTGTCTCGCCAGGTTTTCTACAAGATTAAAGCCCAGGGAATTTTCATCTTTGAAATTGTCAGGGATTCCTATGCCGTTGTCTTTATAATCAAGCCTTATAAGTTCGCCTTCCCGGGAAAGGGAAATTTCGATCTTCTTGTTGTTTCTATTGCCGGGAAAAGCATGTTTCAGCGTATTGGTAACCAGTTCATTAATAATGATGCCCAGGGGGGTGATACATTTTTTGTGCACTTTCAGCACTTCCAGGTTAAAATCTAAATGCACCCCCTCGTCCATAAAGCTCACGAGTTCCCTGGCCAGGCTGGAGACGAATTCATCCAGCTTAAAATTTTCACCAGGTTTTTTGGCACCTAACAAATCGTGAATGGCTGCAATGGTAAACAGCCTGTTTTGCGCCGCCTGAAGGTTATTTCTGGCCGATTCATCCTGAATAGTCTCTTTTTGGATATCGAGCAAACTTGCAATGAGCTGGAGGTTGTTTTTCACGCGGTGGTTGAGTTCCTGCATTAAAAAAGCGATGTTGTTTTTTTGCTCTTTTGCGAGGTGCATGGCCTTACTAAGGTCGTTGTTGGTTTTTCTAAGCTCGGCAGTGCGGCCTTCCACCATTTTGTGAAGGCGCAGGTTCTCTGCTTTTTTTAGGTTGTACCTGTACAGGTAAACCCCGGTGATGAGCAGTAGGAAGAAGAGAATGGCAAAAGCCCTGAACCAGACAGTTTTATACCAGGGGGCTCTTATGGTAAGCACGAGGGAATCTGGTGCTCCCCATTTCAAATCGTTGTTGCTGCCTTTTACCAGGAAGGTATAGGTTCCCGGGTTGAGGTTGGTGTAGGTAGTAGAGCGTTCTTTTGTCACCGGGCGCCAGTCTTTGTCAAAGCCCAGCATTTTAAACTGGTAATTGTTCTTCTGCGGAAGCAAAAAATTAAGTGCCGTGAATTTAAAAGTAATTACGTTCTCATCGTGTTCAAAAGAAAGCGTGTCGGTATAAATTACATTACGTTCAATGGGTGTTCCAAAGAGCTCTACCTCTTCAATAATCGTTCTTCCGGCGTGGGTATTTACAGGTATACTGTCGGCGTGGAATTTATTGTAGCCGTTCATGCCCCCAAAGTACAGGTAGCCCAGGCTGTCTTTATAAGCTGCCTTGCCATTGAATTCGTTGTTCTGTAGCCCGTCCTGTTCTGTAAAGTTGGTAAAAGTTTCAGTTTCCCGGTCAAATTTTGAAAGTCCGCGGTTTGTACTCACCCAAATATCGTTGTTATTATCGGCGAGCACGCCGTAAATAAAATCATTGGGTAGCCCCGGCTGTTCCAGGTAAGAAGTGATTTCATCGGTCTGCAGGTCGAGTTTGTTAAGCCCCTGCGCCGTACCTATCCAGAGATTATTGTTCTCATCCTGGGTAATACTAAAAACCCGGTCGTTGCTAAGAGAACCTTCGGAACCCGACTTGTGCGTATACTGCCGGGTTTCACTGCCCGAAATTCTATAAAGCCCATCGTCGGCACCCAGCCAGATGGTCCCGTCTTCACTAATGAAGGATGCTCTTGATCTATGGATATCCCGGCCATTTATTTTTACCTGATGGGCTTCAAAAGTTTGTGGATCTACCGAATAGATTCCCGAAGCCCAGGTGCTCACCCATATGCTGTCTTTGCTTAACGGAATGATCTCCGCCACATCCCGGTCGGGAATGCCGGTTAAAGGAGTAACGTCTTTAAAAAGGTCTTTTTTCCTGTTGTATTTCTCAAGGCCAAGGTCAAATCCGCCACCCCAAATTTGTCCCTGCGAATCTTTGACCAGTGTGTAACCCAATTTGTTGGTGCGGTACAGCTCATAGGTATCCGCACGCATATCGTGCTTCACATAACCAATAGCGGTGGCCATCCACAGAGTTTCGCCTTCTCTCAGAAAGTTGAAAATGCTTATGAAGTCTTTTTCGGGTTCGTTTTTAAGTTCTATGCGCTGTGGAGTGAACTTTTGCCTGGCCGGATGATAGTAGAACATGCCTTTTCCCTGTGATCCCATCCAAACGCCCCCGCCGGCATCCTGTTTAACCTGAAGGATCTCTACAGGAGAAAATACTTCCTTCTCAAAACCGGCCAGCACTACAGGTTTGACCTTATAAGTTTGTTTGTTGAGAAATTTGATGCCCTTGGTGCCTCCAAGGAGGTAGTAATCTTCATTCCAGTCAAAGAAACAACGAATACCCGATTCCTGTTCGGGCTGCCCAATGAGCTGTAATTCTTCCGAAGAAAAAGAGTATTTAAAAAGCCCTTTTTGAGTACCTATCAAAACTTCATTAGCCGCTCTTTTCTGAAAAGCATGTACCGGATTATTGTCCAGCGTATTAAACTGCGGCATATCTTCAATGGTCATTTTTTGAAGATCGAGTTTCAAAATACCGTTAAAGTAGGTGCCCAGCCAGATGTTCTCTTCGGAATGATTGATGAGGCCCAGCACGTAATCATTGGCAGCGGGATTGGGCAGGGGGAGAGTAGTGATCCCGCCAGATTTCCTGTTAATAAGGATGCAGTTTTTAAGAGTGGCTGCCAGGAGATACTTGCTGTTCACCTCATAAATGCCATGGGCAAAACTAAGGGAAGGATCGGAAGCAATTTTTTGATGATCCTTGTAATGCAGAAATTTGTTCTGCGACGGAATATATGCCTGCACTGAATGGGTATTGGTGCCCAGCCAAAGCGTGTCATTCCTGTAAAGCAGCCCCCGAATATGATCATCGGTGAGACCTGAAGTTTCATCGGTTCCCTGAGAATAGGTGTACATATTATAGCCATTGAACCTGTTGAGCCCATCTTCGGTACCTGCCCACAAATAACCATTTTCGTCAAAATCGAATTGTAAAACATTCAGTTGGGAAAGATCCTGCTTTTGGGCTATCTGGGAAACCCGAAGCGTGTCACCGGCAGGTAACTGTAAATTTTGAGCCCATCCGGTACAGGTAAATAATACAATAAAAATTAGATGTAAAGTTTTCGCCATACTTTTCCCTGAATTCTAAAACTACTTATTTTAAGCGGAATTTATAAAATTTTTAAGAAAATCCTGTTTGTGAATAAAATACAAGCTTTTGCATTTTTCTGAAGTAAAGAAAAAGGAAAGAAGATTGTCAAAAAAGGCGTTTTTCAATGATCATTTGAAGTTTATTAATGAAAAAACCCGCTTTTTTTTAGCGGGTTTAAAGTTAGGGTCTAGGTCTACGATTAAGATTCTTCTTCGGGGTACCAGTTGGCCAGCACCACTTCTACCTCGCTGTTTCCTTCGTTTACCAGTTGTTTGAATTTGTCAACATCGGCTTTTCCATCCTGTCCACGAAAGTGGTACGGATAGACTTTTTCGGGTGCAAACTCGATCACTGCATCTGCAGCTGCATCAACCGGCATGGTGTAAGGCAGGTTCATTGGCACCAGCGCAATAACTATGTTTTCGAGGTTTCTCATTTCGGGGATGTCTTCGGTGTCTCCGGCTATGTAAAGCCTTTGTCCGTCTTTTTCAAGAACATACCCGTTGCCGCGGCCTTTTGGGTGGAACTGTTTTGCTTCTTCCCGCAGGTTGTACATAGGGATAGCTTCAATGGCAATCCCACTTTGACTTAAATTTTCTCCGTTGTTCATCACGGTGATTTTTGTCGCTAAAGAATCAGGCAGCTCATCTTTCACGGCCTGCGGCGCAATGATGGGCGTGTCGCCAAGGTTCAAAGCAGCCAGGGTTTCAGCGCTCATGTGATCTCCGTGAATGTCGGTCACCAGCACCAAATCAGCTTCTTCCATACCTGTAAAAGCTTCGGCGCCTCCCACGGGATCGAGGTAAATGGTCGTGTCTCCCCAATTGATTACAGCAGTGGCGTGTGAAATGGGATTGATGTCTATTTCAGCAGTATCTGTAGCGGCAGCTGTTTCTCCTTCGAGCACGTCTTCTCCTGTAACATCAGGAACTTCGCGGTTTTCATTTTTGCAGGATAAGAAAGAACCGGCCACCATGGCGAATAATAAAATACGTTTCATAAAAAAATCAGTTTCCAATAAAACTAATGAAAACTGAAGCTTTTCACCCTAAGTTTAATAGTACTTTAAGAAAGCGGTAGTTCCATTTTGATATCACCACGCGCATAAGGATTGTTCTCCCCAATGGGAATTTCCCTAAAACCGTATTTTTTGTAGATGTGAATGGCGTTCTCCAGCTTTCGGTTTGAGTAGATAATGAGTTTTTCCCAGCCTCTGCTTTTGGCAAAATCAAGGGTGTGCTGCATTAGCTTCTGGCCAATATTTTTTCCCTGTGCTGCAGGGGCTACAGCCATTTTTGTGAGCTCAAAGATTCCCTCATCAATTTTCATCAAAGCCACCGTCCCAAGAATCCTGTCATTTTCGCGGACAAAGAAAATGTTGCCTCCCGGTTCAATAATGTGTTTTTCTGGCTTGCCTAAAACCTCTTCATCATGAGGTTCTACCCAAAAATATTTTTCCAGCCATTCAATATTCAGTTGCCGAAAGTCTTCGGCATATTTTTGGTCAAATGATATGATCTCCATTTATTCTCCGATTTCCCGCTTTTGCCAGGGCCATTTTCCCTCCAGCTCCACTTGCAAAGAAAGACTTAAAAAAGTTCGTATTAAAACAATTACACCCAGCACAAGTACATTATTCATTGTAGGGTCTGTGCTTACCGTAGCAATAATATCGCCTGCCACTAAAAATTCAAGTCCCAGTAAAATTGCCTTTCCCAGGTCATGTCTAAAGGTTCTGTAACTACTGCCGTCTTCATGCCTGTCAAAAAAATACCTGTAAAGAGCAAAAAGTGGCCCTATGATCATCACCAAAACCCCGGCAACTTCAATACCCAGCGCGGCCCATTCCACGTAATACTGTACAGTTTCATGCATGTGTTTTCTCTTTTAAGAAATCAGTTACTAAATAACTTAGCGCTTTTCCGGTAGGAAAATTATTGGTTGCTACAGCTTCACAAATGTGAAGATAGCAACAATTTCGCTCTTTTGCAGCCTCTCTTATCATCTCCCGGGCTTCATCAAGCTCAAGGCCGGCGGGCGAAACAGCGCTGCTGGGAAAGTTTGCAATCGCATCACAATCCAGTTCAAGGCCAAATTTTTCCTGTTTTACAAAATCCAGCAGTTCCAAAAATGCCATTTTTCGCTTATGCTTCGGAAGCTCTTCAAGCAGGTGGTATTGATATGCTTCGGAAGCATTCATCACATCAAAGATATATTGAGGGGTGTAATTCTGATGGAGCCCGAAAACCGAATACCTCTCTAAAAAGCCATTTTTGAAGGTATAGCTGAAGCCGTTCCCACTGTGACGATGTTCCAGCCTTCGCAGGTCGGTATGTGCATCTATATTCAGTACGTTTATGGGATGATTAAAAGCTTCTGAAGCTCCTTTTAAATTGCCAAACGCATTGTTATGTCCGCCGCCAATGATCACCGGAAATTTTCCTGCTAAAATGACATTTTTGACAACCTCACTAACTGCAGTATCCAGTTGCTCCACAAGATCGCCCAGCTTCTGAACGTAATTGGGATCTGAAACATCAATATTTCCGGCCTTTTCCATCACTTCGGAAGTATTGATCTCTCCTAAAAGCAGTACATTTTCTCCCGAATTAAACTGGTTTTCCTGAACATTGAGAAAAGCTCCCAAAAATGCCTGCCATGCATTTGAAGTTCCGGGTTTTCCGAAGTTTGCCCGCACGCCAATGTCTTCAGGGATCCCAAAAATGACAATTTCGGCTCCCGATTTTTGAACGTCCTCAAAACTCGTGGCAACCATAATTTTCTCTCCCAGTTTAGTTTCTCCCTGCCGGGTTGAGATCAGCTTTGAAACCTGTTTTTCAGAATAAAACTTCAACTGATTCATTTATACCTTTTTTCCGTTTATATAAACCGAATTAATGTGGTTGGCGCCAAAGGAGTAAGGCATAAACCCGTAAGAAGGGATCTCTTCGGTAAGGATGAGGTTTGCGGCTTTGCCTTTGGTGATGCTGCCGTGGGTGTCGAGAATATCCATTGCATAAGCCGCATTAATTGTGGCCGCATTAATGGCTTCTTCGGGGTTCAATTTCATCTTTATGCAGGCCAGGGAGATCACCAGGTTCATGTTTCCGTTGGGAGTACTCCCGGGGTTGTAATCGGTGGCCAGGGCAAGTGGCAGTCCGGCGTCAAGGATTTGTCGGGCCGGGGAGTAGGGAATTCCGAGGAAAAGAGAGCAGGAGGGCAGTGCTACCGGCATGGTGCCGCTATCTTCTAGCGCATCAAGATCGTCGGGCTCCATCACTTCCAGGTGGTCTACAGAAAGTGCATTATGTTCTACTGCGGCTTTGATACCGCCAATGGCATTGAATTGATTGACGTGGATCTTTGGCCTGAGCCCATTTTTTTTTCCGGCTTCTAAAACCCGGTGTGTATCTTCTACTGAAAAATAGCCTTTTTCGCAGAAAATATCTACAAATTCGGCCAGCCCTTCTTCAGCTACTTTTGGGATCATTTCATTAACGAGCAGGTCGAGATAGCCGTCTTTGTCGTTTTTGTATTCCGGCGGAATTGCATGAGCGCCCAAAAAGGTCGCTTTTACGGGCAATTTATAGTTTTCTTTCAGCTTTTTGATCACCCTCAACATTTTGAGTTCGGCAGCTGTGGTCAAACCGTAACCCGATTTGATCTCAATGGCCGTGGTACCCATCTTCATCACTTCTTCCAGCCGCCTGGCCGATTGCTGGTAGAGCTCTTCTTCAGAAGTTTCCTGCAGCTTTATGGCCGAGTTCACTATTCCGCCACCTTTTTCGGCGATTTCTTCATAAGTGAGGCCGTTAATGCGGTCTATGAATTCCTGTTCTCTATTTCCGGCGTAAACCAGGTGTGTGTGGGAATCTATCCAGCCCGGCAGCAGAAACTTTCCGGAGGCATCTACTTCAGAAACTCCTTCAAAAGAGGGAAGATCCTGCATTTTTCCGAAGTCGGCAATTTTCCCGTCCTCCACCAGCAACCAGGCGTTGTCTATAACGGGGAGTTCTTTCATTTCGCTGCCTCTTAAAGGTTTAAGGGTTTCCTCTCTTACCTGTACGAGCTGTTTGATGTTCTTAAAGATGGTTTTCATATCGTAAAGATAAAAAAGTGCCGAGAAATTACAGGGGCTGTCAGGGAGGAGTCTCAAAAATGGCATTTTTGGAACCCCGTCTTTTTCATTAATTATTTTTATCTTGGAAAAGAATTTTTTTGCGACAATTATGACTCATAAAAAACCCGGTCTCAATACCATTTGCACCCATGTGGGCGAGCTGAAAGATGAACAGTTTAAGGGCGCAGTGTCCCCGTTGTACATGTCAACTTCTTATGCATACGAAGATGTGGAGGTGAAACGCTACCCGCGATATTTCAATACGCCAAATCAACAGGCGCTGGCTCAAAAAATAGCCGCACTCGAGCATGGCGAAGCTGCTCTTATTTTTGGCAGCGGTATGGCTGCGGTAAGTACTTCGCTTTTTGCCTTTTTGCAGAAGGGAGATCACGTGGTGCTGCAAAAAACGCTGTATGGCGGTACAAGTAATCTTGTGGTCGAGGAATTTGAAAAATTCGGCATCGAATATTCCTTTGCAAAAGATCTTTCTGCGGAAGCTTTTGAGCACGAGATCCTGGAAAATACAAAAGTGATCTACATTGAAACTCCGTCAAACCCATTGTTAACAGTAACTGATATTGAAGCTGTGGCAAAGCTCGCAAAAAAGCGAGGGCTGGTGAGTATGATCGATAACACGTTTGCTTCACCCGTAAATCAAAACCCCATTGATTTTGGGATTGATGTGGTGATACATTCGGCCACAAAATACATGGGCGGTCACAGCGATATTCTTGCCGGGGCCGTGATCTCTTCGGAAGAAAAAATCGACAGGATCTTTCAGCTGGCCAAGAATTTCGGCGGAAGCCTTAGCGATTATACCGTTTGGCTTCTGGAACGCAGCCTGAAGACCATGGGACTTAGAGTAAAAGCACAGAATGAAAATGCACAAAAGCTGGCCGAATATCTTGAAAAGAATGAGTTGGTGCAGAAGGTCTATTATCCGGGATTGGCTTCTCATGACGGGCATGAACTGGCAAAGAAACAAATGCACGGGTTTGGCGGAATGCTGTCATTTGAACTGAAAGATCTCGATTCGCAGGCGTTTATGACGTACCTGAAGCTTATCAAACCCTCTATGAGCCTTGCCGGGGTAGAGTCGACCATTTTGTCACCTGCCAAGACCTCTCACGCCCTTTTAACTCCCGAAGATCGTGCAGCGCAGGGAATAAGTGATAAGCTCATGAGATTTTCGGTAGGTATCGAGGAACCCGAAGATCTTATTGCCGATATAGAACAAGCCCTGGAAGAGACGAAGAAGGATATGCTTGATGTTCGGCTGTAATGTTAGTACGCAGTTATAAGTATTCAGTGCTCAGTGCTCAGTGTTCAGTGGTCAGTGCTCAGTGTTCAGTGGTCAGAAAGTTTGCTGAAAAATCTTAGCTGATTAACAAAGAGAAGAGTAAATAAAAAATATACGTTTATTCGTGGCAACTAGAGGAACCAGGAATGAGTATCAAAAAGTGATCAGTGTTAAGTGCTCAGAAAGTTTGTTAAAAAAAGCTTAAGAGGAGTAATAAATAAAAATATTCGTGAATTCGTGGCTACTAGAGGAACAGGAATGATGAATTAGTATTAAAAAGTGCTCAGAAAGTTTGCTGAAAAAAGCTCCGACTGATCCATATTGAGAAGAGTAAATAAAAAATATACGTTTATTCGTGGCTAAATTTTCACGAACCAGACAAGAAAGATTACAAAAATGAAATTAGATATACTTGCCATTGGGGCACACCCCGATGATGTTGAATTGAGTTGCTCGGCTACCCTTGCCAAAGAAATTTCACGGGGCAAAAAAGTGGGGGTACTGGATCTTACCCGCGGGGAGCTGGGAACTCGTGGTACCGCCGAGATCAGGGATCAGGAGGCTGCCGATGCGGCAAAGATCCTGGGGCTGTCAATGCGCGAAAATCTCGAATTCAGTGATGGTTTTTTTGTGAATAACGTCTCTCATCAGCTTGAGATCATTAAAGTGCTGCGGAAGTACAAGCCAGATTTGGTGTTGTGTAATGCGATAGACGACCGGCATATAGATCATGGGAAAGGGGCAAAACTGGTAGCTGATGCCTGTTTTTTGAGTGGCTTGCGTAAGATTGAAACTATTTACAACGGGAATTCACAGGAGGCATGGCGCCCAAAGAATGTTTTTCACTACATACAATGGAAAAATCTTACCCCCGATGTTGTGGTAGATGTTACGGGCTTCATGGACAAGAAATTAGCCTCTGTTAAAGCCTACAGATCTCAGTTTTGGGACGAAAATAGTCAGGAGCCCGAAACTCCTATCTCAAGCAGTAATTTTTTTGACAGCATCACCTACAGGGCCAGGGATTTAGGTAGGCTCATCAACGTAGATTATGCCGAAGGATATAACGTGAGCCGACATGTAGCGGTAGATTCCCTGTTTGATCTCCTGTAAAAAATTCAATTTTTTTCTTTTGTAGAAGAGAGGAATTATATTACATTTGCATCCGATTAAAATGGTGGTTGTAGCTCAGCTGGTTAGAGCGCTGGATTGTGGTTCCAGAGGTCGCCGGTTCGAACCCGGTCTTCCACCCAAAAAGCTTCTTGTGAAAACAAGGAGCTTTTTTTGTTTTAGGGGATCCCGTCACGCAAATTATCCCCTCCTTTTGAGGGGTGGCCGCAGGTCGGGGTGGGGAATTGTGTCGCTCCGCTGGAGCTCATTTTGACCTTGAGATTTCTCTGCTATAAATATGCCGCTCCTCCGGAGCTCATATTGGTTCTGTGTGTTTTTCTATAGATATGCCGCTCCTTCGGAGCTTATTTGGGTCTTTGGGTTGCTCTGCTATAAATATGCCGCTCCTTCGGAGCGTATTCTTTTATTCTTGGAGGGTAAATACCCCGAGGCTTGCCTCGCGTGAAAAAAATAGTAATCTTTGAGCGTGAGCTCAAGT
>NZ_JAPJDA010000031.1:0-9763 GCF_026241755.1 Salinimicrobium profundisediminis
AAATTTAATACAGGAAGGTGATATTCTGCAACCCGTTAGCCGAAGAAATTAATGGAGTTTCTTCATGTGGGGAATGTGTTACAACGTCCCGAATAACGCAAGTTGCGGCTTGGTGACTTGGATTTGTCCGTTAGAGACTGCTTTTTAAAGGTACTCAAAAATGCCATTTTTGGAAGGTATTCCGCAATTTGTGTTATTCATTGTTATGCGCTGGCCTTTATCTTTTAGTTATGTTATCCATATTCCAGTTGATCCAACAACTTTCCAGGTGCCATTCTCCTTTATAAGGAAATATCCAGTTCCGTCACCATAAACTCCTTCATAGAAATCTACCTGTATATAGACCTCTGTACTGTCATTATTAAAAAGAGGTGTATAAAAATGATAACCCTCTTTTTCATTCCTATCATTTTTATAGGCCAAGTAATAATCTTTTAAGTCAGTTTCCTTTGCCCATTTTTTCGAATTCTCAATTTGTCCTTTCAAATGTTTTAGATCCGCTTCTTTAGAAAAGAAATCTTTGTTTTCAAATCCCGGTTCTCTAATAAACTCATCTGAATTTAAAAAACGAATCAGGTATTCTCCGTCAATGTAAGTTCCGTTTAATGAAGGCGGCGGAGACGGTAGTGGGTGTCCATCTTCTGTATATTCTTTTTCGTGAACCAAAAAAGGCAATAATTTCGAGTTGATAATACTGTCTGGCGTTATAGTTCGATATTCAATCAACGTCTTGAAAATTTGGCTTGTCTCGTCGTGGTTTAGAGTTATGTTGAAATTATCCGAATTCTTGGTGGTCTTTTGTGATTCAGGACTGGTCCGAAAGATCAGGAAGCCAACTACAAAAATAGACAGCAATATGAGAAGTCCGAAAAATGTTCTTTTACGCATATTTCTTTTTTTGGCTTGCGCATAACTCGTTATATGAAAACTAATATAGTGTTTTATCATATTAAAGTTGCGGGATAACAACAGGTTTTTCTGTTCTTTTTACGACCCTATTTTATTCAGGATGTGGTGGTAAAGTGAGGGGAGGGGTTCTTCTGCAGGTTTAAAATTTCGTAAAGAAAAGCTACAATAAAACCACGATGAACCTCAGTAAAACCTTAGTAAAATCTTTCTAGTAACTGACTTCAGTGGGTTTTTGATTCGTGTTTTTAAACCTGTCCAAATCTTTTATCTGGTCCTTATAGTCATTGGGGAGTAGTAGTGATTTGGCAATATGGTCCAGTTTTAAGTACCGCATGATCTTATAGGTTGTTAGCGCAGGTGGTATGATGGGGTTTGAAGTCAGGTGGAGTAGTTCTTTGACCTTTTGTGGGCATACCAGTTCCTGTACTTTTAACAGGAACCAGTAGCGCACAGGGCCAAGATGCTTTTTGTACTGCCGGTAGAGATCTTTGCTGTACCTGCTGTCTTCCAGGTCCTGTTCCAGGTGCTGTTTTCTTTGTGACAGCCAATCATTATAGTTTGGTGGTAAGTCTTCGATTTCCATTGCCTTTCCTACCCGGTAGAAGACGTCCAATACTTCTTGTTTTTCATCTTGAGAAAGTTTCCGCTCCAGTAGTTCATAGGCTCGAATGGAATATCCAATGAGCATAAAAAGTACATCCCGGTATGCCCACTGCGGAATTTTGTTGCCCCGCTGATTTTCTACTCCGCTGTGGATGGCATTGATCCTCTTGATTGCTCCTATTGCCTCGGAATGGGAGAAGAACACGATTTGCCTGGCATAGGTTACGGTTGAAAAGAGCCGGCCTAAAGGATCGGCGGGTAGTTTTCCGGTAAAGTACAGCCAGTCTACTGCTTTGTTTAAAGCAAACTCGGCCGATGCACCTGCAAAAATGACCAGGATAGTATCACTCTTACCCCAAATCTCTCTTACTATCGATTCTTTCTTTACAAAATATTCCATACTTCAGGACTCACCGTTTCTCTCTTTTGTGCAATTTTCCTGCCTGTTTTCCAACTTTTTTATAGACCGTATATCTCCGCAAGATCACTTATTCCGAGGGTAAACCAGAGAATGACAATACCAAGAATGATCTTCAGCGCAACCGGAATATACAATCTGAAATGTTTTTCAAAAGCACGGCTCATGGGTGGCACGAAAATGAGGGCCAGAAAAAGATATATCAAGCCGGGTACAGGGTGTACCAGTATAAGGTTGAGGACACCGAGAGCGACCAACAGCAGACCGAATAACCAGCCGCTCAATTTTGATATGTATTTATGCCAGATCATCTTATTCTTTTAAAATTAGCTATTTATTAATGGATCCTGATCCATTCAATACTATCTGCTCCTGTAAATTTCACAACCATGGTTTTAGTGTGGAAAGGCACAAGACCAAATCGCTTTTCCCGGACTCTTTAGATAATTTGTGTCCACCCTGGTTGGTTCTCCCAGAAGGTTCAATACTTCCGGCTTCTTCAGCTTTCGGAAATTTGTGTCTTTCATAAGATCCTTCAGCATGCTGTCTCTGTAAGGAAAACTGAAACCATCTTTAAAATGCCATTTTTCAGCATCAAAAGATATCGCAGTGGTTTCAGGGATATTTTCCGTAGCAAGAATTGGTTTACAGGAGAGACAGCAGGCGAGGAGCAGGGAGTGAATAAGGATTGCTTCCATACGGTATTAGCTGCCGGCAAAGGGGCTTCCAAATACACCTACGGCTAGTTCGGCCCAGACCAGGAAAAGTACTCCCAGAATGATGGCACAAATGATAAGGCGTTTTTGACTGTCTTTCACCTTTCTTAATATCAATTCTATGATTAGACCAGTGCCATAGAGGAGGATGGCTGCCACGATAAAATCGAAAAGGTCCCAGTTCACTTCCTGGCTGAACTGCATTCTAAGGAGAGGAAGAAGTAAAAGAAAAGTGGCGGCAAGTAAGATAACAGTTAGTCTTTTGGTTTTCATAACGTCTGATTTTTATAGTTGTTTTTGGTTTAGGAATTCCTGGAATCGTTTTAAATATTAAGATCTTTCAGATTATCTCCTCCTAATACAAAGGATGTAGCAGTATAACTAAACATGATCTTCGAAGTATTCTGCTGTAAAAAATGTCGATTAATTTCCGTGGTCGTCATCATGTTCTGGGTTTTATTTATTTTAAAGTACTTTGAAATTCAAAGTACATAGACAAAAAAATTACTTTTGTGATTTGATAAGGTTTTCCAGTGCTGTGAGGTGTTCTTCAAAGGCTTTTCTTCCCAATCTTGTCATTGCATATTTTGTATTGGGTTTTCTGTCAATAAATGCTTTTGTCACTTCAATAAAATGCTCTTTTTCCAGCGCTTTTAAATGACTGGCTAAATTCCCATCTGTCACCTCGAGGTAATCCTTGAGAGAAGAAAAATCAAGCGTATCATTCACAGCCAGGACCGACATGATGCCGAGGCGTATCCTGCTCTCGAAAGCCTTATGCAAACCATTTATAGATATTTTCACCTTTCGTACTTGTAGTTCACGTAAATGCCATATATGATATGCAATATTCCGAAGCCAACAGCCCAAAACATCAAGCTATACTGTGTAAAATATATTGCCAGCAGCCCCAGCACCAGCTGGGCAATGCCAAAATATTTTACATCGCTGAAGGTGTAATTTCCGGCATTGTAGAGCGCGAGGCCATAAAAAATCAGTGTAACAGGTGCCAAAAATGCCAGCAAACCTTTGGCTAAAAATATCAGTGAGATAAGCCCGCCGGTAACCAGCGGAACAGCCATACTTTTAAGCATGCTCTTTGCGGCTGCATTCCATACTCTCTCCCCGCGTTCCCGGCCTTTGCCAACTGAAAAAAAGACTGCAGTTGTGATAGCCAAAAGCAGGACTAAAGTTCCTGTTAGTAAAAGGCTTAACACCTGTTCCTTTGAAGCAGTTTTGTACAGGAGAGACTCTTGTTGATCAAAAATCCCGTGTACAGAATAAACACCTGCTAAAGCATATACACCTGCCAATACGCCCGAAACCCCGCTAAGGGAAAGGAACTTTGTAGAGCGCTCCATGATAGACCGTATCTCCCGAAGGTCTTGCATATAATCTTCTTCAGTCTTCTTCATTTAAAAAGTACTTTGATTTTCAAAGTTAGTGAATAATTTCAAATCTTCAAGAGGAAAATGTATGAGCTGGGGTTTTAAATTTTTCAGAAATCCGGTGCTGACGAAAATTTGGGTCGTATTATAACAACAGTTATTGATGCTGATTGAGTTTAAGCATAAAAAAAGGTGCTGCTTTCGCAACACCTTTCAAAAATGTCATTTTTGAGACCTTTTAAAGTTCGATGGTCTGTAGCCTGTCTGGCCCTACTGAAACGATTTTTACCGGGATCTCCAATTCTTTTTCAATAAAAGAAATATAATCTTTCAGTTCAGTTGGCAATTGGTCTGCCGAGCTTAGTTGAGTGAGATCCTTCTCCCAGCCTTTGAAATGGGTGTAAATGGGAGTTACATTCTCATGTTCAATATTGTATGGCAGGTGGGTGATCTCTTCGCCACGATAGTTGTATGCGGTACAGATCTTCAAGGTGTCAAAACCGCTCAAAACATCGGCTTTCATCATGATGAGTTGGGTAACGCCACTTACCTGTACTGCATATTTTAATGCTACCATATCAAGCCATCCACAACGGCGGGCTCTTCCGGTAGTTGCACCAAATTCTTTACCAACACGTCCCATGGTCTCCCCATCTTCGTCAAAAAGTTCGGTAGGGAAGGGGCCACTTCCAACGCGGGTGGTGTATGCTTTAAATATTCCGAAGACTTCCCCTATCTGGTTTGGAGCAACTCCAAGACCCGTACAGGCTCCTGCCGCGGTAGTATTTGAGGAAGTAACAAACGGATAGGTGCCAAAATCAATGTCGAGTAAAGATCCCTGGGCACCTTCAGCAAGAATAGTTTTTCCGCTTTTTTGAGCCTGGTACAGGTATTCTTCACTATCAATAAACTGCAGCGATTTTAGGGTTTCTATAGCCTTAAAGAATTCGGTTTCAAGTTCACTAAGGTTGTATTGTACGTCTACGTTGTAGAAGCTTATCATAGCCTCATGCTTGTCGGCCAGGGTGCGGTATTTTTCTTTCCAGTCGCTTAACTCAAGATCTCCAACTCTAATTCCGTTACGGCCGGTCTTATCCATATAAGTAGGGCCTATTCCTTTTAACGTAGAGCCAATCTTGGCCTTGCCTTTTGAAGCCTCACTGGCAGCATCCAGCAAACGGTGGGTAGGTAAGATTAAATGTGCTTTCCTGGAGATTACAAGTCTGTCTTTATAATCTACCCCGGCTTTGCTCAGGTTATCTAATTCTCTCTTAAAGATAACAGGGTCTATTACCACGCCATTTCCTACAAGGTTTAACGCATCTTCGTGAAAGATGCCCGAAGGGATGGTGTGAAGTACATGCTTTTGACCATCAAATTCTAAGGTGTGCCCTGCATTTGGGCCTCCCTGGAAGCGGGCGATGATGTTATATTGTTTGGTGAAAACATCTACTATTTTTCCTTTGCCTTCATCTCCCCATTGTAATCCAAGAAGTAAGTCTACTGCCATAAAAATTCAGGTTATTCGGTTGCTTTTTTGTTTCCGTAAAAATATAAGGAATGATTGTTAATCTGTATATCAAACACTTCTTCTATTGTTTGCTTGATAGCCTGTACCCGTGGATCACAAAACTCGATCACCTCACCTGTATCGGTTAAGATAATATGGTCGTGGTTACGGTCAAAATATGATTTTTCGTACTGGGCCTGGTTGTTGCCAAACTGGTGTTTTCGCACAAGTCCGCACTCCAATAGCAGTTCAATGGTATTGTATAATGTAGCACGGCTCACGCGGTACTTTTTGTTCTTCATTTTGATGTAGAGCGACTCTATGTCAAAATGTTCTTCGCTGTTGTAGATCTCCTGCAGGATGGCGAAGCGCTCGGGAGTCTTTCGATGTCCCTTCTCTTCCAGGTATTTGGTAAAGACATTCTTTACTACTGCCTGGTCATTTTTGTTCACTACTTTCTTGCTCATGATATGGGTGCAAAGGTATAAGATTATTCACGTGTCACCTTATCTATACCGTTTATTTTTTTGAGGTGTTCAATGAGTTTTTTAAGAAGGCTGTTGTTCTTGACCACAACCGTGATCCTGCCCGTAAAAATGCCGTCCTGGCTATCAAAATTAATATTTTTAATATTGGTATTCATGTTGTTGGAGATCTCACGGGTCACGTCGTTCACCAGGCCAATATTGTCTATTCCTGTTAGCTTGATCACCGCCTTGAACTCTTCCTGGGTA
Source organism: Salinimicrobium profundisediminis (assembly GCF_026241755.1). Classification (GTDB taxonomy): domain Bacteria; phylum Bacteroidota; class Bacteroidia; order Flavobacteriales; family Flavobacteriaceae; genus Salinimicrobium; species Salinimicrobium profundisediminis. The sequence goes on from NZ_JAPJDA010000031.1 coordinate 6,279, forward strand.
GAATCTTTCCATTTAGCCTGAATGATCCTGTAGGCAAAATTGCTCTGTAGCTGGATGGCATTGGGGCAGTCTTTTTTATGGACTTTAATACCCTCGCTTACCGTAATAAACCCGAAAACATTGTCTCCCGGAATAGGGTTACAGCAGTTGGCCAATTTATAGTCGAGAATTTCTTCATCGCGCCCAAACACCAGCTGGTCATATTTTGCAGTGATCTCATCGCGGTCAATGTCCTCAACCGTGTCCTGTTTTCTTATCTTATTTTTAAAGAAACTTACCAGGGCGTTGCTGCGTGAGGCTGCATAGTCCTTCAACTTCTGGTTGTCTATAGTGCCCACCCCAACCCTGTAAAAGAGGTCGAGACTTGTTTTTAGCTTAAAGAAGATTACCAGTTCATTGATGGTCTTTTCATTAAACGGGATCTTTTGGGCCCGTAATTTTCTTGAAAGAATGGCTTTTCCTTCTTCGGCGATATTCTTCTTTTCCTCTTTAAGGGAAGATTTAATCTTGGCCCTTGCCCGTGCCGTAGTGGCATAGTCGAGCCAGTTGGAGTTGGGCTTTGCTTTTTCTGAAGTAATGATCTCTACCTGGTCGCCGGTTTTAAGTGTGGTGCTTAGCGGCACCAGTTTACTGTTCACCCTGGCACCACGAGTGCGCAAACCAATTTCTGTATGTATGCTGAAGGCGAAGTCTAACGGGGTAGCTCCCTTCGGAAGGGATTTTAGTTCCCCCTGTGGTGTAAATACAAAGATCTCTTTGGAATAAAGGTTCAGCTTAAACTGCTCTACAAAATCTACTGCGTTTACTTCCGAATTTTCCAGGGCTTCCTGAAGTTTGTTTACCCATTCATCAAGGCTGTCTTCCTGGTTGCCCTGCTTGTATTTATAATGTGCGGCATATCCTTTTTCGGCGATCTCGTTCATTCGCTCACTGCGAATTTGCACTTCCACCCATCGGCCTTTAGGTCCCATTACAGTAATGTGCAGGGCCTCATAACCGGTCGACTTTGGGGAGGAGATCCAGTCGCGCAGGCGGGTAGGGTTGGGTCTAAAATGATCGGTCACGATTGAATAGATCTTCCATGCCAAAAACTTCTCATTGGCAGCATCACTTCCGTAGATGATCCTTACCGCAAACTTGTCGTATACCTCGTCAAAAGTGACATTTTGGTTCTTCATTTTTCGCCGTATCGAGTAGATCGATTTTGGCCGTCCCTTGATGGTGTACTTCATATTTTCCCTGTCGAGGGAATCCTGAATCACCTTAGTGAATTCTGCAATGTATTTGTCCTGCTCTTCCTTACTTTCCCTAATTTTCTGAAGGATCTCGTTGTAAACTTCAGGTTCAGTATATTTTAGTCCCAGGTCTTCAAGTTCGGTTTTGATGTTGTACAAACCAATACGGTGGGCCAGGGGAGCGTAGATGTAAAGTGTTTCTGAAGCGATCTTTTCCTGTTTGTCTGTCCGCATGGAATCCATCGTCTGCATGTTGTGCAGTCTGTCGGCGATCTTAATAATAATCACCCTCACGTCATCATTCAGCGTAAGCAGCATTTTCCTGAAGTTCTCGGCCTGCAGGGAAACATCTTTATCATGTTCAAGGTTAGAGATCTTGGTAAGCCCGTCTACAATTCGCGCTACGGTATCACCAAACGTCTGCTGAATGTCTTCAAGAGTAAAGCTGGTGTCTTCTACCACATCATGTAAAAGGGCAGCAGCAATAGATGTCGCGTCAAGCCCAATTTCCGAAGCAACAATTTTGGCTACGGCAATGGGGTGAAAAATATAAGCTTCGCCCGATTTGCGACGCTGATCTTTATGGGCATCTACCGCCACATCAAAAGCCTGCCGAATGAGCTTTTTATCATCATCGGTAAGGGTTTGGTAGCTTATGCGCAGCAGTTCCTTGTACTGCTGGGCAATGTCTTTGTTTTCTTTTTCTATAGCGGCTTCCGTCATGATCTAAAAATACAATTAAGATTGAAAACAGGCAATTTAATTACCTTTCAAGATTCCTGAACCGTTTGTACAATGGCGGATGAGAGTAATGTACAAAAACATAAGCAGGGTGCGGGGTAAGATTGCTTAAGCTGTTTTTTGACAGCTTCTTTAATCCACTAATCAAAGGTTGTGCCTTATAGGTTTGTTTCGCAAAATTATCGGCCTGATATTCAAACTTCCGGGAGAGATAGTTCATGATGATCCCGGTAAGTTCAGAAATAGGGCTGTACAAAATCCCGAAGGCTACCAACCCTATGTGAAACCCTGGATTTTCCACTCCCAATGCTTCCGAAAGCAACGGGTTGCCCACAAAGAGAGACAAAATCCAAAGGGTAAACCCTGTGCTTAAAATGCTTATCACCATGTTGATGATGATGTGGTTCTTCTTGTAATGCCCCACCTCATGTGCCAAAACCGCAACAATCTCCTCGTCCTGCAGGTCGTTGATTAAAGTGTCGTAAAGGGTGACCCTTTTTTCATTCCCAAAACCCGAAAAATAGGCATTGGCCTTAGTGCTTCTTTTTGAGCCATCTATTACAAAGATCTTTTCGAGAGTAAAACCTTCTTTCTGGGCATAGGCCTCTATCTTATTCCGCAGGGAACCTTCGGAAAGTGGAGTTTGTTTATTGAAAAGCGGAACTATTAATCTGGCGTAGAACATATTCAGAAAGATACTGAAAGCCGCCACCAATATCCATGCGTACCACCAGAAGTTACCGCCTGCGAACTGGTAGAACCACACTATTAATGCCAGTATGCCGCCGCCAAGAACGATCATCATTCCCCAGCCCTTTAGCTTGTCTAAAATGAAGGTTTTGGGAGTCGTTTTATTAAAACCGAATTTTTCTTCAATTACAAATGTGTGGTACCACGAGAAGGGAAGAGATAACAGGTCGCTCCCGAGCATAATAATGCCGAAGAAGATCAGTGCTATTAAAATAGCGTTATCTGAAACTGATCGTGCAAGAGTATCAACAAAATCGAAGCCATCGAGGAAAAGGAACAGCAACAATACCACCACCGAAAATGTAGAGGAAACCATCGCGAATTTGTAGTTTGATTTCTTGTACCGCTGTGATTTCTCATATTCCTGCTCGTCAAAAACATCTTTAAGCGAATCGGGCACAGGATCATTATAGTGTTTGGCATTCAAGGCATCCAGGATCTTATCGACTAAAAAATCAATAATGATGATGCCTACAATGATCCAAAAAAGAGTATTTGCTGTCAAATTTGTTGTTTTCGGCTAATATAAGCAGAATCTTTATTGAAGAATTAAGATTTAAAGGGACAAAACTTTTGTGAAAAGTGAGAGTGGAAAGTTGTGCGTTCAGGATATAGATTGACCACTAAAGTCAACTTATATGAAATCTAATTTTTCACCTTAAGAAGAAATATTCTTATTACCGTCCCTTCCTCCGGAGGGGTGCCTGCAAGGCGGGGTGGGTTTTGGTTCGGAATTGTAAGTTTGGGAGGTTTTGATCT
>NZ_JAPJDA010000031.1:9863-39750 GCF_026241755.1 Salinimicrobium profundisediminis
GGTTTAGGTTCGGAATTGTAAGGTTGGGAGGTTAAGATCTTTTTACTCTTTATTGTCGGATATTTTTGGCCACGAATACACAAATGTTTTTTTGTTTCTCTTTCAAAGTGTCCCTTCCTCCGGAGGGGTGCCTGCAAGGCGGGGTGGGTTTTGGTTCGGAATTGTAAGTTTGGGAGGTTTTGATCTTTTTACTCTTTATTGTCGGATATTTTTGGCCACGAATTCACAAATGTTTTTTTGTTTCTCTTTCAAAGTGTTCCCTCCGCCGGAGTGGTGCCTGCAAGGCGGAGTGGGTTTAGGTTCGGAATTGTAAGGTTGGGAGGTTAAGATCTTTTTACTCTTTATTGTCGGATATTTTTGGCCACGAATTCACAAATGTTTTTTTGTTTCTCTTTCAAAGTGTCCCTTCCTCCTGAGGGGTACCTGCAAGGCGGGATGGGCAATTAAAGCAAACCCGAAACCCGCAACATTAAAAAGAGTATCCGAAATCCAATTAACGCCGCTGCCTTTTTGCTTCAAAGATCAAGATTCCCGCAGCAACCGATACGTTCATGGAGTCTATTGCTCCTTCCATGGGGATGATAATGTTTTGGGTAGTATTTTCCAGCCACTCGCAACTTAGCCCTGTGGCTTCAGTACCTACCACAATGGCACTACCGCCGGTGAAGTCAACACTGTGATAAGGAACAGAGGCCTGTAGTGCGGCTCCAAAAATGGCAATTTTTCGCTCCTTTAAAAAAGCAATAATTTCTGAAGTACTGCCGGTGGCGATCTTATTTGTGAAGATGCAGCCTACACTACTGCGAATGATGTTTGGATTGAACATATCTGTCCGCGGATTGGCAATAAGTACGGCATCTACAGCTGCAGCATCGGCGGTGCGCAATAATGCTCCTATATTTCCGGGTTTTTCGGGGGCTTCGGCGACGAGAATCAGCGGATTCTTTGTTTTGAAGGTCAGGTTTTGCAGGGAAAGCTCCCGGGAACCCACAATTGCCAGTACCCCTTCGGTACTTCCGCGGTATGCGATCTTTTGATATACTTCCGAAGAAAGTTCGGTCACATCAACAGGATTGGAAATTAATGAAAGCAGATTTTCGGCTTTTTCAGCAGGAAAGAGATCAGAGGTATAATACAGTTCGGTGACCTGGTAGCCTCCTTTTATAGCTAAATTTATCTCCCGGATGCCTTCTACTACAAAGACGTGTTCTTTTTTGCGGGCGCGCGATTTTTCCTGTAACTGTAATATCCTCTTTACCGCCTGATTCTGAAAACTACTTATGAATTTTTGCATGCTGCAAAGATAGAAAACTTCGGGTTTGGTGCAGTAATAGTGGCGTAGGGCATGGTAGGATTTTCAGGATTGGAAAAAAAGCGGTATTTTAACGGGAAAACGAAAAACCACTTTTATGGAAAAGAAAAACAAGAAAAATAAGCCACTTTCAATGCCTGATGCTTTTAAGGTGCTCAGCTTTATTTTTGCCGCTATTTTGATTACTGCCTGCAGTAAAAAGATCACTTTCCCGGTTTCTAATGTAGTACCCGCTGCTGAAGCCGTTGTAAAGGTCGATAAAGATAACAACCAGAATTATGAAGTAGAGCTTGAGGTGAGTAACCTTGCAAGCCCCAACAGGCTTACGCCTTCGCGGGCGCATTATGTGGTGTGGATGGTGACCAGGGAACACGGCACCATTAACCTGGGTCGGCTGGATATCAATCGCAAGAACAACGGGAAATTGACCACCAATACACCTTATGAACCTATAAGGATATTTATTACTGCCGAAGATGACAGTAAACCTGTACTGCCTTCTACGCAGGTGGTACTAAATTCGGAAGATTTCAAAGTATAAAAAAAAGAGGCTGATTGAAATAGTACTAATCTTTTCTTCGGAAATTTTAGAATCTACTGATCCTAAATTTTCAGAAGTAGTTAGAACCTGAAAACCTTCAGGTTAAACGGGATTAGTTTTTCAATCAGCCTCCTGTCAAAAATGGCATTTTTGGAGATTATTTTTTCTCCTGCTGGCCGTATTTTTCAGTATATCTTTTTGCCAGCTCTGTCTGGTGGCTTTCCAAACTTATTTCACGCCCCTGTATAAACGCCCGGGCAACTTTATTGGTACGCATATCCAGCGCGTCTCCTTCACTAATAAAAAGAGTGGCATCTTTACCGGCCTCCAGTGTTCCAAGGCTGTCGTCAACCCCCAGGATCTTTGCAGTGTTTGAAGTGATCATTTTAAGAGCGTCGGTTTTACTGAGGCCGTAACCGGTAACTGTACCTGCGTAAAATGGCAAATTTCGGCTGTTCATTCTTTCCATGTCACCGCTGGTTTCCAGCCCCACAAGAATTCCTTCCCGATTAAGCAGGTAGGCGAGTTTGTAGGGTAGGTCATAATCCTGATCTTCCATTTGCGGGGTTTCGTGCACACGGCCTACAAGTACCGGAACATTGGCTGCCTTGATTTGATTGGCTACTTTAAAAGCATCGTAAGCGCCCACAAGCACTACGTTTTCCAGTTGATGTTCTTCTTTAAAAGCCAGGACGTCGATAATCTCTTTTTCTGAATCGGCGTGGATGTAAATTTTCTTTTTTCCGTTAAATACAGTTTTCATGGCCTGGAAAGGCAGATTCGCTTTTTCCTGGGGTCCTGCGAGGTAGGCTTTGGCATTTTTAAAAAATGAGCTCAACTCCTGAAGGTCTTTTGAGTAATCATCATTCGGTTTTATACCGGGATCTTCACCCATCCACCAACGGCCTCTGCGAACGCTGTTGGGCCAGTTAATGTGCAAACCATCATCTTCTTTTAATACGGCATCTTCCCAGTTCCAGGCATCAAACTGTACAATAGACGAGGTGCCGGAGATCCTTCCGCCCCGTGGAGCGATTTGCCCTACGAGCACTCCATTGGGGCGCATACTTTCCACCACCTGGCTTTCGGCATTATAAGCGATGAGACTGCGAACGTGAGGTAAAAGTTCCCCAAGTTCATCTTCGTCATCACTCTGTACCACCGCATCAATTTCTACCAACCCCAGGGAGGAGTTAGGGGCGATAAACCCGGGATAAACGTGTTTGCCCTTGGCATCGATCACGGTACCGGGATATTGACGATTGGTGGAAGCCGCATCGGTCACCGTAGTTAGTTTCCCGTTCTCAAAGATGATCACGCTGTTCTCAATAACTTCTCCATTCCCAACGTGGGCAGTGGCACCTACAATGCTTATTGCCCGGTCCTGTTGTGGCGCCGGAGTTTGTTGTGCTATGACCGAACCTGCAAAAAGGAGCAGGACCGGCAGAATATATTTTTTCAAATTTTTCATACTTCAAATTTTAGAGGGTGTCACAGTGCATTTCTTCTTTGCTGGAGTTTTTTACCGGCTGCGTCTTAAGACCATTGTTTTTGGCCTTTAGCATTTGGGAGGTGAGCAGGTTTTTCTGCTTTTCCACTTCCTTTCTAAGTTGTTGATCTCTTTCCAGATCAAAATACACTACGCCTTCAATTATTGTCTTTTCAGGCTTGGCGTAAACAGAAAGCGGATGGGCATTCCATAGCACTAAATCGGCATCTTTTCCTTCTTTTATGCTTCCCACACGGTCATCAATGTGCAGCAGTTTTGCCGGGTTAAGGGTAACAAATTTCCAGGCTTCCTCTTCAGAAATGTCCCCGTATTTCACACTTTTTGCCGCCTCCTGGTTCAGTCTGCGGCTCATTTCGGCATCATCACTGTTAATGGCGACTGTTACACCGGCATTATGCATAATGGCAGCATTTTGCGGGATGGCATCTTTTACTTCATATTTATACGCCCACCAGTCAGAGAAAGTAGAACCTCCCACGCCATGTTCGGCCATTTTATCGGCTAATTTGTAACCTTCCAAAATATGTGTAAACGTATTTATATTAAAACCGAATTGCTCGGCTACCTTCATCAACATATTGATCTCACTTTGAACGTAAGAATGTGCAGTCACAAAGCGTTCGCCGTTAATGATTTCCAGGATGGTTTCCATTTCAATGTCCTTGCGATAGGGTTTGCCGCTCTTTTTTAGCTGCTCATATTCGCGGGCACGGGTAAAATAATCTACAAATACCTGTTCCACCCCCATACGGGTTTGTGGGAAGCGGGAATTGCTGTCCCAGTTTGCCTGTTTTACGTTCTCTCCCAAAGCAAACTTGATGAACTTTGGTGAATTGTCAAGAACCATTTCCTGTGGAGTAGCTCCCCATTTCATCTTTAGGATGGCCGACTGTCCTCCAATTGGGTTAGCCGATCCATGAAGTAGCTGCATTGTAGTTACTCCCCCGGCCAGGTTCCTGTAAATTCCAATATCATCGGGATCTACTACATCTTCCATCTGCACCTCGGCCGATGAGTTGTGTCCCGCCTCATTCACGGCCGATGCCGCCAGGTGAGAGTGCTCATCTATAATCCCGGTAGTAAGGTGCTTTCCTGTAGCATCTATTACTGTAGCACCACGGGCGCTAAGGTTTCTGCCAACTGCAGCAATCTTCCCATTCTTTACCAGTACGTCGCTGTTTTCCATGATGCCTTCAGCTTCATTGGTCCAAACCGTAGCATTTTTGAAGAGTACATCCTGTTGCTTCGGAAGCTCCTGAAATCCATAAGCCATATTCGGAAAGGTTACAGGAAGTACTTCGGGGTGTTCTTCAGATTTTTCATCTTTCTTTTCTGAAGCATCTTCAGTGCGGGTAGCAGTAAAACTGGTTGCTGTACCATCTCCTAAAATGGCTTTTCCGCTGAAGGTTTTTGCGTTATTAGAGATTCTGGCGCTAAGCCTGGTGTATTCAGTTTTTGTAGTATCGGGAGAAGATAGCAGCAGGTTAACCCAGTTGTTGCTGTAGTTGATCTTTGAACCTATCTTGCTATTATTGGTGCTAACTTCAGCCTTGGGTTTTGAAGGCTCACCGCTGATCTTTACCGTGTAGGTATCGCTGCCGACCTTGACATCATAAGTACCGTTGAGGTTCACCAGGTCAATGTCTTCAAATACAGTTCGTTTGCCCTGAACCCAATTCTCGTATATAGTGGTTTCCTTGTCAAAATAGTCGCCAGAGGTAATGATAAAATTCGCCCAGGCACCTTCTTTTAAGGTTCCAAGTTTATTTTCATGGCCTATAAGTTTTGCAGGCACGGTTGTTAAGGCAGCAAGGGCATCTTTTTTATCAAGTCCATAAGCCACTGCTTTAAGTAAATTCTCCCTGAAATTCTTTTCGGCATCATGAGATGTGATGGTGTAGGGAACTTTCTTCTCGCTAAGCATTTTGAGGTTTGCCGGTGCCTGGTTCCATTCTTTCATGTCTCCCAAAGTGGCGTAGTTGGCCATGTACGGGTCTTCCATATCAAACGGCTCGGGGTAATTAACGGGTACAATAAAGGTGGCATTGGTGGCATTTATGGCATCAAGTCGCTCAAATTCATTTCCGCTGCCCACAATCACATACTGCACACCCATTTCGTCACCCACTTTATCGGCACGAAGTTCATCCAGTAAATTGTCGGTTTTGAAGATTTGAAGGAGGTTTTTGTTCTCATTAAAAGCTTCAAGAGCAAGATCTTTATTGTGGGCATTACCCTTCGCGTACCAGTCGGCGTCAAGATAAGTTTGTCTAAGCAAAGCCATGGCACCCATTTTAGAAGAAGGGTAGACCTGTTTTGATTTTGCACTTTTTTCAAAGGAAAGATATTGTGCAGACTCTTTATCAAGTATTCTGTCTCCTTCAGTTCCTTCGGAATTTAAGGCGATAAGCATTCCGGTACCACGCACAATTCCGTCGGGCATGTGAGTATTAACTACGCCAAAACCAAGCTTTCTCAGCTTTTCGGCTTCCTCTTTATTATAGGAGAAGTTTTCCAAAGCCGAAGTTTCGGGCCTTATATGGTCATTCCAGTAATAACCTTCGCGCCCGGCATCGTACTGCGGATTCCCGCTGTAGGGGCTGCCGCCTTCGCTTTTCGGTTTTTCAATCCCAAAACTCGAGTAAAGATCAATAAAGGAAGGGTAAATTGTTTTTCCTTTAAGGTCAATGACTACAGCATTTGCGGGAATTTTAATGTTTTTTCCAACGGCGGTGACCTTTCCATTGCGCATGGCCAGCATCCCGTTTTGAATAACGGTGGAAGGATCTACATAAATGTTGGCGTTCGAAAGAACTGTGAAGTTGGTATTTTCCTGAGCCTTAACGGCATCATTCTTAGGAAAATACTCCTGCGCCTGCAGTCCGGTTACGGCACTAAACAGCAGGCAGAATAAAAGTTTAATTCTCATAAAATTGTTATAGGATTGGAATTTTGAGCAGGTAAGTTAGCAAAAAAATGAGAATGATTAACTTGTTATAATTTTCCTCTGCTTTTGTGATAATTTACCAGCAGCGCCACCACGTAACTGTAGCTCATCATTCCCTGTGGCTGATTATTGGCCACCAGGAAGGAATTGTAGGTAAACATAAAAATTGGTTCGAAAGGATTTTTGTGGCTTTCCCAAAATTCCCGCACCTCCCGGTAGTTTTCCTTTACCCCAAAGTTAAGTTCTGAGGCAAACTTTTCGGCTAACTCAGGATCCCGGCGATAAAGTTCGCTAAGGCAATAGCTTAAGGCAAAGGTGTAGCCCGAATAGTTGAAATATGGATCAGGATGGTTCATCGTGGTAAGACAGGCGAGAAAATTGGCCTCATTTTCTTTAGCAAAACCCAACTGATGACCAATTTCATGGCTCGCGGTAGTAGGAATCTTGTAAGCCACAATTTGCGTGTTTACCTGCCCTTCGTTGGTTAGCGGATTTAAGTAACCATTAAAACCCATATAGGTAAGGGGAACGCTGTAGAGAGAGCGCTTTAGGCTGGGCACGTGATAATCAAGTTCCGGAAAATCCTCTTCAATATTCTTATATCCTTCTACCGATAATTCTAGGAGTTCATATTTTGAATAAGGAATTTCCACCTTTACCGAATCATCGCCGGTAATAGAAAGATGAAGTTCGTTGGAGGTGGCAATAAGATCTTGCGTTAATTCTACCAGTTCTTCTGTAGTGTAATCATTTTCAATTTCCAGGGCGGCATGAAGCGGCAACCGGTAATAATTAAAACCCCAAAAGAGGTTAAAGCAAAAATAGATAAGAGATAATACGGCAAGAGCATTTAATATCCATCGCCGGGGATCTTTGAATCTTTGTTTTATTCTCAATACTATCCAGCGAATAAGCATAATCACCAGTAAAGCGTACAAAAGATCCCCCAGAGAAAACGGAAAGAATCCGAGGGTTTTTCTCAGTAACGCCGAAGTAATGGGATAAATGCCATTGCTGTACCACTTTTCCACAAATAGAGGGTAGTTAGACAGTACCTTAATCAGGATGATCTGAACAGGTAAGAACAGGGTTAGAATTAAAGCAACTTTTTTCTTCACCTTTCAAAAATAGGATTTTTAAGGATCAACCTGCAAGAGACAGCAGCCAAGACTTTAATAAAATTATCGGTATTTTGGATGAAACCGGGAAAACCTGAGTAGAACAATTTTCTTCTGATTGTCCCCTCCTCCGGAGGGGTGCCTGTAAGGCGGGGTGGTAATTCGTTGTTCAATACTCGGATATTTTTGGCCACGAATTCACAAATGATTTTTATTATCTCCAGACGATCTCTTTCTCCTGAGCGTAACCCTAGGCCGGGGGTGATGGTCTTCAGAATCTCAATTTTTATCAGAAATAATACTTTTATTACTGAATTTCTCTTTCAAAGTGTCCCTTCCTCCGGAGGGGTGGCCGAAGGTCGGGGTGGGAGTAGACTATCAATCTATGAATACTTATCAATTATATACTGCATTAGATTTTCCATAACCCGTTCAACATCCATCATTACCTCAGTAGCACTCACTTTCCAGACCAGTAAACCCAAATTTCGGAGATAATTTTCCCGCCGATCATCATATTCTTGCTTTTCGTTATGGCTGGAACCATCTATTTCGACGACCAGCATTAATCCCTTAACGTAAAAATCTACAATGTAATGTCCAATGACACGTTGCCTGTCAAAATCAATATTGTAAAATTTTCCTTTATGAACCTGTTGCCAAAAAACGATTTCCGGAAGATTCCCCATTTTTCGTAAAGCTCTTGCTCTATTCCTTAGATTTTTTTCTGCGGGTAAGTAAGGAGAAGGTTTGCGGTATATGGGAATAGCATCTATAGTTGTAAGAACAGGAGCATTCTTTCCCACCCCGTCCTGCGGACACCCCTCCGAGGGAGGGGATCCATTTTGAGAATTTTCTTTTTCATTATTGCTCATGATTATAAGTTAATTAAAATTCAGGACAGTTATATAGTAACAAACTGTGCCTTGGATATTTTATCATACCGAATGGATAGGTAATCCAATCCTTCTTTAGAGTCCCCTCCTTCAGAAATAGCCTTCACGATCACAATTTTTCTCAAATAACACCTCTTTTTTTGAATTTTTTCTTCTGAGTGTCCCCTCCGCCGGAGGGGTGCCTGAAAGGGGGGGTGGTAATTGCTTGTTCAGTACTCGGATATTTGTAGCCACTAATTCACAAATGATTTTTTGTTTATCTATCAAAGTGTCCCCTCCTCCGGAGGGATCCTGTAAGGCGGGGTGGGTTGTTTAACTCTAATGCTCTACGATTTCTTATATTTGTGAGAATTCAAACTTAGAACATCATGAACGAAGAAATAAGGGCTTTAGAACCTAAGCCACTCTGGAATAAATTTGCCGATCTCAATGCGGTTCCCAGACCTTCAAAAAAGGAGGAAAGGGTAATCGAGTTTATAAAGAACTTTGGGAATGACCTGGGGCTGGAAACCGAAGTTGATGAGGTGGGAAATGTCATTATACGTAAACCTGCAACCCCGGGCATGGAAAACAAAAAGGCGGTAGTGCTGCAGTCTCACCTTGATATGGTGCATCAAAAAAACAGCGATTCCAATTTCGATTTTGAAAATCAGGGGATTGAGATGTATGTTGATGGTGACTGGGTGCGGGCAAATGGGACTACCCTGGGAGCCGATAACGGACTTGGTGTAGCCACCATGATGGCCATTTTGGAAAGTAAGGAAATTGAACACCCGGCTTTAGAAGCACTCTTTACCATAGATGAAGAAACCGGAATGACAGGAGCCATGGGCTTAAAACCCGGACTGCTTAAAGGGGATATCTTGCTTAACCTCGACACCGAAGAAGATAATGAGATAGGAATTGGATGTGCCGGTGGCGTAGATATTACTGCTTCCGGAACTTATACAGAAGAACCTGTGCCCGAAGACTCTATTGCCTACAGGGTGCAGGTGAAAGGCCTGCAGGGAGGACATTCAGGAATGGATATCATCAAAGGTCTTGGAAACGCAAATAAGCTCATGAACCGCATTCTCTTCGGCGGGTATGAAAACTTCGGAATGAGAATTTCTGAAATAAATGGCGGCGGCCTCCGTAATGCTATTCCGCGGGAAAGTGAAGCTGTAGTAGTGGTTGAGAAAATTCAGAAGGAAGATTTTACAGCTGAAATTGGGAAAGCCATTCAGCAGATTAAGCAGGAATATAAAACCCTGGAGCCAAAGCTTCTTATTGAGGTTTCAGAAACTGAAGCCCCTCAAAAAGTGATGGAACTGGGAGCCCAGGAGTTATTTCTGAAATCTATTTACGCTGCTCATAACGGCGTGTACAGGATGAGCCCCGATATTGAGGGCCTTGTGGAAACTTCTAACAATGTGGCGCGCGTAACTGTCAAAAATGGCAAAATTGAAGTGCTTTGTTTGACGCGCTCTTCGGTAGATTCTTCAAAGACCGATCTCGCTAACAGCCTTCGCGCCGGATTTGAACTTGCTGGTTTTGAAGTGGAGCTCTCGGGTGCATATCCCGGATGGGCTCCTAATATGGATTCTCCCATTTTAAAGGTGCTCGATGAACTCTACCGAAAAATGAATACCGATGAACCCGATATTGCTGCCTGCCATGCCGGCCTGGAATGCGGAATCTTAGGAAAGAACTACCCCGAAATGGATATGATCTCTTTTGGACCAACTATTCGCGGCGCACACTCACCCGATGAGAGGGCAAGTATATCTTCAGCTCAAAAATACTGGAGCTTTGTACTTGAAGTATTGAAGAACATTCCGGAGAAGAAGTAATTCTTTAGGATCATTTAAATAAAAAAGCTTCCAAAAATGTCATTTTTGGAAGCTTTTTTTGTGAGGATTTTTCTTCTACTGGATATCTACCATCTCAACTTCAAAAATAAGATCGGCAGATGGTGGAATTACTGGAGGTGCACCATTTTCTCCGTATCCTAAATGAGAAGGAACAAACAGTACTGCTTTATCTCCTACCTGCATTTGCTGCACGCCTTCTTTAAATCCGGGGATCATAGGTGCATCTTTACTGTATAGCATTGGCATAGGGGCATATCCTCCCATTTGCTGTCTTCTTTCATTAAGCACACCTGCTTCTTCGGCTACTTCGGCAATGTTGGTATCAAAAAGATCACCAGAGCTCAAATAGCCTTTGTAGTTTACCCTTACGGTATCTCCCTGTTGTGGCTTTGGGCCTTCACCTTCTTCCAAAAATGCAATCTGGAGACCGCTTTCAAGTTCTTTAGCACCGGCTTTCAATTCCTCGTAACGCTGAGCGTTAGCAGAACGCTGCTCGTTCATTTTGCGTTCCTTTTCTTCAGCTTCAGCCTTAAAATCGGCTAACTCCTGAGTAAGAACTTCAGCAGCTTTAAAATTTTTGGCTGCCTGGCCTTTGCGAATGATCTTTACTTCCTGCATTACCACATCTTCAAGAGGACGATCATGTGCGCCTGTTTCTACGTTTCCAATTGCCTCTACCACATCCATACCTTTTACAACCTCACCAAATACGGTGTGCATGCCGTTAAGCCACGGAGTTTCTTTTAAAGTGATAAAAAACTGGCTCCCGTTGGTGTTAGGTCCGGAGTTTGCCATAGAAAGAATCCCTGCCGAATCATGGGTAAGTGTGTCAACGATCTCATTTGGGAATTTGTAGCCCGGGCCGCCGCTACCGGTTCCCTGAGGGTCACCTCCCTGGATCATGAAATCTCCAATCACACGGTGAAAAACGAGTCCGTCGTAAAATGGCTTTTTTTGGTACTGCTCTTCGGCCATGGTAGTGGTGCCTTCGGCAAGAGACACAAAACTCGCAACCGTCATTGGTGTTTCTTCAAAATAAAGTTCAGCGATAAAGTCTCCCTGGTTGGTCTTGAATTGAGCGTACATTCCCTCTTCAAGATCTGGATATTCGTCATTACAGGCAGTAAAAGCAAATAGCACACTGCATAAAAGCAAAAAATTGATTTTCTTCATGTTTAAATTAATTGTTTAGTTGTTATTTTCCTGATTAGCTTCAGGTGCTTCTGAAATATCTATGAGGGTAACCGTAGAAATCAACGGCACATCTGCTCCTATACGTTTTTTATCTCCGTAATACCCGAAAGCTTTGTGAGAAGGAAATAAAAAAGTAACTGTTTCTCCTTCTTTCATAAGCTTGAGCCCCTGTCTCAGTCCGCTGAAGAGTTCTTCCTGGTCTATGGCATAGGTGCGGGGAGCGATCTCCTCATCGGTATAAATATCACGGCCACCAAGAGTTTTTAAGTTGTAGTCGAATTCTACAACATCCCCAAATTTTGGAGTTTTGGCAGCGGTGGTATCTTTTTTATTGTAATAGTACCAAAATCCGTTAGCCGAAGAAATGTACTCCCGTGTAGTATCGGTTTCAATGATCTTTTGGATCCGGGCTTCTTCTTCGGCTACAATTTTCCGGTTGCGCTCTACAGCTTCATTAATATATGAACCCGACTCCTGCGTCACCGGTCTTCTGGCTTCAGGCGACTTGCACGAAAAAAGTAGCAGACCAATAAACAGTATTACATATTTCATTTTCATAGTGCCAGGTTTGTCTTATAAGTAGGCAAGATACTAATAAATCTTTCGACGGTCTCCTGCAGGGAAAGATCACTTTTGCCTCCTGCGGCGTTAGTGTGGCCGCCGCCTTCAAAATAGCGCCGTGCGAATTCATTGACCGAAAAAGTACCTTTTGAACGGAAGGATATCTTCACGATCTTTTCGGCTTCATTTTCGATAAAAATGGCGGCAAAAACTATACCTTCTAAAGAGAGGCCATAATTTACAAAACCTTCAGTATCTCCTTTTTTAAAGTTATGCCTGTCCAGTTCTTCCTGTGACAAAGTGATGTATGCCGTACGCAAACCCTCTACTACCCTCAGGTTTTGCAGTGCGCATCCCAAAAGTTGCAGTTGCCCGTAAGAACTGGTGTCAAATACATTTTCATGGATAGAAGTATTGTCGGCACCTTTTTCAATAAGATCGGCTATCACGCGGTGGGTGAGGCTGGTGGTAGATCTATACCTGAAAGATCCGGTGTCGGTCATTATTCCGGTATACAGGCAGGTGGCGATTTGCGGAGTGATCTTTTGTGCCAGGCCAATATTTTCTATAAAGTGGTACACCATCTGGCAGGTTGAGCACATGGTAACATCGCTATAGGTGACATCGGCATAATCATCGGGTTGTTGGTGATGGTCTATCATCACAAAAGCAGCTGTGGCCTCCTGTAGCGGTTTGTACATGTCGCCGGCCCGTGAGAGGTGGTTAAAATCGAGCGTGAAGATCACATCGGCTTCAGCAATAATCTTTTCACATTTTTCGGTATCCCGGTCATAAAGCAGCGTTTCTTTTTCGTAAGGCATCCACTTTAAGAAATTAGGGTAATCATTGGGAGCGATAAGATTTACGTAGTGCCCCAGTCCCTCAAGCAAAATCTTAAGAGCAAGTGTAGAACCCATTGCATCACCATCAGGCCCTTTATGGGGAACAATAACGATCTTCTTTTTGCCTTCAAGTAACTCCTTTATTTTGGAAATATCTTCGTTTGTCATAGAGAGCGAAGATATTGAATATTTGAAGATTCAAAAAGTACTTACAGCAGTTCCTAAAATGTCATTTTTGACAGCCTTTATCTGCGGAAGATCGAATAAAAACCTATGTACCTTGTATATGGGCCTGATTTGATTATTTTTGCAGCAAAATTAAAAACTAAGTAATGGCAGAAAATAGAACTTTCACCATGATTAAGCCCGATGCAGTTGAAAAAGGACACATTGGCGCTATTTTAGAGCAGATCACTGCTTCAGGATTCAGAATTGTTGCGATGAAACTTACTCAAATGACACGTCGCGATGCCGAAAAATTCTACGAAGTACACAGTGAACGTCCATTTTACGGGGAGCTGGTTGAATTTATGAGCCGCGGGCCAATCGTTGCCGCTATTCTTGAAAAGGAAAATGCTGTTGAAGATTTTAGAACCCTTATTGGGGCTACAAATCCTGAAGATGCTGCCGAAGGTACCATTAGAAAGAAATATGCTGCTTCTGTAGGTGAAAATGCCGTACACGGAAGTGATAGCGATGAGAATGCACAAATTGAAGGTGCTTTCCATTTCGCCGGAAGAGAAATGTTCTAAGTAACTTCTGAAATAAGATCAAAAAACCACCTTTTTAGGTGGTTTTTTTTATTTTTCACCCTCCGTAGCTGCCACCTTTGTGGGCCCGCCCTGTCATAGGGACAAAACGCACCGGGAGCAGGGTCTTTTCTTTAAATTCATCCTCCCCGGTTTTGTAAAGCATTACCAGTTGTTGATTCAAGCGGCCAACAGGCGCCAAAAGTCGGCCTCCCACTTTTAATTGATCTTTAAGCGGCTGTGGAATTAAAGGAGGTGCCGCGGTTAATATTATAGCATCAAAAGGTGAAAACTCTTTCCATCCCGAATAACCGTCACCGTGTTTGGTGGTGATATTATTATAATCTGTCTTTGCTAAATTCTCTTTGGCCAGCTTTGCCAGCCATTCAATTATCTCCACACTAAAAACCTCTTTTGCAAGGCGTGAAATGACCGCCGCATTATACCCGCAACCGGTGCCCACTTCCAGGATTTTTTTATCTTTCTTCAGCTGTAGTTGTTCTGCCATGTAAGCTACAATGTATGGCTGACTAATAGTTTGGTTCTTTCCTATGGGGAGCGGCCTGTCTTCATAGGCCTTTTGCTGTTTGTCCTGGGGTACAAAGAGAAAACGGTCCACTTCCTGCATAGCTCTTAGAACATCAGAATTAGAAATGCCTCGTCTTTTTAATTGTTGTTCGATCATTTCTTCCTTTCCGGTCATAATACTGTTCCTGGATTGATTTCCAAAAAGTTAGTGAAAAATGCCATTTTTGAAAAGTTTTTCTGAAGTCTTTTCAGAACCAGGAGGGTTGAGGGAGGAACCGGCACGGATTACAAATCCGCGCCAACGGGTTTTATAGAGTTTGCTGGGAAATAACATTTTTGGAAGGTATTTCAGGAGTTTTTTTCGGAGGAAAGGCCTCTCGGCTCCGCTCGAGGTGACATTGGATTTCAAAAAGCGTTCAACTCCGCTTGAGGTAACGTAAGGAGAGGAACCGGCACGAATTACAAATCCGCGCCAACGTGTTTTAAAGAAGGTGCCGAGAAATGACATTTTTGGAAGGTGATTTCGGAATCTTTTTCAGAAGAAAGGCCTCTCGACTCCGCTCGAAGTGACATTGGATTTCAAAAAGCGTTCAACTCCGCTCGAGGTAACGTAAGGAGAGGAACCGGCACGGATTACAAATCCGCGCCAACGGGTTTTATAGAAGTTGCTGGGGTATGCCATTTTTGGAAGGTATTTCAGGAGTTTTTTTTCAGAAGAAAGGCCTGTCGGCTCCGCTCGAGGTGACTTTGGATTTCAAAAAGCGTTCAACTCTGCTCGAGGTAACGTAAGGAGAGGAACCGGCAGGGATTTCAAATCCGCGCCAACGGGTTTTAAAGAAGGTGTTGAAAAATGACATTTTTAGAAGGTATTTCAGGAGTTTTTTTTCAGAAGAAATACCTCTCGACTCCGCTCGAGGTGACATTGGATTACAAAAAGCGTTCAACTCCGCTCGAGGTAACGTAAGGAGAGGAACCGGCACGGATTGCAAATCCGCGCCAACGGGTTTTAAAAAAGTTGCTGGGGAATGACATTTTTGGAAAGAAAATTCTTCCTGAGCGATAACCGAAGGCTCGAGGTGACAGAAACCTTAAACCTTGAACTTTAAACTTTGAACCCGGGAGAACTAACGTAGAATTAATTTTTTAATAAGATCCCTTCCCAGTTCTTCATTCAGCATTTTTACGATCTTCTCTTTGCCGTAGCTCAATTCTTCGCGCAGTACCGAAGAACTCAGTTGTACGTAAAGGGTATCCCTGTCAAGTTTTATAGAAGTGGTATATTTTTCTATGGCAGGCCCCATCTGGCTGTTCCAGACTTCGCGAACGTGTACCTTGTCAAGGCCCTTCTGCAATTTGTTGTCGCTCACAAATTCTTTAAGAGCTTCACTTATGCTTATATGTTCGTTAATCCTCTTTGCCATAGTTTCCTGAATATGGAGTAAATCGTTTATAGGTATAGATAATTCCCCTGGGGTTGATGACCACCAGCTCATTCTCTTCCGAAGAAATCACTGTTTCTTTCCAGTTTGCGTAGGGGGTAGTATAGTACAAATTAATGCTGTCATTTTCAAGTTTAACCTCAAGTACTTCTTCATCATTTGTGGTGATAAAGCTGCCATCAATTTGGGGGCGCACTTTTTTTCTAAAGCCTTTAAGACTGTCTACTTCTATAAAATCTACAATTTCGGAATATTTGAATTCTTTGGTGATCCCTTCGGGAAGTTCGGCTTTTTTAATTTCCCAATATCCGTTGAGGTTGTCCACTTTTTCTCGGGAAGAATCGGTATTGCATGAAAGCAAGATCATTCCTAAAAGGAATACAAAAATGGCATTTTTCACAGGTAAAACATTTTATAAGTTTGTGCGGTACTTTTAACCACTTTTTCTGTACGTTCTCCGTGGGTGTCACTTATAAAAAGCTGGCCCAACTCATCTGTAGCAACAAGGTCTACGATATGTGCCACCCTATTCTCATCCAGCTTGTCGAAAATATCGTCCATGAGCAGAATGGGAGAGACCTTTGCCAGATCTTTAATAAAATCGAATTGTGCGAGTTTAAGAGCAATCAAAAATGATTTTTGCTGCCCCTGTGAACCGAATTTTTTTATGGGATGCCCTTCAATCTCAAAAATTAGGTCGTCTTTGTGTGTGCCCACGCCCGTGTATTGCAGGGCCATATCCTTCTGCAGGTTTTGTTCCAGTTGATCTTTGAAATCGCCGTCTTCCAGCTGACTCTTATATGTAATGGAAACTTTTTCGCGACCATTACTTATTATAGTATAACGCTTCTGAAAAATGGGAATAAAAGTTTCGAGAAAAGCTTTCCGTTTTTTAAACAGGATGTTCCCAAGATCTTCCAGCTGCATGTCATAGACTGAAAGTGTGTCCCTGTCAAAACTGTTATTGGCTGCAAAATACTTCAGCAGGGAATTGCGCTGTGCTAAAATCCTTCCGTAGTCAATGAGACTGTTGAGATATTTATTGTCGCTTTGAGAAATAACACCATCAATGAACTTTCTACGGGTTTCGCTGCCTTCAATAATAAGGTCACGATCTGCCGGAGAAATTATTACGGTAGGGATAAAGCCAATATGTTCACTGAATTTTTCGTAGGGTTTGTTGTTGCGCTTAATGACTTTTTTCTGTCCGCGCTTGGCACTAACAATAATTTGCTCTTCCCGTTCATGCTTCTCAAAAATGCCATCTACAACAAAAAATTCGGCTTCGTGATTTATGTTTTGGCTGGTGATGGGATTAAAATAGCTTTTCCCAAAAGAGAGGTGATATATGCTATCCAGCACATTGGTCTTACCAATTCCATTATTTCCAACTATGCAATTAATTTTGCGGTCAAAATCAAATTCGGCCGAGGTAAAATTCTTGTAATTTAGTAAGGAAAGGGTTTTGAGAAACATAAGAAGCTGTTATTCAGTGCTGTAATAGCTACACTCAAGGAGGCCTTAAGCCGGTGCAAATTAGCATAAATAAACAATTTAATTCCCTTTTAATTTTAAAGAAATATTCTATTTTTGCGCTTCAATTAACGTTTATTTATGGCTACTTACAAGAAAAGAGGATATAAGCCCAGTAACAAAGAGGAGCAACAGGCTGCTGTTGAAGATCATTCAACAACTGCAGAAGTGTTTAATTCCCTTGATGAAGGTGCGAGTAAAACCGAGGCATGGGTTGCCCGGAATCAAAAGTATATTTTTATCATCATTGGCGTTGCTGCAGCGGCTATCCTTGGATATCTTGCTTACGAAGAGTTTATTCAGGAGCCTAAAGAAGCAGAGGCTGCCAATGAGATGTTTATGGCGCAACAGTATTTTGACAATGCGTTACAGGCATCGGGTGCACAAAGTGACTCTCTTTTTAACCTGGCTTTGACAGGAGGAGAAGGTAAGTACGGTTTCCAGGACATTATTGAGAACTATGGTTCTACAAATGCCGGTAACCTTGCTCTTTACTATGCAGGTATGGCGTATCTTAATACTAACCAGTACCAGCAAGCGATAGAAGCTCTTGACGATTTTGAGAGCGACGATCAAATTCTTGCGCCGCTTGCAAAAGGGGCTATTGGAGATGCATTCCTGCAACTAGACCAACCCGAAGAAGCTTTGGGTTACTATGAAGAGGCTGCCAAGTTGAGAGACAATAACTTTACTACTCCAAAGTTTTTACTGAAAGCTGCAGTGACGGCAATTAAATTAGGAGATGGTGCTGCTGCCGAAAAATACCTTAGCAGAATAGAGACTGAATATCCGGAATCTGTAGAAGCAAATAGGGTAAAAGTTTATCTTGGGCAGGCACAGACAATGCAATAGTAAAACATAGTATGGCTACAGAAGGAAATAATCTTTCAGAATACGATAAAGACAAAATCCCAAACGCGAAGGAATTCAGGTTTGGGATTGTTGTTTCTGAATGGAATGGAGAAATAACCGAAAATCTTTGCCGGGGCGCCATTGAGGTGCTTCTGGAACACGACGTGTTGGAACGAAAGATAGTACGCTGGAATGTTCCCGGAAGCTTTGAGCTTATATACGGCTGCAAAAAAATGCAGGAATCTTACGATATGTTAGATGCTGTTATTGCTATAGGCAGTGTGATTGAAGGCGAGACAAAACATTTTGATTTTGTATGCCAGGCTGTCTCGCAGGGCATCAAAGATCTCAATTTGCAAAGTGATATCCCCGTGATCTTTTGTGTTTTGACCGACCAGAATAAGCAACAGTCTATAGACAGATCTGGAGGGAAGCATGGGAATAAAGGTGCCGAGGCGGCTGTAGCAGCTATTAAGATGGCACAACTGCGCAAGGATTCCAGGATCTAGCCCCAATTTTTGTTAAGGCATTATTTTTGTGTTATTGAGTTTGCTCATCTAAACTTCGGAAATTTTGAGCATTTTCAGTAAATTTGATATTTCCGGGAAATAAAAAGAAGTAATGCTAAAACTCAACATTTTTTCAGCACGCAAGAAGAACAATCGGTATAACTATACTCCGCGTTACTATAAAGGCAAGGATACCGGGAATGTTTACAGTTTCGATACCAAGATCAACAAGTTCAGGCAGGCTACCAATGCCGTAGATTTTGGATCCCAGTGGAAAGAGGCGCGTGAAAGTAGCCGCCACCGTGGAAACAGGGAAATCAATAAAACGGTTCTTGTCATCATTGCCATTCTTGTTCTTATATTCCTGTGGATCATAGACTTTGATTTATCCATTTTTAGCAATCCCTATTAAATGACAGATGTTATTCATCTCCTGCCAGACCATGTCGCCAATCAAATAGCAGCAGGTGAGGTGGTACAGAGGCCGGCTTCTGTTATTAAGGAATTGCTGGAAAACGCTATTGATGCCGGCGGTACCAATATAAAGATCCTTGTAAAAGAAGCTGGAAAGACACTTATTCAGGTTACCGATAACGGAAAAGGCATGAGCGTCACCGATGCACGATTGTGTTTTGAACGGCATGCCACTTCCAAGATCAATTCGGCCGAAGACCTATTCAGTCTTAAAACTAAAGGGTTTAGAGGTGAGGCGCTTGCATCTATTGCCGCAATTGCGCATGTTGAACTCAAATCACGGCGGCAGGATGACGAAGTGGGAACCTGTATTAAAATTGAAAGCAGTGAAGTCACTTCGCAGGAAGCCTGCGTTACCCCGGTTGGAACTACCATTTGTGTTAAGAACCTTTTTTATAACATTCCTGCCCGCAGGAATTTTCTTAAAAGTGACACGGTTGAACTGCGTCATGTAATAGATGAATTCCAAAGAGTCGCATTGGCGCATCCTGCTATACAATTTTCCCTTTTTCACAACGGCAGTGAACTTTTCCAGTTACCTGAAGCCAATTACCGGCAACGCATTGTGAATATTTTTGGCGGGAAGACCAATGAAAAACTGGTGCCGGTAGAGGAAGATACCGCTATAGTAAAAATACATGGTTTTGTAGGGAAACCCGAATTTGCCAAAAAGGGCAGGGGAGAACAGTTCTTTTTTGTCAATGACAGGTTTATTAAAAGTCCTTACCTCAATCATGCTGTGACTGCAGCCTTTGAAGGACTTCTAAAAGATAAAGCTTACCCCAGTTATTTTCTCTTTCTTGATGTTGACCCTAAAAGTATTGACATCAATATACACCCCACAAAGACTGAAATAAAATTTGATGACGAGCATGCGCTTTATACCATCTTGCGCAGTTCAATAAAACATAGCCTGGGGCAGTTCAATGTAGCACCGGTACTTGATTTTGACCGGGATTCGAGCCTTGATACGCCTTATGATTTTTCTCAAAAGGAGATCACTCCTCCAAAGGTAGAGGTAGATCCTAATTTTAATCCGTTTAAAACGGAAAGGTCGGGAGGAGGATACACTCCAAACTACAGAACAGAAAAGTCGGCCGGCAGCTGGCAAAGCCTGTATAACGGTTTGCGGAGTGAAGGAACCGAAAGTTTTTCTACAAGAACACAGGTAGAGTTTGAAAGTGACCAGGTTACAGGTAACCTCTTTGGGTTGAAAGATGAAGGGGAAGCCGGAGGTACTACTTTTCAGCTTAATAAAAAGTATATTGTCACTACCTTAAAAAGCGGAATTCTCGTTATTGACCAGCAACGCGCCCATACCAGGATTTTGTATGAAGAGTTGCTAAAGAATATTACGGTTACTTCGGCTGTTAGCCAGCAGTTATTATTCCCGTTAACTATCCAGTTTTCTACTAATGAGATGGAGTTGCTTAAGGAGATCAAAGATTCCCTGGAGCAAACCGGTTTTATTTTTTCAGAAGTAAAGAAAGATGGCGTGGAGATCAGCGGAATTCCAACGCTTATTTCAGAAAGCGAGGTGGAGATTTTACTTGAGCAGCTGTTGCTAGACCTGGAAAATGAAGTGCCGGGAGCGGCTTTTTCGCAGGTAGATACGCTGGCAAAATCCCTGTCGAGAGGGATGGCTGTAAAATCGGGGACCGCTTTAAATATTGCAGAACAACAAAATATTGTGAATAGTCTGTTTGCCTGTAAAGAATCAAGCTTATCGCCTTTTAATAAACCTGTATTTATTACCTTAACTGTAGACGAATTAGATAAAAAGTTCATGTAAATGGGAAGAATGACCGAAACCGTAAAGGTTCTTTTGATTATTAATGTCATAGTTTATATAGGGAGCCAGGTTTTGGGGGATCAGGCCTATCAATTGTTTTCCCTTTGGTTTATTGAAAATGATAATTTCCAGTTTTGGCAGGTGGTTACGCACATGTTTATGCATGACCCCAGCAGTATATTTCATATTCTCTTCAATATGTATGCGCTATGGGCATTTGGAAGCCCTATAGAGCAGGTGCTGGGAAAGAACAAATTTCTTTTCTTCTACTTTTCGGCAGGAATTGGAGCTGCCATTATTCACACACTTGTTAATTACTATCATTTTCAGGCTGGGTACAGTGCTCTTCTCGATGCCGGGTTTGGCACTACAGAGGTAGAACAGTATTTGCGGAAGTCTTATGCTTCTATTGCCAGCAGTGGCGAGTTTAGGATCCCTCAGGGTGTAGATCAGGATGTTTTGAGGACGATGTTCCAGACTTACCTTACGCCTGCTGTGGGAGCATCGGGTGCAATATATGGAATCCTTGTAGCGTTTGGAATGATGTTCCCAAATGTGGAGTTGTTCCTGCTCTTTGTACCGGTACCCATAAAGGCAAAGTTTTTTATTCCGGCATTAATTGCACTTGACCTCTTTTCCGGTTTGACTGGATATTCTATATTTGGAGGAGGGATTGCTCACTTTGCACACCTGGGTGGCGCTCTCTTTGGTTTTATCATGATGTGGTACTGGAAAAAGAACCAGTTTAACCAAAACCGTTGGGATTAATGAGAAGTAGGGATAACATAAGAGCAAAGATTGCAATGGCTACGGTGAGCGAAAAACTCATCGCTGTCAACGTTATTGCCTTTGTGCTTTTTTTCTTCTTTAAAACCCTGGCATTCCTGTTTAGTTTTGATGCAGATTCTATTCTGGAGTGGTTAGTGTTTCCGAAGGAGCCGGGGGAATTTTTATTTAAGCCCTGGTCTATTATCACCTATGCTTTTCTTCACAGTGGCCTTTGGCATTTGCTGTCAAACATGTTGATTTTGTACTTTTCGGGGGTCTATTTCCTCACTTATTTCTCTCCAAAAAAGCTTCTGAATTTCTACTTTTTGGGAGGTATTTTCGGGGCACTTGTTTATATGGCCAGTTATAACTTATTTCCTGCTTTTCAGGGAACGGGAAGGTCTTATTTAATAGGCGCTTCGGCTGCAGTAATGGCAATTCTAGTGGGAATTGCAACCCATATTCCTCACATGAGAGTGCGGCTTATTTTGCTTGGTAGTATTAAATTATGGTGGATTGCAGCTTTCTTGGTAGTTCTGGATGTGATCCAGATACCAATTTCAAATCCCGGAGGCCACCTGGCGCATTTGGGAGGTGCCGGCTTTGGTTATTTATACGCGAAACAACTTGGTAAAGGAAACAATATTGCAAGTGGTTTTGAGAAGCTGCTGGACTGGATTGGCTCCATGTTCTCATCAGGTAATGCTTCCGGTAAAAGGAGTAATTTAAAGACCGTTCACAAAAGAAAGTCAGCAGGAAGTAGTTCTGGGCGTTATAGTGGCGGAATGCGCAACAAAAAGGAGGAACAGGAAAAAATAGATGCTATTTTAGATAAGATTGGTAAAAGCGGCTATGACAGCCTTACCAAGCAGGAAAAGGACTATTTGTTCAACGCAGGAAAAGACAATTGATGAAAGGTCTCAACTGGTTTGACAGGTTCCTATTCTTGCTAAACATACTCTTTGCGCTGGCATTGCTATTTTCTTATCTGTTACCCTACATACCACCTGGGAAGTTCGCCCTGCTTTCGGTATTCAGTTTGGGAGTACCTCTGTTAATCATTATCAATATCATTTTTTTACTGTTCTGGCTATTCAGGTTAAAACGGCAGGCAATCCTCTCCCTCGTTGTACTCTTGCTGGGGTTTAACCATGTGACATCTGTTTACGAGGTTTCTTCGGAAGAAGATGGCATGGTTGAAGACAATGTGCTCAAGATCATGACCTACAATGTACGGCAGTTTAATCAGTATGGCTGGGCCGATGATGTGGATATTCCGCAGAAGATAACGGCATTCATGAAAGAGCAGGATCCCGATGTTGTGGCAATGCAGGAGTATTATAAAGGGGAGCTGGAAATAGCAAAAAGTTTCCCTTATGAATATATTAAGCTTAAAGAGAAGAATGCTGAGTTTGGTCTTGCCCTCTTCTCAAAATATCCTATTATAAACTCCGGTTCTTTAGATTTTCCTACAACCAGTAACAATAATGCTATCTATGCAGATATTGTAAAGAACGGTGACACCGTAAGGGTACTAAATGTACATTTTCAATCTTTTGGTATCAAGCCAAACCTGAACAATATCGAAAAAGAGCACTCTAAAAAAGTGCTTTTTGGGATGGGACAGACCTTTGTAAAACAGGAGCGGCAAATGAAGTTGGTAAAAGAGTCGGTGCTGTCAAGTCCTTATCCCGCAATTATTCTTGGAGATTTTAATAATACGGCGTATTCTTATATTTATCGTGAACTAAGAGATATTGGATTCAACGATGCTTATAAAGAAGCCGGCAATGGCTTTGGAAAGACCTTCGAAATATTTGAGATCTTACCTCTTCGCATAGACTTTATCCTGCCGCAGGAATCAATGGGGATCCTTACTTTTCAGAACCACATGGTTCCTTATTCAGACCATTTTCCCATCACGGCAAATCTTAGGTTAGGGCAATGAGATTTTCTGGCTCTGTAAATAGTTGAGAGCGTTTGGACCTTCGTTAAAAATAAGATCCACAATACTAAGATCATTTAAAAAGCCGTATTTTTCTTTAAAAACCTGGAAGTAGGGTTCTATTGACTGAGGTTCGTTTTTTTTAGCTTCAATCAGTGATCTTCCGTCAAGAAGGCCTGTCGGTACTTTAAAGTATTCTTCCGTCTTTTTATAGTTAAGCTCTAATTGCAGGCAATCCAAAGTAAGTTCGAGGCAATGGTAATTGAAATCCATTAAATAGTCAAACTCGCGGTGATAGAGCGGGTAGAACTCATCTTCATAGAACTCAAAGAAAGGGGAGGTGCGGTAAACGGTTTCCAAAGATTTCCAATGCTGCTTTTGCCAGGGGAAATCGTTCTCAATTTTTATATCCTTATATTTTTGATGTCCAGACTTGTTGCCGGTGTGCTTAATAGGAATGTTAAGCAGTAACTTTCCGTTGGCACCATAAATGTACATGCGGTTGCGATAGGTTTGTTTTTGATAATTGTCTTCATTTTCAAAAACAAGCTCATGTGCATTGACCATGGCCACAAATTGAGAGACAGGGCCAAAATAGGCAGGATGTAAAAGCAACTTCTGCATTAAAAATTCTTATTTGGTCTTCTTTTTTCTGAAAAAGCTATATCCAAAAAGTCCAACTATTACAACCAGGAAGTAAGGTAGGTAAGAAACCGGTTCTCCCTGTCCTCCTACAGTAGTAAACATACGTTCCCATCTTATTTTGCTAAGACCTGAAGCATTAGGATCCAGGCTCATCCATATAAAGACAGGTTTCCCCACAATATGATTTTCGGGAACATAACCCCAGTAGCGGCTATCTTCACTGTTATTCCGGTTGTCTCCCATCATAAAGTAGTAATCCTGCTCAAAAGTGTAGGATTCTAAAGGCTGTCCATTCAAAAATACCTTATCGTCTCTAAGGGAGATCTTCCTTTCCCGGCCCATTTCTAGGCCCTCATAAGTTTCAATAATTAAGCGGTAAAGACCTACAGTCTCGGGTGTGATCTTTACAGTAGTTCCTTCTTTAGGGATATAAAGAGGCCCCATATTGTCAGAATTCCAGTTAAACCTGTTGTTGTTTGGAAAGATCTTCACATCCTTTTGGCCAGCCGGAGTTGTAATTTTTTCCAGAGAGGCAACATTGGGATGGTTCTTTAGTCTTTGGTAGTTTTCTTCGGTTAAAGACTGTATGTAAAACTGGTTGGTATTAGGATCCTGATAAAACGCATCGGTAATATCATACATCTTGTACATTGTATAAGGATCAAAGCCCTGGCCTTTTGTAGTACCGGCATAAGAGTATTGTGGCTTAGCCCTGTCGGGTAACTCAAGAGGCTGGTTGTTTATATGAACCTTTCCGTTAATAATTTCAAGAGAATCTCCCGGCAAACCAACAGCCCTTTTTACATAATTCGACTTCTTGTCTATAGGCTTATCATAACGTACTCCCGATTGATCCCGGAACTTTCTCACGGTATCTACCGGCCAGTTGAAGACCACAATATCAGTGCGATCAATATCCTGAAACCCAGGAATCCTGAAATAGGGAATATGAGGTTTGTTCCAGTATGACTTTAGCCCCAGTACAGGAATGGTATCGTGCACCATAGGAAATGCAATTGAAGTGATTGGCGTACGGGCCCCGTAGTGAAATTTACTTACAAACAAGTAATCTCCCACCAGCAGCGTCTTTTCAAGAGAAGAAGTTGGGATAGTGAACGGCTGCATTACATAAGTGTGTACGATAGTAGCAGCGACTATGGCAAAGAGAATAGAACTTATCCATTCCCCTGCAGCAGTACCCGGGTGCAGGCTGCGGTCTTCCCTGTATTTAACGTCGCTCAGGTAATTGAGGTAGTATATGTAAAGGCCGCAGGTAACCACCGCCAGTACAGTATCTGTAGTAGAAGTACGCCCAAAGCTACGCACGGTTTCCACCCAAATCACGGGAAACATAATGAGATTAACTATAGGGATGAAAAGTAGAAGTACCCACCACCACGGCCTGTTAATGATCTTCATTAAGATTACCGCATTGTATACGGGTATTGCTGCCTCCCAGGCTTTGCGTCCTGCTTTTTGATAAAGTTTCCAGGTTCCTGCGAAATGGATAAGCTGAATAAGAAGAACAAACAAAAGCCAGTTTGTAAAAGTCATGAGCGTAGTTTATTTATTGGTCTGCCGTAGTACGATTCTGTTACAAGCCCAGCACGTCTTTCATGCTGAAAACTCCCTTTTTATGCTGAAGCCACTCGGCTGCTATGATGGCACCAAGGGCAAAACCATCACGGGAATGGGCTACATGTTCTATTTTAATGGTGTCAACCTCCGAATTGTAGGAGATTGTATGGGTGCCGGGAACATTTTCTATCCTTTTGGCTGTTACAGGAATTTCGTTCTCCCGGATACTATCCAGCTGCCATCCGGTTTTATCTGAATTTTCAATGATCTGCTCGGCCAGAGTGATCGCCGTGCCACTTGGCGCATCCAGTTTCTGGGTGTGGTGAATTTCCTCTATCGCCACGTTGTATTCCGAAAACCTCTGCATGAGTTTCGCAAGGTTCCTGTTGAGTTCAAAAAAAAGATTCACGCCCAGGCTGTAATTGGAAGCATAAATAAAAGCGGCCTCTTGTTTTTTGCAAATCTCTACAGCTTCGTCATATCGTTTAAGCCATCCCGTAGTTCCCGAAACCACCGGAACTTGTTTTTCAAAACAGGCGGTGATGTTCTTAAATGCAGCATCGGGAACGCTAAAATCTATGGCAACATCGGCCCGGCTAAGATCGGCGTTATCAATATCATTATCAACTTTTAGTACTATTTCATGGCCACGTTCTACAGCTAGTCTTTCAATGGTCTTACCCATTTTTCCGTAACCCAGTAAAGCTATTTTCATCAAAAATTGTAGTTTAATGTAAGGCCATATCCTGTGGTTCCGGTAAATTGATCGTAATCCACATTTGGCTTAAGTGACAAATCTTCACTTACATTGAATTGTTGCAGGTGGGCATCAACGTTGGCGTCAATAATATTTAATGCATAGAGCCCCAGGGTAACCATTATAGAAACCTCTTTGTTGCGCTGGTAAAAACGTTGTGCATCAATAAGTCCGTCTGTCGATACCCGGGGTTCCCCGTTCTCGTCGTAGAATTCATCATTGGTATTTCCGGCGAGCCTGCTTTTGTAGGCGCTGCGGTAGCGATCATACTGCCGGTCATTTTCAAAATAGAAGTAAATACCCACTCCAAGAGCAGTATAAACTATTGGAATTTTCCAGTATTTCCCATTATATGCCTGGCCCAACCCTGGAAGTACTGCCGAATAGAATGCAGCACGGGCAGGAGAGAGCGGGTCGTAAGGTTTGTAGACAGGTTCTTCAATCACCAGCTGCGGGTCTACCAGCAGGGAATCTTCCTGTGCCGAGGCTTGCAGGAAAAAAAAACAGGTGACAAAGAATGCTATGAGATTTTTAATCTTCACCCTGAATGATCTTTTTAATGCGATTGAGATCTTCTTCGGAAGTAAAAGGAATAATAAGCTTTCCATTTCCCTTTTTTGACACCTTAACATCAACCTTGGCCCCCAGTTTTTCTGAAAACTCTTTGATGCTTTTCTTTACATCCCGGGAAATATTTGAGGTAGAAGTGGCTGTTTTAACTTCAGGTTTTCCTTCCTGAAGGTTTCTAACCAACTTTTCAGTTTCCCGCACCGAAAGAGAGTTGGCAAGTATTTTTTCATAGATATCCAATTGCACCTGTGGATCTTCAATATTGATGAGTGCCCTTCCATGCCCCATGCTTAAAAAGCCGTCGCGCATTCCCGTCTGCACAATTGGATCTAATTTTAGCAACCTCAGGTAATTGGCAATGGTGGATCTATTTTTACCAATTCGGTCACTCAATTGTTCCTGGGTAAGGTTGATTTCATCAATAAGTCTTTGGTAAGATAATGAAATCTCAATAGGATCAAGGTCCTGCCGCTGAATGTTCTCTACCAGAGCCATTTCCAGTGATTCCTGGTCGTTGGCAATACGAATATAGGCAGGAATGGTTTGCAGGCCTACCAGTTTTGACGCTCTAAAACGTCTTTCTCCCGAAACGAGTTGATACTGGTTATAACCGAGTTTTCTAACCGTAATAGGCTGAATAACTCCTAATTCCCGTATCGAAGAAGCGAGTTCGCGCAGCGACTCTTCATTGAAACTTGTTCTTGGCTGAAAAGGGTTTACTTCAATAGCATCAAGGTCAAGCTCTACAATGTGCCCAACCAGCTTATCTGCATTCTTATCTTCTGCCGACTTTATATCATTTTGCGGATCCTTCAGTAATGCTGAAAGTCCTCTTCCCAAAGCTTGTTTCTTTGTCGCCTTCGCCATCTGCTCCTATGAGTTTTTCTTTATAATTTCATGTGCAAGACTAAGATAGTTACTTGCACCTTTACTACCGGCATCATAGTTTATAATGCTCTCTCCATAACTGGGGGCTTCACTTAAACGCACATTTCGCTGAATGATTGTTTTGAACACCATTTCGTCAAAATGCTTTTGTACTTCTTCCACCACCTGGTTAGACAACCGTAGGCGGGAGTCGTACATGGTAAGCAGTAGGCCTTCAATATCCAGTTTTACGTTGTGTATTTTCTGAACACTTTTAATAGTGTTGAGAAGTTTTCCAAGACCTTCCAAAGCAAAATATTCACACTGAATAGGAATAATTACCGAATCGGCTGCTGTGAGGGCATTAAGTGTGAGCAGACCCAAAGATGGCGCACAGTCAATGATCACATAATCGTATTGTTCCCTAAGGTGTCCAATAGCCTTTTTCAGCATGTACTCCCGCTCTTCCTGGTCAACAAGCTCAATCTCTATGGCCACCAGGTCAATATGTGCCGGGATGATGTCGAGGTTTGGGGACTCAGTTTTCATAATGGCTTCTTCAGCCTTAATAGAGTGCTCCAGTAACTGGTAAGTTCCTAACTCGACCGATTCAACATCTATTCCCAGACCCGATGTGGCATTCGCCTGCGGATCGGCATCGATGAGCAAAACTTTTTTTTCAAGCACCCCGAGAGATGCCGCCAGGTTTACTGAAGTTGTAGTTTTACCTACACCTCCTTTTTGATTTGCAACGGCAATGATCTTACCCATTCAGTTATTTTGGATTTAAAGGGTAAAAATACAATTTATTATAGGTTTACGAAAGGTAAATTGTTAACAGGTTTTTAGCATAGCCTGTAAAGAAAAAACCCTTCAAAAATAGCATTTTAAAGGGTTCATCCTGTTAATTGTTCTTAATGGTTTCTTCGGAAGAAGCCAAAGTTTAGTTGTTCTTTTTGGCCTTGATCATTTGCTCGAGCATATCCCACATTTCCTCGGGAATTGCTTCCAGAAGATTGAATTGTCCGGCTCCTTTAAGCCATTCGCCGCCATCAATGGTGATCACTTCTCCATTTACATAAGCTGAAAAATCGGAAACCAGATAGGCAGCCAGATTCGCCAGTTCCTGATGTTCTCCAACCCGCTTTAGCGGCACTTTTTTTGCCAGGTCAAACTTCTCCTTCAGGTCTCCCGGAAGTAGCCTGTCCCAGGCGCCTTTGGTTGGAAAAGGTCCGGGTGCAATGGCATTCATTCTTATGCCGTATTTCGCCCATTCTACGGCGAGCGACCGTGTCATTGCAAGTACACCGGCTTTTGCTGTGGCACTTGGCACTACATAAGCAGAGCCTGTCCAGGCATAAGTGGTGACAATATTTAATACCGTTTTATTCTCTTCACCTTTGTCGATCCAATGTTTTCCAAAAGCTAAAGTACAGTTCTTGCTGCCTTTTAAAACTATGTCAATAATGGTGTCAAAGGCATTGGCACTTAAACGTTCTGTGGGAGAAATAAAGTTTCCGGCAGCGTTGTTCAGCAAAATATCTACAGAACCAAATTTCTCTACTGTTTGTTGCAGCATGTTTTCAACCTGCTCGTAATGTCTTACATCACACTGTACCGGCAAACATTCGCCCCCGGTTTGCTCTTCAAGCTCTTTAGCGGTACCCTGTAGTTTTTCCAGGTTTCTTGACGTGATCGCTACTTTTGCTCCCAGTTCAAGAAAATACTTTGTCATCGCTTTTCCAAGGCCGCTGCCACCGCCGGTTACGACAATTACTTTTCCTTTAAGCGCATCGTCCCGAAGCATTTTTTGAGTGTAATCCATAGTGGTTGGTAGTTAGTAGTTAGTATTGAGTAGTTAGTATTGAGTAGTTAGTATGGAGATTGTTGACAACTTTTTCATGTCTCTTTTTAATGTTATAATTTTCCAGAGAACTTCCTTAAACCTTAAACCTTAAACCTTAAACCTTAAACCTTAAACCTTAAACCTTAAACCTTAAACCTTAAACCTTAAACTTTAACTAGGCTCGTCAATAAGGATTTCCAGAAGTTTTATTGCTGCTTCACTAATCTTTGTACCGGGGCCAAAAACGGCTACGGCACCTGC
>NZ_JAPJDA010000032.1 GCF_026241755.1 Salinimicrobium profundisediminis
CTACCAGACGAAGTGCGTTTTGAACCGAATGGTTTTTCTGAAACCACATTCAATACGCTACAGCAAAAAGGCTACAACATTGAAGTGGGAGAATCTACTATTATTGGAAAGGTAGATGCCATTCTTGTATTGCCTACAGGAAAGCTGGAAGCTGGTGCCGATCCGCGGGGTGACGACGCTGCAGCAGGATTTTAATAGGTCGTAACCACAAAAGCAACTCTGAGGATTAATATTTAAAAAAAATGGCTTTACAGGGGACCACAAACCCGTCGCAACAGCGGCTTGACATTCACGGCCCTACTTTAATTAATGGAAATTTATCTATGTAAAAGTTTAATT
This sequence comes from Salinimicrobium profundisediminis, assembly GCF_026241755.1. GTDB lineage: Bacteria > Bacteroidota > Bacteroidia > Flavobacteriales > Flavobacteriaceae > Salinimicrobium > Salinimicrobium profundisediminis. The sequence goes on from NZ_JAPJDA010000032.1 coordinate 340, forward strand.
AGAATGCTAAGGAACTGCAAATGAGTTAGGATAAAACACAACTACCTGCAAGTTTTAGAAATATTCTTAAATTGATTTAAATTAAATGTTTCTGAATCCCGGCACCAGAATTATATAAAAACTTTTAATTGAATATCAATCTTTCAGATTACGTAAAGAAAAGAAATGGGGTTTCCATGGGAAGTCGGGGGTCATTGCGCAACAATCTTTCCCGCTCCTTTGGGGCTAAGAACTTCTCGACCTTCTGGACATACTGGAATCCTATTTTTGGCTACTACCTCGGAAAATTTATTTTTAAACCATCAAAGAGGATTTTCCCCGCATCCATTGCATTGGTCATTACTTTTTTAGTAAGTGGTTTAATTCACGATACCGTAACAGTACTATTGCGCGGAAAAACATCATTTTTCTTTACAGTATGGTTTCTTTTAATGAGTTTTGCTGTATTACTAACAAAAATTCTGAAGCATAACTGGTCGAAGCAAAGCTGGCTGGTAAGGGCATTAAATAATTTCATCATCATCGTGCTATGCTTACTCCTTACGATCTGGATCCTATGAAAAAAAAGTATTCCATGGGAAATTCTACTTCAGTAAAAGAAAAAGTACCGGCTGTACTTTTCAGAAAAAACAACAGCTTACATCAGCAAAATGAATAAAATTCAGGTCGGTTTTTTAATGTCTTATGATTACCGGTTACTCAAAACCTCCCTTCCATTGGTGTACAGGGAAGCCGATTCTATAATCATTGCGCTCGATAAAGATCTAAGAACGTGGACGGGCAGCAAATTTCAGGTTGAGGAGCAATTTTTTGACTGGCTTGAGACTTTCGACACAGAAAATAAGATCAGCATTTACAGAGATGATTTTTTTCATCCTAATCTCTCACCTATGGAAAATGAGGTAAGGGAAAGAAAAATGCTGGCTTCAAAAATGGGCATAGGGAACTGGCTGATACAGGTAGACAGTGATGAATATTTTATAGATTTTAAAGCTTTTGCTGAAGCCCTGAGATCGCGCAACAAGTATCCCGAAAAGAACCGAATCCAGATTGCAGGTTACTACATTAACCTGTATAAATATACTGGGAATGGCATTTTGTACGTATCGAAACCCCGAAATCAAAAATTTGCCACCAACTATCCCGATTATGTCACAGGGAGAAATACCAGGCAAAGGGTAATCTACGTTCCGCATATTGTTATACACGAATGTTTGTCGAGAAGTGAAGACGAAATAAAGACAAAGTTCTCCAACTGGGGGCATTCGCACCAGGTGAACGGGGAGATCTTTCTCGACAAGTGGAGGCAGATCAATGAAACCAATTACAAACAATTTGAAGATCTCTTTTATTTAGAGCCCGAAAAGTGGAAAAGACTTGATTATGTGCAGGGCCAGTCAATGAATGAAATTATAAAAAATCTAAAATCCCGGGAGTTAATACCTTCCAAAACTCACCTTTTAAGCAAGAATTTTGGGCAGTGGTTCAAATTCTTATTCAAATAATTTTTTACTTTTCAACTAAAAAAATATGACATTTAAGAAACCGGTTATTGCATTACTTACGTTGACAATTTTAAGTTGTATTTCATCAAAAAAAGACCCAACAGTAGAACATGCTGCTGGTGTGAGTATCATTGGAGCCATGAGAAATGTAATGCTTAAAGGAGACCTGCAAGACAGGCTCTCCCTGGACACCATTGCAAATAAAACAGGGCTTTACGGTTTGGGTCCTTTAAGTCATCTTCAGGGCGAACTTCTTATCAACGACGGAAAAAATTATATTTCAAGAGTAACAACAAACGGAAGTTTAGAAGTAAAGAAAAGCTATGATGCATCGGCACCTTTCTTTGTGTATTCAAATGTAGATAAATGGGAAGAAATTGTGTTACCAGATAGTATTGCAACTATTCAGGATGTGGAAAAATATATTGGAGAAAGAACTTCTAAAATCAGCAGTCCCTTTGCATTTAAACTGAAAGGAACTGTAGCCCACGCAAAAATCCATGTGTTAAACCTGCCGGAAGGAGCAAAAGTTTCATCCCCGGCTGAAGCACATGAGAATCAGGTTGATTATGACATTAAAAATGAAAAAGCAGAAATCATCGGATTTTATTCTACAGAACACAAAGGAGTTTTTACGCATCACGATTCCAACACACACATGCATCTTATCACTGCCGATGAACTCAAGATGGGACATTTAGATGAGCTGCAAATTGAAAATATGAGCTTGTACCTCCCGGAAGGTCACTCACAGCAATAATCTTTACCCAGGTAATAGCATTAAAAGGAAACCTTTCAAAAATGGCATTTTTGAAGGGTTGTTTTTCTTATTTACCGTAAGTAGAAAAACAACTATCGGTAGCCCAGTAAGCAGTCGGTTTTGAATCGGGGTAAAATCCGTGGGCGCCAACCTCCTCAAGAGGATCGAGAATACGGGACTGGCTTCCGCCCCCCTTAGCACTTACGGCAGGCTCTTCCCTATCAGTTTTAGAACAAAAAAGTGAACAAAATACAGTTGTGATCACAGCAACAATTACCTTTTCCATCAGTCTGGAATTTGGAGTTAACACTTGTTTGCCGTAGGGAAGCAGAGCCAAATGTAGCAATTAACTTTTTATTAGGAAAACAAATTTTTACATAAAGTGTCAAAAATGAGCTTTTTAGGAACTATTTTTCTGGCTATAGTACTCTGAATATATGGGGAATTTATATTTTTAAGAAATTCAGCCGCTTTGAATTAGTAAGGGATTTCGAAGCATGAAATAGAATTTTGCTTTCCCTTCTTCTGCTGAAAAGTGCTGCTGGCATTGAGCAAGACAATACAAAACCCAGATCGGTCTTAATATCTATTTTTAATTTCCGAAGAAAAAATCTGCAGTATTTTCTCATCTGAAGTATTTATCGTAATATTACAATGAGTATAAAAACTGTTATTCCAAAACTTTAAAATATGAACAGGGATCAGGAACTTAAGAATTCGGTAAAGGAGCGATATGCAAAAATTGCCGAACAGGGAAAAGCAGAGAACGCTGCTTCCTGCTGTGGTGCAACAACACCTTCAAATAAAGTGTACAACATCATGATGGATGATTACACGGGAACCGGTGGTTACGTTGAAGAGGCCGATTTGGGCCTGGGCTGCGGACTACCTACTCAATATGCAGGTATTAAAAAGGGCGATACCGTAATAGATCTTGGATCGGGTGCCGGAAACGACTGCTTTGTAGCCCGACATGAAACAGGGCCGGAAGGTAAAGTAATAGGTATAGATTTTACTCCTGCCATGATCGCTAAAGCCCGTATTAATGCCGAAAAACTTGGTTTTAACAACGTAGAATTCCGCGAAGGAGATATTGACGAAATGCCGGTGAATGAAGGTAGCGCCGATGTGATTGTGAGTAACTGCGTACTTAACCTGGTACCCGATAAGCCGAAAGTAATTAAAGAGATCTACAGGGTTTTAAAACCTGGCGGGCATTTTAGTATTTCGGATATTGTCTTAGTGGGGGAATTGCCTGAAGCTTTACGTGAAGACGCAGAAATGTATGCGGGATGTGTGGCAGGAGCCATACAAAAAGAGGGTTATCTGCAGCACATTAAAGATGCAGGTTTCAAAAATGTAACTCTTCAAAAAGAAAAACCTATTACCATCCCCGATGATATTCTGGAGAAATATCTTTCTACGGAAGATATGACCGCCTTTAAGCAAGGAGCAACCGGGATCTTTAGTATTACGGTTTATGCAGAAAAACCGGGCGCTGTAAAAGATAAACCTAAATTAAAAATGGTAGACCTGCAATCGCAGGGTGCATGTTGTACTCCCGATTCTGGTTGCTGCTAGAGAAAAAACAGAGATATTTATTGCCATTTTGATTATAAAAAAACCTGTTCCTAATTAATTAGGGGCAGGTTTTTTTTATTAGCCGGCTACATATTTTTTCCCGTCTGCCAAATGAACATTTTTTTCAATAAAGTTTATGTCAATTAATAAATCTTTAGTGTAGTAAATTCTTTACAAAATAAATCTTGTATTTTAAGAAAATTTTTAGATTTACAATCTGATAACATTCCGGCTTCTTCCCTACCATTAGCCAGAACAAATAAACCGATTCTTCTATAGGTATATTATTAATGTTGATAGATGATATTTAAGCATCTACCAATTTTATAGAAGAGATAACATCATCGCCCACATGAAACAAATTTACTTTCTCGTCCTCATTCTATCCCTGTTTAACATCACAGATTCTTTCAGCCAAAATTTTAATGCCAGTTTAATTGAGCTATATTTTGCCAATGACAGTAATCCCAGCGAGTTTATTAAATCTGATTCTGGTTTTTATTTCACCGCTATAGATCGCCATAACGGAAGAGAACTGTGGTTTACTGACGGAAACCTTGAAAATACCCGAATGGTTAAAGACATAGCTGAAGGTGACAGAGATTCAGGTGTTATTCCATTGGGGGTAATTGGAGATATGTTGTTTTTCCAGGCCCGTATTAATTGGTCTTCAGATCCTCAACTCTGGGTTAGCGATGGGACTGAAAATGGCACCTATCCTATTAAAGATATTCTTGTTTATGAAATGTTCATATTTCAGGGAAAAGCTTTTTTTCAATCTTCTGGGGAAGCCGCAGGAAACGAATTGTGGGTAAGCGACGGCACCTCTGAAGGAACCAGACTTTTTAAGGATATAAATGAAGGGTTGAATGGAAGTCATCCCTCCGGATTTTTTGAATTAAATAACCATCTATATTTTACAGCTAATGATGGAAAATCTGGTAGAGAAATATGGAAAACTGATGGAACCTCTGTGGGCACTATTTTATTAAAAGATATTCATGCTGCTCAAAGTGCATTTTACAACAATATACATTTCTTAGAATTTGATGATCAATTATACTTTATGGCCGAAGATGGGCAGAATGGAAATGAGCTTTATAAAAGCGATGGAACTGAAGAAGGCACTGTCATGATAAAAGATATTAATCCTAACGGCAATGCTGCTACCCACCTGATTGGTACAGTAACTCCACACGGAATTTTTTTTATAGCTACAGATGGGCAAAATGGGTATGAACTATGGAAAAGCGATGGAACCGAAAATGGAACTGTAATGGTTAAAAACATCACACAGCAGGGGGATACCTTCAGTTTTTATAGTTCTTCTGATAATTTTGCTACTTCAGGAAATACGGTCTTTTTTGTCGCTAATGATGACATTAACGGAGCCGAACTATGGAAAACAGATGGAACCGAGGAAGGAACCTTGATCGTAAAAGATATTAGTCCCGGTAGTAACTCGACCTATATAGGGCATTTAAAAAGCTTTGGAGATAGAGTTCTTTTTGTGGCTTCTGCAAATAACCAGGAACTTTCTCAGCTTTGGACAAGTGATGGTACAGAGAACGGCACCATCCCACTAAACGAAGTAGATATAACTACTAATCTCTCCAGCTTCAATTTTGAATTTATTGAATTTGAACACAAAGTTTATTTTGTGGCAAACTCAATAATTCATGGTCACGAATTATGGGTAACCGATGGAACAGCAGATGGCACAAAACTCTTTAAGGATTTTAATCACTGGTGGAGTAGCAACGCCAACAACTTCCTTGACATTGATGGCCTGTTATATTTTAGTGCTAGAAAATATTCCCATGGAAATAATTTATTTATAAGTAATGGAACCCTTGAAGGCACAAAAAGAGTAAAAGAGATCAATTCAGACTACATGGCCATAGACGAAAATTCTGAAATGATTGAGATGAATGGCAAGCTATATTTTAGTGCTGTAGATGCAGAGTATGGCTATGAACTGTGGGTAAGTGATGGCACCGCCAGTGGTACTCAAATGATAAAAGATATAGCACCGGGATCCAGAAGTAGTATGACCAGTGAAGGTTACAGTAAAACTTTTTCTGTTGTTGGTGATAAGTTGTTTTTTAGAGCCAATGATGGAGTCCATGGTAATGAATTATGGATGAGTGATGGAACTCCTTCAGGAACAAAATTAGTTAAGGATCTATATCCCGGAGCCGCAACTGGTGGTGCTTCTAATATTGTGTCTTTGAATAACACCATCTATTTTAGAGGTGCTGACAATACTGGACCTGCCTTATGGAAATCTGACGGAACATCCGGTGGTACTGTGAAAGTAAAAAACCTTCAGGGTCTCCGACAAATTAGAGCGCTCAATAACAAACTTATTCTTACCGCCGATCTTCAAAACAGCACCTATGGTGCTCATGATCTTTTTTCTTCGGACGGAACTACCGAGGGAACAATACACCTGAAAGCTTTTGGAGGTAGTAGTGGTGGAGATATCCAATTCATGACCGTACTAAATGATGAATTATATTTCGTTGCCAAAAACCCCGAAACATTTAGAGAATCTGTTTATAAAACTGACGGAACATTGGAAGGCACAAAGCTAATGGTCGATGGTGGAACAATTGGAGTTCATCCGGATATTAACGTCATCACCACCTGTGGGGACTACGTCTATTTCGTAGCCGAGAAAGAGAATAGTTACAACGGAGCCGAACTATGGAGAACTGCAGGTTCACCTGAAACCACCATCAGGTTGACCAAAACAACCGAGGGAGTTTATAACTATATAAGTTCTCTGGCCTGTTTTCAAGATAATATTTATTTTAAGGATGCATATAATACTCCGGAAATCTGGCGAACAGATGGAAGCCCCGAGAATACGGATTTGATTTCTTATACCGTCAACGGAGGTGTTCCAACAGATGACTTAATGATTAATAAACTTGTCGCCGGTAAGAATGTTCTCTATTTCCTTGGAAGCACCAGTGAAAGCGGGGAGGAACTCTACGCCATCCAAAATGGCGAAATAGCCGTTCTTCCTGTAGATGAAATTCCCTCGGAAAATTTATCGACAGATCTCTTTACAATTGAAATTAGTAATGAGACATGTGCAGGTAAAGACAATGGGGAACTTTTTATTGAAGCTTCAGAAGAACATCCCTTTCTTGCCGAAATAAATGGAAAAGCTTATAGTTTTTTTAAAGAATTAATGCTCGGGAACCTTAAGCCAGATGACTATACTATTTGTATCACTATTGAATCCCGTACAGATTTCCAGCAGTGTTTTGAATTTAGGATAGATTCTGGTGGTTTCCTTGAAGGCGTGATGCAGTCAATGCCCCGTCCCACCGGAAATTTTGTAAATGTCAATATTGAAAATGGCACAGCTCCTTTTATAGCCACGCTCAACGGAAAACTTATTGACACTTACGCTTCTTCTGAGTTTTCTGTATTAACGAATGGTAAAGGAACATTGGAAATTTCCTCTGGAAAAGCCTGCGAAGGAAAGTTAGCCTTAAATGTTGAAGGAAGTGACTTAATGGTAGCTTTTCCTAATCCAACTACTGCAGAACTACATATTACAATTCCCGAAGGCAATTTCGGAAAACTTCCGGTGCATCTCTACAATGGATCTGGCCAGCTTATTTCTTCAGCTACTTATAGCATCAAGAACCATCTGCTAACAATCGATGTTGAAGATCTGAAACCCGGTGTTTATTATGCAGTATTGAAATTAAAAATTCCGCACACTATTCAATTTGTGAAAAGATGAAAAATTTAAAATTTATTATTCTCTGCTTTCTGTTCTTTGCATGTTCTGCTGACTCTGAGCCAACAGATGAAAACAAAAAACAAAATAAAGCTCCGGAAGTACCAGTCTTATTAAATCCTGAAGACAACCTGTTCTGTATAGATAACGAGCTGGATTTTAGCTGGATTTCTGCAACAGACCCTGAAGGGGAGAATGTTTCTTACGTATTCGAGATTTCAACATCAAGTGATTTTTCTGAGATATACTATAGAAAAGAACTCAGTTCCCTGACCGTCAACAAACAAGTCGATAAAGGCATGAATTATTACTGGAGGGTGGTTGCTAAAGATAGCAAAGGAAATACCAGTGCCTATTCAGCTGTTCGCAACTTTTATACTGAAGAAGCACCAAGTACAAATTCATTGCCGTCTGTTCCGAAAAAATTAAGTCCTAAAGAATATAAAATATACGGTTCAGTAGTAGAATTAGCCTGGGAATCTATAGATCTGGATAATGACGAACTGAAGTATGATCTTTACTTTGGTACTTCTGAAAATCCTCCTTTATTGGAAGAAAATCTATTAACCAATGCCTTTGAAATTAACAATTTAGCAGCCGGGACAATTTATCATTGGATGATTGTTACAATAGACGGAAAAGGTGGAAAATCTATAGGACAAGTCTGGAGTTTTAAAACAAATTAATTGAAGTTTTACTATTAAGTCTGTACCATACAGATTTAAAAATGATCTATTAGCATAGGCTTATAAGAAATATGTAAACTTAATCCTCATCCTGATTTTCCTTGGTTCTTCTCTTTAAGGAATGGGACAGGAATAAAATTTACTGCTAATTTTAAAATATAAGTAGCTGCTCAAAATTGCGAGATTTTAAGCAGCTACATTTTAATTTAGATCATTTTTCATAGAAAGGAATTCCTAAGAATCTTCAGCTACACCTTTCACCCTCTCGGCAGTATCAGATTTTGACAGGGTGAGCCGCACTATACTATCCTCCTCGGCTTTGAGATCGTGAGGTATATCACCTTCTAAAGACAGTAGATCTCCTTTGTGAATGGTGTGGACTTCTCCGTTTACTCCAAAATTTATGGCGCCCTCAAAAAGTTCCACCACAATAGGATAAGGAGTTTTATGTTCTTTCATGACCTGGCCTTTTTTCATAGCTATTCTTATTTCCCTGCTGCTATCGGTATCCAACAGCACTTTAACTGCAGGTTTTTCATCATTATATTCGAGATCTTTAAGTAGAGAAGCAGTTTTCATAATTTATTTTTTGATTCAAATTTTAAAGTACAAAAACTTCAGGAGAAGGTTGAAATTTAAACAGAATCCTAACATTTATTTCTGATTTCAATACTTCAGCGGAAGCTATTTCCTTGTGAATTTATTCAGCTTCAGTAGAACTGAAATTCAAAAAAGTGCAATTAAATTTTCTGAAACAGCAATAAAAAAACCGCTTAAAAATGACATTTTAAGCGGTTCTTCAGAAGAAATTTATTTTAACTACAATCTTCTAAGGCCTCTGGTTTCAGATTTATCTGCTTCCATGATGCTGATGGCGTATCCACCACCCGCAGCCGAACGCTGCGACAACTTAGATTTGTTGTTCACTACTACCTTTCTTATCTCGTATGCCTGCGGATTATCTTTGTAATGCGCATCTTTAGCATCTGAATATATCGTCGCTATATAGGTTTTGTATCCATCAAGAAAATCAAATTTAATCTTTGAAGTTCTTGGCTGCTCCCCATTCACGTTCCCAACAAACCAGTCATTTGTACCTTTTTCTTTTCGTGCAATTGTGATGTAATCTCCCGGTTCAGCTTCAAGATAAACACTCTCTTCCCAATCCATTCCCACATCTTTTATAAACTGAAAAGCATCCATAAAACGTTCGTAGTTCTCCGGGAAATCTGCAGCCATTTGCAGCGGAGAATACATGGTTACATATAACGCCAACTGATTTGCAATTGTACTGTTCACCCAGGAATCATTATCTGGGTTCGCTTTGCTAATGTCCATTTCAAAAATTCCCGGCGTGTAATCCATAGGTCCGCCAATCAATCTCGTGAAAGGCAAGACAGTTACGTGATTTGGCTTTGAGCCTCCAAACGCCTGATACTCGGTACCACGAGCCGATTCGTTTCCGATGAGATTTGGCCAGGTGCGGGCAATTCCTGTAGGTCTTACCGCCTCGTGAGCATTCACCATGATCTCATAATCGGCGGCTTTTTCGATGGCATATTGATAATGCTCTACCAGCCATTGGCTGTAGTGGTTCTCCCCTCTTGGCAGGATGTCACCCACATATCCACTTTTTACAGCATTGTAGCCGTGATCTTTCATGAACTGATATGCAGAATCAAGGTGACGCTCATAGTTTCTTACCGAAGAAGAGGTCTCATGGTGCATGATCATCTCAACACCTTTGCTCTTAGCATAATCTCTTACTTCCTCCAAATCGAAGTCTGGATACGGAGTCATAAAGTCAAAAACATAATCTTTGGAATTCCCAAACCAGTCTTCCCATCCAATATTCCAGCCTTCTACAAGCACTCCGTCAAAGCCGTGTTTCGCAGCAAAGTCAATATACCGCTTTACATTTTTTGTGGTTGCCCCGTGGGTATCATTGGGAGTGGCATTCTCATAATCGGTCTCCCCCAGTTTTACAGCAGGAAAGTCGTTGGTGTAATGCCAGGAACTTTTCCCGGTGATCATTTCCCACCATACGCCTACGTACTTTACCGGCTTTATCCATGAAGTATCGTCAATAGCTACAGGATCGTTAAGGTTGTAGGTCATTCTTGAAGCCAGAATATCACGGGCATCATCGCTCACAATAATCGTTCTCCAGGGAGTTTTTCCCGGCGCGATCATGTAAGCTTTATTTCCGGTTACATCGGGGGTAAGCCATGATTCAAAGATCATGTTCTCATCATCCAGCTCCAGGTGCATTGCAGAATAATCAAGCAAAGCAGCTTCATGCAGATTGATGTAAAGTCCTTCATCTGTTTTCATCAAGAGTGAAGTTTGCACTCCGGTATCCGAAAATGAGGTTTGGGAAAGGTTATCTGTAATAGAACCTTCCATTTCTCCTCTAATTTCAGAAAGTTTTGATTCAATATAATCATATTCCTGGGTGTCGTAATCTCCCGGGATCCAAAACGCTGTATGATCTCCTGTCATGGCAAACTGGGTTTTTTCATCTTCTACGATAAAGTGCCCCAGGTTTTGCTGCTGCGGAAATTCATACCTAAAACCGAGTCCGTCATTGAACACCCGAAACCGGATGATCATCTCACGATTGGTAGATTTTTGGTTGAGTACTACCGCGAGTTCGTTGTATTTATTCAAAATCTCGCTCTCTTCTCCCCAAACAGGCTCCCAGGTCTCGTCAAACTGAGATTCTTCCCGTTCAATTACTTCAAAATCATTAAGTAGGGAATGTTCATCATCTTTTATTTTAAAGCCCAGGGTACTGGTTTTAACAACAGGCTTCCCTTTGTAAGAAAGGCTATATGCGGGAGTACCGTCTTCCAGCAACTCGAATTGCATTTGCACTTCCCCATTGGGAGACGCCACTTTTTGAGCTACTGCCGGTGCGTTAAAACCTAACCAAAGGCAGGTAATTATTAGTAACTGCTTCATCTTCAATTTTCTCATTTTGTAATATTAATCGTTGATTTGAAAAACAAATATAATGCTTCTTATATAGAAGAAATGCACACTTCTCTCAACTTAATAAATTAAAAAAAGCTGTCTAAAAAGCTGTTCAGTGGTGGTTCTGAAAATGAATCAGAAGGCCACAAACATTACTTTTCAGACAGCTTTTTGTGCTGAAATATTATTTCTGAAATTAAATACCGGCGTCGGGATTTTGGGTTTTAGTAAAACTGAAAAGCTTCGGACTAAAATTCAACATTATCCATGCCCAGTTTTGTGTCTGCCCACTGTCACCACCTTTTAGGATCTCCAGCGAATCACTTCCAAACATTTGAGAATATCCGAGGTTTATACCAAAATCTTTTCTGAATTTATATCCGGCAGAGAGGTCGATCTCGGTGCCCAGGTAGCTGTCTTGTTCATTCCCGGCGATATCTACTATTTTTGCTGCTGAAGAAAAGACATGTGGTACCACCGAAAATTCAAATTTAGAAGTGACATAGGATAACTTTCCGTAGAGGTCCAGCAAACCGACTGTATTCTGGTGGTTGCCCACATAAAAATAGTCCATATGCCCGTTAAAGGCGTGATTGGTTCCAAAAAGTGGAGTGAAAGACTTATTTTCTCCCGAAGTATCGTCCATATCGGTTCCTGAAAGATACTCTCCTCCCAGGCCTGCTCTCCAGTTTTTGTTCAGTTTGTAGTTGAGGTTAAGCCCCGCATACAAGGCAGAAACATCTTTGTCATTGCGGCTTCCGGCCTGGCCGTATACTCCTAAATCTCCAAAAAATTCCCCTGAGACAAAATTGTGAAAAGCCCCAAAAGTCTGGATATATTCTATCTCCCTGTCCTGTTGTACGGTGTCAAATTCATAACCTGTATTCATCAGCAAAAAGCTAAAGCCAACATTATTCACATCCATGTGATACCAGGCCATTTGCAGGTTTTGATAAGAATTCACGAGGTAAGGCGCGTCAATAATGGTCTCGGCTTCAGCGTTGTAAGCCGCGGCCACATCGAGCCTGTGATTTAAAGCTGGTTTCCATGAAAGCAAGGCTGCATCATGACTTTGCCCCTGCTGGGCCCAGTTCACCTCTCCAAGAATCCGTTGATTGTCGTAAGAAAGCACCTGCCGCCCAACCCGAAACAGCAAATTTGGATTCGCCTGGTACTGCCCGTAGGCTTCAAAAATTGAAAAAGCATTATTATCTTCAAGACGCATAGTTGGAGCATCTCCCCAAACACCAACACTTTGGCCCGAAAACTTCACCAGAAGATCCTCATCCTGGTAACCCAGGGTTAAACGGCTGCGTTGGGAAACCTGTGCAGCAGGATCTGTGTTTTCAGATAAAAGGGTTTTGTATCCGTTTCGATATTCATAACGTGGCCGAATTTGCAGATCGGCTTCAAAAGTTTGTGCAGTAGTAGAAAAAAAGGTCAAAAGTGATGTAAAAAGCAGGAGGCTGCGTTTCATGAGAATATAATTTTATTGCACAAAAGAAGACAAAAATATCCTTATTCAATATGATCTCGCTCATATTGCTGCTTTTGCACCTCCAGCCAATAAAAATGAAAACTTCAAATACTTTACCTCTCAAAAAGGCTAAAAAACGGATCTCTTTTCTTCGGAAGTTATAAGTAATAACTCTCATCAATTGAATTACTTCTGAAGCAGAATACAACAAGAATCAAGAAACGTGACACGAAAGCTTCCGTAGAAATTACCTGCCAAAAATGCCTTTTTTGAGGCTGAATAGAGTGTGTACAGTAATGATCCTTCTGAAAAACACACCCATACTCAGTTCGCTACAAGCTTCAGAAGAAATTGGGCGGAGCAACCTTTATTTGTTTCAGGAAATTGATGGAAAGCAATGCTAGGGTGTCAAAAATGTGAAAAATCCTTTTCGGTTATTCACCTTAATCTCTTCCTCCCGGTAGTCTTCAATAATCTCATCATCAATATGCACATCTTTACCTATCCACTTGAGGCGAAGCGACTTCACCTTGAGTAGATCGGCGAAATCTTCCAGTTTCTTAGCTGTATTCTTTTCGTTAAGATGATCTTCTATATAAGATTTGAGTTCCTCTCTTCTTTCCTCCCGCACTGTTATCAGTTCAAAATATCCGTCTCCGGTCTCGGCGTTGGGAGCGAGTTCAATATTGGGCCCAATATACCTGATATTCATTAGCTCTATGAGAAGGAATTTTCCTGTGATCTCTTTATCGCCGGCAATAATAATTGCTTCGCGGGCTTCATAAAAATCAATGACCTTCACCAGTGTTTCCCGGGACTTCTTTATCTCATCCTGTTTCTCATCATCATCGAGAGCTTTCATTTCCCGCACCAGTTTCGGAAAAATACCACAGCCTATACTTTCAATAAAAAAACCCGCTTCTTCAACTCCCTCCACTATGCCAATATCAAAGCCTGTTTTTGTGTTTTGTGCGGTAATTCCTTCTTCCGGAACTTTTATACCCAGTGTAGTGGCTATATTATTGGCGGTACCGTAAGGCAGTACCTGCACCGGCACCTGCTTTATACTCTCTTTGGCTTCAAGCATGCACGCAGCAAACTTTTGCACCGTACCATCTCCCCCTGCCACAAAAATCACATCGGCCTGCTCTTTGGTAAATCGCTTCATAAAAGGGTCACTGGTTGAGAAATATGACACTTCAAAACCGACTTTTTCTGCCTGTTTAACAAGACTATCTTTTTCATGATTTCCATTACCGGCTGTTGGATTATGAATGAGAATAGCTTTTTTCATGACGCGAGTTTACTTCAAATATAAGATGCTGACAGGAGTTAAAAAGACTCATTAACACAGACTTATAATTCTCTCGTTTCATGTTTTGCTAAAGTTTTGTAATTTCAGGAATAAGACCAAAAAACTATTGCACTATGAAAATACTGGTAACCAATGACGACGGAATATATAGTCCCGGCCTTTCGTGCCTGGCCAAATGCGCTTCAAAATACGGCGAGGTAATTGTCATGGCACCCGATGTGGAACAGTCATCTATGGGGCAGGCAATAACTTCGGCGCGGCCCATTACCTATAAGAAATCTCCTATTCATTTTGAAGGAATGGAAGCATACAGGGTGAGTGGGACCCCGGCCGATTGTGTAGCGCTGGGCGTTCATTTGTTTGATGATATTGACATTGTACTTTCGGGGATCAATATTGGTGCTAACCTGGGAAATTCGGCGTGGCATTCGGGGACACTTTCTGCTGCCCGGCAGGCGGTGCTTTTTGGGATCCGCGGAATTGCGCTGAGTGTCTCCGTCGGCGAGAACGAACCCGATTTCGACAATTTAGAACCTTATGTCGTTGCTTCCCTGAAGGAAGTGATGAACGAATCTTCTATGGAATTGCTCAACATTAATTTTCCAAGAAATCCTGAAGGCGAAATAGTCTGGACCTGCCAGTCGGTACGCCATTATGATGGCAAGGTTGTACAGCAGGAAGACCCTATGGGCCGCGAACACTACTGGTTTACGGTTTTCCCTATTGAAGAAGTGGAAGAAGGCACCGACAGATGGGCCGTAAAACACGGCAAAACCAGCATTACCCCAATGATCCTCGACCTTACAGATAAAAAGATCTACGAGGCGAAAAATGGAAAAGGATAATACCTTCTTCGGAAATAGTTTCTTTAAAATACCTTTCAAAAATGACATTTTTGAAAGGTATTTTGGTAATAAGGTAAACCGAAGCAGATAATTTCTTTTGTCAGCAAAAAATGCAATGATTAATAAAAAAGTTAACTTCTTCGGAAGAAAAAGGCTTCAGATAAATGATATTTTAAAAGGCTGGATCTTCTTTCCTTATCATTTTCAGCTGAAAGATTCTCTTTCATAAAAAAGTCTTCAGAAATGACATTTTAGAGACTTTATAAAAAAATAGCAGCCACCTATGAGAGGCAGCTGCTATGTAAAAAAACTGGAAGGTAAAAAGTTATTTTCCTATGATGTGTTTTCTATAGTAATCAAGAATTCCATCTATTGGCCGCTGTACAAAATTACCCGCCTCAAGCCTGTAAGGCTGTAAAGAATCTTTGATAATATCCTGAGAAAAATAAGCGATTGAACCTACAAAATGTATTGGCACATTTTGAGCTTCTTTGAAGCAAAGTACTCTATGTTCAATAAAGTTTTGCATCCCTTCGGCTATTAGCTGATAGAAATACCCGTTTCTTTCATTCTTGAAAATGAATTCAGCAAAATGAGCGAGATATGTATTGGGATTATCCTTTTTATAAATGTTCTCTTTTATGGCATCTGAAGAAAGATCGTACTCTTTTTCGAAGATCTCGGCGAGTTTCTTCGGCATTTTCTTATAGTAGTAATCTCTGATAAGCCTTTTTCCGAAGTAATTTCCGCTGGCTTCATCCATTAGAATAAAACCGAGAGAATCTGCGGCTGTTCTTATAGATTTTCCGTCGTAATAACAACTGTTGGAGCCGGTCCCAAGAATACATACTATGCCCGGCTTATCGGTAACTGCATATACAGCTGCCACCATATCTTCCTGTACCTTTACTTCAGTGGCACCCGAAAAGAATGAGCTAAGAATAGATTGCAGTAAGGCTGTAGGTTTAGGGGTTCCACATCCTGCACCGTAGAAATGTACCATTTCTACTTTTTCTTTTACCTGGCTTAAGTCAACATTTTCCTCCAGTCTTGCCTGAAGTACTTCGGTTTTGAACACTGCAGGATTAAGTCCTTTGGTGCGCGTTTTCATGATTTGCTCCCCTTTCGAATCTAGTAAGATCCAGTCACACTTAGTGGAGCCTCCGTCTGCTATTAAAATCATAATAGGAAAGTATCAAAAAGCCCTGAAAGAAAATATCAGGGCTTTTTCTAATTAATTACTTAAGTGAAGCTACGTGAGCAGATAGGTCTACTAATTTAGCTGAATATCCATACTCATTGTCATACCATGCTACCAACTTAAAGAAGTTGTCATTCAAGGCAATACCTGCACCTGCATCAAAGTTACAAACGTGAGGGTTAGACACATAGTCTTGAGATACTACTTGTTCTTCGGTATAAGAAAGAATTCCTTTGTAAGGACCTTCGGCAGCTTTTTTGAAGGCTGCTTTGATATCTTCATAAGAGGCAGCTTTCTCGGTTCTCACTGTAAGGTCAACTACAGAAACATCGGCTGTAGGAACTCTAAAAGCCATACCTGTTAGTTTCCCGTCAAGTTTTGGGATTACTTTTCCAACTGCTTTAGCTGCTCCTGTAGAAGATGGGATAATGTTGATCAAAGCACTTCTACCACCTCTCCAGTCTTTTCTGGAAGGACCATCTACTGTCATTTGAGTAGCTGTGGTAGCGTGAATAGTAGTCATAAGACCTTCTACAAGACCAAACTCATCATCAACGATCTTAGCCAATGGCGCAAGACAGTTGGTTGTACATGATGCATTTGAAACAACTTTATCATCTGCTGTGATATCCTGATGGTTAACACCCATCACGAACATTGGAGCGTCTTTTGAAGGAGCTGAGATCACCACTTTTTTAGCACCTGCTGTAAGGTGTTTTGCTGCAGTATCTTTAGTTGTGAAAATACCAGTACAATCCATCACGATCTCGGCACCAACTTCGTCCCATTTAAGATCTTCAGGATTTTTTTCGGCAGTAATGCGCACGGTTTTCCCGTTCACAACAAGATTACCACCTTCAATTTCCACAGTACCATTAAAGTTTCCGTGAACTGAGTCATATTTTAAAAGATATGCAAGATGGTCTACATCCAGCAGGTCGTTAATTCCCACAACTTCTACATCTTCTCTTTCGCTGGCAATTCTAAAAGCGATTCTTCCAATTCGACCAAATCCGTTTATTCCTATTTTAGTACTCATAATATTTGAATTTAATTTAAATTATACGGTGGTGATATTCAACACCCTTCTCAATTCTTTATCTAGTGGCCTTCGGCCTTTAATGGCAACCTCAAAGTCCACCGACGTTACAATTTTATTGGTTATTCCTACCATGACGCCACTTTCTCCCCTAAGGATGGCTTCAACGGCACCTACGCCCAGTTTACTTGCAAGCACCCTGTCATAGCAACTTGGCGCACCACCTCTTTGCATGTGGCCCAACACCGAAACCCGAATATCATAGCCTGTGAGGTTTTCGCCAATAAATTCGGCAAGTTCAAAAATGTTCTTTCCGCTTTTTTCACCTTCGGCTACTACAATAATGCTGGAGGTTTTACCAGATTTCCGGCTTTTCATGAGAGATTCCATCATTCTGTCAATTCCCATGTCTTCTTCGGGAATAAGGATCTCTTCGGCCCCGGCTCCTATCCCACTGTTTAAAGCTATGTCGCCGGCATCGCGGCCCATCACTTCAACAAGGAAAAGGCGGTCATGAGAACTGGCGGTATCGCGTATTTTGTCAATAGCGTCAACCACCGTATTCAAAGCAGTATCGTAACCAATGGTATAATCGGTCCCGTTAATATCGTTATCAATAGTTCCGGGAATTCCTACAATGGGGATATTGTGTTCTTGCTGCAGGTGTATGGCCCCGGTAAAAGTACCGTCCCCGCCAATAACCACAAGCGCATCAATACCGACTTCCTGCAGTTTCTCAAAAGCTTTTGCACGACCTTCTTTGGTCCTGAATTCCTGGGACCGGGCCGATTTGAGAAAGGTTCCGCCTTTATTAATGACATTTCTTACAGAGCGGGCAGTGAGCACCTCAAACTCCCCTTCAATAAGACCTTGAAAGCCTCTGTAAATTCCTATACACTCTATATCGTAGTAAGCACAGCTTCGGGTCACAGCTCTAATTGCTGCATTCATTCCGGGAGCATCGCCTCCCGAAGTTAAAACCCCGATTTTTTTAATATTCTCTAACATCCATGTAAAGCTATTTCAATTATATAAGATAACCTAATGTATTAAACTTCTCAAACGTTTTCGGTTAATAAAAAAGAAAAAAGCCCCATTTTTGAGACTTTTTTCTATTTTTTTGGGGTATTTATTAATTATCTGCTAATATTACATATTCCCAAGGGCCGAAATGATATTGGTCATTTTTCTGCGTTTTAAAATCTTTTTTACCAAGATAAGCTTGCAGTTCACTTTCCATCTCAACGGTAAAATCGACCGGTTTATCTGAAAGGTTTGCTATATAGATAAGCTTCTCTCCATTATTTTCACGTTCAAAAGCCAAAACCTGCTTGTCAGCCGAAGTTTTTAGTCTATTATAACCTGCTGCCTCTTTTGCACCGTGAAGCGCCTCATTTGTAGCTTTAAGCTGTCCCAGCTTTTCAAGTAGTGGCCACATAGTTCCTTTGGTTTTAGGAATGGTGTCTTTTTCAAAGAACCTTAATCTCTTGTCCATATCATATTCCTGCCCGCTGTAGATCAAAGGCATACCAGGAAGTGTGTAAGTGAGGGCAACCATAGCTTCGGAAGCATCTCCCATTCTTTCGCGAACTGTACCGTTCCAAGAATTCTCGTCGTGGTTGGTCACAAAGTTCATGAGGTAATCATCCTGTTGATAAGTTGTATCTATCTTTTTCATATACGCATCCCATGCCTCAACAGTTACTTCTCCCTGGGCCATTTGGTTCATTAAATGATGACCTTCCCAGTTGTACCCCATGTCAAACGCATTGTGGAACAAATCTTTATCTTCAGACTCTGCCAACATGAAAACCGGCTTTGTTTCCTGAAGCCTGGGCACTGCCTGGTCCCAGAATTCGGTTGGTACTTCCCCGGCAACATCGGCCCTAAAACCGTCAATATTGTGCTCATCTACCCAGTACTTCATTTCGGTGGTCATGGCCTCCCAAAGTTCCTTATTGTCATAGTTAAGATCGGCTACGTCTGTCCATCCCCATGATTCTCCCGTTTCAGGGTTTAAAGGGTCTACAGGCTCTCCCTTGTCATTTTGAGTGTAGAAATCCGGATGCTCTTCAAGCCAAGAGTGGTCCCATCCTGTGTGGTTTGCCACCCAGTCAAGAATTACATACATACCGTTCTCATGTGCAGTTTTCACCAGCTCATCAAAGTCTTCTTTAGTTCCAAATTCAGGATTAACTTCGGTATAATCGGCAATAGCGTAGTAGCTTCCGAGGTATTTCTTTCTTTCTTCAGGATCTTCAATATCCTCGATACTCAAATCGCCGGTAGCTTTTCTTCGCACTTCAGAAATTGGGTAAACTGGCATTAACCAAATAACTTTCACTCCTAAATCTTTTAGCTGCGGAATGTCTTGTGTAAAAGCATCAAAAGTACCTTCGGGAGAATATTGCCGTATGTTGGCTTCGTAGATCACTGCCGACTCCAAAGCCTCGTTGTCAACAGGCGCAATGCTCTGCTCCTCCTGAACTTCGGTTACACCCTGCTCCGGCTCATTTTTACAGGAAGCCAGGGTTAATATGCCCAGTAATAAAATTGAAATTTTTTTCATGTGAAAAAGGTTTAATTAATAAATGTAAGGGTTGTATTGTTTTCTTTTAAAGCCACGGGAAATACAGCCCGTTGTTCGGTTGCATGGTATTCGAAAGGAATTTTTTTCCCGCGTACCAGGATTTCTTTTGGCTTGCGCTCCAAATTATGAATAATGAGATCTATTTCTTTGAATTCTGAAAATCTCCCCTCTTTGCCGGCCTTCTTTGAAATGCTAAGCTGTAGTTTATTGTCTTCTTTTCGGCTTTTTAGATAAAGAAGCTCGTAATCCCCGGTCGCAAAAGTTTCGGGAGTTTTACCGTCATCATGATAAAGGATGTCTTCAGTTTCACCGGCTTCCCTGTCATAAAAGTAATGTAGCTCTACATCTTCTGCGGAAAAATTCTGCGTGGTTTGCATAGGTTTTGCCATGGGAACAAAGGCGCCGCCTCTTACAAAAGTTGGTATATATTCTTCTTGCAGCTGAATTGTAGCCGTACTGCCCCCCGAATATTTTTTTCCTGAATAAAAGTCGAACCAGTTAGATCCCTTCGGAAAATACACCTCCTGTTCCTTAATATTCTCCTGAAGTACAGGCGAAATCAAGAAGTTCTTACCCCACAGGTAAGTACCTGCCACCGAGTAAAGCCTGAAGTTATCCGGTTCTTCAAAAAACAGTGGTCGCATAAGCGGCAATCCTTCGGTAGAATTTCTGAAAGCCAGGGTGTAATTATAAGGCAGGAGTTTGTAACGGAGTTCAATCGCTTTTTTAGCCAGTTCTTTGGTACGTTGTTCTCTAAAAACAGGTTCTGAAGGCACTTCTTCCTGGGCATGAGGCCGGTAAACAGGCTGAAATACGCCATACTGCAACCATCTTACATACAATTCGTTATTCAGGTTATCACCTGCAAATCCGCCAAGATCTGAGTGCATATAGGCGAGCCCCTGTAATCCCATTTGTAGTGAAATTTCAGGCTGTGGTTTTAAGCCGCCCCAGCTCCTGTTCACATCGCCAGACCACGGCATTAATCCGAAGCGCTGTGACCCTGCAGCCCCGGCGCGCATTAATATGAACGGCCGCTGGTCTAAAAAGGCATTTTCATAACCTTCATGTATTAATTTGGCCCAGTAATGCCCGTAAATATTGTGCATTTCATTTGCAGTGCCCGTCGCGTGTACAAGATCTTCGGGATGAAGTTCGGGTTCTCCCAGGTCGCCCCACCAGCCGCCAACGCCCATTTGGGTGAGCTCCTTATAAATGTTCCAGAACCACTTTTGTGCCCCGGGCTCAAAAATGTCAATTAAGCCGGTGTTTCCGAAGTAAAAGTCATAGGTAAAAGGCTTTCCGAGGGAATCTTTTGCCAAAACGTCATTTTGCACGGCTTCTTCCCAACGGTTTGAGGTGGTGAGAATGAAAGGTTCGGTTACCAGCACGGTTTTCACCCCGTCTTGTGCCAGGTTGTGCATCATTTCTTCAGGATTGGGAAAAGAATCGGTGGCAAATTCAAGATTTCCCATAGTCCCGGTAATTTCATGCCCAAACCAGAAGAGATCAATGATCACAGCATCTACCGGAATTTCTTCTTCCCTGAATTTCTCAATGGTTTCCTCTACCTCTTTACGAGAATGATAGCCAAAACGGCTTGAAAAGTTGCCCAGGGCCCACCGTGGCGGCAAAGGCTGCCTTCCGGTTAATAAAGTGTAATTACCAACAATATTTTCCCAGGTTTTTCCCACCACCAGCTGGTAAGTCTTTCTCCCGCCAATAGTCTCATAGCTCAAAGTATTGCTAAAACTGCTGTCCAGGTCGAGAAAGCCGATAGGTGCATTATCAAAGTGCAAAAGGTACTTTTCTGAAGACAGCACCACGGGCAATGTAAAGTTGAGCAGCTCACTTTTGGTCTCGTAGCCGTAATGTGCCCTGTTGTACAGTTCCAGCCGGTTGCCGCGCCTGTTCATTCCCAGGGCACGGGCGCCACCGCCCATCAACACTTCGGCTTCAGTAAGGTTGAAATCTATCTTTTCAAGCTCCTCCCCTTTTGAATAACCAGCTTTTTCTGAAATCACCTTTTCCCCTTCAAAAAAATAGGTGACCTGAAATGGCATTTTTGACACCACAATATCAAGACCTTCAGAATCAATAATGACAGATTCCTTTTCTTCGGAAACAGTGAAATTAACCGCCTGTGGCTCAAGCACCACGGCGTGCGATTTCTCCATATATTCTTCTCCTGAAGGAATAAAGGCAGTCTCAACAACCTCGGGCGTGAAATACCTGAAGATGTATTTACCGTCACTTGTTGAAACCTCAACGCCCGATTCGGTTTTCGCTACTTCACGGAAAATTCTTTCCGGGTTTTGAGCGAATAAAGAGAAAGACATCAAAAGAAGGACATTCAAAAATGCCATTTTAGAGAGGTCTTTCAGCAGGAAGTTTATCATGATTATTTTAGTTCAAGTACAAGCGGGGATTTCCCTGAAACTTCAAGATTTTGATCAAGAGAGATCTGCTCTCCCGAAATAATATCTTTTCCTGAAGTTGCGCCAGCCAAACCTTCAGCAAAACGAGTAAGATCAAGGGGTTGAGCTTCAGGATTATTGTTGATCACCACCATCATCCTGTCATTTTCGTTATACCTGAAGTAAACGTAAACATTCTCAAGCGGAGCGTACTGCAACAACTTTCCGGTATGAATTACCTCGTTGTTCTTACGGTAATTCAGCAGTTTTTTGGTGAACGAATGGTATTCATTCTGTTGTTGGGTTCTTCCGGCTTCAGTAAAAGCGTTTTGCTCATCTCCAGCCCAGCCTCCGGGGAAATCCCTGCGAATATCGGCATCTCCTTTTGCAGGTTTGTCGCCGCGCATGCCAATCTCATCTCCATAATATAACTGCGGAATGCCACGAGTGGTTAAAATAAGCGTCATGGCGAGTTTGTATTTATCTACATCGCCATCAAACTCTTCATTAATACGGTTGGTATCGTGGTTGGCCGCAAACACTAAAAGATTGTAAATATCATTGTAGAGAAAATCGTTGGCAAAATTGTCATAAGCCCTTACCATACCATCTGCCCAGCTTTGTTCATCTTCATTGAACATCACCATGATAGCATCGTGAAGCGTGAAGTCCATTACTGATGGCAGGTAGGAATTATAGCTTTGAATAGCTCCAACAGGAGAATCTTTTTGCCAGTAGGAAATTTGCGCCTGATCGTGCATCCAGACCTCTCCTACAATGTTGAAATTTGGATATTCATCCATTACTGCTTTAGTCCATTTAGAAATCCCCTCCTTCTCATTATAAGAATAGGTGTCTACCCTAAAACCATCCAGACCTGAATATTCTATCCACCAAATGGCATTTTGGATAAGGTAATTCAGCACCAATGGGTTGCTCTGGTTAAGATCGGGCATGGTAGATGTAAACCAGCCGTTCTCATTTAATTCTGTATCCACTTTAGAGCTGTGGGTATCGAATTGGGTGGTCATGCGGTAGTTTGAATTCTTATAGCCAGGAAACTGGTGCACCCAGTCATAAGTCGGCAAATCCTTGATCATCCAGTGCTCTGCGCCCCAGTGGTTGGTCACATAATCCATGATCAACTTCATATCGCGCTTTTCCATCTCGGTAGCCAGGCGACGGTAATCTTCATTAGTGCCATAACGCGGATCAATTTTATACACATCACTTTGTGCATAGGTGTGATAAGAGTAAGCAGGATCATCATCTTCAAGCAAAGGCGTACTCCAAAGGGCAGTAACTCCAAGATCTTCTAAATAATCAAGGTTTTGTATGATACCTTCTATATCGCCACCATGCCTGCCCCCGGGATTGCTCCTGTCGGCTTTTTCCTGAAGTTGAGGATGCGAATCATTAGAAGGATTGGCATTGGCAAACCTGTCGGGCATGATAAGGTAAATAGCATCTGACGCATCAAAACCTTCCCTGAGAGCCGATCCCGGTTCGCGCTGCTTCAGCTCGAAGGGATAAGACATGCTTTTTTTGCCCTTTTTGGATAACCTGATGTTGTAAGTAGCAGGCTTAAGACCTTCAGTCTGCACAGTTACAAAAAGGTAATTTGGGTTTTCGGTCTTTCTAATATTACTCACTATCATTTCTGAAGGAGTAGAAACTGAATATTCAGCAATATTATTTCCGTAGAACATTAACTGAATTTCTGATCGGTTCATGCCGCTCCACCAAAAAGGCGGTTCTACCCTCTCTATCTGGGCATTTACAGATACCCCAAACAGGAAGAAGAAGAGGAAAATATAGTTTTTCATAATTGCCATTTTAGACGGTGACGGGCACACTGGGTTCAACTTTGACCGGTTTCCCTTTTACCAGGATCTCCAGAGGTTTATCACCTTCAAGTGAGAAACTTGTTTTACCCGGTGCCACATTAATTTTTAAGATTTGATTTCTGAAGTTGAGCTTGAACGAGAAGCTTTCCCAGCCTTCAGGAATTTGCGGATTAAAAGACAGAGTTCCGTTGAGCACGCGCATTCCGCCGAAACCTTCAACAATACTCATCCAGGTACCAGCCATACTTGTAATATGACAGCCTTCTTTCACCTCGTTGTTATAGTCGTCTAGATCTAGCCTTGAGGTTCTAAGGTAGAATTCGTAAGCCTGCTCCATTCTGCCCAAAGCCGCGGCCTGTATGCTGTGCACGCAGGGCGAAAGGGAAGATTCATGAATAGTAAGGGGCTCATAGAAATCAAAATGCTTTTCAAGCTCTTCTTTTGAAAACTGATCTTCAAAGAAGTAGAATCCCTGCAGCACATCGGCCTGTTTGATATAACAGGAACGCAAAATCCTGTCCCAGCTCCACTTCTGGTTAATAGGCCGCTGAGATTTAGGTAATTCGGATACCGGGATGATCTCCTTATCGAGGAAATTATCCTGTTGCAGGAATAATTTATACTCTTCGGAATAAGGGAAATACATCTTTTCTGAAACTTCTTTCCATTCGGCTAACTCTTCAGCAGAAAGGGCGGTCTTAGCCATTAGCCTTTCATAATCTGAAGCATAGTCAGATTTAACCTTTTCAAGACTTTCCATACAATAATCTATACACCATTTAGCCAGGTAATTGGTATACCAGTTATTGTTTACGTTGTTCTCATATTCATTAGGGCCGGTGACACCAAGTATCACATATTTATCTCTTTTTGTACTGTAGTTTGCGCGCTGTTGCCAGAACCTCGCAATAGCGATCATTACTTCAAGTCCTTTTTCGGGAATATAGCTAAAGTCACCTGTGTAGTCTACATACCTTTTAATGGCCACGACCATAGCACCATTCCTGTGAATTTCTTCAAAAGTGATCTCCCATTCGTTGTGGCTCTCTTCCCCATTCATCGTTACCATTGGGTACAGTGCCGCTCCATTGGAAAAGCCCAGTTTTTCGGCATTTTCAATGGCCTTGTTGAGATGGTTATATCTATAGGTAAGCAGGTTTCTTGCAACCGACTGGTTTTTTGTAGCCATGTAAAAAGGAATACAATAGGCTTCGGTATCCCAATAAGTACTACCGCCGTATTTTTCGCCGGTAAAACCTTTAGGCCCAATATTGAGGCGGGCATCTTCGCCAAGGTAAGTTTGGTTAAGCTGGAAAATATTGAACCTGATGCCCTGCTGTGCTTTCACATCACCCTGAATAGCGATATCGGCAGTTTCCCAGATTGAAGCCCAGGCTTCTTTTTGTTCGTTGAGCAGGTTTTCAAATCCGGCATCAACAGCAGCATCAAGAACTGAAGTAGCAGCCTGTACAAGCTGGTCTCGCTTGTGGTTCATATCGGTCACATACCCAGCGAACTTGTGAAGGGCAATTTTTTCACCCTTTTTGGCTTCGGTGGTGTACCTGAAGATCACCTTTTCATCAAAGCTCACTTCGGAAGCTTCAACATTTTGCTTACTGCCGTTCCTGTATAGCCCGGACTGCATGAAGGCGGTGGCGTGAAATTCGGTTTTTAGCGTCTTGGCAGTGATGAAGCCTTTGTCTTCATTGGTTTTTACCTCGAGGGTTTTCCAGAATTTTTCTTCCCAGTTTGCATCTTCATTGGTGATACCGCTGTCAAGGTAAGGTTCAAAAACTATTGTTGCGTCGCTGTTAATTACCTCGACTTCATAATTTATCACTCCCAGTTCATTCCGTTTTAGGGAAAGGAATCTTATTACCTTAACTGAAACCTCAAGCTCGTTTAGCATTACAGCGGTAAAGCTGCGCTCATACCAGCCTTCTTTCATGTTAAGTTCCCTTCTGAAATTCTTTACTTCCTTACAGGTAGCCAGATCTAAGGCCTCCCCATTGATAAAGACATTGATCCCTATCCAGTTTGGAGCATTTAAAACTTTGGCGAAATATTCGGGGTACCCGTTTTTCCACCAGCCCACTTTGGTTTTATCGGGGTAGTAAACTCCTGCTATGTAGCTTCCCTGAAAAGTGCTCCCAGAGTAATATTCTTCGAAGTTTGCTCTTTGTCCCATAGCACCGTTCCCTATGCTAAAAAGACTTTCTGAAGACTCTACTCTCTCTGCATCAAATCCCTCTTCCAGAATTGACCAGTTATTCGGTTTTATATAATCCTGATTCATTTCTTTACTTTCTAAGTATTTTTTCTATAAAATCAATATCTATTTCGGTAAAATCTGCGAAATTATAATCCGCTTGTTTTAATATTTCACTATCTCCTATTCCTATGCTTATCATTCCGGCCACGTTAGCTGCCTCAACACCTGCAACAGAATCTTCAAAGACAATGCAGTCTTCGGGTGCCATTCCGAGTTTTTCAGCAGCAATTAAAAAGACTTCGGGATTGGGTTTGGCTTTAGTCACATCATTTCCATCTACAATAGCCGTAAACCTTTTTTCAATATCCAACCCTTTTAATATAGGACGGGCATTTTTACTCGCCGAGCCCAGTGCAAACGGAATATTGTTTTCGGTTAAATAATCCAGTACTTTTTTTACTCCCGGTAAGAGATCGGCCTCATCCATGTGGGCGATCCTTGCGAGGTAATCTTCATTTTTGGAGGTCATGAGGCGTTCAAATTCACTCTCGCTTACCGTTTTATTCCCCCAGCCCAATATTTGCTCAAGCGAATGCACTCTACTCACTCCTTTTAACTGTTCATTTTGTTCAAGTGTAATATCAAAACCCAGATCATTGGCCATCTTTCTCCACGCCAGGTAATGAAACTTTGCGGTATCAACTATTACTCCGTCCAGGTCGAATATTATTCCTTTTGAATTCTTCATCATTTCTTTTAAACTTTTTTTACTACTACCGGTTCATCCACATCGTGAATCCTCACACATAATGCGGCGGCTATAAGAAAGGCTACACCACTGGTCACCAGGGCATAAATAGGATCTCCATCATAAAGGTATTTTACCATGGGGCCTCCTATTATGGCATTAATAATTTGGGGAATAACAATAAAGAAGTTAAAGATCCCCATATAAACTCCCATTTTTCTCGGCGGAATTGATCCTGCCAATATTGCGTAAGGCATTGCAAGAATACTTGCCCAGCCAATTCCAACCCCTACCATAGAAAGCAACAACCAATATTCGTTAGGAGCTATATATATAGACAGTAACCCCAGCCCTCCCAGAACAAGAGAGAACATGTGGGTGGTTTTTCTTCCGAGTTTTAGTGCGATCACCGGGAGGAAAAAAGCGAATACTGCCGAGACGGCGTTGTATACACCAAACAGCACTCCCACCCAGTCTCCGGCATCCTGGTAAGTTTCACTACTGTTATCTGAAAGAGGCAAACCATACACGTGATGTGCTATTGCCGGAGTGGAGAATACCCACATTCCAAAAAGGCCAAACCATGAAAAGAACTGTACCCAGGCAAGCTGGCGCATAGTGAATGGCATGTTTTTGAAATCGGTAAAAATATCGAGGAGGCTGGATTTCTTTTCGGTTTCCACTTCATCTTCTGAAACGTGGTCATCCATTTTTTCAAGTTCTTCGGGAGAGTATTCTTTGGTGGTGAAGACTGTAACAAGAATACTTATTACCAGGATCGCAGCACCTATAACAAAGGAGAGTAAAAGGTGCAATGGTACTTCCCCGGCCACAGCACGATTGCTAATGTTAAACCAGTTAGCAAGAACGTAAGGCAACCAGGAACCTACTACAGCTCCTATTCCAATTAAAACTGTTTGTACACTAAAGCCCAGTGTGCGCTGGTCTGATGGAAGATTATCGGCCACTAAAGCCCTAAAGGGTTCCATGGCAATGTTGAAGGATGCATCCATTACAAAGAGCATCCCGGCGCCAATCCAAAGAGATGGAAGAATGGCAATAAAAAGATCGGCATTAGGCATTAAAATCAAACCTGCTGCTGCCATTAAGGCTCCGGTAAGAAAGAAAGGCCGCCTTCGTCCTAATTTTGTCCAGGTTCGGTCACTGTAATACCCAATAATAGGTTGGATTATAAGGCCGGTTATAGGTGCCACAAGCCAGAACCATGACAGTTCATGAACATCGGCTCCAAAAATTTGCAGGATTCTACTTGCATTGGCATTTTGAAGGGCAAAACCAAGCTGGATGCCCAGAAATCCAAAACTCATGTTCCAGATTTCCCAAAAACTCAGGGTGCGTTTTTGCATTATCGTATTGTTTGATTACGATAAGCTGTTTAGACTTATCAAAACTTATTAAAGGAAAGTAGAAATATAAGTTCTGATATAAAATCCCGGCAAAGATAATAAAAATATTAAACCGCCGGCATTTTTCTGTTTTGTGTAGATTCCCGTTCTATAAGACTGGTTTTTACTATAGTGGTTTGGAATTTTTCTTCTGTAGTATCATTTTCGATCCTGTCAAGAAGTAAATCGGCGGCTTTTGCACCCATTTCTGCGCCATGCTGGTTTACGGTACTCAAAGTGGGAATAAACCTGCGCGAGAGTTCTCCGTCAGAAAAGCTGAAGACCAGAACATCATCTGGTACAGACCGTCCCTGACTTATTATTGCTTTTACCGCACTTGTAGCAAATTGTTCATTTACCGCAAAAATTCCGTCTACCTCTCTTTCAGAAAGAAATTGGGCAATTTCTTCATGGCTGTTTTCCACATCTTCAATCTTAAGGATGAGATCTTCTTCAACTTCCAGGTCATTATTCCGAAGTGCCCGTAGATACCCTTCCGTTCTCAGTTTTCCCACACTTATATAATCAACTGTGGTAATAATTGCTATTTTTCGGCACCCGTTATCTATAAGTTGCTGAACGGCATCCCTTGCGCCATCACTGTCGTCTATGATCACCTTATCACATATAATATCATTCACCACCCTGTCTACCATCACCACCGGCATACCCTGGCTTATTACTTCTTCGAGGTGATGATAATCTCCTTTTTGCTGCGTTTCTTTGGCTACAGAAAGTATAAAACCATCTATACTCCCATTGGCCAGCATTTCGAGGTTGATCACCTCCCTGTCAAAGGAATTGTTTGATAAACAGATGAGAACGTTATAACCACGTTTGTTTGCCACTTCCTCCACCCCGCTAATAACGGTAGCAAAAAAATCATGTACTATTTCGGGCAGCACCAAACCAATGGTCTTTGTCCTGCGGTTTTTAAGACTCAGGGCAATATTGTTGGGTTTGTAATTATAGAGCTTGGCAAAAGCCTGTATTTTTTGACGGGTATCGTCACTAATTTCAGGACTGTCGCGTAAGGCTTTTGAAACTGTTGAGACTGAGACATCAAGCTCTCGTGCTATCTGCTTAAGGGTAAGTTTTGGCTTCATTGTAAGGGGATTAAGATGGAGACCGGTTAAAAATGGTAAATCTATAATATTTTACTGTTAAATTAAGATTATGATAAAGTTTTCAACACGAAATCGATTTCGAGGGGTTTAGTGTTTTATTTAATACCTGTAGATCCTTTTAGAATAGCTACTTTTATTCCCGGAAAGTAGAAATATAAGGTTAAAATAAGTAAAACCTAACAAAGCAAATTTATGAGAACATTTATTAAAAGCACATTGCTCATGTTATTGATGCCAATGAGCTTTTTTGCTCAATCCACTGTTAGCGGTATAATTACCGAAAGGGATACCGGGATGCCCATTCCGGGTGCTAACATAGTAATTAGAGGTACCACGACCGGTACCACTACAAATTTTGACGGGGAATACACACTTGACGGGGTGAATCTTGATGACGTGATAGTGATATCATATATTGGATTTACTCCCCAGCAAATTCCTTTTACCGGGCAGGAAACAATAAACGTACAACTTGCCCCCGATACAGCTATACTTGAAGAAGTAGTTCTAATTGGATACGGTTCCACGCGAAGGCAGGATGCTACCGGTGCCGTTCAACAAATTTCCACTGAAGACTTTAACCAGGGAGCCATTGTCTCTCCTGAACAGTTGATTCAGGGTAAATCGGCCGGGGTTCAAATTACCTCTGGTAGTGGTGCGCCCGGTGGGGGCACCGAGATAAGAATTCGTGGTGGTTCATCTTTATCAGCCAACAACTCACCACTTATAGTGGTTGACGGTGTACCTTTAGATCAAAGAGGTGTACAGGGTGTAAGAAACCAGTTGAACGCTATTAACCCTAATGAGATCCAGGATTTCGTAGTACTTAAAGATGCTTCGGCAACTGCCATCTACGGTTCACGGGCCTCTAACGGTGTAATTCTTATCACTACTAAAAAAGGTAAAAAGAACTCAGACCTCAAGTTTGAGTATGACCTTAAAGCTTCTGTTGGAGAGGTAGTAGAAACAGTTGATGTTCTAAACGCTGAGCAGTTTAGAAACCTCATTGAAACTACTCCAGGTACCGATGTTGGTCTTTTAGGTGATGCCAGTACAGATTGGCAGGATGAGATCTACCAGACTTCGGTAGGTGCAATTCACAACCTTACAGTTTCACAGGGTCTTGAGAATTTTTACTACAGAGTGAACTTTAACCACACTTCTCAAACCGGGGTCTTAAGAACAGATGCTTATGAGAGAAATGCGTTGAACACTGCATTCAATTACGATCTTTTAGACAACGATCTTAAACTTACCCTTACTGCCAAGGGAAGTATTGACCGTAACGACTTTGCTGATGAAGGGGCTATTGGTGCTGCAGTAAACTTTGACCCTACCAAGCCTGTTTATGATGAAAACAGCCGTTATGGAGGATTCTATGAGTGGACGAACAACAAAGGAGTTGCTTTACAACAGGCTACCCGAAATCCTGTAGCACTTTTACTGCAACGGGAAGATGAAGGGAAAACCAAACGTTTGATCACAAACTTCAACATAGATTATAGAATCCCATTAATTGACGATCTTAAGTTCAATTTAAATGCAGGAGTTGATTATTCTGAAAATGATGGTTTTAACATACGCCCTACAACTTCTGCAGTTGTACTTCAGGATATCGCCGATGAAGAGATTTACTGGGGAATGAACAGAAACCAGTTACTGGATTTCTATTTCAACTATAAGCCTTATGTTGAATCTTTAAGCACTGCTTTTGATTTTACAGTAGGACATTCTTACCAGGAGTTCTTTATCTCCAGCCAGCAGAGATATACCGATGCTGCCGTAGAAGGAAACTGGGTGCTAAATCCAATCACAATTGACAGGAATGCCCTTGAATCTTACTTTGCAAGAGCAAGTTTTGACATTGACGACAAGTACCTGATTTCTGGTAGTTACCGTATGGATGGCTCTTCAAGGTTTAGTGAAGATAATAGATGGAGCTCCTTCCCTGCTGTCTCTCTAGGTTGGAAAGTTAACAATGAAGATTTCCTTAATGATTCAGGCGTACTTTCAGAATTAAAATTAAGAGCAGGATATGGGGTAACAGGTAACCAGGAGATTGGCCCTAACTATGGCTATATGGGTATCTATACACCGAGTGAAAGAGGTGCCAGCTACCAGTTTGGTGATCGTTTTTATCAAACCCTTAGACCAGAAGAATATGACAAAGATCTTCAATGGGAAGAATTACAAACCTATAACGTAGGTATTGACTTCGGACTTTTTAATGATCGTTTATCAGGTAGTGTAGATGCCTACCACAGAACTACCGAGAACCTGTTGGCAGAAGTACCAGTTCCTGCCGGTGCTAACCTTTCTGACAGATTGATCACTAACGTAGGAGAAACTGTGAGTAAAGGTCTTGAAATTGGTCTGAACGGAGATTTGATAAGGTCAGACAAGATGAACTGGTCTGTTAACTACAACATCACCTTCCAGGATCTTGAAATTACTAAACTATCATTGGGAGAAGATCCAAACTTCTTTATACCACAAGGAGAAATAAGCGGTGGTGTTGGTAACATGATCCAGATCTGGAAAAAAGGCATTGACCCAACTACTTTCTTTGTATACAGACAGGTTTATGATCCAAATGGAGAACCTATTGAAGGAGCTTATGTTGATGTGAACGGAGACAACACCATTACTGAAATTGACCGTCAACCATACAAAAAAGGATCCCCAGACTTCTACATGGGCTTAAGCAGTAACTTCAACTATAAGGATTTCGATTTCAGTTTTACCTGGAGAGGAAGCTTTGGAGGTTACATGTACAACAACATGCAGTCTGCTACCGGATTTAGAGGAGCGGGAACTGTTACTCCACAGCCTTACTATTCAAACTTTAACTCAAACGTTCTGGAGTCAGACTTCAATGAAAGTCAGTTCTTCTCAGATTACTATGTTCAAAGTGCAGATTTTGTGAAGCTTGACAATGTATCTATTGGATACTTAATTGCAGGTGAAAAAGTAGACTTTCGTGCTTCTTTAACCGCAACAAATGTATTGACCATTACAGATTATGACGGTCTAGACCCTGAGATCTCTGGCGGAATAGATAACAACTTCTATCCAAGACCAAGAACATACACTTTAGGGCTTAATCTTACTTTTTAGAGAATTAAAAACTATGAATATGAACAATAAAATAAAATCATTCTTTCTCCTCTTCCTCAGCGTTACTATTCTGGGGTCTTGTGAGAGCGAATTAGATCTTCAGCCTGAAGACAACAGGGAAGTACCGGGTCAATTGCTAAATGATTCGGCTGCTTATAAACAGTTCTTGGCTAAACTTTATGCCGGTCTTGCTGTAAGTGGGCAGGAAGGCCCTGCAGGAAATCCCGACCTTTTAGGGCTAGACGAAGGATTTTCACAATACCTCCGTCTCTACTGGATGCTCCAGGAATTACCTACAGATGAAGCCCTAATAGGCTGGAATGACGGTACTATTGCCGACTTACATGGACAAAACTGGACTTCAGGTAACGAATTTATTCGTACCATGTACTCCAGGATTATGTATCAAATTGCACAGGCTAATGAATACATCCGCCAGTCAAGTGATGCAAATTTAAGCGCCAATGGAATTGATGAATCTCAATTCACCGAAGTTCAACAATTTAGAGCAGAGGCAAGATTCCTTAGAGCTTTGAGTTATTACCATGCCATGGATCTTTATGGAAATCCTCCTTTTATCAATGAAGACAGTCCTGTAGGGGCTTTCCTTCCGGAGCAAATCCAGAGAGCAGATCTTTTCAACTACATTGAGAGTGAACTACTCGACATTGAAGGTAAAGTAGTAGCCGCAGGCCAAAATGAATATGGTCGTGCAGACCAGGCTGCTGTCTGGACCCTTCTTGCCAAACTTTACCTTAATGCAGAAGTTTATACTGGTACCCCAAGATACAGTGAAGTACTCACCTATACCCAAAAAGTTATAGATGCAGGGTACACACTTGTAGACGATTATGAAAAGCTTTTCCTTGCCGATAATGATGTTAACGGTGCGCAAAACGAGATCATCTTCCCTATCAGGTTTGATGGTCTTAACACTAACTCTTACGGCGGACTAACCTTTGTTATCCACGCATCTATTGGTGGTGATATGGATCCTGAAGAATTTGGAGTAAACTCCGGATGGGCAGGTCTAAGAACTACTCCCGAATTTGTGAGCCTGTTTCCTGATGGAGCCGATTCTGCCGATGGAAGAGAAATGTTCTACACCGAAGGTCAAAATCTTGAAGTGAATACCATAAGCAACTTCGCAGATGGTTATGCCGTAGGTAAATTTAAGAACGTAGATGTTAATGGAAATCAGGGTAGCGATGCTACCGGAGAGCATGTAGATACCGATTTCCCTTTGTTTAGACTGGGAGACGTTTACCTCATGTATGCCGAAGCTGCTTTTAGAAGCAACACAAACATGGTCCAGGCGGTAGATTACATCAACGAATTAAGAGAAAGAGCTTATGGAGAAGGTAACGGTCTTATTACTGCAAGTGCAATCAACAACAACTTCCTTATCAACGAACGTGGAAGGGAATTATATTGGGAAGCACATAGAAGAACAGACCTTATCCGTTTCAACCGTTTTACCGAGAATGCAGTTTGGGCATGGAAAGGCGATGTTCCGCAAGGGACAACAACTGCCGCCTACAGGAACCTGTTCCCTATTCCGGCTTCCGATCTGGGAGTAAACACCAACTTAACACAAAATCCAGGATACTAACCTTATTTATAAAATGAGAACAATGAAAAAATTATCAATAGTACTATTAGCTTTTGTCGCTCTTGTAGGATTTAACGCCTGTACGAGTGATGATGATGTGGTATTCATCGCAAATCCCGATGCTGAGGGAATCCACTTTACAAATACTTTTGCTTCCACTTACGATCTTACAGAAATGGAGCCAGGAGATGTTGTAGATAGATTTGTGTGGAATGAAGTAGATTTTGAAGTTTCTACCAATATTAACTATGAGGTACAGGGAGCACTTACCGAAGGTTTTGAAAACCCTGAAACCTTAGGTAGTACTTCTATTAATAATCTGGACATCACAGCACAGCAACTTATTAAACTTGTTGCAGAAACTGAACTGGATGAAAATGATATGACCACAGTCTACGTAAGAGTAGTGGCTTCTCCTGGAACTGCAGGTGAAATGGCTCACATTTCTGAAGTTGAGTCTTTCACTATTGTTGTACCTACAGAACCTGAGTACATTAACCTATATATGGTTGGTGACGCTACTGCTGCAGGATGGAACCCAGACAATAACAATACTCCTCTATTCCGTGATGCAGAGAATGCTAATATTTACTACTACACTGGTAAATTGAAAGCCGGAGGACTAAAATTTGTAGAAACAACGGGGTGGGCACCACAGTATGGCTCATCTGAAGAAGGAGTTTTAACATACCGCGAAACAGAAGCTGATCCAGATCCTGCCGGAATTACAATTCCTGCAGAAGGATATTACACAGTTGTGGTTAATACAAAAGATCTTACTTACACTTTAGAGCCAGCTCCAGATGCTGCCGATAAAAAGACTTATGAAATGATAGGTTTGGTGGGAGCAGGAACTACAGTTGGATGGCCTGGTGATGACAATCCAACTCCAGACATTATGCTTACCAAGTCAGCCTTTAATCCTCACATTTGGTTCACAGAAGATGTGGTACTCTCTGAAGCTGGAATAAAATTCAGAGCTAACCAGGATTGGAGTGTTAGCTGGGGTGGCGGAGTAAACTTCCCAAGTGGTTTGGCTACAGGTGATGATATCATTGTCTCTAAAGCCGGAACCTACAATGTGTGGTTTAATGATGTTACCGGACGCTACATTTTTATTGAGCAGGAAGCAGCCGAATAGGAAATAGAAACCCAAAAAAAGGCTGCCTGGCGCAGCCTTTTTTTTAATTCCACAAATATGAAAAACAAATTTTTGCATCCTTTTCTCTTTTCACTCCTCATGTTGGGCGCATGTTCCTCAGACGATGATTCGGGAGAGCCAGATCCGGGAAAAGAACCGGTAAACCCGCCTCCTGTTGAGGCGCAGCCAATAAACCTGGCAGATTATGACAACGGTACCGGAGTTATGATGCAGGCCTTTTATTGGGATGTAGAGCCAAGACATGAATGGTGGAATCTTTTAACTGAAAAAGTTGACGATTGGGCCAATGCAGGGATAGACCGTATTTGGCTTCCGCCTGCTTCAAAAGGTCAGTCTGGTGGCTATTCTATGGGTTATGACCCTTCAGATTATTATGATCTGGGAGAATACTTTCAGCATGAAACCACAGAAACCCGTTTTGGTTCCAGAGAAGAACTTGACAATCTAATTGCCGCGGCTCACAGCAACGGAATTGAAGTGATTGCCGATATCGTTCTTAACCATAACTCGGGAGGGGGTAAAGAATGGAACCCTTACGTTCAGGATTCTACTTACACGCTTTTTGATGAAGCCCACGGCAATGCCTCAGGTATGTTTAACCGCACCTGGGAAGATTTTCATCCCAACAACACCAGCGAGTATGACAGCGGGTATTTTCTTGGTCAGGATCTTGATCACGATGTACAACATGTACAGGATTGGCTGTGGCTGAATGACAATTCGGTAGCCAAATACTACAAGAACAACGTTGGTTTTGACGGTTGGCGCTTTGATTTTGTCAAAGGCTTTTCCCCATGGGTGGTGAAAGACTGGATGGAATCTGTAGGCGGATTTGGAGTTGCCGAACTGTGGGATGGAAATCCTGCTGTACTTGAAAAATATATTGAAGAAACAGGTATATCGGTCTTCGATTTTTCCACCTTTTACAAACTCGAAGAAGCTCTTGATCGTTATGACGATCTCACTTACCTGACGCGCGATATGGTGTGGCAAAATTATCCCGATAAAGCGGTAACATTTACTGCGAATCACGATACCGAAAAAGATACACATGAAGATAACAGGATTGCGGCTGAAAATAAGATGATGGCCTATGCTTTTATACTTACGCACCCCGGTTATCCTACCATCTTCTACTCAGATTATGAGAATGAACAATTTCAGGAAAAGCTGAACCAGTTGATCCTTATCAACAATACTATTGCAACCGGAGAAGTAGAAGTACTTTTTGCAGATAACGATGAATACATCATGCATCGTAAAGGAACCGATGGCAACCCCGGGCTTCTTCTTTATCTCTCTACGAATGGCCGAAAATCCCACACGGTAGAGACTACCTGGAGTTCTAAAAGAGTAATGGATTATACGGGCAATACCGAATATACCGCACTAACCACCGAAAGTGGCGTTGTAACTATTCAGGCGCCCGAAGAAGGTTACGCAGTTTACTCGATCATGAAATAATTTCTTCGGAAAGAAAATTAGAAAGGCCGGTCAAATTTGACCGGCCTTTTTTATATAAAGTGATTTCTACTTCTGGAGGAGCGACATATAATCCAACTTCCCCACCCCGACCTGCGGCCACCCCTCCGCTGGAGGGGATATATTTCGAGGATGATTTGTGGTAGAGACAATTGATATCTTTCCCTAATTAACGTTCTGGCGAAACTTTATTGGATCCCGATTTTAAAACTTGGTCGCTGGAATCTCCCGCTTCTGTTTCTGGAAATTATATTTTAGCTCCAGGGAATGGTATAGTAATAGCTCTAAACATAATAAAAGAATGAGCTCCGGAGGACCGACATATCTTTAACCCCACCCCGACCTGCGGCCACCCCTCCGCTGGAGGGGATATATTTCGAGGATGATTTGTGGTAGAGACTATTGATATCTTTCCCTAATTAACGTTCTGGCGAAACTTTATTTAGTCCCGATTCTAATACCTGGTCGCTGGAATCTCCCGCTTCTGTTTCTGGAAATTATAGTTTAGCTCCAGGGAACGGTATAGTAATAGCTCTAAACATAATAAAAGAATGAGCTCCGGAGGAGCGGCATATTTATAGGAGAGAAATGTCAAGATGCCTATGAGCTCCAGAGAAGCGGCATATCTTTAACCCCACCCCGACCTGCGGCCACCCCTCCAAAGGAGGGGATATATTTCGAGGATGATTTATGGTAGAAATTATTGATATATTTCCTTAATCAATTTGCTGGCGAAACTTTATTTAGTCCCGATTCTAATGCCTGGTCGCTGGAATCTCCCGCTTCTGTTTCTGGAAATTATAGTTTAGCTCCAGAGGAACGGTATAGTAATAGCTCAAAACGTGATAAAAGAATGAGCTCCGCAGGAGCGGCATATTTATAGGAGAGAAATGTAAAGATGCCTATGAGCTCCAGAGGAGCGACATATCATAAAACCCACCCCGACCTGCGGCCACCCCTCCAAAGGAGGGGATTAAAAATTGGAATTTGATGCTTGTATTTTGGTGCTTCCTTCTGACTACGAACTATTGACTACTAATCTACTCCAGCCTCACCGAAACAATCCCCACGCCATGCTGTTCCTGCTGTTCAGACTCTGAAAGACCGGGACCTATTGAAAACTGCAGACTTTCAGCGTCTTCTAATTTTAACGGTTCCTGGATATCATGTTCAAAATACAATGGTAAAAATGATGGATATGGTCGCGGCAGAGTAACTGTTTTCACCGGCTGCAATTCTGAAAGACCTATTTCATATTCCTCAATTTCAGGCTGAAGTTCTATAACTTTTCCAAAACTTCTTCCATTATCCATCACCAGCGCCACCTGTAGTTTTAATGGCTTATCATTAAGAGAGCGGGCTTTGATCACCAGCTTTACTTTATCCTCCAAAGCCTCTTCCCTACCCGCTACTTTCCTGTTAAAATTGTACCGGAAAGAATAGTCGTACACAGGTTTTGCTTCGGTGTTTTCAGGATCTACTTCAAAAAGCTTTTCAACATTCACCCTAAATTCAGCCTCTCCGGGATGCGCAGCAGGCACGGTGTTGAGCGTTGGCAGCCAGCGCGCCACGATATTCTCACTATCTTCCGAAGCATTAAAAAGGTAAACCGGAAACTTAGTTTCTACCACACGAATTTTGTAAGGCTCATCAGGGTCAAAATCCCATTCCCCCGGATTCCCATTCTGTCCTCCCGGAAAAGTATTGGTTCCTACGGAAGTTGTTACAATGATACGGTACTCTAAAATGCCATTTTTGAGCAACGTTTCTGGAACTGCCGCACCATATTCATATGCCTTTTTATGCTGAAGTTGCACACTTTCATAAGTATTTCCGTTCCTAAACCAGGCTTCAACCTTTTCTACAGGTTTACTTGAAACAATTTCAGCTGAAATTTCATGTTTTTCACCCTCAGTAAGCGTAGGAACAGCCTCGTGGACCAGATAAGTCCTGTCTACCGTGGTTTTAGGTGCTACAAAAGCAGTCAAATCTCTTTCGCTCCAGCCTTTGTAGGAAGACCTGCTTTTTTTGCCATTTTTGACAAGTATGTAAGTACCGGGCTTTACAGAAAATCCGTTTTCAGTAGCATTTTCAGAAACTTCATTTCCGGAATTAAGTCCGGTAATCAAAAAATCAGCTCCAAGGTCGGG
>NZ_JAPJDA010000033.1 GCF_026241755.1 Salinimicrobium profundisediminis
TAAATTTTAAAGCGACCCAGTCTTCC
This sequence comes from Salinimicrobium profundisediminis, assembly GCF_026241755.1. Taxonomy (GTDB): domain Bacteria; phylum Bacteroidota; class Bacteroidia; order Flavobacteriales; family Flavobacteriaceae; genus Salinimicrobium; species Salinimicrobium profundisediminis. The sequence goes on from NZ_JAPJDA010000033.1 coordinate 27, forward strand.
CGTTCTTTATAATCATTGTATTCCATCCCGTACTTTTCACATTCCTTTTTGATCACGGGAATATCTTTTGAATAGAATCCGCTGAGATAGAGTTCCCCGCCCTCATTAAGGCTGTTATTGTAGGTTTCCATATCCTCCAGCAAAATATTCCTGTTAATATTGGCAATGATCACGTCATAGTGACGACCCTGCAGTAGCTCTGCCCCGCCTTCAAAAGTTTCGATTTTGTGGCAGTCATTACGCTCCACATTCTCCAGCGTATTTTGGTAACACCAGTTGTCTATATCAATGGCATCAAGCTGAGAGGCACCCCGTTTTTCGGCTACAATAGCCAATACTCCGGTGCCGCAACCCATATCCAAAACTTTTTTTCCCTGCAGGTCCTGCTCTAGAAGAAACTCTATCATCATGTGAGTAGTAGCATGATGCCCGGTACCAAATGACATTTTTGGCTCAATCACAATGTCATACTTCACATCTGGCTTGGGGTGAAACGGAGCTCTTACCCCACATTGGTCATTAACAACAATGGGGTGAAAATTCTTTTCCCACTCAATATTCCAGTTTACCTGTTCAATTTCTGTCTGGGTAAAGGAAATATCAAATTCATTAGACTGGAGTATGTGTATTCCCGCCATTGACTCTGCATCATATTCCTCTTTGGGAATGTAAGCAGTAATTCCGTCTTCATTCTCTACAAAGCTTTCAAAGCCTGCCATGCCCAGTTCGGCAATAAGGATCTCTGATGCCGGCTGTAGAGGTTCAATTAAAAATTTAAACTCCAGATAATTCATACTATTCTCTTATTAAAAAGCCTCTACAATCGCTAAGAAGTCTTCGGCTTTAAGGCTCGCACCTCCAATTAGGCCACCGTCCACATCTTCTTTAGCAAATATCTCCTGCGCATTTCCGGGCTTTACGCTGCCTCCATAAAGAATTGCAACATTATTAGCCAGTTCACTTCCAAACTTTTCAGCAATGGTTTTTCTGATAAAAGCATGCATTTCCTGTGCTTGTTCTGGAGAAGCAGTTTCTCCGGTTCCAATTGCCCAAACAGGTTCGTAGGCGATCACTATCTTGTTCCACTGCCCTTCAGAAACATGAAAAATGCCTTTTTCCAACTGACTTTTCACAACGTCAAAATGTTTTTCAGCTTTACGTTCATTCAGTTCCTCTCCGCAGCAAAAGATCACTTCCATATCATTTTCAAGAGCGGCATCAACTTTCTTTGCAAGTAGTGCATCTGTTTCTTTAAAAATGGCACGACGCTCGCTATGACCAAGAATAACGGTTTTCACACCTATACTGGTAAGCATAGACGCAGATACCTCGCCGGTATAAGCCCCATCACTATTCTCATTCATGTTTTGTGCAGCAACATCTATAGACGAATCTCTCAAAGATTCAAATGCGTGGTGTAGATTTGTGAAAGAAGGCGCCACGATAACGCGCACGTCCTGATCTTTTTTATATGATTTTTTGATGTTTGACAGCAAATCTTCGGTTTGCGCCAAATCATTGTTCATTTTCCAGTTTCCGGCAACTATTTTGTCTCTCATAATGGTTGTTTTAGGGGTAAATAAGTATTTGTAATTAATAGATTGGCCGAAATTTTTCTCATTGCCCGGCCTGAACTACAAATATAACATTGCCACGGCTAAGAACCTGCGGAAAAACGAGAAAAAGCATAAAAATAAGGTGTCAAAAATGCCTTTTTTAGCCCTCTTTTTTCTTCGGAAACAATTCGGAATATTTCGAATGAACTAACTTCGGAAAATAAATACTTCAGAAAATACCCTTCAAAAATGCCATTTTTGGAACCCTCTAAAACTGAAGTTTTTCAGCATCACTCCAGTGCAGCTTTTCTACAATAGTTCCTTTGTGAAGCTTCACCAGGCCGGGATTGCTCCGGATTATTGTTTTAAGTGCAGTTTCATCGCTGAAATACCAGTCAAGATCAAGATTGTATTTCTCATTTATTTGCTCCTTGAGCTCCTCCCCTGAAGCCGAAAGGCCTATCACCCTGTAGCCATTGCTGCGGGCACGCTCTACTACTGCATCGAGCTGCTGTAAGCCGGGGGCTTCGCTGCGCCTAAGACTGTAAGCCACAACCATAAGCAGTTTATCTTCAGCCAGAAGGGAAGAAATATGGTTTTCGCCGTCTTTTTCAATAGAAAAATCGTGAATTGGCGGCTCATAACCTTTTTGCACGAGCTGGGTTTCTACCTCGAGAAACTCCCCGTCCACATTGGGATAAGATCCCTGAGTTGTAAAAACCTTCTCTTCGCCGTTTACGCGGAACTTCCAGTTATAATCATAAACCGCCTGGGGCGCACCCTGCGGTACGGTCATGGCCTGGGCAATATTTGTACCTTCCTTATAAGCCCTGAAATCCAAGACTGGCAGGTGCATCAAAACATAATAGGCAAAAATGAAACACAGCATAAAACTCAAAAACACGATCCATCTATGAGATGCCCGGGCAAAATAGTGTGTAAGGTACTTCCTGTTGAAAAACAGGATAAGAATAAGCACCAGCAGTATCATATCCTTATAAAATGACTGCCAGGGCGTGAGAGGAATTGCATCGCCAAAGCAACCACAATCGGTCACCTTATTGTAGTAGGCGGAGTAAAAAGTGAGAAAGCCAAAGAAGATCACCATAAGCAGCAGTGCCCAGGTAGTAAATTTTGGCAGGTAGCCAATGAGCAGCATAATGCCCAGTACAAGTTCAAATACCACCACCAGAATGGCGATGATAAGTGCAAAGGGCGCTAAAAATTCAAGATCGAGTACCGAAGGGCTAAAATACTCTTCCAGTTTGAATGAAAAACCTATAGGGTCATTCAGCTTTACAAATCCGGAGAAAATGAACAAGAGTCCGACTATCCAACGGGAAACCTCTACCAGAATTTTCATAGTATATTGCTTAAGTTTGGCTTAATTCGCTTTTTTCATGAATGTGTATAAGGGCAAAAACTGCGTAGTTGATCATGTCTTCATAATTTGCTGCTATGCCTTCGCTCACGAGTGTTTTACCTTTATTATCTTCAATTTGTTTAATGCGAAGCACTTTTTGAAGAATAAGATCGGTAAAAGAACTTACCCGCATATCGCGCCAGGCTTCGCCATAATCGTGATTTTTATTTTCCATGAGCTGCTTTGTACGGGCGGTAGTGCGCACATAAAGCTCCTCGACCTCCTCATTTGAAAGATCGGGCTGGAGGGCAACTCCTTTTTCAAGCTGAATCAAAGCCATCACCGAATAATTGATGATGCCAATAAACTCTGGCACCTCACCTTCATCTACTTTACGCACTTCATTTTCCTGAAGCCCCCGAATTCGCTGTGCTTTTATAAAAATTTGATCTGTAAGGGAAGGAAGCCTTAAAATACGCCATGCACAGCCATAATCTTTCATTTTTTTAAGGAAGAGACTGCGGCATTCGGCGATCACAGCATCATATTGGGCGGAAGTATCCTTCATAGAAACGGGTAATTTGTGTAAATTTCGCTGATTTTATTCTATTCGTCAAAGTTAATTTTTCCAACCAAAAAACAGCAATTTTTAAGATGTATATCAACTGTAAAGGCCGCCTTATAGATCTCTCTGTTCCAAAAGTTATGGGAATCCTCAACATTACTCCCGATTCGTTCTATGATGGAGGACGCCGCACAAGCCTCGAGGAACACCTGGCACAGACAGAGAAAATGCTGCTTGAGGGAGCCGATTTCATAGATATAGGTTCCTATAGCAGCAGGCCCGGCGCCGAAGATATTTCGGAGGAAGAAGAACTTCAGCGAATACTTCCGGTAGTAGAAGCCCTGGTAGAGAAATTTCCAGACATTATTATTTCTATAGATACCTTCCGAAGTGAAGTGGCTCGACAAAGTGTTGAAGCCGGAGCAGCCATTATCAACGATATTTCCGCAGGAAACCTTGACGATAAAATGATGGAAACGGTAGCGCAACTACAGGTACCTTATATCATGATGCACATGAGAGGTAATCCTAAAACCATGAAAGACCTGAACCAGTACGAAGATCTTACTCAGGACGTTCTCTCATATTTTTCTGAAAAAATTGACCTGGCGAGACAGCTGGGCATCAATGACCTAATTATAGATCCGGGGTTCGGATTTTCTAAGAATGTAACACAGAATTTTGAATTACTGTCTCATCTGGAATTATTCGAAAACCTGAATTTGCCGCTTTTATCTGGCCTCTCCCGGAAATCACTTATCTACAAAACTTTTAATACCACACCCCAAGAAGCCCTTAACGGCACTACTGTTCTCAACACAGTATCTTTGATGAAAGGAGCTCACATTCTTAGGGTGCATGACGTAAAAGAAGCGGTAGAATGTGTGAAATTGATTGAGCGGCTGAAAAACTAGTTTATAATTTTTTACATTTACCAAAAAGCACGCCCACTTGGACTTTCTCGATCTACGTATTCTCGATATTGTTGATATCATTTTTATTGCAGCCTTGCTGTACTACATCTACAAGTTGGTTAAGGGCACGGTAGCCGTCAATATTTTTATTGGAATTGTGATCATTTACTTTGTTGGCAAACTCACCCAATTGCTGCGCATGGAAATGCTTAGCAGTGTATTGGGGGAATTTATCGGCGTGGGAATGTTTGCCCTTATCGTGGTTTTTCAGCAGGAGATCAGGAAATTCCTGCTCATGATTGGCTCTACAAACTTTGCCAGAAGAAGGCGCTTTTTACAAACTTTAAAGCTGATCAAGGACGACCTCGAAACGCCCAATGATGTTGAGGCAATTGTAAAAGCCTGTGAAAACATGGGAAAAACAAACACCGGGGCTCTAATTGTGATACAGAGAAATACCAGCCTGGACTTTATAAAACAAAGCGGGGACCCCATGAAGATCCTGGTCAACCAGCCCATAATTGAATCTATTTTTTACAAGAATAGTATTCTACATGACGGGGCTTTGGTCATTGAAGACAATTACATTACCGCTACAAGGGTGATTCTACCCGTTTCAAATGACCGCACCATACCACTACGATTCGGATTAAGACACCGAGCAGCTGTTGGTATTACTGAAAAAACAGATGCCCTGGCCCTGGTAGTAAGTGAAGAAACAGGACAGATCTCTTATATCAAGGATGGTGAGTTTGTGATGTACGAAGATCGCGAAGACCTCATCCAGAAATTAAAGGCAGACCTTGTTTAAAGGCTTTGTTCTTCCTGCATAAATTGCACCTCATACAGGTTCTTGTAGTATCCATTTTCTTTCTTTAACAGTTGAGCATGAGTGCCCATCTCCACTATTTTCCCGGCATCCATTACCAGGATCTTATCGGCTTTTTTCACTGTAGCCAGCCTGTGGGCAATCACGATGGAAGTACGGCCCTGGGTGATCTTTAACGTAGCATCCTGTATGAGTTGTTCGCTATAAGAATCGACTGAAGAAGTAGCCTCATCCAGCACCAGAATACTCGGGTTGCTCACGTAGGCTCTCAAAAATGCGATTAATTGACGTTGACCTGAAGAGAGCATTACCCCGCGCTCCTTCACATTATAATCATACCCCCCCGGAAGACTGGCAATAAAATTGTCGACACCAATATCTTTGGCTGCCTGTATTACCGTTTCCTTTGTAATATTGGGATCGTTTAGGGTGATATTGTTAAGGATGGTATCAGCAAAAAGAAAAACATCCTGCAGTACAATCGCGATTTCCCCTCTAAGGGATTTCAGGGTCATATCCTTAACATCTATACCATCGATAAGAATGTGCCCGCTGGAAATTTCGTAGGAACGATTCAGCAGGTTAATTATAGTAGATTTTCCAGCCCCTGTAGCTCCTACAATTGCAACTGTTTCACCGGTTTCTGCCTTAAAAGAGACTCCTTTTAGCACCTCTTCATCACCCACGTAGCTAAATCTAACATCTTTAAATTCAATTTCTCCTTTTAAATGATTTACAGCAATTTTACCGTTATCGGGAATAGAAGATTGAGTATCGAGCACGCCAAAAACCCTGTTTGCGGCTACCATTCCCATTTGAAGGGTATTGAACTTATCGGCAATTTGTCTCAAAGGTCTAAAAAGCATTTGGCTTAACTCAACGAAGGCCACTATTACCCCCAGGGTAATAGCTTCACTGCCTTCAACAACTCTTAGCCCTCCATACCACACAATTAAACCTATGGTGATAGAAGTGGCCATTTCGGCAATGGGAAAGAATATGGAGTTATACCACACAGTTTTAACCCAGCCTTTACGGTGTTTATCGTTGATCTCTTTAAAATTCTCGTATTCTTTTTCCTCCCGGGTAAAGAGCTGCACGATCTTCATTCCTGTAATTCGCTCCTGCACAAAAGTGTTAAGGTTTGCTACCTGCGTACGCACTTCTTCAAAAGCCAGCTTCATCTTCTTTTGAAAAACCCTTGTCGCATAGAGGATAAATGGCAGTACCACAAGTACCAAAAGTGTGAGCCTCCAGCTTTGATAGAACATAAAAGCCAGGATAACTGTCATTTTTAAGAGGTCACTAATAATCATGAACAGCCCTTCACTAAAGATGCTCGCGATAGTCTCGATATCGCTCACCGCCCTGGTTACAAGACGCCCCACAGCAGAGTTGTCAAAATACTTCATCTTAAACTGAAGCATGTGCTTAAAGAGGTTCACCCTTAGATCGCGAATTACCTCCTGCCCCAGCCAGTTGGCGAAATAAATAAAACAAAACTGGAAAAGTACCTCGAGCACCAGCACTCCCAGCATGAGACTTATATAAAAGAAAAGCTGATCATTATCTTGTGGCACTATAGAATTATCTATAGTAAGCTGCAATAAATAAGGCCGCATCACCCCCAGGAAGGAGAGCAAAATAGCGGCTATAGCTACAAAATAGAAGGCGCCTTTGTAGGCGAAGGCATAATTAAGCAATCGCTTAAATAATCTAAAATCGAAAGCATTTCCTGTTGTTGCTGCCATTAAATCAAAATACTTTCAGGATACACGATCCTGGTTAAATATAATCCGTGCGCAGGCACCGAAGCTCCGGCCTTGCTTCTGTTTTCACTTTTAATTACCTGATGCATATCTTCTATTTCGCGTTTGGCCAATCCTATCTCTACCAGAGTACCTACAATAGCCCTCACCATATTCCGAAGAAAACGATCTGCAGTAATATGAAATATCAACAGGTTATCCCGTTGTTCCCACTCTGCTCTTGTTATCGTGCAGTTGTAGGTAAAAACATCGGTCCTGGACCTGGAAAAACACTTAAAATTTGTGTACTCCAATAATATCTGCGCAGCTGCATTCATATCTTCCACATTAAGTTCTTTCTGTAAAAAATACGCTGTCTCTCTTTCAAACACATTCTTTTTGGTGGTAACATGATATTCATAAGAACGGGCTACAGCATCAAAGCGCGCATGAGCATCGGGGCGTACAGCAACGAGATCTCTAACCGCAATATCGTTTGGCAACAGCGAATTAATCCTGAAGATGAATTCCTGCCCCAGGATAGCTTCGGTATCAAAATGTGCAAAGATTTGCTTTGCATGCACTCCCGCATCTGTTCTTCCGGCACCCAGCACTTCAATTTTTTCCTGAAGCAGGGTGCTTAAGGAATTTTCTATTACCTCCTGCACGGTTATCGCCGTAGGCTGTCGTTGCCAGCCGTGGTAGGCTTTTCCGAAGAATTCCAGCTCCAAAAAATATCTCAACCTAAATTTTTACTTTTGCAAATTAAAGAAACAAAGATAAGCCATTAAAGGCAACTGCTCATTCTTCCCGGCGGTAGATTATTAATCTTGTTATAATTATTCCCTATGAAAAAGATCTTACTACTAAGTGACACCCATGGTTATCTTGATGACCGCATCCTGAAATATGCTGCTGAAGCTGATGAGTTGTGGCATGCAGGAGATATTGGCACACTGCAGGTAAGCGATTCTCTAAAAAAAGTAAAACCACTAAAAGCCGTATACGGGAATATAGATGGCGGGGGCATAAGAAAGGAATTCCCCCTAAACAACCGGTTTATATGTGAAGAAGTAGATGTGTGGATTACGCATATTGGGGGCTACCCCGGCCGTTACTCCCCTGCAGTTAAAGAAGAGATCAAAGCCAACCCACCCCGGATCTTTATCAGCGGGCATTCCCATATTTTAAAAGTGATGAACGACAAGAAGCTCGGTTTACTTCACATGAACCCCGGCGCAGCAGGAAAACAGGGTTTTCACCAGGTAAGAACAATGCTAAGATTCAAGATTGACGGGAAGGATATCAAAGATCTTGAGGTGATTGAACTGGGGAAAAAAGTAGTGAGCAGTGATCGGTGATCAGCAGCTAATAGTTATTGATTAGTAGTTGATAGATCTGTTAATTGAGAATACTGCTTCAGGAATACCTGCCAAAAATGCCATTTTTGGAATCTTATATTCTTTAAGCCTGAAACCAAAAAACCCGGAGCTTTCACTCCGGGTTTTTACGCACTAATACTACTAAGATGAAAGGTTTATCGCAGTCGGTCTACAGATTTTACAAGATCTTCATCCTTTTTTATAGCCTTATTGGCCAGCACTAAAAAAACGATAGAAAATACAGGAGTCAGCATCCCAATACCTTTCTCTGAAACCGAAGTTTCTCCAGATACAGTTAGAGACCAATAGACAAATAATCCTAGTAAAATTAAGTTTAATAAGATATTGACACGCCCCAGCACAAACTGAAGCTTTCTATTTTTAAACAAAAAGATCGTAATTATTGAAAGTAAAGCCGAAAAGAGTGTTAACCCTAAAGCCGAATAAACATCCTCGATGTATACCGGATTTCCAGCCAAATCATTCCACAGTTCAAATATAAAAATAAAACCTGCATTGAAAAGGGCGGCAATTAATAAATAAACTGTCTGAATTCTTTGTAACATTTATCTTCAATAGAGGCACAAAAATAAAAGATTCTTTTTAGAAACCATATTTATAATCTGAAAATAATATCGTATAATTGCAGTATCAATTCGTAACCAATTCAATAAAGGTTACTTAGACTCCAAAAATTTTTTCGATTCTTCCTCGAGAAGGTTAATTAAACCAAAGACCAATTTTATTTAAGAACATTCATGTTTGAAATTTCAGAATTAAAGGCTAAGAAGCTGCCTGAACTTCAGGAAATAGCCAAAACGCTACAGGTACCAAAATACCGTACGCAGAAAAAGCTTGACCTGGTATACAAAATCCTTGATTATCAGGCGGCCAATCCGCAAAAAGTTCAGGAGGTACTGACAGATGAAGAGGGAAAACCTCAATCCCAGGAAGACCAAAATACTGCCAGGAAACAGCGAAAAACCCGCCCCAGAAAAGAAAAATCCAGTACTGCAAAAAATCCAGCAGACCAACGACCGGTCTCTGAGAAAAAAGCAGATCACAAAGGAGAACAAAAAGAAAAGTCACAGGAAGCAAAACCTTCATCTGACAACAGGAATGAGCAGAAAGGAAAGAAAGAAGATTCTTCCCGCCAGCAAACTTCTAAAGATTCTTCTTCGCGAAATCAACAAAAAGACCGCAAAGATACCAGGCAGAAAGATGCACGGGATAACCGCAACCAAAATCGTGACAATACCCGCGACAATAGCAACCGCGACAACAACGGGAACAGAGACAACTCAGGCAACCGCGACAGCGGGAACAGAGATACAGGAAACCGCGATAACAGAAATCGTTATAAAGAACCCGATTACGAGTTTGATGCAATTATAGAAAGTGAAGGAGTACTTGATATCATGCAGGACGGATATGGCTTCCTTAGGTCATCAGACTACATGTACCTCTCTTCTCCAGATGATATTTATGTTTCTCAATCCCAGATAAGATTGTTTGGACTTAAGACCGGTGATACCGTTCTTGGCCAGGTAAGACCTCCAAAAGAGGGAGAGAAATATTTTCCGCTTATCAAGATTAGCAAGATCAATGGTCTTGATCCACAAGTAGTGAGAGACAGGGTTTCTTTTGAACACCTTACTCCACTTTTCCCTCAGGAAAAATTCAACATTGCCGAAAGACAAAGCACAGTTTCTACCAGGGTTATTGACATGTTCTCTCCTATAGGAAAAGGACAAAGAGGAATGATCGTTTCCCAGCCAAAAACAGGTAAAACCATGCTCCTAAAGGATATTGCAAATGCAATTGCCGCAAATCATCCTGAAGTATATCAAATTATCCTGCTTATTGATGAACGTCCTGAAGAGGTAACCGATATGCAGCGTAATGTAAAAGGAGAAGTAATCGCTTCAACTTTTGACAAGGAAGCTCACGAACACGTACGTGTTGCGAACATTGTACTTGAAAAAGCCAAGAGAATGGTAGAATGTGGCCATGATGTAGTGATCCTTCTGGATTCCATCACCCGTTTAGCCAGAGCATACAATACGGTGCAACCTGCCAGCGGAAAAGTACTTTCTGGAGGTGTTGATGCAAATGCGCTTCACAAGCCTAAGAGATTCTTTGGGGCAGCACGAAATATTGAAGGAGGCGGATCTCTTTCAATAATCGCCACAGCACTTACCGAAACAGGTTCTAAAATGGACGAGGTGATCTTTGAAGAATTTAAAGGTACCGGTAACATGGAACTTCAATTAGACAGGAAAATTGCCAATAGAAGAATTTTTCCAGCCATTGACCTTACCTCTTCCAGTACAAGGAGAGATGACATCCTGCTTGACGAGAACACACTTCAAAGAATGTGGGTAATGCGCAAGTATCTGGCCGACATGAACCCTGTGGAAGCCATGGAATTTATCAATGGCCGTATTACACAAACAAAGAACAACGAGGAGTTTTTAATCTCCATGAACGGTTAAGGATCATACCTTCCTAAAATGACAAAATCCGGACATCTTTTGATGCTCCGGATTTTTTTATGGGCTTTGATACCTTGTTGCTACAACTTCTTAGAAAGAACATTTCTCTCCGCTTATAAACACTCCTCCTTACGCAGGAAGAAAATAACATGTCCATGCACTACCATCTCCCTTAACCTATCTTAGAACAGAGGTACAAATGCTTCAGCAGTATCCTTTAATTGAATACCAAAGCTTTCAGAAGTCAATTTAGAGGAGTGAAAAATGTAGAATTTTTCCTGTACAGATTAACTACATTATTTAGCTAGTCCACAACTATTGTTCTTGATCCCAGAAAATGTTTTTGATCCCTTATCATCTCATTTTAAAAAATAAAAAATGCCTTTCGTCTTGACGAAAGGCATTTTTTATATAAATTGAACACTATCTTAATTAAAGCGCAGCTACGTGCTTAGCTAATCTTGATTTAAGATTAGAGGCTTTATTATCATGAATAATGTTTTTCTTCGCTAATTTGTCAATCATAGAAGCTACAGTAGGGTACAAAGTCTCTGCCTCCTCTTTTCCTGCCTCACGTAACTTTTTGATGGCATTCCTGGTAGTTTTATGCTGGTAGCGATTTCTAAGACGTTTTGTCTCGTTGCTACGGATCCTCTTTAACGATGACTTATGATTTGCCATTATACTCTTATTAAATTAATTCTTTTTCTGTAGTCCGTAGGGGAATCGAACCCCTGTTACCAGGATGAAAACCTGGCGTCCTAACCCCTAGACGAACGGACCAATTTACTATTTCAAAGATGGTTTACACGACTTGTAAACCTTTGTAGTCCGTAGGGGAATCGAACCCCTGTTACCAGGATGAAAACCTGGCGTCCTAACCCCTAGACGAACGGACCATTTATTTTCAAATGCGGATGCAAAAATACAACTATTTTTGAATGCCGCAAATGTTGAGGAATTTTTTTTAAAAAAATTAATAAGCCTTTGCAAATAGCACCCTCCCCACCGATGGTTTCCCGGTGAAAACACAAACGCCTTCCTCTTTTTCATTATCAAAAGGGATTAAACGGATGGTAGCCTTTGTAAGTTCTTTGATCCTATTTTCTGTCTCTGCAGTGCCATCCCAATGCGCTGAAATAAACCCTCCCTTTTCCTTAAGCACTTTCTTGAACTCTTCAAAATCGTTAACCTCTGTAATATGTTCGTTACGAAAGGCCTTTGCTTTATTGTGAAGATTCTCCTGAATCTCGGTCATAAGCCCTTTTACCCGCTCTACTACCTCGTTTTGCTGAACAAACTCTTTACTCAGCGTATCTCTTCTTGCTAACTCCACAGAACCCTTTTCAAGATCTTTAGGGCCAATAGCTATTCTTACAGGAACCCCCTGCAGTTCATACTGTGCAAATTTCCAACCTGGCTTTTGAGTATCGCGATCATCGTATTTTACCGAAATTCCCTGGGCCCTAAGATCGGCAGTAAGCTTATTGGCAACTTCCGAAATTTGATCTAATTGCTCCTGCCCTTTGTAAATTGGCACAATTACAACCTGTATTGGCGCCAGGTTTGGAGGCAGCACTAACCCATTATCATCACTATGCGTCATAATCAACGCTCCCATCAATCTTGTAGACACTCCCCATGAAGTAGCCCAAACATGCTCCAGCCCCCCTTCTTTTGTAGCAAATTTCACATCAAATGCCTTAGCGAAGTTCTGCCCCAAGAAGTGAGAAGTCCCGGCTTGTAAGGCTTTTCCATCCTGCATCATTGCTTCTATACAGTAAGTTTCTACAGCCCCTGCAAAACGCTCACTCTCTGTTTTTCTACCCTTTATCACAGGCATTGCCATGAAATTTTCGGCAAATTCTGCATAGATATTATTCATTTGTTCTGTCTCGGCCAATGCCTCAGCCTTAGTGGCGTGTGCGGTGTGACCTTCCTGCCATAAAAATTCGGCTGTACGCAGAAAAAGCCTGGTACGCATCTCCCAGCGCACTACATTGGCCCATTGGTTAACCAGGATGGGCAAATCGCGGTACGACTGTATCCAGCCTTTATAAGTATTCCAGATAATAGCTTCAGATGTTGGCCTTACTACCAGCTCTTCTTCCAGCTTTGCATCAGGATCTACTATTAATTTTCCGGCATTATCGGGATCGTTCTTTAATCGATAATGAGTAACTATAGCACATTCTTTAGCAAAACCTTCAGCATTCTTTTCTTCAGCTTCAAACAGGCTTTTAGGAACAAAGAGCGGGAAATAAGCATTTTGATGTCCTGTTTCCTTAAACATTTTATCAAGTTGTGCCTGCATTTTTTCCCAAATTGCATAACCGTAAGGTTTAATAACCATACAGCCTCTCACGGCAGAATTTTCTGCCAGGTCGGCCTTCACAACCAGTTCGTTATACCATTTTGAGTAATCTTCTTTTCGGGTAGTTAGGTTCTTTGCCATCTCCAGTCTTTTGGCACAAATGTTGTACCTTGTTAGTGAAATAAAGTTAGCGCAAAACTAACTATTTTTATCTTTGTTCAATAAATTATTCAACGTCATGAAACGATACTACAAGCTTTTAAACGTGAGAAGCCTTTTTACAGCACTAGGCGCTCTGTTTTTTTTAGCTTCCTGTAGTTCTTATCAGTATGCCGGCTATGACAACGACGGCATTTACAACTCCTCAGATAATGAAGAGGCGTATACTGCTAATGATTACGAGGAATCTTACGAAGACGCCCTTTATTATAAAAACCTCTTTGGAGAAAAAGCCGCACAGTTTGAAGCTGTTCCTGAAAATGGAGCAATTTTTACTGATGTAGAAACATATTCATCGGGTCAATATGATGAAAATATGTTTGGAGCCGAAGGTTTGGAATATGAACCCGGACGTGCCGCATGGGGAACTGACCCCGATGAGATCGCAGTAAACATTTACAACAACTATCCGTTTTACAGCCCATACCACTATGGTTACGGATTTGGTTATCCGCATTATGCCGGATTATATGATCCATTCTGGGGACCCCGTTACTATCGCTACGGCTTTTATGATCCATTTTACTTCGGACATTCTTACGCCTACCCCTCATGGAGATGGAACATTGGCTGGGGTTACGGCTGGGGTGGATATTATGGTTACGGCCACAGATACTCCCCATACTATCCTTACGGCGGATATTATAACCACTACCGTTCTTATAACACACGTGAAGTGGCTTATAATGCAGGGCGCAGAGACAGCTATTCTAATCGCTACCGGAATACCGAAGCCTCAGAAAGCCGTGTTTCCAGAATTCAGGGATATTCCAACACCCGTAACGTGAGAGCTGCCGCAACGAGATCTAATAATGACAGAACTTATCAAACCCGTTCTACCAGAACAAGATCTACAGTAAGTCGTAGCAGCGATTCATCTGAAAGAAGCTATAGAAGTGCAACCCAACGCAGGTCTACACCTGCTGTAAGAAGTAACACTTCATCAGATTCAAGACCTGCAGTGAGAACAAGTCGTTCTTCAAGAAGCAACAACAGTTCTTACCGGTCTTCTACGCCATCAGTAAGATCTTCTTCAACAGTAAGATCCTCTTCGGCACCTCGAGCCAGTTCATCATCAAGCAGGTCACGTGGCGGCGGTAGATAATTCCCCTAAAACACTTCATAAATGAAAAGATTAATTTTTGCCTTCACAGCCATGATTTCCATGACTGTGGAGGCTCAAAATATAACAGATGCTGTAAGATATTCTACAACAGATCTTAACGGAACAGCACGATATCGGGCCATGAGTGGTGCTTTTGGCGCCCTGGGAGGCGATCTCTCCTCTCTTAATCTGAATCCTGCCGGTTCAGCAGTATTCCTCTCAAGTTTCGCCTCGATTAGTCTCAACGTAGAGAACAGCAACAATGACGTAAGCTTTATGAACGGCTATAATTCCAGTTCCGATTCTAATGTTGATCTTGGGCAGGCCGGAGCCGTTTTTATCTTTAACAATAGAAATGAGAACGCAAACTGGAAAAAGTTTTCCCTCGGTTTTAATTTCAATAAATCTTCAAGTTTCAATAACACCTATTCGGCCAGGGGAAATAACCCCCATTCAATAGACCAGTACTTTCTGGCTTATGCCAATGGCACTCCCGTTGAATACCTTATCCCTTACAGAAATGAATCTGACGGCGAGGCATATGCCAGGCTGGGAGAGACTTTAGGGTTTGGAGCTCAACAGGCCTATTTAGGCCTTTGGGGCGGAGTGATTGGCGTAGATAACCCAAACAACCTTCCAGAATCAGATCCTGCTTTTCTGGAACTCGACTCTTACAGCAGTATCTTATCTCCGGGAACATACGATCAAATTTACAACTATACCGCAACGGGACTAAATGGGAAACTGAGCTTCAATTTCGCTTCTCAATACCAGGATTTTCTGTACCTGGGAATTAACCTGAACTCCCACTTCATCAACTATGAAAGAATGACTTCTATTGATGAAGAAAATCTACAGGCACCCGATGAGTATGTATATTTCGAAGATCAATTAAATACATTAGGATCTGGCTTTAGCCTGCAATTAGGGGCTCTCGCCAAGATAGGAAACAATGTAAGGGCCGGATTAGCCTATGAATCTCCTACCTGGTACACAATTTCTGAAGAAACAAGCCAGTATATCGAGACCGACATTGATTATGTAGAACCTAATATCGTCAACATTTACCCCGATTATAAGTTGCAAACTCCTGCCAGCTACACGGGAAGTTTGGCTTATCTTTTTGGTGCATCGGCACTTATTAGTTTTGATTACACCTATAAGGACTACTCTACCACAAAATTCAAACCTACAGATGACCCTGCTTTTATGGAACAAAACAATATCATCTCCAATGAATTGGGAGGGGCTTCAAAATTTAGACTTGGAGGTGAGTACAGAATTCAGAATTGGAGCCTTAGAGGCGGATACAGGTTTGAAGAAACTCCTTATGCAAATGAACTACCCATGGGAGACCTTGAAGGTTATTCGGCCGGGATTGGATACAGCTTTGGAAGTATCAAAATTGACTTCGCTTACGATCATTCTTCACGCAAAACAAACCCAAAATTATATCAGGCAGGATTAACAGACAGAATGGGAATTTCAAGAGACAATTCAAATTATGTGCTCACCATAGGTTTTGGCTTGTAGCACATAGGTTTTTAATATAGAAAACAGCCTTCGGGCTGTTTTTATTTTTTATACTATTTCAGCCATTGAACTTGCTGCAACAGACTTCCAAAAAAGGGTTTAAATATGTATCTTTGCAAGCTTACTTACCAAGTGTTTTAGACGCTACTTTATATAGAATTATGAAAAAAGACAATATAGACGAGGCTATTGATGAAATGGGAGATGCTTTTGTAAGCCCCAATACAGACACTCCCATGCGTAAAGATGCCTTTGAAATAAGTGATGAGGAAAAGATTGAACGCATCCAAAAAGACGTACAGAGCATCCTGGACACCCTGGGCCTTGATCTTACCGATGATAGCCTTAAAGGAACTCCAAAAAGGGTAGCCAAGATGTTTGTTAAAGAAGTATTTGGCGGGTTGCACCCTCAATTGAAACCAAAGGCTTCAACCTTTCAAAACAAGTATAAATACGGGGAGATGTTGGTAGAAAAGAACATCACCCTCTACTCTACCTGTGAGCACCACCTGCTGCCAATAGTAGGACGAGCACACGTAGGATATATTTCCAACGGTACCGTTGTAGGGCTTTCAAAAATGAACCGCATTGTAGATTATTACGCCAAGCGCCCACAGGTACAGGAGAGATTGACCATGCAAATTGTAAAGGAGCTCCAGGAAGTATTGGGCACCGAAGATGTTGCCTGCGTGATTGATGCCAAGCACCTTTGTGTAAACAGCCGCGGAATCAGGGATATCGAAAGCAGTACCGTTACCAGCGAATACGGCGGAAGATTCAAAGATCCCGAAGCAAGACGCGACTTTTTAGACTACATCAATCTGGAAACCGAATTCTAAATCTGTACATTTTTTATGGCACTTTACCAGCAGCAGGAATTAAAGATCTACAACTCAATATCGGGAGAAAAAGAAGTTTTTAAACCTATCAATGAAGGTACCGTGGGCATGTATGTTTGCGGCCCTACGGTTTACAGCAATGTGCATCTTGGCAATTGCCGCACATTTATCTCCTTTGATCTTGTTTTTAGATACCTAAAACACCTGGGCTACAAAGTGCGGTATGTACGAAATATTACCGATGCCGGGCATTTAGAAAATGACGCCGACTCAGGGGAAGACAGGATCGCTAAAAAAGCACGCCTTGAGCAAATTGAGCCTATGGAAGTTGTGCAGCGATACACTGTAGATTTTCACAATATTCTGCAGAAGTTCAACAACCTCCCACCAAGCATTGAGCCTACCGCAACCGGCCATATTGTTGAGCAGATAGAGATTATCAAGGAGATCCTTGAAAAAGGCTATGCATACGAAGCTAACGGTTCTGTTTACTTTGATGTCATCAAATTCAACGAATCTCATGACTATGGCAAATTAAGCGGAAGAAAGCTGGAAGACATGATCCCCAATACCCGGGAGCTGGCTGCACAAAGCGATAAAAGGAATCCGCAGGATTTTGCGCTCTGGAAAAAAGCCGAACCTCAACACATCATGCGCTGGCCTTCGCCATGGAGCGATGGTTTCCCAGGCTGGCACCTGGAATGTACCGTGATGAGCTCAAAATATCTGGGAGAGGAGTTTGACATTCACGGCGGCGGAATGGATCTGAAATTTCCGCATCATGAATGTGAGATTGCACAGGGAGAAGCCGCTACAGGAAAGACCCCGGTAAATTACTGGATGCATGCCAATATGCTTACCCTTAACGGGAAGAAAATGGCTAAAAGCACAGGTAATAACATCCTTCCCAATGAGATCTTTACAGGAGACAATCCCAATCTCGAAAAAGGATTTGCACCTACAGTAGCACGGTTCTTTATGTTGCAGGCAAACTACCGCAGCATACTCGATTTCTCAAACGAAGCTCTTGTGGCCAGTGAAAAAGGTTTTCAGCGATTGATGGATGCCTATCATGCACTTGATCATCTGGAAACCGCAGCAACTTCCGACTTTGATGTAGCTGAATGGAGACAGAAGTGTTATGATGCTATGAATGACGATTTTAATAGTCCCATTCTCATTGCGCAACTTTTTGAAGCTGTAAAGCAGATCAACATCATTAAAGACGGAAAAGCTAAGATTACAGCTGAAGACCTCGAGGTGCTAAAAAAGACAATATCCGACTTCATTTTTGACGTTCTCGGACTTGTAGATACTGCTGAAGCTGCCGATAATGACTTCGGAAATAAACTTTCAGGCACAGTAGAACTGCTCATTAAATTAAGAGCAGAGGCCAGAGCTAACAAAGATTTTGCTACCAGCGATAAGATAAGGGATGAACTCCTGGAGATTGGGATTCAGCTGAAGGATGGCAAAGACGGCACCAGCTTTACCATAGAATAACAAAAATTCTTGTGAGAAAGTGGCTTACATATCCGCTTATAGGTTTGGTGAGGACCTACCAAAGATTCATCTCGCCACTCACGCCTGCAAGCTGTCGCTACACGCCTACCTGTTCCCAGTATACTGTTGAAGCCCTGCAACAGCACGGTGCTCTAAAAGGAAGCTGGCTCTCCATAAAACGAATTGCCAGTTGCAATCCGTGGGGAGGACAGGGATATGATCCTGTTCCAAAGAAACTTCAGGAGGAAAAATAATCAGGAAAGGCGCCAAATATGTATCTTTACCTTCCAACAATAAAACAATTTCATGCTTTTCAATAAAATCTACTGGAATCCTTCCGAAGGAATTGATCTGGGATTTTTCGTCATTCACTACTACAGTTTAATGTTCGTTGTTGCCTTCACCATAGGCTGGTACCTTATGAAGAGCATTTACGAAAGAGAAGGAATTGCTATTGAAAAACTGGATTCACTTTTTATTTACACCGTACTTGCCACTCTTATTGGCGCCAGGCTGGGACATGTTATTTTCTATGACTGGGACTATTTTCAAAACCACCTTCTTGAAATATTTCTACCCGTAAGATTTGAACCTGAGTTTGAATTCACCGGTTTTAGAGGGCTTGCAAGTCACGGGGCGGCAATAGGTATCATCACCGCCATGTACCTGTACTGCCGCAATATATTGCATAAGCCGGTTCTTTGGATCCTTGACAGGATTGTTATTCCTGTAGCTTGTGGAGGTATTTTTGTACGGATTGGTAACTTCATGAATTCTGAAATTATAGGAAAACCTACAAACAGCGATTTTGGAGTGGTTTTCACAAAACTGGGTGAGGATTTTGCAAGGCATCCAGCCCAGCTTTACGAAGCAGCCTGCTACCTTGTGGTGTTTCTCATACTTTGGTTCACTTACTGGAAAACCCTTAAAAGGGAAAAACTGGGTTATATTTTTGGACTTTTCTTAGTACTGCTATGGTCTGTCCGATTCTTTGTAGAATTCGTGAAAGAACCGCAAGTAGGCGAAAGGGTGAACTGGGTATTGAATACAGGTCAATGGCTGAGCGTTCCGTTTATCATTGCCGGTTTCTACTTCATGTACAGACCCTCGACTAAAAGTCGCGTAAAATGATAAGGAAAAGCACTTTTTTCAGCATTTTTCTTGCTACAAGCGTGTTGCTGAGCTGCAAGGACAACAAAGAACCCGTACAGCAGGATATCGCCGAACCTATTACTTTTACGAAAGAGGCTGAAGCTTACCTCACAAAAGAAACAGGTGACACCATCCAGCACTTGCAATTGGAAATCGCCGATGACGATTACCAGCGGGAAACCGGTCTCATGTACCGCACCTCTATGGAAGACGACCAGGGAATGATCTTTATCTTTGAAGATGAAGCCCCACGTGGATTTTATATGAAAAACACGAATATTCCGCTCGATCTTATCTTTCTCGATGCAAATAATAAAGTGGTAAGCATTCAGAAGAATGCCCAACCAAAAAGCCTGAAGACAATCCCTTCAGAAAAGCCGGCCCAATACGTCCTAGAAGTCAACGCAGGGCTTTCAGACCAATGGAACCTGGCTGTAGGCGACAGTCTTATCTTAAACAGAGATTAACCTCAGAAATACTCTTCAAAAATGGCATTTTTGAAGAGTATTTTTTTTTACCCTATCCAATCCCCGGCTCAATTTATTTTCCTCCTTTTTATCCCCGACTCACCCCAGAGCAAAAAAGAGGACGGAAATCATCTTTATTCCCTGATTTTACCGGTAGTCAAAAATGACATTTTTGGGTAGTCCATAGACAAGAAATTCATCCCTGCTTCACTTCACCTTCAGCAACAGAATTAATGCTTTACTCTCACCTTCAGCAACAGAATTATGGCTTTAGGAGCGCCTTTTCAGCATAAAATAATATCGGTAACACCCTTTAGCTTTTACTTCAGCAGGAGTATTTAATTTATCTGAGAGAAAAAGGCTTTTCAGTGACATCAGCGAAAGCGTGTAACTTCTTTGAACCTTCAGAAGAAAAGATATTTTAAAAAGCATGAGAAAAACCTGAACAACTATACCCACCCTCTCAAAAATGGCAAAAAAAAGAGCCTTTCCGAAGAAAGGCTCTTTTTATATAATATGCTTGTGGCTCTTACTCCACCGTTTCTTTTTGTTTAAGCTTTCTTTTCTTAGTCTCCTTATTAAAGGTATCGTAAGTAATAGGAGTTGCAATAAAGATAGAAGAGTATGTACCCACTATCACACCTACAATAAGAGCAAACATGAATCCTCTAATGCTTTCCCCTCCAAAGATGAAGATCGCAAGAAGTACTACAAGTGTAGTTAAAGAGGTGTTTATTGTACGACTAACCGTACTGTTGATCGCTGCATTGATTGCATCTTTCTTGGTCCAGGAAGGATGTTCATTGAAGAACTCCCTGATCCTGTCAAAGATTACCACGGTATCGTTAAGCGAGTAACCTACCACCGTAAGGATCGCAGCAATAAACGCCTGGTCGATCTCCATGTTGAAAGGCATGAACTTATAAGTAAGGGAGAATACACCCAATACTATCAGGACATCGTGAATAACTGCAACCACAGCCCCCAAAGAGAACTGATATTTTCTAAACCTCAAGAGGATGTACAGGAAGATCACTAAAAGAGATCCTAGTACCGCCCAAATAGAGGCCTGCTTAATATCATCTGCTATAGAAGGACCTACTTTAATAGACTGCATGATACCAATCTCTCTTTCCCCTTCACCTCCAACGGTAAAGTCTTCATAAGTTGTTCCTTCAGGAAGGTAAGACTGCACAGCAGCAAAAAGCTTTTGAGTAATTTCTTCATCTACCTCACTGCCTTCTTCTTCTACCTTATATTTTGTTGTGATCTTGATCTGGTTTGCTGCTCCAAATGTCTTGGCGCTGGCACTTCCAAATTCGGTCACAAGCTCATCCTCAAGTTCGGTTGGATTTACAGCCTTATCAAATCTTACTGTATAACTTCTTCCTCCAACAAAATCAACACCCTGGTTCAATCCCTGAGTGAAAAGAGAACCTAAACTCACAAGAAGGAATATTCCTGAAACCACATAGAAGGTTTTTCTCTTTTGCAGGAACTTAATGCTCAAGCCAGAGAAAAGGTTTTTAGTAACCCCTGTAGAGAATTCAAGACTCTTATTTGGATTCTTGGCATAGTTGTCAATGAACAATCTTGTAATAAAGATCGCTGTGAAAAGTGAAGTTGCAATACCTATTAATAAAGTTGTGGCGAAACCTTTGATAGGTCCTGTTCCAAGAACCAATAGGATCAATGCCGTAAGACCGGTTGTAATGTTCGCATCAAGAATTGAAGAAAGTGCATTGCTAAAACCATCTCTAATGGCATCTTTTTGAACCTTCCCTTTCGCATATTCTTCCCGAATACGTTCAAAGATAAGCACATTCGCATCTACCGACATACCAATGGTAAGCACGATACCGGCAATACCAGGTAATGTAAGTACCGCTCCAAGGCCTGCAAGTACACCAAAAATGAACAGGATGTTTACTACAAGAGCGATATCGGCGAAGATACCGGCTTTTCCGTAGTAGAAGACCATCCATAACAATACCAAAATTAATGCAATAGCGAAAGACATGATACCGCTATCAATAGCTTCCTGCCCAAGTGACGGACCTACGATCTCACTCTGTACAATATCTGCGGAAGCAGGCAGTTTACCCGCACGCAATACGTTTGCTAAATCCTGCCCTTCAGTAATAGAAAAATCTCCTGTGATCTCACTTCTACCACCTGAAATTGGTCCGGTTGAAACTCCCGGAGCCGAATATACAACGTTGTCAAGAACGATAGCGATTTGACTTTGGTTCTCAAAAGCGTAACCTGTCATTTCTTCCCAGGTCTTGGCTCCTTTTCCGTTCATTTGCATAGTTACTGCAACTCTACCTACCTGATCGTAAGCCTGGGTAGCATCGGTAATCACACTTCCCGAAAGTGGCGGCTCATTTTGCCTGTTTCCTTTCAAGGCATAAAGACCGGCAACTGCATCATCCTCATCGGTGATTCCCCATACAAACTTTGTGTACCGCTGCTCGCCTTCAAGAAGGTTGCGCACCTGCGGCATATTAAGATACTGTCTTACTTTTGCAGTATCTGCGATATTAAATGTAGCCAGTACCGGCCCTCCTTGGAAACCAGGAGAAGCCATTAAGTCAAATAAAGGATTGTTTTGTTCAGCTACCTGTGCAGTATCACTAGCCGATTCTAAAAGAGCATCGATCTCATCCTGCCCGGCCTGTGCAGTATCTACATCGGCTTCTGCAGTCTCTGCAGTTTCCTCAACTTCGATTTGCTTAAGCAGGTTATTTGCCTGCACAAAGAAGTTTTGGAATTCATTGCTCTTATAAACATGCCAGAACTCTAACTGAGCTGTACTCTGTAAAAGGTCCTGTACACGTTGAATTTCTTTAGCTCCCGGTAATTCAACAAGAATTCTTCCTGAAGATCCAAGACGCTGAATATTGGGTTGAGTAACCCCGAATTTATCGATACGTTTTCTAAGCACTTCAAACGCCGAAACAATAGACTCATCAATTTTTCTTCTAATTATAGGCTTTACTTCCTCATTAGTCATTTCAAAATTGATCTCATCGCTAAGATTTCTATTTGCAAAAATATCGGGAGAAGCAAGGCGTGCATCCGGAATCTCTTCAAAAGCTTCAAAGAAAAGGTCAAGATAGTTCTCCTGACTTGTTTTTTGAGCTTCGTCTGCTCTTAACAGCGCCTGGTTAAAAGCAGGATCTTTACTGTTATTGGCTAATTCCCGAAGGATATCTTTAACCGAAATTTGGAGAATTACGTTAATACCTCCTTTTAAGTCAAGCCCTTTGTTAAGCTCTTTTTCCTTAGCCGAATTGTAGGTGATTCCAAGAAAAACCTCTTCATTCCCAATGGAATCAAGATACCTTTGTTCTGCTCTTTCCCGCGCTGTAATGTAACCATCTACACTCTCGGGGACTTCCTGCTGTGCAAATTCTTCGGCATCTCCCTCAATGTTGCCAGCAATAAAGGTGAAAGACAACTGGTAGATACATACCAGGGCAAACAAAATTGCAAATACCTTGATTATTCCCTTGTTCTGCATTATTCTTTAATTTATGTTCATTTTTTAAAAACGGACAAATATAGGTTTTCAAGATAGAAATCCCAATTATATTTTTTGAAAAAATTAACTTTTAAAACCAAAAAAAGAAGCTTCCCAAGAGCACCTTACAATGGGAGGTTTCATCACGCCAATTCACTGTTGCGATGAAAGTTCCCCTCAAAAATGGCACTTTTGAGAAGCTTCTTTAAAAAATTTATTTGATCCTGATTATTTCACCTCAAGAAGATCGTTGGTTTTTGAAACCCCTGAAGCACTTTCTTTAAGTTTAGCTTTTTCTGCCTCGTCAAGTTCTACTTCAACAATTTTCTCGATCCCATCTTTACCAAGAATCACAGGTACTCCAATACAAAGATCGTTAAGCCCATATTCCCCTTCTAAAAGGGCAGAACAAGGGAACATTTTCTTCTGGTCACAGGCAATTGCCTGTACAAGTGAAGAAACAGCAGCTCCTGGTGCATACCAGGCACTGGTGCCAAGCATTTTAGTAAGAGTTGCTCCTCCTACCTTAGTATCTTCAGAAATCTGGTTGATGCGATCTTCAGAAAGGAATTCTGACACAGGTACAGAGTTACGGGTGGCAAGTCTTGTTAAAGGCACCATTCCGGTATCACTGTGACCTCCAATTACCATCCCGTCAACATCTGACGAAGGGCAGTCAAGAGCTTCACTAATTCTGTATTTGAAACGGGCGCTATCTAAAGCTCCACCCATTCCTATAATTTTGTTCTTCGGAAGTTTAGTGGTTTTGTGCACCAGGTAAGTCATGGTATCCATAGGATTACTCACCACGATCAAAGTCACATTAGGAGAATGCTCTAAAAGGCTTTCAGATACCGATTTTACGATATCGGCATTGATCCCAATCAATTCTTCGCGGGTCATCCCAGGTTTACGTGGCACTCCACTGGTAATTACAGCAATGTCTGAATTTGCTGTTTTAGAATAGTCATTTGTACTTCCGGTAATTTTAGTATCGAATCCAAGAAGGGAAGCAGTTTGCATGAGATCCATGGCCTTACCTTCGGCATAATCTTCTTTAATATCAATTAGAACTACTTCGGAAGCAAAATTTTTAATGGCGATATATTCCGCGCAGCTGGCTCCAACAGCTCCGGCACCTACTATAGTAACTTTCATTGTGAGTTAGTTTGATTAATAGTCCTGCTAAAGTACGAATTTCACAGGATTTTTCCCTCAAAAAAAGCCGTAAAAAGCTGTGATTATATACCTACCGAAAGACCTAAATTAGCATTGAAAAATTCTCCTGCCGTCATCATTGCACTCAGTCTAAACCGGCTAAAATAAAGATTCAAACCAAGATCACCTTTAAACTGGGTTTGCCCTCCTTCTATCCCTCCAAGTTCCTGGTTTACACGAGGCAACGCAATGCCGTCTCCTCCCATTTCATAATCAAAATTGGAATTCATCACTCCTGCTGCAGCAAAAACTTCTAAATTATTCCATCTTTTGGAACCTATAACTTCAGCCAAAAAAAGATTAGCATCTACAACAATATGGTTCATCGTTAAGAAATTCTGAACCGAAATGGGATCAAATTCATAATCTACATTTAACTTGCTGTAAGAAGCCCCTACAGCTAGCTGAAAACCTTCGGCATATGTATTTCTGAAATACTGACTAAGACTATGCTTTGCACCTATACCGTAAGTACTGGCAGAAACACCATCAATGGTAACTTCAGGCATTGCACGTACGGTAATTTCTGTACCTGCAGACACTCCTACAGATGCCTGTAAAAAAGCATGAGGCACATAATCTCTGTTGATCCCATCAATTCCTTTGAACCGAACCGCTTCAGTAAGCACTCCACCTGTAAGCGGGTTTTCAAAAGTGACATCTCCAACAAAATATTCTGATGTACTACCTCCAAAAGCTGTAGGAAAAGTAGCTGAAGTGATCCCTTCCATTTCAAGCAATTCAAGATCGCTATTACTAAGGTTGAACGATTTTTTATCATTGGGCACAAAAAGGGCATTTCCATGCACCGACACTCTAAAATCCCATTTTTCAAGGGCAGCAGCCGAACTAAACCACCCGGCCCCGGCCTGGTAGGAAGCTCCATCGGCAGCAGGTTGTGCAAAATTTTGGGCCAGCACAAGCATATCGTTAATAAACAGCTGAGAATTATCTTCAGTTTGAGCAACTAAGGCAGATGGCAGAAGAAAAAGGAGAAAGAGATAGGAAAGTTTTTTCACAATATTGGATTTTGTAATCAGGTAAAAATAGTAAAAAAAGTATAGCTTGTTCAGCAGATTGCACCAAACAAAAAACCCTGCTAAAAAGCAGGGTTTTTTAAAATTATTTAAAGCTTGTTTAAGCATCGATATTTGCATAAACAGCATTCTTCTCAATAAATTCTCTACGAGGTGGCACTTCATCTCCCATCAACATAGAGAAGATCCTGTCGGCTTCCCCAGTGTTGTCAATGGTCACCTGGCGAAGAGTTCTGAATTCAGGATTCATGGTAGTATCCCACAACTGCTCTGCATTCATCTCCCCCAAACCTTTGTAACGCTGAACGCTCACACCTCCACTAAAGGAATTGGCGATCTCATCACGCTCCTTATTATTCCATGCGTAACGCTTTTTACTTCCTTTCTTTATAAGGTAAAGTGGCGGCGTAGCAATGTAAACGTGGCCTGCTTCAATTAATTCTTTCATATACCTAAAGAAGAAGGTAAGAATCAATGTTGCAATGTGACTACCATCAACATCGGCATCACACATGATCACGATCTTGTGGTACCTAAGCTTTGAAAGATTCAGTGCCTTACTGTCTTCTTCTGTACCAATCGTAACTCCCAGCGCAGTATAGATGTTCTTGATCTCTTCGTTTTCAAAAACCTTGTGGCTCATGGCTTTTTCAACGTTAAGGATCTTACCCCTTAGCGGCAAAATAGCCTGGAAGTGACGGTCACGACCTTGCTTGGCCGTTCCTCCCGCCGAGTCTCCCTCTACGAGGAACACCTCACTCTCATGCGGATCTTGCGAAGCACAATCTGAAAGTTTACCGGGTAATCCACCCCCGCTCATCACGGTTTTACGCTGCACCATTTCACGGGCCTTCTTAGCCGCATGACGTGCCTGCGCCGCAAGGATCACCTTTTGAACAATGGTTTTTGCATCATTCGGGTTTTCTTCAAGATAATTTTCGAGCATTTCAGAAACTGCCTGAGAAACCGCAGCAGTCACTTCCCTGTTCCCAAGTTTGGTCTTGGTTTGACCCTCAAACTGAGGCTCTGAAACTTTTACTGAAACAATAGCCGTCAATCCTTCCCGGAAGTCATCTCCCGAAATCTCAAACTTCAGCTTATCGAGTAGTCCCGAAGCATCTGCGTATTTTTTTAATGTAGTAGTAAGCCCTCTTCTGAAACCGGCAAGGTGAGTTCCTCCTTCGTGGGTATTGATGTTGTTAACGTATGAGTGAAGATTTTCGTTGAAGGAAGTGTTGTAAACCATCGCAACCTCAACCGGAATATCATTCTTCTCTCCTTCAATAGCAATTACTTCGCTAATAATAGGCTCCCGTGTGCCATCAAGGAATTTTATAAATTCCTTTAGACCTTCTTCGGAATGAAAAACTTCAGAAATAAACTCTCCCTTGTCATCTTTTTCCCTACGGTCTGTAAGCGTAATTGTGATCCCTTTGTTGAGGAAGGCAAGTTCACGCATCCTGCTGGCAAGGGTATCATAGCTGTACTCTGTAGTTTGCTGAAATATGGTAGCATCGGGCTTAAAGGTTACGATAGTACCATTAAGATCGGTAGTTCCTACCGATCTTACCGGGTAAACAGGCTTACCTTTTTCATATTCCTGCTCCCAGATAGTTCCATCACGGTAAACAGTAGCTTTAAGTTGGTCTGAAAGTGCATTCACACAACTTACCCCTACCCCGTGAAGTCCACCGGATACTTTATAGGAATCTTTATCAAACTTCCCACCTGCCCCAATCTTGGTCATAACAACCTCAAGTGCAGATACTCCTTCTTTCTTATGTAAATCTACAGGAATACCACGACCGTTATCCTCTGTAGTAATAGAATTATCTTCGTTTATGGTTACTCTAATGGTATCACAGTGATCGGCAAGCGCTTCATCAATAGAGTTATCCACCACCTCATACACCAGGTGATGCAAGCCTCTTACCCCAGTATCACCAATGTACATGGAGGGACGCATGCGCACATGCTCCATCCCCTCCAGCGCCTGGATACTGTCAGCCGAATAACTGCTTCTTTTAACCTCTTCGCTCATATTTAAATTCGTTAAAATTTTATCAATTTCTATAACGAACAAATATACCAAAATCGTGCCTGTTAAACCACTACCCTCATTGTTAAAGCCTTGAAGTTATCAACAATTTATGTGGAAAAATCCTCTCTTGTAGCGGTTTGGAGAAGAGAGGCCTCAAACACTTCCCTCCCTTATTTTTACATTCAAAATTCCGGATGAAAGTGTTTTCCGGCAATTTACCCCTGAACCAAATTTTACAGATTTATTCACAATTGTAGCACACCCTTATACACGACAAAATTACGAAGCCTAAAAAGCCAGAAATGAGTATTTTAATTTCTCATCTTTTTAACCCGATTTAAAGAAAACCTTAACTAATTATTATTCAGCATGGTTTATATTTAACCCATAATTCAAAAACACAGGAAATGAAGAAATATTTTATAATGTTCGCAGTTATGGCGGGGTCACTCACCACGCAATTATATGCTCAGGACACTACGGAAACTTTAAAAGATAATGACGGGCCCAACTTTTCAAAACTTGATGTGAGCCCTATGGATGTAGCTTTATTTAGAGGAGAAAACAACGAACCTATGGCCAGAGTTCTTTACAGCCGGCCTCAAACCCGTGATCGTGAAGTCTTCGGAAAATTGGTTCCTTTTGGCGAAGTTTGGAGAACAGGTGCCAATGAAGCCACCGAAATCACGCTTTACCAGGACCTCATGGTAGCTAACAAAACCATCAAAAAAGGAACTTACACGCTTTTTACCATTCCAAAAGAAAACGAATGGACAATCATTCTTAATAACAGCACAAATATTTGGGGAGCATACGACTATCATGTAGAAAAAGATGTTGCCCGTATCACTGTACCTGTAAGAAAATCACCTGTGCCCATTGAAGCACTGTCAATGAGCTTTGCAGAATCCAACGATGGCGCAAACTTGTTTATTGGCTGGGATGACCGCTATGTACAAATCCCCTTCAAGCAACCAAAATAAGAAGTAACAATACAGGAAAAATATAATCTAAAAACGCCCTTTTTGAAAGGGCGTTTTTTTATGGGATGTTCAGGTATTTATGTGTTTGCAGCGACACCTTCCATTTTGGGTTCTGCATTACGTATTCTACAATTAAAGGCATCATCTTTTCACGGTTACTCCATTCGGGTTGTAGATAAAGGATACAATTTTCATTCACCTGCGCCGCCTGTTCCTCGGCAAACTGGAAATCGTGTTTATTAAATATTATCACCTTCAGCTCATTTGCAATTTGGTAGATCTCTGGAGTGGGTAGCTTGATTTTCTTCGGGGAAAGGCAAATCCAGTCCCATGTTCCTGTCACCGGGTATGCTCCCGAAGTCTCAATGTGGATCTTTGCTCCTTTTTCCTTTAAACTACTGGTGAGCGGCTCCATATTCCAGGTAAGAGGTTCTCCTCCAGTGACCACTACAGTTTTACTATGTTTCACAGCATTGCCAACAATAGTTTCAACACCTGTTGGAGGGTGCAGCTTCGCATTCCAGCTTTCTTTAACATCACACCAGTGACAGCCAACATCGCAGCCGCCCACACGTATAAAGTAAGCAGCAGTCCCCTTGTGAAAACCTTCTCCCTGAATGGTATAAAATTCTTCCATTAGCGGCAGCATCTTTCCCTGCTCCACCAGCTCGTTCATTTCCTGTTCTTTCATAAGCGGCAAAGGTACATAAAAACAGGATTTAGCAACCGGCATTATATAACCAAATTCAATCAATTCCGGCAACCGATTTATTCTTTAAAACCTAATTCCGAATAATGAACCCATTCTTAAAATTGGAAGCCTCTCCATCAAGAGGAACAACAAATCCGTTTATGACAGCATAATATGGTTTTCCTGCTTTTGTCAAGAAGAAAGTTGGGTTCATTCCCACCTTTATTTCTTCTGAAACTTTAAAATTTTGGCCTACCACTACAATGGGATAATTAAAATATCTTCTGTCTTTTGGCAGGTTTTGAACCCTTACATAAGCTACGCCTTTTGAATGAAGATCTGAAAAATTCAATTTTTCCACAGCATCGAGGTTGGGCAAAACTTCGGCATGGATTTTCCCAGCTTCAAAATCAAATCCTGAAGCATCCAGGGTATTATACCCGAAATTTGTGGAGAGATCTCCCTGATCTGCAATGTAGCTTCTGTAAAAGAGTTGCTTTTCATTTTGCGAGTAAACTTCAGAATGGTTTATTCCTAAGTCAAGAATGTATTGCTCTCCAAAAAGGGCATATTGCAAGCCCTTTATTTTAAGATCATAAAGTTTGCTGTCATTTTCAGGAATTTTGCTGTAATCGGCAATAGCCATAGACTCATATTCTTCTTCAGCAATAGAAAAGATGGCTGATAGAATTGTTAGAAAGTTCAATTTTCTAATTTCCTGTTTTTCCGGGTCTCCCGGGAAGCCGCCCGATTCTATCAACACAGTGCTGGTGCCCCATTTCTGAATATTATCTCCAAATGCCCGTGGTTCAAAATCATCATTGTACCTGCCTACATTTCCCGGAGCATATTCCTGCAGAAGTTGATTCATTTGAACAATAAGTTTCATAGCGTTTCCACGAACATCATTAATAGATTTCTCATAGTTATAAGCAGGTGCCAAAAATGAGATTGTAGCCGGGTTTTCTGAACCCTGTGTGTTGTAATACCTGCTTTGATCGTGAAGATTAAACCCAAAGTCGGCTTCAAGGCTATCTCTAACCCGTTTTAAGGTCTTTGCTTCAGGTGACTGCAAACGCAAAGCATCGCGATTAACATCAATACCTAAAGAGTTTCTACGCTGAAATACCTCAGCCCCATCGGGATTGAGCATTGGCAGAAAATGTAATTTTACCTTCTTCAACATTGCTTCTTTTTCCTTCTGAAAGGAATCATGGGCGAGAAAATTGAGAATGTCAAAAACGGCCATAGTTGCCGTAGATTCATCGCCGTGCATCTGAGACCATAAAAAAACATCAGTTTCACCTGAACCGATACTTATTAAATAAAGCTCCCTGTTTTCTATTGATTTTCCTACCTGGTTTACCTCAAACAGGTTGTTTTTTTGCCATTTTTGAATGACAGGCTTAATATCATTATGCTTAAAACGCCTTTCTTCAAAACCTGGTTCTTTATAATCCTGGTAATGACCTACAATTTCACGAACCAGAGAAAAGGTTTTATCAAGTACAGGTGCGGGAACCGGTTTAAAAGCAAGATCGGCAGTAGCGGCCCTGACCTTTTCCATAAAATCATCTCCCGGATCTGATTTCTTAGTTCTGTAACCCGCATCTTTTTCAAGCCACAATTCGTGATCTTCAAACCTTGTGTACTCGTGATGACCAACTACGTACTCAATATCATATTTTGTTTTCAGGTACCTTACCAGCCAGATGTTTGCTTCCAGTTGAGCTTGAGTTAGGGGCGTCCCGGGAGTGCCTCCTACATTTTCCACTCCTATTGCTGTATGGTTTAATCCTATTACATGTCGCCCCATTATCGTTTCGGGCATTAGACGATAGATCGTTCCATCCCTGTCGACCAGAAAATGGGTGGAAACATTTAAGTCACTCGCCCCGGAAATTGCTGTTCTGCTGCCGGGAAGGTAAGGGTCTTTAAAGGCTGCAAAAGATCTTTGGAGGGTAGGAATAGCTGTCCAGTGAAGTACTACCATTTTAGGCACAATAGTGGGATCTTCTTTTTCAAGACCATATCTATCTTTCATATAAGCCAAACTTAGCTCCTCCCGTTCTTCATTGAAAACAATGGGTTTATCTATTATCCGGGAAGTATTAGTACCGGCAGTACCACAGGAAAGCAGTAAAAGGGAAATAAAAAGAACGAACGGGTGTCTCATAATATGTAGAAAATAAAATCTCCCGACAATATCGGGAGATTTTAAGAATTATGGGAATGGATTTTTATTCATCCCACCATACAGTACCATAAATAGAATCTTCCCCTCCAAATTGTCTTTCTACAGCCTCATTAAAATTATCGGCGTTGTTGAAATCTTCGGTATCGGGGTAAGCAAGTCGGGTTGGCACCGGGCGTCCTTCGGGCTGAACAAAATCATTGGGAAATCCTGTTCTTCTCCACTCACTCCACGCTTCGTAGCCATTCATAAATAAATGGATCCAACGTTGTTCTGAAATTCTCTCTAATGCATTTGCAGGATCAAAAGCAACTTCTGGCTGACTTATAAACTCATCTACACCTTCAGTTGAACCTGTCCACTGAAGAACAGACTTTTCTATTGCCAAATTGTAATAAGTTTCAGCATCTTCGGTTACCCAGTCTCTTTCCGCAGCTTCAGCAATAGCGAACAACACCTGAGGGTAGGTTACCAAATAAACAGGAGCATCCTGAGCGGTAATGTCAGAACCCAGCAATGAATATTCTTCAGTCCCTATAGCTTCGGTTTCTCCATAGGGCATACCAATAAACTCACCGCTTTCACGCGCAGGATTTGCATACACCTCTAAACGCGGATCATCAACCGGCTTCATCTCTTCAACTAAATTAACTGTGAGAGCCCACCACTCCCGATTGCTTTCTACTACCTGATCATACCAGTAGTTTTGATTGTTAGCATCGGCTAAGTGCTGAAAGACCAGGCTATCATCATTAGTGTTCATCACCCCATCGGCCATTGCAGCATTAAACTCATCTTGCGCCCATTGAGGATCTACTTCAGAAAGACGAAGAGCCATTAAAAGTCTGAGCGAATTACCCAGCTTTTTCCATTTCTCCATATTGCCACCATAGACCAGGTCATTATCAATATCACCTGCAACTATTTGACTATTGGCCTCTTTTAACAGCGCAAACAAATTTGAATAGATTGACTCCTGGGTGTCATATGCGGGGGTGAAATTTTTATTCCCCTGCAAAGCTTCAGTGTAAGGCACATCACCCCACCTATCGGTTAAATTCCAGTAAAAATAAGCCTTCAAAATTTTTGCCACAGCTAGCTGGTTGGCAACCGGACCTTCAGCAGCATTTAAATCTTCTTCAGAATTTAAAACGGTCTCAAGGTTCATAAGCGGCCCTTCATAGAACCAGTAAAAGTTTGTAGAACCTTCGGGGTATAAAGATACCCCCACGTATTGGGTCTCGGCTAAGTACTGGGCCAGAAATTCTCCCTGTGGGGAAGAGCTTAAAGATGGAAGATATAATTGTGCGTTGGCAATTAATTGTGTTCCCGATGCTTCACCAGGTATATTTGGGTTCACATTAATATCTTCGTCAAATTCGCTACATCCCAGCAAGCTAAGATTGCAAAATAATAAGATGATAATATATTTTTTCATAATTGTTTTTTTAGAAAGTAATGTTTACGTCTACCCCAATTGATCGCACTGACGGTAATTGACCTGATTCGTACCAGCTAATTGACTGGGCTCCCGTAGAAATCGCAGAAGGATCAATACCTTCTGGCGCTTCCTGCCAAATCATAAACGGATTTTGGGCAATCACAGCTAATTGCACACTCTCTACAGGAAAATTGCCCAGGATCTCTTTGGTAAGATTATAACCCAGCCTTAATTCTTTCATTTTTATGTAAGAAGCGTCAAAAAGCCACTCTTCGTAGATTCGCCTTCCCAATACATTCCTGTAATAGCTTCGGGCATTGACATAAGCACTTACCGGTTCACCTGTCTCAGCAGAAATTCCCTCTACCTTTACACCACCACCCTGGTCTAAGGGATCCCTTACATTTGCCCCTCTATCGTTCATTGCAACGGTTACGGGGTCCTGTCCGGTTCTTACCGCTAACATTTTAGACCGGCTAAAGAACTGCCCGCCGCCCTGAAACTCGATCATCCCTGAAAGTCTCCAGTTTCCATAACTAAATGTATTGGAGAAGCCTCCCGTAAAATCTGGAAGCACACTTCCAAAATTATGGGTTTCATCTGTGTAAAGCGGCATATTGTCGTCACCTAAAAGTATTTGCCCTGTCGCTTCATCTCTTTGATAAGCTGTACCTACAAGACTTCCAAAGGGCTTCCCTTCATAAGAGTTGAGAAAGCTCGTCACACTGGAGTAAGTTGTGGAAGAGTAAGTATACACATCAATACCGGGAGCCAGCTCTACTACCATACTTTCGTTACTCGCGAAATTAAGATTGGTGTCCCAAAAGAATTTTCCAGTTTCAATAGGCCTGGCATTTATAGCCACCTCAATACCTTTATTTTCAATTAAACCTGCATTGATTGTAGTGGAGCCATAACCACTGGCCCCTGAAACATCAAGGTTAATAATCTGGTTCTTGTTCTTTTGTTCATAATAAGTAAAATCAAATCCCAGCCTGCTGTCAAAAAATCTTAAATCGAGCCCAAGCTCGTATGAATGAGCAAATGACGGCTCAATATTTGGATTATTCAGGTTATCTGGAACAAACAAAGTATTGGTACCTTCATACACTGTTCCCACTCCAAAGCCCATTGTTGTTTCATAGGGAGAAAGATCAGATCCTGCCTGTGCATAACTGGCTCTAGCCTTTGCAAAGCTTAAAGGATCCCAATCTAAAAATTCGCTAAAAATCACACTTCCCGAGATGGAAGGATACCAGTAAGAATTATTATCATCAGGAAGGGCCGAAGAATTGTCATTTCTCAAGGATGCATCTACAAAAAAAGTATCTGCGTATCCTAAAGAAACAAGACCAAACAAACTCCTCACCTGTTTTCTTAGCAGATAATTAGATGTTTCAGGACGGTCAATCGAAGCATCAATATTATAAAAACCCGGTGAAGAAAGCCCACCTACGGTTGCCATGGTTAAATAGGTGTAGTTCCTATTCCAGATATTTCCTCCCAAACTGGCATTAAGCGATAAATCTCCCCACTCTTCATCAAACTGAGCAAGAAATTCATAGTTAAATTCTTTGTTCTGAAATTTTCCGATATAAAAAGATGGAAGGCTTTTACCTCCAAAGGCAGTACGCTCCTGAATATTTTGAGTATAAAGATCCCCTCTTATGTGTCCACTCAAACTAAGGTTCTCCAAAACCTGAAAGGTTATTCCCACATCTCCAAAAAACCTATCCCGGTTATCCTGACTAAGGTTCTCGTAGGCATTAAAGAATGGATTATTCCAGTACAAAGGATCAAAATCAGTAACTTCTCCTGTTTCAGAACTTGGCCTGCTAAGATTCCAGTGAAGGTAAGTTCCATCTTCATATTGATAGTCCCGCAATCTATTCATATCCACATTACGCTGAAACCATTGTACGAGATAATTAGCCCCAAACTCTGATCCCTGTCCCGGGCGCTGCGCGTCATTCCGGGCAAATGTAAAATTGGTTGAAACATTTATTTTGTCAACTACATCGGCATCGGCATGAACAGTAAGGTTGTTTCTATCTAAATGTGTATTTGGCTCTACACCTTCTATTTTTGTATCATTCAGACTAATTCTGAAGTTGATCTTTTCTCCCCCACCGGCAACCGATACAGTATTATTAAAAGTGTAACCGGTTTCATAGAAATCCTTAATATTATCTGGATGGGGCACAAAAGGAGTTAATTGCCCATAGGTAGGGTCTTGAGGGTAAAAACTAAAGACCTGCCTTACCATTGTCCCATCCATTCTAGGACCCCAACTTTCATCAACAGATATATCTACGTAGGGATCTCCATTAGGAAGTGTTCTAAAATCTAAACTAGACCCTCCTCCATACATGTTCTGTAAGGGCATAAAATCATAAGTTGACTGCACTGAAAAAGTGGAATTAGCCTGCACCGTAAACTTTTCGGCCGCTCCCTTTTTTGTGGTGATCATAATAACGCCATACTGCCCACGAATTCCGTATAAAGCTGAAGCTGCAGGACCCTTTAACACATTCACAGATTCAATATCGGCAGGGTTCACATCCTGCCCCAGGTTTCCATAATCGGCACCTGCACTCCCCGCAAAATTGGCATTTGAAATTGGTGTACCATCTATCACTATTAAAGGCTGGTCTCCTCCTCCTATGGAATTTACTCCCCTAATTTTGATTTTTTGAGTCCCCCCCATACTTGCTCCCGATGATCCGGTAACCTGTACTCCAGCAACTCTCCCCCCCAGGGCTCCAATAACATTTTGGTCTTTGGCAACTGTTAGATCTTCCCCATCTACTTCCTGTGTGGCATATCCAAGGGATTTCTTATCCCTTGAAATCCCCAGGGCTGTTACCACCACCTCATCGAGGGCCTGGAGATCGGCTTCCAGTTGTACATTAATCTGGTCGTTTGAGCCCACAGTACGTTTCACAGTTTTGTAACCAATAGAAGAGAAGCTAAGCACATCTCCGGTTTCTGCTTTAATAGAAAAATTCCCATCAAAGTCGGTCACAGTACCTTTATTGGTACCTTCAATAATAACGTTTACTCCGGGAATCGGCATACTCTTTTGAGCACTGATTACCGTACCCGAAATCACCCTTTCCTGGGCCTGCACATTCATGAACTGCACAAGAGCGATCAGGAATGAAAACAGTGTAATTTTGTTTCTCATTTGTTTGGTTTTTGAGTTAAAAATTGATGAAAAGCTATTAAATTTTTTCACGTTTCAATCTTTTCTTCTTAAAAACCTTTAGATAAGAAAAAAAAGCTAACTTGAATTTTCTTTTTAAAATCCCGTACAAGTGAGAAAAAACAATCATTCAAAAATGTCATTTTTGAAGCTTGTTCTTCAAATTATTCTGATAGTTTTAATCTTCAGCTCCTGCTCCTCCTCGCGTAAGCTCACTATGGAAGCACAAAATACATTGCAGGAATATCCGGCTTTTAAAACAGGATTTTCCGGAATATATATTTATGATCCGGCTGAGAAAAAAGTCGTTTTTGAACACAACTCCGAAAAATATTTCACCCCGGCCTCAAACACTAAACTTTTTACTTTCTATGCAGGTTTAAAAATTTTAGGGGATTCCGCTGTAGGCCTTGAGTATATTGTAAAGGAAGATTCCCTGATTTTTAGAGGGACAGGCGATCCTTCTTTTTTGTACGATAAACTGCAATCTACTGCCGTTTATGATTTTTTAAAAGAAAGAAATGAAACCCTTTATTACGTGCCGCCCATACATGAGGAAAAACATTTTGGCCCCGGCTGGTCGTGGGATGATTACAGCTACTACTATTCTGTAGAACGGGCAGCTATGCCCCTCTTCGGAAATTATGCCACCTTCACATCTTCAGCTGAAGATACAGTTCCCGTTGCCAAACCTGCGTATTTCAATCGTTACCTCGTAAAAGATTCCCCTGACTCAGGAAGCAGCTTTACAGTTGTGAGAAATCACGACCAAAACAAATTCCTTTATCAGCAGCCCGCCGAAGCAGAAAACAGAAGCCGAATTGTCCCTTTTATTCATTCCCCACATCTGGTTACCGCGCTACTGGCCGACACCCTTCAGAAACCGGTAAAAATACTGGATCCTAAAAAAGTAGACTTCAGCAATAGCAAACTACTGTATAGTATTCCTACAGACAGCCTTTACAAGCGAATGCTGCAGGTTAGTGACAACTTTATTGCCGAGCAGCTGCTGCTTATGAGTTCCAGAGAAATATCTGATACCCTTAAAACGGATATAGCCATTAATTATATAAAGAAAAATCACCTTCAGGATCTATCTCAGGAGATTAACTGGGTAGATGGCTCTGGTTTGTCCATCTACAATAAATTCACTCCTAAAACAGTGGTAGAGCTCCTGGAAAAGATCTCTAAAGAGGTGCCTCAAAAAAGGCTTTTTGAACTGCTCCCTGCCGGAGGTGAATCTGGCACCATCAAAAACTTTTATAAAGCCAAAGAGCCTTATATCTATGCCAAAACCGGGACAATTAGCAACGTACATGCTTTAAGCGGCTATTTAAAAACCAAAAACGGCAAAGTACTCATCTTCAGCTTTATGAATAACAACTACATGGTTCCTTCCGCAGAAATAAAAGCAGGTATGGAGATCATTCTGCGTGATATCCATTTAAATTATTAGTTTTATGGAGGCTCAAAAATGCCATTTTTAAACCAAAATTATGCAGAGACGAAATTTTCTTCGCAATGTGGGCCTTGGCAGCCTTGCAATTCCGCTTCATAGTTTAGCCAGTTCATTTCCTGTCACAGGTTCTTTACAGGATGTTTCTAAACCAAAACGCCTAGCTGTAGGTGATACCATTGGCATAGTGAGCCCTGCGGGGGCCATATATGAGTCTGAACCTTATGAGATTGCTATTGAATCTATGCAGGCCATGGGCCTTAAAGTGAAGTTGGGAGAGTTTGTGCGCACCCGCCATGGTCATCTTGCAGGAACTGATGAACAAAGGGCTACCGAATTTAATGACATGTGGCGGGATCCTGAAGTTAATGCGATAATTTGCCTTAGAGGTGGCTCGGGGGCGGCGAGAATTCTGCCACTGCTCGATTATGAGGAAATCAAAAAATATCCGAAGATATTTATAGGTTACAGCGACATTACTGCATTGCACCTGGCTATTTATAAAAAAACCGGACTTGTCACCTTTCACGGGCCTTTGGCAACCTCAACATGGAATTCTTTTGCTGTAGATCATTTTAAAGACCTTCTATTTAATGCAGAAGCTATTCCCTACTCAAACCCAAATGAGAAAGGCGGAATGCTTGCCCAAACCAGAAACAGGATAAGAACCATAACTCCGGGAACCGCAACGGGAGAACTCCTGGGCGGAAATCTTTCTGTACTTACCAATATTATGGGCACCCCTTATTTTCCTACCGACTGGCAAAATAAAATTCTCTACCTCGAAGATG
>NZ_JAPJDA010000034.1 GCF_026241755.1 Salinimicrobium profundisediminis
CCCACCACTCTTTCGTGGTCACTGTCGTACCCGCGGTGGGTAGGAAGATCGAAGGCTACAGAAAGCCCTTTTTGACCCGCAGCGAGGTTACGGCGGTAAAAGGCGTTACTTTCTTCGGCGGTTGAGAACCCGGCGTACTGCCGAATGGTCCAGGGCCGCATCACGTACATAGTGCTGTAAGGCCCCCGCAGGTAAGGCGGAATTCCCGCAGCAAAATTGAGATGAGGCAGATCCTTGTATTCACAAGTGTTTTCGGGTCTTTTTAAATCTTTTTCGGTATTTTTCAGCTTTAAATGCTGAAGATCCTTTCTGCTCATATCTTATTTTTCGCCGTTAGTACTTTCTTCCTTTTGTAGTCTTTCCTGTTCGGTTTTTTCTGATAAACGTTTTTCTATCACCGGCTGTAGCAGCGTCTTTCGCGGTTTTTGCTTCACAAAAGGATACAACTCCAGCTCGTTTTTCATTTTATCCTGTGAATTAGGATATTTATTGGTTCCCACCAGTACCAGCTTGCCTTCATCAAATGCCTGCTGCTCGTTGGCTGCACTTTCAGAAATTTTCTTCTGAATAATTCCCTCTTTTAATTGAGTGACAAAGCCACCGCCATTTTCAATATTTTTAAATATATCTAAAGCCTTATCGGCCATTTCGTGGGTAAGGGTTTCAATATAGTAGCTCCCTTCAGCAGGATTGGCCACTTTCTCAAAGTAGCTTTCGTGCTTAAGTATCAGTAACTGGTTGCGGGCTATGCGGCTTCCGAAGTTATTATTTTTATGGTAAATGGCGTCATAGGCCATATTGCAAACGCTGTTGGAGCCACCAAGCACTGCGCTCATACATTCTGTAGTAGTGCGCAGCAGGTTTACATTATAATCGTATAAAGTTTTGTTGCGGCGGGTGGGCTGTGAAATGATATCACAGCTGGAATCAAAGCCATATTCGCTGCTAAGGGTTGAAAATAAAAGGCGCAGCGCCCTTATTTTGGCAATCTCAAAAAAGTAATTTGGTCCTACCGAAACAAGGAACTGGAATTTTGCCTTTTTTGACACTTCAGGTTTGTCACCTATGTGGTTAAAGTATTCGTTAACATGTGCCAAAGCATAAGCCAGCTGCTGCGGAATGGTAGCACCGGCATTTTGGTAAAGCCCAAGGTCAACTGAAATAAATGATCTTAAATTTTGACATTTTTGAAGCAGAACATCAAGGATCTTGTGGTCTTCCTGCTGGTCTTTAAACCAGTTGCCGCTGCGGGCAAGGTTGCCAATAATGTCAAACTGCAAAAAAACATTTGATTCCGGTTTAACCTGCTCATCCAGCTTTAGGAAAAAATCTTCGGAAGCAAATTCAGGCTTCAGGTATATGGGAACTTCAGGATTTAGGCCTTCAAAAAGCTCTTTTAGCGCTATCTCTTCTGAAGGAAGGATAAACCAGATGCTTTCGGCGCCTTTCCGAAGGGATTCGTGTGCTTTTATATTGGCTTTTTCAGCAGAAGAGACATAGATCTGTTCTGTAACATGCCAGTTTAACGGGCTGTTAAGCTGTGCAGGTTCGGGCGATTCTTCGGCATGATAAAAAGGTTTAACATTGATGCCGTCCAGAGATTTCCATACCAGCGTTTCATTATAATCGGCACCTTTGAGGTCATACTGTATCTTTTGTTTCCACTGTTTGGCCGATACTTCTTCAAACTCATTGAACAAATTCTCTCTCATTTCCATAAAATTAAAGGGCCTCTAAAATGACATTTTTGGCACCTAATCTACTGCTTCCTTATACTCAATGATAAAGATCTCTTCATTTTCCCTCTTCATGAAATATTCCTGCCTGGCAAATTTTTCAAGTTCGAGAGAATCGTTAAGATTATCCATTATGGCTTTGTCGCGTGAGATCTCATTGAGGTAATAGTTCTTGTTCTTTTTCAGGTCATCGATCTCAAGGTCGAGTTCATGGTGAATCAACCAGGAGTTACTGTCCAGAAAAAGCATCCAGAAGCAAAAAGCCGCCAGCACCAGCGTATATTTGTTGGCAAAGATGCGTACCCATCTATTGTTGCGGATGTCTTTTAGCTTCATAACCCGAAATATACAAAATTACAGTAAACGTTGGCGTATGATTGTTTGCACAATATCAACAGCTACTGTGTTGTAGCGATTTGTGGGGATAATGATATCTGCAAACTCTTTGGTAGGTTCTATGAACTGCTGGTGCATAGGCTTAAGCGTGGTTTGGTACCTACTCAAAACCTCTTCCAGGTCACGGCCCCTCTCGGCAATGTCGCGCTTAAGACGGCGAATAAGGCGCTCATCACTGTCGGCATGCACATAGATCTTGATGTCAAACATCTCCCGAATGTCGGGGTGGGTGAGGATGAGGATCCCTTCAACGATAATCACCTTTCGCGGCTCTATGGTAATTGTTTCTCCCGTGCGGTTGTGCTGCTTGAAAGAATAAACAGGCTGCTGAATGTTTTTGCCTGCTTTTAAATCTTTAAGATGAGAGACCAGCAGGTCAAAATCAATAGATTTTGGGTGATCAAAGTTAATTTTGGTACGCTGCTCGTAAGAGAGGTGACTTGTGTCCTGGTAGTAGGAATCCTGAGAGATCACATCTACTTCTTCATTTTTGAGCTCCTCGATAATCTGGTTTACAACAGTAGTTTTTCCGCTCCCGGTACCTCCGGCAATTCCAATGATCAACATATTTTAATTTTCGGCAAAGGTAATTATTTACCGATTTAATAAATATGGTTTATTTTTTTATAGCGGCTACTTCTTCTTCGGTCACCTCGTTACTTACGCTGTTGCCCCAGGAATTGTTAATGTAGTTCATCACATCGGCAATTTCGCGGTCGCTTAAGCCCAAAGCGGGCATAAGATTGTCGTATTTTTCACCATTGACTTTAATAGGGCCGCGCAGGCCAAATTTAATGGCGTGTATAGATTCTTCCTGCTTTTCTTTAATCCAGTTTGAATTCTGAAGCGGTGGAAAAACAGCTTTTATGCCTTCACCGCCGGAAAGATGGCAGGAAGCACAAAAGTTGTTGTACACCTGGGCGCCGCGCGAAATGCTCTCTTTCATTTCGGGAGAGAATTCTACCCGGGCAGTTTCTTCAGTTTTTTCTTCGGAAGAATTCTTGCATCCGCATAAAACTACCAGCAGGCAGGCCGTTAAGAGTTTCTTCATTACTGTTGCTTCGGAATAATTCTAACAATACCTTTTCCTTCTACTGAAACATACAGGTCACCTTCAGGCGATTGCACCACATCGCGAACCCTGCCAATTTGCTCAAGAATTTTCTCACGGGCGATCACGGTTTTTCCGTCAAGAGTTAAATGCTCCACGTACTGAAACTTTAGAGAACCCACTAAAAAGTCTCCCTGAAGTTCGGGATATTTGTTTGAAGTTACATGTACAAAGCCGCTTGGTGCAATAGAAGGAACCCAGTAATAAAGCGGATCTTCAAAATCTGGCCCCGAAGTTTCATCGGTGAAGGAAGTGCCGTCGTAGTTAATTCCGTAGCTTACCAGGGGCCAGCCGTAATTAGCACCTTTTTTTACTACATTAATTTCGTCGCCTCCCTGTGGGCCGTGTTCATGAACCCAAATCTCGCCTGTGTTTTTATTGTAGATCATTCCCTGCGGATTCCTGTGACCGTAAGAGTAAACGGCTTTAACGGCTTCTTCCTGTCCTACAAAAGGGTTATCCTGCGGAATGCTGCCATCAAGGTTAAGCCTGTAAACTTTTCCGCCGTCACGGGTAAGGTCCTGCGGGTTTACGTCGCGATCGCCGCGGTCTCCAACGCTAAAGAACAAATGCCCCTGCCCGTCAAAAGAGATTCGGGAACCAAAATGTTGACCACGGGTAGAGTTGGGCGTGGCTTTATATAAAACTTCTTTACTGGTTAACTGGTTGTTCTCCAGTTTTGCACGCATTAATGCCGTATTGCCACCTTCGCCTTCACCTTCTTCGGAAGCATAGGTGAAATAGATCCAGCCATCGCTTTCATAATTCGGGCCAACGGCTACATCCAGAAATCCGCCCTGGCCGCGGTTATAAACTTCGGGTGCGCCCTGTACCTGTTGCTTTTGTCCGTCTTTAAATAAGATAAGGTCTCCATTCTTTTCGGTGATAAGGATGCTGCCATCGGGCAGGAAGTCCATACCCCATGCAATCTCAAGATCGGGGACAACTACTTCATATTCATATTCGGCCGTAGTGAGTTCTTCTTCAGGAATGGTGACAGGAGAATTTTGAACAATAGTATCATTGTCGATCACTTGGTTGGGATCTTCAGTTTTACCATTGTTTTCAC
The DNA here is from genome assembly GCF_026241755.1 of Salinimicrobium profundisediminis. Lineage (GTDB taxonomy): Bacteria > Bacteroidota > Bacteroidia > Flavobacteriales > Flavobacteriaceae > Salinimicrobium > Salinimicrobium profundisediminis. Next base: position 4,313 of record NZ_JAPJDA010000034.1, read on the forward strand.
CGCAGCTAACAAGGCTAAGGGCGAGGCTAAGAATAAATAATCTTTTCATCTTAAGAGTTTTCTGTTGGTTGAACGTCCCGTAAAAGGGAACTTCAAAGATAACAAGAAAAACATGAAGATTGGAAATGAGTATAATGACGAAAAAAGAACAGCCCAATATGCCCTTTTTGAGAGGGAAGAAAAGCTCGGGAGAAGTAGTTAAAGAGCAAGGTTTTTATCGTGCATATCTTTTCTTTTTTACTTATCTTTTCCTTATATCAAATGGATGAATGACAGTGCATTTGAAGTCCAAATTATTGATTACCATTAAAAAGAAAGGAATATGATAAAATTAGAAAACATACATCCCGGAGAGATTTTAAAGGAAGAATTTTTAGATCCGATGGAGATTTCAGCTTATAGACTTTCCAAAGAAACTTTTATTCCTCAAACCCGAATTAGCGAGATCATTAAAAAGAAAAGAAGAATAACTGCCGATACGGCGCTTCGGCTCTCAAAATATTTTGGGACAACTGCAAAGTTTTGGTTAGGCTTACAGGATGATTATGATCTGGAAGAAGAAAAATTTTTAAAGCAGGAAGAGTTGAGTAATATAAAGCCTTTGGAAAATAACCCGGCCTAACTCTGTGCTGTTTAAATCGGGGATTTTGAAGTTAGATTTGGAGGAATTTATATACTTAACAAAGGAAGTGTCAAAAATGGCATTTTATACGCTTATTCTATCATAGGAGCAGGTGATGAGAAGCGCATAAAGCTTCAGAAATTATATCTATCTTTAGCCCATATTTCGCTTTGCCATGTTTGAATTTCTACAAAAAAAAGTCAATGATACTATCACCGTGAGTGAAGAGGAATTCGAGTATGCTACAACCTTATTTCAACCCAAAAAACTTCGGAAAAAGCGCTTCATCCTGGAAGATGGAGATGCCTGTATTTACACCATCTTTGTAGAAAAAGGGCTGCTTAGAAGTTTCACCATAGATGAAAAAGGTAACGAGCACATTTTGCAGTTTGCGCTTGAAGGCTGGTGGAGCGGAGATCTTTACAGTTTTCTTACCGGCGAAGCTTCAGAATATAATATTGAGGCCTTAGAAGACAGTGAGCTTTTGCTTATCACCAAGGCATCCTGGGATCAACTGCTTGATGAAGTACCGGCTTTTGAGCGCTACTTCCGGATTCTTATCCAGAACAACCTTATTGCCACCCAACGCCGGCTCATGGGAACTTTTAGCACCACGGCCGAGGAGCGCTACCAAAAAATGCTGAAGCAATTCCCCGATGTTATTCAGCGGGTGCCACTTCACATGATTGCCTCATACCTTGGGGTGACACGCGAAACGCTGAGTCGAATTCGCAGCCAGATTACTTCCGGTTCATAAAAATACTCTTCAAAAATGTCATTTTTGACACCATCGTGGTTAAAGAAAGTATCGAGTAGGGAAGTTCCACTTGTCGGGTATAACGAGTTCTATCTTATGGAAATAAATGTAGAAAAATAGTTCTCAAAAAAGCATTTTTATTAGCATCCATTGTTAGCTACTGGCTCTACCCTTTAAATATGTTTCAGGAGTTAAAATGGCGAGTTTACTCTTTTTAAAATCTTTTATATTTCGAGTTAATATTATTTTTATTTCTCCATTCTCGATAGCTGAGAAGTTTTGTAAGGCATCTTCAAAATCCTTGAAATTGGAATTTAAAGCTCCTAAAACAGCTTCTTTATCCATTTTTATAATATCAATTATGTTTAAAAGTTGCTTTATTTTCTCAATTATGATTTCGTGCTTGGCTGATTTTCTTAGCAAATAATATACGTTACAAATTATAACCGGAGTTGTGAATCCTTTTAGTTTGTTCTCTTCGCATAAATTGAAAATTTCCGTTGCAAACTCTGCAAATGGTTCTCGATCAAAAAAGAAATCCAATATCACATCTGTGTCAACAAGAACTTTATCCATTATGAATATTTTTCCTCTAACCTGTTCCTTAGTTCTTTCTTATAATCCATATCTTTTTTAGGTATGTTAAAGGAACCTTTTAAAGATTTTACAACCGGATTTAGTTTTTTATCTCTTTCTGTTCTTTCTTCTTTAGTCAGAGTCTTCAAATAATTTTCAATAATGTCGGACAAGCTGCGATTTTTATCTTTCGCATATTCTTTTGCTCTTTTAATTACTTCCTGTTCAATTGTCAGGGTCAGCTTTGTGTTCATCATCTTCGTTTTTGAATAATATAAATATACAAAGAATTTTTATGCACGTGTATATTTCAATTTTATTACACGTTTCTTGAAGTTTGTGGCAAACTGTTTTTTAAACTCAATTGGGTACTGGTTTGAAGATGAGTCCTTCCGCAGAAAAGCGTGACATAGATCACGTTCATTTATTATCATAGGTCATTGGCTACGGCCTTATTCGCCCGTAAATTTGCCCTGTAAATAATTAATAATTTAAAATAAAAGATATGGCGAGTACAAAATGGAACATCGACCCAACACACAGTGAAGTAACTTTTAAGGTAAAGCACTTAATGATTTCTACAGTTACAGGAAAATTCAAAGTTTTTGAAGGTGGCGCCGAAAGTGAGGGCGATGAATTCAAAAAAGTTAACAATGTTGAATTCAAGGCTGATGTTAAATCTATAGACACCAGTAACGAACAAAGGGATGAGCACCTAAGATCTGGCGATTTCTTTGATGTTGAAAAACATCCTTACCTTGTTTTTAAGGCTGAAAGCTTTGACGTGAACAAAGATACGGTTGAAGGCCAGCTTACTATAAAAGATGTCACTAAAAATGTTGTTCTGGATGTGGAATACGGCGGACAGGTGGTAGATCCTTACGGACAAACCAAAGCAGGACTTACGGTATCGGGAAAAATTAGCCGAAAAGAATTCGGTTTAACTTATCATGCTGTTACCGAAGCAGGAAACGTGGTGTTAGGTGACCAGATAAAAATTAATGTTGAAGTTCAGTTCGTAAAAGAAGCTTAATTTCATTCAAAGTAAAGAGCGGGCAGAGCTAAAAAAATGAAGAAGATGGTGAAGAAAACTGTAGCAATTATAGGAGACATTGGTAAATTTTGCCCTGCTCTTGCAATGGCGGCGGTACAGCAGGACTTGCGCCTGCTGTTTATCTCCCGCAATGAAGAGGTTGTTCTAGATGTCAAAGCACAACTGGGCGAACTGCAAAATGCTACCGAAGTAGAATTTAGCTCTTGTGAGAAGGAAGGTTGCTGGGAAGCCGATATTATTGCTTTTACCAGGCCCGAAGAGATTGAACCCGTTCTTTTTGATAGAATTAAGCAGGTTTCGACCCAAAAAACCGTAGTGGTAGTTTCTCATAAGCCTGTAGAGGCTTCAGAGCATGAGAAGCTTTGTTTCCAGGAATTGCTGCCACATTCAAGGGTGGTGGAGCTGGAAATAGAAGGTGCAGAATTCCGCATTTTTGGAAGGAATTCAGAAGCAAATCAATATGTGCAGGAGTTTTTTGAAGCTGCCGGATATCAACAAATTCAATAGTTATGGAAGTGAAAATATGGTCAGACGTAAGATGTCCTTTCTGTTATATAGGAAAGAGAAAATTTGAAGCTGCGCTTGAAAAGTTTCAGCATAAAGACAAGGTGAAGGTCACCTGGAAGAGCTTTCAGTTAGATCCAGGCCTTCAAACCAGGACTGACATCAATACGCTCGATTATTTTGTGGAAACCAAAGGCGTGACCAAAGAACAGGCGCGGCAAATGTTGAGCGGTGCTACCCAAATGGCAAAAGAGGTAGGACTTGATTTTCATCTTGAAGATTCGGTGCTGGCTAATTCTTTCAAAGCCCATAAACTCATCCAGATGGCAAAATCGAAAGATTTGGGTGATGAAATAGAAGAAGCCCTGTTTAAAGCCCATTTTGAAGCGTCAAAGAATATCGATGATACTGAAGTTTTGGTGGCCACAGCTGCTTCAATAGGAATGGATGAGGCCGAAGTTGGAGCCATGCTGGAGTCTGACGACTATGAATACGAAGTAAAACAGGATGAACTGGAAGCGCGGAATATTGGCGTGCGCGGAGTTCCATTCTTTGTGTTTGATGATCGCTATGCAATCTCGGGCGCACAACCAGCCGATGCTTTTTTGGAAACACTTCAGAAAGCAATGAACAATTAACGATTAACAATTATCAATAATCCAAAAATTTAAACTTTAATTAAAAACTCTACACAAATGAAAAATTTACTTTCTTTATTAACTATTGCTTTTTTAAGCACGGGCGTTTTTGCCCAGACCACCTGGAAAGCCGATAAGGCACACTCACAGGTTTCCTTCGGAATTACGCACATGACAATTTCGGAAGTTGAAGGCCTTTTCAATGAATTTGATGCTACAATTGAAGCTTCCGAAGAAGATTTTAGCGATGCAAAATACACTGTTGAGATAGAGGTTCCTTCTATAGACACCGGGGTGGAGATGAGGGACAACCACCTTAGAAACGCCGATTTCTTTGATGCTGAAAAGTATCCAAAAATGACATTTGTAAGCACTTCTTCAGAAAAAGTTGGCGAAGGTAAATACAAAGTGACAGGTGATCTTACTTTTCATGGGGTGACAAGGCCCGTAACGCTTGATGTTTGGCACCGCGGTACTGTAAAAGATCAAAAAGGGAATTTAATTTCAGGTTTTGCCATAAGCGGTGAGGTAAAAAGATCTGATTTTAACCTGGGACCCGATTTTCCTGAAGCAGTATTGAGTGATAAGGTGGTAATAGACGTTGACGCTGAATTTAAGAAAGCTTAAAAATAATATTTTTGGTGCCGGGGCCTTCAATATGTTTCCCCTACAAAACATTTCTGGTTTCCGGCTCCTTTTAAACAAATAGAATATGCTGCATACATTTTTCAATAGAAACTATACAAACACCCAGGTAGATGTGGTGTTGTTGATGCTAAGAATTGGCGTTGGGTCAATGATGCTGGTTCACGGCTTGCCAAAGCTCGAAATGTTAATGGCAGGAGGAGAGGTGCAATTTCCCGGTGTGATGGGTATGAACCCCACACTTTCACTAACTCTTGCGGTATTTGCCGAGTTTTTCTGTTCCATTCTACTAATCCTAGGGCTTGCAACCAGGTTTGCTACAATCCCTTTAATTATTACCATGCTCATAGCAGTTTTTGTGATACACGCAAATGATCCTTTTGCAAATCAGGAACTGGGGCTGCATTATTTATTAACGTACCTGGCGTTACTTATATTGGGGGCAGGCAAATTTTCTGTTGATGCTTTCCTGATAAGAAATGTGGAGAAACAGCAGCCGAAGAATTCTTTAAAATAATGCTTTAAAAGGTAATTTTCAGAAGGTTTTCCGGGAGTGACCGGATTTTTCTTGAAAAACAACAACTGGTGGAGAACCCCTGAAAATACGCTCACTTCAGAAAATTTTGAAAAAAGAGCAGGAATAGGGTTTCAATGCCAACTTCTTTTTTATATTTGCAGCCGCTTACAGGTTAAAGTAAGTTATCAGCATTAGCTGATCTCGGGGTGTAGCGTAGCCCGGTTATCGCGCCTGCTTTGGGAGCAGGAGGCCGCAGGTTCGAATCCTGCCACCCCGACGAAAAAAGCCCTGCACGAAAGTGCGGGGCTTTTTTGTTGGATTTGACCCACCTAATCAGTAAGAAACTATAAAGATAAAGACAGGTGAGAGGTTTTGCCTGGACAGTAAAGTTTCTTACCTGGACTTGTTACCCTCCAATTTTATCACCTCTTTTTAAAGTTATTTCAAACACGGTGCCCTCTCCAGGTACGCTGAAAACTGAAATTCTTCCGCCCATGGTTTCCACCTGATTTTTGGTGATAAAAAGGCCTATACCTCTTGCGTCCTCATTCCCGTGAAAGGTTTTGTACATTCCAAAAATTTTATCGCCGAATTTATTCATGTCTATTCCTACACCATTATCTTCAATTTTTATTACCACTTTTTCAGGATCCCGTAAGGCAGAAAATTTGATATAAGATTTTCTTCCGGTTTCTCTGTACTTAATGGCATTTGTAGTCAGGTTGAGAATTATACTGTCGAGATAAGCGGGTAAAGCCATTACTTTAAGATCTCTGGGAATGTTATTGAGAACAACTGTTTCTGTATCGGCAAGAAGAGGGTGAACAGATTTTATAACTTTTTCAACTGCATTATTGAGATTGAGACACTCCAGATCTTCATGCGTTGACTTATTTGAAGTAACTATCTTCTCAAGATCATAAATCGTATCTTCTAATTGACCCGATGCCATCAGCAGCATCTGTACAATCTCATTTTCGCCATGTTGCGGAATTTCTTCAAGATATAAGTTCAGCAAATTTTTAAAGTTTGCTGAATGGTTCCTCAGGTTGTGAGAAACAATATTGGCGAAATTTTTTAATCGGCTATTCTGTTCTTGCGTAATATGAAGAATGGAAGAGATTTCTTTTTGAGCTCTTTTTAGCTCCTTAATATCTGTGGCAACAGAGAGATAGCCGGTTATTTGATGATTTTTTTCTATAGGAGTAATTGTCACCTGTACAGGCATTTCTTTTCCGCCCTTAGCCTTAAAACTCCACTCTCTCGTGTGAGGTAGCCCATGATCTGCGAGGAACTTCAGGATATCTGTAAGTCCGGGATTTTCATCAGGGAAATCTAGCAGTTCATTTCTCCTTTCCTGAATTTCCTGCTCAAGGTGTAATGCGGCATAAGGTAATTTCCCTATTACCTCTTCTCTTGTAAACTTTAATAAATTTTCTGCGCCTTTGTTGAAGGAAGATATAATACCGTTTCTGTCAAATCCAATAATACTTACCTGAGAACTTGCTTCCAGTATATTCTCTAAGTCACTTAAGGCTTTTCCCAATTCTTTTTGGGTTTCTTTTAGCGCTGTGGCGTCGGTTATTTGTGAAATAAAGTATAGTGGTTGTCCCGTGGAATCACGTACAAGAGAAACAGAAAGGATGATATAAACGAGATTGCCATTTTTATGGAAGTACCTTTTTTCCATCTGGTAAAATTCCCGTTTTCCTTCTACAAGCTCGTTTAGAAGAGACAGGTCAGCTTCTAGATCATCGGGATGGGTAATATCCTGGAAAGTTAGCTGTTGAAGCTCTTCAGGACTATAACCTACTATCTGGCAAAGCCTTTCGTTGACCTCAATCCACCGTCCTGTGGGATCTAATAAGGCCATTCCAATAGCAGCATTTTTAAAACTACCTTCAAAAACCTGCCTGTTTATTCGATCATTTTCACCTCTTTCTTTTATCAGCTGTAATTCGGAAATTTCTTCGGAAGAAAAATTCTTTCTGCGGAATGCTATTAAAACTAAGTCTTCACCTTTTTCATCTTTGGTTAGATAAGAAAAAAAGTCCATGGTTAGAATGTACCCCTTGAAGTGTCTCAATCTTAAGACTCCTTTAAATTCACCCTTTGCGTAATTCTGAAGATCCTGAAGTTCACTAAAGATATTCAAATCTTCAGGGGCAATAATTTTATTCCATTTAAGGATCTCATCTGGTTTGTCGCGCAGATCTAATGTTTGCAATAATTTGGGGCTAATCCATTTTTCTTCTGGAGCAGAGAGGTGAAAAAGAATATAACCTTGTAGGGCGTTATTTTGAACGGCATCAAACAAGTCTTCGTTCTGTAGAAGAATCTTGTAGACGTTCCATTTTTCTTTTTAGTGGGGGTGTAGGGTTCAAGGGCAACTTTTAATATCCGGGTTCTTTCTTACTAATTATTCAAATTCCAGATTTGCTTTATCTCTCATTTTTTTATGAATTCATCATCTTTATCAATTTGGAGCTTTTTATATCATACAGATATGTACTACAAAAATAAATTAAAAACTTACAATAGAGGGATGTCATCGGGTTTATAGTACCTGATATCGATTTTTCATGTACTGGTTAGGGATTTAAATTGTTGGTTTACAGGTTGATGAATTTATTTGTAAAAGTTATAATGATTAAGATTATTTCTGTATAAAATGATTCCTTCATTGTTCTTCAGACTTAACAAATTCCTACACTTCCAAAAAAGGGTTTTGTCTCTGGGATTCTAATTATTGTTTAAACAGAACATTAAGATCTTAAGCCGAAATTTTTACTACATTTAGTCAAAACATTTTATTTAATGCTGGTAAAGGTTTACGGTAGTGCAGTTTTTGGCGTTGAAGCCACGACCATCACGGTCGAGGTAAATGTTGACACCGGCATTGGATATCACCTTGTAGGCCTTCCCGATATTGCTATAAAAGAAAGCAGTTTCAGGATTGCAGCCGCTCTAAAAAATGTAGGGTACAGCCTTCCGGGGAAAAAGATCACCGTAAACATGGCACCTGCCGATCTTCGGAAAGAAGGTTCGGCTTACGACCTCACCTTCGCGATGGGGATCCTTATGGCTTCAGGCCAAATCAAAGCCACCAACATAGGAGATTATGTCATTATGGGAGAACTTTCTCTCGACGGAAGTCTGCAGCCTATAAAAGGTGCTTTGCCTATAGCTATAAAGGCTAAGGAAGAAGGTTTTAAAGGCTTTATTCTTCCGAAGCAAAACGTGAAGGAAGCGGCTATTGTAAGTGGACTGGAAGTGTATGGCATTGAAAATATAGATGAAATAATCCGCTTCTTTGATAAAGGCCAGGCTTTAGAAAGGACCGAAATTGACACCAGGAAAGAATTCTTCCAGGAATTGGAAAATCCGGAGCACGATTTCGCCGATGTTAAGGGACAGGAATCCATCAAACGCTGCATGGAGATTGCTGCAGCCGGTGGTCATAATATTATTTTAATCGGTCCGCCGGGAGCGGGTAAAACCATGCTCGCAAAACGACTTCCGAGTATCTTGCCGCCCATGACCTTACACGAAGCTTTAGAAACTACAAAGATTCACAGCGTTGTAGGGCGCGTAAAGGAAAATGTGGGGCTTATGGCTCACCGGCCTTTTAGGAGTCCGCACCACACAATTAGCGACGTTGCTTTAGTCGGTGGCGGGGCATATCCGCAGCCGGGGGAGATCTCCATGTCTCATAATGGCGTATTGTTTCTCGATGAACTTCCGGAGTTTAAAAGAAGTGTATTAGAGGTGATGCGACAACCGCTGGAAGACCGTGAAGTGACTATTTCGCGGGCAAAATTTACAGTGACTTATCCATCGAGCTTTATGCTTGTGGCCAGTATGAATCCGAGTCCCAGTGGGTTCTTCAATGATCCCGGTTCTCCCGCTACATCTTCTCCCGCCGAGATGCAAAGGTATATGAGCAAGATAAGCGGACCTTTACTCGACAGGATTGACATACATATTGAAGTAACTCCCGTTCCTTTTGAGAAGCTAAGTGACGACAGGCGGGGAGAAAGCAGCCTGGAAATAAGAAAAAGAGTAACCGCTGCCAGACAAAAACAAACAGATAGGTTTGCAGATAATGAGAAGGTGCATTACAATGCGCAAATGAATGTAAAACAAATTAGGGAGCATTGCACGCTCGACCCAGATTCCATGAACCTGCTCAAGGTGGCCATGGAGCGGCTTAACTTATCTGCCCGGGCTTATGATCGCATTCTGAAGGTTTCCCGTACTATTGCAGATTTAGAAGATTCAGATAAAATAAAAGGAGCTCACATAAGTGAAGCTATACAATACCGCAGCCTCGACAGGGAAGGCTGGCTAGGATAATTTAAACTATGAAAAAGAAATTTTTAGTGATCGCTGCGATTGCAGTAATAGCCTGTAAAGGCAATGATGAAGCACCTGTAACCGAAGGAATGGAAACAGATTCTACCCTCGTAGATGAAGCTGTAGCTATGTTAGAACCCTCACAAGCTGTTGTGCTTACTGTAGAGGAAGCTAATAAACTGGCCAAACTTCCGCTAAACTGTATTGGTGTTGAATATCCCAATAAGCTTAACCAAACCCTCTCGGGTGCCGGAGATATTGGCGAACCCAAAGAACTGCACCCCGCCTTTTACGGCTGTTTTGACTGGCATTCTTCGGTACATGCACATTGGTCTCTCGTAAGTTTGCTTAGGAAGTTCCCTGAAATGAAAAAAGCCGAAGAAATTCGGGAGACTCTAAAGAATTCTCTTACTGCCGAAAATATCAGGCAGGAAGTGAAATACTTCAGCCGGGAGCAGGAGGGTAGTTTTGAACGCACCTACGGCTGGGCGTGGATTTTAAAACTGGCCGAAGAGCTGCACACCTGGGAAGATCCCTTAGCAGTAGAGCTGCGTGAGAATCTGCAGCCTCTTACAGATCTTATGGTGCAGAAGTTTAAGGAATTTCTTCCGAAGCTTAATTACTCCATAAGAGTTGGCGAGCACACCAATACAGCCTTTGCTCTTGCACTGGCACATGATTATGCTGCTACCACTGGAGCAGAAGACTTGCGGTTGTTGATCGAGAAAAGAGCAAAAGATTACTATTTGAACGATGACAATTGCCCTATTGAATGGGAACCGGGAGGATTCGATTTCTTGTCGCCCTGCCTGGCCGAGGTCGATATTATGCGCCGTGTTCTTCCTAAAAAAACCTTCAATTTGTGGATGAAGGATTTTCTTCCGCAGTTGCAGAGCAAAGATTTTGCCATGGAAGTAGCCGAAGTGAGTGACAGGACCGACGGAAAATTGGTTCACCTTGACGGACTCAATTTTAGCCGGGCCTGGGTGTTTTACGGCCTTGCCAATCAATATCCCGAACAATACGGGCATCTTCGCACGCTGGCCAATGAGCACGTGGCGTATTCATTTCCCAACCTTGTGGGCGATAGCTATGAAGGAGGGCACTGGCTTGGGAGTTTCGCTTTGTATGCTATACAGGAAAGTAATAAAAAGATGTAAAAGCCTTGATCGTAATTCTGCTCCCGGAAGATCTTAACCCATTATTCCGGGTGAGAAGCTATTACTAAAAATTGGAGAGCTACAACTATGAAAAAAATACATATCAATTGCGATCTTGGAGAAGGAGGGGAGCATGACGGGCAGCTTATGCCGCTTATTTCGGCGTGTAATATTGCCTGTGGCGGGCATGCGGGCACGTTAGAAACCATGCAGCACACAGTAGACCTCGCTATGGAAAATGGGGTAGAAATAGGCGCTCATCCGTCCTATCCCGATAAAGAAAACTTCGGAAGGATCTCCATTCCTATGGAAAGTGAAGAACTTAAAAGAAGCCTGGTTGCGCAAATTATGAGCCTAAAGCAAATTGCAGAAGCTGAAGGGGCGGTGCTCACCCATGTAAAGCCTCATGGTGCTCTTTACAATGATGCTTTTAATAATGTTGAAGTTGCAAAAATTATTATCGATTCTGTTCTTGAATTCGGAAATGACCTGGTGCTTTATGTGGCCGAAGGTTCTGTAATTAGTGAGTTGGCAAAAGGTAAATTAGAGATAAGATATGAGGCCTTTGCCGATAGAAATTACAACCCCGATGGCAGTCTTGTAAACCGAAAGGAAACGGGTGCCGTGATCACCCAAAAAGAAGAGGTTTTTAACCATCTTTTATCCATGATTTCTGAGCAAAAAATCACCCCTCAAAAAGGTCAGAAATTTGACACTTTTGCCACCACTTTTTGCCTGCATGGAGACACGCCAAATTCGGTAGAAATTCTTGAATATTTACACCGGGAATTACCCGCTAAAAATATCGAAATCTTTAAAGCTTAATGGAAGTATTTCCGAAGATAAAACGCATGGGCGAGGGGGCAATCCTTGTCGAATTTGAACCTGAAATCACTCCTGAGATCCTTGCAAAGGTTTTAAAGCTCAAGAAATTCCTTCAGAAAAAATTAGCTAAACAAAAGGTTGAAGTAACAAATACATATAACTCATTATTAATTTATTATGTATCTAGTATAGAGAATGCTTATAATGAGATTCATGGCCTTTTTGAAGAGTTTTCGGGAGCTAATATAGAGGAAATTATTGAATCTAAATTATTTCATATTCCAGTGTGTTACAGTGATGTTTTTGCTCTTGACCTTGATGAGATTTCCCGGGTGAAAAAGTTGGCTAAAGAGGAAATAATCAGGTTGCATTCTTCGGTAGATTACCTGGTGTATTTCACCGGATTTTTACCCGGATTTTTATACCTGGGTGGGCTACCCCAAGTGCTGCATTTTTCCCGTAGGGATCACCCCCGGCCACAGGTCCAAAAAGGGGCTGTAGGGATTGGTGAAAAACAGACGGGAATTTACCCTCAAACTAGCCCCGGCGGATGGAATATTATCGGTAATTCTCCGGTAAAATTATTTGATCTGGCAGCAGATAAACCATGCCCAATTTCGGCTGGTGACAGGTTGAGGTTTTACCAGGTAGATTTGGAGGAGCACCAAAGAATTTCTGAGCTGGTAGAAAGAGGGGAATTTAGAATAAAATCTGAAAAACTATGATGGCGCAGGTGGAAATTCTACAGCCGGGATTGTACAGCAGCATACAGGATTTTGGCCGGTATGGTTATCGTGAATTTGGCGTACCAACATCTGGGGCGATGGACAGGCAGGCGGCAAAACTCGCCAACCTTCTGCTGAAGAACGAGCCTGATGCCTCAGTGATGGAAATAACGCTACAGGGGCCAAAAATGGCATTTTCGGGTACTGCTCAAATTGTGATCACCGGGGCGCAACTGTCTCCTGAACTTGACGGCGGGGAGTTGCAGAACAACCAGGTGGTGCAGGTCATGGCTGGGCAGGTACTTAGCTTCAGGAGAAGAAAATGTGGCTATAGAGCCTACCTGGCCATCAAAGGCGGCTTCCAAACCGAAGCAGTTTTAGGTAGCAGGAGCTGGTGTGATGGCGTGACGCCCCACAGCCGACTGGAAAAGGGTGTGAAATTGCCCTTTTTGGAGAGTAAGCGCGCATCTGTTTCAAAATATTCTTCGGTTAAAGTAGATGAGCATATCACTTCAGAAGTAGTGGAGGCTTTTCGGGGGCCGGAGTTTGATCTGCTGCAGCCTTCAGAAAAAGAAGCGCTTCAAAAATGGCATTTTTCAGCAGCAAAAGAAAGTAATCGGATGGGGATTCAATTTCAGGAAAAAATGGAGAATAATCTAAAGCCAATCCTTACAGGTCCGGTGCTTCCCGGTACGGTACAACTCACGCCATCAGGAACTTTAATCGCTTTAATGAGAGATGGTCAAACTACAGGTGGATACCCAAGGATTCTGCAGTTGACAGAAACAGGTATAAATACGCTGGTTCAAAAAATGCCGGGAGAAAAGCTGAGAATAAAGCTGCTTGACTACAGCTAATTGGGAAAAACAGATGGTGCCATTTTCATGAAACTGCTTAAATCCCCTACTATTTAAACATTCCGAAAGATGGCACCATTCTTTATTTTAAGTGCTATAAATTTAATTAAAGTTGATGTGAAAAAGGTAAATTTCTCTAATAATTTACTGTTTTGAATTAAGAATTTTACTAATTGTGTTAGAGGCTGCTAAGTATTTGAGTCTTAATAAATTTCTCTGCTGCCGAATATTTTTAAAGCAGCAGTGAAAGGAATATCTTTGTAAAAAAATTGTAAGTGATAGATTCTGCTAAAATTGAGTTACGAAACCTGAGTGTAAAGGATTATAAGGAGTTAAAGATCTCTATGATTGAGAGCTATGATGCCATGCCAAATGAGTATTGGAGCGAGAAGGAGATCAAAAACCTGATTAAAAAATTTCCCGACGGCCAATTTTGTATAGTGATCAATGAGAAAATTGCAGGTTGTGCCCTGTCAATCATGGTAGATTATAACAAGTTTGACGACAGCCATACCTATGGGGAGATTACCGGCGGAGAGAATTTTTCTACCCACACAAAGTCCGGCGATGTGCTTTATGGTATTGATGTTTTCATCCATCCGGAATATCGCGGGATGCGCCTGGGGCGTAGGCTTTATGAGGCAAGGAAGGAGCTGTGTGAGCAATTAAACCTGAAATCTATCATTTTTGGAGGGCGAATTCCCAACTATGCCGAATATTCCGAAGAGTTAACACCCAAACAGTATATAGAAAAAGTAAAGGTTAAGGAAATACACGATCCTGTGCTGTCTTTTCAGCTCTCTAACGATTTTCACGTGAAAAAGGTGATCAAGGGTTATTTGCCCGGGGATCATGAGAGCAAGGAATTTGCCACCCTCATGGAGTGGAATAACATTTACTACACCAAACCCGACAAGCTCATCAATACGGCCAAAACCGTGGTACGACTGGGGTTGGTGCAGTGGCAAATGCGCCTTTTCAAAGATTTTGATGCCCTTGTATCTCAGATAGAATTTTTTGTGGATGCTGTAAGTGATTATCAAAGTGACTTTATCCTTTTTCCGGAGCTCTTCAATGCGCCTTTAATGGCCGAGTACAATCACCTTAATGAGGCTGAAGCCATCCGTTCCCTGGCCTCTTATACCGATAAGTTGCTGGAGACCTTTGTAGATTTTGCCATCACCTACAACATCAATATTATTACAGGCAGCATGCCTCAAATTATTGGGGAGCACATGTACAATGTGGGCTATTTGTGCCGTCGTGACGGTAGTTATGAGCGGTACGAGAAACTGCATATCACGCCGGCCGAAGGTTCTGCCTGGGGTATGAAAGGTGGCAGCCAGTTAAAAACCCTTGATACCGATTGTGGAAAGATTGGCGTGCTTATTTGTTATGATGTAGAATTTCCGGAGTTAGGAAGATTGCTGGCCGAGCAGGGAATGAACATATTATTTGTGCCTTTCATGACCGACACCCAAAACGGGTATTCCAGGGTTAGGTTATGTGCAATGAGCCGGGCTATAGAAAATGAATGTTACGTGGCAATTGCGGGTTCTGTGGGTAACCTTCCAAAGGTGAATAATATGGATATACAGTACGCGCAGAGTGCTGTGTTTACGCCGTCTGACTTCTCATTTCCTGTAAACGGAATTAAGGCTGAAGCTACTCCAAATACAGAGAGTACCCTGCTTGTTGATGTAGATCTTGACCTGCTTAAGGAGCTGCACACTTTTGGAAGTGTTAGAAACCTGAAAGACCGCCGTAAAGATTTATATTCCCTTAAGCTGAAGAAGTAATTACAAGCGTTTCATTACTTTCTTTATAAGTGGAAGTTTGCCTGCATAGGGAGCGTATCGCAGAGGGATATCTATCCAGGTAGCCCTCTTGCTAATGCTTTTTTTGTGCGTGAAAGTGTCGAAAGAGAATTTACCGTGGTAGCCGCCATAGCCGCTGCTGCCCACCCCACCAAACGGCAGGTTCTTATTGGCAATATGTATTACAACGTCATTGGTGGCACCCCCTCCAAAATGATATTTTTGAAGGATCTTTTCTGAAAAATCCTTGTCTTCAGCAAAAACGTAAAGCGCAAGAGGATCGGGATAATGGCTGATGATCTTTTCGATTTCCGTTTCATCGGAATAAGTGAGAACCGGAAGGATTGGACCAAAGATCTCATCCTGCATTACTGTAGATTCTAGCGAAGGTTCGTTTAGTAGGGTAGGCGCGATATAATTGTCGACTGGAGCGGTCTCGCCTCCTGTGATAATGGTTTGGCCCTCAAGCATCGCCTGCAGCCTTTCAAAATTCTTCTTATTGATGATCCTGGCATAATCTGGCGACTTTTTTATTTCCTCGCCAAAGGCAGCTTTAATTTCCTTTTTTACAGCCTCGGTAAACTCAGTTTTCTTTCGTTTGTCGATCAGGATGTAATCGGGAGAAATACAGGTTTGTCCGGCATTTATGAATTTTCCCCAAACAATTCTTTTCGCTGCCAAACTAATTTTAGCCGAATCATGGATGATACATGGATTTTTTCCGCCGAGTTCGAGAGTTGAGGGAGTAAGATTGGGGGCTATGGCTTTAGCTACAATTCTTCCTACCGGAACGCTTCCGGTAAAAAAGACATAATCCCATTTCTGTTTCAGGAGTTCTTCCGAAGTTTCCACGCCTCCCATGATCACGGCACAATGTACTTCAGGATAAACTTCAGCAAATATTTCTTTGGTGAGTTGAGAAGTTGCGGGAGCGTATTCGCTGGGTTTGATGACCACAGTGTTTCCCGCTGCCAATGCACCTATTGCCGGGGAAACACTTAACTGAAAAGGATAATTCCACGGTGCCAGTACCAGGACTTTTCCGTAGGGCTGGGAATACATATAATCTTTTGATGGAAAATTGAGGAAAGTGCTTTTTACCTTTTGAGGTTTTGCCCACTTTTTTAGCTTCCTGATGGTGTACTTGAGCTCACTGAGGATAAGCGCTGTTTCGGTGGCATAGGTTTCAAATTCGGGTTTCCTGAAATCGGCAAAAAGGGCGGCAGCTATTTCTTTCTCTCTGCTTTCAATGACTTTTTTAAGGGTTTTTAATTTAGATATCCTTTCGGCAACATCAAGAGTTTTACCGGTCTCAAAAAAGGCATTTTGAGCGCTGAGTAGTTGAGGGATGTCTACTGCTGCTATATTTTCGATTTCTTCAGCCATAATTTTTCATTGTAATTTACAAAAATAATGACTGAAGCTAAAGCTGTATTATTTTACAAAGCTCATGGGCAATTTAAACCTTGTAGATACCGGTTCTCCAAAGCGCTGGGCGGGTTCCCATCTTGGCATGTTGCTCAATACCTGAACGGCTACCGCGTTGTACCAGCGTGGAGCACCTTCAACTACCTGTACTTCGCTAATTATCCCTTCTTCATTGATGGTGAAAATAAGTAGAACCTTAACCGTAGTACCTTTCTTTTGTTTTTCAGGCACCGGCAGGGTATTTTTTAAGTATTCTTGGAGGGCATCATTCCCACCGGGATAGGAAGCTGAAACCCAATATGGGAAATGCTCAATTTTTTCACCTTCTTCATTCCATACCGTTCCCGATTTGAATTTGTCTTTTTTAAAGAAATCGTGCCGCTTTTTATTACCATTGGGCCACCAGGCGACGAGCTCTCCATGTCGGTCTCCATTTTTATAATCAATTTTGTACCATGGCTCTCCTGTTTTGTACCAGAATTTATGTCGGCCTTCATTCACCGGTTTTCCATCTTTAATAGACAGATACTGTTCTGCGGAAAGATCTCCGTTTATTTTATAGGTTAACCTACGAAATTCAGCATCTCCTTCATCAGTTTTTTCCTCTATCTTATAAAAAGTAGCTTCGGCAGGACTGGTCACTACTTCATATTTTTCATTCATGTAAATTTTTTCCTGGGCAGAAAGTATTGCGGTAAAAAGCAGGAGGAGGGCGAGAACTGTATTTTTCATTTTTTATAAACCTTTTTTAGTAAAAGAGGGGGAAATTGAGAATATGATTATTGGGGTTGGAATTCTGGGGGAAAATAATGTAAATATTTAAAAGACAAAAAAGGAAATCCGTAAAAGCAGATGCCAAAAATGTAGGGTTTATGCTGAAAGCTATGTAAAAAATAAGGTTTGAAATTATATTATTTTTCTAAGTTGTTTTGGTTTTTAAAAAATAAACTTACTTTTACGGTGTGATTTTAGAGTCTCAAATA
The DNA here is from genome assembly GCF_026241755.1 of Salinimicrobium profundisediminis. Lineage (GTDB taxonomy): Bacteria > Bacteroidota > Bacteroidia > Flavobacteriales > Flavobacteriaceae > Salinimicrobium > Salinimicrobium profundisediminis. The sequence goes on from NZ_JAPJDA010000034.1 coordinate 21,777, forward strand.
ATAATAAGGCCCATGTTGCGCCGCCGGATGTAGTCCATCTGTCAGCGCACCTCTCTTTTTGTCTTAATTTTTATTTAGTTTTTTTATTTTGAATCACATTTTTCCACAATACATTTCCCATTTACTTTTTAGGCTTTCTCCTGAGAATTCTTTCAGGCGCCGCCGTAGTTTCCGCCGCACGTTTGTGCGCGCTTAATTATTATGGAACCCAGGTGAGTCCGGTTCTTTCCCCGAAAACCCTTTCTTGATTTTTTAACCTTTAATTCTTTAGCATATGAAAATTGTCATTGCTAATGCTTCTCATGAAAAGTATGCACAGGTAATTTGTGATACTATTGAAGAATCTGCCAAAATTCGCGGCACAGGTATAGCCCGCCGTACACCCGAGTATATTCTTACCAAGATGCAGAACGGAAACGCCGTAATTGCCCTGGAGGGCGATAGATTCGCCGGTTTTTGTTATATCGAAGTGTGGAGTCACGAGAAGTTTGTAGCCAATTCAGGACTTATAGTTCATCCCGATTTCAGGAATCGAGGCCTGGCAAAGGATATCAAAAAAGCCATTTTTGAGCTCTCCCGTAAAAAATATCCTCAAGCCAAGATCTTTGGGATCACCACAGGACTTGCCGTTATGAAGATCAATTACGAATTGGGCTACCAGCCTGTGACCTTTAGTGAACTCACAGATGATGAGAGTTTCTGGAAAGGCTGTCAAACCTGCAAAAATTACGATATTCTTACCCGTACCGAAAGAAAGATGTGTCTTTGCACAGGGATGTTGTATGACCCTGTTAAAAAGGAGAAATCTAAAGAAAAATCAAGACTGAACGACAAGGCGTTCACCCGATTAAAAAGTATCAAACAAACCCTTTTTTACAAAAAAGAAAAAGTGGTTGAAAATATTGAAAATAAAACAAAATGAAAAAAGTAGTAATTGCTTATAGTGGAGGATTAGATACCTCTTATTGCGCGAAATATTTATCAAAAGAAGAAAACTTTGAAGTACATGCAGTGAGCGTGAATACAGGAGGATTTAGTCAGGAAGAGATTGAACGCATTGGTAACACAGCCAAAGCCATTGGTGCCACTACCTATACCAACCTTGATGCGGTTTCTTCCTTTTACCAAAAGGTAGTAAAATATCTCATTTTTGGAAACGTACTAAAGAACAATACTTATCCACTTTCTGTAAGTGCAGAACGTATTATTCAGGCTATTGAAATTGTAAACCACGCCAGGAAAATAGGAGCAGGTTATATTGCCCACGGTAGTACAGGCGCAGGAAATGATCAGGTGAGGTTTGATATGATCTTCCAGATCCTTGCTCCCGAAATTGAAATTATTACACCAATCCGCGATAAGAAATTAACCCGGCAGGAAGAGATCGATTACCTGCAATCTCAGGGGGTAGATATGAACTGGGAAAAAGCAAAATACTCTATCAATAAAGGTTTGTGGGGAACCAGCGTTGGTGGTGCTGAGACCCTGACATCAGAGAAACCTTTGCCAGGGGCGGCTTTCCCTTCCCAACTTCAGGAAAAGGAAGCTTCACGGGTAACACTTACCTTTGAAAAAGGGGAACTTACAGCCGTGAACGGAGAAGAAAATTTTCCCGAGAAGAATATAGAAAAACTGGAAGAACTGGCTTCAGCATATGCTATTGGCCGTGATATCCACGTAGGAGACACGATTATTGGTATTAAAGGAAGGGTAGGTTTTGAAGCAGCTGCGGCTTTAATAACCATTAAGGCACACCACCTTTTGGAAAAACACACCCTGAGTAAATGGCAGTTACAACATAAAGAAAATGTTGCAAGTTGGTACGGAATGCACCTTCACGAGGGCCAATACCTGGATCCTGTGATGCGCGATTTTGAAGCTTTTTTACAGAACTCCCAGCAACAGGTAACAGGGGAAGTATATATTAGCCTGCACCCATATAGATTTGTTCTGGAAGGGATCTCTTCTCCTTTTGATCTTATGAACAGCGGCTTCGGAAAATACGGAGAAGAAAACAATGCCTGGACAGCACAGGATGCCAAAGGTTTTATTAAGATCCTTAGTAATTCAGGAAAGATCTATAACCAGGTAAAACAGAAATCATGATCAAAGCAGGAATAATTGGGGGAGCCGGATATACGGCCGGGGAATTGACCCGGATCCTGGTAAACCATCCGCAGGTAGCGCTGGATTTTATTTACAGCACCTCAAGTGCAGGAAAACCTGTATATGCCATTCACCAGGACCTTGTTGGGGAAACCGAAATTACTTTCAGCAGTAAAGTAAACACTAATGTAGATGTGGTTTTTCTCTGCCTTGGGCATGGAAACTCTAAAAAGTTCCTGGAAGAGACAGAGTTCTCAAAAAGTACCAAAATCATTGATCTAAGTACCGATTTCAGGAAAACAGAACCTTCACATTCATTTATTTACGGCCTGCCTGAATTAAACAGGAGAAAGATTGAAAGTGCAGAATTCATTGCAAATCCCGGTTGTTTTGCAACGGCAATCAACCTGGCACTTTTACCTCTTGCATATGCAGGATTATTGAAAGAAGACGTTCACGTAAATGCTGTCACAGGCGCAACCGGCGCCGGAACCTCTTTTTCGGGCTTTACACATTTCGCCTGGAGAGATAATAACTTTTCTTCTTACAAGGCTTTTGAACATCAACATCTTTCAGAAATTGGGCAGAGTGTGCTGCAGCTACAGGAAAATTTTGATCACAAGATCAATTTTATTCCCAACCGGGGCAATTTCTCCCGCGGTATTCACTGTACAACATATACCTCTTTTGAGGGGGAACTGGAAGACGCTGTTGGGATATATAAGATGTTCTATGCAAATGCGGCTTTTACACACGTGGTAGAAGAAGAACTGCATCTTAAACAGGTAGTTAATACCAATAAATGCCTGGTAAGAGTGCAAAAGTTTGATGATAAGATATTGATCACCACTGTTCTTGACAACTTGCTAAAAGGTGCCAGTGGGCAGGCGGTTCAAAATATGAACCTTATGTTTGGTCTTGAAGAAAGCACGGGGCTGAAATTGAAAGCGAATTATTTCTAACTAAATAAGATCTCACAGGTTTTTAAAACCTGTGAGATCTCTAAACCTACCTGATATGAAAATCGCAATTCTTGGAGCGGGAAACCTGGGGCTCTCAATCGCCAAAGGACTCCTTGTGAGCAATGCTTACAACACACTTTATCTCACTAAAAGAAAAACAGAAGCTATACAGGAATATTCTGAATATGAGAACGTGGTGGTAACAAAAAGTAACCGCGAAGCTGTTCAAAATTCTGATATTCTCATTCTGGCAGTGCAACCCAAACAGATTGAAACCGTACTGGAGGAAATTAAAAATGACTTGCACGAGAGACATGTGATTATTTCGACCATTACGGGAGTGAGTATAAGCAGGATCGAAGATTTGGTGGGAGATCACATCATTATTCGGGCAATGCCTAACACTGCCATTGCCGTAAAGAAATCAATGACATGTCTTTGCAGTAATGAGAAAGGACAAAAACAGCTTCAGGTAGCCGAGGCTATTTTCGATAAAATGGGAACAACAATGGTAATTCCCGAAAACAAAATGCAGGCCGCAACAGTATTATGTGCCAGCGGAATAGCTTTTTGGATGCGATTAATAAGAGCCACTACTCAAAGTGCAGTTCAGTTAGGTTTTGACGCTAAAGAGGCTCAGCAACTATCAATGCAGACCTGTCTTGGTGCAGCGAGTTTATTGATAGAATCGGGTAAACATCCCGAAGAAGAAATAGACAAAGTAACCACACCTATGGGTTGTACCATTGAAGGTCTTAACGAAATGGAACACCACGGCCTCAGTTCTTCGCTAATACGGGGAATGCAGGCTTCATTCAAAAAAATCAATAATATTTCTAATTAGCCCCCATGAATTTATTTGACGTTTATCCACTATATAATATTACTCCTGTAAAGGGAGAAGGCTGTCATGTCTATGATGACGAAGGCAAAAAGTATCTCGATTTGTATGGCGGTCATGCCGTAATTTCGATAGGCCATTCGCATCCTTCTTATGTTAAAGCCGTACAGGAGCAGGTTCAAAAACTCGGATTTTACTCCAATTCCATAAAAAATCCGTTACAGGATGAACTTGCCGAAAAACTTTTGCAGGTTTCGGGACTTGAAAATTATAAACTTTTTCTTTGTAATTCGGGTGCCGAGGCTAACGAAAATGCACTTAAACTTGCTTCATTTCACACCGGGAAAAGCAGGGTGATCTATTTTAAAAATGCTTTCCACGGAAGAACTTCGGGTGCTGTGGCAGTGACCGATAATGAGAGTATAAAAGCTCCTTTTAACAAGGCTCATGAAGTTACCTGCCTTGCTTTTGAAGATGTGTCAGGTCTGGAAAAAGAACTTTCAAAAGGGGATGTTGCCGGGGTCATTGTTGAAATTATCCAGGGAGTGGGAGGTCTTGATGAAGCATCTACCGAATTTTATCAGGCTACGGCCAATCTATGTTCAAAATACAATGCTGTTCTCCTTGCCGATGAAGTGCAATCGGGTTATGGCAGGACCGGAGATTTCTTTGCCTTCCAAAAACATCAAATTTCACCCGATATTATTTCAGTAGCGAAAGGAATGGGCAACGGATTTCCAATTGGGGGGATCCTTATTTCTTCAAAATTTGAAGCAAAACACGGCTTATTGGGAACCACCTTTGGCGGTAATCACCTGGCCTGTGCAGCGGGTATTGCCGTTCTTGACGTGATAGAAAATGAGAACCTGATGCAAAATGCAGCCGAAATTTTTCAGTTTGTCAAAGAAAAGGCTGCTGAAATTCCGCAGATAAAGCAAGTGAAAGGAAGAGGCTTGATGTTGGGGCTGGAATTTGACTTTGAAGTGGCCAGCCTTCGGAAAGATCTCCTGTTTGAACATCAGATTTTTACAGGAGCAGCTTCCAATAAAAAGTTATTGCGAATACTACCACCTCTAAGTATCCAAAAAGGGCATTTTGAGCAGTTCTTTTCGGCGTTGAAGTCAGAACTTAAAAATCAATAATATCTAGCAGATTAAATAAGGCCTCACAGATTTTATCCCGATAACTATCGGGGCTGTGAGGTCTCAATAAACATATTTTAAAAATGAAGAATTATATCAGTTTATCAGATATAGAAAATTTAGATTTGGCTATAGCAGAAGGGCTTCAGCTTAAGAACAATAATACGGTAGCAAACGTGGGAAAGGGAAAAACTCTTGGAATGTTGTTTTTTAACCCGAGCCTTCGCACGCGCCTTAGTACCGAAAAAGCTGCAAAGCTCCTCGGGATGGAGGTGATGGTGATGAATGCCGATAAAGATGGCTGGGCTTTGGAGTTTGAAGATGGAGCAATTATGAATTCCAACAAAGCAGAACATATCAAGGAAGCGGCTGCCGTGCTCTCACAATATTGTGATATTATTGCGGTGCGGGCATTTCCCGGCCTTGAAGATAAAGCAAAAGATGAAGAAGACCTGGTGATGAAAAGCTTTAAAAAATATGCTACTGTGCCGGTGGTAAATCTTGAAAGTGCTACAGGGCATCCGCTTCAGGCCCTAACCGATGCCATGACCATTACAGAGCTGCAAAAGACAAAAAAGCCAAAGGTTGTCCTTACATGGGCACCGCACCCACGGGCCCTGCCTCAAAGTGTCCCCAACTCGTTCGTTGAGGTGATGCAGCGTATGGATGTTGAATTTGTAATTGCAAATCCTCCGGGTTACGATTTGAACCCTCAGGTCAAAAAAGATACAAAGGTGTTTCACAATCAAGATGAGGCACTTAAAGATGCCGATTTTGTTTACGTAAAGAACTGGAGCAGCTATGAGAACTACGGAAAGATCTTATCTGAAGACAGTTCCTGGACCTTTAGTGAACAAAAAGTACAGCTTACAAACGATGCAAAAGTGATGCATTGCCTGCCCGTAAGGCGAAATGTGGTTATTGATGATGCCGTACTGGACAGTCCTAATTCCGTAGTAATTCAACAAGCCGGGAACAGGACCTACGCCGCCCAGGTGGTGCTGAAGAGGTTGCTCGAAAACCTGGAGATAGAATAAGATAAACAGCATAAGGCACAGCTGAAGGGAATAGTTCAATAAATCTGGCTTGGTTTAAAAAAGCCTGTAAAATGTCAACATGAGAAAACAAGATCTTACTATTGTAAAAATAGGAGGAAAGCTAATTGAAAACGAGGAGCGGCTTTCGTCTTTCCTCAATGATTTTTCTGCTCTTAATGGTCTGAAGATCCTCATTCACGGAGGTGGAAATATGGCAACCGAAATCGCTACAAAATTAGGATTCCCCACAAAGATGATCGACGGCCGCCGAATTACAGATGCCAATTCGCTTAAAGTGATCGTGATGACCTACGGCGGACTCATAAATAAAACCATTGTTGCTAAATTACAGGCGCTCCAGGCTAACGCCGTGGGTCTTTGCGGGGCAGATGGCAATAGTATTGTTTCTAAAAAGCGTGCAGTTAAAGAAATTGATTACGGTTTTGTAGGAGATATAGAAACGGTGAATACCAGGTTTATAAATTCTTTGCTGGAGCAGGGCTGCGTTCCTGTTTTTTCGGCTATTTCAGCTACTCGTGAGGGACAACTTTTAAATACCAACGGGGACTCTGTTGCTGCTGAAATTGCAAAGGCAATGAGCAGTATTTATAACACCCAATTGTATTTTTGTTTTGAGAAGAAGGGCGTTTTGGCCAATCCGCAAGATGAAAATTCGGTTATTCCTGAAATTGATCATAAAAAATATCAGCAGCTTCTTGAAGAAAAAGTGATAAGTGAAGGAATGCTTCCGAAGCTTCACAATTGTTTTGAAGCTTTGGATCATGGAGTGAATAAAATATTTCTTGGAAATGCTGATGTTCTTAAAATGGGAAATTCCTGTACAAAAATCATAAAATGACACACTTATCTAAATTGCAGACCGAAGCCCTGGAACTTCTCAAAAAATTGATTTCCACCCAGTCTTTTTCAGGAGAAGAAGAAGGTACAGCCGCATTGCTTGAGCAGTGGTTCAACGATCATGAGATTCCTTTTCAGCGCCACCTGAACAACGTTTGGGCAGTGAATAAGAACTTTGAAGATACAAAACCCACTTTGCTGCTTAATTCCCATCACGATACTGTTAAACCTAATTTGGCTTACACGAAGGATCCTTTTAATGCTGAAATTTCTGAAGGGAAATTGTTCGGTCTTGGAAGCAATGATGCAGGTGGATGTTTAGTATCCCTGCTGGCCACTTTTACCTATTTTTACAAAGCTGAAGGTTTGTCACATAACCTGATTTTTGCCGGAACAGCTGAAGAGGAGATCAATGGAAAGGATGGTATTGCGTGCCTTTTGCCTTTGCTGCCAAAAGTAGATGTTGCCATTGTAGGAGAACCCACGCTGATGGATTTGGCAATAGCCGAAAAAGGCCTGGTAGTATTTGATGTTTTAGTAAAAGGAACACCTTCACATGCTGCACATCCCAATGATGATAATGCCATTTATAAATCGGCAAAAGCCTTGCAGTGGTTTGAAGCCTGTAAATTTGAAAAAGTTTCAGAAGCTCTAGGAGAAGTGAAGCTTACAGTTACTCAAATTAAAGCAGGAAGCCAGCACAATGTAGTGCCGGCACAGGTTGAACTGGTGGTAGATGTGAGAGTTAACGACCAGTACAGCAATGCCGAAATTGCAGCTATTTTGGCAGAACAAGCCCCTGTTGATGAGATCAAGCCACGTTCTTTAAGACTTAATTCTTCTTCCATTCCTCTGGAGCATCCATTAATAGAGGCAGGTATTTCTTTAGGAATGAAAACTTATGGATCACCTACCCTTAGTGATCAGGCTATGCTTAGCTGCCCTTCTTTAAAATTAGGTCCCGGAGACTCTACCAGGTCACATTCGGCAGATGAGTTTATCTTTGTGAAGGAAATAGAAGAAGGTATTGAGAAGTATATAAAATTGCTGGAAAAGGCATTGGTATAAAAATAAATTTAAGACCTCACAGGTTTTTGAAACCTGTGAGGTCTATTAAATCGGAAATATGAAACTCTGGGATAAAGGAATATCAATAGACAAAAAGATCGAGAATTTTACTGTGGGTAATGACAGGCAACTGGATATGTTCCTTGCCGCGCATGATCTGCAGGCTTCGGCGGCACATGCTAAAATGCTGGGGAAAGTTGGCCTAATTGGAGAAGAAGAGGTGATTCAATTAGTTGAGGAACTTCAGCGCCTTCAGCAACAGGTAAAGAACGGAACTTTTGTGATTGAAGAAGATTTTGAGGATGTGCACTCCAAAATAGAGTTTGAGCTCACCAAAAAACTGGGAGACACCGGAAAGAAAATCCATACCGCCCGTTCACGGAATGATCAGGTTTTGGTGGCACTGCATCTTTATTTCAGGGAAAACCTTCAGGAGATCATCAGTCGGGTCAATGATTTGATAGAAGTACTTCTTAAACTTGCTGAAGAGCATCAAAACAGCCTTTTGCCGGGTTACACTCATTTACAGGTAGCCATGCCTTCCTCTTTTGGGTTGTGGTTTTCGGCATATGCAGAGATACTAATAGACGACCTCTACCAACTTAAGGCCGCGCTAAAAATAGTAGATCAAAACCCCTTAGGTTCTGCCGCAGGCTATGGCTCCTCATTTCCTATAGACCGGGAATTTACCACAAAGGAGCTCGGTTTTTCCACCTTAAAATACAACGTGGTGGCAGCTCAAATGAGCAGGGGGAAAAGTGAAAGGGCAGTAACTTCGGCAATAGCTTCGGTGGCCAATACGCTCTCCCGTTTCTCTATGGATATCTGTCTTTATATGAGCCAGAATTTCTCCTTTATCAGCTTTCCGGAGGCACTTACTACCGGTTCCAGTATTATGCCTCATAAAAAGAACCCCGACGTCTTTGAACTTGTAAGGGGTAAAAGCAACAAACTCCAATCTATAGCCGGGGAAATGGTACTGGTGACCAACAATCTGCCGAGCGGTTATCACAGGGATTTTCAGGTGATCAAAGAGAACAGTATATATTCTGTAGAAGGTTTGAAAGAGATCCTCGATGTTTTTACACATTCCATTTCGCAGATTATTGTGAAGGAGGTAAACCTGCAGGATGAAAAATATAAATACCTTTTTACCGTAGACAGCATTAACGATCTTGTGATGGAAGGAAAATCCTTCAGGGAAGCCTACCAGATCATTGGCGAACAGGTTCAACAAGGCACTTATGAACCTGTGGGCAACAAACATCATTCCCACAGCGGAAGTAAAGACAATCTTTCTCTTGACGAAATAAGGAAAAAGCAAAGATCTGTAGATTAACTTTCCATTATTCTTACCTCTCAAAAATGCCGTTTTTTAACGGCATTTTTTATTCTTGGAGGGTAAATACCCCGAGGCTTGCCTCGCGTGAAAAAAATAGTAATCTTTGAGCGTGAGCTCAA
>NZ_JAPJDA010000035.1 GCF_026241755.1 Salinimicrobium profundisediminis
TACCACTTATGTGACCAAAGAGGAAGCAGCCGAAGCTCACAGCAAAGAAATAGGAGAAGATTTTATGGAGTTCCTGGGCTATAACCCACTGCAAAATTCTATTGACGTATATTTTAAAGCCGATTATATTACCTCGGGCGAAATAGACCAGATTGCCGAAGAATTAACTGCAAAGAACTTTGTAGATGAAGTGGTTTATGACAAACCTCTTATTTCCCTCCTCAACGAGAATGTCACAAAAATCAGTTTTTGGGTACTTGCCATTAGCGCGATTTTCACCTTTATCGCCGTGCTTTTAATCAACAGCTCCATAAGGCTTTCGGTATATTCAAAAAGGTTTATTATCAAGACCATGCAAATGGTAGGTGCTACAAAAAGGTTTATTAGAAAACCATTTATTCTGAAGAGCGTAAAACTGGGCATGATAGGCGCGCTTATTGCACTAATAGGTATGGCCATAGTACTTTACTATATGAACAAGAGCTTTCCAGAACTTGAACTGCTAAGCGATACAAGCATTCTGGCTGCTCTTTTCTTCGGAATCTTTCTAATGGGAGCAGTAATAACCTGGCTTAGTACCTTTTTTGCCACCCAGCGCTTCCTGAATTTAAAAACTGATGAATTGTATTATTAGTGAGTTCTAGATGATTTATAGAAGATCACGTGCATCTATAATAATCGTTTTAAGAGGAAAGTTATATTATTAGTTAGCCTCAAAAATTGCTATTTTTGACACCTTACATTTTAAGGGGTTGCAGCCAAAAAACAAAGAACCAATGAACAAGAACAAAAAGCCTTTACACAGGCAGGATCTTAATTTTGTATTCGAAAAGAAGAACTACATTGTGATGGGAATAGGCCTGGCAGTAATCGCCCTTGGATTCATTCTTATGGCCGGCGGCGGTAGTGACGACCCCAATATTTTTAATCCGGAAATCTATAGTTTTAGAAGAATAAGGCTGGCCCCAGCCCTGGTACTTCTTGGTTTCGCCATTGAAGTCTACGCGATCCTTCTCAACCCCCGAAAATAATAATGGAAATTATTGATGCTGTGTTCCTTGGAATCATCCAGGGACTTACCGAATTTTTACCTGTTTCTTCAAGTGGGCACCTCGAAATAGGAAAAGCTCTTCTGGGAAGCCAAAGCATTCCCGAAGAATCTTTAATGATCACCGTGGTACTCCACTTTGCAACCGCTCTAAGTACCATCGTAGTTTTCAGGAAAGACGTAGCCGAAATTTTCCGCGGCCTGTTCTCCTTCCGCTGGAATGACGAAACTAAATTTTCTTTAAAGATCGTCCTCTCTATGATCCCCGCAGTTTTTGTCGGGTTAATGTTTGAGGAGGAACTGGAATCTCTATTTGGCGGCAATCTCACTTTTGTAGGGTTCATGCTCTTAATAACTTCGGTGTTGTTGTGGCTGGCCGACCGGGCTAAAAATACCGGAAAGCCTGTAACCTATAAAGACAGTATCATTATAGGAGTAGCACAGGCTATCGCAATTTTACCGGGAATTTCAAGAAGTGGGGCCACCATTTCTACTTCTGTGCTGCTGGGAAATGACAAAACCAGAGCTGCGCGCTTCTCGTTCCTCATGGTAGTCCCCTTAATTTTAGGAAAAATCGCAAAAGACCTTTTGAGTGGGGACCTAACCAACACCACCATCGCACCTATACCACTACTGGCCGGATTCATCGCTGCTTTCATTGCCGGTTTTGCCGCCTGTACCTGGATGATTGCCCTGGTGCGTAAAAGCAAACTCACCTATTTTGCCATCTACTGTTTTATAGTGGGCACAATAGCAATTGGTTACCAATATTTCTATACCTGATAAATAATGACTGAAGAAGAATTCAAAACCGGACAAATCCTCTTATTTGATAAACCCCTGGAATGGACATCTTTCCAGTTGGTAAACAAAGTGAGATGGCTCATCCGGAAGAACTTCAGGATCAAAAAAATTAAGGTAGGCCACGCAGGTACTCTAGATCCATTAGCTACGGGCTTGCTCATCCTTTGCACCGGGAAATCTACCAAACTTATTGAAAATCTTCAGGGACAGGAAAAAGAATACACCGGCACCTTCACCCTGGGCGCCACTACGCCTTCCTTTGATATGGAGACTGAAGTTGATGAAACCTTCCCCATAGACCATCTCACTTCGGAAGGAATTCATGAAGCAACAAAAGCATTTTTGGGAGATATTCAGCAAAGGCCACCGGTATTTTCAGCTTTAAAGAAAGATGGAAAAAGGCTTTACGAATACGCCCGAAGCGGGGAAGAAGTGGAGATACCTACCCGTACGGTAAATATTTCAGAATTTGAGATCACTAAAATTGAGCTTCCAAAAGTACATTTTAGAGTGGTGTGCAGTAAAGGTACTTACATTCGCAGCCTTGCCTTTGATTTTGGATCCCAATTAAACACCGGGGCATACCTCTCTGCCCTGCGTCGCACCCGTATTGGAGACTATAAAGTTGAAAATGCCTTAACAGTAGATTCTTTTGTAAATGAGTATCTTTCGATGGAGGAAGAAACTTAAAAAATGGATTTTTTCGATAGACATAAGGCGCTGATCATTACCAGCCTTATCTTTTCGATTTTGATCTTGTCTATGTACAACATCAATATCTCCAACGAATCTAAAAAGATTCGGGAGACGCTTATTGAGCTAAATGAATTAAGGCCCATCCCACCTCCCGAAGAAAAACAACCCGAGCCCGAAGCGCCCAAACCTGAAGAACCTCAACGCCCGAGCCCTACCGTACAAACACACCAGGCATTCAACCAGGATCAGGAGGAAAGTCAGAATAACCTGGAGTCGAGATTGGATGAAATATTTCAGAAGAATGCCGCACAACAGGAAACTTCGGAAGCAGAGTCTGCCAAGTCGGCACAAGGAGAATTTGGGCTGAACAACAATAAAAAAGAGAAGAAAAAGAAGGCTTCAGAAGGAGATAACAGCAGTAAAGAAACATCGGTAAAGCCCGGTAGCATGAGAAATAGCTCTATTTCTTTTTCCCTGGTAGGTCGAACAGCTATAGATATTCCCAATCCAATTTACACCTGCGATACTCCCGGCAGAATTGTGGTGAACATCACCGTAAATGCTGCGGGAGACGTGGTAAAGACCTCAATAAACAAGAATGCTTCTTCCACAAGTAACGAATGCCTTACCAATATGGCTATGAGATATGCGGCAGATGCAAAATTTACCCAACTTGCCGGGAGAAATGCACAACCCGGCACTATAACCTATAATTTTCAGAATTAATGGAAGAAAAGATACGTTGCGGCTGGTGCGTGGGCGATCCACTCTATGAAGCATACCACGACCGCGAATGGGGCGTTCCCTTAAAAGATGATGCCGGCATTTTTGAATTCCTCATGTTGGAAACCTTCCAGGCGGGCTTAAGCTGGATCACTATTCTTCGGAAAAGGGAAAATTTCAGAAAGGCTTTTGACAATTTCGATTATAAAAAAATAGCCACTTATTCTGAAGCTAAACAAGCCGAGTTACTGGAGAACAGCGGCATAATCCGGCATGGCGCAAAAATTCGTGCCGCAATTACCAACGCACAGGTTTTTATGAAGGTGCAGGAGGAATTTGGAAGTTTTTCAAAATATATTTGGGGCTTTGTTGATGACATCCCTTTACAACCCGACCGGCAAACTTTAACCGCGGTTCCTGCCACCACGCCTCTTAGTGAAGCTCTAAGTAAGGATCTCAAGAAGCGGGGCTTTAAATTTGTAGGGCCCACGGTGGTCTATGCTCACATGCAGGCCACAGGTATGGTGAATGATCACATAACGCAATGCTTTAGGCACAGCGAAGTGAAAGCACCTCAATAAAGCACAGGAAAAAGAGGTTCCCAAAATGCCATTTTTGGAACCTCTTTCTGGTTTCAGCTTAGGTATTCAAGAAATACGCTGCGGGGAATTTCGGCGGCACCCAAACTTGCGAGATGGTCCGTGTACATCTGGCAGTCAATTAATCTTACGCCTTCCTTTTCAAGTTGCTGCACCAGGTGAATAAATCCGTATTTTGAGGCGTTACTGACTTTTGAAAACATGCTTTCCCCGCAAAAGATCTTTTTTTCCCTTAAGTAGACTCCGTACAGGCCACCCACGAGTTCCGTTTCCTGCCAAACTTCAACTGAAACTGCAATACCTTCCTGATGCAGGGAAAGGTAAGCCTGCTGCATTTCGGGCGTTATCCAGGTGCCGGGCTGTCCCGGCCTGTTTATTTTTGCACATTGCTCAATAACTTCTGAAAAAGCCGTATTAAAGCTCACTTTGAAAGCATTCTTTTTAAGCAGTTGCTTCATGCTTTTGGAGACCTTCAGGTTCTCGGGAAACAGCACCATTCGGGGATCGGGACTCCACCACAAGATAGGCTGATCTTCATCAAACCACGGAAAGATTCCGCGGGAATATGCTGCCAGAAGCCTTTGTGGTGATAAGTCACCGCCATAGGCCAGCAAACCTTCTGCTGTAGCCTTCTCAACTGAAGGAAAATCGTCTTGTGGTCTCAAAAATGTCAAAAACAAGGGGTCTTTTTTCAGAAGTAAAAATAAAACAAATTGACCACTCTTTTTTCCAGCATCTTCAGAAAAGAAAAAACCCCAATTCTTCAGAAAAGGGGTTTTCATTACTTATTTTATGATTCACCTAGAATGGCAAATCGTCATAATCTTCGTCGTTTAGATTATTGGCCGGTTCAAATTGATCGGCCGGTGGTACAGGAGCGCCACCCTGCTGACTTTGAGCTGCCAGGTTTTCAATTCTCCATCCCTGTATAGAGTTGAAGTATTTGGTCTCTCCCTGCGGGTTCACCCATTCGCGCCCGCGCAAATTCACCCCAATTTTTACAGGCTGCCCAACACCATAATTATTTAGAAGATCACATTTATCCTGCACAAATTCTACAAGAATATGTTGTGGGTACTGCTCTTCTGTTGTAACTACCACTTCTCTCTTTCTAAACCCGTTGCTCCCGAAGGTTTGGGTTTGTCCAATCATCTTAATTTTTCCTTGTACTTCCATATCAAACGTTTTTTGCTAATAATATTTTCCAGGCTGTTGCCGTATCGTCTTTTTCTAAATATTCTTTTGCTGTTAAATGCAGCTTTTCTTCACCGGCGCTTTTCACCAATTCTGAAAGTTGAGAATTCCCTCTCAAAAACTCCCTGACTTCTTCAGCGGTGGGAAGCCGCTCTACATTGCCCAATTTCCCAAGATCATTACCCGAGAGATATTTGCTGTTTCGAACCTCTTCGGCAATGGCATCAATCCCTATTCCTAAAGTCTGCAAAGGCTTTGGAACTTCAAACATTCCGGGCGCGGCGCGGGTGTACCAGTTACCTCCCATGCGGGCTACCAGGTCAATTTTGTGCTGGTCAATATAGCCTTTTTCATCTAAAATATCTTCCCGAATATGCATTTTTAGCACTTCACAAATCACAAGATTCCCGGCTCCTCCTTCACTTCCGGTCTCTACGATCTCATTGATCCTGCATTCAAATTGTACCGGTGATTCCTTCACCCTGAAAGGCTTTACAATGTCCGATTTCAGCATAGTAAGCCCTGCCTTTTCAAATTCGTTGACACCTTCAGCATATTCGGTACTCGACAGCGAAACCTGCTGTACCAAATCGTAATTCACCACATTGATCACTACTTCTCCCGTGGCTTTAGAATTATTATAAGTGTGCTTTACAGTATTATCTCTTCCGCGGCGTGCCGGAGAAAAAATAAGTATAGGAGGATTTGACCCAAATACATTAAAGAAACTGAAGGGCGATAAATTTGGCCTCCCTTCTTTATCGAGGGTGCTGGCAAAAGCTATGGGCCTTGGCCCTACTGCTCCCAGCAGGTACTGGTGCAATTGTGGTACGGGAACTTCTTTAGGATCTATGCTAAGCATGCTCGTGATTTTGGCAAAGGTAACGAAACCCTGAAGAGATGAAAAATTGGCTACACAATAATAAGTTACCTAAAACGATTATATTTAAACGCAATTTAAGCCCTGCCTTCATGAGGTTTTCAAACAAACGAAACTTTCGCCGCTGGTTCATTATCGTTACTTCGCTCATCATTGTTAGCCTTATTGTATGGAATGCAGTTGCCTTTTTTCAACGCATCAAGGAAGAAGAACGGGTAAAAATGAACATCTGGGCTTCGGCACAGGTTTATCTTGACCAGGTAGATACAGATACCGGCCTTGATCTTTACCTGGAGATCATCAACAGCAATTCGAGCATTCCCACAATACTGGTAGATGACAATGGCCAGATAGTAGACGCCATGAACATACCTGGCGAGATCATGGCCAGTGAAGAAGAACTTCAGCAATTCCTCGCATCGCTTAAAAGCACCAATGAGCCTATAGAAATGGATCTTGGCGAAGGCAGGGTGAACAGGGTTTACTACGGAAATTCTCCCATGCTCAACAAGCTGAAATACTACCCGCTCGCCCTTATTCTTATCATCATCCTGTTTATTGCGGTGATCTATTTTTTCTACAGAACTACAAAAAGCAGCGAACAAAACAAATTATGGGCCGGTATGGCCAAAGAGACGGCGCACCAGATTGGCACCCCGCTTTCTTCGCTCATAGGCTGGACAGAGATCCTTAAAGAAGAAAAGGTGAACCCCGATTTTATTACTGAAATTGAAAAAGATGTAGACCGCCTCAAAACCATCACCGAACGTTTTTCCAAAATTGGATCGGCACCCACTCTGGAACCGGCAAACATTGTTGAAAAAACCCGGGATTCCTTTGATTACCTTGAAGCGCGGAGTTCAAAGCTCATCAAATTTCAACTTCAGCTTCCTTCGGAAAAGATCTTGGTCAACCTGAATGCCCAGCTCTACAGCTGGACCATTGAAAACCTGGTGCGAAACGCCATAGATGCCATGAAGGGAAAAGGGGAACTGGAAATAAAGCTGAAGCAGGATTCTAAAAAAGTGTATATCCAGGTTACCGATACCGGAAAAGGAATACCCAAAAGTAAATTCAAACGCATCTTTGAACCCGGCTTCACCACCAAAAAAAGGGGCTGGGGCCTTGGCTTGTCACTCTCCAAAAGGATCATAGAAAAATATCACGGCGGCAGGATAAAAGTGCTGCGAAGCGAGATCAACAAAGGAACTACCATTGAGATCCAGCTTCACAGGGCTAAAACTGCTGCATCACCTGTCTGAGATCGGGAGGAATGGGCAGGGATTTATCTTCAGAAAAGTCGAAGAAAACGGCGATGTCCCTACCTTCGGCACAAACTTCACCTTTGTCATTCAGGATCAATTGATCGAGCGCAAAACTGCTGTTCCTGATGTAGGCCAGTTTCGTCTTTACCGTAGCCGTTCCCGGGTAAAACAGCGATTTTTTAAAATCGCAATGCGTAGAAACCAGGATGGCTCCTTTATTGGATTCTGAAAAGAGTTTGGACAGGCCGGCAGCCTCCCAAAAATTCACCCTACCCGACTGAAGGAACCTGATAAACGTGAGATTGTTCACGTGACGGTACATATCGAGATCACTGAAATCAATCCGAAGGTCCAGCGATAGTTTATATTCCGAAAACTCCACTAAATATTAGCTTTGATATCATCGGCGATTTGCTGAAATTCTTCTTCGCTCAGGGAAACGCTCTGAGCAAAATTCATATCGCTCATATTGTTTAAGGGAATAAGGTGCACATGCACGTGGGGCACTTCAAGGCCCACCACTGCCACTCCTACCCTTTTACACGGTACGGCTTTCTCAACGCCCTTAGCGACCTTGCGCGAAAAGGCCATAAGCTGCATGTAAGTTTCTTCATCAAGGTCAAAAAGTTTATTGACCTCTTCTTTTGGAATACACAAAGTGTGTCCCTTTACATTGGGCCGCACATCGAGAAAGGCCAGGAATTTATCGGTTTCTGCAACTTTGTAAGCAGGTATTTCTCCGTTGACGATCTTTGTAAAAATGCTGGGCATAGTCTTTAAATTTTAGAGGTAACAAGTTAAGATTTTCGGCATAAACCGGGGCATAAAAAAATCCTTTCCGAAGAAAGGATCCTTAAAAATGACATTTTTGACACCCCTTAGTCACGGGTGATCTCAAGAATTTCGAATTTCATTGTCCCCGAAGGCACCTGTACTTCAGCGATCTCACCTACTTTTTTTCCCAAAAGGCCTTTCCCGATAGGACTATCTACAGAGATCTTTCCTGCTTTAAGATCGGCTTCACTTTGCGCTACCAGTTTGTATTTTACTTCAGCACAGTTAGTCACGTTTTTGATTTTCACGGTTGAATGTACCAGGGCTTTAGACGTGTCGAGTTGCGACTCATCAATTAACCTTGCGTTGGCATATATCTCTTCCAGTTTTGCAATTTTCAATTCAAGTAAACCCTGGGCCTCCTTTGCAGCATCATACTCGGCATTCTCACTAAGATCACCTTTATCACGCGCTTCGGCAATTGCCTGTGAAGCTTTTGGCCGCTCAACATCCTTTAATTGATTGAGTTCATCTCTAAGTTTTTTAAGGCCATCTGCACTATAATATGATACTTTACTCATAACTTCGTCGTTTATATAAATAGAAAAAATCCCATTCGCCGACGGGATTTTAAACAAATATAGTAAATTAAAATATCCAGTACAATTATAATCCGGCAGCTTTTAAAAACCCAAATATGAAGCGAATTTTAATGCTTTTATCCTTATCTATCACCCTTTTAGGATGTTCTTCTGATGATGAGATACGTCAAAATCCTTACCTGCCCCACCTGAATTTTTCAGTGCAGTTTGACCTTAACCTTCCTGAGTATAATCAGCTGAATTTTTCCGGAAATAAATTTATAACCCGCAACTACGGCATTAACGGAATTGTTATTTACAACCTCAACAACGACCAGTATTTTGCGTATGAACTTACCGACCCTAACCATATCCCTCAAGCCTGTTCTGCCTTAACTGTAAACGGAACAGCAGCTTCATGTACCTGTGGAGATGGAAATGTTTACAACATCATTACGGGAGAGCAAACTGCAGGTACGGGAGAATATATGCTGCAGCCATATCGGGCAGAAAAGAGGGGGAATGTGATACAGATCTCAAATTAAAAGGCATAAAAAAAAGGCTCTTTTGAGAGGTCTCAAAAAAGCCTTTTTTGAAGGTTATATTTTAGAACCTCAAAGTCACCCCCGCCAGGAAATTGCGGGTAGCCTGTGGGTAGTATCCTACACCATCGTAGGTAATCCCATCCCAATCGTAAGTGTAGTAATACCCGTTTGACACGTATTCTTCACTAAAGATGTTGTTGATCAAACCTGTAAAGACTATTTCTTTAAAGAGAGGAGCATTGCTCCAGGTGTACTGCAGGTTAATGTCATTTACAAAATAACTTTCGAGCAAAGATGTTTCATTTTCGAGGTTGCTCATATACTGCCCTCCCACGTATTTTGAAAGGAATTTGATCTCAAGTCCTTCTACAGGTCGGTATTCCAGAATGTTTCCGGCAATGATCCCGGGAGAATAAGAGATGTCTGTTTTTCCGAAGCTGCGCAGTTCCCCGTCCCATGAAGCGAACCATTCATCATTTTTATTCCGGCTAATGGCCACATTTGGTCGCCAACTGAACTTGGGATGCAACCTCACCACGGCATCCAATTCCAGACCCAGCCTGTAGCTGTTCCCACTATTTCTTCTAATTGGCGCACCCACATCATTTAGTTCTCCTGTAAGTACCAGCTGGTTGCGGTAATCCATATAGTAAAGATTGGAATTCAGCTGAAAGTTACTTGTCGCAAATCTCCATCCCAGCTCATAATCATTTAACTCTTCAGGTTCGGGGTTGCCCGCTTCATAATCGGATCGGTTAGGCTCTCTATGTGCCCTGGCAAACGAAAAGTAAAGTCGGCTGGCTTCCGAAAATTCGTAGGTCAATCCGGCTTTTGGATTAAAAAAGGTATGGCTGTCATCAACTATGAAAGGCGCGTTTTCCTCTTCAAAACCATTGACCTCATAATTGATCTTTCTTAGCTGCAGGTCTCCGTAAAGTGCAAGATTATCCCTAAGGGCATAAGTTACTTTTCCGAAGAGATTAAAGTCACTTTTTTCAGCATCATTCTCATAGTACCTGTGCAAAGGCAGGCTGGGCGCAAAGCGGGTGAAGATCACCTCTCCAAAATGGTCTCCTTCATAGTTGTTCCAGGCGCCACCGGCAATAACTTCAAGGTTTTCATTCTCGTACTGCACATTAAATGTTGTGCCATAAAAATCATTTACCAGCCATTTTTTGGTAACCAGATCACTTTGAGTAATCTCTTCCCCATTTGCGGTGAATGGTTCCAGATTATAGGCCTCCAGGTCTTCTTCTGCGCGATAAGATTCGTAGAAACCTCTCCCGTAGGTGTAGTGGAGCGCAATATTTGAAGACCAGCCATTGCCGTAGCGCTCATTCCAGAGCAGCTGGAAATGATCCTGCTTATAATCATCTATGTGATTGTCGTAAAAACGAAGATTACCTTGATCATCTTCATAGGCCCCTGCTGGGTTAAAACGCCTGTCTTCTTTTAATTGATCTGCGTCAATCCCATCCCAGGCCTGGTAAGTAACTTCACTCCCTCCAAAGGTAAGGGCTTTTACAAGGGTGGTTTCCCCAATATAAGACCCCTGAAAAAAGTAAGATTTAAGATCGGTTGAAGCCCGGTCTATATAGCCGTCGCTCTTTATTACTGAAGCCCTTCCATTGAATTCCCAGTGATCGTCAAAAATGCCTGTGCTAAATTTCACTGTGTGTTTTCGGGTATTGTATGAACCAAAACTATTGGCGATCTCGGCCGAAGGTTCATAGTTATACCTGTCGGTAAGTATGTTCAAACTGGCACCAAAAGCCCCGGCCCCGTTTGTAGAGGTTCCCACCCCGCGCTGCAGCTGCAGGTCTTCTACAGAAGAGGCAAAATCTCCCAGATTTACCCAAAAGGTCCCCTGGCTTTCGGCATCATTATAGGGAATACCATTTATAGTAACATTGATTCCGCGGGCCTCGGTACCCCTCACACGAATGCTGCTGTAGCCAATACCGGCACCGGCATCACTGGTAGTGACCACTCCCGGCATGTACTGCATAAGGCTGGGAATATCCTGGCCCAGGTTACGATCTTCTATCTCCTCATTAGATAAATTGCTGTAAGTGATGGGTGACGCGGCACTCACCCGCACTGCCGATAAAAACACCTCATCGAGGAGCTCTTCGGCATCACTCATATCTACATTCAGCACTATATCTTCGGAAAGATCTATGCGCACCCGTTTTTTATTTCCGAAGGAAAAAATGAGATGATGTACACCTTCATCAAGAGTAAAAGAATACTTCCCTCCTGCTGAAGTCTGGGTGAATTGCGAAGAGCCTTCTACTCTCACAATGGCACCTTCAAGCGGTTTATCACCACTTGTCACTGTACCCGACACCCGTAATTCTTGTGAAAAGCCGCTTACTGCGACAAGAAAAAAACTGAAGATTAAGAAAACATGTTTCATTCGTAAAAAATTGGTTACGAATAAAAGGGGCTGTTATTCTTGTTGTTATAAAATAAAAAATCCTGAAAACCACTATTGGTTGACAGGAGTATAATACTTGCGCGGTGCACTTTGCACCTATCCCTTGGCAGCATTACCTGCCCAGGTTCCTTGGGTATAATCTCAGCTTCCTCCTGCTTCCGCAGGACTTAGCACCCCTTTGAGACGCGGCAAAGGTAAATGCTTTTTTTCGATTTAACCTAATTTTTGAAGGTTTAGCACAGAAAGCTTTTAATTTTACACTTTCAAAGAAATCATGGCAAAAAAAAAGGCATCTATAACTTTCACCGTCTTTGCCGGTTATATCATTCTGGCCTCTCTCATGGGACTGGCGGTGTGGTTTATTTATAACCAGGTGACCGGTTATACCAGTTTAACTGAAAGGAGTAATGCCGGAAACCAAAAGCTGCTTTTGGTGGGAGAGGCCGCTACCAAGCTGTATGAGGCCGAAAGTCTTAGCAGGAAGCTCATTCAAAGTGCTAACCTGGAAGGCCTTGATACCTACAATGCCAAAATTGATTCTATTAAATTCACCCTCGCCTCGCTGCAGAATTTTAGAACTGACAGTTCTCTGGACAGGGAAATTGACAGCATAAACACGCTGCTTAGCCAAAAGAGCGAAAACCTCGAAGAACTGCTGGAGCTTAGAGCCCGCGGAGAAACCGACAGCTATTACGCCAGGGTACTTTCAGAATTACAGCGGGTAGATGAGAATTTTGAAAGCCGAAATTACGACCAGCGTTTTAAAGACCTGCAGCCGCACCAGCGGCAATTACTTATAAAGCTGCTGCAGTACTCAAATGAGCAGAGCCCAAAACCTCCAGGGATCACCATAGATTCCCTGGTCAATTCAGTAAAAAGCGTACTGGGCCAGCTGGAAACACAGGAGCGGCGCTACCGGCAGGAACTGGAAAATAAAGAAGACCAGTTACTGGCCAATGAGATACAGCTCAACAACAGGTTACGCACCTTGTTAAGTACTTTAGAGACTGAAGAAAGAATGGCGTCTATGGACCAGGTAGAGGCCTGGCAAAATACCGTAGAAGACACTTCCAGGATCATCCTCTTCCTGGCAATTGCAAGTCTGCTGGTAATTTTAACCTTCGTGTTCCTGGTAGTGAAAGACGTTTCTAAGAGTCAGCAGTACAGGCAGGAGCTGGAGGCTGCAAAGACTTATGCGGAATCGCTACTCTCCAGCCGCGAACAATTTATGAACACGGTTACACACGACTTAAGGTCGCCCCTGAACACCATCATTGGATATACAGGTTTACTCGAAAAAAGTGAGCTCAACAAATCCCAGAACAGGTACCTGCGACAGCTTAAACGATCATCAGATTACCTGCTGCGACTTGTGAACGACCTGCTGGACCTGTCGCGGCTTGAAGCGGGAAAAATGTCTATTGATACCCTGGCTTTTAATCCGAAAAACCTGATTGAAGAAACCGTAGAAAACGCTGTTCCCCCTGAAAAGCCACGGGATGTGGAAGTTCTGGTAGAAATAGCACCCGAACTGGACAGGCCGGTAATTACAGACCCATTCAGAATTAAACAAATACTTACAAACCTGGTAAACAACGCCTGCAAGTTTACACCGCAGGGCAGCGTGCAGGTAAAAGCCGGACTGGAGCAGGAGAAAAATCATCCCATATTGTTCATTGAAGTGAAAGACACAGGAATAGGGATTTCAAAAGAACAGAAAGAGAAGGTTTTTGAAGAATTTTCACAGGAAGATAGCAGCATAGAAAAGCGCTACGGCGGCACCGGACTCGGCTTGTCTATAAGCAAGAAACTCACCGATCTTTTAGGCGGAAAAATAAGCCTGGAAAGTGAACCCGGAAAAGGCAGCACCTTTTTAATTAGGATCCCGGTAGAATATGCTGCCACTAATGAACAGCCTGCAGCCCCCCGGAACCTGCCGATAGTAGATCCCGAAAAGATCTCTGTGCTCATTGTAGATGATGAACCGGCTCAACTGGGATTGCTAAAAGAATTGATACGCAATGCAGGTATGTCTTATCGCACTGCACACAACGGGAAAGAGGCTTTAAAAGAAGTAAAGGCCTTCCCGCCACACCTGGTACTTACAGATATTCAAATGCCAAAAATGGACGGTTTTGAACTGCTCCGAAAAATCAGGAAAGAACCTAAATTGCAAGACCTCCCGGTGATTGCCCTCTCAGGCAGGCCAGACGTTAGTGCAGCAGACTATCTAAAAAGGGGATTTAGCGGCAGTCTTTTTAAGCCTTATTCTCCGGGTGAATTACTGGATCTTATTGGCGACCTGCTGGACCTACAATTAAAAACCCTGCCTCCGGCTACAACCACTTCAACCCAGCCACAAAAGAACTATACCTTAACCGAGATCAGGAACTTTGCAGGAGAAGATCCTGAAGCTATGGATGCCATTTTAAACGCATTTATTGAAAGCACCAGGTCTAACCTGGTCTTACTGCAAATGGCCCATCAAAAAGGGCAAAAAGAGAAGGTCTCTGCCGTAGCGCATAAGATGTTGCCTATGTTCAGGCAGCTGCAGGTGCCACATTTGATACAGAAACTTGTGATTTTAGAAAATGCCAGTGGTACAGAAACAGAAAGCATCGATGTGCCTTCTCTGGCACAAGAGGTGAATAAGCTTCTGGAAAACCTTCAGGAAGAGATTACAGGTTAATACCGTATTGCTTCAGTTTATTATAGAGCGTTTTCCTGTCAATTGACAGCAATTTTGCAGCCTTACTTTTATTACCCCGGGTCTTTTCAAGCGCATCCAGGATCATTTCCTGCTCATTCTTGTTTTTGAAGAGGCTGTAATCCTGTTCTTCAGGCTCCTCTTTGGCCGCAAGCACTTCGGTAGGTAAACAACTGGAAGAAATATACTCTCCTGTTGAAAGTAAAACAGCTCGTTTTACAACATTTTTGAGCTCCCTGAGATTTCCGGGCCAATTATACCTTTTAAATGCAGCAATACTCTTTTCAGAAAAACCTGAAATATCTTTTTCCAGTTCTTCGTTGGCACTGTCAAGAAAGTAATTGGCAAACACCATAAGGTCTTCTTTCCTGTCTTTTAAAGAAGGGACTTTAATAGAAAATTCGTTGAGTCGGTGGTAAAGGTCTTCTCTAAAATCGCCTTTTTTGACAGCTTCTGAAAGATCTTCATTGGTAGCCGCAATCACCCTTATGTTCACATGGATCTCTTCATTACTGCCCACGGGTTTTACCTTGCGTTCCTGCAAAGCGCGCAACAACTGCACCTGTAATTCGTAACTGAGGTTCCCAATTTCATCCAGGAAAAGCGTCCCGCCGTTGGCAGCTTCAAAATGCCCGGTCTTATTATTTACCGCTCCCGTAAAAGAGCCTTTTACATGCCCGAAAAATTCACTGGAAGCCAGTTCGCGCGGAATGGCTCCACAATCTACCGCAACAAATGGCGCTGCATTTCGCTTGCTTTTCTGGTGGATACTTTTCGCGATCTGTTCCTTTCCCGTCCCACTTTCGCCCATAATGAGCACAGACATATTGGTAGGCGCAACAAGATCTATATAGTTATTAAGCTTGGATGAAGCCTCGCTCCCACCTTTAATGTAGGTATCCTGAGGTGCAGAGGTTTCAGGTTTTTTGGGAGAGGCCACTTTAGGAACAGTGGGATTCTTTACAGCTGCCTCAATCGCATTCATGATCACCTCGGGATGAAATGGCTTGGCTATGTAGTCTAATGCTCCTTCTTTAATTGCATTTACAGCCATACTAATTTCGGCATAGCTCGTCATCATAATGACCCCCGTATTTTCTCCTTTTTGATTTACAGCCTGCAGGATCTCGAGCCCCTCCTTATCGGGGAGACGCACATCTGAAATCACCAGGTCGTATTTATTTTTAGCAACCAGGTTAAGGGCTTCAGTTGCAGTGTACACGGCATCAACTTCACATTCCTTTTTTACCAGGAAAGTCTTGAGCATAGTACAGAATGCTACATCATCTTCAACTAAGAGAATTTTAGTCATTGGTATTTTTAAATAGTAACAAAATTACAGTTTTCCCACCCCTCAAGACCAAAAATAAACATAAAAAAGAGAGCTACAATCATAGCCCTCTTTTTTGAACATTCTCCATTTTTCAAATCTCCTCTGTTGGCTTTATACCACACCAGAAGGTTGGCGGTTCCGGGGTAGCAATTACTCAGGTAATACATCTTCCGCGGGAGATCTGCCACCAGGAGTCGGTTTCTCCTTTAGTTTAGTGGTAGCGATCAGATTACTGCTCTGAACAGTTCCTTGATTACTTTTTGTCCTTTTCTATCCAGTTACCTTCGGCATCGGCATAAAGCTCTTGCTCCTCACCATCGGCAGTGGTCAATTTCAGCTTAAATTTTTGTGCCCCTTCGTGTTCTTTCACATAGGCTTCAGCAATAGTGGCCCCCGCATAGTCACGTTCTACAGCTTGCTGTACAGCAGCAGGCAGTTCCTGAACTTCAATTTGTGTAAAATCATCCTGGGCTCTTTGAACCACTGTTTCTTCTACCTCAACCTGCGTTTGAGCTACTTCCTGGGCTGTAAGATTTTGAGCTGAAAATAACATTGCAGATGCAGCGAATACTGTAAGACATACCTTTTTCATAGTTTAAGTTTTTTTGGGTTTAATGTTTTAGTTTTAGTCTGATAAGTCTAAAGGGAAAACCGGGCCATACTGGGACATGAACAACAAAACCCCTGTGTCACAGGGGTTTTGGCTATTTTTAGTGAAGTAAAGGAGGTGCGGTAATTTAGATTTTTCCCCACCCAATTGTAGAAATATTCCTCATTTCAATCTTTTAAAGGATTTTTACGGGTAGCCTTCTTTTCTGAAAGTTTCTTTTTCTCTCTTAGCCGCTTCAGTTTTGCTGCTTTTGGTGTTTTGGTCTTCTTCCGGACCTTCGGTTTTACAATAGCCTGTTTAATTAGTTCCAGAAACCTTTGGGTAACGATCTCCTTATTTTTATGCTGACTTCGTGATTCATCGCACTGCAAGATCAACTCTCCCGAATTTGTAAGCCGGGATGACAATTTCTTCAATGCGCGCTGCTTTTCTTCTTCTGAAAGTCCTGCGGTCTCCTCCAGCCTAAAATGCAGCTCGACTTTTGAGGAGACCTTGTTCACATTCTGGCCCCCTGCACCCGAACTTCTTACGGCCTTATAGTCAGCTTCCTGTATGAGTTGTTGTTCATCCAACTTACTGTACCTGGTGTGAAGATTTTAAAAGATCGGCTACAGTTTTCACCGGATTAAAGGTCTCTACCGGCACCTCTACAAAGATGGTATTCCAGTAGGCCATTCCACCGTTCCATAAGCCCGGAAGCTCTAAAGCCTTAAGCTCTTTCCCGTCTTTTGTTTTATTAGCAATGAAGCTGGTATCCTCATCAACGTACTTGTCGAGATCAAATTTGCCTCCGCGGTAATCTTTGGTAGAACATACTATATCTACAGGATTAAAGTGGGTAGCTTCATTAGCTATCTTGCTCTGCTGATAATTTTCGTGATCTATCTGTGCACTTTCTACAATTTGCAAAGAGATCTTACCATCCTTATGAGTTATCCAGAAAGGTCCTCCTCCCGGTTCCCCTTCATTTTTAACCATACCACAAACACGAATGGGCCTGTTGAGAAGGTTCTTTATTACTGAAGGTTTTTCTTCTGCAGTGAGATCGTCGAAATTTACGCTAAGGCCTGCATTTAATCCCTTCTGAAGAAATTCTGCCATCTCCTGAAGTTCATCTGCTGAGGCACCTTGCTCCAGCTGCTCAAGATATTTAAAAACCTTCTCCTGCAGCTGCAGTAACTTACCTCCCAACATTTTTTTATAGGAAGCAAGAAGTTCCCTGTTCTTTGGGATCACTACATTGTCAATGTTCTTTATAAAGATAAGGTCGGCCTCCTGGTCATTCAGGTTTTGGATGAGGGCACCATGGCCGCCGGGCCTAAAGAAGATCTCTCCATCCTCATCCCTAAAGGGTTCATTTTCTTTGGTAACCGCAACAGTATCAGTTTTTTGGTCCTGGTAAGAATAAGAAATCTCAAACCTATAGCCTGTTTCCCGTTCCAGGCAGGGCACCACTTCCCTGGCTTCCTCTTCAAATTTTTCCCTGTGCTCTTTAGCAACCGTAAAATGGATACGCACTTTCTTACCAGAAGCCGCGTAATCTATAGCCTCAACTAAATGTTCCTCAAAAGCTGTGGCAAGATGGTCATCATATTTATGGAATGGCACGAGACCTTTAGGTTGATCTCCAAGATCTAATCCATCCTCCTGCAGCATGTATTTTACAAACAAATACTGTTGACGGTCCTCTGGCATTTGTTCGTAACCCGGGGTAGCCTGGACAGCCCTTTTCTTTACCTCATCGTAAAAAGGAAGATCTTTTATGCGGTTAAAAAAGACTTCGAGGCTCTGCTCGTTCTTTTGATCTATATATTCATCCAAATTTTCATTTTCGGGATCAAATTCCTTCAGCAGATTGTAAAAAGCTTTAAACATTCGGGTGGCTGCGCCCGATGCCGGCACGAATTTGAGGAGATCAAGATCATCCTTTCTCGATTCGTAAAGTGCTGTAAGTTCGTTTTTCTTTTCTTCGGAAAATGAGAGGATTCCGTTTTTTACTGTAGCTGCCTCCCTGATGTTAACTACGATATTTCCTCTTTTAAAGATCTTAATTTGCTCTTCTACTTTTTCGGGAGAGATCCCTTTCTCCCTGAAGTGGGAGATGTCCTTTTCACTAAAGTCCAATGGTCTATTTTTTTAGTTGATCAATAATTTTTACCGCCATTTCCAGCCGCTGCTGCAAGTCACCTTCCAGGATGCGGTAGGGTAAATGGTTGTCATCAAGGGCTTTTTTAAATCTGGCGAACATTTCATCCCTGTCTTCAGGGCGGTCGCGAAGATCATCTTCAACCCAGGGAACATCAATATACGTTAAAAAATAGAGATCGTACTGTGCCTTTAACGCATGTTTAAGAAGGACTTGATCAACAAATTCGTTGTAATAGGCACGGCTGTAGACTACCAGTTCAAGCAGGTTGGTATCGCAAAAAAGATATTTACTGGCTTTAGCTTCCTTCAGGTTTTCAATGGCTATCTGGCCACGGGCTATAGGCAAAAGGTCATGAGGTTCGCAGGTCTCCTGCTGTTCATCCCACTTCTTTTGCAGGTATTCCCTCATATATTCGGGCACCCACTGCGTATTGTAATGTTTGGCCAGCATTTGGGCCAGAGTGGTTTTTCCTGTAGACTCGGGTCCAAACAGGACAATTTTTATGACATCACGTGACCGCCGCTGCTCAAGCTCTTCTTCCATGTTTTATATCCGTAAACTGCGATTATTGTGAACAAAAGGTACTGCAAACTGGTAAAAGTGAGCCCCTTGTAAAAATATAATGGCACAGAAATAATATCACCCACGATCCAGTAGATCCAGTTTTCGAGTTTTTTTCGTGCCATGAGCCACATACCTACAAAAAAGATGGCCGTGGTCACGGTGTCTACATAAGCGGTCCAGCTATTCCACTTGTCAAAATACTCGTAGATCCCAAAAGTAAAAGCCATGGTAGCAACAAAAATGATGAGGCTCCAAAAATGCTCTTTTTGAGTGGTGGTGGTGATGGGAATGTAATGCCGGGCATCTACCTTGCGCGTCCATACATACCAGCCGTAAATACTCATGGTAGAATAATATACGTTGATCATCATATCTCCCAGCAGCTCCCACTGCCACAGAAGGTAAACAAAGATGACGGTACTAATAATTCCGGTGGGGTAAACCAGGATATTCTCCTGCTTGGAATACCACACCGAAAGAAACCCGAACACCACCGCAATGAGTTCTAAAATTATGTAAAGCGTAGGATAATCTGAATACTGCTGAAAAAAGAAATCAAAAATCGGCTGCATAATCGCTTCTATTTCCCTTTACAAGTTTCATCGTAAGCAGTACATGATCTGAAGCCTGAAAAGTTTCCCTCACCTCTTCAGTCAGGAATTCCATCACCTTGTCGTAATCCCCGTAAATTTGGGTACTCAAAGGATTTTCCATTACAGTCAACCCCGAACTGCGAAGTTTCTTGATAAAGTCTTTAATGGGCGCTTCAAAATCATCCTGAAGCGGAGTAAGAGCAAGTTCTACTGAAATTTGCATGTTGATAGTTTTTGTCTTCTCAAAATTAGGAAGATTAAGACGTAAAACAGGCCTTTTTGAAAACTTTTGCTGCGACTGAAGAAAATCAGAGAAAAAAATACCCTTTTTCGAAGGCTGTGCCTATCACCACCATATTGGCCCCGGCACGGTAAGCAGCTTCAAGCTGTTCTTTAGTTCTTATGCCCCCGCCAACAATAACGGGCAATTGCACTGCTTCTTTTACTGCGGAAATTATTCCTGCTGCAACAGGAATATTTGCGCCGCTACCGGCTTCCAGGTAAATAAGACGTTTCCCCATATATTTTCCGGCCATGGCAGTGTCTACAATTTGTTGTACATCCTTCTGCGGAAGCGGCTGGGTTTTGCTGGCCCTTTGTACGGCAGTTTCCTTTCCGCCATCTATGAGCAGATAGGCCGTGGGAATGATTTCGAGCCTGGTTTTTGAAATAAGAGGCACAGATCTCACCTGCTGCCCAATCAGGTAGTCGGGGTTTCTTCCGGAGAGCAGGCTTAAAAAAAGGAGCGCATCGGCTTTACCTGAAATTTGCTGGTGGTCACCCGGAAAAAGTACTACCGGAAGATGGGTTTCGGCTTTAATGGCTTTTGTACATTCTTCTACTGCTTCAGGCGTACAGGTACTGCCCCCAATAAAAATATGGGTCGTCAAAAATGGCATTTCCCGAAGGAATTTTTGAGCAGTGCTGCAGTCGAATTTTTCAGGATCTATTAATACCGCCAGCATTTTTGTGCCGGCTTTTTCTGCAGTAATGATTTCCTCCAGCACCTTTGGCATTAAGAAACTTTTCGAAGAGTGTAGACACAGGTGAAACCTTCAAACTCGGTAAATTCAAATTCGTACCAGCTGGTTTGGCCGTTAAAAGTGATCTTCCCGGTGGTCTTCTGCTCATCAAAATCGAAATCGGTAATATTAATGTGCTGCAAAAAACTCACTTTTGGCTGGGCGTAGAGTTTGTACACAGCTTCTTTGGCGCCCCAAACAATAGTGAGCTTTCTAATAAGTGCATCGGTGTTTGCGAGGGTCCTGTACTCTTCTATAGGAGTGAATTTTGGTGCAATTAAGAGGATTTTTTCCCGCTGTTTCTCAATATCGATCCCAACTTCCCTGTCACTCACAATAATTCCGGAGAAATTAAAGGAATGAGTGATAGAAATATATTTGCCATCGCGCAGGTGGGGTTTCCCCGCTTCATCATAAAAGAGGTCGCTGTCTTCATAACCAGCTTCGGCAAGTAAATGCCGTACGCTCATAAAACCGCGGCGGTGAATATCACTTTTCATACCCTGCACCCTGTCGTTGCATAAAGGGGTGAGGGTTATGCCTTTACTTAACTCTTCAAAAGACTCTTCGATCTTCCAAATGAGCACATTAGTAGCTTTATTTATTGTTATTCTTTTGTAAAGGGGCATATATAACTCTTAGATATTCTGTATTTTTGCATTTCTGAATATGCTAAATCAAATATAATAATATGTCAACTAAAACAGAGCCTTATACCCAGTATAAAGTGAAAGATATTTCCCTGGCAGAATGGGGAAGAAAAGAGATAGAACTTGCCGAAGCCGAAATGCCGGGTCTTATGTCCCTGCGTGAGGAGTATGGAAAAGAGCAGCCTTTGAAGGGTGCGCGCATTGCCGGTTGCCTTCACATGACCATCCAGACTGCTGTGCTTATAGAGACTCTTGTAGCCCTTGGTGCCGAAGTAACCTGGAGTTCATGTAATATATTTTCAACACAAGACCAGGCTGCCGCTGCAATTGCCGCTGCCGGAATTCCCGTTTATGCCTGGAAAGGGATGAATGCTGAAGAATTTGACTGGTGTATCGAGCAAACGCTTTTCTTTGGAGAAGATCGCAAACCACTAAACATGATCCTTGATGATGGGGGTGACCTTACCAACATGGTACTAGACAAATACCCCGAACTTGCTGAAGGGATTAAAGGCCTTTCTGAAGAAACCACTACCGGAGTTCACAGGCTTTACGAGCGCATGAAGAACGGAACGCTTCCTATGCCCGCCATCAATGTGAACGACTCTGTAACCAAGTCAAAATTCGACAACAAGTACGGATGTAGAGAAAGTGCGGTAGATGCAATTCGTCGTGCTACAGATGTGATGCTTGCAGGTAAAAGAGTTGTGGTTTGTGGATATGGCGACGTTGGTAAAGGTACTGCTGCTTCTTTTAGAGGTGCAGGATCAATAGTTACCGTTACAGAGATTGATCCAATTTGTGCTCTGCAGGCTGCAATGGACGGATTTGAAGTAAAGAAACTTGAAACCGTACTGCCAAAAGCTGATATCGTTATTACCACCACCGGGAATAAAGACATCGTTCGTGCCGAGCATTTTAAGGCGATGAAAGATAAGACCATTGTTGCTAACATTGGACACTTTGACAATGAGATACAGGTAGCCTGGCTGAATGAAAACTACGGAAGCACAAAATCTGAGATCAAGCCACAGGTGGACAAATACACTATTGACGGGAAAGATATCATTCTTCTTGCTGAAGGTCGTCTTGTAAACCTTGGATGCGCTACAGGCCACCCAAGTTTTGTAATGAGTAACTCTTTTACAAACCAGACCCTGGCCCAGATCGAACTTTGGAAGAATACAGACCAGTACGAAAACAAAGTTTATATGCTTCCGAAGCATTTAGATGAGAAAGTAGCTGCCCTTCACCTTGAAAAGATTGGTGTGGAACTCACAGAACTTTCTGAAGAACAAGCCAAATATATTGGAGTAACTGTTGAAGGTCCGTTTAAACCGGAGTATTATAGATATTAGTATTGAGATATGAGATATTAGACGGAAAATCTTGAATCCCCAGGATTATCCCTTATTCATTACTCATTATACCTTTAAAAAATCCTCTTCAAAAATGTCATTTTTGGAGGGGATTTTTTTTTAACCCCTCATGAACATGTTGATGAAGAAGGCTGCGAAAATGACACAAATGAGGGCTATGACCAGCCACAACCAGAATTTTGACATAGACACCGCACTTTCTTTTGAAGCAGAACCATCTAAAAATCCGTTTTCCCTGAGAAGGGCTTCAGCCCTTTTCTTATCATTGTCATGAACTTCTATTCTTACTCCCAATGCGAAATTGGTGTTTGCAGCCTCATCAAAAATCCTGTACCTCACATTATTTTGCTCAAAAATATTCTTAAGCAGGATGATCTGGTTTTGTGCTGAAGTCTCAAAAATGGCAGAATAGCTCATAATTTCCTTATTGGTATAAGTTTTTATTCCACATTCATAAACATGAGGATAGCCACAGCTACTATGATAATGATGAATGCGGCGAGAAAGATGAAGATCCATCTCCTGCCAGCCATCCTTCTCCTAACCGGAGCATGTGCCTGACTGGCGGTAAGAAAGCCTGTTTGATCGAGCAATTCCCTTGCTTTACCCTTGTCATCTTCAGTAACCTGCACTCTTTTTACTTCTCCTTTTTCATCTGCTTCGGTGACCCGATAATCGATCCCTTCTTCGCTATACACCCTTTTCAGGACTGCAACTTCATTTTCGTCTTTTGTAGAGTAAATTGTGAAGTACTTCATGCTCCTGAATTTTATGGTTTCCTATAAAGATAAAAAAAACCCTCCTGAATAAATTCAGAAGGGTTACAATATCTTAAAAATTAAGATCTTAAGCCTGGAACGGTTCTATAGAAACGTAAGACTTATTGTCTTTCTTTTTAGTAAATTTTACAATACCATCAACTCTGGCATGTAAAGTATGGTCTTTTCCGGCATACACATTCTCACCTGGATTGTGCGCAGTACCTCTTTGTCTAACGATGATGTTCCCAGCAATGGCAGCCTGTCCTCCAAAGATCTTCACACCTAAGCGTTTCGATTCAGATTCCCTACCGTTCTTGGAACTACCAACTCCTTTTTTGTGAGCCATTTCTTTTTACTTTTTACTGTTAAACGTTTAGCTTAAAGCAGCTATCAATTCGGCTTTTTTCATTGAAGAATATCCTTCAACTCCTTTTTCTTTAGCCATTTCACGAAGTTCGGCAACTGTGTTGTTGCTAAGGTCGTTATTGGAAGCTTTATCTTCTTTAGTTGATTTTGCTTCTTCTTTCTTAGCTGAAGTTGCTTTTTTACCGTTTACAGAAATTCCTTCAATAGAAATTTCGGTAAGAGCCTGGCGGTGTCCATTCTTTACACGGTAACCTTTTCTTCTTTTCTTTTTGAAGACAATTACCTTGTCTCCTTTTAGGTGCCTGGTGATTTTAGCATCAACCAAAGCTCCTTCTATAGCTGGGGCGCCTAAAGTGATGTTGTCACCGTCACCTGTAAGAAGAACTTTATCGAAAGAAACACTGTCTCCTTCTTCTCCTGCAAGCCTGTGAACAAATACCTTCTGGTCTTTTGCAACTTTAAATTGCTGCCCTGCTATCTCTACAATTGCGTACATAGCGTCTTTAATTAAGGGTTTACGTTCTCGCCCTGAGATTTTTCAAGGCGGGTGCAAATATACTCCTAATTAATTAATTTGCAAAGGCTTTATTTAATATGTATGTTTCTTACCCTCAGAGGTATTCCATGAAGGTTTGTACAGCTGCATAATGGCAAGGG
Organism: Salinimicrobium profundisediminis; assembly: GCF_026241755.1. Taxonomy (GTDB): domain Bacteria; phylum Bacteroidota; class Bacteroidia; order Flavobacteriales; family Flavobacteriaceae; genus Salinimicrobium; species Salinimicrobium profundisediminis. The sequence goes on from NZ_JAPJDA010000035.1 coordinate 24,341, forward strand.
TTACCACCAGAGAAGTAGCAAAGCCCATAAGTGCAACGGTGAACACCAGCATTCCTATATTCACAAACCAATCGGTTTCCCACATGGTGATAAGTTCTTCAGAAAAACTGGGGTTAAGTTCACTTGTGTAGACAGCGAAAAAAGCGGTAAAAATAACTGTTGCCACAAAGCCGGCCGTAAGACCTGCCATAAAGCCTTTTTGATATTTAAATTTTCCCAGCTTTTTATCCCGGTACTTTTTTATGGCTAGAAAGATTCCCCCTCCTGTAATGACCATGTTAAAAACACTGTAAGCGGGGTTCTGGTGTAAATCCAAGAGGGACAACAACAAGAAATAGCCTATTAATGCAATAGCGATATAAATTCCATATATCAATGGAACAGATGATCTTTTCATGAGTTGGGTTTTGTGATTTTTATAAATTTCCAAAAAATAAGAGGAAATATGCCTTAAGAGCTTGTTAATTTAGAATTTTCTGTACATTTCAACCCTAAGCATGAAGAATTTGTGTAACAAATTCCCACTTCATATTACTTATAAACTGTATTTAATAAAAACCATACTATAATGATCAACAAACTTAAGTTAGCTGCCCTTGGCCTTTTCCTTGGAGTAACGGGAACGGCTCAGGAAGTTGAATTCATCGAGTACACTCTCGATAACGGTCTTGATGTGATATTGCACAAAGACAACTCGGCACCGGTAGTCACTACCTCAGTAATGTACCACGTAGGCGCCAAAGATGAAAATCCTGAAAGAACCGGTTTTGCACACTTTTTTGAACACCTTCTTTTTGAAGGCACCAAAAATATCCCAAAAGGGGAATGGTTCAAAATTGTTAGCTCAAATGGAGGGTCAAACAACGCGAATACCTCCGATGACCGCACTTACTATTATGAAATATTCCCTTCTAACCAGCTGGAGCTGGGACTTTGGATGGAATCTGAAAGAATGATGCACCCGGTAATTAACCAACAGGGAGTAGATACCCAGAACGAAGTAGTGAAAGAAGAAAAAAGACTTAGGGTAGATAATGCACCTTACGGAAACATTCTTGCTGCAGTAAAGGAAAACCTTTATGAAAAACACCCTTACCGCTGGGCTACAATAGGCTCTATGGATCATCTTGATGCTGCTACTCTTGAAGAGTTTCGCGCATTCAATGAAAAATTCTATGTGCCTAACAATGCTACTCTTGTAGTTGCAGGGGATATAGAGATCGAAAAGACCAAAGAAATGATCAAAGACTATTTTGGTCCTATTGAAAAGGGAGAGCCTGTAGTAAAGGAAAGTTTTGTTGAAGAACCCATTACCCAGGAAATCGAAGCCAAATATCACGATCCAAACATCCAGATCCCGGCTATTGTACTTGCCTGGAGAACGCCTTCTATGAAAGAGCGCGATGCTTATGTACTCGATATGATCTCTTCTGTCCTTTCTGATGGAAAGTCTTCCCGCCTTTACAAAAAACTGGTAGACGATCAAAAACAAGCCCTCCAAATAGGAGCCTTCAACATTGCTCAGGAAGATTACGGGCAGTATGTTGTTTTTGGTCTTCCTCTTGGAGAAACTAAACTTGATACTCTTGTTGCTGAAGTTGATGAAGAAATTGAAAAACTTCAGACAGAATTGATCAGCCAGAGAGAATATGAAAAACTTCAGAATAAATTTGAGAACAGATATGTGAACTCAAACAGCAGTGTAGCAGGAATTGCCAGCTCCCTGGCCACTTACCAGCAACTTTATGGAAATACCGATCTTATTAATGAGGAGATAGACATCTATAGATCTATTACCCGTGAAGAAATTAGAGACGTAGCCAAAAAGTACCTCAACGAGAATCAAAGATTGAAATTGGAATACCTTCCGAAGGAATCTGAACAATAAAATTTAATCACAAGATGAAGAACAAAATATTAGCCTTAGCAGTATTATTCCTTGCTACAACAGGGATTCAGGCTCAACAAATTGACAGAAGTCAACAACCCAAAGCAGGGCCTGCACCAGAGATCAACCTGGGCACACCTGAAACTTTTACTCTAAAAAATGGATTAAAAGTACTGGTTGTTGAAAACCATAAATTGCCACGTGTCTCTATGACCCTCACTATGGATAACCCTCCACATGCTGAAGGAGACAAAGCAGGAGTTTCTGAACTCATGGGGTCTGTACTGGGAGAAGGAACAAAAGATATCCCGAAAGACAAATTTAATGAGGAAATAGACTACCTGGGAGCAAGCGTGAATTTCTTTTCACGTGGCGCTTCAGCCAATACGCTTTCAAAATACTTCCCAAGAGTATTGGAGTTGATGAGCAAAGGAGCCCTTAACCCGAACTTTACACAGGAACAATTTGAAACTGAAAAAGAAAGAGCTCTTGAAAACATAAAAGCTTCAGAAAAAGATGTGGCTTCAAATGCCCGCAGAATTAGTTCTGCCCTTAGCTACGGAAAAAACCACCCTTACGGAGAGTTCTCTACCAAAGAATCTATTGAAGCTTTGACTCTTGCAGATATCCAGAACTACTACAAGAACTATTATGTACCACAAAATGCTTACCTGGTAGTAATTGGAGATGTAAAGACTCCTGAAGTTAAAAAGCTTGTTGAAAAGAACTTTGGCAGCTGGAAGAAAAGCGAACTTCCAAAAAACACCCTGCAGGATGTGAAAAACGTTCCTGAAACTCAGGTGAACTTTGTCGATTTTCCAAATGCAGTTCAAAGTGAAGTGCAGGTAACCAATACCATCCAGCTACAAAAAGGAGATCCGGACTATTTCCCTGTCCTTATCGCCAATAAGATTCTTGGTGGCGGTGGAGAAGCCAGGCTTTTCCTTAACCTTAGAGAAGACAAAGGCTACACTTATGGAGCATACTCCAGCACGGGAGATGACAAATATGTGGCTCGTTTTGTTGCCAGCGCAAGTGTGCGTAATGCAGTAACCGATTCTGCCGTTGTTGCTTTTCTTGATGAATTACATAGAATAAGAAACGAAAAAGTTTCTGCTGAAGAATTGGAAAACGCTAAGGCAAAATACACCGGAGACTTTGTTCTTGCTCTTGAGAGACCATCTACAATAGCCCAGTACGCCTTAAACATCGAAACAGATCACCTTCCGCAGGATTTCTACCAGACATACCTAAAAAAGATAAACGCTGTAACCGCTGAAGATATCCAGAGAGTAGCTAAAAAATACTACCTGGCAGACAATGCAAGGATCGTAGTTGTTGGTAAAGGAAGTGAAGTAGCCGAACCTCTTGAAAACCTTACTTACAATGGACAGGATATTCCTGTAAAGTATTTTGACAAGTATGCCAACGTCATCGAAAAACCAGACTACAATAAAAAGGTAGATCCGTCAATGACAGCTGCAAAAGTATTTGATAAATACATCCAGGCCGTTGGTGGAAAAGATGCCGTTAATGATATTGAATCTGTTTACATGATCGCACAAGCAGAAATTCAAGGGCAAAAAATGGATCTTGAGACAAAAGTTACTTCTTCCGGAAAATCATCTACTGTGATCTCTATGGGAGGAAATGTTGTGCAAAAACAGATATTTAATGGAGCTACAGGTTTTGTTGCTGCGCAGGGACAAAAGATACCTTACACCGAAGAGCAGGTAGTTGCCGCAAAAGCTGAAGCCCACCCCTTCCCTGAAATGATTGCCGAAAATGCCACTTTAGAAGGGATAGAAGACGTAGATGGACAAGAAGCCTATGCAGTTAAAATGGATGAAACCACCACTAACTACTACAGTAAAGACAGCGGATTAAAGGTCAAGCAAGTGAAAACCATGAAGCAGGGGCCACAAACCATGACTATTCCTATCACCTATAGTGATTACAGGGAAGTAGAAGGGGTCAAATTTCCTTTTCAGCTATCTCAAACCATGGGAGCAATGACTCTTACCTTCCAGGTGAGTGATGTTAAAGTTAATGAAGACGTGACTGACGCAGACTTTGAATAAAAAACAAGATAAATTCAAACCTAAAGAGGCTGTCTGAAAAGGCAGCCTCTTTTTTGTATAAAAAGTTATAGCTGCTTATTTTTAGGCTATGAGCAGAAAAGTAGTTTTTAAGACTTATCATCAAAATCAATTAAGTCTTATTCCCCCCAGCTATGATGATCTGGTTCCAAAGAATCACCCTGTCCGGATTGTCAATACCATTGTAGATCATTTAGACATTAGTACCCTTGAGAAGAGCTATAAAGGAGGAGGTACCTCGAGCTATCACCCGCGGATGCTTCTTAAGGTAGTGATCTATTCTTACCTTCGGAATATTTATTCCTCGAGAAAAATTGAACAGGCCCTGCAAGAGAATGTTCATTTTATGTGGCTTAGCGGACAGAGCAAGCCCGATCACAATACCATCAATGACTTTAGGGGCAAAAGATTAAAGGGGAAGTTCAAGAACATCTTTAACCAGGTAGTCGGGTTATTGGCAGAACAGGGAGTTTTATCTCTTAAAGAACTCTACGTGGACGGTACTAAGATAGAGGCCAACGCCAACCGCTACACCTTTGTGTGGGGCAAATCCATTAAGACCAGTAAGGAGCGAATCAGAAAAC
>NZ_JAPJDA010000036.1 GCF_026241755.1 Salinimicrobium profundisediminis
TAAATTTAATACAGGAAGGTGATATTCTGCAACCCGTTAGCCGAAGAAATTAATGGAGTTTCTTCATGTGGGGAATGCTGGGCAACGCGGTTCTCCAGCAGTTTTAAGTCTTTCCTGGAGAGGTTTAACTGTTCTATGAGCTCTTTTACGCGAGAAAACAGCTGAGATTCAAGTATGGGTAAAGTGTATTCTTTAAGCATATCTTCAAAAAAGCGGTGTTCGTCTTTAATGAAGTTTAGTTCAGATTTCCACTGCAGGGAGGAGAAATGCATTTCATCGGGTGTTTTCCACTCAATGTACCGATAGTTATGTGTCTTTTTTTCCATGTCAAAAAGATTTAGACTTATTAATGCTCGTTACTTGTGCGTCTTAGCAGAGGGCCGGTGTAGGAGTAAATTTCGGACTTAAATTTTCTGAATTTTTTGGCAAAATCCAGTACTTTCTGTTTCAATTTTAAATGCTCCTGGTGGTAGAAGACCTCACAACTAATATCTTCACATTCCAGTATTCCTTCAATATCATAGCGATGATTATGAACTTGTGTGGTGAGATCGAGACATTCAAGTTTGATGTTTTGCAGGTCATCGTAGAATAATTGAAGCCTTTCGTACAGGTTGGGTACATCTTTTTGAAAAATCTCTGCACTAAGGTAGAGGTTCAAAAATGTAATTTCACCTTTAAAAAAAGTGAGTCTTTCTTTCCACCTCCTGTTTTCTTTGAGCAGGCGTTCTATTTCTTTTTCGTTGGCAGAGAAAGGTTTGGATGTGTTCCGGTTCATAATCTGCTGTATTTAAGTCATTAAGGTAAGCATAAAAACAGTTGATCAAGATGATATATGTCACATAAAAATAATTATGGAGCAGAAAATGAAGGCTAAAAATCTGGCAAAAAGCATCAAAAAATTTAACTAAAATATTTTTTCATCAGTATGTTTTGAGTGTCAAAAAATAATATACATTTGGCGCCTCAAACAATTAATAATTCATTTAAAATGAAAAAATCCTTTTTGACTTTTGCTGCTATCGCATTAGTATTCTCTTTTACTTCTTGTAAAGAAACAGCTACTGAAACTACTGAAGAAAGTGCAGTAGAAGTAATCGAAACTCCTGAGACTTCTGTTGAGGTTGAGGCTGTTGAGACTGAAGAAGTTGTTGATACTACCAGCACTGGCGGTGACGTAGTAGAAGACATTACAGATACTAACTCTGTAGAATAATTTATTATTTTTCAGATCCCGGCATTTCACTATGTCTAAACACAATCCGTGGCGAGAGCTACGGATTTTTTTTGTTTATACTTTTACTGTAATTACTTCTCCCAGGTGAGGGATTTTGGAAAGCCATTTATACTGGTCTTTTATTTTTACCCGTAGTACATCTGCAGCTTTTTTCTCTCCATGAACCAGGAATATTTGCTGTGGCATGTTTTGCAGATCATTTAACCACTGAAGTAACCCAGGCTGGTCTGCATGTGCAGAGAGACTGTTAATGGTTTTAATTTCTGCTTTGATGGGGTAGTATTTTCCAAAGATCTTTACATCGGGCACACCTTCCTGTAATTGCCTGCCTCTTGTGCCTTCTGCCTGAAAACCTACCAGTATAACAGTAGTTTCAGGTTTTTCGAGATAAAACCTTAAGTAGGTGAGTACTCTTCCGCCTGTCACCATCCCGCTACCGGCAATCACCACTTTGGGTTGAGGATCTTCAATAGTTTTCCAGGTATCTTTATACCGGGTAATGATTCTGAAGAACTTTTTCATCTTTTTGAATTCTTCAGTATTTAATTTGTGCCAGGACATATACCTGCCAAAGATCTTAAGTACCTCATTACCCATGGGGCTATCTATGTAAACCGGTATTCTGGGAATCTTATTCTCCTGGTAACACCTGTAAATTGCATACATAAGGGTTTGCAACCGCTCTACTGCAAAACTTGGAATAATAAGTGTCCCCCTGTTTGTAATCGTTTTATTGATAGCTTTGGCAAGTATCGCGTTTACATCTTCTTGTGGATGAATCCTGTCGCCATAGGTGCTTTCCAGAAATAAATAATCTGCATATTGAGGTTGTAATGGCTGTTCCAAAAGTAAATCGGACTTTCTTCCTACATCTCCGGAAAAGACAAAGATCTTACCATTAAGATTTAATTCTATAAAGGTAGATCCCAGAATATGTCCGTTTTTACGAAACCTGATCTTCACTTTTTCTGAAATTTCTATCCATTCCTCTGTTCTTACAGATTTGAACAATTTGATGGTTTGTGCAACATCCTCTTCATTATAAAGGGGTAGTGCGGGCTCATGTATAGAGTAATGCTCTTCGTTGGCCCTATCTGCGTCTTCTTGCTGAATTTTAGCGCTGTCGGTAAGAATAACTTCAGCAATAGCCAGGGTAGGAGAGGTTCCTAAAATGTCATTTTTGAAGCCTTCTTTTACCAGCTTTGGCAGGTAACCGGTATGATCTAAATGTCCATGGGTAAGCAGTATGAGGTCAATTTTTTCTGGGGGAAAGGGAAATGCTTTCCAGTTAAGCTCTCTCAATTCTTTAAGCCCCTGAAACAATCCGCAGTCTACAAGTATATTCATCCACGGAGTCTCCAGGAGAAATTTTGATCCTGTTACAGTGCCTGCAGCACCTAAAAAATGAATATTAACTAAGTTTTCCATGTTTTTTAGCAGGTGCTATTAATTCCTGCATTTCTTTTAATATTCTTTTCTTTCTGTTCTTGCTTATTTCAAGTTGGTCCAGAAGAAAATCGTCCTTTAATAGTTGCCGGCACAATACGTTATCCCTGCTCAAAAGAAATTGCTTTTCCCTTGTAGATAATAAGGTAGACACGGTGATAGGGTATAGCCCTAATTTATCTATTCTTTCTTTTAGACCTTCACCTTTTGGAAAATCCCAACCCAACAATTTTAGGCCCACACATTGCCCATAGGCAATAGCATCTTTTGTAAATCGCGTATTGGTTATTACCCATCCTTCATGCCTTACTTCTTCTTTACTATGGTTCTTCAGCTGGTAGCTTTCAAGGTCAACAAACCTTGAATTGATGTAAAGAGGGATTTTTACATCGCATTTTTTACCTTGTTCACTATGAAATTTACATTCCATGAACATTTTTAAGCCTTCAGTTTCAGCAATAACATCTACTTCATGGCTTACACAGGTTCCCTGGAGAATCTTTCCTACCTGTACATGATATCCGCTATTTTCGAACAGTGCTCCAATAAATTTTTCAAAAGGAAATCCTGTAGGGCCAAGTTCATAAATCGCTTTTTTTAGTTTATACCTTGAAGCTGTAAGTCCGTCCTGTTGCTGTAGAAGATCAAAGGCAATTTTGTAAATTTTCTTTGTTGAAATATTGGGGTGAATATGAGCCCGAAGGTTGTGAAGAATATCAGCGATCACATGCTCCTGCGCGCCAGATCTTCTAAGAGAGGAAGCAATTTTTGCTTCTGAATATTCAGATATTTCTCCAGAAGCTGTGGTGATCTTCATCTTTTAATATTTAGTTCTAATTCTTTTCCGGCTGATGCAATACCAATACCGGAACTTTTGAAAAATGCGCCATATTTTTGTATACCGGGTTTAGGAGCAGGTTTTCTAAAAAACTGTGCTTTTTGTTGACAAAGGCGATCATACCACTACCACGGCTTTCTGTAAACGAATATATTCCCAGGGGTACACTTAAATATTCCAGGAAGTGGAACGAATGCTTCACATCAGAGAGGTAATCTTTCAGCTGTTTTCTATTTTGGTGCTGGGTTTTGTTGAGTCCGCCTTCTTCTGAAATATGTAAGATTCGTAAAGCCGCCTTAAACTTGTGCACAAGAGAGATTAGATAATCAAGATCCTGAGGAGTGAGGCCTACTTTAAAGCTGTTGGCCAGTACAATTTCATTAGGTACAATAAAATCTACATGTGCAGGTACGCTTAATACAGGGCAATTTTCAATTTCCTCAATAATATTCAGGGAGTTGCTACCGTACATCACTTCTTTGTTTTCGGTATGGCCCTGGCTTCCTATCACCACCACATCAGTTCTTCTTTTGCGCAGTTCTTTCTTTACTGCATCAGGTAGAGGGAGGTTATGGAGTTTGCATTCAAAAGTATGAGCTTTGCCTTTGTTGCTTTCCAGTTCCTGCCTTACTTCTTCTATTTTCTTTAGAGCTTCTTCCTGCGCATTTGCAATGGCCGCTTCACCGGGTTTTGCCACCAGGTGACTGTTTTCGTAATAATTAAAAACTTTGTAAGCGTGCAGTAAAACAAAATGTGCTTTTTCATTCCTGTACATATCAATTACATACCTACAGGCATTTTGTGCATTTGCCGAAAAATCTGTGGGTAAGAGTACAGTTTTCATTTTACTTTCTTTTTTTTGAAGGAATTACCAAAAATGGCACTTTCACATTAAAACCTATTTCGTTGACTACAGGGGTAAAGAGTAAATTTTCAAAGAATGAATGTTTGTTGTTTACCATGGTAAGCATGTCTATTTCATTCTCTTCCTGAAAATCATATATGGCGCGGGTAACACTTTTGCCATTAATATTGTAAAAGTGATGGGCAAGGTCCTTAAAGGTTATTGATAATGCCTTTTTCCTGCTGGCCTGGTTTGATGTAAGATCTACTCCAAAATATACATGTAGAATATGTATTGTAGAAGAATGAGCAGTTGCCAGCTCTTCCATAATATTAAGAAGTGCCGGTATTTCTCCCTCATAATCTGTAGGGAAAAGAATTTCTTTGGGTGGCTTATACTCATAATGTGCCGGAATGGCCAGCAGTGGGCAGCGTGCTCTCTTTATGGCGTGAACGGTATGGGTGCCAAAAAGAATTTCTTCAGCGCCCGTAGCGCCTTTTGTACCCATAACAATGAGATCTATTTCTTTTTCGGCAACAATATCTTTCATTTCATCATTCAGGAGATTGAATGAAGAGATTTTCTCAAAATAATGTTTTTCATTTTTAAAATTTCGTTTTATTCGTCTTAGCACCCTTTCAAGCCCTTTTTTCGATTTATCCTGGTAAATTTCTGTGAGGGTAGGATAATTTGAGTTGTATACCAGATATTCATTATCGTAAAGTACAGGAGTGTATGTGTTTAGCAGAAAAAAGGTGCATTCCTCATTACTAAATAGCTGCACAGCATATTTGGCAGCATTATATGCGTTTTCGGAAAAGTCGGTAGGTAGCAGGATATTTTTCATGAGTTAAGGGTTTTGACTTTTAATACCGGTTGAAATTCTGGAGTACCAAAAATGGTATTTTTGGATGTAGTCCTATTTTATCTATTGTTGAACTGTAAAGTATATTCTCTAGATAACTGTGACGCGAGTTGACCAGCACCAGTAGATCAATGTTGAGATCGTCTATCATCTTTTTGATTGCTTCGGTTTTTTCGAGCTCTTCTTCCTGGTGTTGCTGCACATTTACATCGTATAAATGTTCCAGGATCGCCTGTTTGTTGTCTTCCTGCCTCAAAGTTATTTCTGAAAATTTTGAAGCATACAACATGTGAATCTCAGAACAGAAGGAGCGGGCGATTCCTCCAACCAGTTTTAATTCGCGGCGTTGGTAAGGAAGCAGGTAGTTGGTAGGAAAAAGAATTCGTTTGGGATCTGAAAATTCGTAATCTTCGGGAATACTCAACACCGGGCACTGCACGTATTTTATAATCTGAAGGGTGTTGCTTCCAAAAGTCAGTTGCCTGTCATTGGTAACACCCCGGGTGGAAGTAATAATAAGATCGGCGTTTTCTTTTTCGGCTAAATCATTTACCTCATCTATCAACAGTCCAAATGCTGAAATTGCATGGAATGTGTGTTTAGGATTGGCATAAAGGTCTTTTATCCGCTTCAGGATAACTGCAAGTTCTCTATCACTTTTTTCTTTAATGTTCTGTTTATATTCTTCGAGAAGATTAGATGTTATTACGCCCTCAAAACTGTAAACTTCATCGGCATATGCGTGAAGCACGTAAAATTCACTTCTTTCATACTTGAAGAGTTCTGCGGAATACTTTAGTGCCTGGAACGCATTTTCCGAAAAATCTGTGGGAACAATAATCTTTCTCATTTTATTGCATTTTCATTAAAGTTAGAGAAAGTTTCAGTAAAAAAGTATGACTGCGATCATGCAGGAGAAGAGACTACCCATTATGCAGCGGGTGAATTTCAAATGTTTAAATCATTCTACTTCCCTGCCTGCAACTTTAGGAATAATCGCTTTGAATCGCAGGGCAGTCTCTTCTTAAAGGTCAGGAAACTTTAATGGTTTTTGGTTTTTTAGTTTCTATGCCTTCTTTCTTGTGTAATTTTAATTTTAGAACTCCATCTTCATATCGAGCCGAGACATCTTTGTCTTCATCAATAGATTCAGGAATACTTACAGATCTTGAGAAGGAATTATAACTAAATTCTCTACTCACAAAACCTTCTTTTTCATCTTCTTTCTTTTCTTCTTTTTCAGCAGAGATAGTGAGAAGACCATTGTCAAGAGTGATGGTGAAATCCTCTTTTTTGAGGCCGGGGGCGGCGAGCTCAACTTCAAATTCTTTCTCTTTTTCTTTAATGTTCATTGCCGGATTAACATCACCGTCTCCATTAGGAGCGAAGAAATTTTTCATCAATCCGCGGCGGTCAAAAAAGTCTGAAAAGAAAGGATCACTCATAAAGGCATTGCTCAATACGGGAGCCCTGCGCTTTTTTGTTGTTGCTACTGACATAACCATGGAATTTAATGTTAGTAATTTTTTCTTCTAATTTACAGTACATTAACCCCGAAGAGCATGACAATTGTCATGTAGCGAAAGAAAGGTGTGCGAAAACTCCTAATGTATTTCCGTTAATTTTTCAAGCTGCAGTATCTTTATGTCACGGCCAATAATATCAATAATACCATCCTTTTTAAGGCAGGAAAGGCTTCTTATAAAACTTTCTGTAGAAATACCGGCAACACTGGCCATATCGCTGCGCGAAACCTTTAAAACGGGAGTATTATCGTCTTTTACCTTTTCAGCAAATTCCAGTAAGGTACTGGCTGTTTTTTTAAGGACCGATCCATATGCCATTTCTAACAGGTGAGTTCTAAGTACATCGAGGCTGTGTGTTATTTCTTCAGCAAATTCCAGCATCAAATCCCGGTTTTGTTCCAGCATTTGTAGAAATTCGTCATGAGATAACCTGTACAAAATACTTCTTTCCAGTGCCTGGGCACTTTCGGGATAATGGTTTGATTTTTTATAGCTATAGAAGCCCAAAAAATCCCCTTTTTGAGGAATAGTCGTGATAAGTTCTTTCCCGTACTCGTCAAGCCTATAGGTCTTCACCATCCCATGTTCCAGGAGGTAGACACTGCAGGCCATACGATTTTCCATAAAGATCTCTTCATTTTTTTCAGCCTCTATCTGTTCGCCATAAGTGCGCACATATTCTTTAAACTCTTCGAGGTGAAACTGGTTTTTACGGCCGGGACTTTTTTCTCCCTCCAGCTGTGCCCGTTTAGTAAGACGCTTTTCAATGGTTAAAATAAGATCTTCTTCGCTAAAGGGTTTGGTGATATAATCATCGGCTCCCAGGTTCATTCCCCGGCGTACATCGGCAGGATTTGACTTTGCTGATAGAAAGATGAACGGAATATTCCTGGTGTGGCGATTTTGCTGAAGCGCGGTATACACCTCGTACCCGTCCAACTCGGGCATCATGATATCTGATATAATAACATCGGGTAGTTCCTTGTATGCCTTTTTTAGTCCGGTTTTGCCTTCATGGGCAAGGAAAGTCCGGTAACCGGAAAGTTCGAGTAATTCCCGGGTGTTTTCTGCAAGAACAAGGTCATCTTCAATAAGGAGGACTGAGTTCTCCATGAGCTTGATATTTAAACTGATATATTGAAAAGTTACAAAAAACACCTCTCATTATCAGCGAATTAAAAATGTGAAATAAAGATACGTCAGAAAACCATATTTAGGAAATATTTAAGACCTGAAAGCCTTTTTTTTTCTCTTCTGTTTTTATCTTTAGATAAACCCTTTTTAGAACATTGGTTATTGTTCTGAAGATTAAGATGATATGCTATGAAGTCATTGACCTGTCAAAGCTGCGGATTGCCTTTTTCAAAGAAGTTTAGAGGCACCAATAAGGATCTTAGCAAGAACTCCGATTATTGTTTGAACTGTTTTAAGGATGGAACATTCACTAACCACCAGCTCAACATTCAGGACATGGAGAAAAAATTGCTGGAGATGGCCCGGCACCACGATGGCCTCACACTTGAAGAAGCCCAGCAAACCATCAAAATATTGCCCGATTTAAAGCGCTGGAAGATGACACACATCCTTTAAAAAAGGGCTGAGGTTTATACTTTCCTTAACTTCAGATTTTAAGAAAACCTGTTATAATTCTTTACCTTTGAGCTAAGTTCAAAAGTTAAAAGAGCTATAATTTAAAACCTAAAACATGAAAAACTTAAGCAGATTTTTTGCAGTTTTTTTAGCTGCAGTTCTAATGAGCTGTGGAAATGAAAAAAAAGAACAGGAAACTATAACTATTGGAGATGGAGGAAACCTTGAAACAGTGGAGACCACCCAAGATGCAGCTGCTGATGAAACAGCCCAGACCAATGATGCTATACAGCGGCAGGATGGGGTGGTACAGGTTAACCTCACCGGTAATGATCTAATGCAGTATAACCTCAATGAGATTAAGGTAAAAGCAGGTGACAAGGTAAAACTTACCCTTACCCATGTGGGGGAATTACCCGAAAATGCAATGGGCCACAACTTTGTACTGCTTAAGCAGGGAACAGATGTGGTTGATTTTGCCCAAAAAGCAGCTACTGCAACAGGTAATGAATACATCCCTGAAGGAACAGACGCTGTTATCGCCAAGACCGAAATGATAGGCGGTGGTGAGGAAACAACTATTGAGTTTACTGTTTCTGAAGCAGGAACTTACGATTTTATTTGTAGTTTCCCGGGGCATTACGTTCAAATGCGCGGAAAATTTATTGTAGAGTAAGCGCTTAATTTTTTATTCTGGCGGATAAAAAGGCTGTTTTAATTTTTAAAGCAGCCTTTTTCTATTCCTGTTCTTTATTTGTTTCTTCTTCTGCCTGTAATTTGGCCTGTCTTTTAAAGTAGCCTCTAAAGAGGATATTGTGCTGCAAAGCTTTCATGTTCTCGTCAAACTTTTTGGTAGCTTCTTCGATATTCTGAAGGGTAGCATCCAGTTTATCTACAGCACCGGCATCGTTTAATAAATAATCCAGCGTGCCTTCACCATTTTTTAGATCATAAGAAACCTGCTGCAGGTTAGAAGTCATTACCCCAATTTCAAGAGCAGAAATTTCAAGATTTGAGATAATTCCTTCAATTTGCTTTGCCGCGGTAGTATCATTTAGTAAAACTCCCGCAACACTTTCTTTAAAGTTCACCTGAGTGGTTATTTTGTTGAGGTTATTGACCATAATTGAAACTTCTCCTGTGGCCTTTCTAAGGTCTTTAATACTCTCCTTAATATTAGCTGCCATTTCCTTGTCTTTAATTAAAGCCCCCAGGGTGCCTTCCCCTTTATTAATGCTGTTGGTTATTTTCAGCAGGTCGGCGGTTAAAAGTGCAGCGTTCTCATTAGTTGTGTTAAGGGTGGTAAGCATATCGGCGGTGGCAATCTTACTAATAGATTTAATAGTATCTCCCGAGCTCACTGGAACGGGTGCCACATCTGCCTTTTCTCCCGGAAGAAGGTTTATGATCATGCTCCCTACCAGCCCGTCAGAACTAATCGTTGCGAGGGAGTTCTTGCTGATAAGATCCATAGTGCGCTGGTCAATTCTCATGTTTACGGCAATACTGGTGTCGTTAACTATGGTAATGCTTTGCACCGTACCCACATTTACTCCCGCAAAGCGAACATTGTTTCCGCGCTGTAGACCATTAACATCTTTAAACACCGAAACAATGACACTATTATTCCCAAACAGGTTTTGCCGGTTTCCTATGAAATAGACTGCGGTTATGAAAATTATAATTCCCACAATCACGAATATTCCTAATCTCAGGTTCTGTGAATTTGAATTTTTCATGTCTTTTATTTAAAGAAGGCCCTTATTCTGGGGTCTTCAGAAGTTGATAGTTCCTCAAAGGTGCCCTGCGCATAATTGGTACCGTCAAGTAACAGGATCATCCGGTGGGAGATCACTCTGGCACAGTCAACATCATGGGTAATGATCATTGAAGAAGTTTTATACCTTTTTTGAACGCTTGTCATTAATTCAATGATCTCTTTGGCTGTAATGGGATCAAGGCCGGTAGTGGGCTCGTCATAAATAATTATCTTGGGTTTAAGAATGAGTGCCCGTGCAAGGGCTATCCTTCGCTGCATCCCGCCCGAAAGTTCATTGGGCATAAGATCAATGGTTCTGGCCAGCCCTACATTCTCCAGTGCTTCAAGTACAAGTTCATCTGTATCTTTGATGTTCATTCTTTTGGTGTGCCGCCTCAATGGAAACTCCAGATTTTCTCTCACCGTCATTGAATCGTAAAGAGCACTACCCTGAAACAGGAACCCAATCTCTGCTCTAAGTTCATCCATTTGAGTGCGGTCAAGTTTCGTGATGTCCTGACCTAATACTTCGATCGTCCCGCTATCCGGTTCCATGAGACCTACAAGACACTTGATCATTACCGACTTGCCCGAGCCCGATTTCCCCATGAGTACCAGATTTTCGTTCTCGTACATTTCCAGGTTAAAATCCTTCAACACCACCTGGTCTCCAAACTGCTTGTGCAGGTTTTGGATTCGTATCACCGGTTTCCCTTTTGGTGTGGAAGAAGATGTAGGTTCGGCCGTCATGCTATCCATATATTAATTGGGTTAGAAAAACTGCTATAAAATCTATAATGAAAAGCAACATGCTCGTGTATACTACTGCGGAATTTGAAGCCCGACCCACACCGGCAGTTCCTTTACTGCTATTGTAGCCCTTGAAACACCCCACCAGCCCAATAGCAAATCCGAAGAAAAAGGATTTTCCCGTAGCAGGCAGGAGGTCCCTGAAACCAAGGGCACTAAAAACCTGATTAAAGTACAGCATAAAAGAAACCTGCCCTTTAATGTTCTCTACCAGGGCCGATCCAATAAGTGCAACAAAGTCACCAAAGATTATAAGAAGCGGAAGCATAAGGGTGGCAGCTAGAATTCGGGTGACAACAAGATACTTGAAAGGATTGGTGCCCGAGACTTCCATAGCATCTATTTGTTCGGTCACTTTCATAGATCCCAGTTCGGCACCTATGCTTGATCCAATTCGTCCGGCACAAATAAGAGCGATGATCACAGGGCCAATTTCCCTAACAATAGAAATACTAATCATATTCGGGATCCACGATGAAGCTCCAAACTCTTCTAAGGTGGGCCTGGATTGAAGTGTGAAGACCAGGCCAAGAATAAAACCTGTTACTCCTACAAGTAACAAAGATTTATTCCCCATTTGGTAACATTGCCGTAAAAACTCTTTGAATTCAAAAGGCCGGCTGAACAATTCCTTAAAGAACCGTGCGGCAAATTTTGACAGCGCTCCAATTTCAGCAAAAAAGGAGTACAGGTTTTTTTTCAATGGAAAACTTTCAGCCATTCCCTACAGTTTCTAGCTTAAAACTACCTTATAAATCCCGGAATAAGTATGATATCTCTCAGTTTTACGCCAGACTTCAGAAAATATGAAAAGCTTTTTCAGAATTTAACATTACAGTTTTAGGGTTAAAAAACTAATCTGTAAATTAGAGAGTAGACCAAATAAAATATAGGCAATGATAATAACCTTAACTGCCAATCCTGCCCTGGATATTTATTCAAAAACAGAAAGGCTCGAACCCAACGAAAAATTGAGGTGTGAGACACCGCTCATTGATGCGGGTGGAGGGGGAGTAAATGTTTCCCGGGTGATCAAGAGACTGGGTGGGCAATCTACCGCCGTGTATGCTAAGGGTGGTCACACAGGAAAGCTTTTTTACGATCTTCTGAAAAAGGAAGGGGTGACACAAAATCCTGTAGAGGTTACAAATGATTTGCGGCAGAATTTTGCAGTTACCGAAACTGCCACAGGAAATCTCTATCGCTTCGGTTTTCCTGGGGCTCAATTACAGGAATCGGAATATGAAGCTTTACTCGACAAAGTGAGCCGGTGTGAAAAAGGGGCTTTTTTAGTGGCAAGCGGGAGCCTTCCCCCGGGTGCACCCTCCAACTTTTATGCCCGGGTAGCGGCAAAAGCGAAAGCCTGCAGATTAAAATTTGTGCTTGATACTTCTGGAAAATCCTACCAGGGAGTTCTGGAGCAGGGAGCTTATCTACTAAAACCGAATAAAAGGGAGCTCAGCGATATTACGGGCCAATCGGCAGAAAATCTGGAGGAGCAAAAAAGCGCTTTGCTCGATATCCTTAAAAAGTATTCCGTAGAGATCATTGTGCTCTCTTTGGGGGGTGAAGGTGCGCTTTTGGCTACAAAAGGGGAAGTGAAACATTACCCTGCCCCGCAAGTGGAGCACGTTAGTTCAATAGGGGCGGGAGACAGTATGGTGGCCGGCCTGGTTTACGCCCTTTCTACAGGCCAACCTCTCAAAAATGCCATTTTGTACGGACTTTCCTGTGGCAGTGCAACCATAAAATCGCCGGGGACCGAACTCCTTAAAAAAGAAGATGTAGAGGTTCTTTATGAACAGCTGCTTAAACAAAATTTAAGGGAAGGCAGAACAATCTAAATATGAAGTAACAGAAATAATTAGAGGATGTCATGGAACAGAGGTTAAACAGCACGAATGCCTATCTTAAAACGGTAGAGGAAGTGGCAGGTGACCTCTCTGCAGATATCCGCCATGGCCTTTCTAAAGAAGAAGCAGAAAAGCGGCTGAAAAAGTACGGCCCTAATAAATTAAAGGAGGCTGAAGAAAGAAGTCTGTGGCACCTCATCCTGTCCCAGATCAATAATCCGGTAATTTATTTGCTGTTTGCTGCAGCCGCGCTTGCCCTTATTTTTGGCGATTTTGCTGAAGGAATAGCCATTTTCATTGTACTTATCGTAAATACCGTTATTGGTTTCTGGATGGAATTTCAGGCGCAGAAATCAATGAATGCCCTCAAAAACCTCGATAAGGTAAGGGCCCTTGTGGTGAGATCTTCTAAAGAAATAGATATTGATGCTGAAAATATAACTTCAGGAGATATTATTAAACTGGAAGCCGGAGATCTCGTTCCTGCCGACGCCCGAATTATCGAAGCTGTTGAACTTAAGGTTGATGAATCTCCCCTTACCGGAGAATCTGTACCTGTCGAAAAGAATTCCGAAGTAATTGAAGAGGAGCTGCAGGTGGCCGATCGCAAAAATATCCTCTACAAAGGTACCGCAGTTACCTCGGGCACTGCAACAGCCCTTGTTTTTGCTACCGGGATGGATACCGAAGTTGGCAATATCTCTTCGCTGGTTGAGGAGCAGGACCGGGAAGATACTCCTTTAAATATGAAGCTAAACAGGCTCACCAAAAAACTGATCTGGGTGATCCTGGTGATGGCAGCTGCCTTTTTCTTCTTTGGCTGGCTGGCGGGAGAAGAACTGTATCAACTGGTGCAAACGTCAATCGCCTGGTCTATTGCTGCTATCCCTGAAGGCCTGCCCATTGTTGCTAGTATCGCCCTTGCCCGCGGAATGGTAAGGCTGTCTAAAAAGCATGTTTTGATCAAGAGCCTGAGCGCGGTAGAAACGCTGGGAGAGACTACCGTGATCTTTACCGATAAAACCGGAACTTTAACAAAGAATGAACTTACCGTTCACAGCTTTTATCTCCCCGATGACGGACTTCTGAAGGTTGACCGGCACGGGCAAAAACCAACTTTACATGTTGATCTACAGGAAAAAAGTAATTTAAACGAGTTGCTGAAGATCTCTGTACTTGCCAATGATGCTTCCCTGGGGAATCCCGAAAATTCTGAAGAAAAACCGGAAGCAGCAGAAGAGGGAAAACCGGCTAAAGGAGACCCTCTTGAGATAGCCCTGCTGGATTTTGTGAGCAATTTTGACCCGGAATTTTATAAGGAATTACAGGACTTGCCCCGGGAATTACATGATCCTTTTGACTCAGAGTCTATGGTGATGGGAACCATTTACAAAGAAAACGATCATTTCTATATAGCCGGAAAAGGATCTGCCGATGCCATTCTTTCCCGTTCTACACAAATCCTGAAGCAGGGAAAACCGGAAGATTTTACAGAAGATGAAAAGGAGAAATGGAAACAGCGAAATCATGACCTGGCCGCCGATGGTTTGCGCGTACTTGGTTTTGCTTTTAAAACAAGTCAAAAATGTCCTGATGGCGAAGAAGCCGAAGATTTTCTACATGACCTCAATTTTGTGGGGCTGCTCGGTTTTATGGATCCTCCGCGAAAAGAAGTGGCTACAGCAATAGAGACTTGTAAAGCTGCAGGCATTAAAGTGATCATGGTAACCGGAGATCATCCTGCAACAGCGGCTAATGTGGGGCGTGAGGTAAAGATCGTTTCAGAAGAAGAACACCAACCCCCGGTTTTACATGGCAAAGACCTGCATAAACAGTTTGAAAAAAGTACCCAGGATGAACTCATGGGCATCAGGGTATTTTCACGCGTAGACCCCGGGCAAAAGCTACGTCTTATCAGCCACTTTCAAAATATGGGCGAGATCGTGGGTATGACCGGTGACGGAGTGAATGACGCGCCGGCTCTCAAAAAGGCCAACATTGGCATTGCTATGGGCAAGAGAGGTACGCAGGTAGCCCAGGAGGTCGCCGATGTGGTACTCAAAGATGACTCTTTTGGTTCTATAGTCAAAGCTGTTGAGCAGGGGCGCATCATTTTCGGGAACATCAGGAGGTTTGTGCTTTATCAGCTTTCTTACCACCTTGCTGAGATCATTTTGATCGCGCTTATAAGTTTCTCACTCTTTATCCTGCCTATTTTACCCCTGCAGCTGTTGTTTCTCAACCTGCTTTCAGATGTGTTCCCGGCTCTTGCGCTTGGCATAGGCGAAGGCAATCCTAACGTTATGAAGTTGCCCCCAAAAGATCCAAAAGAACCAATCATTAGCCGGTGGAATTGGGTGCAGATTGGAATTTACGGGGTGCTCATTGCTGCCAGTGTTACGGGAGCTTTTTTTTATTCCTATTTTATTTGGGAAGAAACGGAAGAGATCAATAATAACATCGCCTTTTTAAGCCTTGCGTTTGCGCAGTTCCTGCACGTACTCAATATGCGTGAGGGCAAAGAACCGTTGCTCAACAACCAGGTTACCCGTAACAAATATGTATGGATGGCGGTGGGATTTTGTGTGGCTGTGGTTCTCCTGGCCTACTTTATCCCGGTAGTGGCCGGGGTGTTGAGCCTGCAGCCTTTGCAAACAAACCATTGGGTTTTGATTGCCGGTGCCGGCATTTTACCCACTTTCATTATACAGGTCACAAAAGTCTTTTATAAAGACTTCTGATGCCCTCAAATTGAAAAATTTCAACTTCAGGTTAGCGCAGGAAAACTTATGCCTAAAATCAGCAGGTTAAGAATAGTGCCGTATTTTGCATCCTGCCAGTTTAACGTGATAAGAAACTGAGACAGGATGGCCCCTATAATAGCCAGAATGGGCCAGTAATTTGAAGCCATTAAAAAATAGACATCTGCTATAAAAATAAGCACGGCACTGGTAAGCCAAAGTATTCCTTCAAGTTTATTGATACTTCTGGAGAGGGTAGGTAAAAAATCTTCATGAACAGCTTTTACTACCCCCATGAGGTGTAAAATTGCATGTGTGAGGAGCAGGATGGAGATTAAGATTTTCATGGCTTTTGAAATAATGGTTTTGTGGTATTACGGTTTCGTTTAAAGGCAGGCACAAAGTCTATTTCAGGTTTTGGACTTATTAAAGTCGGAGCTTTTGGATTGGAAATAAAATTCACAAAAGCCGGGTTCTTCATTTTCATTTGCAGGCTATGCTCATCTTGAGGGAGCAATCGTAAATCAAAATTTTGAGCATCCTGCAGGTTTGAGAAACGGTATTCTTGCTGAGAGAAAACCTTCACCGCAGGATGATATATATTTAAAACTTCTTTTAGCCTGAAGCTGTCAATTTTTGCCTGTTGGGCATTCACTTTGCCGGGGTAGATCTTATGTATTTCAAGGGAAAAGCTGAAGTTTCCAAAGATTTTTTTAACCGGGGCAAGACTGGCTAACGAAACCTGAACGCCGGGTTCTGCTATGAGCAGCAATTTTTTGGGAAGTATAGGCTTCGCAATATCAGGGAGTGCCAAAAATGGCATTTTTAAGCCGGCATATAGTTTGGTCAACGCCGTCAAATGACTTAAAGCTCTGTTTCTGGTATTCAAAATAGCCAAAGAGAATTTTTCTTTTCTTTTGTAGAGATCTTCGGGCGATTTCAAGAGGTGCAGCTCATAATCTTCAGCAGGGAAAAAACTCCTTATTTTTTTCTGAATGGCATCCAATTCCTGTTTGATGACGAATTCGAGACAATTTAATTGAGATTCATTGTAAGACGGCCTGCAAGCCAATCTTTGTTTTATAGAAAAGGTCTCAAAATAGAAATGAGTTTTTCGGCCTCTCATGAGATGAAGGGCGTAGAGCAAGCCACTTCGGGGAAGCGACGAAACATCTGAAGAGATCAGAATATTGTTCATAGCCGAAAAAATTAGAACAATAATTTACTGAAAATTCCAGATAGATTATATGATTTTTATCAATTATTAATAGGTAAAATTCTTAACTTCAATAACTTCTCCCGAATTTAAGCTGTCAAGTTTCTCCTGGCCTATACGTACCCTTACCAGCCTAAGAGTGGGAAAACCGGCCGCTGCAGTCATTTTTTTTACTTGTCTAAACTTGCCTTCAGTGAGTGTAATTGAAATCCAGCTGGTAGGGCCGTGCCTTTCATCCCTAATGGGTTTTGCCCGGGGAGGAAAATCAGGAAGAGATTCCAGCATCCTGGCTTCGCAGGGTTTGGTAAGATATTTTTTTCCATTGATCCCTATCTCAACTCCGTTACTTAATTTTTCAATGTCCTTTTCTTTAATGAGGCCATCTACCTGCACGTAATATTCTTTTTCTACATTCCCTCCTGTAATCTCTGCACTCACCTTACCATTGGTGGTAAGCAAGAGCAGGCCTTCCGAATCTTCATCCAATCTGCCAATCGACATAGTGCCTTCGGGGAAATCCCCTAGTTCTCCCAGCATTTTCTTACTGCGGCGGGTGCGCTGGTTACTCACGAACTGGCTTAAAAAGCCGTAGGGTTTATATATTTTAAAGTGTCTGTGCATAAAATAGTACCACAACAATATCTTTTTGTTGTTCGTAGGCAAAAATAAGGCTTTCGTCTTTTAATTTTAACAGAAAAAGGGCGAAAATCCCCAAAAGTGGGTATTGGTGGAGGAGGTGTGAAATACTATTTTTATCACGTGAAATTGTACCGGATATTTCAGTTATGAGTCCGGTGCAACGGAGTGAAAAATCGGGGGTGTAGGGGCCCCGATTTTTTTTTGTGCTTAAATAAGATCGTAGGCCCGGGCGTATTCCGTAAATTCGAAACTGGTAGAAATATTCAGTTTCTTTTTGATATTCTTGCGGTGAGTGTGCACGGTGTCTATAGAAATGTGCAGTTCTTTTGCAATATCTGCCGAACTCTTTCCCAGAGCCACCAGTTTTAAAACTTCCTTTGCCCTTTTTCCAAGGCTAAGAAATTTACTTAGGTTTTCTTTGAAGAACATATTTTCTTTTAAAAGCCGCTCTGCTTTATTTTCAATATGCTTCATGCGGTCAACGGGAAACGCGACAGTGACCAAATGAGTGGCTGAGCCATCATCAGCCTGATGAAAGATCCTTATAGACCCAATGTGCCATACCCATTCCTGGCGGTCTTTAAATTTCACCTGCTGAAAAAAAGTAAAGGTTTCTTCTGGATCCTTTTTTTGAAGCAGCTTTCGCAGTTTCACTATGAAATCTTCCATATCTTCATTATTGAAGAAACGGTCATGGTATTTAGGTCCCATTTTAGAAAGCTCCTCTAAAGAAACTCCCAGTTGATATAGCCCGCGGGAGCTCATGTAAACAGTCTTGAAGTCTTTTTCCCTTAATTCATGGATTATGACCACACCGGGCATAGCTTCTGCACATTCAGAGAAGAGAGTCAGTTTTTGTTCAAAGGTTGGCTGCAAGGTTCCGGTTGTTTGCTATTTAAAAGTAGCACAAAACACAGGTTCTTTAAAAAAACCTTAAAGAAAATCGATAAAGGGTATCTTTTTTTCGATATCTATCACATTAGGTCATAAGCCCGGGCATATTCCTGGAGTTCAAATGAGTTGGCAACCTCCAGTTTTTTCCGAAGAGATTTTAGATGAGAATTCACCGTATCTGAAGATATGTTTAATCGCTCTGCCATTTCATTAGTTCTCATCCCTTTTCCTGCCAAACCAAGGGTTTCAATTTCCCGCGGAGTCAACTTCCCGTATTTTTCAAGGTTCTTCCGGGCAAAATCTGTTTCTTCCATTAAGCGCTCAGCTCTTTTTATCGTCCATTCAAAATCTTTAAGTGGCACTGCGT
Source organism: Salinimicrobium profundisediminis (assembly GCF_026241755.1). Classification (GTDB taxonomy): domain Bacteria; phylum Bacteroidota; class Bacteroidia; order Flavobacteriales; family Flavobacteriaceae; genus Salinimicrobium; species Salinimicrobium profundisediminis. The sequence goes on from NZ_JAPJDA010000036.1 coordinate 18,626, forward strand.
AGGTGATAGTGTGAGTAGGTTGAAAATGAGCTTCGATATGAAAAATTTTTATAGAAGCCGCATACCATTGAAAGCTTCCCTGAATTTTGACCTGGTGAAAGAAGGTATATGTTTCATCAAGTCCTTCCAATTCAATCAATGACTCCAGCGATTCCAGATAATCCCTTATGTAATTTGATTTAAAATAGATATGTTGGTAATTCTCCTTTGTAGCTATAAGTTCATTGAGGGTCAAGCCCAGCAGTTCCAGGCCGTTTGAGGTCATAAATAGAGGTTTAAAACCCTCTATTTCATTGATCACCGTAATTCCCGGAAGCTTTTCAAATTCTTCTGAAAATGTAGAAATTTTTTCTTCTACTGTCATAAGTCATAATTTATCCTATTACCTCCAGTGAACTATAGCCCTGGCCATTTCTGCTAAGTCGTATCTGTGTGGCAATTCGTTCTTTTAACGAGTCAACATGGCTAATAATTCCAATGGTCTTAGATGATTCTGCCTGCAGCTTTTCCAGCGTATCCAAAGTTTGGTCGAGGGTTTCAGGATCAAGGGTGCCAAAACCTTCATCAATAAACAAGGAGTTGATCTCGACATTTCGCGAAGCCAGGTCACTTAAAGCAAGGGCCATAGAGAGGCTTAGCAGAAAAGTCTCACCTCCCGAAAGTGTCTTTACCGAGCGTCTTTGGCCTCCCATATGTTCGTCTATGGCTACCAGGCTGTCGTCTTCGTCTTCTAAAGGTTTGTCGATCCTGTAGCGGTCGCTTAGATCCTGAAGCCTGCGGTTTGCCAAAATGAGTAGCTGTGAGAGGCTTAGATCCTGGGCAAAGTCGTTAAATTTCTTCCCGGTGGCGTCTCCCACGAGCTGGTTGAGCAGTTCCCAACGTTTTATTTTGCCCTTCACTTCTTTAAGATCTTCCTCAATGGCAGCAATTTGTGCCCGTCGTTCTTTGTCGTTTCGCAATTTGCGCCTCAATTCTTCGCACTCCTCATTTAAAGAAGTCAGTTGCGCTTTTGTCTCCTGCAGCTGCTTTAAAAGATTTTCCTCATTTTGTGGCAAATCCTTTTGTTGTAACTCTTCGAGTTGCGTTTTAAGCGTTTTTAAAGAGGCTTCAATTTGCCCTTTTTGAGAGGTAAGTTCTTCCCGTTTTCTGTTGAGCTGTGAATATTCTGTTTCAGGTAGGAGTCTTTGCAGGGCTTCAGAAATATCTTTGCAACCGGCTTCAGAAATACTGGGGTGCAGAAGTTTTTCCAGCGTTTTGAGCTCAGCAGTTTTATTGGTCAGTTTTTGGTTGAGGTCTTTTCCCTGGCTGGTAAGCGAATTTTGTTGGTGTTGTAGCGAAGTCCACGAATTTTGCAACTCCAGGCAGTCGGTATCAATATCTTTCCCGCTGTACAGGCCGTCAAGCTCTCTTTTGATCTTTTTTCCCTCTACCAGTACGTTTTGAATTTCGGTAAGTATGGGAAGCCCGGTCTTAATAGCGTTCAGCTTCCTGTTTTGTTTTTCAAATTCATCAAGAAGGCTAATCTTCTTTTCACTGCTGTTGCAGAATTCTTCCCAGTCTTTCCCTGCCGGATTGATCTTTAAAAATACCTCTTCAAAATGCCTTTTTTGAGCCTCCACTTTGCTTCGGTTTTCCTGGATGAGCAGTTGAAGTTCGCCAATTCTCTTCTGGTGATGCGCCAGGCTGGTCTCACGGCTGGTCACCTGCCTTTCCATTGCCGAAAGCTCTTTTTTCAGCTTTAAAAGTTCCTCCTGTAAAGTGTTATTTTTGGCAGGTAAGTGGGTGGCATAAGGATGTTCGGTGCTGCCGCAAAGCGGGCATGGTTCGCCGTTCTTCAGGTTATGCCTGTGTTGTTCCAGGCTCGCCTTAAGCAGCTCATTTTCCTTTCTTAGTTGCAGGTTCTCCACATCTTTTTGAAGGGTTTGCATCTCTTTTTTTGCTGAAGCCACCTCCTGCGGAAGGTTTGCAACCTGCCCAAGCAGTTCTTTTTCCTCTTTTGTTGCCCTTTCAATTTCTGCGGAAAGATTTTCTATCGCCACCCATTCCTGTTGTGCTTTTCTTCCCTGCTGAAGGAGTTCCCGTAACCTGATTTTTTCGGTTTCCACATTTTGAAGGTCTATCTCTTTCAGTTGATCCTGAAGCTCCTGAAGCCTGTTTTCGCCCGCAGTTTTCATTTCTTGCAGCTTCAGTTCTTCGGCTTTGAGATCGCCATTCAGCTTAAACGGAACTTCTCTTAACTCCAGGTCAAAGCGCTCCTGCAGGTTGCGATAATGGCTCAGTTTTTCATCCCGTTGCTGCTGAAGTTTTCTCACATTGCGGGAAAAAGCTTGCAGGCTGCTCTCAATCTCTTCTGTAGCAGGCTCATTTTTCAAAAACCTGCTGATGTTCTCAAGGCACTGGCTAATACCTTTCCTATTTTTTTCTACGTCACCAGCATGCCTGGCAAGTTCTTCCTTTATTTCCCTGCAGCCGGCATCTAGATTTTGCCACTTGCGCAAATCTTCGGCAAAGCCTTGTACCTGCTCGTGTTGCTTTAGCTTTTCTCCCTTTTCTTTTTCAAAATCAATAAGGTTTTGGCTGGCATTGAGCTGTAGTTTCTCCTGTGCTGCAATTTGCTCCTGCTGTGAAGAAATATTCTTCTTGAGTTCTTTAAGTCTTTCCAGTTCGCGGGTTTCCTTCTCCAGCGGCTCACACATGCCCGATTTTTGAGTAAGAGCTGTAGTGAGCTCCTGTAAAACTTCCTCCTCTAAAAGGTCTTTTTGAAGCACATTTATTTCCCGCTGCCTGTCTTCAATTTCGGCATTGACTTTTTTAAATTTCTGATAAACTTTGATGCCTACCTGCCTGTAAATTCCTGTTCCCGTGATTTTTTCAAGAAGCTCCCCGCGTTCATCTTTTTTAGCCTTTAAGAACTGGGCAAAATCTCCCTGTGCCAGCAGCACCGATTTTATGAACTGGTTGTAACTTAAACCTATAAGCTCCTCGTTCTTTGAAGGGACATCAGACTTTTTATAGTCCAGGGGTTTGCCGGTAGCCAGATCGTAGAGGAACATTTCATAATCGCGCAGGTTGTTGTTGCGATTGGTTGAAATGCTCCATTCGCTGGCGTAAATTCCTTTTTTTGCCTGGTAAGTAACCTTTGCAAAAGCCTCTTTTTGGTTGCGGGTAAGCAGCGCCCCTTTATTGATGATGTCGTTCTTACTGATCTTTCCCAGGCGCGGCACCATGTTGAAAAGGGCAAGGGAAATCACGTCTAGAATTGTGCTTTTTCCGCTGCCGGTAGGCCCAGTAATAGCAAAGAGCGAACTTACCGTAAAAGGCACTTTTGTGAAGTCTATCTCATGCTTTCCCTTGAGAGAGTTGATGTTCTCAAATTCTATTTTTAAGATCTTCATATTTCTGCATTTTCATCCCGGTGCAACTCTTCAAGTATTTCGTCAAAAGCCGAAAGGATTTCCTGCTTTGTTTCGGTATCATACTCGTGTTTTGCAATGAGCTCCAGGAAAACATCTTTGGGCTTTAAATCCTGTAATTGTTTATCGGCACTAAAAGCCTGGCCTGCACCTTTTAACTGATTTTTAAAACCTGCCCTGTGTTTTACAATCCGGTAACCTTCTTTTTGAAAACCAGAAACCAGGGTATCGAGGTCATAGATCTTTAAGGCATCATACTGCTCCTCTTTAAGCTCTACTTCGATGAGGCTTTCAAGATCTTTTTTCTCCTCTAGCTCATCCAGTTTTAAGCTGATTTGTTCAAGGTCGCCACTTATCTTTAAAAGAGCGCGAAACCCCGGAACAGGAACACTTTTTGGTTCCCAGCCTTCTTCAGAATCAATGATAAGTACTCTTTTTTCATCCCGGCGTTCGCTGAAGGACAGGGGCAGGGGAGAACCGCTGTAAAATGCAGGCACAGCAGCGGCTACCCGCTGGGGTTTATGGATATGCCCCAGGGCAATGTAATTGAAATAGCTACCAAACCTGGAGGCTTCAAAAGCTGCCAGATTCCCTATCTGAATTTCTCTTTCACTTTCTGAAGTTTCAATACCTGCGGTGAAGAGGTGGCCCATGGCGAGTGCAGGTACAGCCGGAAACTGCTGTTCACAAATTTGTGCGGCTTCAAAAAAGGTATTCTGAATACCATTTTTGAGAGCTTCAAGACGGTCTTCATGAGTTTCAGATTCAGTCGATTTTCGAAGATCGGCGTCACGCAGGAAGGGAACGGCCGCAATTACCAGGTTAGTTATTCCGTCGGAATTTTTTATGGGAATGATGAGTTCTTCCAGGTTTTGGGGCATTCCGCCAACAATCTCGATATCTAGAGCTTTCAGGATCTCTTTTGGCGCCTCGAGCATGGCTGGAGAATCGTGGTTGCCGCCTGTTAGAATGATCTTGCAGTCAAAGCGGTTCATCTTTACCAGCGCGCGGTAGTACTGGCGCCTTGCTTCGGAAGATGGATTGGCAAGATCAAAAATATCTCCCGAAACCAGCAGAACATCTATTTTTTCTTCTTCAATGGTCTTGCACAGCCAGTTGACAAAGAGGTCGAAATCTTCGGCCAGTTCGGTTTTGTGAAGTTTTTTTCCAATATGCCAATCGGCCGTATGCAGGATCTTCATTGGGTTTAACTTTTAGCTTCCGAAGTTAAAGGAAAGCTTGGTGCCCTGCAAAGTTAATGACTTAAACAACAAAATATGTCCTCTCAAAAATGTGCTTTAAAAATGTCATTTTTGAGAGGTATTTCATCAAACAGATCTAGTTGTTCTCTAACTTGTCGCGTATTTTATCTATCGCACTTTCAATAGATTCATCGGGTTCAATAATATTGTTCTCACCCCAGAAAGAAAGATCTGCAAAGCCCGAAATATCGTCATTCATGATCACCCTTCGGCTTAAAAAGCTATCATCTCTTTTGACCTTTTCGGTATTCACCTCCCAGTTGGTCACGGCGAGTTCGCTGTTTACTTTATAGCGGGAGTTGAAGAGTTTCCGCTTCCAGTTTACCACAAATTCAAGTTGGGTATTGCCATAGCCAAAGTACCAGCGGCCGTCTTTTTGCCTGTAGGTAATGTCGTACTTCACTTCTACGGGATAGACCTTTGTTCCGCCGGGTTTTTTCTGAACAAACAAATCGGTCGCAGCCGAGCGGTTATCTACGTTGAGGTTAAAAGAAGCTTTGACCAGGGAGAAAGTGTTGGCATCAATGAAAAGTTTGCCATAATACCAGGGCATTCTTTTATCCAGCTCTTCAAAATTTACAACGTAGAGGTACTGTTCGTCAATTTTGGTAGGATTGTCAAAGCTGAATTTGAAATTGGCAAGATCCCGCTGATTGAAAATATGCGTAGGATTTTTCATAAGGTCTATGCTCAAAGGATTGTAAGGCCCACCCCGTAACTTAAGGGCTACAGTGTCCAGCCGGGTATAATCGGCTGTTTTTCGAGCTTTCACCAGGGCAATATCGTCATCACTGTTAGAATCATAAGGTTGTTTGTGGATTTTTACAACGGCTTCAGAAAGAGAGACATTTTTTCGGCCTCTTTTTATAGCTTCCCTGTAAAAGGCAGTCATGGTTGTACGGTCGGTAAAATAGTTGTTTCCGCGGGTTTCCAGCATATTGTGAACCAAAGCAGCAGGATCGGTATACGTGAAAATGCTTACTTCATTGAGCTCTTCTAATGATTCCTGAAGTGGTATGACAACTTTGTCCTGCTGAAAGAATTGCAAAGGGATTGTGCGGCTTTGGAAGCCAAGAAAGGAAACCTGCACATTTACATCTTTGAGGTTTTGAGGGATCTTTAAGGAAAATTCCCCGTCACTGTTGGTCACTGTAGAGATGTTGGTGTTTTGAACAGATAGGTAGGCACCGGCCAGTGCATCGTTGTTTTGGCTGTTAACAACCTGTCCTTTATATTCTGTATACTCTTGTGAAGGTTGCTGAAAAGCAGTCACAGCTCCTGGAGACAAAACAAAAAACAAGAACAGGATAACAATGGGCCTTGCGAAAAATGAAGTTGGATTTCTCATGGCGTTAAAATTATAGGGATACGCTATACAAGATACTGAATTTTAATTGATTATTAATATTTTGCTTCAGGATTTTAAGGGTGCAGAGGTGGTGAAAACCTATAGTGAGCTTATTATTGCTTTTGTTCCTTGTGTTTTTCTTATCTTGATGTATGTAAATAGATTACATTAATTTTTAAAGCTGTTAAATAAGGAAGGGAGCAGGTAGAAGAATTGGTTTTAAATAGGGGATAAGGCTGATACTTTGCCCTCCCTTCCAATTATAGCATTTAGTGAGGCTGTCTGAAAAGGCAGCCTCTTTTTTGTATAAAAAGTTATAGCTGCTTATTTTTAGGCTATGAGCAGAAAAGT